>NZ_JAFCLS010000007.1 GCF_018131075.1 Bradyrhizobium sp. JYMT SZCCT0428 | reverse complement strand
CTCGTGTGCAGCCTTTTTAGTGCAAACCGCACACGGGACCGCGGGTGCAGCGCGCACCCGGTCTTCCCTGCGCCCTCATTTTCGAGGGCGAGGAGCTACCCAGCAAGACTCGGGCGCATCGCGCCGCGAGATCGCAGGCGCATATTCATCGCGTCGGCCGCATGGCAGGTCACCCGCCCGGCGCTAGGCCGGGCCTGACGAAGCTGATACGATTTCATCCAAACAACGATCGGGGACCGTAGCATGGACAATCGCAGCGACATCTGGCGGGGCATTGACGTCATCAAGCCGCGCTTCATCGATTTGGCCGACAGGGTCTGGGCGATGCCCGAGGTCTGCTACACCGAGGCACGCTCTGCCGCCGAACATCTGGCCGAACTGCGCCACCAGGGTTTCCGCATCACCGAGAATGTCGCCGATATCCCTACCGCCTTGATGGGCGAGTGGGGGGAGGGCGGTCCCGTCATCGCCTTCCTTGGCGAATATGATGCGCTGCCCGGTCTCAGCCAGGAGGCGGGCGTCGCGGAACATCGCCCCATCGAGACCGGCGGCCATGGCCATGGCTGCGGCCACAATTTGCTGGGTTCGGCGGCGCTGCTCGCCGCCACCGCCGTGAAGGATTGGCTTGCCGCGAGCAAGATTCCGGGCCGCGTGCGCTATTACGGCTGCCCCGCCGAAGAAGGTGGTGCGGCGAAAACCTTCATGGTGCGCTCGGGCGCCTTCGATGATGCCGACATTGCCATCACCTGGCATCCGAACAGCTTCTGGGAAGTCGCGGTGACGCCGTCGCTGGCCAACACCCGCGCGGATTTCATCTTCACCGGGCGCGCGTCGCATGCCGCGGTCTCGCCGCATCTCGGCCGCAGCGCGCTCGATGCGGTGGAACTGATGAATGTCGGCGTCAATTACATGCGCGAGCACATGCCGAGCGAAGCCCGCGTGCATTATGCGCTGCTCGATACCGGCGGCATTGCCCCCAACGTGGTGCAGGCCCACGCCCGCGTGCGCTATTCGATCCGCGACCGCGATCTGCCCGGGATGAATGCGCTGGTGGGGCGCGTTCACAAGATCGCGCAAGGCGCCGCACTGATGACCGAAACCAGCGTGGAGATGCGGACCATTTCCGCCGTCTCCAATGTTCTGGACAACACCCCGCTCGAGCAAACCCTGCACCGCATCATGACGGATCTCGGCCCCCCGCATTTCGACGAGGCGGACAAGGAATTCGCCACAAAAATCCGTGCAACCTTGACCGACAAGGACATCGCCTCCGTCTATCATTCGATCGGCATGGATCCGACCGACCGGCCGCTGGCCGATTTCATCGTGCCGCTGGATGCCAAGCGCAATCCGCAGATCGGCTCGACCGATGTCGGCGATGTCAGCTGGGTGGTCCCGACCGTTCAGGTCCACGCCCCGACGGTCGCCATCGGCACGCCGTTTCACACCTGGCAGATCGTCGCCCAGGGCAAGAGCCCGCATGCCCACAAGGCCATGGTGCAGGCCGCCAAGGCGATGGCCGCGCTCGGCGTTCAGGCGCTGGGCGAGCCGGAATTGATCGCCGCCGCCAAGGCCGACCTCAAGAAGCGCACCGCCCGCACGCCCTATGTCTGCCCGCTGCCGGATAACGTCGCGCCGCCGCTGGATATGTCGCTGGGTTGAGCGGGCCTGACCTGGCGAACGAGCTTTTCGCATGAGGGGCGGCGCGAATGGAATTCCCACCACTTCCCTATGTGGCGGTTGCCGAATCGTTCAAGCTGCCGCCGGGCATGAATTTCCGTGGCACGTCGGGCGTTGCCTTCAATTCCAAAGGCAACATCTTCGTTATTCATCGCGGGCTGATGCCGCTGATGGAATTCGATCCCGACGGCCATTTCATACGCGGGTTCGGCGAGGGCATGTTCGAACGCTCGCACGGCCTGCGGATCGACGCGCAGGATAATATCTGGGCAACCGACGTCGCCGCGAACCTGGTCTACAAGTTCAATCCGTCCGGTCGGCTGGAAATGGTGCTCGGCGTCAAGGGCCACACCGGCGAGTGGCATCCGTTCGGGCACCTGCGGCTGTTCCACGAACCGAACGAGGCCGTGGTCGGCCCGACCGGCGACATCTATGTGCTGCAGGGCCACGGCAAGGGCACGTCGTGCGTGATCAAGTTCGATCCTGACGGCAATTTCATCAAGACCTGGGGCGGCAACGGCAAGGGGCCCGGTGAATTCGATCTGCCGCACTCCCTGGTGTTCGACGCGCAAGGGCTGCTCTACATCGCCGACCGCAAGAACGAGCGCATCCAGGTGTTCGACGCCGACGGCAATTACATCCGCCAGTCCCAGCATTCCGGCGCGCCGTGCGGACTGTTCATGGGCGACGACCAGCACATCTGGTTGGCGGCCGGTCACACCGGCCAGATCATGAAGCTCGATCTCAACGGCAAGGTGGTGGGGATAATATCAGGCGCAGGGCATGGCAAGACGCTCGGTAAGTATGGTGAAGCCCATTACATCGCGGTGAGCCCGCGCGACGAGATCTTCGTCGCCGACACGCTGAACTGGCGCATCCAGAAATATGTCAGGGAATGACAGCCGGTGAAAGCGCATGATTGACCAGGAGTACGACACGATCATCATCGGCGGCGGCTCTGCCGGCGCCACGCTGGCCGCGCGCCTCAGCGAGGACCCCGCCCATCGCGTGCTGCTGCTCGAGGCCGGGCAGGATTTTCGCACTGCCGACACGCCGGAGCACATCCAGATCCCGAACCCGATGCGCGCCATCGGCGATGACAATTTCCGCTGGCCCAAGCTCCTGGCACGGCGAACCGAGCGGCAGGCGCCGCGCCTGCTGTGGCGCGGTCGCGCCATGGGCGGCAGTTCCACGATCAACGGCCAGATCGCCATCCGCGCGGTGCCCGACGATCTCGACCGCTGGGAGAGCAGCGGCTGTGAGGGATGGGGCTGGGACGCGATGCTGCCCTGGTTCTGCAAGCTCGAGACCGACAGGAATTTTCCGGACGCGGCGTATCACGGCGATCGCGGCCCGATCCCGGTGTATCGCGCGCCGGTGCCGGATTGGGGAAACGTGGACCGCGCATTGCGTCAGTCCGCGCTCGGCCTCGGCTATGGCTGGTGCGACGACCACAATGCGCCTGACGGCACCGGTGTCTCGCCCTACGCCATCAACAGCGAGGCCGGACGCCGCGTCTCCACCAATGACGGCTATCTGGAACCGGCGCGCGGCCGCGACAATCTGCGGATCGTCGGCGATGCCCTGGTCGAAGCAATCGAGTTCGAAGGCAACCGGCTCCACGCCCGCGCGGTCCGGGTCCGCATGGGCGGCAAATCATATGCGCCGACAGCGAAGCATGAGGTGATCCTCTGCGCCGGTGCCATTCACTCGCCTGCCATTCTGCAGCGTTCCGGCATCGGCCCCGCGGCATTGCTGGAGGGGTTGGGCATCCCTGTTCTGGCCGACCTGCCGGTCGGCGAAAACCTGCTCGATCATCCGATCATGGATGCGCTGCTGCATCTGCGCGAGCACGGCCAGGTCAATACGCTGATGCACCGCCACACCAATTGCTGCCTGCGCTACAGCTCCGGCCTCGCAGGCGCCGGCGAGAACGACATGATCATGATCGCCGGCAACCTCGCCCGCGACGTCAATCAGACGGCCAGCACCGCGCGCGGCCGCATCGCGGTGTCGGTCTACCAGGCGTTCAGCCAGGGCCATGTCCGCATCACCACGCCGGATCCGACCATCGATCCGGCGGTGGAGGAGCTCATGCTGTCCGACCGCAGCGATCTCGTTCGGATGCGCGACGGCGTGCGCCGCCTGCGCGAGATCTGCCTGCAGCCCGCCATCACCGACATCGCCCACCGCGTCGAGTATGGCGCGACCGGCCGCTCGATGGACGAGGCGCTCAGCGAAGCCGAACTCGACGACTGGCTGTTCACGGAGTGCAGCGACGCCCAGCACGCCAGCGGCACCTGCCGCATGGGCGCCGCCGATGACCCTCGCGCCGTGGTCGATCCCGAATGCCGCGTGATCGGCTGCACAGGTTTGCGCGTCATCGACGCCTCCATCATGCCGGAAGTCCCGCGCGCCAACACACATCTGACAACGGTGGCGATTGCTGAGCGGATGGCGGACAGGTTGAAAGGCGAGAGGTCGTAGGGTGGGCAAAGCGCAGCGTGCCCACCATTCAGGATACCGCTGTCGAGACGGTGGGCACGGCGCTGTCGCGCCTTTGCCCACCCTACGGCTGCCCCCGCAAAATCCTACGGATCGAGCTCGGTATCCCAATAAAGATAATCCAGCCAGCTATCGTGCAGATAGTTCGGCGGAAACAGGCGGCCGTTGCGGTGCAGTTGATGGACGGTCGGCGCGAACGGGTGTTGCCTTGGGAACATCCGCGCCTGCTGCGGCGTCAGGTTGCCCTTGCGCAGATTGCACGGCGAACAGGCCGCGACGACGTTCTCCCAGGTGGTCTGGCCGCCCTTGCTGCGCGGGATGATGTGATCGAAGGTGAGGTCGTCATGCGCCAGGCAATATTGGCAGCAGAAGCGGTCGCGCAGGAAGACGTTGAACCGGGTGAAGGCGGGATGCGTGGTCGGCTTGACGAAGGATTTGAGCGACACCACGCTCGGCAGCTGGATCTCGAAGCTCGGGCTGTGCACCGCGCGGTCGTAATGCTCGACGATGTTGACGCGGTCGAGGAACACCGCCTTGATCGCGTCCTGCCACGACCAGAGAGACAGCGGGTAGTAACTCAGCGGCCGGAAATCCGCATTCAGCACGAGTACCGGCCAACCGCCTTGCGAGACGTGTGCGTTCAAGAAACGCTCCTGACTCCCATGTTAGCTGCGAAGCAGCATGCGCCCTGCATACTACAGGCAGCGTGACGGGATTGTGAAGAGCGTTCCGGGCCTTATCCAGCATATGCCGCCCACGAATCGCCATGGTTCCGCGGGCCTTCAAGGCATCTCCAAGGCATCTCCAGGGGCGGGCATCCGCGGTCAATCCATCGTGATCGGGCGCGCCAAGCCCCGAGCCGCGCGGCCGGCCCTAAACCTTCTCCAGCTTCTGCAGGCAGCGCCCGACGCCGACCTCTGCCGGCATCGGCGTGTCCGGAAAGCTGGTCTTCCAGTTGGTGACGCCGACTTCGCCGACATAGATGTCGCCTCTGGAATCCAGCGCCAGGCCGTGGGGCGCGAGGAATTTGCCGGTCTCGATCCCCGGGCCGTCCTCGCCGCCGAGCCGGGCGATCCGCTGGCCCTTGGCGTCGACGATGGAGAGCCGCGGCCCGAGATTCGGTACGTTCAGGTTGACCGGCATGCCGGGGCCGAGCTCGCCGACAATGAAATGCGGCTGCTTGCCGCCGCAGCAATGCAGCGCGCAGGGCCGGTGCAAATTATTCCACTGGGTCTCGTATTTGCCGTTGCCGTCGAACACCTGCACGCGATGGTTCTCTCGGTCGGCGACATAAACGAAGCCGTCTACGTCGGTTGCGATGTTGTGGACGATGTTGAACTGGCCGGGATCGGAGCCCGGCTCGCCCCAGGTCTTCAGCAGCTTGCCGTCGGGCGTGTATTTGTGAACGCAGGCATTGCCGTAACCGTCCGAGACATAAATCTCGCCCTTCGGCGACAGTGCCGTATGGGTGCAGCGATGGAACGGCTCGCCGCTCATATATGGCTTTGGCCGGTTCGGGATGCCGATCGTCAGCAGCACCTTGCCGTCGACCGAGCACTTGCGCACGGTGTGGTCGCCGTCATCGGTGCAGTAGAGATTGTCGTCCGCGTCGATGTGCAGGCCATGGGCGCGGTTGAACAGGCCTTCGCCCCAGCTCCTGAGGAAATTCCCCTCGCGGTCCAGCACCACCATCGGATGGGCGCCGCGGTTGAAGACGTAGATGCGGTCGCGGCTGTCGACCGCGACGGAAGCGACGTCGGTCAGGCTCCAGCCATCGGGCAGCTTCGCCCAGTTCTCCACCACGCGATACCGGTGTTCGCCCGAGCCCAGAATGGATGGCATGTGTAGTCCCCCATGATGTTACTTGATTCACGCGACGGCCGCAGCAGGCTTCGCACCCCGCGGCAGCAACCCTTCCTCGATCGCCTTGATCTGCAGCGCCAGGTGCTTCGATCCGATGCGGCATTGCGCGAGGCCGCCGGCGATGAACCACAGGCCGGGCTGGCCGGTGCGGGTGTACATGTTGCGCAGCTCCTGGCCGTCGCCAAAGCCCCAGATGGTGCCGACGCGGTTCATGACGGCTTCGCCGAACAATAGCCGCACCAGCTCTTCCTGGCGCTTGTAGCCGGTCGCCAGCACGACGAGATCAGCGGTGATGGTCTCGCCGTCCTTCATGTCAGCGCCATCGGCGACAAAGCTCTCGACGTCGGCGAACTGCTTCAGAGCGATATCGCCTTTGACGATCAAATCGGAGCAGCCGACGTTGAAGTAATAACCGCCGCCGCGCGTGAGGTATTTGAACTGCCAGCCGGTATTATCCTCGCCGAAATCGAGTTTGAAGCCCGCGCGCGCCAGTCCCTCAAGCAGTTCCTTGTCGAGCTCCTTTGATCTCTCCGTGGTCAGCGCATGGCTCCTCCGCGCGACCTTCAGCGGCATCGAGGTCGCGATCAGATCGTTGTCCTCGAGCGTGCCCTCATTGTAGGGCGCGTACACCAGTTGCGCCGAGGGCTCGATGCTGACGACCAGCGTCGATGAGCGCTGAAACAGCGTCACCGCGGCGCCGCTCGAATGCAGGTCCTGCGCGATGTCGTGGCCGCTGTTGCCGGTGCCGACCACGATCGCGCGCTTGCCCTTCCAGTTCTCGCCGTCGTCGTACTGGCTGGAATGCATCACAGTGCCGCGAAAATCCTTCAGGCCGGCAATCTCGGGCCGGCTCGCAATGCCGCTGACGCCGGTGGCCAGCACCACATGGCGCGGATGCATGGTGCGCGTGCTGCCGTCGGCGCGGCGCAGCGTCACGGTCCAGCGCTGTTCATGCTCGTCGTAGCTGCCGCCCTCGAACTCGGTCTCGGTCCAGAAGTTCAACTCCATGGCTTCGACATAGGCCTCGAACCAGTTGGCGAGCTTGTCCTTCGGGATGTAAGTCGGCCAGTTCGGCGGGAAGTACATGTAGGGCAGGTGGTTGACCTGCACTTGATTATGCAGCGTCAGCGCGTGATAGCGCTTGCGCCAATTGTCGCCGATGCGCTTCTCGCGATCGACGATCAGCGTATCGACATTCAATTGCTTCAGCCGCGCCGCGATCGAGAGGCCGGATTGTCCACCGCCGATCACCAGCACGGTGGGGTCGTGTTCGGCATAGCCGGCAGACGCCTTGCGTAGATCGAGCCAGTTGGGGCCGCGGAAATCGCGCGAATAGGCGTTGCCGCGCGGCCGCGCTACGCCGATCTGCTCTTCAAAGCCCTTGAGTTCGCCGAGTTCGGTCAGCAGCGTCCAGGCCTTCAGGACATTGGCGGCGTCCGGGATCAGGCGGATGATGCCGCTGCCGCGTCCGACCCTGGTCTCGAACTTGAAGATCGCCTCGATTGCGTTGGTGCCGGCGCGCATCACCTTGCGCGGGGCGGCGCGGTTGGGATCCACCGCAAATCCAACAGGGCCAGCGGCCGGCGCGTGAAGCGCGAGCTCGTTCAGGATGGCGTCGGCGCCGTTGACTGTCTGGATGTTCCAGCTCAACGCCAGCACGTCGCGCCAATGGCTGTCGGCATGGAACAGCGACTTCAGCAGGCCGCTATCGGATTTCGCCAGCGCCTCTTCGAACTGCGCCAGCCAGTTGTCGGCGGCTACCGAAATGTCGTCCGTCCTGTCGAGCATGCGCGTTTCTCGTCACCGGCCGTCTGTGCGGCGTTATCCCTGTTCCCGCGAGCCTATACCCATTCGGGAGACTGCAGGAAGGGCGTGAGGAGATAGCGGTTATCTCTAAATCGACAGGATATGCCCCTGGTCCGACGCGGCCGTTGAGGGTGACCGGGGAATCCGCAGGGATCGATGTCACGGCGTCGTAGGTCACGACCTCGTCGTAACAGCCGAGCGATTTGACGAAGGCGACGTTCGGAGCCGAGGTCAGCCCGATCACCTTGATCCCGTCACGTCGGTGCAGCAGATGCGCAAGGCCGTAGGCGGTCTTGCTGGAGGCCGACGACAACATCACGCGGCGCGCGCCATAGAAATCATTTTCGGCGAGGAAGTCGTCGACCAGGAACGACAGCATGAACAGCGGCCGCAGCAGCGCCTGATAGTCGCCCTGCTTGCCGGTGAACGCCGGATCGCCGCTGACGCGGGCATAGGCGTTGTAAACCGGCGCTGCGACCTGCCGATGCGCGGCGCCGTCGCGCAAACCGCGCTTGGTGACGTCGGCGGCCTCGATCACGAGATGCGTCGCCATCGGGAAATAGCCGAACAGGGTTTCACCCACGGCGACGTTCGGATGCTTCGAGGCGATCACCTCGCCAAAGCCCCACACCGGAATATTTCCAAAATCCTTTGGCGCCGGAAACAGCTGCCAGTATTTCAACGCATCGCCCATCACGGCATAGGTGATGTTGTTGGCGGTGAAGGCGAAATGCGTCACCTTCACCAGCAGCGCGTCGGCCGGCAACGCGGCCGCGTCAGGCAGTTGCGTTTCGATCGACTTGCATTGCTGCAGATCGTTGCGGGCGACGATGAAGTCGGTGGCGTTCATTTGCTCGATCCCTGCTTGTGACGTGCGGTGATCTTTGCGCCATCCGATGAACGTTTTGCAACAGTAACGTTGCTTAAAACGTTGTTCGATTCAAACGCTGTTCTATTAATCGTCATTGCGAGGAGCGTAGCGACGAAGCAATCCATCTATCCTCGTGCGGAGAGATGGATTGCTTCGCTGCGCTCGCAATGACGGAGAGACGGATCACACAATCGCGCGCAGTTGGCCCTCGGCGTGGAGATCGCGCAACTTGCGTTTAAAAATCTTGCCGGTGGCTTCGCGCGGCATTGCGTCCATGAACTGGATGTCCTTTGGCACCTTGAAATTGGCGAGCCGCGTGCGCAGGAATTCCTGCACCGCCGCCGGCGATAGCGCAGCATTGGTGTCGGGCTCGATGCAGGCAAACAGCCGTTCACCGAATTCGTCGTCGGGAATGCCGAACACCGCGCAGTCGCGCACGCCCTCCATGCCGATCAGCGCGTTCTCGATTTCGGCGGGATAGATGTTGACGCCGCCTGAGATCACCATGTCGCGTTTGCGATCGCACAGGAACAGATAGCCGTCCTCGTCGAGGTAGCCGACGTCGCCGACGCTGACGAGGCCGTCGCGTCCGGCCTCGGCGCGCGCCTCGGCCTTGCCGTGATAGTCGAAATCCGGCACCGACATCTGCCGCATGAAGATCTCGCCGGGTTCGTTGACGCCGCACAGTTCGCCGTCGGGACGGAAGATCTTCACGACACCGCCTTCGATGGCGCGGCCGACGGTGCCGGGTTTGGCCAGCGCCTCTTCGGCCGAGTGCCACACCGGGATTCCGGTTTCAGTCGAGCCGAAATATTCGTTGATGACCGGTCCCCACCATTCGATCATGGCGCGTTTGACCTGCGGCGGGCACGGGGCCGCGCCGTGGACCACGAAGCGCAGCGACGACAGATCGTAACGCTGCTTCACCTCGTCCGGCAGCCGCAGCAGCCGCACGAACATGGTCGGCACCATATGCATGTGGGTGACGCGATGGCGTGTGATCAGTTGCAGCATGTCCTCTGGATCGAAGCGCGGTTCGAGCACGATCGTGCAGCCGCTTCGAAACGCCAGCATGCCGTAGGAGCTTGGCGCCGAATGGTACATCGGGCCGTTCATCAGGATGACCTGATCGTCGTTCGGCTTGACGCCATAAGCGATGCCGCCGACGCGTGCCGAAGCCGCCTGCTGTTCCGGCTTCATCGGCTTGCGCCGCACGCCTTTAGGCAGACCCGTGGTGCCTGACGTATAGAACATCGGCGCGCTGCCGATCGGCGGCTGCTGCGATGGCGCATGGGTGTCGCGCCAGGCGTCCCAGTCGGTCATGCCGTCAGGGATTTGCGTCAGCGCGGGCGCAACATTGAACGCCGCGGCGATCTCCGGCGGGGTGGTCACGATCAGCAATCTGATATGAGCCGATAGCCCGTCCCTGATTTGCGGCAACAGGTCCGCATGGCAGACCAAAATCTCGGCGCCGCTGTCGGCCAGGATATAGGCGACCTCCTCGGCCTTGAGGTGCCAGTTGATCGGCACCACCGGGCTGCCGAGCGCGGCGGCTGCGCCGGTAACCTCGAACAACGCAAAATCATTGCGCAGCATCATCGCGACCGGCGTGCCGCCGCCAAGGCCGAGGCTTTGAAATCCCGTCGCCGCGCGCGCGATGCGGTCGTGGATCTGGGGGTAGCTGATGGAACGTTCGCCGCCGATGATCACGTTGCGTGCTCCTTATCGGTCGTCCAGAATTTCACCAAAACCGACCCAGCTCTTGCCGTCGAAGCGCCGCAGCCGCAATTGCTGGAACGGCAGATAATCCTCGGCATCGGTCGACACCGTTATATCAGGCAACAGCAGCGGCAGCGAAACCTGGCGCAGCGAAGCGGCCTGCCGCATGATGTTCTCGCGGCTCAAATCGTCCTTGCACGCCGCCAGCACCTTCGTCATCAGGTTGGCATAATGGTATCCCGCCGCGTAGTTCGAATTGTTCAGGTCGGCATTGGGCAAATACTGCTTCATGAACGCGAAATACTCCTTCACCCCGGCATCGTTGGCCCATTGCGCGTCCATCGTGTCCTTCTGATTGCTCGACGAGATCAACCCGACCGCGTTTTCCAGTCCGCCGGGCTCCAGGAACGAGATCGATGACGCCGATGTCGGCACGAACAACAGGTCCGGCTTCCAGTTCAGTTCGGCGACGCCCTTGATCATCTGGGAGGTAAACTTCCCGAGCACGACGCCGAACATCACGTTGGCGCCGGAGGCTTTCAGCGTCGCAAGCTGCGAAGCGATGGTCGGCGCACTGGTCTCATAGCTCGCCTCGGAGACGATCATGGTCGCGGCCTTGTCTCCCAGCGCGCGCTTGAAGCCCGCGACATAGTCGCGGCCGAAATCGTCGTTTTGCGCCAGGATGGCGATCTTCGCGTCCGGCTTGGTCTGCAGGATGTACTTGGCATAGACGACGCCCTCGGACTGATAGGTCGCCATGCCCGGCATGGTCCACGGGTAATGCTTCGGGTCGGCCCATTTGGTGGCGCCGCTCAGCACGAACAGCTGTGGGACCTTCTTGTTGTTGAGGTAGCGGTGCACGGCGTTGTTGGTCGCGGTGCCCAGCGAGCCGAACATGACCAGCACTTCCTCCTGCTCGACCAGCTTTCGGGTCTGCTCCACCGTCTTGGGCGGCGAGTAGGCGTCGTCGAGGGTGATGAACTTGACTTTGCGGCCGTTGATGCCGCCGTCCGCGTTGACCTTCTCGAAATAGGCCTCCTGCGCCCGGCCGATAACGCCGAAGCCGGATACCGGTCCGCTATAGGGCAGCGTCTGGCCGATGCGGATTTCGCCCTTGTCGTCGGCGGCGACGGCTGCGGTCGCCAACATTGCGAACACAATGCTCAATGCAGTGCGTGACACGCTCATCGTTCCCATCCCTCTGTTTTGATTATTGTCGAAGCCGAGGAGCGCGCCGCCTAAGCGCGCGCCCTTCTCAGAAAGTCGCTGCCGGCGTCGTCGAACTCGGCTTTCAGGCGCGCGACCAGTTCGGCGACCGGCGGTGCATCATTGATCTGACCGATGCCCTGGCCCGAGCCCCAGATGTCGCGCCATGCCTTGGACTTGGTGTTGCCGCCGGAGCCGAAATTCATCTTGGTCTTGTCGGCGACCGGCAGATTGTCGGGATCGAGACCCGCGGCCACGATCGAGGGGCCGAGATAATTGCCGTGCACGCCGGTGAACAGGTTCGAATAGACGATGTCGTGCGCGGCGTGCTCGGTCAGCGCCTTCTTGTAGGCGAGGTCGGCATTGGCCTCTTCGGTGGCGATGAAGCGCGTGCCCATGTAGGCGAGGTCGGCGCCGAGCGCGAGCGCGGAGGCAATGCTCCAGCCGTCGGAGATTGCGCCCGACAGCAGGATGGTGCCCTTGAACCATTGCTTGACCTCGCGCAGCAGCGCGAACGGCGACAGCGTTCCGGCGTGGCCGCCGGCGCCGGCGCAAACCAGAATGAGGCCGTCGACGCCCTGTTCGGCGGCTTTGCGCGCATGCTTGACGTTGATCACGTCGTGGAACACGACGCCGCCATAGGAATGCGCGGCTTCGACGATCTCCAGCGGCGGCCGCAGCGAGGTGATGATGATCGGTACCTGGTGCTTGACGCAGGTTTCCATGTCCTTCATCAGCCGGTCGTTGGAGGCGTGGCAGATCTGGTTGACCGCATAGGGTGCGACCTTCTTCGTCGGGTGCAGCGCCTTGTACTCGCCGAGTTCGTTCTCGATTTGGCTCAGCCATTCGTCGAGCTTCTCGACCGGCCGCGCGTTCAGCGCCGGAAACGATCCGACGATCCCGGCCTTGCACTGTGCGATCACGAGTTCCGGCCCGGACACGATGAACAACGGCGAGCCGACCACCGGCAGTTCAAGCGAATTGGCAAGCGACGCTGGCAACGGCATTCAATCCTCCCTTTGGGTTTCAATGCCGGCGAGCGGTTCCGCTCCAGCCGGCTTGCTTATGCGCTGCATTATAGGGCTGGACGGGCCGCCTTCGACGTTCAATATTGAACAGCTGACCATTCAGTAATGAACATATGGGCCTGATCGCCGATGGACTGGGACCTGTGCAAGACCTTCGTCGCGGTGGCCGAAACCCGCAGCTTTGCCGCGGCGGCGCGCCAGCTCCGTTCCAGCCATCCGACGGTCGGCCGCAAGATCGCCGAACTGGAAGGTCAGCTCGGCATACCCCTGTTCGCGCGCTCCAACGAAGGCCTGTCGCTGACCGCGCAGGGCCGCAAATTCCGTGAGCATGTCGATGCCATGGCGGCGGCGGCGCTGCGCGCCGAGGCGGCGGTGTCGGCGACCGGGGCGGACGCCCGCGGCGTGGTCAAGCTCTCGATCGGGGCGACCTTTGCCTCGCACTGGCTGATGCCGCGGCTGGGCCCGTTCCTGCGTGCGCACGACCATATCCAGATCGAGATCATCACCCATCCGTTTCCGGCCAGTGTGCGCCGCCGCGAGGCTGATGTCGTGCTGCGCCCGGTGGATAGCGGCGAAGAGAATCTGATCGGCCGCCGGATCGGCCGGCTCGGCACCGGCTTCTACGCCTCGCGCGCCTATGCGGCGCGGCGGCGGCTGCCGGAGCGGCGCGACGAATGGAAGGGGCACAGCGTGATCGGCTTCGCCGACCGGGCGTCGAACGAACGGCTGGCGCGCTGGAGCGATCTCATCACCCGGCAGGGATCGGTGGTGCTGCGCTGTTCGTCGCAGGGCGACATGCTGGCCGCGGCGAAGGCCGGCCTCGGGATATCGGCGCTGTCATGCTTCGTCGCCGCTGAAGATCCCGATCTGGTGCGGGTCGCGCCGCAAAAGCTCGTCAGCGTGGCCGATCTCTTTCTGCTGGCGCATCCGGATCTCGTCGAGCTTCCCGCGGTGCGCGCGGTGATCAACTTCGTCACGGCATGCGCGCGCGAGGACCGGGTCAGGCTGCGCGGCTAAGGTTACTTCGCGAGCACACCCTCGCGCTTCTTCAGCACGCGATAATAGCTCCACCACAGATGCGCGGCAGCTCCGCGCATCGGACGCCATGGTTCGGCCAGCGGCGCCATCTGTTTGGCGGTCGGACGCGTCTTCAGGCCGAGGCCGATTTTGATGGCTTCCTGGATCGCGATGTCGCCGGCCGGCCAGGCATCGCCATGGCCGAGGCAGAACAGCAGATAGACGTCGGCGGTCCACGGGCCGATGCCATGCAGCGCGGTCAACGTATGGTGCGCGGCGTCGGCGTCCTCTTCCGCCAGCACGTCGAGGTTCAATCGCTCCGCGGCCAGTTCGCGCGCGATGTTCTTCAGCGTCTTGATCTTGGCCGCCGAAAGGCCGAGCCGTCCGAGCCGCTCGGCGCGCGCCTTGCGGATGGGCTCGGGATCGAACGGATCGAACGCGGCGGTGAGGCGTCCCCAGATCGCCCCGGCGCTGGCGGTGGAAAGCTGCTGCCCGCACACGATATGCGCCAGCCCGGCAAAGCCCGGCTCGCGCTGGCGCAGCGCCGGCATGCCCGTGAGTTCGAGAATCGGTTTGAGCCGCTTGTCCTGTACGACGAGGGCCGCAATCGCGTCTTCGAGGTCGGCCTGGGAGTTGAGGTGAATGGTCATTGCCCGTTAAAACCATCATGTCCCGCGAAAGAGATCAATGCCGTCACCCGTGTTCCGATTTGCGCCAAGCCCCAATGGCTACCTCCATCTTGGCCACGCTTTTTCGGCGCTGTTGAATTTCGAGCTGGCGCGCGAGAACGGCGGAAGATTCCTGCTGCGCATCGAGGATATCGACGCGACGCGGTGCCGGCCGGAATTCGAGGCGGCGATCTATCAAGACCTCGAATGGCTCGGCATTAGCTGGGAGGCGCCGGTGCGGCGGCAGTCCGAACATCTTTCCGACTTTGGCGAAGCGGTGGAAAAACTGTCAGGCCGCGGCCTGATCTATCCAGCCTTCGAGAGCCGCACGGAAATCGCCCGTCTGGTGGCCGAACGGGAATCCGCCGCGAAAACCGGAGCGTCCTGGCCGCGTGATCCCGATGGCGCGCCGCTCTATTCGGGTGCGGCGAAGTCGTTTTCCGCGCCGGCGCGGCGGCGATTGATCGATCAGGGCCTGCCTTACGCGTTGCGGCTCGATATGGCGGCGGCCATGGCACAAGCGCCCGATCTCGCCTGGATCGAGCACGGCGAGGGCGCTGGCGGTGAAACCGGGCGCGTGGCCGCCCGGCCGGAAGCCTGGGGCGACGTCATCCTGGCGCGCAAGGAGACGCCGACCAGCTATCATCTGTCGGTCGTGATCGACGACGCCCTGCAGGGCGTCACCGACGTGGTGCGTGGGCAGGACCTGTTCTGGTCGACCAGCGTGCACCGGCTGCTGCAATCGCTGCTCGGTATTCCGCAACCGGCCTACCGGCATCACCGGCTGGTCCTCGACGACGCCGGACAGAAACTGTCGAAGTCGACCAAGGCCACCGCCTTGCGCGAATTGCGCGGCCAGGGCGCCACGCCCGCCGACATCCGCCGGCTGGTCGGACTTCCGTAATTACTGAGGGTTGCCCAAAGCCCATCGTGACTCCGGCCGCCGTGGCATGCCATGCTTGGTTCCAGGCTGGGTCAGGGGATCATGGCGGCATCACCGCGTTCACGGCGTACAACACGGCTGACCAGGAAGCAGCCGAAGAAGAAGCGCGTATCGCGCGTTGGCGCGAAGAAACGCGGTCCGCGGAAGGCGGCGGCCGGGCCCGGCGTGGTCGAAGTGGCACTGGCGGCCTTTGCCCACGAGGTGCGCACGCCGCTGACCGGCATTCTGGCGATCAGCAATCTGTTGGCCACCTCCGACCTCGACGAGCGCGAACGGCGCTGGGTCGACACCATCAAGGCCGGCGCGGAACATCTGGCGAGCCTTGCGACCTTGTTCGTCGATGCCGCGCGCAGCAGCGGTCCCGGGCTCACCGTGCGCCACGATTTCTTCGATCTGCGCACGCTGGCGCGCAACGCCGGCGATTCGCTGACCGGGCGGGCGGCGGCGAAGGGTCTGCAGTCGTCGGTCGAGATTTCCGAAAAGCTGCCGGCATTCGCGGTCGGCGATCCCGTAAGGCTGCGGGCGGCGCTGGAGAACCTGATCGACAATGCGGTGAAATTCACCGAACAGGGCAGCGTCACGCTTGTCGTGTCGCCGCTGCGCGCGCCCAGGGGCAAAATCGGCGTCGCCTTTGCGGTTTCCGACAGCGGCATCGGCCTCACGCTCAGCGAGATCAAGCGCCTGTTCCGCCCGTTCTCGCAGGCCAATGTCTCGATCGCCTCAAAGTTCGGCGGCACCGGGCTTGGGCTGTCGTCGGTCAAGCAACTCGCGCGCGCCATGGGCGGCGACATCGTGGTGACGCAACGGCGCGGCGGCGGCACCACCTTCACGCTCAGCGTCGTGATGGCGCCGGCCAAGGGCCCGATTACGATCATCACGGGGGCCGATGGCGAGCCGTCGACCGGCGCGCTGCGGTCCCTGCACCTGCTCAGCGTCGAGGACAATCCGTTCGGCCGCGTCGTGCTGAACGCCATCCTGACCGAACTCGGCCACCAGACCGAGTTCATCGGCCAGGGCGAGGCCGCGCCGGAGCGGATCGCGCAAGGCAGTTTCGACGCGGTGCTGATGGACATGGTGCTGCCGGGCATCGACGGCATCGAGGCTATCAGGCGCATTCGGGCGCTCCCTCCGCCGCTCGGCCGCATCGCCATCATCTGCGTGTCGGGGCGCGGCGAGGATGAGGTGGCCTCGCGCGCTGCGGGGGCCGACGCCTTCCTGGTCAAGCCTGTCAGTCCACGTGCGCTAGCGACTGCGCTGCTTGAAGCGACACGCCGCGCGGCAGCCGCGACTTGATGATCGCCGCGTTGAGTTCGCCGCCATAGACGAAGATCGCGGCGAGGAAATACAAAAACACCAGCGCGATGATGACCGATGCGAGGCCCGCATACATCGTCACGTAATTATTGGCGAAGCGCGCCAGATACTGGCCGAAGACGATGCCCGATACCAGCGACGCCACCATGGTGAAGATGATGCCGGGCAGGATCTGCACAAATCCCCTGCGTCCCGCCGGCAGCCAGGCGTGCAGGATGAACAGCGCCACGATCAACGCGCCAATCGTGATGCTGTAGCGGGTGACGTTGAGGAAGTGTTCGTTGCTCTCGACGAAAAACGGAATGTGGCGCCGTGCCGCCTCCAGCATCAGGGGAAACAGCACGATCAGGAACGCCATCGCCAGCGCGGTGAAGGCGGCGACCAGCGTGTAGCCGATCGACTCCAGCCGCAGCCAGTACCAGCTGCGCGGCTCGATCACGGAATAGGCGCGGTTCAGCGCCACCCGCAGCGCCTCGACGCCATTCGAGGCGAAATACACCGCCAGCACCGCGCCGATGGTCAGCAAGTCGCCGCGGGTCGTGGTCAGCACGTCGTGGATTTCGCCTGAAAGCGAATCGGCGACCTGTTGCGGCCAAACCTGCAGCAGCAGCCCGACCGCCTGGTCGGCGAGTTCCTTGGACCCGACAAAAGCGGCCAGCGACGTCAGCACGATCAGGAACGGAAACAGCGCCATCAGCGTCGACAGCGCGATATGGCTGGCGATCGCCCAGCCATCGTCGATGAGGAACTCGTAAAAGGCATCCACCACGACGTGATAGACGTACTTGACCTGCCTCACATGCCACCTGGCCCGGCGATTGACGGTTCGCTCTGAGCTTCTGATATTATTGGGCTAAAAGCCAGATCGATCAGGCGTCTGTGCAGGCTCTGTGAACGTATGGCGGCCGGCCCGGCGCGGTGTTATGTAGCGCCGATGGCATCCTTTTTTGGTTCGATTGTTCTGCCCATCGCGGTCGCTGCCGTTGCGATCGTGCTGCTATTGGGTCTCATCAACATGATGCGGGGCGGCTCGCCCAGTCGCTCGCAGAATCTGATGCGGCTGCGGGTGTTGCTGCAATTCATCGCCATCGTCATCACGATGGCCGTGGTCTGGGCGATGGGCAAATAGGGCAAGCAAGAGGGGACCCGCCAATGGTCGTGCTTAATCGAATCTACACGCGGACCGGCGACGACGGCACCACCGCGCTCGGCAGCGGCGAACGCCGCCCGAAATACGATCTGCGCGTCAGCGCCTATGGAACCGTGGACGAGACCAACGCCGCGATCGGCGTGGTGCGGCTGCATCTGGCGCAGGCGCGCGAACTCGATGCGATGCTGGGCCTGATCCAGAACGACCTGTTCGATCTCGGCGCCGATCTCGCGGTGCCCCAGCGCGACGGCAAGGCGGAGCGGCTGCGCATGCTGTCCAGCCAGGTCGAGCGGCTCGAGCGCGATATCGATACGCTCAACGCCCATCTGGCGCCCCTGACCTCCTTTGTGCTGCCCGGCGGCACCTCCGCTGCGGCATACCTGCATCTCGCTCGCACCATATGTCGCAGGGCGGAACGGATCATGGTGGAACTGGCGGCCAGGCCGGAAGAGCCGGTCAGCGAGCCTGCCATACAATATATGAACCGCCTGTCGGATTTCCTGTTCGTCGCCAGCCGCGCCATGAACGATAATGGCGCCGGGGACGTGTTGTGGGTGCCCGGCCAGAACCGCTAGAGTGGCCTTCCAAAGGGGTCGATTTTTGGCTTTCGCGCGTTGACCGCCGATAGCGGGACCATTAGGTTCCGCGCCCAAGCTATAAAGAGCCAACCAAACCCCAGAATTCAAGCGAAAGAGGATCGATGAAGGTTCTTGTGCCGGTAAAACGGGTGGTCGATTACAACGTCAAGGTCCGCGTCAAGAGCGACGGAACGGGCGTGGAACTCGCCAACGTGAAGATGTCGATGAATCCGTTCGACGAAATCGCCGTCGAGGAAGCGCTGCGGCTGAAGGAAGCCGGCAAGGCGACCGAAGTGGTGGTGGTATCGATCGGGCCCGCGCAGGCCTCCGAGACGATCCGGACCGGTCTTGCGATGGGCGCCGACCGCGGCATCCTCGTCAAGGCCGAAGGCAATGTCGAACCGCTGGCGGTCGCCAAGATTCTCAAGGCTATCGTCGACGAAGAGAAGCCTGGCCTCGTCATCCTCGGCAAGCAGGCGATCGACGACGATTCGAACCAGACCGGCCAGATGCTGGCTGCACTGCTCGGCTGGTCGCAGGCGACCTTCGCTTCCAAGCTCGAAGTCGACGGTTCCGATTTCAAGGTGACGCGCGAAGTCGACGGCGGCCTGCAGACCCTGAAGCTGAAGGGGCCGGCCATCGTCACCACCGATCTGCGGCTCAACGAGCCGCGCTACGCCTCGCTGCCCAACATCATGAAGGCGAAGAAGAAGCCGATCGCCGACAAGAGTGCGGCCGACTACAGCGTCGATCTCACGCCGCATCTTGAAGTGCTGAAAACCACCGAACCGCCCGGCCGCAAGGGAGGCGTCAAGGTCAAGGACGTCGCCGAACTGATTTCGAAGCTCAAGAACGAAGCCGGGGTTCTCTGATGACCACGCTGTTGATTGCCGAACACGACCATGAGGCCCTCAAGGACTCCACCAACAAGGCGCTGACCGCGGCCACCCAGCTGGGTGCCGAGGTTCACGTGCTGGTCGCCGGTGGCGGCCAGGGCACCAAGGCGGCGGCCGAGGCGGCGGCAAAGCTGGCCGGCGTCACCAAGGTGCTGGTTGCCGAGGGCGACGCCTATGCCCACGACCTTGCCGAGCCGCTGGCGGCGCTGATCGTGGCGCTGGCGCCGTCCTATGACGCCTTCGTCGCGCCCGCGACTTCGCGCTTCAAGAACGTGATGCCGCGCGTCGCAGCGTTACTCGACGTGATGCAGGTGTCCGAAATCATCAAGGTGGTTTCGCCCGATACGTTCGAGCGGCCGATCTATGCCGGCAACGCGATCCAGACCGTGAAGTCCAAGGACGCCAAGAAGGTCATCACGGTACGGACCTCGACCTTCGCCGCGGCCGGCGACGGCGGCAGTGCTGCGATCGAGAACGCCGCCTCGGCGGCCGATCCGGGCCTCTCCACCTTCGTCGGTGAGGAAGTCGCGAAAAGCGACCGCCCCGAACTGACGTCCGCAAAAATCATCGTCTCCGGCGGCCGCGCCATGCAGAGCCGCGAGAACTTTGCCAAGTACATCGAGCCGCTCGCCGACAAGCTGGGCGCCGGCGTCGGCGCCTCGCGCGCCGCCGTCGATGCCGGCTATGCGCCGAACGACTGGCAGGTCGGCCAGACCGGCAAGGTGGTGGCGCCGGAGCTCTATGTCGCGATCGGCATTTCCGGCGCGATCCAGCATCTCGCCGGCATGAAGGATTCCAAGGTGATCGTTGCGATCAACAAGGATGAGGACGCGCCGATTTTCCAGGTTGCCGATTACGGCCTGGTTGCGGATTTGTACCAGGCGGTTCCGGAATTGACCGAGGCGCTCGGCAAGCTCGGAAAATAACGGCAGTCAAACAGCGGCCGGACGCGTAAGCTCCGGCCGGTGTTAATCTAGGGACAGCGTTTTCAAGCGAAGTGGCTACCGGGTTCGCTTGAAGAAAACGCGTCGAAAACAGGTTTAAGCCTCGGTTCGGACCGGGGCCTAACGGGATGAACTGGCGCGATATGCGTGCCGTTCGGGTGGATGACAAGATGGCGGTGACAATCAAGAAGGTCGGCGTGATCGGCTCGGGCCAGATGGGCAATGGCATCGCCCATGTGGCGGCGCTGGCCGGCCTGGACGTGGTGCTCAACGACGTGTCCGCCGATCGGCTGAAATCGGCGATGGCGACCATCAACGGCAACCTGTCGCGCCAGGTCGTCAAAAAGATGATCACCGAGGACGCGCGCAAGCAGGCGCTGGACCGTATCACCTCGACCGAAACCATCGAAGGGCTTTCGGACTGCGACCTCGTGATCGAAACCGCGGTCGAAAAGGAAGAGGTCAAGCGCAAGATCTTCCACGACGTCTGCGCGGTGCTGAAGCCGGAAGCTATCGTCGCCACCAATTCCTCGTCGATTTCGATCACACGGCTCGCCGCCTCGACCGACCGCCCCGAGAAGTTCATCGGCATTCATTTCATGAATCCGGTGCCCGCGATGGAACTGGTCGAACTGATCCGCGGCATCGCCACCGATGACGAGACGTTCGATACCGCCAAGGCCTTTGTCACCAAGGTCGGCAAGCAGATCGCGGTGTCCGAGGATTTCCCGGCCTTCATCGTCAATCGCATCCTGCTGCCGATGATCAACGAGGCGATCTACACGCTGTATGAAGGCGTCGGCAACGTCGAGGCGATCGATGCGGCGATGAAGCTCGGCGCGCACCATCCGATGGGGCCGCTGGAGCTGGCCGATTTCATCGGCCTCGATACCTGCCTGTCGATCATGCAGGTGCTGCATGAGGGGCTGGCGGATTCGAAATACCGGCCGTGCCCGCTGCTTGTGAAATACGTCGAAGCCGGCTGGCTCGGCCGCAAGACCCAGCGCGGTTTCTACGACTACCGCGGCGACAAGCCGGTGCCGACGCGGTAATTCCTCTCGTCAGTCAGGTCGAGCGGCCGCCGACGCGTCACCGCAGCGCGTCGCATGCGCGCTGCAATCGCCTTCCCGCTTCCTCGATGGTCGATGTCGGATTGGCAAAGCTGACGCGGATATAGGGCGACAAGCCGAAATCCTCGCCGGCAACGACCACCAGATCGGCGTGGTCGAGCAGGTAAGCCGCAAAGTCGCGGTCGGTGGCGATCAGCTTGCCGTCCGGGCTACGTTTGCCGATCACCCCGGCGCAGGCGATCAGCAGGTAGAACGTGCCTTCCGGCGGCTCGCACGACAGACCCACGCAATCATTCACTATCTCGCCAAAAAGGTCGCGCTTGCTGCGCAGGACGGAAGCGCGTTCGGACAAAAGTTCCTGCGGTCCGTTGAGCGCTGCCACCGCGGCGGCCTGGCTGATCGATGAAGCGCCGTTGGTGGTCTGCGACTGGACCGTGGTCATCGCACGGATCAGCGCGGAAGGTCCGGCGGCATAACCGACCCGCCATCCCATCATGGCGTAGCTCTTGGCAACGCCGCTGATAGTCAGCGTCCGTGGCCTCAGGCGGGGCTCGATTGCGGCGAGCGTCGGCGCGGGGATGCCGCCAAACACCATGTGCTCGTAGAGGCCGTCGGCGAGGATCCAGATGTCCGGATGCTGCAACAGCACCGCGGCGATGGCGGACAATTCGCCCGCCGAGTAAACGGCGCCGGAGGGATTGACGGGATTGTTGATGATGAGCCAGCGCGTGCGCGCCGTGATCGCCGTCCGCAGATCGTCCGCGCGCAGCTTGAAACCGTTGTTCTGCGGGCAGGGCACGATGACCGGCGTTCCGCCGCTCAGGCGGACCTGATCGAGATAGGGCGCCCAATAGGGCGCAGGGATGATCACCTCGTCACCCAGCGCCAGCGTCGCCTGCAGGCGTTGAACAGTGCCTGCGTCGAGCCGTTGCAGATGATGATCTCGTCCTGCGCATAGCTGAGACGACGGTCGCGCAGCAATGCGGCACGCACCGCCCGCTTCAGCTCCCGCGTGCCGTCGACGTCGGTATAACGGGTTTCGCCGCGCAGTGCCGCGGCGTGCGCGGCGGCGATCACATGGTCCGGCGTTGCAAAGTCGAGATTGCCCGAAGACAACTCGATGATGTCGCGGCCGGCCGCGCGCAGCTCGCGGGCGCGGCGGCGCAGGATCGATGCGGGGGAAGCGTGAATGCCGTGCATGCGCGGCGAAAGTGCTGGCATGGCGGTCACCGGACGTATTGCGCCTCGCCATGGCCGAACGACCAGTTTTCGGGAAGCACCTCGACGAGGTTGATGAAGATGTCCTCAGGCCGCAGGCCGGGGCTTTCGGCGAGAAGCTCGACGATGCGTCGATACAGCTTCTGCTTTTGCGCCACCGGCCGCGTGTTGCTGACGGTGAGTTGAATAATCACCAGATCGTCGCTGCGCTTGATGCCGAGATAGTCTGCGCCGTAGACGAAATCGCCTTCGTCATGTTCCGAGATCGTCATGAAGCGATCGCCTTCGGGCACATCGAAGGTCTCGCGCATGGCGCGGTAGAGGCCTTCAAGGATGGCCTTGTGGTAGGCGGCGGGCTTGCCCCGTCGCAATGAAACCCGGGTGAGTGGCATGGTGGATCTCCTGGCGTCGATCGGTTGGCGTCGACCAAACCTAGGCGCCTCTTGATCATTGTAAAATGGTATGGAATACTATTTCAGTGATTTCATTTTTAAATAGATGGCCATGAAGGCGCTCGACGTCGAGGCGGTCCAGGCCTTTGTGCTGGTGGCTGACCTGAACAGCTTCACCCGCGCGGCGGAGGCGATGGACACCACGCAATCTGCGGTCAGCCTGAAGATCAAGCGGCTGGAAGACGGGCTGGGCCGGCGGCTGCTGGAGCGAACGCCGCGCCTGGTTCGTCTGTCCGCGGAGGGCTCGGCCTTCCTCGGCGCGGCGCGCAACCTCGTTGCCGCGCATCAGTCGGCGATCGGGGCCTTCGTCGTCGAACACCGCCGGCTGGTGGTCGGCATCAGCCACCACATCGTCGGAACAGAACTGCCCGCGTTGTTGAAGCGGATGAACGCCACCGATCCGGGTCTGGTGATGCAATTGCAGGTCGATACGTCCCGCACCGTGCTGGCGGCCTTCGACGACGGCACGCTCGATGCCGCGATCGTGCTGCGCCACGATGCCAAGCGCCGCGACGGCGACGTGTTGTTCGAAGAGCCATTCGGCTGGATGGCCTCGCCGGATTTTTATCGCCAGCCCGGCGAGCCGCTGCGTCTGGCGACCCAGGCCGAGCCTTGCAGCGTTCGCGCCATGGCGGTCGACGTGCTCGACGCCGCCGGCATCCAATGGACCGAGGCCTTCGTCGGCGGCGGGCTTGCAACCATTGGAGCCGCCATATCCGCAGGCCTTGCGGTGGCCGCGCTGGCGCGCCGGGTGGCGCCGTCAGATACCGTCGATCTCGGGCCGCGGCTCGGTCTGCCGCCATTGCCCTCCCGCGAAGTCATCCTTTACTCGAAACCTTCCGATCCCCGCACGCGGCAGACGCTGCGCACCCTCGGCGCAGCCTTCGCGGCGAGCGCGGGCTGAAAACCGATCATTAACCACCGCCCGCTAGGGTCCCTCCGGCGTTTCGGGAGTCTTGCGTATGGACATGATGGCTATGGTGTCGAGCATGCTCGCCATGCAGGCGGGCGGTCTGCAGCAGCAGATTCAGACCTCGATCATCAAACAGAACAACGACGCCGAGAAATTCGCGGTCCAGACCCTGCTCGGCACCCCCTCGACGGCCAACCTGGCGCCGGGCGTCGGCGGCAATCTGAACGCGATCGCCTAAATCCTTAGAACCCCGCCGCCACCGGCTTCACCGCGGCCTTGATCAGCGCAATCGCGTCGTCGCTGGCCCATTCGGCGGGACCGGCCAGATTGGCGATTTCGCAGCCCTGGCCGTCCACCAGGATTGAGGTCGGCATGCCCAGCGCCTTGCCGATGCCCTTAAGATCCTGAAAAACCTTGGCTTTTGCGTCGGTGAAATAGGCCAATTTGGTCAGATTGGCCTCTTTCAGGAAGTTTTTGGGCTTGTCGGGATCGCGGGTGTCGATGTTGATCGCGACCACCTCGAAATCCTTGCCGCCGAGCTTGGTCTGCAGGCTGTCGAGCGCCGGCATCTCTTTCCGGCAGGGCACGCACCAGGTGGCCCACAGATTGACCAGCACGGTCTTGCCGCGCCAGTCGGAGAGTTTTCGGGGCTTGCCCTCGGCATCATCGAACGCGAGGTCAGGCAGCCGGAGCGGGCTGGTGGCCATGGTCAGCGCGGCGACCTCGCCATGCGCCAAAGGCCCGATCTTGCGCGCCAGCTCGACCGCGCCCGCACAGGCGGCATCGCCGCCCGAGCCGCGCTTGAAGCTGCCGAACCCGTAGACCCCGGCAAAACCGATCGCCGCCCCAATCAGGACCGCGCCGACGGCGATGGGGATCCGGCGTGTGGCGGCCGGGCGAGAGGCAGGCGTTTCGGGCATATCGTTTGTCATCCTGTATCAGATACGGCTATGCAGTGCTCATGTTACGGCCGAAACCGGCACGGCGTTTCGCCGGTTTCGACGATAAATGCCAGACCTGAATAGCCAGCACCTGAATAAGAAGTCGTGAGCGAGAAGTCATGAGCAACAAGATGTGGGGCGGCCGGTTCACCGAACGTCCCGATGCGATCATGGAGGAAATCAACGTCTCCATCGACGTCGACCGTCACATGTATTCCCAGGACATCGCCGCGTCCAAGGCCCACGCCGCGATGCTTGCGGCGCAGGGCATTATCACCGCGGGTGATGCGAAAAATATCGGCAAAGGTCTAGACACGATTCTGTCAGAAATCGAAAAAGGCGCGTTCGATTTCAAGCGTGCGCTCGAAGACATTCATATGAACGTCGAGAGCCGGCTGACCGATCTGATCGGGCCCGCCGCCGGCCGGCTGCATACCGCGCGTTCGCGCAACGACCAGGTCGCGACCGATTTTCGTCTCTATGTGCGCGACACCATCGATGAGACCGACGCGGCGCTGGCCGCGTTCCAACATGTCCTGGTAGAGCGGGCGCTGGAACACGCCGGCACCGTGATGCCCGGCTTCACCCATCTGCAGACCGCGCAACCCGTGACGTTCGGGCATCATCTCCTGGCCTATGTCGAGATGGCCGCGCGCGACCGCGGCCGCTTTGCCGACGCACGCAAGCGGCTGAACGAATCGCCGCTCGGTGCGGCCGCGCTCGCCGGCACCTCGTTTCCGATCGACCGTCACGCCACCGCCAAGGCGCTCGGCTTCGACCGGCCGATGGCCAATTCGCTCGACGCAGTCTCGGACCGCGACTTCGTGCTCGAGACCCTTTCGGCGGCGTCGATCGCGGCGGTGCATATGTCGCGCTTCGCCGAGGAGATCGTGATCTGGACCTCGCCGCTGGTCGGCCTCATCAGGCTGAGCGACAAGTTCACCACCGGCTCGTCGATCATGCCGCAAAAGCGCAACCCCGATGCGGCCGAACTGGTGCGCGCCAAGACCGGGCGGGTGATCGGCGCGCTGACGGCGCTCCTGATCGTGATGAAGGGGCTGCCGCTCGCCTATCAAAAGGACATGCAGGAGGACAAGCAGGGCGCGATGGAAGCGTTCGCCGCCCTCTCGCTGGCGATCCGGGCGATGACCGGCATGGTTGCCGACCTCGTGCCCGACGAGAACAGGATGAAGGCGGCCGCGGGCGAGGGCTATGCCACCGCCACCGACCTCGCCGACTGGCTGGTGCGGACGCTGAAAATGCCGTTCCGCGACGCCCATCACGTCACCGGGCGCATCGTCGGTCTTGCCTCGAAACAGGGCGTGGCGCTGCACGAACTGCCGCTGCAGGCGATGCAGGAGGTCGAGCCGAAGATTACGGGCGAGGCGCTGCGCGTGCTGTCGGTGGAAGCGTCGGTCAAGAGCCGCACCAGCTATGGCGGCACCGCGCCGAAGAATGTGGCGGCTCAGGCCAAGTCCTGGCTTAAGCGGCTGGAAAAAGAGCGAAAATTGGGCTGAGGCCAAAAATTTCGCTGTAATTTCTTGGGTTTTTCTTGGGTTTCATGGGGGCGTCAGGCCTCGCCATCGCAAGGCAATCTTTGTATGGTGCGGCGCGCATTGGGGATTTCGTCGTGACACGTAACTACCGGCCGACATCGTCGGGATGGGCCATCATCCTGCTGAGCGTGAGCGCGCTTGCGCTCGGCGGCTGCGGCCGCAAGGGCGGCCTTGATCTGCCGCCGAACGCCTCGAATGCGTCGGCGCAATCCGCGGCCACCGATTCGGAGGCCGAGCGCGCGGCCCAGCCGGGCGTATACAATCCGGGCTTCGGGTCCGACGCCCAGCCGGAGGCGGCCAGGGGCAAAAAGAAACCATTCATACTCGACCCGCTGCTGGGTAACTGAGCGCGCGCACCATGAATCATTTCGACTATCGCAACGGCGTGCTCCACGCCGAGGCGGTCAATCTTTCCGATCTCGCGGATGCCGTGGGAACGCCGTTCTATTGCTATTCGACCGCGACGCTGGAGCGCCATTACCGGGTGTTCACCGAGGCCTTCGCCGGCGAGAAGACACTGGTCTGCTACGCCATGAAGGCCAATTCCAACCAGTCGGTGCTGCGCACGCTGGCGAAACTTGGCGCCGGCGCCGACGTGGTTTCCGGCGGCGAGTTGAAGCGCGCGCTGGCGGCGGGAATACCCGCAAACAAGATCCTGTTTTCCGGCGTCGGCAAGACCGAGGCGGAACTTCGCGCGGCGCTGGCGGCGGATATCCTCTGCATCAACGTCGAATCCGAGCCTGAACTGGAATTGTTGTCGCGGCTCGCGGTCGAAATGGGCCGGACCGCGCGGATTTCGGTGCGCGTCAATCCCGACGTCGATGCCGGCACCCACGCCAAGATCGCCACCGGGAAATCCGAGAACAAGTTCGGCGTGCCGATTGCGCGCGCCCGCGAGGTCTACGCCCGTGCCGCAAGGCTGCCCGGGATCGAGGTCACCGGCACCGACATGCATATCGGCAGCCAGATCACGGATCTCAGCCGGATGGAGACCGCGTTCCGGATTCTCTCCGACTTCGTGCGGACCTTGCGCGCCGACGGCCACAACATCTCGCATATCGACTTCGGCGGTGGGCTCGGCATTCCCTATCACATGGACCGCGAAGCGCCGCCGCTGCCGTCCGCCTATGCCGCGATGGTCAAGCGGGTGACGCACAATCTCGGCTGCACGCTGATGTTCGAGCCGGGCCGGATGATCGTCGGCAATGCCGGCATCCTCGTGGCACGCGTGATCTATGTGAAGCCGGGCGACGCCAAGAATTTCGTCGTCATCGATGCCGCGATGAACGATCTGATCCGCCCCACGCTGTATGAAGCCCATCACGACATCCTGCCGGTCCGCGAAGCTGCGCCAGGCACGCCGACGATCACGGCCGACGTGGTCGGGCCGGTCTGCGAAACCGGAGATTATTTGGCGCTCGACCGCCAGATCCCCGAGCCCAGGGCCGGCGATCTCCTGGCGATCATGACCGCCGGCGCCTACGGTGCGGTGCAGTCAGGCTTTTACAACACCCGCGCGCTGGTGCCCGAAGTGCTGGTCAAGGACGATCAATTCGCGGTGGTGCGTCCGCGTATCGAAGTCGACGAACTGATCGCGATGGACCGGCAGGCGCCGTGGCTGTGACCCAAGGCATATTTGTCAGCGCGCGCTGACACTGTGCCGATTTCAAAGGAGATTCCGATGCGCATTCTGGCTTTGGCTGTCTTGACGATGGCGGCGGTTTCGGCGACGTCGCCGGCGCACGCCCAGACCTATAATCCGCGCTATCCAGTCTGTATCAAGCAGATCCAGACTTTCGGTGGTGAACGCATTGAGTGCGCCTACACCTCGCTGGAGCAGTGCAACGCGACGGCGCTGGGCCTTCCCGCCCAGTGCATCGAGAATCCGTATTATGGCGGGCGTCCGGAAGGTAGCGGCCGGCGTTATCGCCAGGGTTACTGAGCGGATCGGGCGCGTAGGTGGTGGAGCATGTCGCTCCACCTAATCCTACGCGATGCCTTACTTCGCGGCGTGGCTGCCGCCCTTGGCCCCGCCCACCACGACACCCGCGGCCTTTTCGATCGGCTTGATCGCCTCGGTGAAATCCGACTCCGCGCCCTGATCGCGGATCACCACTTCCCACAGGCGCCCGACCGCTTCGGCGACTTCCATCGACAGCCCCAGCGATTTCATTTCGTCCAGCGCGAGCCGCACGTCTTTCACCATCAGTCCGGTGGCGAAGCCGAAGTCGAACGTTCGCGGCAGCACGGCACGGGGAAACTTGTCGCGGCTGGCGGTATTCATTCCCGAACCGGCGTTGATCACGTCGACCATCACGGCGGGATCGAGCCCTGATTTGACGCCCATCACCACCGCTTCCGAGGTCGCCACCATCGCGGTGGCTGACAGGAAATTATTGGCGAGCTTCATGGTCTGCGCGGAACCCGGTTTCTCGCCAATGAAGAACACCTTGCCGATGACGCCGAGCGCGGGCTTCAGCATGTCGCAATCGGCACGCAGGCCCGACACCATCACGGCGAGCGTGCCCTTTTCCGCGCCGCCGACGCCGCCGCTGACGGGAGAGTCGATCTGCACGATGTTCTTCGCGGCCAGGAAGCCGTGAATCCGCGTTGCCATTTGCGAGCCGACGGTGGAGAGGTCGACGAAGCGCTTGACGCGCTTGCCTTCGATCACGCCGCCGGCGCCGGTTGCGACGTCGAGCGAGGCCTGCAGCGACGGCAGGCTCGCCAGCACCGTTTCACAGCGATCGGCGATATCCTTTGGCGATGACGCCACTTGCGCGCCGAGCGCCACAAGCTTGTCGGTGGCTTCCTTCCGCGTATCGAACACGGTGAGCTGATGGCCTGCCTCGATCAGGCGGCGCGCCATCGGGAAGCCCATCTTGCCGAGGCCGATGAATCCGATTTCCATGGTGTTATTTCCTTGTTTCGTCATTGTCTGCAACAAACGCGCAGCGTTTGTGCATGAGAGCGCAGCGACGCAATCCATTCTATCTTTGTGCGGCGAGGTGGATTGCTTCGCTTCGCTCGCAATGACGGATTAGAGACGGTTGATGTGGCTGACTCTCAGCCCTTGTCCATTTCCGCGAACACTTCGCGCGCGATGCGAAAGCTGTCGACGCCGGCGGGCGCGCCGGCATAGATCGCGACCTGCATGAAGATTTCGCGGATCTCGTCCTTGGTCACGCCGTTGGTCAGCGCGCCCTTGATGTGGGTGCGTAGTTCATGCGGCCGGTTCAGGATCGAGATCATGGCGAGGTTGAGCATGCTGCGGGTCTTGCGCGGCAGTTCCTCGCGGCCCCACACCGCGCCCCAGCAATATTCGGTGAGCAGTTCCTGGAACGGCCGGTTGAAATCGTCGACGTTCTTCAGGGCGTTGTTGACATAGGCCTCGCCGAGCACGGCTTTGCGCACTTCCAGGCCCTTGTCGTAGGTCTTCTTGTCCATGACGTTTCCTTCGGTGTTTTTACGGAGTCGGGCGGACGGTAGGGGGTCGAAGCCCCGCAGTCACGCCTTCGTGTTATGCGTATTTCCGGGTGTGGGTTAGCCGTGGAAACGGGTGCCTCATTGCCGCCGCTGTGCTAGGCTGATTTGTCGGCAACCCGGAGAGTTTATTGAACGGCGCCAACCCTGACCCCACGGAGCCAGCGCGCGAGCCGGATGCGGTGGCGCGGCTTCAACTGACGCAGGCCCTGCAGCGGGCCCAATATGCGATCGCGTGGGAGCGCGGGTGGCCGATTCTGGCCCGGCTGTTGACCGTCGTCGGACTGTTTCTGGTGGCGTCCTGGGCCGGATTGTGGCTGGCGCTGCCGTTTGTCGCCCGTGTCGTCGGCATTGCCTTGTTCGCAGGCCTGGCGCTCGGCGCGTTGTACCCGATCTTGCGCTATCGCTGGCCGACCCGTGAGGAGAGCCTGAGCCGGCTCGACCGCGGCACCGGCATTCGCCATCGCCCGGCGACCGCGCTCACCGACACGCTGGCCAGCAAGGATCCGATCGCGCTGGCGCTCTGGAAGGAGCAGCGCGAGCGGACGCTGGCCTCGATCAAGCGGATCCGCGCCGGTCTGCCGTCGCCGCGGCTGCCGATCCACGATCCCTGGGCGCTGCGTGCGCTGGTCATGGTGATGGCGGTGGCGGCCTATTTTGCCGCCGGTGACGAACGCGCGATGCGCATCGCGGCCGCCTTCGACTGGAACGGCGTGCTGGCGCCGGCCAATGTCCGGGTCGATGCCTGGGTGACGCCGCCGGTCTACACCAGCAAGCCGCCGATCATTCTTTCCGCCGCGAGCAAGGACGCTGGACCCAATAGCGGGCCGCTGGCGGTTCCGGCCGGCAGCACGCTGCTGGTGCGCTCCAGCGGCGGCTCGATCGATGTCGTGGTGGGTGGCGGCGTCACTGAAGTCGCGCCCAGCGAACAGGCGCCGAAGGGCACCAACGAGCGGCATTTCAAGATTGCCGGCGACGGTACCGCGCATGTCCGCGCACCGGCCGGTCAGCCGCAATGGCGGTTCGCCGCGACGCCCGACCGCGCCCCGACCATTTCGCTGGCGAAGGATCCCGAGCGCCAGGCCCGCGGCTCGCTGCAGATGTCCTACAAGCTCGAGGATGATTACGGCGTCACCGAAGCCCGCGCCTCGTTCGCGGCCCGGCCGGCCGATTCCGGCAAGGAAGCAGTCAGGGAAATCGGCAAGGAACCGGCAAAGGGCGCCAAAGGCGGAGACAAGGCTGCCGAGAAGACTGCCGAAAAAACCACCGAGGCGCGCCCCCTGTTCCCGGCGCCGCAGTTTCCGCTGGCGCTGCCGAACGCGCGCACCCGCAATGGTGTCGGCCAGACCGTCAAGGATCTCAGCGAAGATCCCTATGCCGGCGCCGACGTCACGCTGACGCTGACGGCCAAGGACGAGGCCGGCAATGAGGGCCGCAGCGAGCCGTTCAACATGCGGCTGCCGGAGCGGCTGTTCACCAAGCCCTTGGCGCGCGCGCTGATCGAGCAGCGCCGTATCCTGGCGCTCGACGCCAACCAGAACGGGCAGGTCTATGCCGCGCTTGCCGCGCTGATGATCGCGCCGGAATTGTTTACGCCGGAAGCCGGCCACTATCTCGGCCTCTACAGCGTCTCGCGCCAGCTCGAGGCGGCGCGCACTGACGATGCCATGCGCGAGGTGGTGGCGAGCCTGTGGTCGCTCGCGGTCACGATCGAGGACGGCAACATCACCGATGTCGACAAGGCGTTGCGCGCGGCGCAGGAGGCGCTGAAGCAGGCGCTGGAGCGCGGCGCCAGCGACGAGGAGATCAAGAAACTCACCGACAATCTGCGCGCCGCGCTGGATAATTTCCTGCGCCAGCTCGCCGAACAGCTCAAGAACAATCCGCAGCAACTGGCGCGGCCGCTCGATCCCAATACCAAGATGCTGAGCCAGCAGGATCTCAAGAGCATGCTCGACCGGATGGAGCGGCTGTCACGCTCCGGCGACAAGGATGCGGCAAAGCAATTGCTCGAACAGCTGCAGCAGATGCTGGAGAACCTGCAGATGGCGCAGCCCGGGCAGGGCGGCGACAACGACATGGAGCAGGCGCTGAACGAGCTCGGCGACATGATCCGCAAGCAGCAGCAATTGCGCGACAAGACGTACAAGCAGGGCCAGGATTCGCGGCGCGATCGCATGCGCGGCAAGCAGGGCGAGCAGAACATGGGCGACCTGCAGCAGGACCAGCAGGGCCTGCGCGACCGCTTGAAGAAATTGCAGGAAGAACTCGCCAAGCGCGGCATGGGCCCGAGCCAGCGCGGCGAGAAAGGCCAGCGCGGCGAAAAGGGTCAGCAGGGTCAGCAAGGCCAGCCGGGCGGCGACCAGGGCGACGGCGAGGACGGCCTCGAGCAAGCCGATAACGCCATGGGTGACGCCTCCGGCCGGCTTGGCGAAGGCAACGCCGACGGCGCGGTCGATTCGCAAGGCCGCGCGCTGGATGCGCTGCGCAAGGGCGCCCAGAGTCTCGCCGAGGCCATGCAGCAGGGCGACGGCGACCAGCCCGGCGACGGTCCGGGCAATCCCAACGGCCGGCAGCAGGGCGCGCAAAGGAATACCGATCCGCTCGGGCGGCCGATGCGCAACAACGAGTTCAGCGACGACTATTCGGTGAAGATCCCCGGCGAGATCGACGTACAACGCGTGCGCCGCATTCTGGAAGAACTGCGCCGGCGCCTCGCCGATCCGGCCCGCCCGCAGATCGAACTCGATTACATCGAGCGGCTGCTGAAGGATTACTAGAGCGGCTTCAGCGTGCTTACCCTCCCCTGGAGGGGGAGGGTCGATGCGAAGCGGCGGGGTGGGGTGACGGTCTCTCCACACGAACAGTGTGCAAGGTGAGAGACCGTCACCCCACCCCGTTTCGCATTTCGCTGCGCTTCATGCGAACCGACCCACGAGCAAGCTTCGCTTGTCTCGGACCCCTCCAGGGGAGGGTGTTGAGCCGCTCACAAGATGATCCGCGCTACCCCTTCCGCGCCGCCAGCGCATCGGCGACTGCGGTGCGGATATCGGCCACCGAAAACGGCTTTGTCACCACGTCATGCACGATCGCATTGAGGCCGGAGGCGCGTTCGCGCTGATCGGCAAAGCCGGTCATCAGCAGGATTTTCAGGTTGGGGAAATCGCGCGCCGCTGCCAGCGCCAGCGCGATCCCGTCCATCACGGGCATCTGGATGTCGGTGAGCAGCAGGTCGAACGCACCCTTTTCGCGGTTGAGGATATCGAGCGCCTCGGCGCCGTCCTCGGCGGTGACGGTCTCATGGCCGTCCATCGCGATGGCGCGCGCCACCAGGGAGCGCATCGAGTCTTCGTCGTCGGCAATCAATACACGCGGCATGGCAACGGCTCATTTGCGAGCGGGACGTCCGGCCAATTTTACGCGCGGCCGGCGGCCAGATCCCGCTTGTTGAAGAAGCGTACATCAATATTGCGGCCTTCGGGCGGCGGCGACGCCAGCCGCGACTTGAAATAGGCGCGCTCGCCCGGCTTCAGCACCGGCTGCTCGAGCACCGCGTTCCAGGCATAGATCTCCGCGCCCTGTTCGTCGCGAACGCTAAAGCGCAGCCGCGGCAATTCGACCGGCTTCCTGGTCTCGCCGACGATCACGCCTTCGATGACCAGCACCGGCTTGCCGTCGACGGTCTCGTTGGTGATCTTGATGTCCTTGAACGACAGCCCGCGCAAATTCACATCCAGCCCGACCATCTTGTAGAACGTCGCGGTCTGCGGCAGCAGCCGCACCACGTCGGTGCGCCAGAACATCAACGCCACGACCAGTGCGCCCATCGCGGCGCAGGCGACGGGAGCGCTGATGGATGGCAGGCGCATGGACGGCAATTTGGGCAGCCGGAACAGCTTGGCCAGCCGCGAGCGGTGGGTGGAAACCGCCTCCTGATGCGCCTCGGCATCCTGCTGGGCGACCGACGGCCAGTCGGCTTCATTTCCCCGGGAACCTTCGCCCTCGGCGGGCCAATCGGCCGAAATCGACGGGCTGTCGACCACCGGGGGCTCGTGGGCCTCTTCCTGGCGGGCCATGGCCTCCCACTCGGCGGCAGCGTCCGCCTCGGCATTTCCGGCTCCCTGGTCGGCTTCCGCCATCGCCGGCACGGCAGGCGCGATCTCGACCGCATCCTCGGGGCGGGCCAGCCAGGTTTCCTTGCAGCGGGAACAACGCACGGTACGGCCGGCGGCACCCAAGGTGGCCAGCTTGATCGCGTAGGATGTTGTACAATGGGGGCAGACGATGTGCATGGAGCCCGTTTCCACAGTGTCTTTGGGCCGATGCTAGCTGGCGACCGTTAACGAATCGGAAACCATAACGGTCGCACAACCGTTTTGTCCGGTTCGCGCCCAAAACCTGGGCTGCGAGCCCAAGGGTACTGTCAAGGGTACTGTCAAGGGTACTGTTAGGTACGGGTTTCCGGTCGAGGCCCAGGCAAACGTCGAGGCCGAGGCAGAAGCCGAGGCCCATCTCGAGCGGAGCTGAGCTTGGTTCGGTTCGAAAATGTTGGATTGCGCTACGGGCTCGGCCCGGAGATTTTGCGCGACCTGTCGTTCCTGATCCCGGCCCATTCTTTCCAGTTCCTCACGGGCCCGTCGGGCGCCGGCAAGACCTCGCTGCTGCGGCTGTTATTCCTGTCGATGCGGCCGACGCGCGGTCTGGTCAATCTGTTTGGCCACGACGTCTCGCTGCTCGGCAAGGACCAGATTGCGGATTTGCGCAAACGCATCGGCATCGTCTTGCAGGATTTCCGCCTGCTCGATCACATGACGACCTATGAGAACGTGGCGCTGCCGTTCCGCGTCATGGGGCGTGATGAATCCAGCTACCGGCGCGAAGTGATCGATCTGTTGAAATGGGTCGGGCTCGGCGAGCGCATGGATGCGCTGCCGCCGATTCTGTCCGGCGGCGAAAAACAACGCGCGGCGATCGCGCGCGCGGTGATCTCGCGGCCGCAATTATTGCTGGCGGACGAGCCGACCGGCAGCGTCGATCCGACGCTGGGCCGGCGGCTGTTGCGGCTGTTCATCGAGCTCAACAAGTCGGGCACCGCCGTGATCATCGCGACCCACGACATCACGCTGATGGATCAGTACGAGGCGCGGCGTCTGGTGCTGCATCAGGGACGGCTGCATATCTATGAGTAGATCCGGTGACGAGCATGGTCCGCTGGTCGATCTCGGGCACGAACGCCCGCAGGTGCCGGCGCGGGCGCGCAACATGTCGCCGATCGTGCCGCGCGCCTCGATCTCCGGCCGCGCGCTGGTCGCGGTGGTCGCGATCATGACGTTCCTCGCCTCGATCACCACGGGCACCGTGCTGCTGGTAAGCGCGTCGGCGGCGGAGTGGCAATCGGAAGTCGCCAGCGAAATCACCATCCAGGTGCGCCCCTCGCCAGGCCGCGATCTCGACCGCGATGCGATCGCGGCCGTCGAGGCGATGCGGGCCCAGGCCGGCATCGTCGAGGTCCGGCCCTTCACCAAGGACGAGTCGGCCAGATTGCTGGAGCCGTGGCTCGGCACCGGGCTGTCGATCGAGCAACTGCCGGTGCCGCGCGTCATCGTGGCAAGGGTGCAGCCCGGCACCACGCCCGACCTCGCCGCCTTGCGCGCGCGGGTGTTGCAGGCAGCCCCCTCCGCCAGCGTCGACGATCACCGCGCCTGGATCGAGCGCATGCGCTCGATGACCGGGGCGACGGTATTCGCCGGCATCGGCATCCTGGCGCTGGTGATCGTGGCAACCATCATTTCGGTGTCGTTTGCGACGCGTGGCGCGATGGCGGCGAACCGCCCGATCGTCGAGGTGCTGCATTTCGTCGGCGCCGGCGACAGCTACATCGCCAACCGTTTCCTGCGGCATTTCCTGAGACTCGGCCTCGAGGGCGGGTTGATCGGCGGCGGCGCTGCAATGCTGGGTTTTGGTTTCTCGGAATCGATCGCGAGCTGGTTCTCGGGCACGCCGGTCGGCGATCAATTTGCCGCACTGCTGGGCACGTTCTCGCTGCGTCCGTCCGGCTATCTGGCGCTGGCGGCGCAGGCGGTGCTGATCGCCGCGATCACGGCCTGGGCATCGCGGCGGACGCTGTTCGCCACGCTGGACGACATTGATTAAAGCGTTTTCGAGCGAGGGGCCTTGATCCGGGGGAGGGCACCGGACCAGACTCCACTTCGCCCAAAAAACTTCTAGAATTGCGAGCGGAGAGGACAGCAAGAACTGCATGCGTGTGCAACCCGACGATACGTCGCGACAAGCGCCGGCCGTGCGGCCGCGAGGGTGGCTGCGGGCGACCATCGTCGCCACGCTGGCGCTCGGTTTCGTCGGCGCGGCGGTGGGCTTCATCGGTTTCCTGTCGCAACTGCGCGGCGTCGAAATCAAGCCGGCCCGCAATGCCGACGGCATCGTGGTGCTGACCGGCGGCTCGTCGCGGGTGTCGGATGCGATGGAATTGCTGGCCGGCGGCTATGGCAAGCGGCTCTTGATTTCGGGCGTGCACCCGACCAACGCCGCCAGCGACATTTCCCGCACGCTGCCCGACAACCATTCGCTGCTGCGCTGCTGCGTCGACCTCGACCGCTCGGCCGTCAACACGCGAAGCAACGCGGCGGAGACGCGGCGCTGGGTCAAGGAGCGCGGCTTCAAGTCGTTGATCGTGGTGACTTCGAACTACCATATGCCGCGGGCGATCGTTGAATTGTCGCATGCGATGCCGGATATCGAACTGATCCCGTTCTCGGTGGTCGGCGACCGATGGCGCGACGAGCCGTGGTGGACCTCAGGCGTAACCTTCCGCCTGCTGCTGTCGGAATATGTAAAATATGTCGCCGCCGAATTACGGGTGACGCTTGCCGATATCGGCATCGAGCTTTTGCCCGACGGCGATCAGCCGACCGGTTCGACGGCGCCGCGCCGTCCGGCGACCGCGCAGGCGAATTGATGGTCGGTGTGGCTTCCTAGCCTTTTCCGTTCCGATGGAATCCGAACGGGGCTCCAGATTCTTGTTTTGACGCGTTTTCTTTACGCGAACCGGTGTCCACTTCGCTGGAAAACGCTCTAAGCCGCGCAGATCAGTTTCAGCTCGGCTTCGAAGCGGATGCTTCGCTTGCCCGCCAGCGCAGTCCCCTCGAGGGTGCCGCCCTCCGCATCGCATGTTCCGGAAAACCCGATTCCGATTTCATGCCCGCCAAAGACCGGGTCCTCACCCCGCGCCGGGGTGTGTTCCTGATTGACCATCTGGCCCTTCCAGCGGCCGTTCGATGATGAATACGACCCGAGGTAATAGAAGAAGGCATCGCCGCCGACGATGCGGCCGTTGTTCAGCAGCATGACGCCGGTCAAGCCGCCGGGCATGCCGTCCAGGATTTTGAGGTGAATCGAGTACAGCCCGTCGGAAATGCCGCCTTCGCCGATCGTGCCGGGGGCTGCGAGTTCGCTCTCGTCGAGCGGCGTCATCACGGATCGAAACGTCGCGTTGGGCATTTGCGGCGAGCCGCCCTCAAAGCAAAACGCGTTTCCGACCGCCCGTCCGGTGACCGCAATGGTCGAAACGTCGGAACCGAGCAGCGATTGATGAGCGGCGCCGAAATTGTGCCGGCGGCTGGTCACCTCGACGGCGATCGCCTCGCCGTCGAAACGATAGGTCCCGATGTGGGCGAACCCCGAATTGCCACCCAACAGCTTGCCGTCCCGGACGTAGCTGACGCTGCGTCCGACGGCTTCGTTGACCCTGAATTCGCTTTTGAAGAAGCCGTCGAAACGGCGTGATGTCGTGCCCATGCGGGACACCTAGCCCAGAACGCCATTTGCGTCACCCCGTTTTCCACCTCATCGAAGCAGGGGGGCGAAAATGCCGCAAACGCCTATTCCGCAGGCGTTTTCCGCTGCAAGACCGGGTGCGAATCGTGCAGCATCAGTGCCAGCTGGTGCAATTGCGTATCGCGAAAACCTTCGGCTTCGATCGCCTTCACGGTCGCCAGCACATAGTCGCGGTTGACGCCGGACTGGCCGTGACCCTGCAGCACGTGACGCAATTGGTCCGCCAGCGACAGCCTTCCGGCATACTGCACATGGCCGCGGTCGACCACATAGGCCAGCGCGCTGACGCGCTGCCGCGCCTCGTTCTCCAGCCACACCGAGCGCTTCACCTCGCGGTAGACGGACGTCACCTGTTCGCGCTCGCGCAAGTAGGCGACGGTGGCGGCGCGATTCTGCTCCGCGACCCGGAATGCGATGCCGCGGCAGGCGCCGCCGCGATCGAGCCCGAGCACCAGGCCGGGCTTTTCCGGCGTGCCGCGATGGACAAAGGAATAGACGCAGAGCGCGCGGTGCTCGCCGATCAGCCGGGCCGGCACCCGTTCGACGAATTCGAAGCCCGGCCGCCACATCAGCGAGCCATAGCCGAACACCCAGAGGTCGCCGCTGGAGAATTCCGAATCTTGCAGGGTCATTGCGGACATCGGCACAAGCGTTTTCGAGCGAAGCATGCCCCCGGACTTGATCCGGGGGTGGGGACCGGGTTCGCGTAAAGAAAACGCGTCCAAACGAGGAACGGCTACCAGAAGGGGAGAAGCGAAGCAAATTCAGCGGCTTTTGCCGGGGCCGGTACTCGCTTACATTTGACAAAATCATGAGCCAAAGGTCGCCGCATGCCCGACATTACCCCTGCGCCGCGCCGGCGCCCGCTTTGGCGCCTTTTTATCTTGCCCGCACTGCTGGTGGTTGCAGCCATCGCCTGGAGCGGTTTCTGGTTCTATGCGGCGTCCGAGGTCGGCGTGCGCGCCGATGCGTGGCGCGCGCAGGAAGCCAAAGCCGGCCGGATCTATGATTGCGGCAAGCGCTCGGTCGCCGGCTATCCGTTCCGCCTCGAAGTCCGCTGCGAGGACGCCAGCGTGACGCTGGTCTCGCAGACCGCGGGCGCGGGCGCGCCGTTCACGGCGCGGCTCGGCGAGATCATGGTGATCGCCTCGATCTACCAGCCGAAACTCCTGATCGCCGAGTTCAAGGCGCCGGCGACGATTGCCGATCGCGGCCAGCCGCCGTCGCTGAAGGTGAACTGGAGCGTTGGCCGCAGCAGCGTGGCGGGGCTGCCGGCCGTTCCGGAGCGCGCCTCGATCGTGTTCGACAATCCCTCGATCGAGCGCGTCAACGGACCGGTGCAGACGCCGCTGGCGCGCGCCAACCGCGTTGAACTGCACGGCAGGCTTGCGGAGGGGTCATCGATCGCAGATCCGGTGATCCAGACCGCGCTGCAGATATCAGGGGGCAGCATTCAGGAATTGCATCCGCTGCTGGCGACGCCATTCGAATCCGATGTGCAGACCAAGCTCAGCGGCCTGAAGGATTTCTCGCCGAAGCCGTGGCCCGAGCGCTTCCGCGAAATGCAGGCCGCGGGCGGCAAGGTCGAGATCGTGCGCTCGCGGATTCAGCAGGGCGAGCTGGTCGCCGTGGCCGCGGGGACGCTGGGCCTCAATGCGCAGGGGCAGATCGAGGGCGAGCTGCAGATGACGGTCACGGGTCTGGAGCGGGTGATCCCGGCGCTGGGTATCGACAAGATGCTGGAGCAGGGCGTGCCGCAGGCCACGCTCGATCGCGTGGCGCCCGGCGTCAAGAGCCAGGACCTCACCAATCTGTTCGGCGCGCTCGACAAGGCGATTCCGGGGCTTGGCAAGGTCGTCAAGCAGAACACCAATGTCGGCGTCGCCGTCGGCATCAATTCGCTCGGCACCGCAGCCGAGCTTGAAGGCAAGAAGGCGCGCAGCTTCCCGCTGCGCTTCGTCGACGGCGCGGTGTTGCTGGGGCCCCTGAAGGTGGGGCAGATCCCGCCGCTGTTTTGATTCCGCTTATTTCAATTTGGCGGCCTGTAGCGTGAACGCGCGCTTCTTGACGACATAGGCCCTCAATTGCGCTTCGTTACGCAGCGCATTCAGCTTCGCTTCGCCTTCAGGCAGTTGCTTCGCCTCACGGGCGCGTGCATTCGCCTGCTGTTCCAGATGGTCCGCCGTTAGGAATAAGGCCCTCCTCCTGGGATGCATGCCGGGCCTCATTTCGGTGAGTATAGATTGCCAGCAAACCAGTCATTTGGTTCGGATTGCACCAGGCTGGATGCGATCTGTACTTGACCGACGTGACCGCAGTTTTCGCAGTGCAGCGTCCAGTGCTCCCGCCCAGGCCCCGAAGGCATGATCCGCTGCACCATGGCCGTGCCGGTGCAGCGTTGGCATCGCGGGATCGAGCTGGCTGTCTGAGGGGGCATTGCAATCTCCCTGGAGCTTGCCGAAATCTAGTTCGGCGATTTAAGCTCCCCGTTGAGCCAACCCTCCGCACCGCCGGCCATGGGGTCGCTGACCACCGAGGTTTGCTGGACACGGCCGCATCTGGAGCACTCGAAAGTGCGGAGTTCGTAACCCGCCGGGCCGGGCGCAATGCCGGCCAGGTCGGTTCGGCTCTCACAGTGCTGACAACGCGGGCGCTCTATGGGGCTGAGGCGCGGGCCGATGGGTAAGGTATGAGATGCGGGCATGTGGCACCCCCCTGGATCAGGTGGTGCGCGACAGCCTGCCGGACACCGGACACTGACGGGGTGATTTTCTCGCCCTGGAAATGTTTCCGCTGGTCAATATTGACCACAATTCACGATTCTTAATAATTAGGTTTCGCTGGTCCAATGGAGGGACTCGTGAAGTCTGCAAAGCGACCGTTCGATCCCAAGACCTTTCTGGCCAAAGTCGGGACCGGAAAGACGATACTGAAGTACCGGAAAGGCCGGATCATCTACGCCCAAGGCGAAGAGGCCGATAAACTTTTCTACATTCAGTCGGGCAAGGTCAAGGTGACCGTTGTTTCCGAGCAAGGCAAGGAAGCTGTCGTCGGGCTGTTGGAAACCGGACAGTTTTTTGGCGAGGGTTGTCTGCATGGTCAGGAGTTTCGGGTTGGAACAGCGAAGGCGATGGAGGAGTGCCTCGTCACTTCGATAACCCGGAAGGCGATGCTGGCGGCACTCCGCCGGGAGTCCAGATTTGCAGAATTGTTCATGACCTACCTGGTCACCCGGAGCAATCGCATTGAAGAGGATTTGATCGACCAGCTGTTCAATTCCAGTGAGAAGCGGCTGGCGCGTCTGCTTCTTCTGTTGGCCAATTTCGGAAGAGATGGAAAGCCAACGCCAATCGATGCTTCAATCAATCAAGCAACCCTGGCGGAAATGATCGGAACGACAAGGTCGCGGGTGAGCTATTTTCTGAACAAGTTTCGCAAGCTGGGATTGATCAGCTACAACGGAAATATCGAGGTTCACCGCTCCTTGCTGAACGCAGTCCTGTACGAAAAGCCTCAGCTGGAGCGAGCTGACGAGCCGTCCCCCTAGGTTGTCCCCCGTACAAGAGCGCCCCTGTCGCTTTCGCGTACAGCATTGCGAGCCTCAGCGTCGCGAGGACTGTTCTGTTGCGATGTGCTGACGGCGTGAGATCTGTTGCGTTCGCCTTTCGTCACTCGAACCGAAATTCTCGATCGAAGAGTTCCGCTTCCGGAACAGCCTCTTCACTGCCGAGGTGAATTCCATATGCGTGACTCGTGTCACGGCGTTCTCAAAACCGTTCGGACATCCTGATGGTGGTTGCGGGATGATCCCGCACCTCAACAGACGGATGGAGAACTGGAATGACGAACGTTACGAAAAACGATGCAGCCAATCATGAGCTGTCGATCGATGAACTCGACGCCGCGGCCGGCGGCTTCTGGAAGGAACTGGCCGTCGCGGTGGGTGCCGGCGGCGTGACCGGCGGCATGGGCGGCGCGGCGGTCGGCGGCATCGGCGCCATACCGGGTGCCATTGGCGGCGCGCTCCTCGGCGGCATCGGATATTGCATCAGCGCAATCTTTTGAGCTGATTGCGCAAGGCGAGACTGTAGGATCGTTTTCGGATTCAGCAGTCTCGCATTGGCGCTTGCCTTCGCGACGTCATGAGAAGGCGTCGCTCTTTTATGGCGCAGCCCCCGTTAGCATCGGCTCGCGACATCGACGCGCTCAGCCGGGATCGAGTTGGCGAAAATGACATCGCATCATTAATTGCCTTGGATATATATCGTTCAAGTGATCTGAACGGCGCAAATGGAGTACTCCGTGAAGGGAGTGCTTTACCTCCGAGGGAATGTTGCGCTCGTTAGCGCTTTGGTGTTCGGCTAAGGGAGCTTCCGAAATCGAGTCCAGGGAGAGGCAAGGCCCGTGATCGGCCGCCAGACGTCTCTAACAGCATGGCGAACTGCAAGTTCGGAATTCACCACAAGAGAGGTTGTCCGCAGGAGGAGCAGATGACGCGGCGCCCCTCAGGAGCAATGAAAATCTTGGGTGATCAAGGCCCACCAACAGGCAACTCGGTGAGAGCGTATGAATGGGAGCTGTCGCTGCTGAAATTTCATCACCGGGCAGAGAGCGATGCGCTCTCAATACCCGATCCCGGACCGGCGGGCTTTGATTTCGTCCTGCCGGAAGACCCCGAGGCTGAAACGCTGTGGGCTCTGGTCAGAGATGTCATGTGGCGGCGAGCTTTGATGAAAGATGGCTAGTGAACGACTGCTGATGGCTCTGCAATTCCACCGTGCCGTCGATAGTCTGGAAATCTGGAGCGCGAGCAGCGACGGCTTTTCGTTCGTGATTACCCACGAGAGTCGCGCCGGCCCCGGCTTTCACGGACGGCCCGGCTACGTGGCGTCATGGCGTCCGCTTTATCAGGGCAGCGGCGCGATCAAGATCGGCGGATCGCCTTTTTCGACGTTCGAGGAGACCGAGGAAGCGTGCAACCTGATGCTGAAGCATCTGACGAGTGAAAGCTGACGGGAGGCTTGGGATGAATTTCGATGAGGCCGGTCGCTAAACCATTCCGGATCTTTGACGGTTGCAAACAGGCAGGATGGTCAATATTGACCATCCCTCAAGAAGTAAATGTGGTTTGGTAATTTACGAGCGCTGCGCCGGGGCCGCCCCCCGCGCCGCTCAAGAAGGCCCCAGCGCTCTCCAGCCCCCGCGCTGGGGCCATTCTTTTTCAGGCGGCTAACCCGGGCGCAGTGCCGAGCAGCGGTCGTTGGCCACCGCATTTTCGCCTAACAATCATGGGTACGTGAACGCAGGGCAGGTTCAAATGCCGGAGCCCTGTCATGTTGAGACTAGTATTGGTTGCGTCCGTACTCGTTGCCTTTTCTTCATCCGCATCAGAAGCACGTCCGCCCCGCGTCGTTGGTCAAGCACCGGGATGCAACGTCACCATGCCGTGCGACTTTTCGAATTCGCCAACGCAACGCGTTAGTGTGAACGCATACGGCCGGGAATCGCAGAGCACGGAACGGCCGGCAATTTTGCCTCGCAATACAAGGGCCGAAGCGAATAGTGGGCGTGGCCAAATCGTCGGCGGGCGCCCAGCCGGCTGTCCCCGCTCTTTCTGCGGCTGCGGCGCATCCATGCGGGTGTTCGGCCGTATCGTGCCCGGATTAAATCTTGCCTCCAACTGGCTGCGGTTTCCCCGGACGGCGCCAGCACCGGGAATGGTTGCCGCGCGACGCGGGCACGTCTTCGTTCTGGAGCAGCATGTCGGAGGTGATATGTGGATGGCGTACGATGCCAACTCGGGTGGCCGCGCAACGAGAATTCACGCGCGCTCGTTGCGCGGGTACACAGTCGTTAATCCGCGCGCGTAATCCAAAGACTCTTATGTCGGCACAATGACGTTTCGCGGGCGGTTGCCCGCGATGCTTTATTCAGATGTCCGTTCTGTCAAAGGCTGCAAACGCATTGCGAGAAAATTGAACAATCTCCGCAAGACGCTTGCAGGACTCTCAACGGGTAATCTTGTGAACCAGCGACTCGATGCCCGTGCGGATCGCAACCGCGGCGGCAATCGCAACCACGATGAGCGGCTGGTAGAGGGCGCCGCCCGAAGCCGCATCGAGTTCGTCGATGGTCAGTTCGTCGGCTTTTTTGTTCAGCTGTTCCATCTTAGTCCCTCCTGTCGCCGGTGAAGGGACTATTCCCGCCATCCGTCAGGGCAGGAGTAAGCGCGATAGGTCTCGATGGCTGTGATGACCGTCACAGCCGGAGTATTGGCGCCCGCCGTCAGCGCACCTGCCAGCCCCTAGCTCACAAACACCACCCGCGTTTCCAGCGAAACCCGGCGGTACAGATCCTCGACGTCGTCATTGACGAGCCGGATGCATCCGGAGGCGACGAGGTGGCCGATGGTCTTGGGCGAGTTGGTGCCGTGGATCAGCAGCCCGGGCTTGTCCAATAGCAGCGCGCGGGCGCCCAGCGGGCTGCCGGGACGGCCGGCGGAGGCGGCCAATGCGTCGGCATCCCGGGCGTTTTGCGCGGAAGAGCGCCAGTCGGGCCATTCGAGCTTGTTGGTGACGCGGAAGAAGCTGCCGCCCTTGAGGCATTCCTGCGCAATCCCGATGCCGTAGCGGCGCGCGGAATTGTTGGAATCGATCAGATAGAGAAAGCGGTTTTCCCGGTCGATCACGATCGAGCCGGGAACCACGGTGGTGCGGTAAAACACCACTTGCCGCTGCAGCGAAAACGGCAGGCCTTCGCCGGTGGAGCCGCCGTCTTCGCCGGCCTTCAGGTCCGCCATCACGACGTCTTCGCGGGCGCGCGCCGCTTTCGCTGGGGGTGGCGCCGTCACGCTGGTGGCGACGACGACCGGGCCTTTGGTGACGACATAGCCATAGACCAGAGCCGACAAAGCGATAGCGAGTGCAAGCGCACCGGCGCCGAAGGCCCATGGCTTCCAGTTCGCGCCCTCCGACAACACTTCGTTGATTTGAGCGGCGTCGCGGCCTTCCTCGACGGCGACCTCATCCTCGATCCGCCGGATCGCGGCTTCGAGTGCGGCGACATTTGAGGCGGCGGCCTCGCGGGTGAGGTGGGACGACCTCGTAATGAGGTCATAGGCGTCCTTGTAGATCTTGTCGCGGCCGAGGGTGTCATTGCCGGCAACGGCCTTGGTCAGCAATGCATAATAATCCACGGTCATGGCCTGACCCCTGAAGAACTATCTGACGGGAGGCGCGTACTGGATGCCGCCCTGGGTCCAGAGCGCATTCAGCCCGCGCGGAATGCTGAGTTTCGACTGCGTGCCGACGTTTCTCTCATAGATCTCGCCGTAATTGCCGACGGCCCGGACGGCGCGCGCGGCCCAGTCATTGGCAACGCCCAACTGCGCGCCGAATTCGCCCTCGGTGCCGACCAGGCGCCTGATATTGGGATTGGCCGATTTCACCGCATCGTCGATGCCAGCCTGTTTGACGCCAAGCTCCTCGGCATTGATCAATGAATAGAGTGTCCACTTGACCAGGTTGAACCATTGGTCGTCGCCTTGCCGCACCGCGGGTCCCAGCGGCTCCTTTGAAATCACTTCCGGCAGGATGATGTGGCTGTCGGGCGCAGAGAGTTTTAGACGCTCGGCGTAGAGCTGCGAGACGTCGCTGGTCAGCACGTCGCATTTGCGATCGTCATAGGCCTTGAGGCTTTCCTCGGCGGTGGCGAGCGCCAGCACCTTGAGCGGCATGTCGTTGGCGCGGAAATAGTCCGCCAGATTCAGCTCGGTCGTGGTGCCGGTCTGGGTGCACACGGTCTTGCCGCCGAGCTGCAGCGCGGTGTCGATTTTGGCATCGCGGCGCAGCAGAAAGCCCTGGCCGTCGTAATAGGCGACGCCGGCAAACATCAGGCCGAGCGAACTTTCCCGCGACATCGTCCAGGTCGAATTGCGCGACAGCACGTCGATCGTCTTCGACTGCAGCGCGGAAAAGCGCGTGGCGGCATCGAGTGGCGTGAACGTCACTTTTGCAGGGTCGCCGAAGATCGCCGCCGCCACGGCGCGGCAGATATCGACGTCAAAGCCGCTCCAGGCGTTCTTGTCGTCCATGCTGGAAAAGCCGAGCAGTCCCTGGCCGACACCGCAATTCAGCGTGCCGCGCTCCTTGACGGCGTTCAGGGTCTGAGCCCGCGCCGGATCGCCGCTCGCGAACAGCAGGGCCAGCAACGCGATAACGGGAAAGATGATGGGTCGCTTCTTGGAGCCGGACATTTTTTCCCCGCGATCGGTGGCTGCAGCTTCTTCAAGTGGCGGCAAGTTCTTTGGCGGAAGTGATGTTGGCAAGCTAACACAAGTGGAAGCGTTACCAATGTGTTTCCGGAATGGCTCGCTTGCGCGAGGGGAACTGCGCCGGCGACCGTCGTTCCGGATCAGCCGGATGTCCGCACCACGGGAATAACGCTGGCGACGATCGCGGTGCCAAACCGGTTTGCGACCGCAAAACTTTCTCCGGCATCGATGCGCACCGCGTGGCCGGCGGCGATTTCGCGGGCCTTGTCGTTGATCGTCAGTTCGCAGGCATAGACGATGTGAATGCCGGCCGGGCAGGCGTGAATTGCGCCGTCCAAAAGGCAGCAGAGGTCGATCGCCACGCGCGACCGGTCGCCGATCAGATTGACGACTTCGACGGGGCCGGCTTCCAGCCGGCTGACAATACTGGTCTCGCCGGTAAACCGGACCGGCCTGAACGGCTGCCGGACATCGATCTCTCCAACAGGTGTCCCGAGCACGAGCCCCTCGCCGGAAACCAGCACCAGCTGGCGGTCATAGCCGCTCAAATCCGAGAACGCGCCCGGCGTCACGATGGCGGTCCGGCTGAAACGCCAGATGATTCCCTCCCAACTTCCGGCTGCGAATCCAGGGAGCATGGATACGGCGATATCGATCGTGACCCCGCCGCCGTTCTTCCAGGGCATATGCCGGTAGCCGGCGGGATCGAGCGCTGTTAGCTGAATCCTGCCGGTAGAGGGTGTCATTGGATTTGTCCGAACGGTTGCTCAGCTATCGATCCGGATCTGATAGCGCTGCGCGATATCGGACAATTGGCCCCAGGTCGTGTCATCGATTTCGATGCCCTTGGCGATCCGTGCGGCCCGGGCAAGCCGCTCGGGCTCACCGGCGATCAGCACCGGCAAATCCTGCTCGGCGGGCTTGGCCGATTTCACCCACGAAATCATGTCGTCGATCTCGGCCATCATGCTGTCGCGCGTCGACAATCGCGCCGGATCGATCACGATGCTCAGCATGCCGTTGATGATGCCGCGCTCGGGCGGCGTCGTCGTGGTGACGCTTGGCGAGCCGACGATGGCGCCGGCCAGGAGTTCGCACACCAGCGCCAGGCCGGAGCCCTTGTGCTCGCCGAACGGCAGCACCACGCCGCGCGGGTCGGTGTACATGACGGAAGGGTCGGTGGTGGGCTGGCCCGCATGGTCGAGCAACGCGCCGTCGAGCATCGGCTTGCCGGCATTATGCGCCACCCGCACTTTTCCCAGCGCGACACGGCTGGTGGCGAAATCGAGCAGGATCGGCTCGTTGTTGTCGGTGCCGGGGATCGCGATGCAGACCGGGTTGGTCAGGAATCTTCCTTCGCGGCCGCGGAAGGGCGCAACGCCGGGCGAACCCGACGCGACATTCACAAAATGCAGCGCCACCATGCCGGCGCGGGCGGCGATCTCGCCATAGGTGCCGACGCGGCCGATATGGTGTGCGTTGCGCAAGCCGTTGACAGCGACGCCATGTTTCCTGGCCGCCTCGATCGCCCATTCCACCGCCTGGCGCGCGACCACCTGGCCGTAACCGGCGCGGGCATCCCACACCGAGATGGTGCCGGTGTCGGAGACGATCTCGGGCGCCTGATTGATCTTCAGCGTGCCGGCGTCGAGGTCACGCACATAGGCGACCAGCATGCCGACGCCATGGCTGTCATGGCCGCGCAGATTGGCCTCGACCAGATGCTCGGCCACGATGGCGGCTTCCGTCGGCGAACTGCCACCGGCGGTGACGATGCGATTGGTAAGGGCAAGCAGCTTCGAATGGTCGATGATCATGCTTCACTCCGTCGTGAGCCGGTCTACTCCGGCTTCTTCGTTAAATTCGCGTGCGGGCGGCCGAAGTCGGGCGCCGCCGAATCCTGGCCGATCTCGACGATGCCGCGGCGGATGGCGCGGGTGCGGGTAAAATGCTCGAACAGCGCCTCGCCGTCGTTGCGGCGGATCGCACGCGTGAGCTTGGAAAGGTCCTCGTTGAAGGTGCCGAGCATTTCCAGCACCGCTTCCTTGTTGGCAAGGAACACGTCGCGCCACATCGTCGGATCCGAGGCCGCGATGCGGGTGAAGTCGCGAAAACCGCCCGCCGAGAATTTGATCACTTCCGACGACGTCACCTGCGCCAGTTCGTCGGCGGTGCCGACGATGGTGTAGGCGATCAGATGCGGCAGATGGCTGGTGATCGCGAGCACCAGGTCGTGATGATCCGGCGTCATGATCTCGACCTTGGCGCCGAGGCCGGCCCAGAACTCGCGCAGCTTTTCCACCGCGGCAGCATCGGTCCCTTCCGGCGGCGTGAGAATGCACCAGCGGTTGATGAAGAGTTCGGCGAAGCCGGAATCGGGACCGGAGTGCTCGGTGCCGGCGACGGGATGGGCGGGAACGAAGTGGACGCTAGGGGGAATATGCGGGCCCATGTCGCGCGCGATGGCGCCCTTGACCGAGCCGACGTCGGAGACGATCGCGCCCGGCGCGAGGAACGGCGCGATCTCCTCGGCGACCGGTCCGCAGGCGCCGACGGGGATGCAGAGGATCACGAGGTCGGCGCCCTTGACCGCCTCCGCGTTGGTTTCGAGCACGCGATCGACCACGCGCAATTCTTCCACCCGCGCACGGGTCTTGGCCGAGCGTGCCGAGGTGACGATCTCGCCGGCGAGACCCTGGGCGCGGGCGGCGCGGGCGATCGAGCCGCCGATCAGGCCGAAGCCGATCAGCGCGACGCGTTTGAAGAGAGGTTCAGTGCTCACTTGATGCTCACTTGCCCGCCATGAAGTCTCTGAGGCCATCGACGACGAGGCGGTTGGCCTCTTCGGTGCCGATGGTCATGCGCAGCGCATGCGGCAGGCCGTAATTGTTCAGCGCCCGCAGCACCAAGCCGCGTTTTGTTAAGTAAGCGTCGGCGTCGGCCGAGGTCTTGCCCTTCTCCTGCGGAAAATGGATCAGCACGAAATTCGCCACGCTCGGCGTCACCTTGAGGCCGAGCTTGGAAATTTCTTCCGTCAGCCAGTTGCGCCAGTGCTCCGTAAAGGTCTTCGACATCTGGACATGCGCGGTGTCCTCGATCGCGGCGACCGCCGCCAGCATCGCCGGCGTCGAGACGTTGAAGGGCCCGCGAATCCGGTTGACGGCGTCGACGATGTTGGCCGGGCCGAACATCCAGCCGATCCGCAACGACGCCAGCCCGTGAATCTTGGAAAAGGTATGCGTCACCACGGTGTTTTCCGTGGTCGCCACCAGCTCGATGCCGAGCTCGTAATCGTTGCGCGACACGTAGTCGGCATAGGCGGCGTCGAGCACCAGCAGAACGTGATCAGGCAATCCGGCGCGCAGCCGCTTGACTTCGTCGAACGGAATGTAGGTTCCGGTCGGGTTGTTCGGATTGGCGAGCCACACCATCTTGGTGCGCGGCGTGACCAGCTTCAGGATCGCGTCGACATCGGCGGTGAAATTGGTTTCGGGCGCCACGACGTTCTTGGCGCCGTTCGCCATGGTCGCGATCGGGTACACCAGGAAGCCGTGGCTGGTCGAGATCGCCTCGTCGCCATGCTTGAGATAGGTGTGCGCCAGCAGATTGAGGATTTCGTCCGAGCCGGCGCCGCAGATGATGCGGTTCGGATCGAGCCCGAAGGCGCGGCCGATCGCCTCGCGCAGCACCCGTGAGGTGCCTTCCGGATAGTCCTCCAGATGACCAGCCGCTTCCTTGTAGACCGCCATCGCCTTCGGCGACGGGCCGAACGGCGTCTCGTTGGCGGACAGTTTGAACACCTTGCGGCCGGGTTCGGCCACCGGGCTCTTGCCGGGGGTGTAGGGCGCAATATCGAGGATGCCGGGGTTCGGCACGGGGCGGGACATCTTCTGGCTCCGGATCGTAGGGCGTCTATTTTAGGATTTGGCCGCCCCGTTCGGGGGCACCGTATAGCGTGTTGCGTGGCTGCCGACGAGGGCCGCGGAGCGCACCGACGCGCCGGCCTCGATCAGGGCTGTCTTGATCTTCTCAAGTCCGATGCCTGATATCGACACCAAAAGCGCCGCACCGTCGAAGGCCCTATCGGGCACTGCGACGATGTCGGCAAGCGGCGCCAGCGCGCGCGCAATCTCGGCGTTCCAGCCGGAGACGCGCACGCTCCAGGTCTCGACTTCGGTAACCATCGCGTTGTCGGCGACGCGCGAGACCACGAACACCGGCAAGGCCGCCGGATGGTCGGCGCGTTCGAGGAACGGCAACCGCGCGATGATCTTTGGCGCGCCGGCGGCTTCGAGCTCGATCCACCATGGCGTGCGGCTCGAGGTCGCCGAGACCAGCGCCAGGTCGCCCTTCGATTTCGCCACCGCCTCGACCGCGACCTGCGCGCTGAAATGCGCGACGTAGGGCACGACGAATCCGAAATGAAACCGCGCCGAATCCCGCATCGCGGATTCGCCGACCGAAACATCCGCATGCACCGAGAACGGCGCCTGGACGTAGGTGAATGTCGAGATGATGACGCGCCAGATGCTCTCGACGGTGTCGATCGGGAGAATGCCGCGGTGACGCTCCACCAACCGCCGCATCATGTCGGCCTCGCGCGCCGGGCGGAACGCGGAGCCGACCTCCTGGGTCTCCTTGACCTGGATCAGGCGATCGATGATGTCGCCGCGCGCCATCAACAGGCGGTGAACCTGCTCGTCGATGCTGTCGATCTCTTTGCGCAGCACCGCCAGCGAGGGCGGGGCGGGAGGGGCCTTGGACATGTTCCAACCTTCAGGCCGGGGGACGGAAATCACCGGCAAATACAGGGACATTGATTAGGAAAGACAGCCGCCGAAAGCAAAAGGAAATGCAGCCATTGGCGGCGTCGTTGCCCGGTTAACCATGGGCCGCCTTGACGAAAAGCTCCCTTCGGACTAGCTTTAGCCCATTCCGTGGTCATTTGAGCCGGCCGGCTTGCAGCCACGTTAAACAACTCGCTAAACAGGCCGGGGACAGAAGTGATCCCGGTCGAACCTTTGTTCAGGCCGGGTTTTTTTATGGCCTGATTTCTGTCCGGGAGGGCCTCAGCTTTCGAGGTCGGTGGCCGAGATGACAAACGTTCAGTCGATACCGAGTCCTTCGATCCCAAGCCCTTCGATTCATGGCGAGGATCGGGCCCATGAGGCGGACCATCCGACCTCGCAGGTCGCGAAGTTCGGCGCTGACCAGCCGCTCAAGCTCGATTGCGGCGTCGATCTGGCGCCGTTCCAGATCGCCTACCAGACCTATGGCGAGCTGAACGCGGACCGCTCCAACGCCATCCTGGTTTGCCATGCGCTGACCGGCGATCAGCATGTCAACAATGCGCACCCCGTCACCGGCAAGCATGGCTGGTGGGACACCATGGTCGGCCCCGGCAAGCCGCTCGACACCAACCTCTACTTCATCATCTGCAGCAACGTGATCGGCGGCTGCATGGGCTCGACCGGCCCGGCCTCGACGAATCCCGCCACCGGCAAATTGTGGGGCCTCGATTTCCCGATCATCACCCTTCCCGACATGGTGCGCGCGCAGACCATGCTGATCGATCGTCTCGGCATCGACACGCTGTTCTGCGTGGTCGGCGGCTCGATGGGCGGCATGCAGGCGCTGCAATGGACCGCGGCGTATCCGGCGCGCGTGTTCTCGACGCTGGCGATCGCATGTTCGACGCGCCACTCGGCGCAGAACATCGCATTCCATGAGCTTGGCCGGCAGGCCGTGATGGCCGATCCGGACTGGCGCGGCGGCCGCTATTTCGACCACGACACGCATCCGCATCGCGGGCTCGGCGTCGCACGGATGGCCGCGCACATCACCTATCTCTCCGACGCCGCCCTGCATCGCAAGTTCGGGCGACGGATGCAGGACCGCGAACTGCCGACGTTTTCGTTCGACGCGGATTTCCAGGTCGAAAGCTATCTGCGCTATCAAGGCTCGTCCTTCGTCGAGCGCTTCGACGCCAACTCCTATCTCTATCTGACGCGGGCGATGGATTATTTCGACATCGCTGCCGACCATGATGGCGTGCTGGCCAAGGCGTTCAGCGGCATCAAGACCCGCTTCTGCGTGGTGTCGTTCACCTCGGATTGGCTGTTCCCGACCGCGGAATCACGCGCGCTGGTGCATGCGCTGAACGCGTCGAGCGCGCGGGTGTCGTTTGCCGAAATCGAAACCGATCGCGGCCATGACGCCTTCCTGCTCGACGTGCCCGAATTCTTCGAAATCTCCCGTGCGTTCCTGCAATCCGCAGGCACCGCGCGGGGCCTGAACAGGGCGGGTGGTTGATATGTCGCTGCAGCAACAGACACTGCCTTTTACTGGCGTGGAGCCGCATCGCACCGAAAACCTTCGCAGCGATCATTTGCTGGTCGCCGAAATGGTGCAGAGCGGCTCCAAAGTGCTCGACGTCGGGTGCGGCGATGGCGAGCTGCTGCAGCTCTTGGAAAGCCGCGGCATCGACGGCCGCGGCATCGAGCTGTCGCGCGAGGGCGTCAACCGCTGCGTCGCCAAGGGCCTTGCGGTGGTGCAGGGCGACGCCGACACCGACCTCATCAATTATCCCGACGACGCTTTTGATTACGTGATCCTGTCGCAGACGCTGCAGGCGACGCGGCAGCCGAAAGTGGTGCTGGAAAACCTGCTGCGGATCGGCCATCGCGCCATCGTCTCGTTCCCGAATTTCGGGTTCTGGCGGATGCGGCTGCAATTATTGGTCGGCGGCCACATGCCGCGCACCGAAAACCTGCCGGCGACCTGGTACGACACGCCGAACATCCATTTCTGCACCATCAAGGATTTCGTGCAGCTGTGCGAGGCGATCAACGTCAAGATGGAGCGCGCGGTGGCGCTCGATCTCTACGGCCGCCCGCTGCGGCTCAATCTGCCGTGGTGGTTCTGGAACATGTTCGGCGAGCAGGGCGTGTTTTTGCTGACCCGGGCGGAGCAGGGGAAGTAGTTACCGTCATTGCGAGGAGCGAAGCGACGAAGCAATCCATCTATCCGTTATGCCGCGCAATGGATTGCTTCGCTTCGCTCGCAATGACGACTAGACCGGGGCCGCCACCATCGACCTTGGATCCCGCACCGGCCACCTCCCGGCTTCCACCAGCGCGATAAACCGTTCGACCATTTCGTTGAACAGCGCCGGCTCTTCCAGGTTGAGCACATGTCCCGATTTCGGGAAGAACGTTAGGCCCGCAGCCGGCAAATGCTGCTTCAGGAACAGGCTCGGCTCGATGCAATTGTCGTCCTCGTCGCCGCAGATGATCAGCGCCGGCGTCGGCACGTTGCGGATCGCGTCGGTCAGGGTGTAGATCGAGGGCCGGCCGCCCTGAAAACTGCGCATGGTGTTGGCCGAACCCTTCGCATCGTGCCGTGCCAGTGCGGCATAGAAATCGGCGTGGCCGCGCGGGTCTTTGACCAGGAACGGAATCCGGCTCGGCGCCTCGCGCGTCACTTTGGCGACCTCCACCGAGCCGATTTTTTCGTACTGCTCGGCATTGGCCAGGCATTGCTTGCGGAAGGCCTCGAGATTTTCGATCGGAGAGCCGGAGCCGACGCCGGCCAGCGTCATCGACAGCGCGCGTTCCGGGGCGTTGAGGCCGATCTGCAGCGACGAATAGGCGCCCATCGACAGGCCGATGAAATGTGCCTTGGCGATCCCGAGATGATCGAGCACGGCGAGCGCGTCGGTGTAGAAATGCTTGTAGGTGTAGACGTCTGATGTCGGCGGCACGTCGGAAGGCGTATAGCCCCGCGCCGAATAGGCGATGCAGCGGTGGCCGCGCGAGAAGTATCGCATCTGCGGCTCCCAATTGGTGTGGTCGGCCGCGAATTCATGCAGGAAGATGATCGGCGTTCCCGTGCCGGCTTCTTCGAAATACAGGCGGACATTATCACTAGTGACGGCATAGGGCATTTAAGGTTCCTCTTGGTTTTGGCGCGTTCTCGGCCCCGAAAATTGCAGTTAATGCTCTGGGCTGCAATGAGGCAGCCCTGTTTGTTTTTGGCCATAAAATGATCGCGGAATCACCCCGGAATTGATCCCGCACCGCCGCATGAAATCTTCCTCTCGCCACAGCCAAAAATTCAAACCCGTCGCCGCGTTCGTTTGTCCACGAACGCTGCGGGATTGTGGTGTGTTACAGAGGATCAAAGATGCTTCAGTTGTTTGCGTTCCGCCGGTCGCTTCGTGTCCTTGCGCTGGCGTTGTGTTCGGTCTCCATCGCCGTCATTGCCACGCCGGCCTCCGCCCGGCCCCACCATGGCGCAGGGCGCCACGTCCGCGGCTATCACGCCGGGCACCATGCACGGCATTACGCCCGCCACCACCACCGCAAGATCGCGCGCCTGTCGCGCTGGGAGCGCGGCGTCGCGAAAATGCAGGCCGGCGGCTTTGCCGATGCCAACGCCAACGCCGATATCAACGTCACTTTCACCGATCATAATTCGACCCTGACGCCGCCCGGCGGCGTGATGGCGCCGAGCAGCTTTGGCGGCTCTTCCAACGTCGTCGCTGAGGCGCGGCGTTACCTCGGCGGCAACCCGACCGGGCGTGGCAGCCTGTGGTGCGCCCGCTTCATGAACATGGTGCTGCAGCATTCCGGCTATCGCGGCACCGGCTCGGACATGGCGAAATCGTTCGCCAGCTACGGCCAGCGCGTTTCCGGTCCGCAGGTCGGCGCCATCGCCGTGATGACAAGGGGCCGCGGCGGCGGCCATGTCGGCGTGATCACCGGCATCGACGCCAAGGGCAACCCGATCATGATCTCCGGCAACAACGGCAACCGGGTCCGGGAAGCGCCGGTCTCGCGCGGCCGGATCTACGCCTACGTGATGCCGACGAGCTGAAATCGTCACTGCAAAGGAACCGCAGGGTGGGCACAGGCGCGTCGGCGCCGTGCCCATCATGGCCTCGCCGAAGCAAGCCGGCGGGGCGCCTCCGCCCTCGCTGAGCAGCACGTCGGGCCTGGCCCGCTTGCCGCCGCCGGGCGCGCGGGTATATTGGCCTGATGGCTGTCAGTTCCCCAGATCTGAAAGCGTTCCTGCTCGCCACGCCTTTCTTCGGTGGGCTCTCAGACGCAAGCCTCGATCTTTTGATCTCAATGCTGGCCGAGCGCCGCTTCGACGCCGGCGCCACGGTGGTCGCGGAAGGCGAGCCGGGGCGCTCGATGTTCATTGTTCACTCCGGCCAGCTGGTGGTGAGCAAGCTGCTGGAGTCCGGGCGCGTCCTACGCATGACGGGTCTCGAGCCCGGCGATTTTTTCGGCGAAATGACGCTGATCGAAATGCAGAACCGGTCAGCCACCGTCGTCGCGGAGAGCCCGACCGTGCTGTACGAACTCACGGCCCGGCAACTCTATGCGTGCTACAAGGCCGACATCCACGCCTATGTGATGGTGATGCAGAATATCAACCGCGAGCTTTGCCGGCGGCTCCGCCGCGCCGACAAACGCATTGCCGAGTTGCAGATGCTTCGAGCCAGTGAATGACACAGCCGGCTGTGCATCATGCGGGCTGAATTGGCTTCAGGGCGCAACATCCAGCTCCGCCGGGCAATCAGGTCCTTCATTTGATCCCGACGGCAAATCGGAACCTTCGGCCGCGCATTGCAGCCGCATTGGTTTCACTGAATGGCCACATCGGAATCAGACCCCAACCAAACTTCGCGGATAGGAGTCCTTTCAGTCAAACTGAAAAGGAGTGAGCATGCGCATCGTTACGGCATCCGTCATCATTGCCGCCCTCTCTCTGGGCACGCCAGCTTTCGTGCAGGCACAGGGAACCCCCTCGCAATCTCAACCAAGCCCCTCGCAATCCGAGGCGCAGCCTTCGCAGTCCAGCACGGTCATCCGGAGCATCCAGGTCGTCGACATCAAGGATCTGCAGCCGGCGGTGCGCTCGAAGGTCGATGAACTGGTGGCCCAAACCCGCGAGGAAGACATTCAGTCGCTTCGCAAGTCCATTGACGCGACGCCGGAAGCGGCATCGGTGCTCAAGGCCAAGGGCCTGACTTCGTCACAAGTCGTGGCCATCAACATCGCCGACGGCGTTCTCACGATGTTTGCCAAAACGGCCTGAACGAAACGGTCATCGTAGGATGGGTAGAGCGAAGCGAAACCCATCAATTGTGGCTTGCGGACGGGTGATGGGTTTCGCTGCGCTCTACCCATCCTACAAACCATTCCCCTGGTTCCCCGCGCGACGGCAGCTTTCGGCCGCAAAAAAACCTCCGGAACACAGGAACGACTTTTCTCCGGCCACGTTGATTGTTCGAGTGATACAACGAGGGAGAAATCCACCGGAAATATCATCTCAAAAGCCCCGTCAGCTACATTTGTAGCTGGCGGGGTTTTGGTTAGGAGGCCCGATGTATGCGCTGTTTGAAGGCGACAAGCAGATCGGAAGCGCCTTCCCTACCGAGAAAGAGGTCTGGGAAGCTGCCCTGATAGAGGGGCTTGTGATGGACGTTCCGGTTGCGGATGAGGAAGGCGGCCATGTGATTCCCAGCGGTTATCACGTCGCCAGGGTCGAAGAGTCCTGCGACCCGCGGCCCGATTGGAAACTTCCGCGCGATATTTCCTGACATCAGCGCGTTGTGAAATCCGGCAGGCTCTACGCAATCCAGTAGATTGCCAATGCAACAGCCACGAGGGCAAGAACCCCAGCGGTCAGCATCCCGTAGTTCCGCTCTACCTCAGTCGGCAGCGCTTCTCTCGCAGCGTCCTCATGAATCAGGTCGTGTTTCATTACACACCTCCAGGGATTCAAAACCGACGGCACGCGTCGTTCCGGCCCTCGAAGCGGGTTAACCAGAAACTCCCACCCACCCGATGGCTCAGGCGGTTCACGTCATCAGGTCGACGAACAGTTTGAGGATCGCCACGATTAGGCCGGCTGAAGCTGTCGCCGTGCTGAGGTCGACGACCTCGATGAGAGCCTGCCGCTGTTCGTCGTCCAACAGTGAGAAGACTTTGCGCATGGTGTCCTCCACCCCATGCAAACATTTTGAGCGGCCGCCGGTTCCATTTGAGAGGCCTATGCCCGCCGACGGGCACAGCAGGCGCGACAACGACCCGACGGGCAAATCAGTTGCGATTATCAGAAATGGTGTCAAGCCCCGAAATAAAAAATATTTCTGTTTACCAGAATGGCAAATCAGGTGCATATCTTTGCCATCCCGTCCCACTCAGAGGGCGTCGGCCGTCGTCACGGACGTTGGACGGGTTGCGGTGGACGCTGGTTTACGCCTCGACGACGGCGTGGATAAGCGTACGGCAAAACCGTGTTCCGTTGCAGGCGTCAAGCTGTCGGAGAAGCGCAAGCGGAAACGGCAGCGACGGAGTCAACCAAGAACTCGTCTCCGGGGAGATCACGGCATAAGCCGTAAAGCCATTGCGCAGGGAAGGCCGGGTGTTCTCCGCTGCCCTGTATGCTCGTGTGCAGCCTTTTGCAAACCGCACACGAGACCGCGGGTGCAGCGCGCACCCGGTCTTCCCTGCGCCCTCTGTTTTCGAGGGCGGGAAGTTTCCAGCAAACCTCGGGCGCTTTGCGCCGCGAGAATGCGAAGCCATATCTGCTCTTTGAAAATTGGACCGGAAATGCGAGCGACACGGATAGTCGGCTCCCTCCCCCCTTGCGGGGTCGAGACGAGCGAAGCTCGCTCTTGGGGCGGGGGAGAGGGGTTCACACGGGCAGTCCCGATGACGCCACCCCTCTCCCTAGCCCCAAGAGCGAGCTTCGCTCGTCTCGACCCCGCAAGGGGGGAGGGAACGCACCTTTGCCTTGTCTCACGGCGACGTGCTAACCGCCTCTCGCGAACGAACTTTACTCCGCCGGCGCTTCGCCGCCCGCCTGGCTTTGGCCGCGGCTGGCCAAGAATCCCAGCGCCAGGCCGCCGACCGCGAGAATCGGAATCAGTTTCTTGATGCCGATCGCGCGCACCACCTGAATGCCGGCCGCGACCAGCATCGGATCGGCCAGCATGGTTTGAGCGGCGGATTTTGCGGTCTCCTTGACGCGCGTCTCGATCTGTTTCTTGCGCAACATGTAGGAGATCGCCGCGATCATTGTCACCACGAAGAAGATGCCGGCGCCGGTCAGGCACGCATAAACGGGACCATATTTCTCCAGCACGAAGATGAAGGCGGCCGCGCACAGGAACGATGTGGTGACGAGCAGGGCGAGCGCCGCCACTGCCGCCAGCGAGGTCAGCCGGAGCGCAGTGCCGGTCGAATCCTTGAAGTCATCGATCAGTCGCTGAAACATGGGCACGCCTCGATCTGAAAAGGACATCAATAAAAGAAACGACCTCGCGCCAGCGCCGCCATCGGCAGACGAAGGCTGGCTTTCCGGCGCGGGTCATCATTGCATCATCGCCGGATTACCGGCGCCACATTGCACCGAGCAGGAAGCCCACGCCGAGTGCGAGGCCGACGGTTGCCAGCGGTCGCTGCGTGATGACGTCTTCCAGCGATTCCTCGATCGAGGAGGCCGCATCCTGAGCCGCGTCCATCATGGCGCTGCCGCGCTCGGACATGTCGTCCACGGCCTGCTCCGCATTGGCGCGCGCCTGCCTGTAGCCGCGGCGCGCCTGCTTGCCCGCGGTGCCGGCGAAACTGTTGAGCGCATCGGTGATCTGGTCGGTGAGGGCTGCGATATCATTTTTCACGGCGGTTACATCCTTTTCCAGGCGTTCATAGGTGGCGTTGTCGGTGGGCGACATCGAAAGCTCCCGGGCATTCAATTCAGCTATCGGGGAAACGTCCACCCGAAGCGGAAGTTCCTGCTGCGAAACCCTTTGATTCTAGGGCAACTGCGGCGAATTGACCGGCATCAGATGCTCCTTGAGGATCAGCGCGACGATCAGAATCGGCGACGCCAGGAACGCGCCCATCGGCCCCCACAGCCAGGTCCAGAACGCCAGCGCGATGAACACCGCCAGCGCGTTGAGCTCGAGCCTGCGGCCGACGATCGTCGGCGTGAGGAAATGGCCCTCGAGGAAGGTCATCGCCGCAAACAGCAGCGGCGCGAGCAGCCCCGCACTGATCGTCGGGAAGGCGACAAGGCCGACCACGATCAGCACGACGAACATCGCGACCGGTCCGATGATCGGAATGTAGTTCAAGGTCGCGGCCAGCGCGCCGAGACCTGCCGGATTGGGCATGCCCGTGACCGCGCAGATAATGCCGGTTGCAATGCCGACGCCGACATTGATCATCGTCACCATGATCAGATAGCTGCCCAGGTGCTCCTCGATCTCGTTGAGGATCCGCAGCGTTCGCAACCGTACCGGCCGGTCGCCGAAATTCATCACCATGGCCCGGCGCAGGTCCTTCCAGCTCGCGATGAACAGGATCAGGGTGGCGACGAACAGCAGGAACTCGGCGAGGGTCGGCGACAGGAATTCGAGCGTCGGCTGCACCCATTCGAATTTCGGCATGTGGAATGTCGCCAGCGTGTCGGAGCTGCCGAGCATGCCTTGCAACTGCTGCCACAGCGCCAGCGGCCGGTCGAAGACGTGCATTTTTTCCTTCAGCTGCGCCCCCAGTTCCGGAAGCTTGCTGCTCCATTCCATCACCGGCGATGCAATCAGGCCGATCATGAAGGCTGCGCCGGTGACGACGGCGGCAACGATCAGGACGGCGGCCAGCGCGCGGGGAATACGATAGCGCTCGAGGAAGCTCGCGGCCGGCGACAGCATCGTGCCGACGATGAACGCCATCGTGATCGGTAGGAAGAACGCTTTCGCGACGTAGAGCACGGCGACGATGCAGATGATCAGCAGGGATACCAGCGAAAAGGCGACGATTTCGGCGCGGCTGATCAGCGGGGGCAGTTCGACATTGCTGTCGGGCAGCGGCTTGCCTTCGGGCGCATTTGCTTTCTGGCGGTCACCCGGCGAAGTCCTCTGGTCAGAGGTCCTGTGGTCGGAGGCCTTGTTGTCAGAAAGCTTGCGGTCGGATGGCTTTCGTTCGGTTGTCTTGTCCTCGCCTTGCGCCGGTTTGCGTTCCGTCGGCTTGCCTTCGTTGGACGCTGCCTTGCGATCTTCAGGCGCCCTGCGTTCTTCCGGCAAAGGCTTGGGGGGCAATACGCGCACAACGATTCTCCCCCGCGCCAGGCGGTGTTCACATGGCAGCCGCGACATCGCCCCGCGAACCGAATTCTCAAGCCACACAACGGGCGGCCCAGACAGAAGTTCCATCGCGGAAGCGTGAACACTGGCGCGCTTGACAGCAGGCCTGTCAGTTTGAGTCGCAGGGAACCGTGCAGCCCCGGTCGCGTTGCCAATTCAGAGCATCACACGATGCGTATCCAACCGGGGCAGTCCCATGACACAGTCCTCTCATCGCCGGCATCCGTCGCGCGTAACCCACGCGCTCGTCTTCATCAGCACCATGCTGCTGGCCCCCTCGGTATTTTCCAGCGCGGCGAGCGCGCAGCTGCTGGGTTACGCTTCCACCCAGCCGAATACGTTTCCCACCGATGAGGTGATGGTTGAGCCCGACTCCGGCGTCGTGCCGGAGCGGCTGCGCCGTGCTGTCGTCGCTTTCAACACTTCGGAGGCACCCGGTACCATCGTGATCGATACCGGCAATACCGCGCTGTATTACGTGCTCGGCCAGGGCCGCGCCGTTCGCTACGGCGTCGGTGTCGGCCGCGAAGGCTTTACCTGGTCCGGCGTACAGACCATCAGCCGCAAGGCGGAGTGGCCGGATTGGCATCCGCCGGCCGAGATGATCGCGCGCCAGCCCTATCTGCCGCGTTTCATGGCCGGAGGCCCCGGCAATCCGCTCGGCGCCCGGGCGATGTATCTTGGCTCCAGCCAGTACCGCATCCACGGCACGAACGATCCCTCGACGATCGGCAAGTTCGTTTCCAGTGGCTGCATCCGCCTGACCAATGAGGACGTCAGTGATCTCTTCAGCCGAGTCGATGTCGGCACCAGGGTCGTGGTGCTGCCGAAGAACGCGCCGCGCATGGAAACGCGCACCACCATCAGCGTCCGGCCGGCGCGTCCGGCGCTGACGACGGCGCCCTCGGGGCGGCAGGCAATGAATTTGACGGCGTCGCAGCTCAACTGAGCCGACCGACCTGACGGGAGATACGAATGCACGTGGGTAGAATGGCAATCCTGGGCGCGGCGGCTTTGGCAGGCGCTGCCGCGCTGGCGCCTGCGGCGCAGGCCCAGGACTTCTTCTCGGCCCTGTTCGGCGGCATGGGCCGGGCGAGGGCTCCTTATATTCCGTTGCCGTTTGCGAATGACGACGGGTCGACGCCGGTTCAGCGCGGCGAGCCGCGGCGTTATGGCGGCGGCGGTCAAGCGTTTTGCGTGCGTACCTGCGACGGTCGCTATTTCCCGGTAACGGCCTCCGACAATGCCAGCCGTGCGGCGTCCTGCGACAGCTTCTGCCCGGCCAGCGAGACCAAGGTGTTCTACGGCAGCAACATCGACAACGCCGCCGCCGAGAACGGAAAACCCTATTCGGAACTGCCTAACGCGTTCCGTTATCGCAATGAGCTCGTGGCCGGTTGCACCTGCAACGGCAAGGATCAGATCGGCCTAGCGCCGGTCAAGATCGAGGCCGATCCGACCTTGCGCAAGGGCGACATCGTCGCCGGCGAAAACGGTTTGCTGGTGGCCGGCCGCAGCGCCGACAAGCGCGGCGCCGAACTGAACTTCTCACCCGCCTCGGACAAGCTGCGCGCAAAGTACGAACGCGTGCCGGTGGTGGCGCGGGAGTGAACGATATTTAGGGACGCGATATTCCAACTTCCGTCATGGCCGGGCTTGACCCGGCCATCCACGTCTTTCTTGCTTAATGGGAGCCAAGAGGAGGATGCCCGGGTCAAGCCCGGGCATGACGAGGAGGTGGAGGCGCGACTACGCCGCGCGGATCTTGCCGAGGAACTGAGTGACCTGAGCACCCAATTGCTTGCTCTGCGTTTCCAGCGTCTCGGAGGCGTGCTTGACGTCATCGGCGGCGGCTGCTGCCGCATCGGCGTCGGTCTTCACGCCCGAGATGTTGTCGGAGACGTTCTTGGTGCCCTGGGCGGCAAACTGGGTGCTGCGCGTGATCTCCTGCGTCGCGGCGCCCTGTTCCTGCACGGCGGCCGCAATCGCGGTCGCGACCTCGTTGACCTCGCCGATAATGCCGCCGATGCCCTTGATGGCTTCGATGGCCTCGTTCGCGACCTTCTGAATGTCGGAGATCTGCTCCGAGATTTCCTCGGTCGCCTTCGCGGTCTGGCTCGCCAGCGATTTGACTTCGGAGGCGACCACCGCAAAGCCGCGGCCGGCGTCACCGGCGCGGGCGGCCTCGATGGTCGCGTTCAGCGCCAACAGGTTGGTCTGGGCGGCGATCGAGTTGATCAGCCCGACCACTTCGCCGATCCGGCCTGCGGACGTGGCAAGGCCCTGCACGGTGCCGTCGGTCTCACGCGCCTGGCTCACCGCGCGGCTGGCAATGCCGGCGGCGTGCGCGGCCTGCTGGCTGATGTCGTTGATCGAGGCGCTCAGTTCTTCCGACGCGGCCGCGACCGTCTCGACGCTCATCGAGGCTTCGCTGGAGGCCTTTTCGGCCACCTCAACCCGCGCGTTGGTCTGGCGGGAAACCGCTGATAGCCCGTCCGAGGTGGTCCGCATCTGGCCGGAGGCGTCGCCCAGCTGGTCGAGCGTCTGGCGCACCAGGCTCTCGAATTCGCCGACATAGCTTTCGATCGCCTGCTGCCGCGCGGTGGCGCTGGCATTGCGTTCGCGCTCCTGCGCCTCGATCCGGACCTTGTCTTCGGCCTGCTGCTTGAACGTCTCCAGCGCGCCGGCGAGCGCACCGATTTCATCCTTGCGCACCGCATAGCCGGTGTCGACCGTCAGGTCGCCGGCGGCGACCTTCAGCATGGCGTCGCGCATATTGTGCAGCGGCCTGATGACGCGGCGGGTGACCAGAATCAACGCGCCGCACGTCAACATCAATGCGCCGACCAGCAGCATCAGTTGCACCACCAGCGCGCGCCGGGCCGAGGAAAACTGCATCACGGTATGGTCCCGGGCGGAGTCGAGCGCCGTTTCGGCGACCTTGACCGCGCTGCCGAGGCGCCCGACCGTAATCGGCGTCCACTGGTTTGCGGTCAATTCGGGCTTCCCGCCGGCGACCAGCGTCGTCATCAGGCGATCGCGCAAGGCGATATAGTCCGGTTCGAAATAGGCGGTCTTGGTCGCGGCTATCGCGGCGGCAAGCGCCGGCGGCAACTGCATTCCCGAGGCGGTCAGTTCCAGCGCGTTCCATGCGGCCTCGATGCCGCCGGAGTATTTCAGGTATTTGAGCTGTACTTCCGGCGCCGCCTTTCCTGCGGAGAGCCCGTTGGAAACCAGCAGCGATGCTTCGCCTGCGGTGTTGCGCAGCAGCCAGGCGATCTGCTTGATCGCCAGCAACTGGTCGATCATCGGGTCCTGATGGTTGACCACGGTGGAAAGCGCTGCGGACAGTTTGTCCAGCGTCTCCAGCAGCGCGGTCGCGGTCTCCATGTATTCTTTGCCTTGCGTCGGACGGCGGGAGGCCTTCGGCTTGCTCACCTCGTCCCAGAATTCCTTCTGCTGCGCGCTCAGCTTCTTGAACAGACGATCGAGCTCAGGCACCAGTGTCTGGGCTTGCGCGAATTCAATCGACGGCAGCAGCGTCAGCGCGTTGCTCAAGGCGGGCATTTGCGTATCGCGGATGTTGCGCAGGTATTTTTCGATATCGCTGTCCATCGGCGCATCGGCATTCAATAGCCGGTTGGTCGTGGAGCGGTCGGTGCGCAGATTATGCATCGCCTTGAACATATTGGCGGATGCGTCGGTGACCACCGAGATGCGGTTTGCCACCTGCAGGCGGCCCCAGGCATCCCAGGCGTTGAGCGAGAACCCCACCGCGATACAAAAGGCGGTGGCCAGGATAACGGTCTTCAGCAGCGTGGATACGGTCAGACGGTTCAACATGATGCTTCCCCCAAAGCCGCGGTCATTTGGGGGGAAAAGGGTAAATACTTAGACAGCGCCCGCGCCGTAAAACTACGGGGGCCGTTGAAATGGTTGCGGTTTTTATGTTTGCGCACAGGTTCCCGATTCAGGAACCCAGCCTGCTTTGGCACGTTAACACAACATTAACAGCGCTTTTCAGCCGAGGGGGCCCGCATGCTCGTCAGCGTACTCGTCACGTTTCTCGTCGTTATCCTCGTTCTCTATCTCATCAACTTGCTGCCGCTTGATGGCCGCGCCAAACAGATCGCGCGAGTTGTCGTGATCATCCTCGGCGTGATCTCGCTGTTGAAATACATCGCAGTGATCTAGCGGCCGCCCAAACAAAAAGCCCCGGCGCTGCCGGGGCTTTTCATTTTGGAGGTTTCTATTTCAGTGTCCCGAACCAGTCGTCCACGTCCTTGCGGATCTGGTCCTTGGCGAAGCCATAGCGCTGCTGCAGCTTGCCTTCGAGCTGCTCACGACGGCCTTCGATCACATTGAGATCGTCGTCGGTGAGCTTGCCCCATTTCTCCTTGGCGGCGCCCTTGAACTGTTTCCAGTTTCCTTCAACCCGGTTCCAATCCATCGTCATCTCTCCCTGTGAGTTGAGATGAATTCTCAACGGGCGCACGATCCAAACGTTCCTGCGTGCGGCAAAGCGGCAGTCGCGCGAAAGATCGCGCGTCGCCTCCCGCATTTGAACGGGACGTCCGACCGACTGCGGAACCGCGGTTCCAGCCTGAATCCGAACAGAACTCAGGCCGGTCGATCAACCGGCCGCCTTGGCTTCGCGGCGGCGGGCGGTGAGGATGTACTCGGTGTAGCCGTTCGGCTGCTCGCGGCCCTTGAACACCAGATCGCATGCGGCCTTGAAGGCGATGCCGTCGAAGGAGGGGGCCATCGGCTTGTACAGTGCATCGTCCTTGTTCTGGCCGTCGACCACGATCGCCATGCGCTTCAGCGACTCCATCACCTGATCCTTGGTGATGACGCCCTGATGCAACCAGTTCGCCAGATGTTGCGCCGAGATGCGCAAGGTGGCGCGGTCTTCCATCAAGCCGACGCCGTGGATGTCAGGCACCTTGGAGCAGCCGACGCCCTGGTCGATCCAGCGCACGACATAGCCCAGGATGCCCTGGCAGTTGTTGTCGATCTCCTGCTTCACGTCGTCGGGGGCCCAGTTCGACTGCGACACCGGGATGGTGAGGATGTCGGACAGTTTCGCGCGCTGGCCGCCCTTGGCGAGCTCCTGCTGGCGCGCCTGCACGTTGATCTGGTGATAATGCAGCGCGTGCAGCGTAGCGGCGGTCGGTGACGGCACCCAGGCGGTGGTGGCGCCGGCTGAGGGGTGGCCGAGCTTCTGCGTCAGCATGTCGGCCATCTTGTCGGGGGCTGCCCACATGCCCTTGCCGATCTGGGCATGGCCGGGCAGGCCGTCGATCAGGCCCATGTCGACGTTCCAGTCTTCATAGGCCTTGATCCAGGGCTGCGCCTTCATGTCGTTCTTGCGGATCATCGGACCCGCTTCCATCGAGGTGTGAATCTCGTCGCCGGTGCGGTCGAGGAAGCCGGTGTTGATGAAGCAGATCCGCTTCGAGGCGTTCTGGATGCAGGCCTTGAGGTTGACCGTGGTGCGGCGCTCCTCGTCCATGATGCCGACCTTCATGGTGTTCTCGGGCAGCGACAGCAGCTTCTCGACCTCGCCGAACAGCTCACAGGTCAGCGCCACTTCGTCGGGGCCGTGCATCTTCGGCTTGACGATATAGACCGAGCCGGTGCGGCTGTTCTTGGTCTTTGAGCCGCCCTTGAGATCGTGGATCGCTAGCAGGCCGGCGACCGCGGCATCGAGCAGGCCTTCCGGAATCTCCTCGCCCTTGGAGTCCAGAACCGCGTCGGTGAACATGTGATGGCCGACATTGCGCATCAACAACAGACTGCGGCCGTGCAGCGTCAGGTCCTTGCCGTCGGGCGTCTTGTAGACGCGGTCAGGGTTGAGCGAACGCTTGAGCGTCTTGCCGCCCTTGTCGAAATCCGCCGACAGCGTGCCGTCCATCAGGCCGAGCGTGTTGCGATAGACCAGAACCTTGTCCTCGGCATCGACGGCGGCGACGCTGTCTTCCATGTCGAGGATGGTGGAGACCGCCGATTCCAGGATCATGTCGGCGACGCCAGCCGGATCGTCCTTGCCGATGGTGCTGCTGCGATCGATTTTGATTTCGATATGCATGCCGTTGTTGACCAGCAGGATCGCGGTCGGCGCGGCGGCATCGCCCAGATAGCCGGCGAACTGTTCGGCTGACTTCAGCGCGGTGGCGTTGCCGCTCAGCTTGGCCGAGAGCTGGCCCGCGATCACGCTGTAGGAGGTTACATTGGTGTGGCTGCCGGTCGCGAGCGGCACGGCGGCGTCGAGGAAGGCCTTGGCCTTGGCGATCACCTTGTCGCCGCGCGCCTTGTTGTAGCCGCGGCCAGCCTCACTCGGATCGTGCGGGATCGCATCCGTGCCGTAGAAAGCATCATACAGGCTGCCCCAGCGGGCATTCGCTGCGTTCAGCGCGTAGCGGGCGTTGGTCAGGGGGACGACGAGCTGCGGTCCGCAGATCTTGCCGATTTCCTCGTCGACATTTGCGGTCTCGACCTTGTGGGTCGCGGGCTCCGGCAAGAGATAGCCGATCTCCTTCAGGAAGGCCGTGTAGGCGTTCATGTCGAACGCCTTGCCCTTGTTGGCGCGGTGCCAGCCGTCGATCTTGGCCTGCAGCGCGTCGCGGACGGCGAGCAGTTCGCGGTTTTTCGGTCCCAACTTGGCGATGATGGCGGCAAGCCCGGCCCAGAATGCGTCGGGGGAAATCCCGGTTTTGGGGGTCGCCTCCTTGGCGATGAAATCGAACAGTTCAGGGGCGATCTTCAATCCGTGGGCATCGACACGATTCATGATGGGCTTTCTCGGGCAGAAACGGCGTTGATGGGTGGCTTTCAGGGATGAAAGCAGCAAAAAGCGCGCCAAAGGGCAGTTTTCAACTGCCTTTTAGCGCTAAAGCCGGGTCGATGAGAAGGCCCCAAAAAGCCTAGAGCTCCGTTCCGATGGAAATCGGAACGGAGCCCTAGATTCTTGATTTGACGCGCTTTCTTGACGCGAACCGGTGCCCACTTCGCTTGAAAACGCTTCAGATATTGGCCGCCAGATCCACCAGTTCGTCGAACAGAACGCCGCTCTCCGCCAGCATCCGCTCGATCGCGTCGGTGGCATCGGCCACCGTCCGGGTTGAGGTGTCGATCCGCAATTCGCAACTCGCCGGCGGCTGGTAGTCGTTGGTGATCCCCGTGAACGAGGGGAGCGTGCCGGCACGGGCCTTGGCATAGTGGCCTTTGGGATCGCGGCTCTCGCACACCTCGGCAGGAGCGGCGACATGGATTTCGCGGAAGGCGGTATCGGCGATGCGGCGCGCCACTGCGCGATCGGCAATCGCGGGCGAAACCGCGGCGACGATCGCGACGTGGCCGTTGCGCGCCAGATGGGTGGCGACTTCCGCGAGGCGGCGAATGTTTTCGCTGCGATCCTGTGGCGAAAAGCCCAGATCGTTGTTGAGGCCGGCACGCAGGGTATCGCCGTCGAGCAGGATCGGTGAACCGCCGCGAGAGAACAGCCGTCGCTCCAGCGCGCGGGCCAGCGTCGATTTGCCCGAACCGGGCAAGCCCGTCAGCCAGATTACCGCGCCGTTATGGTGATAGCGCGCCGAACGCTCTTCGGGACGCAGCGCGGACTCAACGGGGACGATGTCGATCGGGACGGCACGTTGTCCGGCGTCGACCGACAGCACGAGACCACCGCCGGCAATGCGGCCATTGACCTCGATCACCAGCCGTCCGGTGCGCGGATTGTCCTGATAGGGATCGGCTGCGACCGGCTGCGCCAGCGAAATGTCGATTTCGCCGACGTGATTGCGCGCGATCGACTTGGTCTCCTCATTGGAGAGTTCGCCGGGATCGACCGCCTTCTCGATCGCGACCACGTGAGCGCGGCTTTCGCGGGTGCCGAGGCGGATCAGGATCTGCTCGCCCTTGGCGAGCGGTTTGTCGTGCAGCCAGAAAATCCGGGCGCGAATCCGCCGCGTATCGCGCGGGGTCGCGCCGGCATGGGCGATGACGTCGCCGCGTTCGATGAACAATTCGCGGTCGAGCGTGATGCCGACCGAGCGGCCGGCGCCGTGGCTGCCGTTGACGGGAGTTACCGGCCAGCTCTCGACGGTCTTGATCTTCGCGATCTTGCCGGCGGGCATGATGACGATCTCATCGCCGGCGCTGAGACTGCCGGATTCGATGCGGCCGGCGACGATGCGGCGATCGTCGAATTTGTAGATCGCCTGCACCGGCAGCCGCAGCGCGAGCTGCTCCAGCGGCCGTGCCGGTTCGAGCGCATCGAGCGCCTCGACGACGCTCGGCCCCTGGTACCACGAGATCCGCGGCGTGCGTTCGGCAACGCCGTCGCCGTCGCGCGCGGAAATCGGAATCACCGCCGACGGCGTCACGCCGAGGCCGATCAGATGCGCCGAGATTTCGTCGCTGATCTCCTTGAAACGATCGGCGCTGAAATCGACGCGGTCCATTTTATTGACGACGACGGTGACCTGCTTGATGCCGAGCAGATGCAGCAGATAGCCGTGCCGCCTTGTCTGGTCGCGCACGCCTTCCAGCGCGTCGATGATCAGCACCGCGCCGTCGGCCTGCGAGGCGCCGGTGATCATGTTGCGCAGGAATTCGGCATGGCCGGGCGCATCGATCAGCACCACGTCGCGCGACATGGTGCGGAAGCGGATCTGCGTGGTGTCGATGGTGATGCCCTGGTCGCGTTCGGTTTGCAGCGCATCGAGCAGGAACGACCATTCGAACGGCATGCCGCGCCGTGCGCTGACGGCTTTGAGCATTTCCAGCTTGCCTTCGGGCAGGCTGCCGGTTTCATGCAACAGGCGGCCGACCAGGGTCGATTTGCCATGGTCGACATGGCCGACGATGACGATGCGAATCTGTGGCCGCGTCGTGCCGTTGGGTGTCGCCAATACGCTTGAGGGGAGGATCATGTTCATCGCAGCACTCACACCTAATGTCCGTCAGAGATAGCCGGCGACACGCAGCCGCTCGAATGCATCTTCGGTTTCGTGATCGAGCGCGCGGCCCGCACGTTCCGGCACCCTGGTGCCGTCGAGTTCGGTCAGGATCTCATCGATGCTGGAAGCGGTCGACGCCACCGGATTGGTGATGTCCTGATCGCCCAGCGAGCGATAGCGCTTGCCGTCCTTCGACAGATACAGCGGGATGATCGGAATGTTCTCACGCTTGGTGTAGGCCCAGATGTCGGCCTCGGTCCAATGCAGGATCGGGTGGATGCGCAAATGCGCGCCTTGCGGCGGCGAGGCGTTGAAATGGTCCCAGAATTCCGGGGGCTGATCGCGCACGTCCCAGCCGCCTTCGATGCCGCGCGGCGAGAACACCCGCTCCTTGGCGCGGGTGGCTTCCTCGTCGCGGCGAATGCCGGCGATCAATCCGTCAAAACCGTATTTGGTCAGCGCCCATTTGAGGCCTTCGGTCTTGCGCGCGGCGGAGCGCGCGGCCGGCGGCAATGTCGGGTCGACGGCGTCGATCGGCGGGCACGGTTCGATCTTGAGATCGAGCTCCCATTCCTTGCCGAAGCGATCGCGGAACGCGTACATCTCGGCAAATTTCTTGCCGGTGTCGACATGCAAAGCCGGGAACGGCACGCGGCCGAAGAAGGCCTTGCGCGCCAGCCAGATCATGACGTTGGAATCCTTGCCCAGCGACCACAGCAGCGCCAGCTTCTTCAACCGCGCGAACGCCTCGCGCAGGATGTAGATGCTCTGCGCCTCGAGCTCGTCGAGATGGTCCATCGAGGGCGGCGGCAGCTGCCCATGGGCCAGAATTTTGGGCGCGGATGAGGTCTGGTTGAAGGCCGCGGGCTGCAACCCGTGTCCGCCGGATTCCTTGTTGAGAAGATGCATCTCTTGGCCTTGGACTTGAGAGTGGAAAAATTCTAAAGTTGCGCTGCAAAAGAGAAGGAATAATTTTCTCTTTTTTGGCCTTGATCCAGAGATAAATAGAAAATAATTTCAGTCAACCCCAAATTTGGGGAAGCGAGTATCTGATGCGCTATCTGCCTGTGTTTCTGGATTTGCAAAGCGGCAAGGTGCTGCTCGTTGGAGCGGGCGACCTCGCACGCGCCAAATTGCGGTTGCTCGCCGCTGCCGGTGCGCAGGTCCGCTGGTTCGCGACTGACGGCGATCAGGACCTCTCCGGCCTTGCCGCTGACGACGTGGCGCGGATCGAGCCTGATGCCGGTGATCCGCTCACCGCCGATCTGGCTGATGTGATCGCGATCCTCTGCGCCGGTGCCGGCGACATCGGCGTGGCAATGTCGGCACGCGCCAAGGCGGTCGGCCTGCCCGTCAACGTGATGGACGACCTCGTCCATTCGACTTTCATCTTTCCCGCCATCGTCGATCGCGGCGACGTCGTCGTTGCCGTCGGCACCGGCGGCACTTCGCCTGTCGTGGCGCGCCGCGTGCGAGAGTCTATCGAGGCTGTCCTGCCGGCGCGGATCGGCGACCTCGCCAGCTTCATCGGCGGTTTTCGCAAGGCGATGCATGCGCGGATCCCCGAATTTTCTTTGCGCCGGCGTTTCTGGGAACGCGTGATCGACGGTCCGATCGGCGCGCTTGTTCTGGCCGGGCGCAAGGACGAAGCCGAGAAGCAACTGCAGGCGATCGCGAACCCTTCCGCTTTTGCCGGTGCCAATGATCAGGGCAAGGCCGACGGCCGGGTGACGCTGGTCGGCGCCGGGCCGGGCGATCCGGATCTGCTCACCATCAAGGCGCTGCGCGCGCTGCAGGACGCCGACGTCGTTTTTTATGACGAACTGGTATCGCCGGAAATTCTCGATCGCGTGCGCCGCGATGCCTCGCGCATTCCGGTCGGCCGCCGCGTCGGCAAGCCCGGCATCGGCCAGGATGCGATCAACAAGCTGCTGATCGAGGCAGCCAGGTCAGGCCAGCGCGCGGTGCGGTTGAAGGGCGGCGATCCCTTCATCTTCGGCCGCGGCGGCGAGGAAATCGAAGTGTTGCGCGCGGCCGGCGTCGCCTATTCGGTGGTGCCGGGCATCACTGCAGGCCTCGGCGCCGCCGCGCAATTCGAGGCGCCGCTGACCTATCGCCACGAGGCGCTGCGCATCACCTTCCTCACCGCCCACAAGGCGAGGGATGCCGAGACCGTCGACTGGTCGGTGCTGACCGACAAGAAGATGACCATCGTGGTCTATATGGGCATGACCGCGGCACCCGCGATCCGTGCGGGCCTGCTCGCCGCCGGCCGCTTGCCGCAAACGCCGGTCGGCGTGTTCGCGCGGGTGACGCGGCCGGACGCCCAGGCGGTGGTCGGCACGCTCGAACATTTGCCGGCGCTGGTCGAGCAAATCGACGGCGGTCCCGCCGTCCTCATCATCGGCGACGTGGTCGCGCATTCCGCACCATGGCGCCAATCAGATCTCGATCAAGTGATCTCCGAATTGAGGGATGCTGCAGAATGACTTCTCCGTTACAACAAAAGATCAAGATCACGGGGCCCTCGATGGTCACCGCCAACCGCACCTGGGATGGTGTCGTGATCTATCGCACCGCGCAGCAAGGCTGGTCGGCGAACCTTTCGGACGCCGCGATCGTGCGCACCTCGGATGAGGCGCGGACACTGCTTAATGAAGCGACCGCCGATGACGTCGGCGCGATCGGCCCCTATATCGCGCCGGTCGAGCTCAAGGACGGCGGCGAGATCAAGCCCGGCAATCTCCGCGAACATATCCGGTCGGAAGGCCTCACCATCGATCTGCTTCCGGTTCCGGCGTAAGGCGCATCCATCATGTACGCATATGACGAACTCGATCGCACGCTGATCAACGAACGCGTGTCTGAATTCCGCGACCAGGTGAAGCGCCGCCTCTCCGGCGAACTCACCGAGGACGAATTCAAGATGCTGCGCCTGCAGAACGGCGTCTATCTGCAACTGCACGCCTACATGTTCCGCGTCGCGATCCCCTATGGCACGCTGTCGTCCAAGCAGTTGCGCGCGCTGGCCCGTGTCGGACGCCGCTACGACCGCGGCTATGGCCATTTCACCACAAGGCAGAACATCCAGTTCAACTGGATCAAGCTCGCCGAATTGCCGGACGCGCTCGCGGACCTTGCCGAGGTCGGCATCCACGCGATGCAGACCTCCGGCAACAACATGCGCAACGTCACCTCTGACCAATGGGCCGGCGTCGCGCCGGGCGAGGTCGAGGATCCCCGCATCTGGTCGGAAATCCTGCGCCAGCACACCACGCTGCATCCGGAATTCTCGTTCCTGCCGCGCAAGTTCAAGATCGCGATCACGGCATCCGAGCACGACCGCGCGGCGATCAAGGTGCACGACATCGGGCTGCGCCTGTACAAGAACGCGGAAGGCGAAACCGGCTTTGAGGTGCTGGTCGGCGGCGGCCTTGGCCGCACGCCGTTCATCGGCAAGACCATCAAGCCGTTCGTGCACGGCCGCGACATCCTGAGCTATGTCGAGGCGATCCTGCGCGTCTACAACCAGTACGGCCGCCGCGACAACATCTACAAGGCCCGCATCAAGATCCTGGTGCACGAGCTCGGCATCGAGAAGTTCGCGCGCGAGGTCGACGAGGAATGGAGGCAGATGGGCGACGTCGGATTGACGCTCGACCATTCCGTCATCGAGGAGGTGCGTTCGCGCTTCTCCTATCCGGCCTATGAAAAGCTGCCGCACATGCCGGACGAGCTGAAACAGGCCGCGCATGACCCGCTGTTCGAGCGCTGGCGCAGGAACTCCGTGTTCCCGCACAAGGTCCAGGGCTATTCGATCGTGACGATCTCGCTGAAGCCGGTGGGCGCACCGCCCGGCGACGCCACCTCCGACCAGATGGACGCGGTCGCCGATCTCGCCGACCGCTACTCCTTCGGCGAAATCCGCGTCGGCCACGAACAGAATCTGTGCCTGCCGCATGTCGCCAAGCGCGACCTGCCGCAGCTATGGAAGGCGCTCGACCGGATCGGGCTCGCGACGCCGAATGTCAATCTGGTCACCGACATCATCGCCTGCCCCGGGCTGGACTATTGCTCGCTGGCCAATGCGCGCTCGATCCCGATCGCGCAGGAGCTGACCCGTCGCTTCGCCAATCACGACACCGCCGAGCTGATCGGCCGGCTGCACATCAACATCTCCGGCTGCATCAATGCCTGCGGGCATCACCACGTCGGTCACATCGGCATTCTCGGCGTCGAGAAGAACGGCGAGGAGTTTTACCAGATCACCATCGGCGGCCGCGCCGACGAGGGCGCGCAGATGGGGACGCTGATCGGCCCGGCGATTCCCTACGCGGAAGTCGCCGACGTGATCGAGGATATTGTCGAAGCCTATCTCGCACTGCGCGACCGCCCCGAGGAGTTGTTCGTGGATGCGGTGAAGCGCCTGGGTGTCGAGCCATTCAAGGAGCGGGTCTATGCCACTCGTTAAGCAGGGTAGAATCACCACCGATCTGTTCGTCCATGTGGCCGACGGTGCCGAGTTGCCCGGCGATGGCGCGATCCTCATTCCGGCGGCGCGGTTCCTCGAGGATCCGGAAGGCCTTCTGAAGCGCGCCGGCAAGGTCGGCGTGATCTGGCCGAACAACCGCGACCTCGACGATCTCGTGCCATATCTCGGCCGGCTGGACGCGGTGGCGCTGATGTTTCCCTCGTTCCGCGACGGCCGCGCCTACAGCCAGGCGCGCCTGCTGCGCGAACGTCACGGCTTCGACGGCGAACTGCGCGCCACCGGTCAGGTGCTGCGCGACCAGTTCGTGTTCATGCTGCGCGCCGGCTTCGACACGTTCGAGGTGAAAAAGGACAGCGACGCCGAAGCGTTTGCCTCTACCGCAAAGAGCTACTCGGTGTTCTACCAGCCGACCGGCGACGGCCGCCTCACCGCGCTGCATCGGCGGATGCAGCTGCGTCATTCGGAGAGTGCCGGCCAGTGAACGCGCTCGTACCCCAGGCAGTGACAGAGAAAGCTTTGGACCTGTCGCCGGCGCAGGCGCTCGATCGCGCGCTCCGCAGCGCTTCGCCCGCGGAAGTCATTGAAACGGCGTTGAAGACGGTCGGCCGCGAGAAATTGGCGGTGGTCTCGTCGTTCGGCACCGAATCGGCGGCACTGCTCAAGGTGATGGCAGACGTCGATCCGGCGATTCCCGTGATCTTCCTCGACACCGGCTGGCTGTTCGAGGAGACGCTGGCCTATCGCGACACGTTGATCGCTACGCTTGGCCTGCGCGACGTCCGCTCGATCAAGCCGCTGGAAGAAACCTTGTTGCGCGAGGATCCGGACCGCGAATTGTGGTTCTCCGATCCCGACGCCTGCTGCCGTATCCGCAAAGTCGAGCCGCTGGCGCGGGCGTTGGCGCCGTTCTCGGCCTGGATCAACGGCCGCAAGCGCTTCCAGGGCGGCCTGCGCGCCGAGATGGCGGTCGTCGAAGACGACGGCGTCAGGCTGAAATTCAACCCGTTCGCCAATGTCGCGCGCGAAGACATCGAGGCGATCTACAAACTCGCAAACCTGCCGCCGCATCCGCTGGTGGCGTCCGGTTACCCGTCGGTCGGATGCATGCCGTGCAGCAGCCGGACCTCGCCGGATGAAGACGCGCGTGCCGGTCGCTGGCGTGGCCGCGCCAAGACAGAATGCGGCATCCACACGATCAAGACTTCATAGGACAATGACGCTGCACTGCCGCAAACAATGAAATGCGGTTTCGTTGACTAAAGGCCACTTCACCGTGAGTTATGTCGCACGTGTTCCGGTGATATCCTTCATCAGGCCGAATGGAGATTGAGATGTTCCGTCGTATTCTGCCCGTCGTCGCAGGACTGCTTTGGGCAGGTTCTGCGCTCGCTGCCGATGTGTCGCTGCTCAACGTCTCGTACGATCCGACGCGCGAGCTCTATGCCGATTTCAACAAGGCGTTCATTGCCGCCTACCAGAAGGAGACCGGCAAGAGCGTCGAGATCAAGCAGTCGCACGGCGGCTCCGGCTCGCAGGCACGTTCTGTGATCGACGGATTGCAGGCGGACGTCGTCACGCTGGCGCTGGCCTATGACATCGATGCGATCGCCGGCAAGGGCCTGATCACGCCGGATTGGCAGAAGCGCTTGCCGCTCAATTCCTCGCCTTACACGTCCACGATCGTGTTCCTGGTTCGCAAGGGCAATCCCAAGGGGATCAAGGATTGGGACGATTTGATTAAATCCGGTGTCAGCGTCATCACGCCCAACCCGAAAACCTCGGGCGGGGCGCGCTGGAATTACCTCGCGGCATGGGGCTATGCGCTGAAGAAGTCCGGTTCGGCCGACAAGGCCAAGCAATTCGTCGGCGACCTCTTCAAGAATGTGCCGGTGCTCGATACCGGCGCGCGCGGCTCGACCGTAACCTTCGTCGAGCGCGGGGTCGGCGACGTGCTGCTGGCGTGGGAGAACGAGGCGTTCCTGGCGCAGCGCGAATTCGGCAAGGACAAGTTCGAGATCGTGGCGCCCCCGCTGTCGATCCTGGCGGAGCCGCCGGTGACCATCGTCGACAAGGTGGCCGACAAAAAAGGTACTGGGGCCGCCGCGGAGGCATACCTGAAATACTGGTATACCAAGGAAGGTCAGGAAATCGCCGCACGCAACTCCTACCGTCCGCGCGATTCGGAGATCGCCAAGGAATACGAAAAATCTTTCGCCAAGGTCGAACTTTTCACGATCGACGACGTTTTCGGTGGTTGGGCAAAGGCGCAGAAGGAACATTTTGCCGAAGGCGGTATCTTCGACCAGATCTACAAGAACTGAGCTCTAGAACGGGTCTGGGCGATTTGCCGAGCAATCAGGGGGACTTGTGAGCATAGCGGTGGCACGGCGGAGCAGCTTGCCGGGGTTTGGTCTCACCATGGGACTGACCCTGACATGGCTCTCCATTATCATCCTGTTGCCGCTGGCCGGCCTGTTCCTCAAGACGTTCGAGCTCAGCCTTGATCAGTTCTGGGGCATCATCACCAGCCGCCGCACCCTCAATGCGCTGAAGATCTCGTTCGGGCTTTCGTTTCTCGCCGCCCTGGTCAATCTGGTGATGGGGACCATCATCGTCTGGGCGCTGGTGCGTTATCGCTTTCCCGGCCGCCGGCTGTTCGACGCCATCGTCGACATCCCCTTTGCGCTGCCGACCGCGGTCGCCGGCGTCGCGCTCACGCAGCTGTTTGCGCAAAAAGGCTGGCTCGGTGCGCCGCTGGCCGAACTCGGCATCAAGGTCGCGTTCACGCCGATCGGGATCTTCATCGCGATGGTGTTCATCGGCATCCCCTTCGTGGTGCGGACGGTGCAGCCCGTCCTGATCGATCTCGACGTCGAAATCGAGGAGGCGGCGGCAAGCCTCGGGGCCAACCGCTGGCACACCGTGTTCAGGGTGATCCTGCCGAGTTTGATTCCGGCGCTGTTGACCGGCTTTGCGCTCGCGTTCGCGCGCGCGGTCGGCGAATACGGCTCCGTCATCTTCATTGCCGGCAATCTGCCGAACGTGTCGGAAATCGCGCCTCTCCTGATCGTGATCCGGCTCTCCGAGTTCCGCTACGCCGATGCGACCGCGATTGCGGTTGTCATGCTGCTGGCGTCGTTCCTGATCATCTTCGCGGTCAATCGCCTGCAGCGCTGGGCCCAAACCCGTATTCCGGCGCATTGAGGGACCGATGTCGACGCAATCGAGTGTGGTGACGTCAGCGACCGAGTTGCGGGCCTATGCCCCGACGGCGGACCTCACCGTTTCCCCGCCGCCCTCGCGCATCGAGCGCGCGCGCCCGCGCACCGGGACATCGCCGGACAATCTGCGTACCGAGCCGGGGCCGGTCCGTTTCATCATCATCTCCCTCGCGGTCACCTTCCTGTCGGTGTTCGTCGTGCTGCCGCTGGTCGTGGTGTTCGCAAGCGCCTTTTCCAAAGGCATCGGCGCCTATCTGGTGGCGCTGGCCGAGCCGGAGGCGCTTTCCGCGATCAAGCTGACGCTGCTGGTGGCGGCGATTTCCGTCACCCTCAATCTGGTGTTCGGCGTTATCGCGGCCTGGGCCATCGCCAAGTTCGATTTCACCGGCAAGACCTTCCTGATCACGCTGATCGATCTGCCGTTCTCGGTCAGCCCGGTGATCTCGGGTCTCGTTTTCGTGCTGCTGTTCGGCGCGCAGGGCTTTTTCGGCACATGGCTGCAGGCGCATGACATCCACATCCTGTTTGCCGTGCCCGGCATCGCGCTCGCCACCATCTTCGTGACGTTCCCCTTCGTGGCGCGCGCGCTGATCCCGCTGATGCAGGAGCAGGGCACGCAGGAGGAAGAGGCCGCGATTTCGCTCGGTGCGTCAGGCCTGCAGACCTTCTTCCGCGTCACCCTGCCCAATATCAAATGGGGCCTGCTCTATGGCGTATTGCTGTGCAACGCGCGCGCAATGGGCGAATTCGGCGCGGTGTCGGTCGTGTCCGGCCATATCCGCGGCGAGACCAACACCATGCCGCTGCTGGTCGAAATCCTCTATAATGAATACCAATTCGTGGCGTCGTTCGCGATTGCGTCATTGCTGGCGATGCTGGCGTTGATCACGCTGGTCGTGAAAACCGTTCTCGAGCGACGTCTGGACGAAGGACAGGAACCGCGTGACCATTGAAGTCAAAAACATCGTCAAGAAGTTCGGCAGCTTCGCAGCGCTCGACAATGTCGATCTGAAAGTCGATCAGGGCGAATTGCTGGCGCTGCTCGGTCCCTCCGGTTCGGGCAAGACCACGCTGCTGCGGATCATCGCCGGGCTCGACTGGCCGGATGCCGGCGAAGTGCTGATCGACGGCGAGAACGCGCTGGCGCGCGGCGCGAGCGAGCGCCATGTCGGTTTCGTGTTCCAGCATTACGCGCTGTTCCGCCACATGACGGTGTTCGAAAACGTCGCCTTTGGCCTGCGGGTACAGCCGCGCGCCATCCGCAAGGACGAGGCCACCATCCGCGCCCGTGTCAAGGAACTGCTGGATCTGGTGCAGCTCGACTGGCTGTCCGACCGCTACCCCAGCCAATTGTCCGGCGGCCAGCGCCAGCGCATTGCGCTGGCGCGTGCACTTGCGATCGAGCCGCGCATCCTGCTGCTCGACGAGCCCTTTGGCGCGCTCGACGCCAAGGTGCGCAAGGAGCTGCGGCAATGGCTGCGCTCGCTGCACAATGAGATCCACGTCACCTCGATCTTCGTCACCCACGACCAGGAAGAGGCCCTCGAAGTCGCCAACCGCGTCGTCGTCATGGACAAGGGCCGTATCGAGCAGATCGGCTCGCCCGGCGAGGTCTATGACAACCCGGCCACCGCCTTCGTGCACGGCTTCATCGGCGAGTCGATCGTGCTGCCGGTGGATGTCAGTGGCGGCTCGGTGCGGCTCGGCGGCCGGCCGCTCAATATCGCCGCCAATGGCGCGGCTTCCGGGGCCTCGAAGCTGTTCGTCCGGCGTCATGACATGCAGATCGGGCCGGCCGGGTCCGGATCGCTGGAGGGCGCGGTGCGCCATGTCCGTTCGTTCGGCCCGATCCAGCGGGCCGAGGTGGCGCTCTCAGGCGGCGAGGGCAAGACCATCATCGAAATCGACGCCCCCCGCGACCGGGAACTCCAGGCCGGCGAAATCGTGAGCCTGCAGCCCCGCCGCTACCGCATTTTTGCGGCGCAGGATTGAGGCCCCCGTCATTCCGGGATGGTCCGAAGGACCAGACCCGGAATCTCGAGATTCCGGGTTCGCTTCGCGCCCCGGAATGACGGCCGAAATTAGCCCCGCGTTCACCATTCAGCCACGGTTGGTATGCAACAACAGCGTGACATCACGGGGGTTGATTCATGCGCGCCGCGGCCGCGATAGCTGGACTTTTGTTGCTGGGCGGCTGCATGGCCGACACCGCCAGGGCGCCGGACCAGCCGACCATGTATCTCAGCATGGCCAATGGCGGCGCCACGCTCGATCCGCAAGCGGCGGCCTCGATGATTTCGCTCTACCGCCAGAACAACGGCCTTGCCGCCGTGGCTGTTGACCCGGACCTGATGAAACTTGCCGAAGCGCAATCGCAGGCGATGGCCAAGCGCAACAAGCTCGATCATGACGTCAAGGGCCCGCTGGAAAAGCGCCTCGGCGCTTCCGGATATCCGGCCAAGCTCGCGGTTGAAAACGTGTCGGCCGGCTATCACACGCTGGCGGAGGCTTTTTCGGGCTGGCGTGACTCGCCGCCGCACAAGGCCAACATGCTCAAGAACGGTGTCACAAAATTGGGCATCGCGGCGATTTATGCCCCCAACACCAAGTACAAGGTGTTCTGGACGCTCATTCTGGCGTCAACCTAAACCCGATAAATTAGGCGTGATCTTTGCTTAGGTCTCGCCGAGCTTAGGTCTGGCTGATTGACGCCGTCGCGAACTGCCGCCACGGTATCAAGATCATTGCCCTCTGGTTGACGGTCACGATGGATACATCCAACCCCGCGCCCGCAACGAAGCCCGTGGATGCGCAACGCGTGCTGGTGCTGCAAGGCGGCGGCGCGCTCGGCTCCTACCAGGCCGGCGCCTTTCAGGCGCTGTGCCGCTCCGGCTTCGAGCCGGAATGGGTGGCGGGCATCTCGATCGGCGCGATCAATGCCGCGATCATAGCCGGCAACGACCCGGCAACACGCGTCGATCGCCTGAAGGAATTCTGGGACATGGTGTCGTCGCCGGTGTCGTGGAATCCGATTACGCCGGGTGACCGCGCGCGGTCGCTGTTCAACGAGACCAGCGCCGCCTTGATCGCGACCTTCGGCGTGCCCGGATTTTTCACGCCGCGGCTTCCGCCGGCGCCGCTGTGGCCGCAGGGCAGCCCGCAATCGCTGAGCTATTACGATACCGCACCGCTGAAGAAGACGCTGGAGCGTCTGGTCGACTTCGACCGCATCAACGATCTGAAGATGCGGCTTTCCGTCGGCGCCGTCGGCGTGACCTCGGGCAATTTCAAATATTTCGACAATGTGGAATTCAAGAAGCTCGGCAAGAAGATCGGGCCGGAGCACATCATGGCGTCCGGCGCGCTGCCGCCGGGTTTTCCTTCCATCCTCATCGACGGTGAGCATTACTGGGACGGCGGCATCGCCTCCAACACGCCGCTCGATTTCGTGCTGGATGAGGAAACCGACCGCGATCTTTTGATCTTCCAGGTCGACCTGTTCAGCGCGCGCGGCGATCTGCCGGCCACACTGCTGGAGGCCGCCGAGCGTGAAAAAGACATCCGCTTTTCCAGCCGTACCCGGATGAACACCGACAAGAACAAGCAGGTGCACAACACACGCAAGGCGCTCCGTGAATTGGTCGCCAAATTGCCCGATGATCTCAAGAATGATCCGTCGGTGGCGATACTGTGCAATGCGGTCAAGGAAAACACCGTCACGGTGGTGCACCTGATCTACCGCAGCAAGAACTACGAATCCTCATCCAAGGATTACGATTTCTCGCATGTCGGGGTGGTCGAGCACTGGAATGCGGGTGCCCGCGACGTGCATTTGTCGATGCGTCACAAAGAATGGCTAGAACGGCCGCAGTCCGGGGAGACCATGGTGACCTACGATCTCACGAGGGACGTTTCCAGCGCCCCCGAAAGCAAAAAACAGGAGTGACCAGAATGGGTATTTTGAAAGGCAAGACCGCCGTCGTGACCGGCTCGACCAGCGGCATCGGATTGGCTTACGCGCGCGCTTTCGCCGCCGCCGGCGCCAATGTCGTCATCAACGGCTTTGGTGCACCGGCCGACATCGAGAAAGAGCGTTCCGGCATCGAGACCGACTACAAGGTCAAGGCCCTTTACTCGTCCGCCGACATGACCAAGCCCGCCGAGATCGCCGAAATGATCGCGCTCGGCGAGAAGACCTTTGGTTCGGTCGATATCCTGGTCAACAATGCCGGCATCCAGTTCGTGTCGCCGATCGAGGAATTCCCGATCGAAAAGTGGGATGCGATCATCGCGATCAACCTGTCGTCGGCATTTCATGCCATCCGCGCCGCCGTGCCCGGCATGAAGAGGCGCGGCTGGGGCCGCATCATCAACACCGCTTCCGCCCATTCGCTGGTGGCCTCGCCGTTCAAGTCGGCCTATGTGTCGGCCAAGCACGGCATCGCCGGCCTCACCAAGACGGTGGCGCTGGAGGTTGCGACCCACAAGATCACCTGCAACTGCATCTCGCCAGGTTATGTCTGGACGCCGCTGGTCGAGCACCAGATCCCCGAGACGATGAAGGCGCGCAACCTTACCAAGGAGCAGGTCATCCGCGACGTGCTGCTGGACGCCCAGCCGACCAAGGAATTCGTCACCTCCGAGCAGGTCGCCGCCCTGGCGCTGTTCCTGTGCGGCGACGATGCCGCCCAGATCACCGGCGCCAACCTCTCGATCGACGGCGGCTGGACCGCGGAGTAGGGACACTTAACCTCTCCCCGCTCTTGGCGGGGAGAGGTCGCGAGCGTTTGCGAGCGGGTGAGGGGCGAGGCACGATGCTTGCCGAGCAACGCTGTCTTCGAAGATTGGCTGTTGGCACTGAGCGAGTGCCCCTCCCCTCACCCGAAGCCTTCGCTTCGCTGCGGCTTCGACCTCTCCCCGCCAAGAGCGGGGCGAGGTTAAGAGCCGCGCTTCCCGAACGCCAGCACGTGCAGGCCGAGCCGCTGCCGGACGATCCAGAACAGCAGCACGGTCTCGAACGCCAGCGAGATCGTGGTGGCGGCCGCGGCGCCGTGGCCGCCGTAGCGTGGCACCAGCAGCAGGCACAGCACCACGTTCATGACGAAGGCGAGCGCATAGGCCAGCGCGCAGATGTGCTGATGGCCGAGCATGTTCAAGAGCCGCTCGACCGGGCCGATGGCGGAGCGCACCACGAGGCCGACAGCGGCGATGAACATGATGTCGTAGCCGACCACGAATTGCGGCCCGAACAGCCACAATAGCGGCTTGCCCAGCGCCAACAGAACGATCGTGGCCGCGAGCGAGGGCCAGAACGTCCATTGAATCGCGTGCGCCACATAGGCCGACAGCCGCGCCTTGTCGCCGAGCGCATGATACTCCGCAAAACGATGGGCTGTTGTTGCCGACATCGCGTAGTGGATGAAGGACACCAGCGCGAGCGTCTTCACGACCGCGAAATAGACGCCAACTTCTTCCGATGAGCGAAATTGCTGCAGCATCAGCACGTCGGTGTAGGAGAGCAGCAGATAGAAGCTCTCGACCAGCAGGATCGGCAGCGAGACCGCAAGCCAGCCGCGGAAATCATAGGCCTTGACGCCGGGCTCGATGTGGCCGGCGAGCCTTCGGTTCAGCACCACCATCTGGCCGATCATCGCGAGCCAGACCGCGGCGGCGCTGGCCAGCATCGCCACCGTGGCGCCGAGATTGAAGCCGAGTGCAAAGGCGCCGGCGGTGAGGCCGATGATCAGCGACTGGCGCACGATGAATTGCGGCATCAGGCCGAGCCGCATCCAGTCATGGGAGCGCGCAATGCCGTCCTGGGTATTGGCGACGACGAAGGCGGGCAGCGTCAGGCAGCCGATATAGAGCGGTACAATCGTGTTGGGCTCGATCCACGGCGACAGTGTTTTCACCACGCCCGCCAGCGCCAGCGAGACCAGCGACGACACCGCGAACGTCATCCAGCGGCTGCCGGAGAGGAAGCCGCGCAGCAGCGCATGCTGGCCGCTGGCGCGGTATTCCGGAATGATCTTTTGCGCGGACGCCGAGATGCCGAAATCCATCATGCTGCCGAGCAGCAGCACCCAGGTCCAGACATAGACATAGACGCCGTAATCCGAACCGCCCATCCAGCGCGCCAGCAGGATCTGCGAGAAATAGGCCAATGCCGCACTGATCACGCGGATGATGAAGATCGTGCCGGCCAGTCGTTTTGTCAGCGACGCTTCGCCCGAACTACCAAACAGACCGCGAAGCAGCGAGCGCAGGCGCGCGATCGGGCCGGCAGGCGAAGCGGAGGCGGATTCGGTGTCCATCACGGCCACAGCAAGGCATCCTCGAAAGGCCGCGAGGCGGCGGCGATGCCCCGATGTATCAACGATTCGTTAAGATTCGGTCTCCCGCTGTCGTCCCGGACAAGCGAAGCGCGATCTCAGATGCGCAATTGCGCATCGGGGGACCCATAACCACAGGGCGTTGTTGTTTGAAAAGGTGTCTGCCATCGTGCCGCAAATGACGGCCGCGGCGTATGGGTCCCCGCGTTCGCGGGGACGACGGAAAAAGCTACTGCAAATTCACATTGAACTCATAGGCCCGGTCGCCGCCGACCAGCGTCAGTTTCAGCGCGGCGCCGTCGGCGCTCGTGCCCGGCGGCAGGCCGTCGAGTTCGAAGGCAAAACGCTTCACGCCGGGCGGGCCGCCCTCGATCAGCTTCGGAATCGGCAACGCCCAGTCCGGCGTCGGACCCTCGACGAACAGGCTGACATCCTTGCCGCCGGGCGCGGTGACGTCGACCAGCACGTTGGCCTTGCCCTCGCGCTTGACGTCGCGAATGGTGAGGGGATTGGGATCGCCGACATTGGCCGGCTTCGGCACCGCGTTGAGCGCATCGGACAGATTGCCGTCCTCGGTGCTCGCCACGCTGGCAAAGGCGAGCTCCGCCTTGGCGTCGACCGGGATGCAGAGCTTGTCGCAGACCGCGTAGTTGATGTCGGCGCGCAGCGTCACCGGCTTGTCGGTATTCTTGGCGACGATCCGCAGCGGCAGCACGACCTGTTGCTTGTAGCCGAGCGAGAAGCCGCCCGCGCCGTCATCGAACTTCATCGGCGCCGGCCACAACACCGTCACCGCCTCGACATTGTCCGACTTGGAGAAGTCGAAGCGGGGCGGAACGCCGGAATCGCCGGGCGTCCGCCAATAGGTTTTCCACCCCGGCTGCAGCTGGATGGCGATACCGCCGAGCAGCACCGCGCCGCTGCGCGATCCCGCCAGCAGCCGGATCGCGGAATGGGTGTCGCGCTGCCAGGGCGAGGCATCCTCGGCGCGAACCTCGATGGCCGTGCATGCGACAGCCAGAGTGGCGGCAATGCCGAGTGCGGCCCGCATGGGAACTATACCGATCATGAGACGTCTTTACAGGCAAGTTTGGCCGCAAACCATTGAATTGCTTGTGATCCGCGGCCGAATACAACGCAGGGCTAACAAGTCTTCGCTTGATTGACAGAACCGCCACCCGATATCAGGATATGAATCAGCAAGAGAGGCCTTTTGCGGATGAGCCCTGAAGGCAAGACACCGAAGACGGCGCCACCGAAGACGACAACGAAGGCCGCGCGCCGCAAAGCCGCCGGCGCAGGCGACAGTTCGTCCGGTGACGGCTATCTGGACGGCCAGCTGCTGATCGCCATGCCGGTCATGGGCGATCCGCGCTTCGAGCGCTCGGTCATTTACATGTGCGCGCATTCGTCCGAAGGGGCGATGGGCATCATCGTCAACCGCCCGGCCGGCAGCATCGATTTCCCGGGGCTGCTGGTGCAGCTCGATATCATCAAGACATCGGATCAGATCACGCTGCCGGAAAATGCCGAGACCATGAAGGTGCTCAAGGGAGGTCCGGTCGATACCGGCCGCGGCTTCGTGCTGCATTCCAGCGATTTCTTCATCAAGGATGCCACGCTCAATATCGATGACGGCATCTGCCTGACCGCGACCGTCGATATCCTGAAAGCGATCGCCAAGGGCTCGGGACCCAAGCACGCGATCCTGGCGCTGGGCTATGCCGGCTGGGCGCCGGGGCAGCTTGAGGACGAAATCCAGCACAATGGCTGGCTGCATTGCGCCGCCGACGCGGACCTGATCTTCGGCGACGACGTCGACGAGAAATACCAGCGTGCGCTGCGCAAGATCGGGATCGACCTGGCGATGCTGTCGAACGAAGCTGGGCACGCGTAGCCCCACCCACCGCGTCGTCCCTGCGAACGCAGGGACCCATAACCCCAAATGTGTATGGTTGAGTGCGGTGGCACTCTGACGCGCGTGTGTCTCCCGCCTGGATTTTACCATCGAGGTCACGGCGTATGGGTCCCTCCGTCCGCAGGGACGACGATGGATTTTATACCGCCACTCCGTTGTGCCACTCGCGGATGCATGCCCCTCCGCCGGCAGAGGTTGTTGCCCGTCCGAAAATCTGCCTCTATGGGTCGCTGCGGTTTTTGTTCGCCAGTCCGCACGCCTCCGAAGCTGAGCCGGCTCCGCGGGGAACGGCTTTCAGAATTCGGGAGTGACGAGATGGCTGGTTTGGTAATAACGGGTGGCCGGGTGGTGGATCCGGCCAGCGGCATGGACGCCATCGGCGATGTGGCGGTGCTCGATGGCAAGATCGCCGCCGTCGGCACCGGGCTTGGCAGCGCCGAGCGCACGATCGACGCTACCGGCCTGGTCGTGGCCCCCGGCTTCATCGATTTGCACGCGCACGGCCAGTCGATCCCGGCCGACCGCATGCAGGCCTTCGACGGCGTCACCACGTCGCTCGACCTCGAGGCCGGCGTCTTGCCGGTCGCATCCTGGTATCGGCGCCAGGCCGAGAAAGGACGCGTGCTGAACTACGGCGCCGCGGTCAACTGGGCGTTCGCGCGTATCGGTGCGATGACCGGCTCCAACGCGGAAAGCTCGCTGGAGGCGTTCGGCAATGCGATGCGCGACCGCCGCTGGATCGACAACGTGGCCAGCGAAACCGAAGTGGCAGGGATCCTCGAGCGAATCGGGGGCGGGCTGAGCGAGGGTGGCATCGGCATCGGTATCCTCAACGCCTATGCCCCGGGCGCCGGCGTGCAGGAGCTGACCGCCGTGTGCCAGCTGGCGGCGGCGCGCGAGGTGCCGACCTTCACCCACGTCGCCTACATGGCGCGCATCGATCCGGAGAGCGCTGCGGAGGCCTATATCCGCCTGATCGGCTATGCCGGCGCCACCGGCGCGCACATGCACATCTGCCATTTCAATTCTTCCAGCAAGACAGACATCGAGCGTTGCGTCGCGCTGGTCGCCAAGGCGCAGGCGCAGGGGCTGCCCATCACGGTCGAAGCCTATCCCTACGGCACCGGTTCGACGGTGCTGGCGGCGGCGTTCTTCAGCGACCCCGAATTCGAAGCGCGCAACGGCCTCGGCTATGATTCGGTGCAGCGGGTGACCGACGGGCATCGCTTCCGCGACCGGCAGGAGCTGCTGGCGGCACAGGCCGCGGAACCTTCCACGCTGGTTCTGTGGCACGTTCTGGATATCGACAATAACGCGCATCATCGCGATCTCCTCGACATGGCGGTGCTCTATCCCGGCGGCGCGATCGCCTCCGACGCCATGCCCTGGACGCTGACGGACGGCCGCCCCTACACCGGCGACGCCTGGCCGCTGCCCGACGACGCGACCTCGCATCCGCGCTCGGCGGGTTGCTTCACGCGCTTCATCCGCGAGTGGGTGCGCGAGCGCCGCAAAGTGTCGCTGCTCGAAGGCATCCGAAAATGCGCGCTGATCCCCGCGGAAATTCTTGGCGCCTCTACGCCGGCGATGCGCGCGAAAGGCCGGCTGCAGGCGGGTGCGGATGCCGACATCGTCGTGTTCGATTACGAAACGCTGAGCGACCGGGCGACGTTCTCGGCGATGAACCGCCCGTCGGAAGGCGTGCGTCATCTGGTGGTCAGCGGCCAGCCGCTGATATCAGACGGCGTGCTCGATGTGGCGGCGCGGCCCGGCCAGCCGGTGCGCCGGCCCGTTGCCGGGGGCTGAGGTGCCGGTTCCGGTCGTGCTCGTGGCCGGCTTCCTCGGGGCGGGCAAGACCACGGTCGTGAACCATCTGCTGGCGCATGCCGGGGGCAGGCGGATTGCCGCCGTCGTCAACGATTTCGGCGCGATCAATATCGATGCGGAGCTGATTACCGGCGCCGCCGACGGCGTGGTGAGCCTGAGCAATGGCTGCATCTGTTGCTCGCTCGAAGGCGATCTCTTGCGCACGCTGGCTGGCTTGTTGCGGCGCGATCCGCGGCCGGAATTCATCGTGATCGAAACCAGCGGGGTCGCCGATCCCCAGGACATCGTGCGCAATCTGATGGATCCGGTGATCTGGCGCGAGGCGCCGCTCGAAACGGTGCTGTGCGTCGTGGATGCCACGACGTCGGTCGACAGGTTCGACGACGCCCTGCTGCGGTCCCAGATACGGGCGGCCGATGTGATCGCGCTGAGCAAGGTGGACCTCGTGGAGGCGGCCGATTCCGCTCGGGTGCGCGATGCTGTTCGGGCGATCCGCCCGGCCGCGGTGCTGGTCGATGCGCCGCACGGCGAGGTTCCGATGGCGCTCCTCTTCCCTTCGGATCCGGATCGCGCGCCGGTGCTACGCGAGCCGGGGCAGCGGCGGCCAGCGACCGATCGCTTCGAGGCGCTGAGCTGGACGTCGGAACGGCCGCTGTCGTTGTCCCGATTGCAGGCGGCGATCAATCGGCTCGCGCCGAAGCTGGCGCGGGCGAAGGGGCTGTTCGAATCCGTGGAGCAGCCCGGCAGGTTGATGTTGCTTCAGTTTGCCGGCGGACGCGCGACGCTGGCCCCCGGCGGGCCACTGCCGGCGGGAATGCCCCGGACCCGGATGGTGTTCGTTGCCGAGATCGGCGTCCTCTCGCGCGCCGAGATCGATGGGATCATGGAAGGCTGCATTGAGGGCGGTCGCGCGTAGCTACACCCTCGGTGTCGTCCCTGCGAACGCAGGGACCCATAACCCCAAAAGCCTGTCGTTGAGTGCGGCGGTTGCTCCATCGCTGTATCGGCTATCTCATTTCCATGAGAGGACACGGCGTATGGGTCCCTGCTTTCGCAGGGACGACAGGAAATTTTCGCGCTACTCCTCCGCCTGTTGCGCCACCGTCGGCGCCGTGCCCGCCACCGTGGCGCGTCGCATGTCGCGGGGCTGCGACTGGTCGTAGCGGCGCACGCGATGCATGGTCTGGCGGTTGTCCCACATCACGAGGTCATGCAGCGTCCATTTATGGACGTGGACGAATTCGCTCTGCGTGGCGTGCTCGTTGAGGTCGCGCAGCAGGACCCGCGCCTCCGGCATGGTCATGCCCCTGATGGCGCCGGCATGCGACGACAGGTACAGCGACTTGCGGCCATGCACCGGATGGGTGCGCACCAGCCGCTGCAGCACCGGCTTGAACAATTCCTTCTCTTCATCGGTGTAGTCGAGGAAACCGAGCGATCCCCGCGAATACATCAGCGAATGCTCGCAGATCATGTCCTCGATCTCGGCCTTGGTCTCGTCTTCGAGCGCGTCATAGGCCGCGCGCATGTCGGCGAATTCGGTGTTGCCGCCCTTCGGGTTCACCACCCGCGCCGACAGCAGCGAGAATTTTGCGGGGATCGGGCGGAACGATGAGTCGGAATGCCACAGGCAATTGCCGAGGTTGAACAGGTTCACGCGGCTGTCGCGCGGCAGCGGCTTGCCGTCCTTGCCGAGGTTGGAGACGTCGTTGAGCCCGGTCTGAGCCAGCCGCGAATCCTCCGGCTTGACGACACTGCCGCCGCGCGGATTTTCCCGCTCGCCGAAGTTCAGCGCGAACGCCATCTGCTGCTCGTCGGTAATGTCCTGGCCGCGAAACAGCAGCACGGCGTATTTGTCCATGCCGGCTTCGATGTCTTGGGCCTCCTGCGGCGTCAGCGGTTTTCGCAGATCGACGCCGGAAACCTCGCCAAAGAAGTGCTTACCCAGCTGCCGGATCGTGACCGTCATGGCGTTTTCTCCGTAAGAGGCGGGCGGTTGTCCCGCTTCGTTTGGATAAAAAGCTACTCCGTGATGGGCTCAAGTCAACGTTTGGGAGCGCTTGCCAAGCGCACAGCTGTCATGCCCGGACTTGATCCGGGCATCCATCAATCTTCGCAAAGTGCTCTTCGAGGGATGGATTGCCGGGTCATAGTCGAGCGGAAGCGACGCCGTCCTTCAGACGGCTATGCCCGGCAATGACGAAGGGAGCTACGCATTCCGCGCCATCAACCCGCCGTCCACCGGAATAACCACGCCGGTCAGGTATGATGCGGCCGGCAGGCACAGGCTCAACGTCATATGGGCGACTTCCTCGGGATCGCCGTAGCGGCCGAGTGCGGTGCGGCGTTTGGCGAAGATGGTCTTGTGCTCCTCCGCAATCCGCTCGGTGATCCCGGTCCGGATCGGTCCCGGGCAGATACAGTTCACCGTGATGCCCTCGCGGCCGAGTTCCACGGCGAGCGCGCGGGTCAGGCCGGTGACGCCGGCCTTGGCGGCCGCGTACGGGCTGTTCGTTGCGGTGGCGCCGAGCGCTTCGGTGGAGGCGATGTTGACGATCCGCGGGCATTTGGATCGGCGCAAATGCGGCAGCGCGGCACGAATGATGCGCGGATGCGCGGTCAGCATCACAGCCAGCGCCTTGGTCCACGCCTCGTCATAGCCGTCCGCGTCGATCGGGGCGCGCAGCGACAGGCCGGCATTGTTGATCAGGATGTCGAGGCCGCCGAAATGCGCCGCGATGGCGCCGACGACCTTGATGATGTCACCGGCGTTGGCGACGTCGAGTGCCCAGGCCTTGGCGCTGCCGCCCCTTTCCTTGATTTCATCGGCGACCGCCTGCGTGGCCTCGGCGTTGATGTCGGTGACGGCAACATTGGCGCCTTCGGCGGCGAACACCAGCGCGGTGGCGCGGCCCATGCCGCTGGCGGCGCCGGTGACGAGAACGGTCAGGCCCTTGACCGAACGGCTGAGCTCTCTGAAATCTGACATCGCGGATTCTGACCTAAAATGCTCGCGGAATTTGTGCATTGCGTTGCAGGATTGACAAGGCTGGCACCGATCCGCAGACAGGTCAAACTAGAGCGTTTTCCAGCGAAGTGGACTCCGGTTCGCGTGAAGAAAACGCGTCAAAACAAGATTCTGCATTAACAGGTGCAACGGTGGCCAATATTCCCGGACTGCAAATTCGCCGCCTGCAGATTTCGGACGCCGCGCTTTACCGGGACATCCGGCTGGAGGCGCTGCAGAAAAATCCTGAAGCCTTCGGCAGCACGTTCGGACGCGAAAGCGCAGAGCCGCTGTCCTGGTTCGAGGCGAGGCTCGGGCTTGCGGATATTTTCGCTGCGTTCCTCGATGGGACGATTGCCGGAATAGCCGGATATTCCGCGCAGGAAAATTTGAAGCAGGCGCACAAGGGACGCCTCTGGACCATGTATGTCCGGGCCGCGGCGCGGAACATGGGGCTCGGAAAAAGCCTGGTTGCGGCGGTGCTCGACCATGCGCGCGGGCGCGCGGAGCTGGTGCAACTGACTGTGGTGAGCGAGAATGAAAGCGCGCGAAAACTTTATCGCGCGATGGGTTTCGTCGAATACGGCTATGAAAAGAAAGCCCTCAAGCACAACGGGCGATATTACGACGAGGTTCTCATGGTCAACTTCCTCGATGAGAGCTCAAGCTAGAAAGGATGCAGGCGATGAACGAACTCGATTTCAGCGGCAAGCAGGTGCTGGTGGTCGGCGGCTCCAGCGGGATCGGCAACGGCATCGCGCAGGCGTTCCGCGCCAAGGGGGCGCGGGTTGCGGTCTGCGGCACCCGCGCCAAAGCGGCGGATTACTTCGCCGGCGAAGGATCGAACCTTCAAGGTCTCGAATATGCACAGCTCGACGTCAGCAGCGCGCAGGCGATCGAGCAGTTCAAGCCGTCGTTCGATGGGCTGGACGTGCTGGTGCTGGCGCAGGGCGCGGTGATCTACCGGCGCGGCGAATTCGAAATGGATGGCTTTCGCAAGGTGCTCGAGGTCAACCTGATGAGCCTGATGGCGTGCGCGACGAAATTTCACGCGATGCTGAGCGCCAGCAAGGGATCGCTGATCATCGTCAGTTCGACCGCGGCCTATCATTCGACCATGGGCAATCCGGCCTACAATGCCTCGAAGACCGGCGCGGTCGGCTTGACGCGCACGCTCGGCGAGGCATGGGCCGAGAACGGCATCCGCGTCAACGGCATCGCGCCGGGCCTGGTCGACACCAAGATGACCAAGGCGACGACAGCAAATCCGAAGCGGCTCGAAGGCGCGCTGGAACGGATTCCGCTGAAGCGTCTCGGCACCCCCGCCGACATGGCCGGCGCTGCGCTGTTCCTGGCGTCGCCGCTGGCGTCCTATGTCATCGGGCAGACCATTGTGGTCGATGGCGGGCTTATCCTATAGAGGTCTGGAAGACGTCGGAACTTGCCAGCGTCTCGTCGGTTACTTCCTCTGAAACAGGGAGTGATCGTGATGGACAAGGATCGAATTGCAGGTTCGGCGAAGGATTTCGCCGGTAAGGTCGAAGGCGCCGTCGGTAGCATGACGGGTGATGCCAAGACGCAGGCCGAAGGCCGCGCGCGCGAGGCCGCAGGCACCGTGCAGAATCTGTACGGCCAGGCCAAGGACGCCGCGCGCGACGCCACCGATGCGGCGGCCACCTACGCCAAGGACGCCGTGGACACCTTCAAGGACGCCTACGACAACAGCGGCGACACCATCCGCGACGGCCAGAAGGCAATGGCGAAAACCGTGCAGGACAATCCGCTCGGCGCGCTTCTGGTTGCAGGCGGGATCGGATTCGCACTGGCGCTGTTGATGACCCGACAGCCGCGCCGCCCGCCGCCGTCGCGGTGGCGGTATTACGGCTAGGTCCGCTCCCCGGTGCGCAATTGCGCACCTGAGGGCACGCGAAGCGTGAACCCGGAATCCAGAGATTAGAGATCGTTGTGCGAGATTCCGGGTTCGATGCTTACGCATCGCCCCGGAATGACTCGTTACAAAACTATCTTGTGAAAGCGCCTGGCGGTGCTTCCGCCGCTCGTCCGACGTTAGCCGGCGGGCGCGGCACGCCCGGTGCGATGGGTCCAGGCGCGCGCGGCGGCGCTGGTGCAATCTGGCGCGGCGGCGGCGCACCGAAGCCGCCGAAGAAATCGCGCAATGCCGGCTGTTCGGTCTGCGCGGGACGGAATTGCCGCTTCGGCGCAAGGGGTTTCGGCGGTGCGGCGGGCGCAGCTGCCGGGACCGTGCCGTCAGGTGAGGTAGCAGCGACCGGCGATTCGCCCTTGGCTTGGTCCTTGCCGGGTTCTTTGGCCTGTTCGCGGCCAATCTCGCGGCGCGGCCAGGCGAAATCATCGGCGCGGCCGGCCGGCGCCGCCAGCGGCTCGCCCTTCACCAGCGTTCTCGCGGCAAGCGCATCGACCGCGGCGGGACGCGTGCCCGGTCCGCCGAGCAATTGATCGGTACCGACCGAGGAGGCCACCAGCGGCAAAATAGGTCCGGCCAGCGGCCGCGGCGCCGGCTGGCCCGGCACGGCACTGGCGTCGGGCGTCGCCGGTTCGACCGGCAGCGCGATCGGTCCGGAACGGGAGGCCAGGAGGCGGCTGACTTCACGCTCGACATAATGCGCGAGCTTGCGCGCGCCGGGCTTGGTGAAATACACGCCGTCATAGGAACGCAGCTGGCGGATCTGGCCTTCGAAGTCGGGGCCCTTCTGCAGGAAGCGGCCGGCCTCGTCGACAAAGCCATCCCAGATATCGACATAGGTGATGCCGGCCTTGGCCGATGCGTCGCGATAGAGCGCATTGAGGAACAGCGAGTCGGACGTGCCCTTGACGCCGCGCACCGCTGGCAGCCCGACCCACAGCACCGGCACGCCCTTGGATTTCAGGATGCCGATCATCTCTTCGATCTTCTTGGCGTAGAGCTCGACCCAGCGCTCGTCGCGGAATTCGTAGAGCCCGCCCGCCGAGCGCGAGCTCTTCTCCGGCGCTGCAACATGCGGAGCATCGCTGTCGGCATCGTCGGCCGCTTCGGCATCGGCCGGCTTGTCGTCCGGCTTGGCGGCGCTCTCCGCCGAGCCATCCGGTTTCACGCCGGGCTTGGCTTCGGGTTTGGTGTCGGCCGGCTTGGCGGTCTTCTTGTCGTCTTTCTTCGACTTGTCGACCGCCGGCTCGCGGATCGCGGCGCGGTCGTTGAGGCCGAGCATGACGACGATGGCGTCCGGTTTCTCGTTGGCGAGAATGCTGCGCGCGGCGGCAGCCCAATCGGACGGCTCGCCCTTGGGCTGATATTTGATCAGGCCGGATACGGTCCTGTGCTTGCGGATCACGCCCATGTCGGGCTGTTCGGAGTAGGCGTCTTCCAGGCCGTAGGCGAGCCAGTCCGCCATGGCGTCGCCGAGCACCAGCACGTTACGTTCGGGCGCGGTGTCACGCTTGGCGGGCGCCGGCGCCCTGGAGAAATCCTGGCGCGGGGCTTGTTGCGGGGCCTGCTGCTGGAACGGCGTAAAGAAGTCGCCGCCGAACCAGCCGCCATTGTTGTTGCGCGGCGCCTGCCGCTGCTGCGGTTGTGGCGGACCGCCGAAGCCACCGAAATTGAAGAACTGCGCGGACGCCGGTCCCGCGATCCCGATCAACAGCGCAATCGCCACCGCCACCGCCGTCAGCGGACCGGTTTCGGTGAACACGCGGAAAAAGGACTTTGGCTTTTGCATCCGGCTCGGTCGCAATGGGTTGTAAAGGCGCAGTTATAATAGCTGAATCAGGCCGCAAGCGGGCATATTCCTTGCCATAAATCGGGCAACGGCCACACCCGTCAAGGGCGGCACGAAAATGTGCACTACAGGGTTACTTTTGGAGCAAACCGGGCTGTTTTTCGTTTTGACCGGTTTCCACGTTGCCCGAAAACGCTTTCAACGCCCCCGCAGCCGCTCCAGCACGTCGGAGGAGGCGAATCCGTCAGCTGGGGCTCCGATCGAGGCCTGGAAGCCGCGCAGCGCCTCGCGGGTCATGCCGCCGAACTGGCCGTCCGGGGTGCCCCGGTAGAAGCCGCGCTGGGCCAGCAGCTGCTGCAGTTCCAGCCGCTCGGCCCGCGACAGCACCCGTTCCTGCCGCGGCCAGGGCTGCACGAACGGCGCACCGCCGCGCAGGCGATCGGCGAAATGCCCGATTGCCAGCGCATAGGCCTCGGCCGGGTTGTATTTCATGATCACCCGGAAATTCTGCAGCATCAGGAATCCCGGCCCGTCAGCCCCGGCCGGCGCCAGCAGATAGGCCTTCTCGGTCGGATTCGGGAACGGCTTGCCGCCGGCGCGCGTAAGGCCCTGCTGTTCCCACTGCGCAACCGTCATCGCCTTGGCCTTGTCGGCCAGCATGAAGTTGAACCCCTTGGGCAGCACGACCTCGTAGCCCCAGGTCTGACCGGACTGCCAGCCGTCCTTCCTGAGGTTGTTGGCGGTCGAGGCGATCAGGTCGGCCGGATTGTCGACGACGTCGCGGCGGCCGTCGCCATCGGCATCGACGGCGTAGCGCTTGAATGCGGTCGGCATGAACTGCGTCGGCCCGAACGCGCCGGCCCACGAGCCACGCATCTGTTCGGGACGCAGATCGCCGCGGTTCAGGATCTCCAGCGCGGTCAGGAACTCGTCCTTGAAATAGCCCTGGCGGCGGCCGATGCAGGCGAGCGTCGCGGTGGAATTGAGCACGTTGCGATCGCCCATCTGCGTCGAGTAGTTCGATTCAATGCCCCAGATCGACGCGATGGCGTAGCGGTCGACGCCATAGGCTTTTTCCGCGGCGTCGAATTGCGGCTTGTACCTGGCGAGGATCTCGCGGCCCTTGGCGAGCCGGTTGTCATTGACGAGGATGTCGAGATAGTCCCAGATCGCCTTGGTGAATTCGGGCTGCGAATCCATCAGGTCCATGATGCGCAGGTCGGGCGAAAGGTCCGCGGTGAAGCGTTCGAAATTCGCCTGTGTCACGTGACGCCGTGCGGCATCGGGCCACATCGAAGCGACGCAATTTTGAAAATTCGCCGCCGCCTGCCGGATCGCAGCTGCGGTCATCAGAGGATGGCCCGAACCGCCGTCTTCGCCGCTCCAGGGCGGCGGTGCGGATGGTGCGGGCGAGGCGGATGGTGCGCCTTCCGGGGCAGGCGCTGCCTGCGCCTGCGGCGAGGTGGCTGATTTCTGGCCGAAGATGTTGCCGAGGAAATTCGAGACGCCGTTGTTGCCGGATGATTGGGCAAAAGCCTGGGTGCAAAAAACAGCATGCAGCAGCGTCACCGCAATGATCATCGCGGCGGTCCGGTAGGTCACCGCGGTTCCCGTCCAACGCATGTCGTCTCCGCCCTTCAACATCCCCGTTTCACAAGGCCCTGTCACGGTTTCCAACAGCTTAACAAAGGCCGGAATTTGTTTCTTCCCCTTTTCCGCTGCAAGGGGTCGCAAAGCGGGAAGCGGGCTTTGTTGCACCACACATCCGCCTTTGTTCCCGGCTGCAAACGGGCTACCAACGTTCCATCAGACGCATACTCCTCACGCTTAAGGGACTTCCGATACTCCCATGAAAATCCGCAAAGCCGTCTTCCCGGTCGCCGGTCTCGGCACCCGCGTCCTGCCCGCCACCAAGGCGATGCCGAAGGAAATGCTGACCATCGTCGACAAGCCGCTGATCCAGTACGTCTATGACGAGGCCAAGGAAGCCGGCATCGAGCATTTCATCTTCGTCACCGGGCGCAACAAGGGCGTGATCGAGGACCATTTCGACCGCATGTTCGAACTCGACACCACGCTCGCCGCGCGCGGCAACAAGAAGGCCGAGCAGGACATCCTGGCGCGCGACCAGCCCGCCGCCGGCGCCACCAGTTTCACCCGGCAGCAGGCGCCGCTGGGTCTTGGCCATGCGGTCTGGTGCGCGCGCGACATCGTCGGCGACGAACCGTTCGCGGTGGTGCTGCCGGACGAACTGGTGCTGAACACGCCGGGCTGCCTCGCGCAGATGATCGAGGCCGCCAGCAAGCTCGGTGAGAAATCCAACGTGCTCGCGGTCGAGGCGGTGCCGGAGGATATGACCCATCAATACGGCATCTGCGGCGTCGGCAAGCGCACCGGCAAGATGTTCGAGGTCGACGGCATGGTGGAGAAGCCGGCGAAAGGCACCGCGCCGTCAAACCTGTCGATCACCGGGCGCTACATCCTGCAGCCGGAGATCTTCAAGATTCTCGAGACGCAGGAGCGCGGCGCCGGCGGCGAGATCCAGCTCACCGACGCGATGCGGGCGCTCGCCAACACGCAAAAATTCTATGGCCTGGAGTTCGAGGGCGAGCGGCACGATTGCGGCTCCAAGCCCGGCTTCCTGCGCGCCAACATCGCCTACGGCATGGCCCGCGACGATCTGCGCGACGGCCTGCGCGCGGAGATGAAGAAGTATCTGGAGCGGTAGACCAACGCGCCGCGGCTTGTCGCCGTCATTGCGAGGAGCCCTTGCGACGAAGCAATCCATCTATCCCCGCGTGGAGAGGTGGATTGCTTCGCTTCGCTCGCAATGACGGGGATAGGGCTTGCCTCAAGCCACCATCGCCAATTGCGGAACGTTGGCGACCACGGTCTGGTTGCGGCCATTGGCCTTGGCGGCATAGAGCGCCTTGTCGGCGGCCGCGATCAGGTCGGGCCAGTCCAGCCCGGCGGATGGCATCATGCTGGCGACGCCGATGCTGACGGTCGTGACTTCTTCCTCAGACCAATGCGCGACCTTGTGCCGGATGTTTTCGGCGACCGCGAGTGCCTCCGAGACCGAGAACCCCGGCAACAGCACCGCGAATTCCTCGCCGCCGAACCGTGCTCCGCAATCGCCGGCGCGCCTGACCGAGTCGGAGATGCAGATCGCGATGCCGACCAGCACCTGGTCGCCGGCCTGGTGGCCATAATTGTCGTTGTAGGATTTGAAGTGATCGGCATCGATCATCAATAGCGCGACCGGCGTCCTGCTGCGCACCGCGCGCCGCCACTCCGTATCGATCTCGAGATCGAACTTGCGCCGGTTCTTCAGGCCGGTGAGCGCGTCGGTGGTGGCAAGTTCCTCGAGCTTGTCCTCGGCCTGGGCGCGGCGGCTGATCTCGCGCCCGAGGAAGAAGGTGGTGCCGAGCACGAACAGGATCAGCGCGGTCATGATGGCGCCGATCCGGATCACTTCCCGCTGCCAAACGCGGAAGATGGCTTCGAGCGGTTTTCCGACCACGACATAGAGCGGACCGCTGCTGTCGCGCCGGACATAGAGCCGGGGTGTCGCATCGACGGGGCCTTGCCCAGCATAGGACCCGGTGGGCTTCAGATTGTTCGCGCTCCAGGTTCGCACGGTCGCCAGGTTCTTACCGATGACGTCAAGGTTGAACGGCTTGCGCATGATGATGGTGCGGTCGCGGCGCAGCACGGTGATCGTATCGTCGGGACTGAGGTTCAATCGGTCGAACAGCTCATGGAAGTAGCTGAAGCGGATCGAGCCCGCGGCCACGCCGAGAAAGCGGCCTTCGGCGTCGCTGATGCTTCGGCTCAGCACGATCGAATAGGCGCCGCGATGCAGCATCGGGCGGCTGACGAACAGGCCCTCGTCCGGATTGCTGCGATGGACCGTAAAATATTCTTCATCGGCGCGGTTCTCCGGCCGCGGGTCGAGCGAGGAAGCGTCGATCCACAATTGTCCTGACGCGTCGAATACCTGGATCGCGCCGAAATGCTTGGCGGAGGCGGCGCGGTCGAACAGGATCAGATGGCGGATTTCCTTGCTGACGTCCTTGATCTCCGGCATCACCAGATTGCTGGCGACCGCGCGCAGCGACAGGTCGTAGACCTCGATGTTGCGCCCGATGTCGGCGTCGATGCCGGCGGCGAGGTTCTCGAGCATCTGGCGGGCCAATTCTTCCTCGCCGCGCCGCATGTCGAGCATCACGTTGGCGCAGATCGCGGAGAAGCCGATCACGGTCGCCACGGAGGAGGCGATCAGCAATTTTGCTGATAGCCGCCAGCGCCTTCTGGCCATGCCTTTTCGCCGTCCGAACAGCATCGTCCGCTCCCAGCCATCCTGAATGCACCGGAAACCTTGTCGCGGCCTTAAATGGCGACAACGATGCGCCGATCGGTTAACGCTTGGTTGCCGGGATCGGCGGCATTGCGCAAAACGACGGGGATACGGGTGAACGATTACGATTTGCTGCGGGACTATCTGAAGAAGCAGAAGCTGCCCGAATTCGTGCTGACCTTCGAACAGATCGAGGAGATCATCGATGCCGCCCTGCCGCGCGCGGCGCACCGGGCCTCGTGGTGGGAAACCGAGCGCAGCCCGCAGGAGAAGATGCCGCAGCGCGAAGCCTGCCTCGAGGCCGGCTACATCGCGACAAGGCAGGCGGACGGCAGAAGCGTGAAGTTCAAGAAGATGAAGGTGAGGAGATAGGTTGGCCATCGATGTCGTCCCGGCGAACGCGGATGCGCAATTGCGCTTCGGGGGACCCATACGCCGCGGCCCTCGTTGTTGGAAACGGAAGATAACGACCAGCGTGAAAACAATTGCCGCTGGTGGTTATGGGTCCCGGCCCCCGTGCGCAAGTGCGCACTCGGCCGGGACGACGTCCTGATTGCCGCCCTCGTTGCGCGATGATCGGCTGAAGGGATCATCTCCGAATTGGTATGAAATACGCCACGCGAGCGGGTTGCCGGAATCATTTTCCACACGCGGCCCTATCGCCGCCCCAATTTGGGAAGAAGTGGAATACCCAAGGGCGTAATCTAAAACGCAAGAAACAAGAAAAGATCGTGGGAGGATGGCGCCGATGAATCGGACAGCCTGTTCCTTAAGGCATCCCTTGCCTGCAAGTTCCCGATGGCCGCTGCTGGCGCTTGGACTTGCTGCCGGGCTTGGGTTGGAACTTGCGCTGACGCCCGGCTTCGCCGCGGCCGGTGATGCGCTGCAGGTGACCAACGCCTCGGTGCCCGCGTCCGACGAGATCGGCATCAATCTCCCGCTGCTGATGACGATCAAGAACGATGCCGCCGAAGCCGATGCCTTGCTCCGCGTCCGCTGTCCGTTTGCAAATTTTTCCGAGAAACACACCGTCGATCGCGGCGAGGGTGCGCCCGCGAAGCGCGAGATCAAGTCGATACCTATACCGCAAGGCAAGACGATCGAACTCAAGCCGGACGGTTATCACGTCATGCTGCTGCAGACGCGGCAGAAGCTCGTCCCCGGCGAGGCCTTCACCTGCACCATCGTTTTCCAGAAGGCCGGCACCAAGGAAACGGAGGTGCAAATTTCGCGAACGCCCTGATCGCGAAGAACTGCCAACAAGAATGCCAACATGAACTGCCAACAACAACCCTCCAACAAGGAAGGCAATAATCATGGAGCGATCTTCAGGTCATACGAAAACGTCAACGCGAGCCCGTTTGCTTGCCGTTGCATTGGCAGCCGCGAGCGCTGCGGGCGTAACGCCCGTCTTCGCCGCGGACGAGGTCAATCAGCAGCGGCTGCTCAACGTCGACAAGGAAGCCGGTAACTGGCTTCATCATCATCAGAATTATGCGGGTCACCGGTTCTCCACGCTGAAGGAGATCAACCGCGATACCGTAAAGAACCTGAAGGTCGCCTGGACGATGCACCTTGGCGGCATCGAGCCCGGCGGCATCTGGAGCCATGGCGGCCTGGAAGGCACGCCGATTGCCGAGAACGGCTTTCTCTACGTCACCGATGGATGGGGCTCGGTCTACAAGATCGATGCGCATGGCGGCAAAGGCGCGCTGGTCTGGAAGATGGATCCCAAGACCGACCGTGACTGGGCGGGTGCCGTCGCCTGTTGCGGCGTCGATAATCGCGGCGTCGCGTTGTGGGGCGATCTTGTGATTTCCCACACGCTGGACGGCCGGCTGATCGCCACCAAGAAGGACTCCGGCCAGGTCGCCTGGCAGCGCTCCGTGGCCGATCCGGATAAGGGCGAGGTCATCACCGGCGCGCCGCTGATCGTCAAGAACATGGCGATCACAGGCGTGGCCGGCGCGGAATACGGTATCCGCGGCTGGATCGCCGCCACCGATCTTTCGACCCAGAAGGAAGTCTGGCGCACCTATACGATCCCCGGCAAGGGCGAGCCCGGCAGCGAAACCTGGAAGGACAACAACAACGCGATGGCCGCCGGCGGCGGCTCGACCTGGGTGACCGGCACCTACGATCCCGCGACCGACACCATCATCTGGGGCGTCGGCAATCCCGGGCCGGATTGGGATAACGCGTACCGGCCGGGCGACAACCTCTACACCGACAGTTCGCTGGCGCTCGACGCCAATACCGGCAAGATCAAGTGGCACTATCAGCACACGCCGAACGATCCCTACGACTACGACAGCGTGGCGGAAAACGTGCTGGTCGATATCCCCGGTCCGAACGGTCCGCGCAAGCTCGCGCTCGAAGCGGACCGCAACGGCTTTGCCTATGCGATCGATCGAACCAACGGCAAATTCGTTTGGGGCCTGCCGTTCGTCAACAAGGTCACCTGGACCAAGGGGCTCGACCCGGAGAGCGGCAAGCCGATCGAGTATGACCCGAACAAGTCGGTGCAGACCTATATCGCGTCGGTGACGCCAAGCCGCACCAATATGGAAACCGACATCTGCCCCGGCAACATGGGCGGCAAGAACTGGCCGCCGACGGCCTACAACCCGGATCTGAAGCTCTGGTACATCCCGGTGATCGAGAGCTGCAACCGCATCAAGGTTGAGGTGATGACGCCGGACAAGCTGAAGCCCCGGGAGTTCTGGACCGGCGGTGGCCCGAGCCAGCCGTTCAGGATCACCGGCAGCGTCACGGCGATCGACGTCACCACAGGCAAGATCGCCGGCAAACTGGAGACGCCGTTTCCGAATCTCGGCGGGATGCTGGCGACGTCTGATCTCGTCTTCACCGGCCAGCCATCCGGCGAGGTGATGGCGCTCGATGCCAAGTCGTTGCAGAAGCTCTGGGAGTTCAACACCGGCGGCGGCGTCAACGCACCGCCGATGACGTTCTCGGTCGACGGCAAGCAATATCTTGCCATCCTGGTCGGCCTTGGCGGCGCCTGGGACAAGTGGTTCATCGATTCGACGCCCGAACTGAAGAAGATTCAGCCGGGATCGATGCTCTACGTCTTCGCGCTCTGACATTCCCGAAAGGAGGGCCTGCCTCTGGTGGGCCCTCCCGCTTCCCCGACAAGAGACGCCATGATGATGTCGAACAAACTGCCGGCGGCGGGCATGCTGCTCGTGAGCGTCGTCGCGCTGAATTTTTCTGCCCACGGTCAGTCGGCGCAGGCGACGGCTGCGGATCCGACCAGCGCCGGCAAGGCGGTGTTCGGCCGCGCCAACTGCATGGGCTGCCACAAATGGCACGGCAATGGCGGCGGCGGCTACGGCGGCGATGCGCTGTCGCTGCGCAAGACCGAGCTGACGCGCGAACAGATCATCGAAACCGTCGGCTGCGGACGGCCGGGCACCGGGATGCCGTTCTTCGTGCGCGGCGCCTACGATGAGGTGAAATGCTTTGACCTGAACCGCCAGGATGCGGGGGCGCAGATGCCGCCCGAGGGCGGAACGTTTCTGCGGCCGAAAGATATCGAAGCCGTCGCCGACTACGTGATCGCCCACATCAAGGGAGCGGGCGAGCCCACTTACGCCGAATGCGTCGCCTTCTTCTCAAGCTCGTCGCGGGTCTGCGACGTCTACAAGGCCGAGGCGCAAAAGCCGGATCATGCCACCGCCAACACGGGGAAGAGCCAGTGATGAACAGATTGAAGCTATCGGGTGTTGTTGCTGCGGGCCTCTTGGTCTGGCAGGCAGTCGCACTGGCGCACTCTCCGGCACGGACGGAAGAGTTCGGCGGCAACGATCTGCGTGACATCCGCCTCGGAATGGCCGCGAGCGAACTGACTGAAACCGGCTATGTCGATTTTTCCTGCGCTGATGATCCGAAGCGAACGCTGGCCGGCTGGAAAAACTGGCACGACTGTCCTGCCGACGCCAAGGCCATGCGGGCGATCCGGTTTGGCTACGATCCCTTCACCAGCCGCGACGGCACGATGGTGGCGGGTCATCCGGCGATCCTGACCCTGCTGATCGACGCCACCGGTCATGTCGCCGGCTTGCAGATCGAGACCGATCCGAAGGCGCGGCTCTATATCCGGAAGAAGGCGTTCCTGCTCGGGATCCAGGCCAAGTCGCGCTACGGCCAGGAAGGGTGGAATTGCAGCGAAGGTCAGCCCGACGCAGGAGACCAGCCGGTCGGCGGCATCTACCTGAAGGAACGCTGCACCAAGACGGTCAGCGGCCGTTCGCTCACCGTCGAACGCAACCTGTTCCGCCGGCCCGATCAGGACATCAAGAATTTCGTCGACGAAACCCGGATCAGCATCGTGCGAGCCAGGGATTAGGGAGCAAACGATTAGGGAGCAAACTTCGGCCGCGCAAAGAGCGGTCTCACCAGGAAGAAAAGCTGTTTCCGAACGGCGAGCCCCAAAACGGCGAGCTGCGTGGGCGCGCGTAGCGAAAATCGGTCCCCGGACTGCGTCGCCGTTTCTTGATGCCGCCTTGGGGCTCGCCGCTCAACAGCACCACGAACTCCGTACCCTTGCCGGTTTCCGTGCTCAACGGCTCGTCCGTGACGATCAGGGAAGATCGCGGTGCAATGTTGCCGATGCGATCCAATGCGTCCTGCGGAATGCTGATGCGGTCGAGCGCAGCCTTTGCCGTGCCGGGGTCCGTCGGCACCGGCTCAGCGTCGCGACCACGCTTCGCGCGCGCCCGGTCATCCGGCTCAAGCGTGGCGCCGGGCGGACGACCGCCGCCCATTGAGACGGCGCTCCATCGCAACCTGGTATCGTCGCCCGAGCGTTCGACGGCGGTGATGACATGCGTGCCGATGGGACGATCGGGATCCGCGATCGTCACCGCACTTTCAAGGATGGGCTTGAATGCCTGACGGACGTAAAGCCGCTGGGTCTTGCGGCTGATCAACACCGATATCGGCTGCAGGTCGCGTTCGGCCTGGCGGGCCGCCTCGGTTGCCGCGGACCGCGCCGTCTCCGCCGCGGCGGCAGCTTCGCGCGCAGACGTGACCGCATCGAGCCTCGATTGCAGCTCCGCGCTGGCGGCGTCCGATTGCAGCTGCAGCTCCGCGACCTTGACGGCGGCCTTTGCCTTGTCATCCTCAGCCTGTTCCTTTGCCTCCGCCGAGCCGGGAGCGCCAAGTCTGGTCTCGGCAGCCGCCAATTGCACCTCGGCTCTGCGCTTCTGATTTTCCGCCGTGCGAACCGGCTCCCTGGCGCGCGAGGCCTCCCGGAACGCCGTCTCCGCGGCGAGCCTCGCCTGGGCCGCTTTCCTCGTCGCCTCCTGAGCCTCTGCGGTGCGGGCGGCGGCCATGGCGCCGGCACCCGGTTTGGCTTGGAACAGCAGCGGATGGGCAAGCTCAACGGGCGCAACATCGGTTGGCGCCACGATCACACGCATGCCCATCCTGGTCGCGTCGAACAGGCGTTCGGCGAAGTCGAATGGCAACCGGATACAGCCATGGGACGCCGGACGCCCCGGCAGGACACCGCCATGGAGTGCGATGCCCGACCAGGTGATGCGTTGCATGTGCGGCATAAAGGCATCGTCATACAGGTTCGAGTAATGCTCCTCGACTTTCTGGATGACGCTGAAGATCCCGGCGGGCGTCTCGCGTCCCTTCGAGCCGCTCGACACCGGCGCCCGCAGGATCCACCCCTTGGCATCGTAGACGGTGATCCGCTGGTCGCGGAGCGAAACGATGGCGATGAGCGGCTCGCTGGCACTGCGCGTCTCGATGGACTCGATCAGGCGTTCGCCGCTTCTGGCACGCGCATCGTCCCCTGCCGCGATCAGCACGGCCAAGCCCGCAACGGCTAGCAACCCGGGCCGCAGCCGCGTCCGCCTGTGCTTCGGATTCTCACAACGAGACGTCATGCACCTCCCGCGACAGGGCCCATCCACGCAGTCCGCCCGGGCGGCAGGACGACGACGATCGCGCCTGCCTGCACCCGACTCACGAGATCGATGACATCCTCGTTGGTCATGCGGATGCAGCCGGACGAGATGGCATGGCCGATATATTCCGGCTGGTTGGTGCCGTGGATACGGTACAGGGTGTCCTTGTTGCCCTCGTAGAGGTAGATCGCCCGCGCGCCCAACGGATTGGCCGGACCTCCGGGAACGCGCTTGGGGTAAGGGCCAAGCCTGGCCTGAATCTCCGCCGTCGGAATCCAGTCCGGCCATTCAGCCACACGGCCGACCGTCGCGACGCCGGACCAGGCCTGCGCCTCCTCTCCCACCGTCACGCCATAGCGGATCGCCTTGCCTCCCGGCAGAACGTAATACAGATAGCGCGCGTTGCTATCGACCAGGATCGTGCCCGGCTGCTCCTTGCGCATGTAATCGACAATATGCCGGCGATAGGTCTCGGGAATGCTGGCCTGCGCATAAGGCGTGTGGGCCAGCAACTGCCGGTCCCTTGAAGTCAAACCGGCATTCGACGACGGCGCGAGCGTCGATTGCATGCAGCCGCCGAGCGCAAACCCAAGCAACCCCAAAAGCAACAACGCCAGCCCGGACCTCGGCATGGCCTGTCCTCCAAAGCGTTACATTGGCCATCTGCTTCTCAAAAAGTGCAGAAATCAAGGCGTCGCTGAAAAGTAACCGCGCAATAACGAGATCAGGGGCCTGTCCGTGGAATCGCGCTCAGTTCGGCGACCTGCGTGCACTTGCGGACCGCGAAGCCGAGTTCTTCCAGACTCTCTTCAAGTCGCGGCCTCACTCAATCACCTCATCGGCACGAGTGAGGACCTCGCCTTCAGAGATTTGAAATCTGCAACAGCTTGCGGTCGCCGATCCAGGTTCTGGCAAGGTCGGCCTCGGCCTTGCGGGCGGCGGAACCATTACCGCGTGCCTTGTGCAATTCCGCCAGCCCGTAATACGACCAGCCATTGGCGGGCGCCCGGCTGAGCGCGCGCTGGAATTGCCGCTCCGCCTCGGCGTAACGGCCGGCCTGCAGCAGGGCGGCGGCAAGCGACTGCCGGACCGGATAATACCAATAGGGCGGCTCGGTGTAGGCCAACGCGTCCTGCAATGCCGCCGCCCGTTCGAACCGGATGATGGCGGTGCGGTAGTCGCCCTTGGCCTGGGCTACGCGTGCGAGGATCACCGTGCGCGCGATGCGGAGCACCTCCTGCGCCGGAACGCCTGAATCCTTCAGCAGCTTGAAATCCGCGGTGCGCTCGATCGTCTCGATGGCGCTCGCTGCGGCTGTAGCGCCCGCGAAGTCACGGTTCGCCACCAGCGCGACGCCGCGCACGTAGAGCCACATCGCCTTGACATAGGGAATCGCATCGCCGGGATCCGGCAGCGCCAAAATGGTCTCCGGCGTGCTGAACTGCGCGTGCGCAAAGTATGGCGCCGCCTTGACCGGCTGCACCATCGCAATGCCCTTGGCAGCCTCGCTGGGAATGAGCTGGCCGAGCTTCTCCGCAGCCGCAATCACGGTCGGGCCGTCGCCGGCCATCTGCGCCGATGCCATCACGAAGTGCACGTTGTGCGGATAATAGCCGAGCCTGTAGACGCCCATCGGCGCGTTGGTCTCGGTCAGGTATTCTTCATCGACCTTGACCGCGGTCTTGTTGTCTTCCAGCGCGTCGAGATAGCGGCCGACCCGATAATAGATGTGGCTCGGCATGTGCACGAGATGGCCTGCGCCGGGAATCGCGCCGCGCAACTTGTCGGCATAGGGCTCGGCGCGCTTCGGCCGGTCCGACGCCTCGACGGCATGAATATAAAGGTGAATAGCGCCGGCATGATTGGGATTGCGCGCCAGCACGCGCTCCAGCGTCGGCACGATCGGCACGCTTTGTGGCTTGGCGTCGCGGCCGCCCGGTTTCCAATAATCCCAGGGGCTGAGATCCATCACCGCCTCGGCATAGAGCGTGGCAATCTCGTCGTCTTCGGCAAACTGTTTTGCGGCCTTCGCCATCTCGGCCGCGTAGGCCGCGTCGAATGGTGCGCGAGCGGCCTTGGGATCGCTGCCGTAGCGCACTGCGATGGCGCCGATCAGTGCCTGCTCACGCGGGCTCGCTTTCCCGGCCAGTTCCTTCGCCTTCTGCGCGGCGGCATAGGCTGGCGCGACCGCATCCTCCGGCATCGGGAGATTGATGTTGGGGCCGAGCACCAGCGCCTCCCCCCAGAAACACATGGCGCAGTCAGGATCGAGTTTCTGCGCCGTGCGAAACGCGCGTCGCGCCTCATCGTGATTGAAGGCGTAGGCGAGACGCAGGCCCTGATCGAAATAGGCCTGCGCGCGCTCATTCGCGGTCGTGATCTTCCAGGTGGTGGAGCCGATGCCGGTCCACAGCGGCGGCTCGGTGTCCGCGAATGCCGGCGCGGGGCTGGCCGCGCTCATCTCGGCGCGCGGAACTTCGGTCTGCACCAAGCGAAACATCATGCTCGGCCGGGCGGTTGCCGTCGGCGGGCCGCAGGTCGGAGTATCGGCGTCGGCGATCGGCAGCGATGCATCCACTACGGTTGCGCGTGCGTTCGCGAGAATAAGGCCGCTCCCGGCCAGCAGCGCCGCCAGTGCGGTGCCGCCCAGTGCGGCAAGACTTACGGAAACCAGCAGGCTTTGCGATCGTGTGAATGTCGTCATGGCGGGCTCCAAGATCGGGCGAAGAGAAAAATCTGCCGGAACCGGGGCTTCAAAGGGTCGCCGGAACTGGATCCAGAGAGGCCCTGAAACAAATTTTTAGACGTTTCCGTCCTTTCTGCAAGACGACTGCAATATCTGTGGCTGCGACACGTTAGCGTCGGTGGAAGGCTCGCCACAATGGGTCAGTAGTGCTGCACTTGTCCACTTCGGGTCCATTTGCGGACGACCATGTTTGTGACCGTGAGGTCCGCTTTACTCCGATCGGACATCGTTTGCTTTGCGCACCGCGGAACAAGCTCGAGAAGGCAGCCAGGAAGCTGCCGACTGCAGTTCGCTAAGTGAGCACCAGAGCCATAAGGCCTGAGCATAGCAGGACGATACCTGCAGCGGTCACGGCAAGAAACGCGTTTGAGGCAAATTCGTCGCGCATAGTGCACCTGTGAAACAGTCATGCCGTCAAACTTTGGAGGGACGGCTGATGCACAAATTACCAGGAAATCGTGTTGGGCAGATTTCGAGCGAGCGATAAAATGACTTCAGGACAGTTTCGTGGATCGCCACCGATGAAGTTTAACGACGCAAACGCGCCCGACGTAGCCTCGGCGAAGCCGAGTGCGCCGATAGATTGATCTATCGCAAGACTGTATCCGAAAACGCGGCCCAGCTTGCATTCGGAAGGCAACGCCATGTCCAGGAAGGCGGGAGGTGAAGCATGTACCGGCATATTCTCATTCCGACAGACGGGTCGGATTTAGCGCAGCGTGGTGTGGCGCATGGGTTGGCGTTGGCCAAATCCCTTGGAGCGAAGGTATCCGTCATCTTCGTTGTGGAACCGTTCTCGGAAATGACAGGGCGGTTCCAGGAAGCCGTCGCAAGATATGCCGAGCTGCGCAAGGAACAGGCCGCGAGCACGCTGGATGGCGCCGCGAAGTCGGCCAGGGAGGCCGGTGTTTCCTGCGAAACGATTCAAGTGGAGAACGGGCAACCCTATCAAGCCATCATCGCAGCAGCCGAGGACAAAGGCTGCGATCTCATCGTAATGTCATCGCATGGGCGCAGCGGACTTTCCATGCTTCTAATCGGCAGCGTGACAAGCAAGGTGCTGACGCAAGCGAAAACCCCAGTACTGGTATGTCAGTGAATGTGCAGGCCGCGGCAAGTCGCGGTCTCAGGACCGTCGTCTGGTCAAGCCGGCACAACCGCACCGGTGACTGATTTCGCAACCTCTACAACACCGTTGACGATGATTTGCACGCCAATGCAGAGCAGTAGAAACGCGGACAATCTCGTCACCACGCTGGTGCCCTCTTCCCCGAAGAGCCGTGCCATGGCGCTCGACTTGCGGTAGGCATGATAGATCGTGCCCGTCACCGCGCAGGCGACGACGAACGACACGATGTACGATGGGAACATGCCGTTCAGGCCCTCCGGCCGGGCCGTACCAATTGCTATTGCCGTCGCGATCGTTCCGGGTCCGGTCGTCAGCGGAATGGTCAGTGGAAAGAACGCCATTCGTTGAATTGTCGAGAAGTTGGCAGTCGAAGTCGCATGGCCTCCTGTTGCAGCCGGTGCCGCGTGAAGCATCGACCATCCGGTCGCTGCAACCACGAGACCGCCGGCGATCCGCAACGCCGGAATCGTGATACCGAAGAAGTTGAGGATCTGACTTCCAAGGAAAAGCGACACCAGCAACACGCAGAACGCATAGGCCGCAACCCGCAGCGCGACGCGCGCGCGCTCACCTTCGGACAGTCCTATTGTCCTGTCGAGGAAGATGAAAGACAGCCCGTAGGGGTTGATAATGGCAAACAAGGCGCTGAACCCAAACAGGAAGTCGCCAATCCATCTGGATGTCACGAACTCGGTCATGATGTTTGGATCATGCGGCTGCACCTCGGTGATTAGCGGCCACCTAGCTGGCAACGACGAGAACGATTATCGAGCCCCACATCGTCAGTAAGATGTTGGCGATCGGATAAGCCGTCGCATATCCAAGCACGGCCACGGGGCTTCCGGAGCGTTCCTGCACCGCAGCCATCGCTGCCGTCACGGTCTGCGCTCCGGCGAGTGCGCCGAGGAGCAGGATTGGGTTCATGCGCAGCACCAGATGGCCAAAGAGCAGACCGATGAACTGCGGCAATAGCGTTACGATGACGCCGCCGAGGAATAGCCCCAGGCCAGTTTCTCGAAGCGCCGAGAAGAACGTAGGTCCGGCCTGTATCCCGGTCAGCCCGACAAATGCTGCGAGACCCAGCGAGGTCATCAATCCAATCGCACCATCGGGAATCCGCCCGAACAGGGGATGTCGCGTGCGGAGAAAACCAACCAGCAACCCGGCGAGCAGCACTCCGACGCTCGTGCTTAGGCTAATTTTGACGGTCCCCACAGGAAAGGTCACGAGCACACCGACCAGCCCGCCAAGAAATATCGCCACTCCAAGCACCACGAAGTCAATGCTTGCGCTTGGTGCGATGATGGCGCCGATCCTTGACGAGGCTGACTGTACGAGTGCGTCCGGGCCAACGATGCGAAGGATGTCGCCACGCTCGAGCGTGATGTTGGCTGCGACGGGAATCTCCTCGCCGCCGCGCTTTATCGACCGCAGGTAGACGCCGCGCGTCCATTCCTGCTTTGAAATGTCGCCAAGGTTGGACCCTGCGAAGTTCGGATTGATCACGAGAACGTCGGCGCTTGCGACCGGAACATCCAGAAGCTCTCTGTCCTCACGCTCGTCAGCGATCGGACCGATCAGTTCGACGATGGCCTGACGTGGTCCGGACAGAGCGACCATGTCGCCTGCTTCGAGCGTCACGTCGGGTGCCGCGTCGATGATGTGCTGCCCGCGACGAATGCGGTGAATGAAAAGACGCTGGTTCGGCACCAATGTTTCGGCCACTGCCACCGACATCCCGGCCAAGCGCATCCCTTCAGTCAATCGATACGCGCGCAGCTCAAACTTCCGCCAGGCCGACGCAAGGTCAGGCTTGGCGACCGTCATACCCAGGGAATCTTCGAGCTTTCGTGCTTCGACCTTGAGGTCGATCTTCAAGAGTGCCGGGGCAATCGTTGTGCAGAACAGGATCACACCGGCGTAACCGAAAATGTAGCAGACAGCATCCGCGATAGCCATGTGAGCTATCAGTCGGGCGCGATCAGCTTCAGGCAATCCCAGCCCATTGATCGCATCTGTCGCCGTTCCCATGGCCGCGCTCTGCGTGAGCCCGCCCGATAACAGCCCCGCCGCGAAGCCGGCGTCGAACCCGAAAGCCTTCGCGACCAGGATTGAAGCTGCTAGCCCCGTCAAGCTTACGCATAGCGACAGCAACAGCGGCCTCACGCCGTTCCGCTTCAAGGCAAGTACGAATTGCGGCCCAACCGAGTAGCCAACTCCAAACAGGAACAGGAGGAAGAGAAAGGACTTGGTCATGCCCGAGACCGGGATGGGGGCGAACTGTCCTGCCAGTAGCCCGGCGAACAGCGCACCCGTAACCGGACCGAGGGTGAACGTCCCGATCCCAAAGCTTCCGATCCAATACCCAGCCGCAATGACCAGGAACAGCGTAAGCTCGGGGTAGCGAACCAGGAACTGCTCCAACCAGACAAGCACTGTGTCCCCCTAAGCGGTTTCTCGGCAGGATGAAGCAACGAAAAGGGGGTGGGCGCTGGACGTCCTGTTGATCTAGATCAAATGTCTTGCGGGTCGGAGCGGCGAGGGGGCCGCGGGGCCAGTTGCGCAACGGCTGCGGCCGCAACCTCCAGCCCGACGGGCAAATCACTTCCGAAATCCGGAAATGGTGTCAAGCCCCAAAATAAAAAATATTTCGCTTTTACAGAATGGCAAATCAGGTGCATATCTTTGGCCATCCCGTCCCACTCAGAGGGCGGCGGCCGTCGTCACGGACGTTGGACGGGTTGCGGTGGACGCTGGTTCACGTCTGACGACGGCGTGGATTTAGCGTACGGCAAAACCGTGTGGTCCTGGCGCCCGTTGCTGGCGTCAAGCTGTCGGAGAAGCGCAAGCGGAAACGGCAGCGACGGAGTCAACCAAGAACTCGTCTCCGGGGAGATCACGGCATAAGCCGTAAAGCCATTGCGCAGGGAAGGCCGGGTGTTCTCCGCTGCCCTGTATGCTCGTGTGCAGCCTACTTAGTGCAAACCGCACACGGGACCGCGGGTGCAGCGCGCACCCGGTCTTCCCTGCGCCCTCTGTTTTGGGGGCAAGGAATTTCTGACAAAGCTCGGGCGTAATGCGTCGCGAGAATGCGAAGGTGCGTTTGGTTGACGGTGCAACAACAAATACGCTGTCGTCCCGGCCTTGAGCCGGGACCCATACACCGCGGCCCATCGGTTAGAGCGCTGGCGTTAGAGACCTTCTGCAAACAATAACTGCCGCGGCGTATGGGTCCCGGCGTTCGCCGGGACGACGGAGAGAGTGGTGCGACAACTAGCTCGCCGCTTCCAGCCGCTCTTCCGTCAACAGCCGCATTGCGGCGTCGGCATCCATCGGCTCGCCGAAGGCAAAGCCTTGCGCGTATTCGCAGCCCAATTGATAGAGCTCGACCGCATCGGAGTCCGTCTCGGCGCCCTCGGCGACCACATCCATGCCGAGGTCGTGGGCGAGCGCGATGATCGATTTCAGGATCACCGGGCGGGTGCCGCGGCTGGTGGTGCGCACGAACGACTGGTCGATCTTGATGGTGTCGAACGGGAAGCGCTGCAGATAGGCCAGCGAGGAATGGCCGGTGCCGAAATCGTCGAGCGACAATCCGGTGCCGAGCTCGCGGATCCGCGTCAGCATCTGCGCCGCGTGTTCCGGGTTCTCCATAACCAGCGACTCGGTGAGTTCAAGCTTCAGCGTGCCGCGCGCCACCGACGAGCGCGACAGCACGGTGCGGATATCGTGGATCAGGTCGTGGCGCAGCAACTGGCGCGAGGAGACGTTGACGCTGGCGAAGATCGGCTCGCGCGAGCGCATCGCGCGCTGCCACACCGCGAGCTGCTTGGCCGTCTGGTCCATCACGAACATGCCGAGATCGACAATCAGGCCGATCTCCTCTGCAATAGAGATGAATTCCGACGGCGACATCCGCCCGAGCTTGGGATGATCCCAGCGGGCGAGGGCCTCGAAGCCGGCGATCGAACGATCCTCCAGCCGCACGATCGGCTGGTAGAGGATCGTGATTTCCTGCCGCTCGATGGCGCGGCGCAATTCGCTTTCCAGCGTCAGCCGGTCGGTCTTGCGGGCGCGCATCGCCGGCTTGTAGACGTCGATGCGGTCGCCGCCGATGCGCTTGGAATGATACATCGCAAGCTCGGCATCCTTGATGATCTCGTCGGACAGCTGTGTCTGCGGATCGGAAAGCGCGAGGCCGATCGAAGCGGTCAGGAAGATCTCGCGGTCGTTGAAGGCGATCGGCGCGCGGATGGTCTTGCGGATGGTCTCGGCAAACGCGGTGATGCGCGCCGAATCCTGTTCCGACATCAGGATCAGGCCGAACTGGTCGCCGGCGAGCCGCGCCAGCGTGTCCTGCGGCTTGAGAATCCGGGTCAGCCGCCGTGCCAGCGTCAGCAGGATGGAGTCGCCGACCGCGATGCCGACGGAATCATTGACCTGCTTGAAGCGGTCGAGGTCGATCACCATCAGCGTCGGCCGCAGGTTCGGCATGGTCTTGGCGAAATTCGCCACCGCGCCGAGGCGGTCGATGAACAATTTGCGGTTCGGCAGGCCGGTGAGGTTGTCGTGCACGCTGTCATGCAGCATGCGCTCCTCGGCGTTCTTCTGCTCGGTGACGTCGGTCAGCGTGCCGACCACTCGGGAAACTTCGCCGTCGGAGCCGACCACCGGGCGCGCCTTCAGCGCGAACCACATGAAGTGGCCGTCGGGTGTACGAAGCCGGAAATCCTGCACCAGCCGCCCGCGGCGCTGGTCGAGCACGCTGTCCAGCGCAGCACGGAAACGGTCCTGGTCGAGCGGATGCAGCACCTCGAGCCATTTGGCTGCCGGGCCTTCCAGCGTACCGCGCTTGAGGCCGAGCAGGCTCTCGGTCTCCGGGCTGGTGAACACCTTGTCGGCGGAGACGTCCCAATCCCAGATCAAATCGCCGGAACCGGTCAGCGCAAGCGCGCGGCGCTCGACGTCGGAGACCACTCCGGTGGTGGCGCCGCCGCCGGCGAAGGCGTGCTGCATGACCGTAAATCCGATCAGCATTACGATCAGCACGAGGCCGCCGAGCAGCGCCGGGCCGACGATGTCGTTGGTGACGTTTCCGGCCACCGCCATGCCGGCCGCGACCACCCAGACCACCAGCAGGAACCAGGTCGGGATCAACAGCACCGCGCGGTCAAAACCGTGCGTGGAGAGATAGACGATCAGCGCAAAGCCCGCGAAGGCGATCATGACCAGCGACATGCGCGCGATGCCGGAAGCCACCGCCGGGTCGAACAGCGCCAGCGCCACCAAGGATCCGAGGAAGGTCAGCCAGCCGACGGTGATGTGGGAATAGCGCACATGCCAGCGGCTGAGATTGAGATAGGCGAACAGGAACACCAGCAGCGTCGCCGCCAGAATGGCTTCACCCGCCGCACGCCAGACGCGCTCGGCGTTGTTCTGCATGTCCAGAACCTTGCCCCAGAAGCCGAAATCGACGCCGATATAGACCAGCACCGCCCAGGCCAGCGCGGCGGCGGCCGGGAACATGATGCTGCCCTTGACCACGAACAGGATGGTGAGCACGAGCGCCAGCAGGCCGGAGATCCCGATCACGATGCCCTGGTACAGCGTGAACGAGTTGACCTTGTCCTTGTAGGCGTCCGGTTCCCATAGATAGAGCTGCGGCAGCTTGTCGGTGCGCAGTTCCGCAACAAAGGTGACGACGGCGCCGGGATCGAGCGTGATGCGGAAGATGTCCGCGGTGGCGCTTTCCTGGCGCTCCGGCCGGTCGCCGGTCGAGGGCGTGATGGTGGCGATGCGCGACAATCCGAGATCGGGCCACAACAGGCCCGACGACACGATGCGGTAATGCGGGGCAACGATCAGGCGGTCGAGCTGGTCGTCGGTGTTGTTGGCGAGCGCGAACACCACCCAGTTCTGGCCGCCTTCACGGGCGCGCACCTCGATGCGGCGGACGATGCCGTCGGTGCCGGGCGCGGTCGAAACCTGGATGCGGTCGGCATCGCTGCGCTGGTGATCGAGCACCGCGGTGAGGTCGATGGCAGGCGCGTCGCTGCGGACGCTGACAGCGTCAATGGCGCGCGCTGGCGGCGCGTACGCAACAATCATGAGGCCCAGCGCGAACAGCGCAAGGCACCTGATCAGACGCAATTTCAGTACTCCGCGATCAACGATGTTCCCGGGCCAGCGAACAGCCCAAACGTTGCCGCGATAAAAATGACATGAAAGCGAAGGAAATCAAAGGGTTTCCGCCTTCGCTTCGGTCCGGAGCGTTAAACCTCCAACACAATTTTGCCAATATGTGCGCTGGTCTCCATCCGCCGGTGCGCATCGGCCGCCTTTTCCAGCGGGAATGCGCTGTCCATCAGCGGCTTTACCCGCCCTTCGCGCATCAGGGGCATCACTTTGGCCTCGATCGCGGCGACCATCGCCGCTTTATCCGCATTAGTACGGGGCCGCAGGGTGGAGCCGGTATGGGTCAGCCGCTTCACCATGACCTTGGCGATGTTGACGGTAACCTTCGGTCCGTTGAGCGTGGCGATCTGCACGATACGGCCATCGACCGCGGCGGCATCATAGTTGCGATCGACGTAGTCGCCGGCGACCATGTCGAGGATGACGTTGGCGCCCGCGCCATCGGTGGCGGTCTTGACCTCGGCGACGAAGTCCTCGGTCTTGTAGTTGATGGCGCGATCGGCGCCGAGTTTCAGGCACGCATCGACCTTGTCCTGGCCGCCGACGGTGACGATCACCCTGGAACCAAAGGCCTTGGCGAGCTGGATCGCCATGGTGCCGATGCCGGACGAGCCGCCGTGGATCAAAAGCGTTTCGCCGGGCTTCAGCGCGCCGCGCTCGAACACATTGTGCCAGACCGTCATCAGCGTTTCCGGAATGGCGCCGGCTTCCTGCATCGACAGGACAGGCGGCACGCTCATCGCCTGCGCGTCTTGCGCGATGCAATATTGCGCGTAGCCGCCACCGGCCACCAGCGACATCACCTTGTCGCCGAGCTTGTGCTTGCTCGCACCGGCGCCGAGCGCAACCACTTCGCCCGCGATTTCGAGGCCGGGCAGGTCGCTGGCGCCGGGCGGCGGCGGGTAGGCGCCGGACCGCTGCGCGACGTCGGGACGGTTGACGCCGGCGGCGGCGACCTTGACCAGGATTTCGCCGGGCCCGGGAACGGGAACGCTGCGGGTTTCCGGCAACAGCACTTCGGGGCCGCCGGGCTTGCTGATGCCGACGACGGTCATTTGCGCGGGCAGCTTTTCCATGATTTGTCCTTGCGAAATACGGGAATTTTGAAGGCGGCCCCTGATTAGCCAGCCGTCATGCGGCTGGCAACCGCCTCAAGGGATCGTCGAGCACGGAGGAAACGCATGGCCATCGAGGATGACGACAAGCCGAGGAAGAAAATCACCCACGAGATCGGGCAGGACCTGTCACTGCTGTCGGTCGAGGAATTGACCGAGCGCATCGCGCTGATGAATTCCGAGATCGAACGGCTGCAGGCGGCGATGGCCAAGAAGCGCGCGTCCAAGGATGCCGCGAACAGTTTTTTCAAGTCATAGCCGCGGGCCGGGATGGGAATGCGCGGAAGACGTCTCGTCGGCGCGGTCGTCATGGGTGTCATGGGAATTGTGTTTGCCGGACTGAGTGCCCCAGCCGATGCCCGGACGCCCGCGAGTTGCGTCGGGATCGACATGACCTCGGGCGAATGCAAGGCGCAGCGCTGCAAGAAGCCGTTCCAAAAAAATCTCGCCGCCTGCGCCGAACTGCCGTCCAACAAATCGTGTCAGGTCCTCGCCCGGCAGCAAGAGCGCCAGTGCGACCGAAACTGCGACGAGACATATGTGAAGCGGTTCCCGCCGGGGTTCACCTGCGATGAACAGTAAGCGGCCAATGGCCTAATGCGTCCAGCGCCTCGTATTAATGCTGCAAGGAATGCATGTCCCAAACTAGGCCAATGGCCGACATGGCAAACAAAGCCTGAAGAAAATCGCTCGTTTACGATCAATTAAGCTTTCTCGTTTATGACTGGCGTCGTCCTCGTTTGGACACCGAGTGGCTCCTGTCCACTCTGTTTGACGCCTCCCTGTTATCAACTTCAAAAGCCGCCGGAAACGGCGGCTCTTTTTTGTGCCCGCATCGCTGGAAACCATATTTCCGGATGCGGCTGGACTCTCGCCCTCGCAAGCGCAATGATTTGTTCATCATAAGTCGGCGGTTTGAAAAGCCGGCAGCGTATCAGTGGCGTGAGGGCGTTAACTATGGCGGACCGGCTGCACAGCGATTCCGCGCTCGTTCAATTCAGCGAGCGGCTGACTAATTCGGCGGCATTCGGAACCCTGTTCCGCGAGGGCATGGATCTGGTCGAGGAGACCGCCGCCTATCTCGACGGTGACGGCCGCGCTGAGGCCAAGGCGCTCGAACGCTCCGTCAGTCTCACCTATGCGACCGAAAGCATGCGGCTGACCACCCGCCTGATGCAGCTCGCCTCCTGGCTGCTGCTGCATCGCGCGGTCAAGGAAGGCGAGATGACGCTGACCCAGGCCAACCGCGAAAAGACCAAGGTCAAGCTCTCCGCCGCCGATCCCGGTCCCGAAGACATGATCGCCAAGCTGCCGCTGCAATTGCAGCACCTGATCGAGCGTTCGATGAACCTGCAGTCGCGGGTGCGCCGGCTCGACACGTCGATCCATGCGCCGGCGGCCGAACGCGCCCCGATCGGCAATCCGCTGGTGCCGCAGCTCAACCGCCTGAAGGCGGCCTTCGAGCGGTAATTCCGCCACCGTCGTGGCCCATAAAAAACGCCCCGGGAAACCGGGGCGTTTTGCATTCCTGGGCCGAATGGCGAGGGGTCGAAAACCCTCAGTCCTTCTTGAGGAAGCCCGAAAACTTCTTCTGGAAGCGCGACACGCGGCCGCCGCGGTCGAGCATCTGCTGGGTGCCGCCGGTCCAGGCCGGATGCGACTTCGAGTCGATGTCGAGGTTCAGCTTGTCGCCTTCCTTGCCCCAGGTGGAACGGGTCTGATACTCCGTACCATCGGTCATAACGACCGTAATCGTATGATAATTCGGGTGAATTTCGGCTTTCATGGCATATCCTTCGGCGCGCCTGCGCCCGTCTCGAAATGTCAGGGGTACGGGATTTGGGCGGGTCTATAACGCAACAAGGCCGCCAAAACAAGCTGCCAGAGCCGTCTGATTGGCCGATCTGCCGCATTTGCCAGCGCCGCTTCCGGGGCCTATCTGGGGGCATCGAAACTGGTCCCTTTTCATGAGCGCAGCCGAACAGCTTGAAGACCCACCCGGCGGCGTGCCGCCGCGGCGCGACGCGCTGCTCGAGGAAGAGGCCTTCATCGAAACCCAGCTGACGCAGTCGCCGGCCAAAACCGGCGCAAAACTGCGTCCCTTGCTGGCGCTGGCGCCCTACGTCGCGCGCTACCGTGGGCGGGCGATATTGGCGTTTATCTCGCTGACCGTCGCGGCGGTGACGACCCTGGTGGTGCCGATCGCGGTGCGGCGCATGATCGACTTCGGCTTCAGCCCCGAAGGCATCGCGATGATCAACAGCTATTTCAGCGTGATGATCGCGGTCGTTGCGGTGCTGGCCTGCGCCAGCGCGTCGCGGTTCTATCTGGTCATGACGATCGGCGAGCGCATCGTTGCGGACCTGCGGCGCGACGTGTTCGCGCACCTGATCTCGCTGTCGCCTTCGTTCTTCGATTCCGCCCGCAGCGGCGAACTGGTGTCGCGGCTCACGGCTGACACTACCCAGATCAAGTCGGCGGTGGGCGCGTCGGTGTCGATCGCGCTGCGCAACCTGATGCTGTTCATCGGCGCCACCACCATGATGGTGATCACGAGCCCGAAGCTTTCGCTGTTCGTGCTGCTGGCAATTCCGGTGATCGTGATTCCGCTGGTCGCGTTCGGACGCTGGGTGCGGCGGCTGTCGCGCAACGCACAGGATACGCTGGCCGACGCCAGCGCCTATGCCAGCGAATTGGTCGGCGCCATCCGGACCGTGCAGGCCTATACCAGCGAGCGGCTGGCCGCGACGCGCTTCGGCCGCGAGGTCGAACAGGCCTATGACGCCGCGCGCAGTTCGACGCGGGCGCGCGCGGTGCTGACCTTGATCATCATCTTCATCGTGTTTTCCAGCGTCGTCGTCATCCTGTGGGTCGGCTCGCACGACGTGCTGACCGGTTCGATCAGCCCCGGCCGACTCGGCCAGTTCGTGCTGTATGCCGCGTTCGCCGCGACGGGCCTCGGCCAGCTCAGCGAGGTCTGGGGTGAAGTCTCGGCCGCCTCGGGCGCCGCCGAACGGCTGTTCGAGATCCTGCGCGTCAAGCCGCAGATCACGGCGCCGGCCTCGCCGGTCGCCCTGCCGGTGCCTGCGCGCGGCGATGTCGGGTTTGAGAATGTCAGCTTCAACTACCCGACGCGCCCGGATGTACGGGCGATCGACAACGTCTCGCTGTCGGTGCGGGCCGGAGAGAAGGTCGCGATCGTCGGCCCGTCAGGCGCCGGCAAGAGCACGCTGTTTCACCTGCTGCTGCGGTTCTACGATCCCGCCAGCGGAACGATTTCGGTCGATGGCGTGCCGATCAGGTCGGCCGATCCGCACGAGTTACGCGCGCGCATCGCGCTGGTGCCGCAGGACTCGGTGGTGTTCGCGGCAAGCGCCCGTGAAAACATCCGCTTCGGCCGGCCTGATGCCAGCGATGCCGAGGTCGAACGCGCGGCCGATCAGGCGCATGCCACCGAATTCATTCGCCGCCTGCCTGACGGTTTCGAGGCGCAGCTTGGCGAGCGCGGCGTGACGCTGTCGGGCGGCCAGCGCCAGCGCATCGCCATTGCCCGCGCCATCCTGCGCGACGCCCCGCTGTTGCTGCTCGATGAGGCAACCTCGGCGCTCGATGCCGAAAGCGAGACCCTGGTGCAGACCGCGCTGGAAGAATTGATGCGCCACCGCACCACGCTCGTGATCGCGCACCGGCTCGCGACCGTTCTGTCCTGCGACCGCATCATGGTGATGGACCAGGGCCGCATCGTCGAGCAGGGCACGCATGCCTCGCTGGTTGCCGCGAACGGGCTGTATGCAAGGCTGGCAAGATTGCAGTTCGAGGGGATTTAACCCCCCACTCGTCATGCCCGGACTTGATCCGGGCATCCATCCACTTCGAAAGAATCTGTCTTGATGGATTGCCGGGTCAAGCCCGGCAATGACAATGTTGGCACTCTCACCGTTCCGTCAGCTTCAGCTCGATGCGGCGGTTGCGTTTGTAGGCTTCCTCCGTCGGCGCCGTGTCGAGCGGCTGGAATTCGGCAAAGCCTGCGGCGACCAGCCGCTGCGCGGGGACGCCGAGCGAGACCAGATACTGCACCACCGAGATTGCGCGCGCCGCCGATAGTTCCCAGTTCGACTTGAACACCGGGCTGTTCATGATCGGCCGCACGTCGGTGTGGCCGTCGACCCGCAGCACCCAGGCGATTTCGCTCGGGATCTGCTTGTCGAGATCAACCAGCGCGGAAGCAAGCTTGTCGAGCTCGGCGCGGCCTTCGGGCAGCAGCAAGGCTTGTCCGGTGTCGAAGAACACTTCGGATTGGAACACGAAGCGATCGCCGACGATTCGGACATCCGGTCGATTGCCGAGAATCGCACGCAGCCGCCCAAAGAATTCGGAACGGTAACGCGTCAGTTCCTGCACCCGCTGCGCCAGCGCCACGTTGAGGCGTTGGCCGAGATCGGCAATGCGGCCCTGCGATTCCTTGTCGCGCTTTTCGGAGGCGTCGAGCGCCTCTTCAAGCGCGGCGAGCTGCCGGCGCAGCGCGCTGATCTGCTGGTTCAGCACCTCGATCTGCGCCAGCGCGCGCGACGTCACCGCCTTCTCGGAATCCAGCGCCTTGTTGAGTTCGTTGGCACGGCCCTGGGCGTCGTTGCCGGCGCCGGCAAGCCCCTCATAAAGGCCCTTGATGCGATCGCGCGCCGCTTCCACCGATGTCAATCCGGCGCGCGCCTGCGAGAGCTGGTCGCTGAGGTTCAATCCGGTGAGTTTTTCGAGCGACAGCAGGTCGTTCAACTGCGCGATCTTGGCGTTGAGCGCTTCCAGCGCCTTATCCTTGCCGGTCACTTCCTGCGACAGGAAGAACTGCACGACGAGAAACACCGAGAGCAGGAACACGATCGAGAGCACCAGCGTCGACAGCGCGTCGACGAAGCCCGGCCAGTAGTTCATTCCCGATTCGTTGCGGCGTGCACGCGCGAGGGCCATCGGCTAAATCTCTTTATGTCTGAGCATGATCTTATCCGAAAACCGGAACGCCACTTTTCGGGATCATGCAGTTAACTCTTCTCGGGTTGGCGCGCGATCCGCTCGAGCAGCTTCTTGATCTCGCGGTTCTGTTCGCCCTGGCCGTCGGCCCATTCGCGGATCATCTGCTGCTCGGTGCGCATATGCGCGACCAGGCCCTGAATGGCTTCGGCCAGATTGGCCATCGCCGCCGTGGTGCTGCGGCTGCTGCCGCCCTCCTCGACCACCGCGCGCAGCCGCTCCATCGCGTGCTGCAGTTCGCCGGAAACGCCGGTGGTGCCGTCGCCCGAATATTCCCGCACGGTCGAGGCGAGCCAGTCTTCCAGGTCGGTGTAGAAACGGTTCTGCGCCTGGCTCGATTGCAGGTCGAGGAAACCCAGGATCAGCGATCCGGCAAGGCCGAACAGCGAGGACGAAAACGAGATGCCCATGCCCTTGAGCGGCGCACCCAGACCCTCCTTCAGGGTCTCGAACAGCGAGCCCGAATCACCACCGACCTTCAGCCCCTCGATCACCTGGCCGACGGAGCCCACGGTTTCGATCAGGCCCCAGAAGGTGCCGAGCAGGCCGAGGAAGACCAGCAAGCCCGTCATGTAGCGGGAGATGTCGCGGGCTTCGTCCAGCCTGGTTGCGATCGAATCCAGCAAATGCCGCATGGTCTGCTGCGAGATCGACATCCGCCCGGTGCGCTCGCCGCCGAGGATCGCCGCCATCGGCGCCAGCAGCGTCGGGCGCCGGTCGATGGCGAGACCGGGATCGGCGATGCGGAAATTGTTGACCCAGGAGACTTCCGGGTAGAGCCGGATCACCTGCCGGAACGACAGGATGATGCCGATCAGAAGCACCGCGCCGATCAGGGCGTTGAGGCCGGGATTGGCGAAGAACGCGGTGACGATCTGCTTGTAGAGCACGGTCATGACCAGGCCGCACAGCACCAGGAACACCAGCATCCGCACTAGAAAGATCTGTGGCGACGACAATTTGGTGAGCTCGATCTCCATTTCGGAGCGGGCGGAGGGGCCTTGGGGCATTGCGGGGGTCTTCCGTTGCGAAAAGCCGCGTTTGGGAGGCCAATATGGCACAGCGCGGCCGAGAAAAAAGATCGGAAAAACGCTGTTTCAGGCAGACGGAGGGGAACTTCACGCCGAAACCGGGCTTTGACTTGAGCGTATTTTGGAAACGTTCTTTGTCCAACCGGGATTTTTCATGACGGTCCTGTATCTCGAAGCGCTGACGGCGATGGCCGTTTTGCTCTCGGCCCGGATGGCGGGCACCTGGATGGTGCCGCCACGCACCGGCAATGCCGGCTGGGTGGATACAATCTGGACCGTTTCGCCCGGTTTGGCCCGCGTAACCGGCATTCCGTCGCTGGCGCCGCAGCTGCTGCGCCCGCGCGATGACCGCTATCGCGACTGTCAGTTCTGTGCCCGTCAGTTCTTCTCGCTGTCGCCGCAAGATGATCCCCGAAAGTGGAGGCCGGTTTTCTAAAAAAGGATCGTGCTCAGAAAAGGGAGTGGTACATGAGCTTTGTTTCCACGATCATCGGCACCGCTGAGCGGGTGCCGCTGCCTGACGTCATCATCCGCGCCGCGATCCACCGGCTGTGTACGCGCACCGCAACAAGGCTCGCCGTCGGCAATGCCGAAAGCGACGCCTGGTTTGCCGACGAGATGGCCGCGCGCGCCATCGCCGAATACAGCGACGAGGCCACCGCGCAGCATCACGAGGTGCCGGCGGCGTTCTACGCGCTTGTGTTGGGGCCGCACCGCAAATATTCCTCGTGCTTCTACCGGGAGCCGGCCACGACATTGCAGGAGGCCGAAGAGGAGGCGCTGCGTCAGACCGTCGGGCATGCCGATATCGCCGACGGCCAATCGATTCTCGAATTCGGCTGCGGCTGGGGTTCGCTGTCGCTGTGGATGGCGCGGCAGTTCCCGCATTCGGAGGTGACGGCAGTATCGAACTCCGCCCCGCAGCGCCAATTCATCGAGGGCGAAGCCGGCAAGCGCGGATTGAAGAATCTGCGTGTGGTTACTGCGGAGATGAATCTGTTCGACCCGCAGATGCAGTTCGACCGCATCGTCTCCGTCGAGATGTTCGAGCACCTGTTGAACTGGCGCGAATTGATGTCGCGGATCCGTTCCTGGCTGAAGCCCGACGGCCGCTTCTTCATGCACATCTTCACCCATCGCTCGGGCGCCAATCTGTTCGACCGCGCCGATGGCGAGGACTGGGTGGCGCAGCATTTCTTCACCGGCGGCATGATGCCGAGCCACCATCTGATCCGGCAATATTCCGATCTGCTCGAAATCGAAAAGGAATGGCGCTGGAGCGGGCTGCATTATCACCGCACCGCGCAGGATTGGCTGGCCAATTTCGATCTGCACCGCGAGGAGATCGAAGCGGTGTTGCGTCCCGTCTATGGCGGCGAGACCGCGTTGTGGATGCGTCGCTGGCGCTGGTTCTTTCTCGCGACGTCAGGCCTGTTCGGTTACGCCGACGGCAGCGAATGGGGCATCAGCCACTACCGGATGAAGGCGGCTGGTTAACAGGACAGCAGGCGATTCGCGCCAATTTTCCGCAAGCTCGCGCGCGGCCGCTCTTTCAAGCGTTCACAACCTGGGTTCCATTCCATTGAGCTAAAAAGGAATGTTGTCACAATCCGGTGAGTCGGCAAAATCGCCGTTTATTCAGTGCGATAGCGTCTGTGACATTGGGCCGCCGCGCATGCGCATTGCATCGCAACAAACTCCTCCTATCCTTGTCTCAACAACAACGCGGTGTCTTCGCGACATATCGCGCAAACAGGTGTTTGCGCTTCAACTCGACTAAAGGGGCGATATTTCTGATGTCTGGAATTCGTGCGCAATCATGCATCGCGCTGGTGCTCGTTGCGATGGCGCCGCTGTTGGCCGGATGCAAAGAGCCGACAGCTGCAACGGCTGCCGTGCCGCCTTCCTCCGAACCAGATGTCAGCGTCGTCACCGCGAGGCCGCAGGCGCGTGCGATTGTCCGCGAGTTGCCGGGCCGTATCGCGCCGACCCGGGTTTCCGAAGTGCGCCCGCGCGTGTCAGGTATCGTGGTCGAGCGCCTGTTCCATCAGGGCAGCGAGGTTAAGGCCGGCGACGCCCTTTACAGGATCGATCCGCGGCCGTTCGAGGTCGAGGTGCAATCGACCGAAGCGGCGCTGGCGCGCGCCAAAGCCACGCTCGATCAGGCCGCATCGCACGCGCGCCGTATCGCCACGCTGACCAGCCAACGCGCAGCCCCCGAAGCCGAGAACGAAAAAGCCATCTCGGCCGAGCGTCAGGCGGCTGCCGACGTCGAGGGCCGCAAGGCCGACGTCGCCCGCGCGAAACTCAATCTTGATTATGCCACCATCCGCGCTCCGATCGACGGCGTCGTCGGCGCCGCGCTGGTGAGCGAAGGCGCGCTCGTCGTGCAGAACGAAACCACGAGCCTTGCGACCATCCAGCAACTCGATCCGATCTATGCCGATTTCACCCAATCGGTGAACGAACTCAATCAGCTGCGGCGGGCGGTGGAGAGCGGCGATCTCGACCGTATCGCGCCTGACGCGATGAAGGTTCGCCTGGTGCTGGACGATGGCTCGGTTTATCCGATTGCCGGCAGATTGCTGTTCTCGGAGGCCAAGGTCGATGCCCATACCGGGCAGGTGACGTTGCGCGGCGAGTTTCCCAATCCAAGGCGTGAATTGCTGCCGGGCATGTATGTCCGCGTGCTGATCGAGCAGGGCATCGATACTGACGCTATCGCGGTGCCGCAGCAGGCGATCCAGCGCAATGGCGGCGGCGGCAGCGAAGTGTTCGTGGTCAAGAGCGACAACCTCGTCGCCGTCCAGCCGGTACGCACCGGCTCGCTGCAGGGCGGCCAGTGGTTCGTCACCGAGGGCTTGAAGGCCGGTGACAGGGTCATCGTCGAGGGCTTCCAGAAGTTTGCCGCCGGCGATAAGGTCCGGCCGCAGCTGCTGACCGAGGCCGACGCGTCCGCCGATTTCGCCGGTGCCAGGCCGTCCGCGCAAGCGACACGGTAGATTCCATGCCGAGTTTCTTCATCGACAGGCCGATCTTCGCCTGGGTCGTCGCGCTTTTCATCTGTCTGATCGGCGCGATATCGATCCCGCTGCTGGCGATCGCGCAGTATCCGATCATCGCGCCGCCCTCGATCTCGATATCGACCAGCTATCCCGGCGCGTCGCCGGAAAACCTCTACAACAGCGTCACGCGGCTGATCGAGGAAGAGCTCAACGGCGCCAACGGCATCCTGAACTTCGAGTCCACCAGCGACTCGCTGGGCCAGGTCGAGATCATCGCCAATTTCGTGCCGGGCACCGACACCGGGACGGCGTCGGTGGAGGTGCAGAATCGCATCAAGCGCGTCGAGGCACGTCTGCCGCGCGCGGTGATCCAGCAGGGCATCCTGATCGAGGAAGCTTCCAGCGCCGTGCTGCAGATCATCACGCTGCGCTCGACCGACGGCAGCCTCGACGAGGTCGGCCTCGGCGACTTCATGATTCGTAGCGTTCTCGGCGAAATCAGACGCATTCCCGGCGTCGGCCGCGCCACGCTCTATTCCACCGAACGCAGTCTGCGTATCTGGGTCGATCCGGCCAAGCTGGTCGGCTATGGCCTGACCGCCGACGACGTCAACAAGGCGATCACGGCGCAGAACGCGCAAGTCGCCTCCGGCAGCATCGGCGCCGAGCCGAGCACGGACGACCAGAAGATTTCGGCGCTGGTGCTGGTCAAGGGCCAGCTCTCGTCGCCGGACGAATTCGGCGCGATTATCCTGCGTGCCAATGCGGACGGCTCGACGGTACGTTTGCGCGACGTGGCCCGGATCGAGATCGGCGGATTAAGCTATCAGTTCAACACGCGGCTTAACGGCAAACCGACGGCGGGTCTGTCGGTGCTGATGTCGCCGACCGGCAACGCGCTGGCGACCGCAAGCGCGGTCGAGGCCAAGATGAAGGAGCTGTCGCGCTTCTTCCCGGCCAACATCGCCTATGAAATTCCGTACAACATCACACCTGTCGTGAAGGCCTCGATCGAGAAGGTGCTGATGACGCTGGTCGAAGCCATCGTGCTGGTCTTCATCGTGATGTTCCTGTTCCTGCAGAACATCCGCTACACCATCATTCCGACCATCGTGGTGCCGGTGGCGCTGCTCGGCACCTGCGCGATCCTGCTGGCGGCCGGCTACTCCATCAACATGTTGACGATGTTCGGCATGGTGCTGGCGGTCGGCATTCTCGTCGACGACGCTATCGTGGTGGTCGAGAACGTCGAGCGCATCATGGCGGAAGAGGGCCTGCCGCCGAAGGAGGCCACCCGCAAGGCGATGTCGCAGATCACAGGCGCCATCATCGGCATTACCCTGGTGCTGATCGCGGTGTTCGTGCCGATGGCGTTCTTCCCGGGTTCGGTCGGCGTCATCTACCGGCAATTCTCGGTAACGATGGTCGCGGCGATCGCGTTCTCCGCGCTGTTGGCGATGTCGCTGACGCCGGCGCTGTGCGCGACCTTGCTGAAGCCGGTCGCGGCCGGCCACGGCCATGCCAGGAAGGGCGTGTTCGGCTGGTTCAACCGCGCGCTCGACGGCACCAAGGACGGTTATACGCGCGTCGTCGGACATTCGCTGAAGCGAACCGGCCGACTGATGCTGATCTATGCGGCGCTGATCGTCGGGCTGAGCTGGGCCTTTATTCGCTTGCCCGGCGGCTTCCTGCCGGTCGACGACCAGGGCTTCATCACCACCGACGTGCAGACACCGGCTGACTCGTCCTATGCCCGCACCGAGGCGGCGGTCGAGAAGGTCGAGCAATATCTGGCCAAGCGTTCCGGCGTTGAGAACGTCACGTTCCTCACCGGCTTCAGCTTCCTCGGCCAGGGCATCAACACCGCTCAGGCCTTCATCACGCTGAAGGACTGGTCGGATCGCGGGCCGAAGGATTCGGCAGCCGCCATCGTCAACGACATCAACCGTGATCTGTCGTCGATCCGCGACGCCCGGATTTCCGCGCTCCAGCCGCCGCCGATCGACAATCTCGGCAACTCCTCGGGCTTCTCGTTCCGACTGCAGGACCGCGGCCAGAAGGGTTATCCGGCGCTGGTCAGCGCCGCCGAGCAGCTCATCGCGGAAGCCAATGCCAGCCGTGTGCTGCAAAAGGTCTATGTCGAAGGCCTGCCGCCGGGGCCGCAGGTCAATCTGATGATCGACCGCGAAAAGGCCGGCGCGTTCGGCGTCACCTTCGAGGACATCAACAACACCATCTCGACCAATCTCGGATCGAACTACATCAACGACTTCCCGAACCGGGGCCGGATGCAGCGCGTGATCGTGCAGGCCGACCGCGGCAGCCGCATGAACGCCGACGACATCCTGAACTACAACGTCAAGAACAGCCGCGGCCAGCTGGTGCCGCTGTCCTCGTTCGCCTCCGTCGAATGGTCGAAGGGGCCGACGCAGATCGCCGGCTTCAACTACTATCCCGCGGTGCGCATCAGCGGCGAAGCCAAGCCCGGCTTTACCTCGGGCGATGCCATCGCCGAGATGGAGCGGCTCGCGGGCAAGCTGCCGCGCGGCTTCGGCTATGAGTGGACCGGTCAATCGCTGCAGGAAAAGCTCTCGGGCTCGCAGGCGCCGTTCCTGCTCGGACTGTCGGCGCTGGTGGTGTTCCTGTGTCTGGCAGCCCTCTATGAAAGCTGGACCATTCCGCTCGCCGTGCTGCTGACGGTGCCGCTCGGCATCTGCGGTTCGGTGCTGGCCGCGTCGTTGCGCGGCTTGCCGAACGACGTTTACTTCACCGTCGCCCTGATCACCATCATCGGACTGGCTGCGAAAGATGCCATTCTGATCATCGAGTTTGCCAAGGAGCTGCGCGCGCAAGGCAAGCCGCTGGTCGAAGCGACGATCGAAGCCTGTACCTTGCGTTTCCGCCCGATCCTGATGACCGGTCTCGCCTTCGTTTGCGGCGTGTTGCCGATGGTGATCGCGACCGGCGCCGGCGGCGCCAGCCAGCAGGCACTCGGCACCAGCGTGATGGGCGGCATGATCGCGGTCGTGATCCTGGCGCTGCTGATGGTGCCGGTGTTCTTCGTCGTGGTGCAAAGGTTCCTTGCCGGCGATCGCGAGAAGGTGGCGGAAGCGAAGCCGGCGCAGGCAGCGCCGAGGGCTGCGGAGTAGCGATCATTCACCGCACCGGCCTGTCGCCTCGACCGGCAGGCTCCAGCGCCGTCACAGCGGCTTGAGAATCTTCACCAGCTCTTTGTGCACGAACTCGTTGCCGCAGATCAGGTGTCCGGTCGTGAGCGGATCGTCGTCTCCAGCCATGCCTGACACGACGCCGCCGGCTTCGCGGATCAAGATCTGTCCGGCCGCCATGTCCCATGGCTGCAGATTGCGCTCCCAATAGCCGTCGAGGCGGCCGGCGGCGACGAAGGCCATGTCGAGCGAGGCGGCGCCGAACCTTCGAAGGCCCGCGACCCTTTCCTGGATCGCGGTCATTTCCAGCCGCGACTGGGCATGATCGCCGCGTCCGATATGCGGCAGGCCGCAGCCGACCACGCATTCGTCGAGCTGGCGCCGGCCGGCGACGCGCAGCCGCTGGTCGTTGAGGAACGCGCCCTTGCCGCGCTCGGCGATGTAGAGCTCGTCATTGGCCGGATTGTAGATCACGCCGGCGATGATGGTGCCTTCGCGCTGCAGGCCGATAGAGATCGCGAATTGCGGAATGCCGTGCAGGAAGTTCGTCGTGCCGTCCAGGGGATCGACGATCCAGGTATGGCTCTTGTCGGCGCCTTCGCGCGTGCCGCCTTCCTCGCCGATGAAGCCGTAACCCGGCCGCGACTTGGTCAGATCCGCATAGAGCAGTTCCTCGGCGCGCTTGTCGGCCATGGTGACGAAATTCGCAGGCCCCTTCAGCGACACCTGCAGATGCTCGACCTCGCCGAGGTCGCGCTTGAGGCTGCGGCCGGCGTGGCGCGCGGCTTTCACCATGACGTTGATAAGGGCTGAATGCAGCATGATGCGGGGCTTATGGGTTAGGAGGAAGCGGCCAATGCCGCCCAAGGGTTGAGCTAAGGGTTTAGCGAGGGGGTGAGGGACTGGGTGCCCTGACGATGTGTCGCCGTCAAGGCGTCATTTCTTGTCGTTGCCGATCCATTTGCGGGCGGCCTCCTGGGCCCTGGCGCGGTCCTCGGGACTGAGGCCCGCCAGCGCATCGTCCAGCATCGGATCGCCCTTGCCGGCGGTTTTGGCGACAATGTGCCATTTCAGGGCCTCGACCTTGTCCACCAGCGCGCCCTGTCCACTAACCAGCACGCGGGCGAGGCGGTTCTGCGCGATCGGGCTGTTTTGCCGGGCCGCCTTGCGGAGCAACGCCACGCCGGCGGCCTCGTTTTTTGGCGTGCCGGTGCCGTTATAGAGCGCGATCGCGTATTCGACCTCGGCATCGACATTGTCGGCCAGCGACGCGGCCTGCAGCAGGCGCACCGCCTTGTCGATGTCCTTGGGCACGCCGGTGCCTTCCTTGTAAAAGGTCGCGAGCGCGTATTGCGCTTCCGGGTTGCCGGCGTCGGCTGCGATCCGCAGCAATTCGGCGGAACGTTTCACATCCTGCGGCAGCGTCTGCCCGTCGAGATACAGCAGCGCGAGATTATACGCCGCCTTGGGATTGCCGAGCTTGGCGGCGGAAGCCAGCAGCTTGACCGCTTGCTCGCGGTTGACCGGGCCGCCGCGGCCGGAAAGCTTCATCATCGCCAGCGCAAACATGCCCTCGCGGTCGCCGGCGTCGGCGGCGCGCTGGTACCATTCGATGGCTTTCGCGTAGTCGCGCTTGACGCCGAGGGCGCCGGAGTAGAGCTCGCCGATCATCGTCATCGCCTTGGCGTCGCCGGCATATTGCGCCCGCGTCAGCGCCAGATCGAGCGCGGTCTTGTAGAGGCCGCGCTGATAGGCGCCATAGACGAGATCGACATTGGGATCGTCGAAGCTGGGCGTGGGTGAAGCTGTCGGAGTGGGCGTGGCCGCAGGCTTCTTGGCGACAGCGGGCGCCTTCGGCTTCGGGGCCTCCTTGGAAGTCTCTTTGGAAGTCTCTTTGGTCGCCGATTTGGGCGCCTCTTTCTTCGCGGCCGGCTTGCTAGCGGGTGCGGGTGCCTGCGCTGCGGGCGGCGTCAGCGAGATCTGCGCCGATGCGCCTGCCGCTGCCATCAGGCAGCAGCCAAGGATCGATATCGGACGCAGCAGTCTCATGTCCGGCGCTATCCCCGTCCGGTCGTCGGCTCGGTGGTGTCGTCCGTGCTCTTGTTTTTCCCAAACGCGGCGGCGTGCGCTTGCGTGATCGCCTGCTCGATATCGATCAGCGCCGCCTCGGGCCCGCGCGGATCGGCCCAGATGCAATCGCCGACCAGCACGAAATCCGCACCCGCGGCGGCAAATTCGCGGGCCTCCTCGCGCGAGGCCGCATAGCCGACGCAGGGCGGTTCGAACAATTCATCCCACCATTGCAGGCGCTCGGCGATCGCTTCCGCCGAAGGGCGCTCGCCTTTGGCGTCGGGCTCACCGAACAGCACGTAGTCCGCACCCGCTTCGCCCGCGGCCATCGAATCGTGCCGCGTGGCGAGGCCGCCGACGCCGGCGATGCGATCGGGCTTGAGCGATGGGAAGGCGTCTTCGATGGCCGAGATCCCGGTCAGATGCGCGCCATCGGCGCCGCCGCGGGCCACCAGCTCGACATGGCCATCCAGCAGCAGCGCCGCGCCGCCGTCCTGAACAACGGGCGCCAGCGCCTTGATGCGCGAGATCATGGTGCGCTGGTCGGTCTCGCGCAGCCGCAGCAGAACCGCGGCGACGTCAGCGGCGGCGAGCAGGCCGGGGAGGCTGGCGATGAGCTGTGATGGGTCGTCAACGACTGGTGTCGCGAGATAGAGGCGCGGCACCGGGCGCTGCGGAACGGGTTTGGCGGCCAATGCTATGCCACCTTCTTTTCCAGGCCGGCTTCCCACTCACCCTTGCTCGCCAGCGCGTTCATCCGCGCCCGGTGCGTGAAGGCGCGCTGGCCGGCCGCGACGTTCTCGGCCTTGCCCGACCATGCCTTTTGCGGCGCCGCCTGCAGCGCGCGGCCGTAGGAGAAGGTCAGCCGCCAGGGCAGGCCGCCGATCCGGTTCATGGCGTTGAGATGCGCGGTGGCATCCTCGTCGGATTGTCCGCCGGAGAGGAAGGCGATGCCGGGAACGGCCGCCGGAACGCAGCTCTTCAATAGCCGGATGGTTTTCTCCGCGACCTCTTCAACGGGCGATGGCTTTGCGCTTTTCTTGCCTGCGATCGCCATATTGGGTTTCAGGATCATGCCCTCCAGCGCGACGCGCTGGACCCGCAATTCCTGGAATGTCTTGTTCAGGACCCGCTGGGTCACCTCAAAGCAGCGATCGATGTCGTGATCGCCGTCCATCAACACTTCCGGCTCCACGATCGGCACGATCTGCGCCTGCTGGCACAACGCGGCGTAACGGGCGAGCGCATGCGCGTTGACATGGATCGCGGTCATGCTGGGGATGTTCTGTCCGATGTCGATCACCGCCCGCCATTTGGCGAACCGTGCGCCGCGCTCGTAGTATTTCTTCAGGCGCTCGGCGAGCTTGTCGAGCCCGGCCGTGATCAATTCGCCGGGGCAGCCCGGCAGGCCCTGGGTCCCCTCATCCACCTTGATGCCGGGGATGGCGCCGGACTGTTCGATCAGCTTGACCAGCGGCGTGTCGTCCTTGGCATTCTGCCAGATGGTTTCGTCATAGAGGATGACGCCCGAGACGTATTTGCTCATCGCCTCCTGCGAGCGAAACAGCATTTCCCGGTAGTCGCGGCGCGTCTCCTCGGTCGATTCGACGCTGATGGCGTCGAAGCGCTTCTTGATCGTGCCGGAGGATTCGTCGGCGGCGAGTACGCCCTTGCCCGGCGTGACCATGGCGAGGGCGACCTTGTTGAGGTCAGCGAGATTCATTGATCCGTTCTCCAGACACCTGCCTTGCAAACCAAAATAGGCGGTTCTCGGGCAATTGCCTAGAAAACGTTCGTCGCGGCCGGCAGCCTCCGCGGCGGGTTGGTGCGAGGTCAGGCGACCTTCGGGTCAAGCTCGCCCTTGCTGTAGCGCTTGGCCATTTCGGCCGTGGTCAGCACCTTCTTGATCTTGCTGGCCTGGCCCGCGGTGTTGAATTCCTGCAGCCGCTGCTTGCACAGCTTGGTCATCGCTTCCATCGCCGGCTTGAGATATTTGCGCGGGTCGAACTCTTCCGGATTGTCCTTCAGAACCTTGCGGATCTGCCCGGTCATCGCCATCCGGTTGTCGGTGTCGATGTTGATCTTGCGCACGCCGTGCTTGATGCCGCGCTGGATCTCGGAGACCGGCACACCCCAGGTCGGCTTCATCTTGCCGCCGTTGGCGTTGATGATTTCCTGCAGGTCCTGCGGCACTGAGGACGAACCATGCATCACCAGATGCGTGTTCGGCAGCTTGCGGTGGATCTCCTCGATCACGTTCATGGCGAGGATGTCGCCGTCGGGCTTGCGGGTGAACTTGTAGGCGCCGTGCGAGGTGCCCATTGCGATCGCCAGGGCGTCGACCTTGGTCTCCTGGACGAATTTGACCGCCTCGTCCGGGTTGGTCAGCAGCTGGTCGTGCGACAATTTACCTTCGGCGCCGTGGCCGTCTTCCTTGTCGCCCATGCCGGTTTCGAGCGAGCCGAGCACGCCGAGTTCGCCTTCCACCGAGATGCCGCCGAGATGGGCCATGTCGGTGACGGTCTTGGTGACGCCGACGTTGTAGGTCCAGTCGGCCGGGCTCTTGCCGTCGGCCTTCAGCGAACCGTCCATCATGACCGAGGTGAAGCCGGCCTGGATCGCGGTCATGCAGGTGTCGGGAGCATTGCCGTGATCGAGATGCACGCAGACCGGGATCTGCGGATAGATTTCGGTGACGGCGTCCATCATGTGCTTGAGCATGATGTCGTTGGCATAGGAGCGCGCGCCGCGCGAGGCCTGGATGATGACGGGCGCATCGAGGCTGGAGGCGGCCTCCATGATCGCGAGCGCCTGCTCCATATTGTTGATGTTGAAGGCCGGCACGCCGTAATCATGCTCCGCCGCGTGGTCGAGCAATTGACGCAACGTAATCCGAGCCATCCGAATTCTCCTTGTATTTACAGCGCCCTAAGCGCTCAATCTGCTGTTGGTTTGACGTATTAGCGAACTTTTAGAACTTCGACACCGGGCAGGGGTTTCCCCTCCATCCATTCAAGAAACGCGCCGCCCGCGGTCGAAACATAGGAAAAATCGCCGGCCACGCCGGCCTGGTTCAGGGCCGCGACGGTGTCGCCGCCGCCCGCGACCGAGATCAGCTTCTTGGCCTTGGTGCGCTCGGCGGCGTGCCTGGCCGACACCATGGTGCCGCGGTCGAACGGCGACATCTCGAAGGCGCCGAGCGGGCCGTTCCAGACCAGCGTCGCGGCGTCGTCGATCGCGGCGTGGATCCGCGCAATCGATTGCGGACCGACGTCGAGGATCATGCCGTCGGCCGGAATGGCGTCGAGGCCATAGGCATGCGAGGGCGAATTGGCGGCGAAATGATAGGCGACCACCGCATCGACGGGCAGGATGATGGCGCAGTTGGCGGCCTCGGCCTTTTCCATGATCCGCAGCGCGGTCGCCGCCAGATCCTTTTCCGCCAGCGATTTGCCGACGCCGACGCCCTGCGCGTGCAGGAAGGTGTTGGCCATGCCGCCGCCGATGACGAGCGCGTCGACCTTGCTGACGAGGTTTTCCAGCAAGTCGATCTTGGTCGAGACCTTGGCGCCGCCGATGATCGCGATCACGGGCTTGGTCGGCGCTTCCAGCGCCTTGCCCAGCGCGTCGAGTTCGGCCTGCATGGTGCGGCCGGCATAGGCCGGCAGTTTGTGGCCGAGGCCCTCGGTCGAGGCGTGGGCGCGGTGTGCGGCGGAGAACGCGTCGTTGACCCAGATGTCGCCGAGTTTTGCCAACTCGCCGACAAACGCCGGATCGTTCTTCTCTTCTTCTTTGTGGAAGCGGGTGTTTTCCAGGCAGAGGATGTTGCCATCCTTCATCGCGGCAACCGCGTTTGCAGCGGCCTCCCCAATGCAATCATCCGCAAAACCGACCGGCTTCTTGATGACCTGCGAAAGCGCGGCGGCGACAGGCTTGAGCGACTCCTTGGCGTCGCGTCCCTTCGGCCTGCCGAAATGCGCCAGCAGGATGACCTTGCCGCCCTTTCCGGAAATCTCGGTGATGGTGGGGGCGATGCGCTCGAGCCGGGTGGCGTCGGTGACGCGGCCATTGTCGGTGGGGACGTTGAGGTCGACGCGCAGCAGCACGCGTTTGCCCTTCACGTCGACGTCATCGAGGGTGCGGAATGATTTTGTCATTGGGGTGGTCTCTCGTCCCGGGGGGCTGCGCAGCGCGTTCAGGATCGCGCTTCGCGCGACTCCGACGTTGTGCTGCAGAACCGGGACCCATGGTTGGGCTGGTCGCGGTGCAAATGGGTCCCGGCTCTGCGGAGCAGCGTGAAGACACGCTGCTCCGCGTCCGGAACACGAGACTTAGCTTACAGCAGCTTCCCCATCGCCACGGCGGTGTCGCCCATGCGGTTGGAGAAACCCCATTCATTGTCGTACCAGGACATCACCCGCACCAGCGTGCCGTTCTGCACCTTGGTCTGGTCGACATGGAAGGTGGACGAGTGCGGATCGTGGTTGAAGTCGATCGAGACGTTGGGCGCGGTGGTATAGCCCAAAATGCCCTTCAGCTCCTGCTCGGACGCGCGCTTCATCGCCGCGTTGATTTCCTTCACGTCGGTGGCGCGCTTGGCGACGATCTTGAGGTCGACCACCGAGACGTTCGGGGTCGGCACGCGGATCGCGACGCCGTCGAGCTTGCCCTGAAGCTCGGGCAGCACCAGGCCGATCGCCTTGGCCGCACCGGTAGAGGTCGGGATCATCGACATCGCTGCAGCACGGCCGCGATAGAGGTCGCTGTGCAGGGTGTCGAGCGTCGGCTGGTCGCCGGTATAGGCGTGGATCGTGGTCATGAAGCCGGTTTCGATGCCGACGGTGTCGTTCAACACCTTGGCGATCGGGGCCAGGCAGTTCGTGGTGCAGGAACCGTTGGAGACCACGAGATGGTCGCGGGTCAGCTTGTCGTGATTGACGCCGTAGACGATCGTGGCATCGGCGCCATCCGAGGGCGCGGAAACCAGCACGCGCTTGGCGCCGGCGGTCAGGTGCGCAGTGGCCTTGGCCTTGGCGCTGAAGATGCCGGTGCATTCCATCGCGATGTCGACGCCGAGTTCCTTCCACGGCAGCTTCGAGGGATCGCGCTCGGAGGAAACCTTGATCTTGCCGTTGCCGAGGTTGATCGAGTCGCCGTCGACGGTCACGGTGCCGGGGAAACGGCCATGCACGGAATCGAAACGCAGCAGATGGGCGTTGGTCTCGACCGGGCCGAGATCGTTGATCCCTACGACTTCGATATCCTTGCGGCCGGATTCCGCAATCGCCCGCAAGATGTTGCGGCCGATGCGGCCAAATCCGTTGATCGCGACCCGGATTGCCATGCTCGTTTCTCCTTTAATAGCTGGTGTCACCCCCGTGGAATGGTTCCACGGGGGTGCTTACGGCGGATCGCCCGGTTCGGCCGGGCGAGAACGGTCAAGATGAGCTTTTAGGTAGACCTTTTTGCCAACAAGCTCAACCGTCAGCAGCGCGCCGCCGAGTTGAAGTTCCTGCAATGGTTGCGCAGAGCACGGTCAGGAAACTTCGACAAGCGGCACACCAAAGTTAACTGTCGTCTACTGCCCTTTTGTGTCCGAAGTTCGCAGGGCCGCAAATGGCGCGCGAACTTCGGAAACGGGCACCGGAGCGTTTTCGAGCGAAGTGGATACCGGTTCGCATAGCAATCAAGTTTACGCAGATTGCGTAGACTTATCTGCGGTAGAAAACGCGTCAAAACAAGAATCTGGAGCCCCGTTCCAATTCCATCGGAACGGGAAGGCTCTAGAGGCGCTTCAGGGCAGCGTTAACCGCCGCCTCGGCGGTAATGCCGAAGTGCTTGTAAAGGTCCTTGGCGGGCGCGCTGGCGCCGAAGCCGTGCATGCCTATGAATTCACCATCCTGACCGATCACGGCGTCCCAGCCCCAGCGCACCGCGGCCTCGATCGCGATCTTGACCGGCGCGTTGCCGATAACGGCCTTCTGGCGGTCCGCCGGCTGCGCCAGCAGCAATTCGAGCGAGGGCACCGAAACCACCCGCGACGCGATGCCGCGTTCGGCCAACTGCTTCTGGGCGGCGACCGCGATCTCGACCTCGGATCCGGAGGCGAACAATGACACTTTTGCGTCACCCTGCGCGGCGACCAATTCATAGGCGCCGTGGCTGCAGGGATTGTCGTTCGGGGCGGTGGTGCGCAATTGCGGCAGGTTCTGGCGGGTCAGCGCCAGCACCGTCGGGCCGTCGATGCGGTTGAGCGCGAGCTCCCAGCATTCGGCGACCTCGACGGCGTCGCAGGGCCGGAACACGCGCATGTTGGGAATCGCCCGCAGCGCCGCCAGATGCTCGACCGGCTGATGCGTCGGACCGTCTTCGCCGAGCCCGATCGAATCATGGGTCATGACATAGACGACGCCCGCGCCCATCAGCGCCGCGAGCCGCATCGCAGGGCGCGCGTAGTCGGTGAACACCAGGAAGGTGGCGCCATTGGGCGCAAAACCGCCATGCAGGAAGACGCCGTTCATGGCCGCGGCCATGCCGTGCTCGCGGATGCCGTAATGGATGAAGCGGCCCTTCGGCGTCTTGGCGGAAAACGCCACAGCCGATTTCGCCTTGTTGTTGTTGGAGCCGGTCAGGTCGGCCGAGCCGGCCAGGAATTCCATCGGCATCGCGCCGGCGATCGCCTCAATCGCCGATTCCGAGGATTTCCGGGTCGCGACGTTCTGCGGCGTTTCGAGCAGCTTCTTCTTGTGGTCGCGCAGCGCCTTGGCGAGCGAGGCCGGGCGCTCATGGCGCAGCCGGCGCTCGAATTCGGCGCGCTTGCGCGGACCCAGTTCGCCAAACACGCCCTCCCATTCCTGGCGCGCAGCGGCGCCGCGGCTGCCGGCGGCGCGCCACGCCTTCAGGACATCGTCGGGCACCGAGAACGGCTCGAGCGAGATGCCGAGCTTTTCCTTGGCGCCCTTCAGTTCTTCGGCGCCGAGCGCCTCGCCATGGGCTTTTGCAGTGCCGGCGCGGGTCGGCGCGCCGAAGCCGATGGTGGTCTTGCAGGCGATCAGCGACGGCTTGTTGGACTTCTGGGCGCGGGTGATGGCGGCTGCGATTGCCTTCGGATCGTGGCCGTCGATCAGTTCGGCAGCCCAGCCGGCCGACTTGAAGCGCTTCACCTGGTCGACGGAATCGGCGATCGAGGTCGGGCCGTCGATCGAAATGCCGTTGTCGTCATACAGCACGATCAGCTTGTTGAGCTTCCAGTGCCCGGCCATCGCGATCGCTTCCTGCGACACGCCTTCCATCAGGTCGCCGTCGGAGGCGAGCACATAGGTGTGATGGCCGACCACCTTCTTGCCGAACTCTGCGGCAAGCATCTTCTCTGCCAGCGCCATGCCGACCGAGGTCGCGATGCCCTGGCCGAGCGGACCCGTCGTGGTCTCGATGCCCTTGGTGTGGAAGTTCTCGGGGTGGCCCGGCGTCAGCGATCCCAATGCGCGGAAATTCTTGATCTGGTCGAGCGTCATGTCCTTGTTGCCGGTCAGGTACAGCAACGCATACAGCAGCATCGAGCCGTGCCCGGCCGAGAGGACAAAACGGTCGCGGTCCGGCCATTTTGGCTCGGCGGCATCGAATTTCAGGAACTGGGTGAACAGCACGGTCGCGATGTCGGCGGCGCCCATCGGCAGGCCGGGATGGCCGGATTTCGCCTTCTCGACGGCATCCATGGCAAGGCCACGGATCGCATTGGCCATACGGGAGTGATCGACCTGCGTCATGATGAAAATCCGCTTGAAATTGAGGAGGTTGATGTCCGCCCGCCGGCGAACTGCAGTGATGGGGCTGCCCTTCGGCAGCAGGGTTAAGGGCTGGATAGCACCTCAATTCCCGGAGTCCAAGGCTCAGGAAACGCACTTCCGGTGCGAAAGGTTGCTTATCCGTATGATCCGGAAGAGCGGGTACCGGGTTTCCACGGGACCGAAGCGAAGCTCGCCCGATCTACCGGTGCATAGCTTCGCGCGGGCGTTGCGCTGTCCTCGCTTGCCACGTAAATTTAGCGGCCTAACCGCTTGCCCAACCGCAGATTTTGCTGTGCGGCCGGCTTAACCGAAGGTGCGCGCTGTCTCTCATGAGCGATCGTCCCGCCAACGGGGCCGGCAACCCCGAGCTCGCCTTTGCCGACATCGACGCTGCAACAAGGCGGCTGATGGCGGCGCTGGATGCGCTGGAAGCTGCGGCCGAGCGGCGGCGCGATGCCGACCGTGACGAGAATGAACTTGCGAGCCGGATCCAGGCACTCGGCGCCGACCGCTCGCGCCTCGCCGACGAACTCGACGGCTCGCTGGTGAAGACCCGGCGGCTGGAGCGCACCAACCGCGAGATATCGGAAAAACTCGACGCCGCGATAGGCACCATCCGCGCCGTGCTGGACGCCGGAGAAAGCTCATGAGCCACATCAACGTCACCATCAACGGCCGGCAGTACCGCATGGCCTGCGAGGAAGGGCAGGAGGTGCGTCTGCTCAAGCTCGCCGAGAGCCTCGAAGCACGCGTCGAATCGCTGCGCGGCAAGTTCGGCGAGATCGGTGATGCGCGGCTTACCGTGATGGCGGCGCTGACCGTGTGCGACGAATTGCTCGACGCCAACCATCGTATCCGTGCGCTCGAGGAAGAACTCGACGCCTTGCGCAATGTGCGCGTCGCCGCCATCGATCGCGCCCGAACGACGCAGACCGCGGTCGCCAACGCGCTCAATGCCGCAGCCGACCGCATCGAAAAGACCACGCAGATGCTGAACCGCACCATCGGCGGCGGCGTCGCGATCGGGTGATGGTTTTTCTTACCCCCCTGGAGGGGGAGGGTGAAGACGCGCTCCCGCTTGTGTATTGCGCGTTAGCGCTGGCGGATTGGACCTTTAACGCCTACATTGCGTGGGCGAAGCTGCGTTGCGCGTCAGGAGCCATATATCCCCGGGGCCTTATCGATCCTTCAGGGAACTGTCCCTGGCCGGGTCCGTGGATCCGGTCATATGGTGCCCACCTACTTTCGTAGGGAACTCCGGGATCGAGCGCTTCAACGGCCTCTGCGGCTTCGCACTTTGTTTCGGTTGATTTTTGCGTCGAGCTTTTACTCTACCGGCTTCACCACCTAGGCCCTGCAACTTTCGCTTCGTCCGTCTTCGCGGGCGATGTTCGGCGGAACAGAACGCTGCATGACGGCAAGTGCTTCGAAAGCAGACCTTCGCGCTGCCGCTTTGGCAAAGCGCGATGCATTGAGCGACGAGCAGCGCGCGGCTGCCGCGCAAGCCCTCGCCAAGCGCGGCCTGCCGTTTGAGATCACGCCGGGCATGGTCGTGTCGGGTTATTCGCCGATCCGCAACGAGATCGACCCGGCACCCTTGATGCGCAAGCTCGCGGAAGCAGGCGCGAAGCTGGCGCTGCCGGCGGTGATGGCGCGTGGCAAGTCGCTTGCCTTCCGTGCGTGGTCCGGGAACGATCGGCTGATGCTCGGGCCACTCGGCATTCCCGAGCCATCGCCGGCCGCCGCCGAGCTCATTCCCGACATCATGCTGGTGCCGCTGGCGGCGTTCGACGCCGAGGGGCACCGGATCGGCTATGGCGCCGGACATTACGATTTCACGCTGGAGCATTTGCGCAAGGCGAAAACCATTATCGCCGTCGGCACTGCGTTTGCCGTGCAGCAAATAAAGGCGGTTCCGGCGCAGCCGCACGACGTGGCGCTGGATTTTGTGGTAACGGAAAAGAAAGTGTTCGATTTCCGGAGCTGAATTTTGCGCATCCTCTTCATCGGTGACGTCGTCGGCAAGACCGGCCGCACCGCTATTTCCGAGCATCTCCCCGGCATGGTCAGAGACTGGTCGCTCGATCTCGTCATCGTCAACGGCGAGAATGCGGCCGGCGGCTTCGGGATCACCGAGGCGATCTATCAGGATTTCCTCGACGCCGGCGCGGATGCGGTCACGCTGGGCAACCACGCCTGGAATCAGAAGGAGGCGCTGGTGTTCATCGAGCGCGCGCCGCGCCTGATCCGCCCCTTGAACTTTCCGCGCCATACGCCGGGCCGCGGCGCCGCACTGATCGACACCAAGAACGGCAAGCGCGCGCTGGTCATCAACGCCATGGGCCGCGTCTTCATGGAGCCGCTCAACGATCCCTTCAACGCGGTCGGCAAGGAACTCGACGCCTGTCCGCTGCGCGAAGCCGCCGACGCCATCGTGGTCGATTTCCATGGCGAGGCGACCAGCGAAAAACAGGGCATGGGATTTTTCTGCGACGGCCGCGCCAGCCTCGTGGTCGGCACCCATACCCATGTGCCCACTGCCGATCATCAGGTGCTGCCCGGCGGTACCGCCTATATGAGCGACGCCGGCATGACCGGCGATTACGATTCGATCATCGGCATGCAGAAGGAAGAGCCGCTGCATCGCTTCGTCACCGGCATTCCCTCGGGCCGGTTCGAACCGGCGTTCGGTGTGGCGACACTAAGCGGCGTCGCGGTCGAAACCGACGATGCCACCGGGCTGGCGCTGCGAATCGCGCCGGTGCGGGCGGGCGGCAGGCTGGAGCCGGCGGTGCCGGGATTTTGGACCGGCCACTGAACGGGGTTACGAGAAGGTGTGATGCAAAGGTTTCTGGTCGTCCTGCTGGCGTTGCTGCTGTCGCAGTCGGCGTCTGCGCAAGAACTCACCCAGCGCCCGGTATCGCAGAACCCGGTATCGCCCGAAGACATGACCGGGCGGCTGGAGAAGTCCGCGATCAACACGGCGAAGGTCGCGCCGAAGGGCGCGGCAAGAGGATCCTCGGTGGATTTCTCCTGGGCTTCCAGTGCGGAAGAATACCGCGCGCTCGCCAAGCATGTGCTCGTGCTCGTCAGCGTGGTGACGCAGGATGCTGCCGAACTGCCGCTGCGCCGGGTCTATGTGAACATCGACGGCCGCGAGACCGAACTGGTCAGGTTGAGCAGCCAGCTCAGCGGCGTCCGGAAAGGCTCGAAGGCCTATTCGATGCTCGGGCCCTATCGTGAGGACGGCTTCTACCTCGCGCCTGCCGGCAGCATGATGGCGGACGGCTATTTGCAGGCCGATTTCGCCGTGCGGCGGAACGGCTTCAATCTCTACAAATTGCCGGGGACGCCACCGGATTTTATCAAGGCGGACAGCAATCCGGTGCCCGGGCCCGACGCCAAGCCGGAAACGCCGGTGCTCAAGGCGATGCTGCTGCGCGAGTACAAGGGCTTCGAATTGCCGGCAGGCCTGCGCTAGATTCCGGGCCAACGGTCCGGACGCGGGTCTGCCAGACAAGTGGTACGCGCTCAGTAGCGCGCCGGCACGTACATCTCCGGCGGCACCGGGCCGCGCTGGTAATCCGGATTGCGCACGCGCGCTGGCAGGATGACGGGGGCCTGCGGGACCTCGCTGTAGGGAATCTGTTCAAGCAGATGGGCGATGCAGTTCAGCCGCGCCCTCTTCTTGTCGACGGCCTCGACCAGGTGCCACGGCGCTTCCGGAATATGGGTGCGCTCCAGCATTGCTTCCTTGGCCTTGGTGTATTGCTCCCAGCGGCTGCGCGCCTCCACGTCCATTGGGCTCAGCTTCCACTGCTTCAAGGGGTCGCGGATCCGCATGGTGAAACGCAGATGCTGCACCTCGTCGGTGATCGAGAACCAGTATTTGATCAGGATGATGCCGGAACGCACCAGCATGCGTTCGAATTCCGGCACCGAGCGGAAGAACTCCTCGACGTCGCCTTCGCTGCAAAATCCCATCACCCGCTCGACGCCGGCGCGGTTGTACCAGCTCCGGTCGAACAGCACGATCTCGCCGCCGGCCGGCAGATGCGAGACGTAGCGCTGGAAATACCATTGCGTGCGTTCGCGCTCGTTCGGCGCCGGCAGCGCGGCGACCCGGCAGACCCGCGGATTGAGCCGCTGCGTGATGCGCTTGATGACGCCGCCCTTGCCGGCTGAATCGCGTCCCTCGAAGATGACAACCACTTTCAGCTTCTGGTGCTGCACCCAGCTCTGCAGTTTGACGAGTTCACCCTGCAGGCGGAACAGTTCCTTGAAATAAAGGTGACGGTCGACGGTTTTCTCTGATGTATCGCCCTCGAATTCGGTGGTCAGCGTGTCGAGGAGGTCGTCGTCGATTTCCAGTTCCAGTTCCTCGTCGAAACTGTCCATCATTTCCGCGTGGATGCGGTCATGGATCGAGCCATTGACTGGTTTTTCGGTCATCAGATTACTCCGCCCAGGGAAGCGCAAAAGGAAATGCACGGCATCACCGTTAGTTTCAAATGGGCATGTCAGGGGTGTGACAGCCCACGCCGGGCAGGGCGTTTTGACGTCTGTCGTTCAGGACTGCCTAAAGCCCATGCGGAAAGCGCCCCAATGGCGGCCGCGCACGTGGATGGGCGAGGAGAGGTCTTTCATCAGCACGAAATTGCCGCCGCCCATGTCGCGGCGGTAGGTCTGCAGCAGGAACGGCTTTGTGTTACAGCCACCTTCTTCACCGCGCGATCGCTGAACAGCCGGCGGTTGCGGCAATTGGCGTTGTTCCAGACCGGGTCGGGCCCCTGCGGCAGGCGGTAGTTCGGATTGTGGGTCGGCAGGTAGCCGCTCTTGGCCCAGGCGACGCAGAACACGATGCGCGGATCGCTCTTCTGGATCGGATCCTGGATGGCAGGCAGGACGCGGTCGGTGAAGGCGACATAGTCGGTCAGATATTGCTTCGGATCAGTGCCTGCGATTTCGCGGTATTTCTCGTCCATCAACTGCTCGACGGTGATCTCGCCGCGCGCGACGGCGGCCTCAAACGCGTCGGAAATCTGCTTTGCGGTATCGATCACCACGCGGATCAACGGCGCATCCGCCGTCTCGACGCCGCTGTCGGCAATCAGCACGATCAGGCCTTCCGACAGTTCGAGCAGCTTCGCCACCCGTCCGTCGGCCTGCTTCAGCTCGCTGGAAGACAGATCGACGCCTTGGGCAAGCTGGCCGAGTTCCTCGATCACGCGGTCGCAATGGCCGAGATTGGACGTCGCGGCCCTGGCGACGCCGTCGATCTCATAGCCTACGGACGCGATGCCCTGGTGCACGCGCGCGATGATGCCGCTGATCTGCTGTGCGCCTTCACTAGCGCTCTTGGCGCGGAGCGAGGCGTCGCTGCTCTCGCCGATCAGGCTGCCGATCTGGCCGTCGAGATCGCGCATGGTATCGGAAATCTGCTGCGTGGCCTGGCGCGTTCCTTCCGCGAGACTCTTCACTTCGTTCGCGACCACGGCAAAGCCGCGGCCGGCGGTTCCGGCGCGCGCCGCCTCGATCGTGGCATTGAGCGCCAGAAGGTTGGTCTGCTTCGCAATCGCCTCGATCGAGCCGGAAACTTTTGCAACCTGCGACAGCGCCGAGCCGACGGCGCTGAGCCGGGCCTCGATGCGGCCGACCGCGTCGACGAGTTCGGCGATGTGCTTGACGGCCGTATCCACCGCGCTGCGCGACTGGACGATCTCACCGACGGCTGCGGACGTGGTCGATTGCACCGCCTGCGATGCATTGGCGATGTCGCGGTTGGCCGCGACCATCGTCTGGGCCGTCTTCTGCAAGTGGTGGAACCGGTCCGACTGGTTCGCGACGCGGCTTGCGACCTCCTGGACGTTGCCGGCGATATCGGCAAGCTCCACGCCGAGCCCGCCGATGCGGTCGGCAAGCTGGTCAATCAGTCGTTCGGCAAGTGTCTGGTTGGATTGAGTGTCCAGGACCGCACGCTGCACAAAGGACATGCTCGAGCTTTCTCCAGTCAGAGCCGGTGATCGGCTCACCGCGGCGAGCGCATTCCAACTTCAAGTCTAGAACGCGATTCGCGCCTTGGAGTCTTGCCTGAGAGCGAACTAGAGCGTTTTCCAGCGAAGCATGCCCGTCGGAAACCCAATGGCGCTTAGAGCCGGTAGGCCGTGCGGAAACCGCCCCAGTGCCGGCCCTTGACGCGGATCGGCACGTCGATCTCGCGCATCATCACGGTGTTGCCGTTGCCCATGTCGCGGGCGTAGCTCTGCACCAGATAGGCGCGCTGGTTGCGGCCGGCGGCAAGGCCCGCGGGATCGTTGAAGATGCGGCGGTTGCGGCTGTTGGCGGTGTTCCAGGTGACGTCGCCGGGCCGCTGCGGGTGTGAATAGATCTTGTTGTGAACCGGCAGATAGCCGTTGGTGTCGATGACAGCGCAGAACGCCATCCGCTTGTCCCTGGCGAGGAAAGCTTCCTGGAACGGCGGCAGCGCGCGGTCCGCCCAGTCCAGGATCTTGGTGCGGTACTGCACCGGGTTGCTGCCTTGGATTTCGACATAGTTGGTGTCGAACATGTCTTCCATCGAGATCGCGCCGCTGGCGACGCCCTGCTCGAAAATCCTGGTCAGCGCGGCGCCGGCTTCCATGGCGCGGGTGACGAATTCGGTGTTCTCGTCGTGGATCGCCCACAATTTGTCTTCGATCGCCTCGCGCAAAGCGGAATCCGGCCGCTCGAACTGCGCCTGCGCACCGGCCTTGGAACGCTCACTGATGCGAATTTTGCAGGCGCCGATATCCGGCAGCGTGGCGTCGAGGCTTTGGTTTGGCGTCAGCTTTTCGGCGTCCGGGCCACTGATCAGAATGCCGTCGATCGAAATCTCGTAGACCGGCGCCGTGATCAGGCCGCGCGCGGTCTGGATTTCGATTTGGAGGCTGCAAGGCAGCTTTTCCTGTTTGCGCTGGCCCTGACGCTCGCTTTGGCGCAGCAGCACCGCGCAGCGCGATTTGAGCTTCTGCGCAAAGGTCGTGACCGCGCGTCCGGCATTGGCGACGCTTTCGCCATGCGCTTCGGCTTCCTTGGTCGCGACATCGATCTCGGTGGCGCTTTCGCCGACCGAGACGATGAAGCGCGAGGCGGAGGCGGCATTGTCGGACATTTCGCCGGTGGTCTGGCTTTGCTCGGCAACCGCGCCGTTGACGTTGTCGAACACCGGCCGGATCAATTCGATCGCCTGCGAAATCCGATGCACGGCGTCGACCGAGCCGGCGGCGTCGCGCTGCAGCGCTTCGATCTTCCTGGTGATTTCCTCGGTGGCGTTCTGGGTCTGCACCGCGAGCGCCTTCACCTCGGTGGCGACGACGGCAAAGCCGCGTCCGGCTTCGCCGGCACGCGCGGCCTCGATGGTGGAATTGAGCGCCAGCAGCGTGGTCTGCCGCGCGATCTGCGCGATCAGGTTGACGACATTGCCGATCGCCGCGGACGATTCGCGCAACCGGTCGACATTGGCGCTGGCTTCGCGGGCGGCCTCGCTGGCCTGGTCGGCGAGCTTGCCGGCATCGCGGACCTGCTCGCCGATGCCCTGGGCCGAATGGGTGAATTTGTCGGCGGCCTGCGAGAAGGTGGTCGCGGTAGACTGGGCTGCGGTGGTGCGGCCGGTCAGGGCATCGGTGCGGTGGCGGATGGTGGTCAGCGTCGCCGCGGTCGCCTCGGCGCCGCCGGCGACCGAATGGGCCGCGCGCTCGAGCTGGCGGATCATGCCGCCGAGTTCGAGTTCCAGCAGTTCAAGGATTTCCTTGGCCGAATCGCCTTCAGGCGCGGTCGCGTCGGTCGCAGCCACAACCGCCGGAACCTTAAGCTCGACGGCAGCCGCGGTCGCTTCCGGCACGCGCTTTCGAAACAAACCGAACGCCATGAGGGCTCTTATAAGTTGAGAATGTGCGGCGCATCCTCTCATCCGGGCATGAAGTCATGGTTAACAACTGCCTGATATTCCGGCATACGGGGCACTACTTAAGTACCAAAACGGCCGTGAATCTTTGATTTTGGCCGGTTGTCGGCCTATAAGGCCGCGTTTTCATCCAAATCCGCTCACGAACGAATCCAAGAGACCCCGCATGGCCGGCCATTCCCAATTCAAGAACATCATGCACCGCAAGGGGCGGCAGGATGCCCAGAAGTCGAAACTGTTCGGCAAGCTGGCGCGGGAAATCACGGTCGCGGCCAAGATGGGCCAGCCTGATCCCGCGATGAACGCGCGGTTGCGCGCGGCGATCATTTCCGCCCGCCAGGAGAATATGTCGAAGGATTCGATCGAGCGCGCCGTGAAGAAGGCGAGCGGCGGCGAGGGCGAGAATTACGACGAGATCCGCTACGAGGGCTATGGCCCCGGCGGCGTCGCCGTCATCGTCGAGGCGCTGACCGACAATCGCAACCGCGCGGCCTCCGATATCCGCTCCTACTTCACCAAGTCCGGCGGCAACCTCGGCGAAACCGGATCGGTTTCCTTCATGTTCGATCACACCGGCATCATCGAATACGACGCCAAGGTGGCCTCCGATGATGCGATGCTGGATGCCGCGATCGAAGCCGGCGCCGACGACGTGATCTCGAGCGAGAGCGGCCACGAAATCTATGCCTCCAAGGAAACCTTTCGCGAGGTCGCCAAGGCGCTGGAAGCGAAATTCGGCGAGGCCCGCAAGGCGGCGCTGACCTGGAAGCCGCAGAACACGGTGCCGGTCGATGACGAGACCGGCGAGAAGCTGCTCAAGCTGATCGACCATTTGAACGAGCACGACGACGTGCAGAACGTCTACGCCAATTTCGAGGTCTCGGACGCGCTGATGGCGAAGATGGGCGGGTGATCTGTCGTCCCTGCGAACGCAGGACCCATACCGTGTGATCCATCAGTCAGGGCACGGCGGCAAAGACCTTTTGCCCAATAAAAGCTGATGGTTATGGGTCCCTGCGTTCGCAGGGACGGTGATGGAGCGGTGAGGGGCTGCCGGCGTCCACCGCTTTCGCGGGGATGACCGTTCTCTTTATGTTTCGTTCACGGTGCTCTGGCGTTATCACAGGCCATGACATCTCCTCCGATTCGCCAACCCGTCCGGATTATCGGCATCGACCCCGGCCTGCGCCGCACCGGCTGGGGCGTGATCGAGACCGAGGGCAACCGCCTGGTCTTCATCGGCTGCGGCTCGGTTGAGCCGCCGGACGATCAGCCGCTGGCGAGCCGGCTGCTCGCGATCCATGAAGGCCTCGCCGCCGTGCTCGGCGACTACAGCCCAATGGAGGCTGCGGTCGAACAGACCTTTGTCAACAAGGACGGCGTCGCGACGCTGAAACTCGGCCAGGCGCGCGGTGTCGCCATGCTGGCGCCGGCGATGTTCGGCATATCGGTTGCCGAGTACGCGCCCAACCAGGTCAAGAAGACCGTGGTCGGCGCCGGTCATGCCGACAAGAACCAGATCGCTGTCATGCTCAAGATCCTGCTGCCGAAGGCCGAGCCGAAATCCGCCGACGCCGCCGACGCGCTGGCGATCGCGATCACGCACGCCCATCACCGCGCCAGCACGGCGCTGCGAATGAGGGTGGCGGGCCTATGATCGGCAAACTCAAGGGCCTGATAGACTCCTACGGCGAGGACTACGTGATCCTCGACGTCGGCGGCGTTGGCTATCAGGTGCACTGTTCGTCGCGCACGCTGCAGGCGCTGCCCGCGCCCGGCGAGGCCGCGGTGCTCTCGATCGAGACTTATGTGCGCGAAGACCAGATCAAGCTGTTCGGTTTTCGCGGCGACATCGAGCGCGAATGGTTTCGTTTGCTGCAGACCGTGCAGGGCGTCGGCGCCAAGGTGGCGCTGGCGGTGCTCTCGACGCTGCCGCCGGCTGAACTCGCCAATGCCATCGCGCTGCGCGACAAGGCGGCGGTGACGCGCACGCCCGGCGTCGGGCCGAAAGTCGCCGAACGCATCGTCACCGAATTGAAGGACAAGGCGCCGGCATTCGCCAGCGTCGATCCAGCGCTGGTGCATCTTTCCGGCGCCATCGACAATGATCGCGCGCCGCGCCCGGTCACCGACGCCATCTCGGCGCTGGTCAATCTCGGCTACGGCCAGCCGCAGGCCGCGGCCGCCATCGCGTCGGCCTCGCGCAGCGCCGGCGAGAATGCGGAAACGGCGCAGCTGATCCGCTTGGGGCTGAAGGAACTCGCGAAGTGAGCGAACTGCGCTGGAGCATCATAAAATGATTACGTGTTATCTGCGTTACCAGCTCGATCCGGACAAGCTCGCCGACTTCGAGGCTTACGGCGCCATGTGGCTTGAGCTGCTGCCGCGGTTTGGCGGCGTCCATCACGGCTACTTTCTGCCATCCGAAGGCGAGAGCGACGTCGCTTTGGCGATGTTCAGCTTTCCGAGCCTTGCGGCCTACGAACAGTATCGCAAGGACGCCAGCACCGATCCCGACTGCCAGAAGGCCGTCGCCTTTGCAAAGCGGACACGCTGCTTCATCCGTTATGAACGGTCGTTTTTCCGGCCGTTGTTTCCGAAAATGGCCGCATGAACACGCCCTCCCGCAACGTCACGCGCGACTATTCGGCAGGCGCCGTTGCCGGGCGTTTCGCGCGCGCGATCGGCATCGTCCTGATTTTTTCGATTGCAGGACCGCTGACGATTGCGGCGCTGATTTCGCTGATCGTGGTCGGTTTCGGCGCCGCGCTGCTGCAGATGTTTCTCGCGCTTCTCGAACTCGAAGCGCTGCGCACCCTGGTCTCTGTCGCGATCGTGCTGCTCGCACTTGCGACGATGCTCGCGTCGTTCCTGCCATCGGTCGCGGCCGGCCTGATATTCGCATTGGCTGCGGTTTATGGCGGCATCAGCATGATCTGGATGGCGTGGCTCGCCGCGGCCATTGCCGTCGCCGGTTTCGTCGTATTCGGCACCTTCATGGTGCCCTCGGAATCATCGGCCGTGATTTTGCCGGATGTCCGGTCAGCACGACAGGCGTTGACGCTGTCAGCGATCCTCGCTGTGCTGGCGGTCATTCCGGCCAGCCTGTGCTGGTGGCTCGCGAAACCCCTGCATCGTGCTAGAACTGCCGCATGAACACCCCCTCCCGCATCGTCACCCCCGAGCGCCGTTCCGACGATGTCGGCGACACCGCGCTGCGCCCGCAATTGCTGTCCGAATTCGTAGGGCAGGCGCAGGCGCGGAAAAATCTGTCGATCTTCATCGAGGCGGCGCGCAAGCGCGGCGAGGCACTCGATCACGTGCTGTTCGTCGGCCCTCCCGGTCTCGGCAAGACCACGCTGGCGCAGATCGTGGCGCGTGAACTCGGCGTCGGATTTCGCGCGACCTCCGGACCTGTGATCGCCAAGGCCGGCGACCTTGCGGCGCTGCTGACCAATCTCGAAGAGCGCGACGTGCTGTTCATCGACGAAATCCATCGCCTCAGCCCGGCGGTTGAGGAAGTGCTCTATCCCGCGATGGAGGACTTTCAGCTCGATCTCATCATCGGCGAGGGGCCGGCAGCGCGATCCGTAAAAATCGAGCTGGCGAAATTCACCCTCGTCGGCGCCACGACGCGCGCGGGCCTGCTCACCAATCCGCTGCGCGACCGCTTCGGCATTCCGGTGCGGCTGAATTTCTACACCGTGGAAGAGCTGGAGAAGATCGTCACCCGTGGCGCCCGTGTGCTCAACATCGGCATGACGCCTGACGGCGCCAACGAGATCGCGCGCCGCGCCCGCGGCACGCCGCGCATCGCCGGTCGGCTGCTGCGCCGGGTGCGGGATTTTGCGTCCGCCGCGGATGCCAGCTCCGTCGATCGCGCCATCGCCGACCACGCGCTGAGCGCGCTGGAAGTCGATGCCGCCGGCCTCGATGCGATGGACCGGCGATATCTTTCGACCATCGCGCTGAACTATGGCGGCGGTCCGGTCGGCGTGGAAACCATGGCGGCGGCGCTGTCGGAGCCGCGCGATGCGATCGAGGACATCATCGAGCCGTTCCTGATCCAGTGCGGCTATCTGCAGCGCACCCCGCGCGGCCGGCTGTTGACCTCGCACGCCTTCAAGCATCTCGGCCTCGCCGAACCGGCGCGCGATCCGGCGCAGTTCGGCTTGTTCGGCGGCGGCGACAGCGACGACTGACGCGTTCGAACCGGAACGGCCCAATCACGCACTAACAGAGAATATCAACAAGTCGGCGGCGCGCGCATCGCGCGGGACCGGCTGGTTCTTCCGTGGAGTGCCAGATGAAATCGACCGAAGACGCCAAGGTGCTGGCCATTGTCGCGGCGCCGGAACTGGGCACGCCCGACGATTCCGACAACTTCCTCAACGCGATGCCGGTCGACGAGCTGGCCTCATTGTGGGCTGTGCTGCAGCGGCTCAGCAAGCGCGACCAGACCTCCGGCGCCTGGGCGGCCAAGCTCTATTTCGATCATCTGCCGCACCGCAAGCCGGATCGCGCGCTCGATCTTGCGCTTGAAGTGCTGCGCAGTGAATCCGACAAGCCGACCGTGATGCAGCTCAATGAAAAGTTCATGATGTCGCTGATGTATGCCCACGGCGAAAGCGTGATCGACCGGATCGAGGCCGAGGCGAAGGATAATGTCCGGCTGCGCTGGCTGCTCGGCGGCATTCTGCTCGGTCCAAACAAGCCGTTGAAGCAGCGCATCCAGGCGATCGCCGACCTCAAGGGCTGGAAGGCCGACGACGTCGCACGACGGACCCCCAAACAGCCGCTCGATTGTGAAGCCATGACGCTGCCGGAGTTGGCGCGGGCCTGGGTCGAACAGCATTCGAAATCCGACTGCGACCGCGACGACAATTTCTTTGCGATGATGGATTATGAGAGCGAATTGCGTGGTGAGAATCCGGACGGGGCGATTGATCTGATCGTCGCGATCCTCGAGATCGAGACCAATCCGGCGCTGCTTTCGCTGCTCGCCGCCGGTCCGCTCGAGGATGTCATCAGCATGGAAACCATCGACCGCATCGGGCGCGAGGCCCAGGCCAGCGACCGTTTTCGAGATCTTTTGGGCGGCGTCTGGTACTATCGCGCCTCCGACGAATTGAGGGCCCGGCTTGACGCGCTGATCGGAGAGAACAGGTGGTAACCTTAATGCAACTGCTGACGATCTGCACAAACGCACCCCAATTCCGGCCCAATACCCGCCCATGTTTGCGATGCATCACGATTGACCAGCCATGATTTCACGCCGACATTTCTTTCGACTCTTTGGTGGATTGGGCGCCCTCGGCGTCACGACCACGGCCTACGGATTCTCCGAACCCGCGCTGCAGCTTCGCGTTACGCGCTACAACCTTGCGCCGCCGCAATGGCCCACCGATCTCAAGCTCAAGATCGCCGTCATCACCGATCTGCACGCCTGCGATCCCTGGATGTCGCTCGACCGCATCCAGGGGATTGTTGAGCGAACCAACGCCCTGAAGGCCGACGTCATCGTCATGCTCGGCGACTACGTGGCTGGGCACCGCAAGGTGACGCGCTTCATCCCGGCCGATGAATGGGCGCCGGTGCTGGCCAGGCTGAAGGCCCCGCTCGGCGTGCACGCCATTCTCGGCAATCATGATTGGTGGGATGACAAGGAAGTGCAGCGCGAAGGCAAGGGGCACACCTTCGCCCGCCGCGCGCTGGAAGCGTCCGGTATTCCGGTTTACGACAACGACGCCAAGCGCCTCACCAAGGACGGGCGGCCATTCTGGCTGGCTGGCCTTGGCGACCAACTGGCCTATTTCCCGGCACGCCGTTTCAGGCCGGTGCGGCGGGTCGGCGTCGACGATCTCGGCGCCACGCTGGCGAAGGTCACCGATGACGCGCCGATCATCTTGCTGGCGCATGAGCCCGACATCGCCAAACGCGTGCCGTCGCGGGTGTCACTGCAGCTCTCCGGCCATACCCATGGCGGTCAGGTGCGTTTGCTGGGCTGGTCGCCAGTCGCGCCGTCCGGCCAGCGGCTCGCTTATGGCCACATCCGCATGAAGCACGACATCGTCGTCTCCGGCGGCCTCGGCTGCAGCATCATGCCGTTCCGCATCGGCGTTCCCCCGGAGATCGTGCTGGTGACCCTGGGCGGGCAGGGCGCGGTGGTAGCGTAATCCGCCGCAGGCGTTACGCTTGCGCACCACGCGTATTTTGCGCAAAACGATGGCTTTCCAGGCGATCGAGGGCCGCAATTGACTTTACCCCACATCGACGGCGCGGTCCGCGACGGCCGCCATCACATGCAGGTCCGCGTCTATTACGAGGACACGGATTTCTCCGGCATCGTCTATCACGCCAATTATCTGCGCTTCATGGAGCGCGGCCGCACCAATCATCTGCGGCTCATGGGCGCCGATCAGCATGCACTGTTCGAGCAGGCGCAGGCGGAGACGCCGGGCTTTGCCTTCGTGGTCCGCTCGATGGAGATCGACTTCCTGCGCCCGGCGCGGATGGACGATCTGCTCGACGTGGTGACCTGGCCGATCGCGGTGAAGGGCGCCTCGATCACGCTGGCGCAGGAAGTGCGGCGTGGAACGGAAGCTCTGGTCACGGCGAAGGTGCGCGTCGCGTTCATTTGCGAGGGGCGGGCGCAGCCGATCCCGAAATCGCTCCGGCTGCTGCTGAAGGCCGATCTCGATTGATTTTCGTCGAATGCTTGACTCGCTGTACCGATCGGTACAGTCTCCAGCCCTGTTCAAAGCTGGAGATGTCAGATGTCGCGTCCGCCATTGCCGCCGTTCACGCGGGAGACCGCTGCCCAGAAAGCCCGCATGGCGGAGGACGCCTGGAATTCGCGCGATCCGGTCCGCGTCTCGCTGGCCTATACCGAGGACAGCCGCTGGCGTAACCGCGCCGAATTTTTCCAGGGCCGCGAAGCGATCGTCGCTTTCCTCACCCGCAAATGGGCCAAAGAGCACGAGTATCGCCTGATCAAGGATCTCTGGGCGTTCGACGCCAACCGCATCGCGGTGCGCTTCCAGTATGAATGGCATGACGCTGCCGGGCAGTGGCACCGCTCCTACGGCAACGAGCAATGGGAGTTCGACGAGCACGGCCTGATGCGCCGGCGCGAGGCCAGCATCAACGATGTCGCGATTGCCGAGAAAGACCGCCGCTTTCATTGGGCCGCGCCCGGACCGCGTCCGGCGGATGTCGCGGGCTTGAGCGAGAGCCCGTTCTAGCGGAGCCATGGCCAAGACCGTTTCCGAACGCGCCGATCTGTTGCCCCTGCTGGGCGAGGTCTTTCGTAGCCACGGTTACGAGGGCGCGACGCTGGCGTTGATCAGTAAGGCCACCGGCCTTGGCAAGGGCAGCCTCTATCATTTCTTCCCCGACGGCAAAGCGCAGATGGCCGCGGAAGTCCTGGCCGAGATCGACCACTGGTTCGAAGTCAATATCTTCGCAGCCCTGCGCAAGTCCGATGATCCCGCACAGGCGATTGCCGACATGACCGCCGGGGTCGACCGGTATTTCCACTCCGGCCACCGCGTCTGCCTGGTCGGCGTCATTGCGCTCGGGGCGTCGCGGGATATTTTCAGCTCGCAGGTGCAGGATTATTTCAGTCGCTGGAACGATGCGCTGGCGCAGACGCTGCGACGTGCCGGCTTCAGTGCAGGCGTGGCGCGGCGGCGATCCGCGGATGCGCTGCTGACCATTCAGGGCGCGCTGGTGCTGGCGCGCGCGCTCGACGATACCAAAGTGTTCGGGCAGGCGATGGTGGATATGAAGGCGCGTTTGCTGGCGAGATAATGTTGGTGGCGTTCTCTCAACTGCGTCGTCCCGGCCTTGAGCTCAGATGTGCAATTGCACATCGGGGGGCCCATACGCCGCGGCCCATCCATTTAGCCGCGGTGGTCGACGACCGCCTTAAATCACGACCGCCGCGGAGTATGGGCCCCGGCGTTCGCCGGGGCGACAACTGAATTACGCCGCCGCCTTGTGGCGCGCGATCTCGGCCTTGTAGAGATCGAACTCTTCCGCCAGCGCTTTCGCCACGCTCGGCCGCTTCTTCATCCGCTCGAGATAATCCTTCACCGCCGGATATTTCGAAAAGTCGATCATCGGGGTGGCGATGCTCCAGTTCAGCACGGTGGTGAGATAGGCGTCCGCCACGCTGAAATGGTCGAGCACGAATTCACGCCCCTCGAGATATTTGTTGAGGTAGTCGAGGCGCGACAGATACCGCTCCAGCGTATAGGCCTTGACCTCCGCCGGCACGGTCTTGCCGAGCAACGGCGTGAACAGGCCCTTGTGCAGTTCGGTGCCGATGAAGCACAGCCATTGCTGCAGCTTCGAGCGTTCGATGCCGGGCCTGGCGCCGATATTGGAATCGCTCAATCGCTCTGCGACGTGCTGCAGGATCGCGGCGTTCTCGGTCAGCGTCACGCCGTCGTCGGTCCGTACGACCGGCACGAGGCCGAGCGGATTGACCGCGTAGAAATCCGAATCGTCCTTCAACACCCGTTTGGTCTTGGGGTCGACCTCGATGAAGTTGGCCTGGCTGCCGGCCTCATACAGCGCGATCCTGGTTGCCATCGAGCAGGCGAGGGGCGAGAAATAAAGGTCCATGGTCGAATCTCCCTGTGGTTCACTTTGGGGTTTCACGCTCGGGTTCAGACGGTCGCGACGGCTGAGCTTGATTTATGTACCGCTTCGTATAAATAAGCGTCAAGGATTATTTGCAAGATGGTACAAAAAAGAAGTCCGCCGCCACCGCGCGCCCGGCCCGAGGCTGCATTGCTGAAGTCCGCAAAGCCTCAGCCTGCGAAGCCGTCGCCCGCGGCCGGCGCCGTCCCACCAAAACGCCGCGGCCGGCCGCGCGCCTATGAGCCTGACGTGGCGCTGTCCCGCGCGCTCGATGTGTTCTGGAAGGACGGCTTTGCCGCGACCTCGCTCGACGATCTCAGCGCCGCCACCGGCATGAACCGGCCGAGCCTCTATGGCGCGTTCGGCGACAAGCGCGAACTCTACAAGAAGACCTATGAGAGCTACCGCAACCGCGCCCGCGCGCGGATGGGCGAGGCCTTTGCGGCCGATCTGCCGCTGCGGCCGATGCTGCTTCGAATCTATGGCATCGCGCTCGACATGTATCTGTCGGGCGAGGGCGGCCCGCGCGGCTGCTTCACTGTGATGACCGCGACCTCGGAAGCGGTGTTCGACCCTGACATCCGCGCTCTCGTGGTCAGCGGCCTCGTCGAGATGGACCGCTTCTTTGCGCGGCTGTTCAAGATCGCACAGGAGCGCGGCGAACTGCCAGCCACAGCCGATCCGCAAGTGCTGGCGAATCTCGCGTCGGCGACCATCCACACCATCGCAATCCGCGCCCGCGCCCAGATCCCGCGCGCGGAACTGGAAGCGCTTGTCAACGGCGCGGTCGCTGTGATGGCGCAGGGGTAAGTCGTCGTCCCTGCGAACGCAGGGACCCATACGCCGCGGCGGATGTTGTTGGAAATGGAAGATAGCGACCAGCCTGCTAACCAATAACCGCCGGTGGCTATGGGTCCCGGCTCAAGGCCGGGAATCGCCATTCAAACTGGACTCAATACCCCTGCTTGCGATCCACCACGTTCTCCAACGCTCCGCCGGCCTCAAAACGCTCGATCTGCTGCGCGACGTATTTCGAAATTTCCTCAGGATCGGTGTCGGCGGCGTTGTGCGGGGTCAGCACTACCTTCGGATGGGTCCAGAACGGGCTGTCGGCGGGCAATGGCTCGGTCACGTAGACGTCGAGCGAGGCGCCGCCGAGCGTGCCGTCTTCCAGGCAGCTCAAAATATCAGCTTCATTCTGCAACGCGCCGCGGCCCGCATTGATCAAAACCGGCGCACCCATCGGGCTATTGCGGTTGAGTTTTTCGAACATGGCGCGATTGAGGATACCGCGCGTATCGGCCGTCAGCGGCAGCAGGCTGACCAAAATATCGGTCTGCCGCAGGAACGTGTCCAGTTGCTGTTCGCCGTGAAAGCAGGGGACGCCGGCGATCTCCTTGGGGCTGCGGCTCCAGCCCACGACCTTGAAGCCGACATGCTTGAGCACCCCGGCGGCATGGGCGCCCAGCGCGCCCAGCCCCATGATGCCGACCGTGATCGCGCCCGCCGCCCATTGCGGCTGCGGCGACCAGCGCTTCACCCGCTGGCTCTCGCGCAGATAAAGCTCCTGCCGGTGATGCATCAGCGCATGCAGCACGACATATTCCGTCATCCGCTCGGTCAGGTCGGGGACCGCGACCCGCACCAGCGGCACGTCGGGCAGCGTGGAATCCACCATCAGTGCGTCGACGCCGGCGCCGAGATTGAAGATGATACGCAAATTCCTGAAAGCGGCGAGCTCCCCGGGCTTCGGCTTCCACACCGCGGCATAATGGACCTCGGCCGGGTCGAACGATGGATCCGGCATCTCCACCACGAGGCGGTCCGGGCAGACGTCGCCAAACCGCTTCATCCACCGCGACGCTGCCCAGTTATCAGTCCCGCCACGCACCAGCAGCGCAAGCGCCCCTTTTTTCATTGATTTTCCCTTCGTATCGCCACGCAGCGCGATCGGTACCTTCTGAGGATTGAACCATTCCTCTAACCTCCTTTCACCAAGCAAGGGAGATACCAAATGACCAAATCATCGTAATTCCGGCTGTGGTCATGGCTGTCATGCACCTGCCGGCATTTCGATTGTCGGTCTCTGACCGGGCGTGGAACACTCGAAAATTTCTTTCGCTCCCCTGTCGGCAGCGGGCATAATCGTTCGTCCTAGGCATGATCCGGAAAAGTGGGCTCCGGTTTTCCGATAAGATCATGCCTCATCAAGAGACAACGGAGATGCGGGTCGCATGCTGTACGCCATCCTTTGCTACCACGACGAAGATTTTACGGGGTCCTGGACCAAGGAACAGGACGCCGCGGTCATGACCAAACTGCGGGTCGTGCAGGACAAGCTCACCAAGCAGGGCCGGCTCGGCCCGGTCGCCCGCCTGCTGCCGACCACGTCGGCGACCACTCTGCGCAAGGACGATCCGCCGGTCGTGATCGACGGCCCCTATGCCGAGACCAAGGAGCAATTGCTCGGCTTCTATGTCGTCGATTGCGAGAATCTCGACGCGGCGCTCGACGTCGCGCGCGATCTCGGCAAGGCCAATCCCGGTGGCGCCTATGAAATCCGTCCAGTTGGCCATTTCACACCCGGGAGCGCCCCGAAATGACCGACACCGCCTGGATCGATAGCGCGCTGACCTCGGCGCGCCCCCAGGCAGTCGGCGCGCTGCTGCGCTATTTCCGCAATCTCGAAACCGCCGAGGAAGCCTTCCAGAATGCCTGCCTGCGGGCGCTGAAGAGCTGGCCGCAGAACGGCCCGCCGCGTGATCCCGCGGCGTGGCTGATCATGGTCGGGCGCAACGTCGCGATCGACGACATCAGGCGAGGCCGCAAGCAGGAGCCGCTGCCCGAGGACGACCACGCGATCTCGGATACCGACGACGCCGAGGAGCAACTCGCCGAGCGGCTCGACGGCTCGCATTACCGCGACGACATTCTGCGGCTGCTGTTCATCTGCTGCCATCCAGATCTGCCGGCGACGCAGCAGATCGCGCTGGCGCTGCGCATCGTCTCGGGCCTGACGGTGAAGCAGATCGCGCGCGCCTTCCTGGTTTCGGAAGCCGCGATGGAGCAGCGCATCACGCGTGCAAAAGCCCGCGTCGCCGACGCCGATGTGCCGTTCGAGACCCCGGGGGCGGTGGAGCGCACCGAACGGCTGGCTGCGGTCGCCGCGATGATCTACCTGATCTTCAACGAGGGCTATTCGGCGAGCGACGATACCGCCGAGATCCGCAGCCCGCTGTGCGAGGAAGCGATCCGGCTGGCGCGGCTGTTGCTGCGGCTGTTCCAGAGCGAGCCCGAGATCATGGGGCTGACCGCGCTGCTGTTGCTGCAGCACGCGCGCGCCGCGGCGCGGTTCGATGCCGACGGCGCGGTGATCCTGCTCGACGACCAGGATCGCACGCTGTGGAATGGCAAGATGATCGCCGAGGGGCTGGCGCTGATCGACAAGGCGATGCGCCATCGCCGCAGCGGACCCTATCAAACTCAGGCGGCAATATCCGCCCTGCATGCCCGCGCCGAAAAGCCCGAGGATACCGACTGGACCCAGATCGATCTGCTGTACGGCGCGCTCGAGATCATGCAGCCGTCGCCGGTGGTGACGCTCAACCGCTCTGTCGCCGTTTCGAAGGTGAAAGGTCCCGAAGCCGCGCTGGACATGATCGAGCCGCTGGCGGCGCGGCTGTCGAATTACTTTCATTATTTCGGCGTGCGCGGCGCCTTCCTGATGCAGCTCGGGCGCAACGAGGAGGCCCGAGTCGCCTTCGACCGCGCCATCGCGCTGGCCAACACCTCGGCCGAAGCCGCCCACATCCGCATGCACCTCGACCGTCTGATGCGCGACAGCAAGCCGCGCGGCGCCAAGGCCGGGACGTAGGCCTCTGCTTCAGCCGGCAACAGGCCATTCGGCCTCGCGGATTTGAACCGCGCCCGAACGCCCGCGACTAACCGGCAACGGTGGAGCACGGGCCTGGTGATGATCGACACATTGCGAAAAGTCGCTTTCGGCGAGCCTGCCAGCGCGAGATTTTTCTGCCTGCGCTGGATCGCGCGGCCGCTTGTTTTCGCCTTGCCCGTTCCTGTCGTGGCGGCGTGGTGCGACATCCAGCCAAGCTGGAACATCTTCGTGTTCACGTTGTTCTGCGTGGCCTGGTCCGATTGCGTGGATGGAGTTGGAAAACAGGATCGATAGCTAGCGTCTGGAGGACGGTTTCCGCTTGGGCTGAAGCGCCGCCGGGAACGGCGCGCTCACCACGGAATCAATCTTGTCGCAGATCGTCTTTCCGAGGCCGCAATAATACCGTGACGCGGCGAGCGCATTCCTGATCCGGTTGTCGCGCCGCGCCATCTTGATGATCTTGTCGACCAGTTGCGGCGGCGCGACATGAAGCAGGGACGCCAGATCGCCCCGGCCGATCTCCGCTTGCTCCTCGAGGCTTGCGCCGCGCAGGGCGATCAGGATGGAATCAAGCTCCAATTGCGGATCCATGTCCTTCCACTCTCGTTCGAGATGAACGGACCTATGTCGCCTCAACCTCGCGTGAGGTTCGACAAGCACCGGCGGCGCCGGTCATGCGGCGTTCGGAACCGTCTTTGCCGCATTGCGCATCACGCCGGCAACCGCCGTGTATGCCGCGATCCAGGCGTCCTGCACAGGCGGTGTCCATGCGGTTTGCAGGCCTTGTTCGAGCGTCCACAGCAATGCGGTGCCGACCGAGTCGTAATGCTTGTCGAGGACGCCGTACGCGACGTGTTTCCTGCCGAGCGTTTCCAGCACCGGGATCAGCGGCGCGAGGTTATCGAGACCGGCGATCACGGTCGCCAACGCCTGCATCAGCTTCTTGCGCTGCTCCGGCATGTCGGTGCTCTTGAACATGGGGCGCGTCGAGGGGTCGATTTCGAACAGCCGGCCGTAAAACAATGTCGCGGCGGTATCGGCGATCGGGACCACGAGGCTCCAGGTTGTTTTGACAAGCGCTTTCTGGTCGGGGGTCATGGTCGTGCTCCAGAATGAATGATCTGCAATGATTGGTCTTCGATGAATTTTGTTGGTCGTGCTTTCGCTATCAAAAGCTGCGCGGAAGCTGCGATCGCAATTAACCCTGCTGAGAATATGCAGCCGGGAGATGGCGTTCCCTCGCCGGCGCTTGCGCAGTCAGGACGCGACGCAGGCCGTTTGCAACAGCAGAATAAATCGCTGCGGCGAGATTTCCGACACCGCCGCCGATGACGATCATGGCATAGGACATCGAGTCCTCAGGCCGGTTGATTTTGACAAGCGTCTTTTGTTCGCAGGACATTGGTCGTGCTCCAGAATGGATGGGTTTTGCCGGGGGTGGCTGTCTCGATTGACAGCCGTTAGTCGCGCCTTCGCGATGAAAGGTTCGTGCCAGGCGCGCGGTTATTTCAATCGCATGTCGCTGATCGCACGCATGAAATCGGCCATGGTGATGTGTGCCATCTCGATCAGAGATGCCCTCGCCAGAGACTGCGCTGGCGGCGTGCTCCGTCGATTCATGCGGCCCACCTGCCATTGCTTATGCGGCGTGAGTTGCGGCCCCTGAAAAAAGTTCGCTGCCCTGTCTGTTTACGTCAGGCTCGTTCGTCCTGGAATTATGCAAATGACAGGAGAAAGCCATGTCCACCATGACTGCGATCGACGAACCCGCGCCGGTCGCCAAAACCGCCCGCTGGACCGGCCGTATTCTCTCCGGCCTGGTCATCGTGTTCCTGCTGTTCGACGGCGCCATCAAGCTGGTGCCGTGGCCGATCGTCACGGAAACGATGGACAAGATGGGTTATGGTTCCAGCGAAACGCTGGCGCGCAGCCTCGGCATCATCACCATCGTCTGCACCGTGCTGTATTCGGTGCCGCCGACCTCGATCCTCGGCGCCATCCTGCTGACCGGGTATCTCGGCGGCGCGATGGCATCCCATGTCCGGATCGACAGCCCGCTGTTCACCCACACGCTGTTCGGGCTTTATCTCGGCCTGATGGTATGGGGCGGGCTGTGGCTGCGCGATCCGGCCTTGCGCAATTTCATTCCTTTCCGCCGCCGACTTGCATCATAATCACCAGCCCGTACGGAGCCTGACATGCTCGACATCATTGCCATCATCGCCGTCGTCCTGGCGATTGCCATCGCCGCGGTGCTGATTCTGGCCGCGACCAAGCCGGATACGTTCCAGGTCCAGCGCGCCATCAGCATCAAGGCGCCGGCGGACAGGATCTTTCCGCTGATCAACGATTTTCACCAATGGCGCAGCTGGTCGCCCTACGAGGACAGGGATCCTGCGCTGAAGCGCACCTATGGCGGCGCCGACAGCGGCAAGGGCGCGGTCTATGCCTGGGACGGCAACAAGAATGTCGGGTCCGGCCGCATGGAAATCCTCGAAACGTCAGTGCCCTCGAGGATCCTCATCAAGCTCGATTTCTTCAAGCCGTTCGAAGGTCACAACACTGCCGAATTCACAATGCTGCCGCAGGGCGATGCTACCCATCTGACCTGGACGATGACCGGGCCCGCCGTGTTCCTGTCCAAGGTGATGCAGGTGTTCATGAACCTGGACCGCATGATCGGCAGGGATTTCGAGACTGGTCTTGCCAATCTGAAAAAGCTCACCGAGAAGTAGCGCACGTTCACCGCAAATTCGTTCACGCCAAATCCGTTCACCCAAGGAGCCAACGATGCAGGTCAATCCCTATCTGTTCTTCAACGGAAACTGCGAAGCAGCACTGAAGTATTATGAAAAAGTGCTTGGCGCCAAGATTGACGCGATGATGCGCTATGAAGGCGGACCCGCCGACATGCCGACCCCGGCGGAATGGAAGAAGAAGATCATGCACGCCAGCTTCACGGTCGACGGCGAGGTGGTGATGGCCTCCGATGCATTTCCCGGCGACTTCCATCAGCCGCAGGGTTTTGCGGTCGCGCTGCAGGTCGAGAACCCCGCCGACGCCGAGCGCCGCTTCAACGCGCTGGCCGATGGCGGCACCGTGAAGATGCCGTTTGCCAAGACCTTTTTCTCCAATGGTTTCGGCATGTGCGTCGACAAGTTCGGCACGCCCTGGATGGTCAACTGCCCGGCAGATATGCAGTCATGACGGTGGGTGCATAGCTGCGTAGGGTGGGTAGAGCGTAGCGAAACCCACCACTTTCCCCGCTCAAAGGCGGTGGGTTACGGCTTCGCCTAACCCACCCTACAAATCCTTCACCTGCACGACGGGTAAATCGCGGCGAGTTCGCGCCCGCGCAGCAACAACATCCGCGACGTCAATCCGCCGCGGCGGCTGATCCATTTACGAACCGGCTCCGGATAGGCTTCCAGCACCGCCTGCGACGCTTCCGGTTCGGCATACATCCGGCCGCGGCGGTCGATCGACCGCGCGCCGTGGAAGCCGAGCACCGCGCGGCGCGTCACGCAGATGCGTTCGTTCGGCACCGTGCTCAGCACCAGCGTGCAGGCCGACAGGCACGGCCCGTCGATCACGACGCGCTCGCCGGACGCGCGCAGGCGCTCGAACAGGTCGAGAAACGGGCCGACCTGTCCGCCGGGGCTGGCGAGGATGCGCACCTCGGCACGAACAGGTGAAACCGCAGCGCACAGCGCCGCCGCAACAACAATTGCCTTGATGAGCGCCATTCGCATGTGCAGCTCCTTCGTCCGGGAGCTGTTGAATTAGTCAACGTTGGCACGTCCGGCAAGGCTCCGTCAGCCATTCCGCCGCTCGCCGCGCAGGGTCGGCAAGCCGATGCCGGCGGCATCAAAACCGCCGTCGACGGCCAGCACCTGCCCGGTGATGTAGCTGGAACGGTCGCTGCACAGGAAGAACACCGCTTCCGCCAGTTCTTCTTCGAGGCCGTAACGGTTGAGCGGAATGGCGTCGTGATAATCGGCGCGGATTTCCGGGGTATGAACCGCCTTCGCCATCGCGGTCTCGACCGGGCCGGGCGCCACGGCGTTGACGCGGATGCCGAGCGAAGCCAGTTCGACCGCGAGCTGCTTGGTGAGATGCGCAAGCCCCGCTTTGCTGGTGCCGTAGGCCGAGCGCAGCGTCGAGGCGCGCACCGCCGAGATCGAGGTGATGTTCACTACTGCGCCGCCGCCATGCTCGCGCATCAGGGGCGCGGCGGCCTTGGTGCAGATAAATGGCCCGGTGAGATTGACCGCGAGGATCCGGTTCCAGTCTTCGTCCGATGTCTCGAGCAGCGGCGCGAACACAGCGACGCCGGCATTGTTGACCAGCGCGTCGAGCCGCCCAAAGCGCCCGATCACATTTGTCATCGCCGAGGCCACCGCGCCGGCATCGCTGACGTCGCAATGCAGCGCCAGCGTATTGTCGGGATCGGCCAGCGCCGCGACCGCGCCACGCAGCAGTTCGCCCTCGATGTCGAGCAGCGCCACCCGCCAGCCATCGGCGAGAAAGCGTTTTGCGGTCGCAAGCCCGATACCGCGCGCGGCGCCGGTGACAAGTGCGACTTTTGATAGGGAAGTGGGCATGGAGCAGGTCCGCTGATGATTGATTCTTTGGCTCTATACCCCACGCCGTTCATTGTGTCTCGAACCTGCCGGTAGCCCCCGCTTGCATGCTGCGCCGCATCCGGCGCACGTTCTCGAACCACGCGAGGTCACGGCAACCGAAAGGGTCCGGCAATGAGGGTGGTCGACGTCAGGGATATGCCACCGGAGCAATGGCGGCTGGGCGTGGAAACCCGCATGCTGGTTTCGGCGCGCAACGGCGCCAAGCATTTGTGCATCTTCGAGCAATGGATCGCGCCCGGCGCCGGCGCCCCGACGCATTCGCACCCCGTCGAGGAGGTGCTCACCGTGCGCGAGGGCGAGGCCGAGATGTGGCTCGGCGGGGAACACAGCATCGTCACGTCGGGGCAATCCCTGATCGTGCCGGCTGGGCAACTGCACGGCTTCCGCAATTCCGGCACCGACATGCTGCATATCCACGCCGTCCTGGCGTCGCCGGTGTTCGAGGCCACGCCGGAGGGCGCGACGGAAGTGACGCGGCGGTGGGACCAGGTCTGAGCGAACGCCGATGCCCAAAAAAGCCGGCACCGCTGCGCTTCTGCGCCTGCGGTGCCGGTCAAGCTCGCCTTCGAGATGGCTCCCGAAGGCTGATTGAACCGATACGAGGGGCTGGCGGTCCCGTATCAGGCCAATTCGGCGGAGGCGCGCTGCATGTTGGACGACATGTCCGATGTGACGGCGCTCTGCTCTTCCACGGCGGCCGCCGTGGAGGCGATGAACTCGTTGACGCTGGCGATCGCCTCCTTGATGGCCGTGAGCGAGCCCACGACCTCGCTGGCGACGCCGTTCAGCTGTTCGATCTCCTTCGAGATCGTGTCGGTGGCGTGCTTGGCCTGATTGGCGAGGTTCTTGACCTCGGAGGCCACCACGGCAAAGCCGCGGCCCGCTTCGCCCGCCCGCGCCGATTCGATGGTGGCGTTCAGCGCCAGAAGGTTGATCTGTCCGGTGATGTTGCCGATCAGTTCGACGATACCGCTCATGGCTTGCGAAGCGGCGCTGAGCTTCACGGCTTGCGCGTCCGCGGCTTCGACCCGGGCGGTCGCGTTCGCGGCATTCGCCTTGGACTTGGTCATGGTCTCGGAGATTTCGCGGATCGAGGCGCTCATCTCTTCGCTGCCCGCTGCCACCGACTCGATCAGGCCGCGGGCGTTCTCGGCCTTCTTGCGCGCAATCGCCTGGGCGGTGATGTCGGTCGCGTATTTCACCACCTTGAACGGCTTGCCGTTGAGGTCGAGGATCGGATTGTAGGACGCCTGGATCCAGATTTCGCGGCCACCCTTGGCGATCCGCTTGTATTGCGCCGCCTGGTACTGGCCGCGGTTGAGATTTTCCCAGAATTCGCGATACGCCGGCGCGTTGCGCTCGTTCGGCTCGACGAACATGCCGTGATGCTTGCCCTGGATTTCCGGCAGCGAATAGCCGAGCGCGGCGCAGAAATTCGGATTGGCGGTGCGGATCGTGCCGTCCATGTTGAATTCGATCACGGCCTGCGACTTGACGATCGCGGCGATCTGCCCGTCATTGTCGGCGGCTTTCAGCTTCTGCGCGGTGACGTCGGTGGCGAACTTGACCACCTTGAACGGCTTGCCGGCCTCGTTGAGGATCGGATTGTAGCTGGCGAGGATCCAGATTTCCTTGCCGCCCTTGCCGAGGCGCTTGTATTCGGCGGCTTCGTACTGGCCGCGGTTCAGCCGCGCCCAGAATTCGCGATAGGCAGCGCTGTCGCGCTCTTCCGGGACCACGAACATGCTGTGGTGCTTGCCCTGGATCTCCTCGAGCGCGTAACCGACCGCGCCGAGGAAATTCTCGTTGGCGGTGACGATGGTGCCGTCCATGTTGAACTCGATCACGGCCTGGGCCCGGCTGAGGGCGGCAATCTTGCCGGCGTCCTCCATGCTGTGGATCTTTTGCGCCGTAATGTCGGTCGCGAATTTGATGACCCCGACCGGCTTTCCGCCGCTATCGAGGATCGGATTGTAGGACGCCTGGATCCAGATCTCGCGGCCGCCCTTGCCGAACCGCTTGTATTGGGCGGCCTGGAATTCGCCCCGGTTCAGCCGCGCCCAGAATTCGCGATAGGCCGCGCTCTCGCGCTCGGCCGGATCGACGAACATGCCGTGATGCTTGCCCTGGATTTCGGCCAGCGTGTAGCCCACGGCGCCGAGAAAATTCGGGTTCGCGGTGACGATGGTACCGTCGAGCTTGAACTCGATCACGGCCTGCGACTTGTTGATGGCAGCGGCTTGGGCAAGCGCGCTTTGGGTGTTTGCTTTCTTTTGCAGATTGAACACGTGAGGCTCCGCGCGCTGTTTGAAAAATGGATGGCTGATAATTCACTACGGGAAAAAGTTGCAGATACCCGTTTATCAACCGTAAACCATCTCGTTCGCCAATGTTTCGCCTGATGAAATTCCTGCGAACGCGCTCCCGGGTGTGAATTGTCTTTGCGCCTTCATCCATCGCGATAATTTGTCGCGTGTGCACGTTGATGGGCAGAGTGACGGCCTCCGACCATGCCTGCCGGCTACGTATTCATACGGAGCGAATTTCTTGAGCTTTTTGAACGTTATGTCCGGTTCACGACACTCTCATACGCCTGGAGCCGCTCACCGACCGTCGGCCCCTTCCTGCGCCGGACCTGACCCAGATGAGTCTCGCGCAACTCGTCCATGAACTCTGCCCACATTTTGGGCCCGCCCTCGCGGAGCAACCTGGCGCGGATGCCGAGTTCTTCGGAGACCGGGAGATATTGGTAACCCCAGGCTGCCATCTGCGCGAGGACCGGCAGCAGTTCGATGCCCTGTTCGGTCAGCGAATAGATTCCCTTCTGCTTGTGGCTGGGATCGTCCTCGCGGGTGATGATGCCGGCGTCGAGCAATGTCTTCAGCCGGTCGGCGAGGATGTTGGAGGAGATGCCTTCCTCGGACTTGGTCAATAGCTCGCGAAAATGCCGCCGGTTGCCGAACATCATGTCGCGGATGATGAGCAGGCTCCATTTGTCGCCGACTACTTCCAGCGTGAGGTTGATCGGGCAGCCGGAGCGTTGGTCGTCAGCCATGGATTCGTCTCCGAAAAAACTGCTTGCATTATTGCACCGGTTGTCTCAGGATACAACCAGTTGCAAATCGCAATCAGTTAAGGGAGCGCCGAGATGGCAAAGCTGATCATGTGGAACCTGATGACGCTGGATGGCTTCGTCGAAGGGCCGAACCGGGACATCTCCTGGCATGAAGACGTCTGGGGCGAAGAACTGGAGCGGTTGTCGATCGAGCAGCTCAACGCCGCCGGCGGATTGCTGTTCGGCCGCGTCACCTATGAGCTGATGGCGAACCATTGGCCGAATGCGACCGGCGAAGTCGCCGACTTCATGAATGCTGTGCCGAAATACGTGTTCTCGCGCACGCTGAAACAATCCGGCTGGAACAACACGCAGATGTTCGCGGACGACGTGGTCGATACCGTCACCAAATTGAAGCGCGATGCGCCGAGGGATATCTTTCTGTTCGGCAGCGCCGATCTGGCGTCGCACCTGATTCCGCACGGCGTGATCGACGAATTCCGCATCGCGCTGAACCCGATCATCCTTGGCGGCGGAACGCCGTTGTTCAAACAGGGCGCGCGGACCCGGCTCAAGCTGCTGGACAGCCGGCCGATGTCAAGCGGGATCGTGATCCTGCGCTACGCGCCCGCCGCTCCGAAATAATTCGGAGCAAATGTCGGCCTGCCAAACCCTGGTTCGTCTTGCTGACGTGCCCAAAACACTCCGGAGTCCAGATGTCACTGACCCTGCATTTCCACCCGCTGTCATCGTTCTGCTGGAAGGCGCTGATTGCCCTGTACGAGATCGGCGTCCCGTTCACGCCGAAGCTGGTCGATCTCGGCAATCCGGCCGAACGCGCCGCCTTGCTGCAACTGTGGCCTATTGGAAAATTTCCGGTGCTGCAGGACGATGCCAGGGGCGAGATCGTCCCGGAATCGAGCATCGTGATCGAATATCTCGATCGCCACTATCTCGGACGCACGCGATTGCTTCCGGCTGACGCTGACAAGGCCCTGCAGACCCGGCTGCGCGACCGCTTCTACGATCTCTATGTGCATCTGCCGATGCAGAAGATCATGCTCGACCGCCTTCGCCCTGAAGGGCCGAAGGATCCCCACGGCGTCGAGGAGGCGCGGGCGCAGCTGCGCACTTCCTACGCGATGATCGAACGACAGATGGCCGGCGGAGCCTGGGCGATGGGCGATGATTTCAGCCTCGCCGATTGCGCCGCGGCGCCGTCGCTGTTCTACGGCAGCATGGCGCAGCCGTTCGGCGATGGCGAGACAAACCTTGCCGCCTATCTCGAACGACTGAAGGCGCGGCCGTCGTTCGCACGGGTGCTGAAGGAGGCCAAGCCCTATTTCAATATGGTGCCGAAGGAGCGCTGAATGAGCGCCGCAAGCAAGACCGGGATTATCCGCAACCTGTTCGCCGCCTATTTGGCGAACGACCGCGCGGCGGTCGAGGCCGCCTTCACCGACGATTTCCGTTTCACCAGCCCCTATGACGACGAAATCGACAAGGCGACCTATTTCGCGCGGTGCTGGAAGAACAGCGACTGGATCGAACGGCAGGATCTCGAAACGATCATGGTCGAGGGCGAGGCGGCGTTCGTGACCTATCGATGCGTCGCCAGGGAAGGCAAGAGTTTCCGCAATACGGAGTTCTTCGCTTTTGCGGGCGACAGGATCAGGCGCATCGACGTCTATTTCGGCGCGACCTACGAAAACGGCGCCTTCGTTCGCCAGGGCGACAGCTAAGTTCCTCCGGCCCCATCTGGTCCGAGGAAAATGGTCTCCAAAATAATTTCGAGAACCATGTCGGTGTCGCAAAACCCGGTTCGTCATGTTGACGAGCGATGGTACCGGCCGAGCGGCCAGACAAACAACGGAGCGAAACGATGCGATTCATGGTGATTGTGAAGGCCAGCAAGGAAACCGAAGCCGGCGTGATGCCGAGCACGGAAATGCTGACCGCGATGGGCAAGTTCAACGAGGAACTGGTCAAGGCCGGCATGATGGAGGCGGGCGAGGGCCTGCATCCGTCTTCGAAGGGCGCGCGCGTCAAATACCAGGGCGGAGAGGGCAGTGCGGTCAAAGGTCCGTTCCCCTTCACTGGCGATCTCGTCTGCGGCTTCTGGCTGATCAACGCAAAATCGCTCGATGAGGCGATCGCGTGGATGAAGCGCGCGCCGTTCGACGGCGGCGCCGAGATCGAAATCCGCCAGGTGTTCGCGGCCGAGGATTTTGGCGAGGCGTTCACCCCCGAACTGCGCGAGCAGGAAGATCGCCTGCGCGCCCAGGCTGGGAAGAAATGACTTTGTCATTCCGGGGCGCGCGAAGCGCGAACCCGGAATCCCGAGATTGTTGCGCGAGATTCCGGGTTCAGCCCTGCGGGCTGCCCCGGAATGACCCCAAACCAAACAGGAAATTCCCACCATGCGATTCATGATGCTGATGATCCCCCTGGGCTATGAGACCGCGGCGCCGGATGTGCAGCTCGATCCCGAGCGCGTCAAGGCGATGATGAAATACAATGAGGCGCTGAGTGAAGCCGGAGTCCTGATCGCGCTCGACGGGTTGCACCCGCCGTCGATGGGCGCGCGGGTGTCGTTTGCGTCAGGCAAGCCCATCGTCACCGACGGTCCGTTCACTGAGGCCAAGGAAGTGCTTGGCGGCTACTGGATGATCGACGTCGCGTCGCGCGAGGAGGCGATCGCCTGGGCCAAGAAATGCCCGGCTTCCGAGAACGAGATCATCGAAATCCGCCAGGTGCAGGAGATGTCCGATTGGTCGGAGGAGGTGCAGCAAGCCGCCAAAGGGTTTGAGGAACTGCAGCAGGCAAATGCGAACAAGGCGCGGTGAGGCGCTGGAACCTCTCCCGCCTGCGCTCGCTCCTCTTCCGTTTTTGGTCCCAGACGAGCGTTTGAGGCGGTGGAGCAGTGTGCGCCTACGCATTTCCGCCCGTTAACACTTCCTGAACGCGCAAAATAAGTGACCTTTATAGCCAACTCATGTAAAAGCCTTTCACATGAGTTGGCGCAAGGAACCCCGCCGCCCCGAGCGCGGCTATCATCACGGCAATCTGAAAGAGGCATTGCTGCAGGCGGCGCTCGGGCTGATCGCCGAAAAGGGCGCGGCCGGTTTCACCTTTGCCGACGCCGCGCGCATGGCCGGCGTCAGCCCGGCGGCGCCTTATCGGCATTTTCGCGATCGCGACGAATTGCTGTCCTCGATCGCCCAGCGCGGCTTCGAGCAGTTCGAGGCGCTCTTGCTGCAAGCCTGGGACGACGGCCGCCCTGACACCGTCACGGCGTTCGAGCGGCTCGGCAAAGCCTATCTGGCCTTCGCGCGCGATGAGCCGGCGTTCTACTCGGCGATGTTCGAATCCGGCCTTCCGGTCGACCTCAGCCCCACATTGCAGGCGGCGAGCGAACGCGCCTTCGCCGTCATCAGGGCTGCAGCCGAGCGTCTCGCCGCGCTGGTGCCGCCGGGCATGCCGCGGCCGCCGGCGATGATGATGGCGCTGCACATCTGGTCGATGTCGCACGGCGTGGCGTCGCTGTTTGCGCGGGGCGATGCGGCGCGCCGCAAGCTGCCGATGTCGGCCGAGGATCTGCTGGAAGCCGAAGTGCTGATTTATCTGCGCGGGCTCGGCTTCCCGACCGATCGCAGGCCCGCCGCGAAGGACCCGGCGAGCGAGAAGCCGTCCGGCCCGCCGCCGGTTCCGCCGGCCGGTCCTTGGGGCTCTCCAAAATAATTTACCGGCCGCCGCTTGCCGCCCGCTTGACAAAAAACGTGGATGGTTTAGGTATGTAAATGTTATTTACATTCACAACGGCGTGATCGCCGTCATGGAGAGGGAAATGGCCTACACCGCAGATGTCAATCGATGGCGCGGCCCCGCTGAAGAAACCAGTCGGCCCCCGCATATGCTGGATAGCCCCTGGCATCCTGGCTGGATCGCCGTAACCATCCTCGGCTTCATCATCTGGTGGCCGATCGGGCTTGCCCTTCTCTTTTTCACACTCGGGAGCAGAAAAATGGGTTGCTGGAGTCACCAGGATCGCTGGCAGAACAAGATGGAGCGGATGCAGTACAAGATGGACCGGATGCGCGGCCGCATGGAGCGCCGTGGTTTCGGCTTCGGTGGTTTCGGCCCGCCCTCGAGCGGCAACCGCGCCTTCGACGAATACCGCACCGAAACGTTGCGGCGCCTTGAGGAAGAGCAGGTCGAATTCCGCGACTTCCTCGATCGCCTGCGTCACGCCAAGGACAAGGAAGAGTTCGACCAGTTCATGGCGCAGCACAAGCCGCGTCCGACCCCGCCGAACGATCAGCCGCAAAGCTGAACTTCAAGTCGTGAGCTAACGCCTCGGGCGATGTGCCCCCATAGCGCCTGAAGGCTAACGAGCCGCCCGTTTGTGATCAGCACAGACGGGCGGTTTGCTTTTTTGTGCGTGAAACTGCGTTCCGCTATTCAGCCAGTTCGCGCATCACCTTGATCAGGTCGGATTTTCCCTCAAAGCCGATGCCGGGAAGGTCGGGCATGACGATGTGGCCGTCCTGGACGCGAACGGAGTCGGGAAAGCCGCCATACGGTTGAAAGAGGTCCGGATAGCTCTCATTGCCGCCGAGGCCGAGACCTGCCGCGATGTTCAGCGACATCTGGTGCCCGCCATGGGGGATGCAGCGCGACGGCGACCAGCCATGCTGTGCCAGGACATCGAGCGTCCGCAGATATTCGACAAGCCCGTACGACAGCGCGCAATCGAACTGCAGCCAGTCGCGATCCGGCCGCATGCCGCCATAGCGGAGCAGATTGCGCGCGTCCTGGTGCGAGAAGAGATTTTCGCCGGTCGCCATCGGACCCGGATAGAATTCCGACATGGCGGCTTGTAGCGCGTAGTCGAGCGGGTCGCCGATCTCCTCGTACCAGAACAGCTTGTAGTCGCGCAGCATCTTCGCGTAAGCGATCCCGGTTTCGAGATCGAAGCGTCCGTTGGCGTCGACGGCAAGCCGCGCTTCCGAACCAATCTCCTTCAACACGGCTTCGATCCGTCCGCGGTCCTCGTCGATCGACGCGCCGCCGATCTTCATCTTCACCACGTTGTAGCCGCGGTTGAGATAGCCGCGCATCTCCGCTTGCAGCGCCGAATTGTCCTTGCCCGGATAATAATAGCCGCCCGCGGCGTAAACGAAGACACGGGGATTGGCCTCACGGCCCTTCTTTTCGGCGAGAAGGCGGAACAGCGGCTTGCCGGCGATCTTCGCGACGGCGTCCCAGACCGCCATGTCGAGCGTGCCCACCGCTACCGAGCGCTCGCCATGCCCGCCCGGCTTTTCATTGGACATCATCGCCGCCCAGATCCGATGCGGATCGAGGTTGGTGCCGGCGTCGTCGAGCAGGCTCGCAGGCTCGGCCTCGACGATGCGATTGCGGAAACGTTCCCGAATCAGGCCGCCCTGGCCATAGCGGCCATTGGAGTTGAAGCCGTATCCGACGACGCGGCGACCGTCGCGCATGACGTCAGTCACCACGGCGACGAGGCTCGCCGTCATTTTCGAGAAGTCGATATAGGCGTTGCGGATCGGAGAGGCGATCGGCTTGGTGATTTCGACGACGTCGACGATACGCATGATGTTTTCCTTCCATCGGCCATTGCTTGGAGGCGCTGGTCATGCCGATAGCGACAGCAGCAAGCCTGTTCGGAATGACCACTAAGGCTGGATTTGCTTCAACGCCAATGCTATTGCCTGAACTGGTTATGTTGATACGGCATTACCAATGGAGCTGATCTGGTTCGAGGACTATCTGGCGCTCGCCGAAACCCTGAACTTCTCGAGGGCGGCCGAGGCGCGCCACGTCACCCAGCCGGCCTTCAGCCGCAGGATTCGCGCGCTCGAAAGCTGGGTCGGCGCTGACTTGTTCACCCGCACGACGCATGGCGTCGCGCTGACCCCGGCGGGCGAACATTTCCACAATCAGGCGGAGATGCTGACCCGCGCGGTGCATCAATTGCGCCGCGATACGCTGGAAGTTTCCGGCCGCGGTGCAAGGCTCCTGTCGATCGCGGCGACGCACGCGCTCTCCTTCACGTTTTTTCCAAAGTGGGTTCGCGGCAATGAAAGGGTGCTGGCGCTTGGGAATCTCAACCTGATTTCCGACAGCATGCAGGCGTGCGAGCAGATGATGCTGCGCGGCGATGCGCAGTTTCTGCTTTGCCACCACCACCCGCAAATGAGCAGCCGGCTGGAGTCCCGCCAGTTCAGGAGCATCCTGGTCGGATCCGATACGCTCGTTCCGCTCAGCGCGCCCGGCCAAAATGGCGCTCCGCACTGGCGGCTTCGCGGCGGCAAGCCGGTCAAATACCTCGCCTATAGTGCGCAGTCGGGATTGGGACGCATCGTGGCCGCCCAATGGGGAACGAAAGATCGAGCCTTTGCGCTCGAAACGATCTTTACGTCCCATCTGGCCGCGACCCTGCTTTCGATGGCGCGCGCTGGAGACGGCGTGGCATGGCTGCCGCGGACCTTGGCCGAAGAGGACATTTCTGCCGGACGGCTGGTTGAAGCGGGCGCTGCGGATTTGCAGATCCCTATCGAAATTCGTCTTTTCCGCCCCGTCGCGCGGCAGAGCCAGGCGGCCGAGTCGGCATGGGCTGCCTTTGAACAGTCCTGACGTTTCGTGGACGGGTTGCTGTTGGTGGGCTGCTTGCGCTGGCGAAGTCCCCCGGACGACCTATATCTCGGGCCGGCGCACCCGAGGTGATGGCGATGATCCAGAGCGCAATTGCACCCGTCGACCAGCTTTGGCGATCCGTTCGCCGCGAGGCCGAAAGCGTCCTCGCCAACGATCCGCTGTTCGGCGCCTCGCTGTCATCGGCGATCCTCGATCATGCCGATTTCGGTCGCGCGCTCGCCCATCAGATCGGCGAACGGCTCGGCAAGCGCGCGGCTGACCGCGAATTGTTCGCCCGCATTGCCGGCGAGGCCTTTCACGCCGCGCCTGATTTGATCGACGCGGCAAGCCTCGATCTGCAAAGCATTGCCGTTCACGATCCTGCGACCAAAGGGCTGCTGCCGCCGCTGCTCAACTTCAAAGGCTACGTCGCGCTGCAGGCCTGGCGCGTGTCCAACTGGCTCTGGCGTCACCAGCGAACCGACCTCGCCTTGTTGCTGCAAAGCCTGTCGTCGGATTCCCTGCAAGTCAGCATTCACCCCTCCGCCTCGATCGGCACCTCGGTGTTTCTCGATCACGCGACCGGCATCATCGTCGGCGCCTTCGCTGTCATCGGCGACGAGGTGACGATCCTGCAAAATGTCACCATCGGCCGCAAACAGGCAATGCCGGGCCGCGCGCCCCGGATCGGCCGCGGCGTGCTGCTCAGCACCGGCGCCACGATTTTGGGTGACGTCAGCATCGGCGACTTCGCCAAGATCGGCGCCGGCGCGCTCATCGAGCAAGACGTGCCGGCCGGATGTACCGCCGTCGGCATGCCGGTGCGATTGACAAACTGCCCGCAGTCGAAGATTTCCGCCTGAGCAAAGTGTGGCGCAGGTACGCGCTGGGAACTGCGTCGCGCCTCGCGCAAGCACGATCTCGTGCAGAGACTGCGACAAATCAACCCGACGGGCAAATCAGTTCCGATTTACGGAAATCATGTCAAGCCCAAGAATCAAAAATATTTCTGTTTACCAGAAGTAAAATCGGGTGCATATCTTTGGCCATCCCGTCCTACTCAGAAGGGCGTCGGCCGTCGTCACGGACGTTGGGCGGGTTGCGGTGGACGCTGGTTTACGCTGAGACGATGGCGTGGACTAAGCGTACGGCAAAACCGTGTGGTCCTGGCGCCCGTTGCCGGCGTCAAGTTGCCGGAGAAGCGCGAGCTGAACCGGCAGCGACGGAGTCAACCAAGAACTCGTCTCCGGGGAGATCACGGCATAAGCCGTAAAGCCATTGCGCAGGGAAGGCCGGGTGTTCTCCGCTGCCCTGTATGCTCGTGTGCAGCCTTTTTAGTGCAAACCGCACACGGGACCGCGGGTGCAGCGCGCACCCGGTCTTCCCTGCGCCCTCTCATTTCGGGGGCAAGGTTTTCTGGCAAAGCTCGGGCGCAATGCGTCGCGAGATCGCGAAACTGTATCAACGGTCATTGCGAGCGAAGCGAAGCAATCCATTCTATCCCGGTGTTTAGGTATGGATTGCTTCGCTGCGCTCGCAATGACGTGGAGAGGGCGCGCCCACCCCAGTGAATCCAAACGTCCGGGGATGGCGGTTAGGCCGGGACGCCCTCGGGAACTCCGGTTCCAGCCCCCCGTAACCGCCCGGCCTGCCTTGATTTCCGGCCGTCAAAATCTCCTTTGGTAACCTCGCATTAACCAAGATTAGCGTCTGGTTAGGGACGTAAAGACGCGCGGATAGCCCTCGTTTTGACACGTTGGCAGGGGAAGCAGGACCCGGCTTTGGACGGGCCCCCCATGCGACACCAATGAGGCTCTCGCGCTGGCGCATTTTTCGCCGCGCCCGATGCGCGGCTGTGGAACGGGCAGCCAGTCGCTCCCGGAGGAATTTGGGAAGGAGCATGATCCGGAAAAGTGGGTAACGGTTTTCCGAAAAGATCATGCGCCAAACAAGAGACAGAGCATGATCCGGAAAAGTGGAAACCGGTTTTCCGATGAGGATCATGCCCAAACGAGAGCATTGAGAGGATATGATCTGGTGATCCGGAGATTCCTGCAGTTCGTGACGCTAGCCTGCCTTCTGGCAACGGCTTCGTCCGCCAGCGCCCAACAGGTCGAAACGCAATCGCTGTCGCTGGCCGCGTCAGACGTGTCGCTGATTTCGCTGTTCCTGCAGGCGCACTGGGTCGTCAAATCAGTGATGATGGGGCTGCTCGCCTGTTCGGTCTGGGTCTGGGCGATCGCCATCGACAAGATCTTTCTCTATGCGCGGACCAAGCGCGCGATGGACCGTTTCGAACAAGCGTTCTGGTCCGGGCAATCGATCGAGGAGCTTTACCGCTCGCTCTCCGCCAAGCCGACGCAATCCATGGCAGCGTGCTTTGTCGCGGCGATGCGCGAATGGAAACGTTCGTTCGAGAGCCAGACCCGGTCCTTTGCCGGCCTGCAGATGCGGATCGAGAAGGTGATGAACGTCTCAATCGCCCGGGAAGTCGAGCGGCTGGAACGGCGGCTCCTGGTGCTGGCCACCGTCGGTTCGGCCGGGCCGTTCGTCGGCCTGTTCGGAACCGTCTGGGGCATCATGTCGAGCTTCCAGTCGATCGCGGCCTCGAAGAACACCTCGCTGGCGGTGGTGGCGCCTGGTATCGCGGAGGCGCTGTTTGCCACCGCGATCGGCCTTATCGCTGCCATTCCGGCGACTATTTTCTACAATAAGTTCATTTCCGAGGTGAACCGGCAGGCCCAACGGCTGGAGGGGTTCGCCGACGAATTTTCAGCGATCCTGTCGCGCCAGATCGACGAGCGGGCATGATCCCGAAAAGTGGAAACCGGTTTTCGGACCAGATCATGCCCCGGATAAACGGCGTGAGGAGCGGTCAATCGTGAGCATTGTGGGCATCCGATCATGGCGATGAACATGGCAGGTTCGGCAGGTGGCGGTGGACGCCGCGGCCGGCGACGCGCCGCCGTGATGGCGGAGATCAACGTCACGCCGATGGTGGACGTCATGCTGGTGCTGCTGATCATCTTCATGGTGGCCGCCCCCTTGATGACCTCGACCATCGATATCGATTTGCCGATCGCAAGCGGCGGCAAGTCGCTGGCGTCGAACGCCCCGCCATTGACGCTGTCGGTCAAGCGCACCGGCGGCGCCTGCAACTCGAATGTCGAATTATATCTGGGGGATACATTGATCCCGGCCGCCGACTTGTTGCCCAAAATCAAGGCTATAAGGGAAACCCGGTCGGAGGCCGAGAGCGTGGTCTACCTGCGCGGCGATAAAGACGTCTGTTACACGGATATGATGAAATTGTTGGGTTATATTCGGACCGCGGGGTTCAAGGCGAACATCGTGATCGTTCCCGAGCAGGGCTCGTGAGCGGCAGCGTTTTCGCGCGGGGTGGAAGCTGAAGTGCGCGAGCGGAGCGGAAAAAATTACGTGAGCGGAGCGGAAAGACTTAAGTGAAGCTCAAGATCGACAAGACACTGGCTGCGTCGGTCGCCCTGCACGTCCTCGTGCTGGGGTACGGACTGGTGTCGTTCTCGACCAAGGCTTACGAAATGACGCCGGAGGAATCGGTCGCCGTCGATGTCATTTCGCCCGACCAGCTCGCCAAGGTCATGGCCGGGACCAAGACCGGCAAGAAGGAAAACCCGAAGCCGCTGGTGGACAAGGTTGCCGAGGCCAAGCCGCTCGAAGACGCGGTCGGCAAGGTGACCGAGAAGGCGCCCGTGGTCACCGAAATGGCGCCGCCGAAGGCGGAAGAGAAGCCGGTCGAGAAAAAGCCGGACCCGCCGAAGGTTGCCGAGAAGGCGAAGGAAGAGCCGAAGCCGGAGAAGAAGCCCGATCCGCCGAAGGTCGATCCGATCGCTGAAGAGATGATGAAGGCGAACGCAGAGGCGGAAGCAAAGGCCAAGGCCGAGGCGAGGGCAAAAGCCAAGGCGGAAGCGAAGGCAAAGGCCGAGGCAAAAGCCAAGGCCGAAGCCGAGGCGAAGGCCAAAGCGGACGCGAAGCCCAAGTCGGAAGATCCGTTGGTCAGTATCGCGGCGCTGCTCGACAAGCGGGACCCGTCGCGAAGGGCCGCGACCGGCGACACCTTGAATTCGAATGCCGCCCTGGGCACCGCCAAGGGCACCGCCGCAGACAACTCCGCGACCTGGGGATCGATGTTCAAGCAGCAGGTCGAGCGTTGCTGGAAGAAACCTTATGGCGGCATCGAGTCGCAGAAGCCGGAAGCGGCGTTTGCGATCCGCCTGAAGCGCGACGGTACGCTCGAGGGAATGCCGGTTCCGGAAGGAACGCCGGGAACGCCGTATCTGCGCGTCTATCAGGAGAGCGCGTTGCGCGCGATCATCGAATGCCAGCCGTACAAGCTGCCTGCGGCGTTTTTCGAGGAATGGAAATATTTTGCGCCGGTGTTCACCGAACAGAAGACCTGAAGCTTTTGTAATTTGGTGGTCACCTCCCGGCAATCACGGATATGAGCAAAGTCGAAGCGATGACTGACAAAGATGGATTGCCGAACATGCTGTTTCGCCCGAGCCGCCGGCAGATCATTACGGGAATGGCGTCAGCGGGCCTGCTGATGGGCGGCCAGCGTGCCTTCGGCCAGGCGCCGAAACGCATCATCGTGCCCGAAGGCGAATTCACGCCGCTCCCCATCGCGATCCCGAATTTCGCCGCCGGCACGCCGGCAGACGCCGAGGTCGGCGTCGGCGTCACGCAGGTCATCACCAACAACCTCAAGCGCAGCGGTCTGTTCGCGCCGATCGATCAGGCGGCCTATATCGAGAAAGTAATCAACATCGATGCCGCGCCGAACTTCCAGAGCTGGAAGAGCATCAACGCGCAGGCGCTGGTGACCGGCCGCATGACGCGGCAGGGCGACGGCCGTCTCAAGGCCGAATTCCGGCTCTGGGACGTCAACACCGGCCAGCAGCTCACCGGCCAGCAATATTTCACCTCGCCGGAATACTGGCGGCGGATCGCCCACATCATCTCCGACCAGATCTACGAGCGCCTGACCGGCGAAAAAGGCTACTTCGACAGCCGCGTGGTGTTCGTCGACGAAAGCGGCTCCAAGGAACGCCGCGTCAAACGGCTGGCCTTGATGGATCAGGACGGCGCCAATGTGAAATATCTGACGCGCGGCGCCGACCTGGTGCTGACGCCGCGGTTCTCGCCGTCGACTCAGGAAATCACCTATATGGAGTTCGGGCAGGGCGATCCGCGCGTCTATCTGTTCAACATCGAGACCGGGCAGCGCGAGATCGTCGGTAATTTCCCGGGCATGTCGTTCTCGCCGCGGTTCTCGCCGGACGGCCAGCGCGTCATCATGAGCCTGCAGCAGGGCGGCAATTCGAACCTGTTCGTGATGGACCTGCGCTCGAAATCGACGACGCGGCTGACCGACACGCCGGCGATCGACACCTCGCCGTCCTATTCGCCGGACGGAGCCCGCATCTGCTTTGAGTCCGATCGCGGCGGCAAGCCGCAGATCTATGTGATGCCGGCAACCGGCGGCGGGGCACAACGCATTTCGTTCCAGGAGGGCAGCTATTCGACGCCGGTGTGGTCGCCGCGCGGCGACTACATCGCCTTCACCAAGCAGGGCGGTGGTCAATTCGCGATCGGCATCATGAAGCCGGATGGATCGGGCGAGCGCATTCTCACCTCCGGCTTCCATAACGAAGGCCCGACTTTTGCGCCGAACGGCCGGGTTCTGATGTTCTTCCGCGAGCCCGGCGGCAACAGCGGCCCTTCATTGTTCACCGTCGATATCTCCGGGCGCAACGAGTTGCGGGTTCCGACCCCCGGCTTCGCCTCCGATCCGGCATGGTCTCCGCTGTTGTCCTGAGCGCTCCATGGGTTAGGGCGTTAATCGGCAAACATTGCCTAGCGTGCTGATTTATCAGGCGGATTTCTACAGCCTGAAACCGAAAGCAACGTCTTGGTAACGATATTCCCTCAGAAAGACTTCATCTGCAAAGGGTAAGACTACGCACCCGAACAGGACGGCGTACACCCGACATGCAGCTCGCAAACCAGAACGGAGAGTCCGATCAGAAGATGTCGCCGTATCTTCGCGCGGCGCTGATCGATTCGCTGTTCGAAACTCGCGCTCCGCTGCTCACGGGTCTTTTCTTCGGCGCCGTTGCGGCGGCCGTGACCGCGCTGAAGACGGGAGAACCGCTGATCTGGGCGTGTGTCGCGCTTCTGATCTTCGCCGCCGCCCTCCGGGCGTTCGACTTGCGGCGCTACGATACACGCAAAGCGACGCTGACCGCCGATGAAGCTGCGCGCTGGAAGGGCCGGCATCAGATCGGGGCGATCATCCAGGCCGCCGCGGTCGGCATCTGGTGCTGCACCACGCTGTTGGTCTCTGACGACGCCGTGGCCCATATGATTTGTCTGTCCACCACCACCGGCTTCGTGGCGGGCGGTGCGGGCAGGGCCTATGGACGGCAATGGATATTCCAGCTGCAGGCTTACCTTTGCTTCGGTTCAACGGTCATCGCGCTGGCATTGCGGGGCACGCCCTATTACATGGCCATGTCGGTCCTGTGCGCCGCATTTCTCGTGGCGGTCATACAAATTTCGGCCAATCTGCACAGAATATTCATGCAGGCGCTGATGGCGCGCGAGCGCGAGGCGGCGCTGGCCGGCCAGTTCGACACCGCGTTGAACAACATGCCGCACGGGCTGTGCATGTTCGGCGCTGACGGTCGCCTTGCGGTCATGAACCACCGCTTCAGCGAGATGATGAACCTGCCTGACGCTTTGGTGCAGGGTGGCGCCAGTGCGTCCGATATTATTGCAGCCTGCGTCGCCTCTGGTTCGATTTCGAACGCGAGCGGCAGCATGATCCTGTCGGAAATCGAGAGCTCGCAGGCGCGGGACATGATCACGACCGATCCCGACTTCACGCGCAACCGGTCCCTGTCATGGACGTTCCAGCCGATGGCGGGCGGAGGCGCGGTGGTCTTGCTCGAAGACATCACCGAGCGGCGCGACGCGGAAGCCAAGATCAGCCATCTCGCGCGTTACGACGAACTCACCGAGCTTCCCAACCGGGTCAATTTCCGCGACGAAATCGGGCGCCTGCTGGCCATTCAGCAAGGCGCCGACAGGCTGTCGGCGCTGCTGTTCGTCGACCTCGATCAATTCAAGCAGGTCAATGACACGCTGGGTCATCCCTGCGGCGACCAGTTGTTGTGCGCGGTTGCCGGCCGGCTGCGCGAGATGTTGCGTCCCGAGGACTTCGTGGCGCGGTTTGGCGGCGACGAATTCGTGGTGTTCCAGCAGGACATCCACTCCCACGAGGACGCGGCAGGCCTCGCCCGGCGCATCGTCGACCGCCTGAGCGAGCGCTACAAGATCGACAATCATCTGGTCGAGATCGGCGCCAGCGTCGGCATCGCCATGACCTCTGCCGGCGTCAGCGCGGATACGCTGCTGAAGAATGCCGACATGGCGCTGTACCGCGCCAAGGCCGACGGCCGCGGCACCTTCTGCTTCTTCCGCGACGAGATGGCCCAAACCGTCGAAGCGCGCCGCATCCTTGAACTCGACCTGCGCAAGGCGCTGGCGAACGAGGAGTTCGAGCTGTTCTATCAGCCGCTGGTCAATATCAAGTCCGGCAAGATCGCGACCTGCGAGGCGCTGCTGCGCTGGAATCATCCGGTCCGCGGCACCGTGTCGCCGATCGATATCATTCCGGTCGCCGAGGATATGGGCCTGATCGTCGATCTCGGCCGCTGGATTCTGCGCAAGGCCTGCATGGAGTGCATGAAGTGGCCCGAGGCCGTCAGCGTCGCCGTCAACTTCTCGCCGCAGCAATTCCACCAGCGCGACGTGCTGAGCGAAGTTCGCTACGCGCTCGAGGTCTCCGGCCTGCCGGCGCACCGGCTCGAAATCGAGATCACCGAATCCTCGTTGTTGCGCAACACGCAGCTGACGCATGATGTGCTGTCGCAACTGCATTCGCTCGGCGTGCGGATCTCGCTGGACGATTTCGGCACCGGCTATTCGAGCCTGAGCTATTTGCACAACTTCCCACTGCAAAAAGTGAAGATCGACCGTTCCTTCCTCGAAGGCATCGATACCGATCGTCCGCTGACATTGCTGCGCGGCGTGGCGCGGCTCTCGGCCGATCTCGGCATGTCGGTCGTGGTCGAGGGCATCGAGACCAACGAACAACTCGAATTGATCAGCACCGATGGCACGGTGACCGAGGCGCAAGGCTATCTGTTCAGCCGGCCGGTCCCGGCGGTTCGGGTTCGCCAGTTGCTGAATGCTTCCCACGGCCGCCGTTCGCCGGACGAGCCGCTGGTCGTGGTTCCGTCGCGCTCGATCGCGTGACACAACTTCCCGTAATTGTTCCGTAATTTTACGGGTGCGACGGCTACAAAGGTTAACCCTAACGTGTCGATAGCTTTGCAATTTTGTTAAGGAGCTGTTAAGTTTTTCGTACTCGCTGAGGTTGTTGGAAGTGATGGAGTACGAGATGAAATCCGGAGCCGAACCGCGCGCTTCGTTCGCTGTTCGGGGAGGAGCGCTGTTTGACCGCGTCGATTACCGACCCATCGAAACGCCTGAGGCGAAGGACCAGCTCTATTTGATGCGCTACCGGGCCTACACGCACGGCAATTTAATTCCGCCGTCAGGGACCGAGCGCTACAGTGATCGCTACGACGATGCGCCCAATGCCTGGACGTTCGGGATCTATGTTGACGGAGAGCTTTATAGCTCTATCCGTCTCCACGTCCTGACCTCCGAACAGCGGATGTCCTGCACGACCGATTTGTTCGGCGATGTTCTTCACCCGCGCCTCGATCGCGGCGAAGTTTTCATCGATCCGGCCCGTTTCGTTGCAGATCCGGATAAAGCCCAGCGTTTCCCGGAGCTTCCTTATCTGACAGTGCGGCTGGCCTATCTGGCATGCGAGTATTTCAACGCCGATACCGGGCTCGCGCTCGTTCGCCCGGCGCACCAGTCGTTTTATCGCCGGGTCTTTCTTAACGAGACCATCGCCGACCCGCGCCAGTTTCCGAACGCATTGGCAAAGGTGGCATTGATGGCGTCCGATTTCCGCGCCGTGCGGGAACACGTCATGACCCGGTTTCCGATCATGCGCTCAAGTGCATTCGAGCGGCGGATGCTGTTCCAGCGCGCGCCCCACTCCTTCCAGGAAACCGAAATATCGACCTTCGAGCGAGCCTCGATCGTTCCCAGTTCCTGAAGCTGCCGGGCCGGAATCGCCCCGAATTTGCCTGTTCGCCGGCAGGGGGCCGCCCAATCCGCGCACAAACCGCCTGGTGCCGAGCGCCCAAGCGATGATTCCGGCCTCAGCGCCACTTGCCTTCACCGTCGCGCCACATTTACAAACCATTAACCATCGTGGGCGCTTTTCACGGTTTGTCGGCATTTGATCGGGTCTGGCAAGGTTCCATCAAGGTTGACGGAACGTTCGCTTAACCATCGCCCTGTAGACCGGATAACAGTCGGAAAACGTGAGCGTGGAGGCTCCGGAATGAAACATCAGATGCGCATCCTCCAGGGATTAAAACTGGCCGCGATACTCGCGGTGGCCCTGTCGATGGGCGCTTGCGCCAACAAGAACGTCGGCGCCGAGGGGGCGATGGCGAGTGCGGCGACCCCGGGCAGCCAGCAGGACTTCGTGGTCAATGTCGGCGACCGCGTGTTCTTCGAGAGCGACCAGACCGAGCTCAGCCCGCAGGCAATCGCGACCCTGGAAAAGCAGGCGCAGTGGCTGCAGACCTACAACCGCTATTCCTTCACCATCGAAGGCCATGCGGACGAGCGCGGCACCCGCGAATACAACATCGCGCTCGGTGCACGGCGCGCCCAGTCGGTACGGAGCTATCTCGCCTCGCGCGGCGTCGATCCGAACCGCATGCGCACGATCTCCTACGGTAAGGAACGCCCGGTTGCGGTGTGTAACGACATCTCCTGCTGGTCGCAGAACCGCCGCGCGGTCACGGTGCTGAACGCCGGCGCCTGAGCGACTGCGACTTCCGAATTTCACAGCCGGCGCCCTTGGGCGCCGGTTCTATTTTGGGCGCATGATGAAGCCGCGAATGACGGCCAGCGTCCGCTCCGTCGAGCGCCAGTTTCGCGCCTTCGACGTCGAAGAATAGGCCGCACCCCGTTCACGGGTGCGTGCAAAGGCCTGACCCCTTCCGCTGATGAACGGCCCGCCGACCAAGCCGCTTGCTTGTTTTGAAGCTGATACTAAACCATACCGAAATCCGGCTTCCGGATTCGGAAACGCCAGTCACAATTCTGGCGTACTCCCTCTCTCAATGTGTTCGGCTTTCGATGTCACGCCGAATTTTCGTCGTCAGGGCAAAATGTCATTCAGGTTTCTCAATTCGATCAGCGCCGTGGCGATTGCCGCGATGCTCTCACTGTCTTCGCAGGCCTCCTTCGCACAGATATCGTTCCCGTGGTCCTCTTCTCCGCAAAGCTCCCCGCCGGTCCAGGCGCAATCCGACGACGCCGACGCGGATATGCGGATCCAGCGGCTCGAGAACCAGCTGCGGCAGCTCACCGGGCAGAACGAGGAACTGCAATATCGTAACCGCCAGCTCGAGGAGCGCCTGCGGCAGCTCGGTGGCGGTGCGGCGGTAGCGCCTGCCGGTCAGCCTCCGGCGGCCCAGCCCAGCGTGGCCGCGGTGCCGCCCCCGGTCCAGGCCTATCCGCCCGCCCGGCAACCCCAGGCGCAGCAGGGCTATCCGCAGGCGCAGCCGACCTATGAGCAGCCGCAGATCGCGGCACCGCCGCCGATCATGCAGGAACAGGCAGCAGCGCCGGCGACCGGCCGCCGCCGCGGCGACGCCTTCGATCCCAACCAGAATCCGAACGCTCCCGGCGCGCCGCGCGCGCTCGGCGGCGGTCAGTTGCCGGTTGCCAACGACGCGCCGGTCGGGGCTCCCGGCGGCCGCGGACGGGGCGAGCCGCTCGACCTCGGCGCGACCAGCCCGCGCGATCCCGGCGGCGCGCCGCCGCCCGTTCGTGCGCCCGGCGCCAGCGCCGCGCTGACGACGCTGCCGCCTTCGGCCACGCCCAAGGACGAGTTCGATCTCGGCATCGGCTACATGCAGCGCAAGGATTACGCGCTCGCCGAAGAGACCATGAAAAATTTCGCGCAGAAATATCCGAGCGATCCTCTGATCGCGGATTCGCAATATTGGCTTGGCGAAAGCTACTTCCAGCGCCAGCAATATCGCGACGCTGCGGAAGCCTTTCTCGGCGTGACCACCAAGTTCGACAAGTCCGCAAAGGCGCCGGATTCCCTGCTGCGGCTCGGCCAGTCGCTGGCGGCGCTGAAGGAAAAGGAAGCGGCCTGCGCCGCGCTCGGCGAAGTGACGCGGAAATATCCGCGCGCCTCGGCCGGCGTGAAGGCCGCCGTGGACCGTGAGCAGAAGCGGGTGAAGTGCTGAGCATTCGCTCGTTCGGCCTGAATCTGCATCAAGTGCGGGACAGCCCTCGCTTGAAAACGCTATGGTCGGCCCATGGCAGAGGACGACCATTCCGCGATCACGGCGAGCCAGGCGAAACTTCTGTTCGCCGACTGGAAAGCTGCGCCCGCGATCGTGCTTGCCGTTTCCGGCGGACCTGATTCCATCGCCCTGATGTGGCTCGCCGCGCGCTGGCGCCGTGCCTTGAAGCGCGGGCCGCGATTGATCGCGGTGACCGTCGATCACGGCTTGCGGCATGAAGCCGCGCGCGAGGCGCGTGACGCCAAAAAGCTCGCCAGGCATCTTGATCTGCCCCATCGCACGCTGCGCTGGCATGGCGCCAAGCCGAACACGGGTGTGCCGGCCGCGGCGCGCACCGCGCGCTATCGCCTGCTGGCGCAGGCAGCGCGCGCTAGTGGCGCGACCCATATCCTCACCGCGCATACCCGCGATGACCAGGCCGAGACATTGTTGATGCGGATGCTGCGTGGCAGCGGCATCGCCGGTCTGGCGGCGATGGCGCGGCAATCGGAGCGCGACGGCGTGTGGCTGGCGCGGCCGTTGCTGGATGTCCCGAAATCGCAACTGATCGCGACATTGAACAAGGCCAGGATCGCCTTCGCCGATGATCCGACCAACCGCGACGTCAATTACACGCGGCCTCGGTTACGTGCGCTGATGCCGGCGCTGGCGGAAGAGGGCGGCGATGCCAGAATCCTGGCGCGGCTGGCGTCGCGGCTGGCGCGGGCCAATGCTGCGCTGGAAGTGCTGGTCGATGGCGCCGAGCGCTATCTGGCGCTGAGGGATCGCCATGACGCCGCGCGTTTTGGCTTCGATGCGTCAGCCTTTGCGGGTCTGCCTGAGGAAATCCGGCTTCGGCTGCTGATGCGGGCCATCGACCGCGTCGGTCATGAGGGGCCTGCGGAACTCGGCAAGGTCGAGGTCCTGCTGACGGCGCTGGATCGGGCGGTATCGGAAGGCCAGCCGAGGTTGAAGCAGACCCTCGCGGGCGCCGCAATCAGCTTCATTGGAGGCCGGATTCACGTCGAGCCGGCTCCTCCGCGTCGTCGCAGGCCGGCATGAGAGGCAAGCCTAAACCTTGATATCCCGTCATAAACTGGTGTGGAGTCTTAACCACCCCCGAAAAACGCTGAATTTTACGCCATTATTTGACCGGGAATCCCGTTAAGATGCGCTAAATAGTCCTGCGTGGTTCCCTTGGCATCGACCCGGGCGCCACCTAGATTGTAAGCAGTGCTCCGGGGATTCTCGCCTGACTGCTCTAGGACGACCCAAGGTTTACTGCCAAGGACATAAGGCCGCGATCCGCGCGGCCACGAAGGAAGATCGATGAACGCCAATCTGCGCAATTTCGCCCTCTGGGTAATCATTGTTTTGTTGCTGTTGGCACTCTTCACGCTTTTCCAGAATCCGGGTCAGCGCGCGTCCTCGCAGGACATCACGTTCTCGCAGTTCGTAAGCGAGGTCGAAAAGAACACCGTCCGCGACGTCGTGATCCAGGGGCCGGAAATCCACGGCACCTTCACCAACGGATCCAGCTTCCAGACCTACTCGCCGAACGATCCGTCGCTGGTCAAGCGCCTGGTCGATGCCAAGGTGAACGTCAGCGCGAAGCCGCCCGGCGACAACGTGCCGTGGTTCGTGTCGCTGCTGGTCTCCTGGCTGCCCTTCATCGCGCTGATCGGCGTGTGGATATTCCTGTCGCGCCAGATGCAGGGCGGCGCCGGCAAGGCGATGGGCTTCGGCAAGTCGCGCGCCAAGATGCTGACCGAGGCGCATGGCCGCGTCACCTTCGAGGACGTCGCGGGCGTCGACGAAGCCAAGCAGGATTTGCAGGAGATCGTCGAATTCCTGCGCGACCCCGGCAAGTTCCAGCGCCTGGGCGGACGGATTCCGCGCGGCGTGCTGCTGGTCGGCCCTCCCGGCACCGGCAAGACGCTGATCGCGCGTGCGGTCGCGGGCGAAGCCAACGTGCCGTTCTTCACGATCTCGGGCTCCGACTTCGTTGAAATGTTCGTCGGCGTCGGCGCCAGCCGTGTCCGCGACATGTTCGAACAGGCCAAGAAGAACGCGCCCTGCATCATCTTCATCGACGAAATCGACGCGGTCGGCCGCCATCGTGGCGCCGGTCTCGGCGGCGGTAATGACGAGCGCGAACAGACCCTCAACCAGTTGCTGGTCGAGATGGACGGCTTCGAGGCCAATGAAGGCGTGATCCTGATCGCGGCGACCAACCGTCCCGACGTGCTCGATCCCGCGCTGCTGCGCCCGGGCCGTTTTGACCGCCAGGTCGTGGTGCCGAACCCGGATGTCGTCGGCCGCGAGCAGATCCTCAAGGTCCACGTCCGCAAGGTGCCGCTGGCGCCGGATATCAACCTCAAGACCATCGCGCGCGGTACGCCGGGCTTCTCCGGCGCCGACCTGATGAACCTCGTCAACGAAGCCGCCCTGACCGCCGCCCGCCGCAACAAACGCATGGTGACCCAGGCCGAGTTCGAGGAAGCCAAGGACAAGGTGATGATGGGCGCCGAGCGCAAGTCGCTCGTCATGACCGAGGAAGAGAAACTGCTGACGGCCTATCACGAGGGCGGTCACGCCATCGTCGGCCTCAACGTCGTCGCCACCGATCCGATCCACAAGGCCACGATCATTCCGCGCGGCCGTGCGCTCGGCATGGTGATGCAGCTGCCCGAGCGCGACAAGCTGTCGATGTCGCTCGAGCAGATGACGTCGCGGCTCGCGATCATGATGGGCGGCCGGGTTGCCGAAGAGCTGATCTTCGGCCGCGAGAAGGTCACCTCGGGTGCGTCGTCCGACATCGAGCAGGCCACGCGCCTGGCCCGCATGATGGTGACGCGCTGGGGCCTGTCCGAGGCGCTCGGCACCGTGTCCTACGGCGAGAACCAGGACGAGGTCTTCCTCGGCATGTCGGTGTCGCGCACCCAGAACGCGTCGGAAGCCACGGTTCAGAAGATCGATACCGAGATCCGGCGTTTTGTCGAAGACGGCTACAACGAAGCGACGCGCATTCTCACCGAAAAGCGCGCCGACCTTGAAGCGCTTGCCAAGGGCCTGCTCGAGTTCGAGACGCTTTCCGGCGATGAGATCATCGACCTGCTCAACGGCAAGAAGCCGAACCGCGAGTCAGTGCTTGAGCCGACCACGCCGCGCGCGTCCGCTGTGCCGCCCGCCGGCAAGTCGCGCCCGCGCCCCGATCCGGATCCCGGCCTGGAGCCGCAACCGCAGGCCTAACTGGGTTTGCACCTGGAATAGAAAACGCGGCGGTGACGCCGCGTTTTTTTATGGTGGCGTCCCGGCCCTGCGCCGGGGAAGTTGAGCGGCGCAGGCTGTAGCCCGATGGAGCGAAGCGAAATCCGGGGCATGCCGCGATGTCACGTGCGTCCCGGATTTCGCTTCGCTCCATCCGGGCTACTTCCAGGCTCCCCGCACTCCCGCAGCAGTTTCCGCAGCGCGTGGATCGGTGGAAACACTTCCCTGTTCCAGTCGGCGCCTTGCGCGTCGTGGGCGGCCTGTTCCATCTCGACGATCTCGCAATCCTCCGAAAAGACCCGGTTGGTGAACCAGGCCAGCACCGGCCAGCCGAGATCGAGGATGCCGGGGATTCTGGGCTTGCGCACCGACAGCACGACAAAGGTCCGGTTACGGCGCTGCGCGGCATCGATGGGCGTGTAGCCGAGCCATACGCTGAGAACCGGTGCGTCGCCCTTCGTCCACATCTGCAGGGTCTGGTAGGGATACTCGGTGCGCACCGTCATCAGGTCGCGCGCCGTGCCGGCACGGCCGCGCAGGCCGCCGACGATGACGGCCTCGCCAAGGGGCGGCTTCTCACCGGGCCGGGCAAAGCTGTAATCGACTTCCATCCAGCGCTCGCCGGCGCGGCTGCCGAGATAGCGCGGCACGACCTTGCCGGTGGTGCGCCGATGCAGGAACTGATGGTTCATGTCCATCAAGTTCTCATGCATGAAAGTGTAGTGGCAGGCGACGAGCTTGCCGAACCGCCGGGTCTTGTAGGCGGCGTCAGCGCTTGCGCCGATTTGCACCAAGGGGGCGGCGGCAGGCCCTGTGCCGGGCCATACGAAGATCAACCCGTCGCGTTCGAAGCAGGGATAGCGGCGGACGCCGTTCGGCCGCTTGCCCTTGCCGAGATAGGGGACGTCGACGCAGTCGCCCGACGCGTCGTAGCGCCAGCCGTGATAGACGCAGCGCAGGGTGCAGCCATCGACCGTTCCCTTCGACAGCGGCACCTGGCGGTGCGCGCAGCGGTCTTCAAGCGCGAAGATCGCGCCCTCCCTCGGGCGCACCAGCACGATCGGTTCGCCCGCAAACCGCGCCGCGAAAGTCTGGCCCGGCTTCACCTCGTGCGACCAGGCGAGCGGATACCAGTGATCCGGATGCGCCCCGACCCTGCGAAGATCGACGGCAGCTTCCGACCAGGCGTTATCCGGCCTCACCGTCATCGCGTCGTTACACCTTTGCCAGCGGTCCGAGATGCAGCGCCATGATCTGTTCCGGCGTCTCGGTGACCTCGATGCGCTGGCCGTCGCCACCGACGAAGGCGAGCACGGTGCGCTCGCCGTCGCGCCACATGCTGCCGACCAGCGCGATATTGATGTGGGTGGCCTGCCCCGTCTCGCACCTCGTGCATTCGATCCAGAAGCGCATGGCGTATCCTTTCAATGATGCCGGGATGAGAGACGGGGCGGGGCGTTTTAAGCGAGCGCCCGCAATTCGCGGGCGGCGGCGACCATGTTGACCAGAGCGGGCCGCACCTCTTCCCATTTCCGGGTTTTCAATCCGCAATCCGGATTGATCCAGAGCTGGGCGTCGGAGAGCCGCAGCCGTGCCAGCTTGAGCAGGTCGGTCATCTCAGCGGTTTCAGGCACCCGCGGCGAATGGATGTCGTAGACGCCGGGGCCGATTTCGTTCGGATAGCGGTAGTTCCTGAAAGCGTCGAGCAGTTCCATCTTCGAGCGTGAGGTCTCGATCGAGATCACGTCGGCATCCATCGCGCCGATCGCATCGATGATGTCGTTGAACTCCGAGTAGCACATGTGGGTGTGGATCTGGGTGTCGTCGCGCACGCCCGACGAGCAGATGCGGAAGGCGTCCACGGCCCAGTCGAGATAGGTCTTCCACTCCGATCGGCGCAGCGGCAGGCCCTCCCGCAGTGCCGCTTCGTCGATCTGGATCATCCCGGCACCGGCGGCTTCGAGGTCGGCGACCTCGTCGCGGATCGCCAGTGCGATCTGGCGGCAGGCTTCGCTGCGCGGAATGTCGTCGCGGACGAACGACCAGTTCAGAATGGTCACCGGCCCCGTCAGCATCGCCTTCATCGGCCGCTTGGTCAGCGACTGCGCATATTGCCACCATTCGACCGTCATCGGTTTCGGGCGCGACACGTCGCCGAACAGCACCGGCGGGCGGACGTAGCGCGAGCCGTAGGACTGCACCCAGCCATGCCCGGTGAAGGCGAAACCTTCGAGCTGTTCGCCGAAATACTGCACCATGTCGTTGCGCTCGAACTCGCCATGAACAAGCACATCAAGCCCGATATTCTCCTGCCAGCGCACCGCAAGGGCGGTCTGTTCTTGTAGATACAGTTTATAGGCGTCGTCAGTCAGCGAACCCTTGGCGTGCGCAGCGCGGGCGTTTCGGACATCCGCGGTCTGCGGGAACGAGCCGATGGTCGTGGTCGGGAAGGCGGGCAGGTTGAAGCGGCTGTGCTGCCCGCCGGCGCGGTCGGTAAACGCGCTGAGGCGGCGGCGCATCGCGCTATCGACGCCGACGGCACGCGCCGCGACTTTGGCATTGTGGATCCGCGGCGAAGCCTTGCGCGCCGCTGCGGCTTCATCGGAGGCCTTCAGGATGGAGTCGGCGTGGACGCGGCCGCGCGCCAATGCCGTTCCGAGCGCCGCCAGTTCCTCGATCTTCTGCACCGAAAACGCCAGCCAGCTCTTCACATCGGGATCGAGGTTGGTTTCCAGCGCAAGGTCGATCGGGACGTGCATCAGCGAGCAGGATGGCGCGAGCTGCACGCGGTCGCCGCCGAGCCTGGTGACTACAGGTTCCAGCCGGTCGAGCAGCCGGCTCAGATCGGCGCGCCAGATATTGCGGCCATCGATGATGCCGAGTGACAGCACGCGGTCCTTTGGAAGACCGGCGAGATCGTCGAGTTGCTCGGGCGCGCGCACGAGATCGAGATGCAGGCCGGCGACAGGCAAGGCCATCGTGGTGTCGCGGTTGGCACCGAGCCCGCCAAAGTACGTGGCCAGCATGATCTTGAGTTCAGGCACCGCCTTGGCGATTTCCGCATAGGCATAATGCAGCGCCTGCTGCGCGATGATGTCGAGATCGAGCACGAGACACGGCTCGTCGATCTGCACCCATTCCGCGCCGGCCTTGACGAGTTCGCGCAAGGTTTCGATGTAGACCGGCAGCAACCGGTCGAGCAGCGACAGCGTGTTGAACCCTGCATCCTTGCATTTGGCGAGCTTCAGGAAGGTCACGGGGCCGACCAGCACCGAGCGGGTCAGATAGCCGAGCGCCTTGGCTTCCAGATATTCCTCGATCGGCTTGCGCGAGGCTGACGTGAATACCTGATCCTTCTCCAGTTCAGGCACCATGTGGTGGTAATTGGTGTCGAACCATTTTGTCATTTCCAGCGCCGGTACGCCGTGGGCCGCGTCGTGGTGGGCGTGGCCGCACTCCGCATCATGCGCCGCGCCTTGGGCGCCGCGCGCCATCGCGAAGTAGGTGGCTAGCGGCACAGGTCCGCCGTTCCAGCCGTAACTTTTCGGAATGGCGCCGACCATCACGCAGGTGTCGAGCATCTGGTCGTAGAACGAGAAGTCGTTGGACGGGATGATGCTGACGCCAAGCTTCTTCTGGCGCGCCCAATTGGCCGCGCGAAGCCCGATGCCGGTCTCGATCAGGGCTTTCTCGTCGGTCGTACCCGACCAGAAACTCTCCAGCGCGAATTTCAACTCGCGGCGCGGACCGATGCGCGGCGTGCCGAGCGAAGCGACGGGAAGTGTGGAGATAGAATTTGTAGAAGCAGTCGCATTGGAAACAGACATGGCTTAACCCCAAAAGTTGGGGGCAAAGGCCGAAGTGACACGTCTGGATTCCGGTCGGCACGGGGCGTTCGCGGAATCGCAACCGCACCACCGGGACACCCCGCCCGAGGACGTGTATGTTGTCGAGGCAGGTCTCCTGGCTCGCGGGTCATTGCTGCTGTCCGGTCTTCCCAAAACCTTTGCGGGTCTCAGTGACTTTGTTGGACAGCGGCTCGCCGCTTACAGTTGCGGGGGCAGCTCCGGCTTCACACCGGCTTCCCTCTTAGCTTCGGGAAAACCATCCCGAAGAACCACGACGGCTCCGGTTTATCGACAAGTGTGCATCCTAGTCAACGGATCATTTCGCGCTGCGGCATCCCCTCGGGGAGGATGGTCTGGACGATGGAGCGATCGAGCGCCTCGTAATCGTGCAGTTTGATGGTGTCGTAAAGTTCCGCGCGGGTCTGCATCCGCTCGATCATGTTGTGCGTTCCGCCGTCGCGCGCGATCGCGGCATAGAGTTGTTGCTGCACCTTGTTGGCGACGCGCAGCGAGGACACCGGCCAGATCACCATCGCGTAACCCATCTGCTCGAATTCGGACGCGGTAAAAAATGGTGTCTTGCCGAACTCGGTCATGTTCGCGAGCAGCGGCACACCGGGCATGCGCCTGGCAAAGGCGCGGAACATCTCGGCGGTGTTGAGCGCTTCGGGGAAGATCGCATCCGCACCCGCCTCCATATACAGCTTCGCGCGGGCGACCGCGCCGTCCAGGCCTTCGCTGGAAGCCGCGTCTGTGCGCGCGATCACGACGAGATCGCGGCGCGCCTTCGCGGCGGCGGCGACCTTGGCGGCCATGTCATGGGCGTCGGCCAGCTTCTTGTCGTTGAGATGGCCGCATTTCTTGGGCAGCAATTGATCCTCGATATGGACCGCACCGGCGCCGGCCTCCTCGAACACGCGCACCATATGCATGACGTTGAGTGCTTCGCCATAACCGGTATCGCCGTCGACCAGCAACGGCAGGCCGGCTGCGCGGGCGACTTGGCGGATGAAGAACGCGACCTCATCGACGGTGATGATGCCAAGGTCGGGCAAGCCCATCGACGCCGTCATCGCGGCGCCCGACAGATAGAGGGCCTCAAAGCCTGCGGCCCTGGCCTGCAGCGCCGACATGCCGTTATGGGTGCCCGGCAGCCTTAGGATGCCGGGGCGCTGGAGCAGCGCGCGAAAACGGCGGCCTGCTGTCTGATGCGGAAGATCAGATGCAACGAGATAGGGCATTCATGTCTCCTTATGCGGCGCGCACGGACGAAGGCGGCAGGTCGCGCGCCTCCAGCGGAACGAAGGCGCGGTTGTCAGGGCCGACATAATTGGCTGCAGGGCGGATGATCTTGCTGTCGATCCGTTGCTCGATCACGTGCGCCGCCCAGCCCGAGGTGCGCGAAATCACGAACAGTGGCGTGAACATCGCCGTCGGCACGCCCATGGCATGATAGGAAACCGCGCTGAACCAGTCGAGGTTGGCGAACATCCGCTTGGTCTCCGACATGACAGCCTCGATGCGGTCGGCGATCTCATACATGCGCATGCTGCCGCCCTCGGCGCTGAGCTGACGGGCGACCTGCTTGATCACCTTGTTGCGGGGATCGGCGATCGTATAGACGGGATGACCGAAGCCGATCACGACTTCCCTGGCCGTGATCCGGCGGCGGATGTCGGCCTCGGCCTCATCGGGATCGGCGTAACGTTTCTGCACCTCGAACGCGACCTCATTGGCGCCGCCATGTTTCGGCCCGCGCAGCGCGCCGATGGCGCCTGTTATCGCCGAATAGATGTCGGCGCCGGTGCCGGCGATCGAGCGCGCGGTGAAGGTCGAGGCGTTGAATTCGTGCTCGGCATAGAGGTTGAGCGACGTATGCATTGCGCGCTCGTGCGAGGCGGACGGCGGCTTGCCGTGCAGCAAATGCAGGAAATGCGCACCGATCGAAGTGTCGTCGGTTTCGACCTCGATGCGGCGGCCATGATGGGCGTAATGGTGCCAGTAGAGCAGCATCGATCCGAGCGAAGCCATCAGGCGGTCGGCGATGTCGCGCGCGCCAGGCGGATTGTGGTCATGGCCTTCGGGCAGCACGCAGCCGAGCGCGGAGACACCGGAGCGCATCACGTCCATCGGATGCGCCGCCGCCGGCAATTGTTCCAGCGTGTTCAGTACCGCGCGCGGCAGGCCGCGCAGCGATTTCAGCTTGACCTTGTAGTTGGCAAGCTCGCTGCGGGTCGGCAGGCTGCCATGCACCAATAGATGCGCGATCTCCTCGAATTCGCAGACACCGGCGACATCGAGAATGTCGTAGCCGCGGTAATGCAGATCGTTGCCGCTGCGGCCGACGCTGCACAGCGCGGTGTTGCCGGCGACGACGCCGGAGAGCGCGACGGATTTCTTGGGCGCAGGTTTTACGTCAGTCATCGCGTCCTCCCTTATGATGCCGCCGCGCGTCGCACAGAAGCTCGCGTATCAGGCTGCCAATCGAAAATGCCGCGCTGGGGAGCTGCTCCCAGCCGCGAGGAATCGACCACAAAGCTAAGCTCAGACAACTCACCGGCCCGCAGTGACGGCAGCCGTTCGACGGCGGCGATGAAGCGGTCCTGTTCGGCTGCGGCAATCACGCCTTCCGCCAGCGTCCTGAACTTCCGGACGTAATCCGGCCGCTTGAAGGGCCGGGCGCCGAGCGGATGGGCGTCGGCGACCGCGATCTCGTCGCTGATAACAGAGCCGCCCTTCAGCGTGACGACGACGCGGCCGCCAAAGGCTTTTTGCCTGGGGTCATGGCTATGGTAGCGCCGGGTCCATTCGGGGTCCTCGACGGTCGAGATCTTGCGCCAGAGCGCGATTGTCTCCGGGCGGCCGGCACGTTCGGGCGCGTAGGATTTCTCGTGGTGCCAGCCGCCGTCTTCGAGCGCGACGGCGAAGATGTACATGATGGAATGATCAAGGGTCTCGCGGCTGGCCTTCGGGTCCATCTTCTGCGGATCGTTGGCGCCGGTGCCGATCACGTAGTGGGTGTGATGGCTGGTATGGATGACGATGCGTTCGATTCCGGCGAGGTTGCCAATCTTCGGTCCCATCCGGCGGGCGAGGTCGATCAGCGCCTGGCTCTGATATTCCGCCGAATGTTCCTTGGTGTAGGTATCGAGGATGGCGCGCTTGAGTTCGCCTTTTTGCGGCAGCGGCACGGTGTATTCCGCCCTGGGCCCGCCGAGCAGCCACGCGATAAAGCCGTCTTCGCCCTCATAGGCCGGCGACGGCGCGCCTTCGCCGCGCACGACGCGGTCGACCGCTTCAATGGCCATCTTGCCCGCGAACGCCGGCGCATAGGCCTTCCAACTCGAAATCTCGCCCTTGCGCGATTGCCGCGTGGTGGTGGTGACGTGAAGCGCCTGCTGCACCGCCTGATAGATCGTCTCAGTCGAGAGCCCGAGCAGGGCGCCGATGCCGGCCGCCGCCGAGGGGCCGAGATGGGCGATATGATCGATCTTGTGCTCGTGCAGACAGATGCCTTTCACCAGATCGACCTGGATTTCATAAGCGGCTGCGAGCGCGCGCACGAGATCCTCGCCCGACGATCCGCAATGCTGCGCCACCGCCAGCACCGGTGGGATGTTGTCGCCGGGGTGCGAATAGTCCGCCGCCAAAAACGTGTCGTGGAAATCGAGTTCGCGCACGGCGACGCCGTTGGCCCATGCCGCCCATTCCGGCGAATAACGCTGGCTGGCCGGCAGTCCGAAGATCGTCGCGCCCGCTTGCTTTGGATGCGCCACTGCCTGCGCCCGCGCGGTGACCACCGGATGCCGGGCGATCGACGCGGCGGCAACCGCGGCATTGTCGATGATGCGGTTGCCGATCATCTCGGCCACCTCGTCCTCGATGCGGACCGGGTCGGCGGCGACGGAAGCGATCTTCCAGGCCAGTTGATCGGCGCGGTCGAGACGTTCGGCGGATTTGTAGGTGCGGACTTTGTGGTGCTTCACGGAACGGGCTTCCTCTGGGACTTGCGGGCAAACCAAGGACGAGTGCGGTTGCACGGCTTGAATTTCCGTCAGAAGTTCGCAATATCCACAAACGAGAGTGCTTGGAAATGGCTGAAAAAGTGTAGTTCTGCGAAGATTTTTCGCGCGCTTGCAAAGTTTGCAAAGTCCAAGATCAAATAGAGGCCGAATGAAGAAAGCGTTCATGGGGCTGCGGCTGAAGCGCCTGCGGGAAGAACAGCGCCTGACCCAGGCGGCGCTGGCGCAGCGGCTCGGCATCTCGCTGAGCTATCTCAACCAGCTCGAGAACAATCAGCGGCCGTTGACCGTGCAGGTGCTGCTGGCGCTCAACAGCGCGTTCGGGCTCGACCTGCAGGTGTTTTCCGAGGACGACGAGGCGCGGCTGATCGCGGATTTGCGCGAGGCGCTGTCGGACGCGGCCTTCGGCGAAACCATCGCGGCGGTCGAGCTTCGCGAACTCGCGATGAACATGCCGGCGGTCGGGCGCGCGCTGGTCACGATCCATCGCAAATATCGCCAGTCGATCGAGCAGGCCGGCCTGCTGGCGGCACGGCTGGGCGAGGACCGGCAGTCAGACGTGCCGGTGCTGCCTTCAACACCGTTCGAGGAAGTGCGCGATTTCTTCTATCTGCGGCACAACTACATCGCCGAGCTCGACGAAGCCGCCGAGGCCATCGCGCAGGCGATGGACTTTCCGATCGGGCAGATGGATACCGCACTGGCCGCTTATCTGGCTGACAGCCACGGCGTAAAACTGGTTTTCGAGACGATCGACGATCTGCCTTCGGGCAATGAACGGAAATTCGATTCGCGAACCAGCACGCTCTATCTCGCGCCCGGTCTGCGGCCGGGACAGCGCGCCTTCCAGATCGGAACCCAGATCGCGATGCTGGCGTTCGACCGCGAATTGACCACGCTGGTCGATGGTGCCGGTTTTACCAGCCAGGAGGCGCGCGGGCTGGCGCGGATCGGGCTTGCGAATTATTTCGCTGGCGCGTTGATCATGCCCTATGGGCGTTTTCTCGCGGCGGCCGAGCAGCGGCGTTACGACATCGAATTATTGGGATACCAGTTCGCGGTCGGCTTCGAGACCGTCTGTCACCGGCTGAGCACACTGCAACGTAACGGCGCCCGCGGCGTGCCGTTCTTCTTCATTCGTGTGGACCGCGCCGGAAATATTTCCAAGCGGCAATCGGCGACCGATTTTCATTTCTCGCGGGTCGGCGGCACCTGTCCGCTGTGGAATGTCTATGAAGCCTTTGCGAGCCCAGGGCGCATCCTGACGCAGCTCGCGCGCATGCCGGACGAGCGGACCTATCTCTGGATCGCCCGCACGGTATCGCACGCCCGCGGCAAATACGGCGCGCCCACCAAGACGTTTGCCGTGGCGCTCGGCTGCGACGTACGGCACGCCGAGCGCGTGGTGTATTCGGAAGGCATCAATCTGAAGACTGCGAACGCGACGCCGATCGGGATGGGCTGCAAGGTCTGCGAGCGTCCGGATTGCGCGCAGCGCGCCTTTCCGCCGATCGGCCGCGCATTGCGCATCGATGAGACGCGCTCGCGCTTTGCGCCCTATGCCACGTCGTGACCCGGGGAGGGGTGACCCGGGGATTTGCGGGAAATTTCTTTCGTGCGGCGGAAGAATCAGGTCCTGCTATCGCTCCGGCGTCTGCCCGCACAAAATTTTTTGAGAACAGCGGGCATTGATCTTAACGCCCCATTGACACATTCCCCCGAATATCACCACATGTAGATGTCACGGTCCGCTTGATCGCAAGATTTGGTGGCTAAGAGGGAAGCCGGTGAATCGCACGCAAGTGCGAAATTCCGGCGCTGCCCCCGCAACTGTAAGCAGTGAGTCGCTCCCGTTTTTTACGTCACTGATGCGCCGGCGCGCATTGGGAAGACCAGGGAACGACGACGACCTGCGAGCCAGGAGACCTGCCGCGACACCGAAAAAACGTCCACGGGCGGGGTGTCCCGGCGGTCGCTTGCAGATCCATGCCGGCGTTCGCCGCCGCGCATTCGATGCAGCGTCCCCAAAGACATCCGGCCTCAACAACACCACGGGGTCTGCCGATGTCCGAATCTTCCGGTCTCATTTCTCTCGAAGCCAAAACCGCTCCCTTGTTCCAGTTGCGTCCCGAATCGCTCGCCGCGCCGGACGCCGAACTTCCGATGCAGGTGATCCGCCGCAACGGCACGGTTTCGAAATTCGATGCCAGCAAGATCTCAGTCGCGATGACCAAGGCGTTTCTCGCCGTCGAGGGCCACACCGCGGCGGCCTCGCGCCGGGTGCACGAGGTGGTGGAGCAGTTGACCGCCGAGGTCGTCGGCGCGCTGTCGCGCCGGATGAGCGAAGGCCGCACCTTTCACATCGAAGACGTGCAGGATCAGGTCGAACTGGCGCTGATGCGCAGCGAGCACCACAAGGTGGCGCGCGCCTATGTGCTGTATCGCGACGAGCGCACACGGCAGCGCGCCGAGCAGGAGGCCGCCAAATCGGCCAAGCCTGCGGCAGGACCGCTGCTGCATGTGACGCTGCCGAACGGCACAAAGGTGCCTCTCGATACCGCGCGGCTCGTGCTGATTGCTGGCGAGGCCTGCGCCGGTCTTGACGGCGTCGACGCCGCGCCTGTCATCGCAGAAACCCAGCGCAATATCTACGACGGCATCAGCCAGGACGAACTGGCGCTCGCTTCCGTGATGGCTGCGCGGACGCTGGTGGAGCAGGAGCCCAACTACGCTTACGTGAGCGCGCGGCTGCTGCTCGACAAGCTGCGCACCGAGGTGCTGTCCTACGTTCAGGGCGTGCCGACCAATGCCTCGCAGGCCGACATGGCCACGCGCTACGTCGAGTATTTCCCGGCCTATATCAAGACCGGCATCAAGGCCGAGTTGCTCGATCCGGATCTGGCGCGCTTCGACCTGAAGAAAATCGCCGCGGCGCTGAAACCGGAACGCGACCTGGCGTTTCAGTTCCTCGGCCTGCAGACGCTGTACGACCGCTACTTCCTGCATGAAGGCGGCAACCGCATCGAACTGCCGCAGGCGTTCTTCATGCGCGTCGCGATGGGCCTTGCGATGCGCGAGATCGACCGCGAGGCGCGCGCGATCGAATTCTACGATCTGCTGTCGTCGTTCGATTTCATGGCTTCGACGCCGACGCTGTTCAATTCGGGAACGTTGCGGCCGCAATTGTCGTCGTGCTTCCTCACCACGATCGCGGACGATCTCGACGGCATCTTCAAGTCGGTCAAGGACAATGCGCTGCTGGCGAAATATTCCGGCGGTCTCGGCAATGACTGGACCCGCGTGCGCGGCCTTGGAGCCCACATCAAGGGCACCAATGGCGAGAGCCAGGGCGTGGTGCCGTTCCTGAAAGTCGCCAACGATACCGCTATCGCAGTCAACCAGGGCGGCAAGCGCAAGGGCGCGGTCTGCGCTTATCTCGAGACCTGGCATATCGACATCGAGGAATTCCTCGACCTGCGCAAGAACACCGGCGACGACCGCCGCCGCACCCACGACATGAATACCGCGAACTGGGTGCCCGACCTGTTCATGCAACGCGTCGAAACCGACGGCGAATGGACCTTGTTCTCGCCTGATGAGACGCCCGACCTGCACGACCTCTACGGCACAAAATTCGCTGAACGCTATGCCGCCTATGAAGCCAAGGCGGCGCGTGGTGAAATCCGCGTCTTCAAGCAGGTCCGCGCCACTGACCTCTGGCGCAAGATGCTGACCATGCTGTTCGAGACCGGGCATCCCTGGATCACGTTCAAGGACCCCTGCAATCTCCGTTCGCCGCAGCGCCATGCCGGCGTCATCCATTCCTCCAATCTCTGCACCGAGATCACGCTCAACACCTCCGACGACGAGACCGCGGTTTGCAATCTCGGCTCGATCAACCTGCTCAATCACATCCAGGGCGGCCGCCTGAACGAGGCGCGGCTGAAGAAGAGCGTGACGTTTGCGATGCGGATGCTCGACAACGTCATCGACATCAATTTCTACACGATTCCGGAAGCGCGGCGTTCCAACCTGCGGCACCGCCCGGTCGGTCTTGGATTGATGGGGTTCCAGGACGCGCTGCAGGCAATGCGGATTGCGGTCGCCTCCGATGCAGCCGTGACGTTTGCCGACGCCAGCATGGAAGCGATTTCCTATTACGCGATCTCGGCTTCGGTTGATCTCGCCGCTGAGCGCGGTCGTTATCCTTCGTTCGACGGATCACTGTGGAGCCAGGGCATCCTGCCGATCGATTCGATCGAGCTGTTGGCGGAAGCGCGCGGCGGCGTCGCGATGGACCGCTCCATGACGCTCGACTGGGGTACTCTTCGCGAGCGGGTCAGGTCGACCGGCATGCGCAATTCCAACGTGATGGCGATCGCGCCGACCGCGACGATCTCCAACATCTGCGGCGTCGCGCAGTCGATCGAGCCCGCCTACCAGAACCTCTATGTCAAATCCAACATGTCCGGCGACTTCACCGTCGTGAACGAGTTTCTGGTGCGCGACCTCAAGGCGCGCGGGTTGTGGGACGAGGTGATGGTCAACGACCTCAAATATTTCGACGGCAGCGTCGGCTCGATCGACCGTATCCCTGATGATCTCAAGGCGCTCTATGCTACCTCGTTCGAGATCGACAGCGCCTGGCTGATCGAGGCGGCGGCGCGGCGCCAGAAATGGATCGACCAGTCGCAGTCGCTCAACCTCTATATCGCCAATCCCTCCGGCAAGAAGCTCGACGCGCTCTATCGCCTGGCGTGGGCCCGCGGCCTGAAGACCACCTATTACCTGCGCTCGCGCAGCGCCACGCATGTCGAGAAGTCCACGCTCAAGGGCACCGACGGCAAGCTCAACAGTGTCGCCTCCGTGACGATGATGGCTCCAGCCCCAGTCATCGTCCCGCTGGCCGCCACCGCGCCGGACTTGTCCGGTGCGGTGGCGTGCTCCATCGATAATCCCGAATGCGAAGCCTGTCAGTAAGCAGCAAGAAACATCAGGAAATAAGCCCAATGCTCGACTGGTCCGAACCTTCCGCGCCCGCATCTCACGCGCCGCCGCCCTTTGCGGCATCACCCCTTGCCGAGACCGATCAAACCGGGCTCGGCACCATCGACCGCCGCGGTGGCCGTGTGTCGGTCGACGACAAGCGGATGATCAATTGCCGCGCCGACGTCAATCAGTTGCTGCCGCTGAAATACAAATGGGCGTGGGAGAAATATCTCGCCGGCTGCAACAATCACTGGATGCCGACCGAAGTCTCGATGCAGGCCGATATCGCGCTATGGAAGTCGCGCGACGGCCTCACCGAGGACGAGCGCCGCGCCATCAAGCGCAATCTCGGCTTCTTCGCGGCGTCCGAGAGCCTGGTCGCCAACAACATCGTGCTGGCGATCTACCGCCATCTGACCAATCCGGAATGCCGGCAATATCTGCTGCGGCAGTCCTTCGAGGAAGCGGTGCATACCCACACCTTCCAGTACATCGTGGAGAGTTTGGGCCTGGACGAGGGCGAGCTGTTCAACATGTACCGCGAGGTGCCGTCGATTACCGACAAGGCGGCGTGGGCGCTGAAGCACACCCAGCATCTCGATGATCCCGACTTCAAGACCGGCACACCGGAGGCCGACCAGGCGTTCCTGCGCGACCTCGTCGCCTTCTATGTGATCTTCGAGGGCATGTGGTTCTACACGGGCTTTGCGCAGATCCTATCGCTCGGCCGCCGCAACAAGATGGTGGGGATTGCCGAGCAATACCAGTACATCCTGCGCGACGAATCGATTCACCTGAATTTCGGCATCGACGTCATCAACCAGATCAAGATCGAGAATCCGCATCTGTGGACCAAGGCGTTCCAGGACGAGGTTCGTGACATGGTGCGCACCGCAGCCGAGCTCGAAGCCGCCTATGGCCGGGACACCATGCCGCGCGGCTTTCTCGGGCTGAACGCGGCTTTGTGCGAGACCTACATGCACTTCATCGCCAACCGCCGCTGCGCCCAGCTCGGGCTGGCGCGGGTGTTCGACGAGACCGAGAATCCGTTCCCATGGATGTCGGAAGCGATGGACCTGAAGAAGGAAAAGAACTTCTTCGAGACGCGCGTCATCGAGTATCAGAACGGTGGCGCGCTGACCTGGGAGTGAGAGCCGGGCGTCAGTTCGACGAACCCGGCGCGGAAGATGGAGCGGCCTTGCGCTGATCGTCGCGGACGTGGATCACGGCGACGTTGTCCGCATACACCCGCTTCCACCCCGCGATATGATCCAGCACCTTGGTGGCCGGCAAATCCGGCCCCAGCAAGGTGGCGTCGATCTGATACTTGTCGAGCGTGGCGAGCAGTATGTTGACGTCCTTGGCGGTGACCGCGTCGAAATAGTCCAGGACGAACTGTTCGCCGTAGAGTTCGGCGCGGCCGTCGATGAAGGCCTTGATGTCGCGAGACAGCAGATAGCCGCCAAACGGCGACGTGCTGAAGATGCGCTGAGCCTGCCGCTTCTGCAGGACGTCCACCGCTGCGACCGGCGTCTGGGACGGCAGGAACGAGAACGGGTGGTGCGCGATGAACACTTGCGTCGATGCCCATCCGGCCACCGCCACCGCGAGCGCGGCAAGCATCACGACAGGCGCCCGCGACTGCGCATCCCGAACGGGCACCATCGCCGTGCGCAGCGTTCCCAACTGCTCGGCAAACGGCTTGGCCACAACCAGTGGCGCAATGAAGGCGAAGATTTCGATGTTCCGGGAATGCGACAGCGCCATCCAGAGCAGGCCGAGCAGCAGGATGATTCGCGGCACCGACAATGAGAGGCCACGATAGAAGCCGAGACCGATCAGGCCCAGCAGCGTGAATTCGAAGAAGCTCCAGGTGGCGAAGTTGGCCGGCATCCATTCCCAGATCATGGACAGCAGCTTGCCGAGGCTGAGGATCTTTGCCGCACCGATCAGCGTGTTCCAGCCATAGGGGGTGCAGCAGCACGCCACGACGGCGGCAACACCGAACATCGTCCATTGAATCGTCAGCCTGACGCGGTCCTTGCGTTCGCAGGTCCAAAGCGCTTCCAGGCCAATCGGTCCGATCAGTGCCAGTCCGAGAACAAAACCGCCGTGCAGATTGGCCCAAAGCGCAAGCACCGGCAGCAGCCACCATGACGGCGCGGTCCGGCGATCCGCGGCCGCCAGCAGCCCGCCGAGGAACGCGACCATGAACGGGAACGCCAGCATGTGGGGGCGTGCCAGGAAGTGGGTCGCCGACTCCAGCACCGCAAGCGTGACCAGCAGGATCGCGCGGGTGGGGTCGAGATAGTCGGCAAACAGGTACATGAAGATCGTGACCGTCGCCCCGATCGCGAGCGAGGTCAGGATGACCGGGCCCGCCCAGCCCAAAGATTCATAGGAAACGGCATAGAGCACCTGGGACAGCCAGGAGCTCGACATCCAGGGTTCGCCAAACCGGGTGAAGGTATGAACGTCGGTGTAGGGCACGGCGCCGTTCCCGACGATCCACTGCCCGATCCTGATCTGCCAGAGCGTGTCGGAGTCCCGCAGCAGGATTTCCCCGAGCGACAGGAAGATCAGATAGGCGGCGAGCCCGGTCAGCAGCGGAATCAGCACGCGCCCGAGGCTGCGGACACTGGCGCCATTAACAATCGGATTGGCGAAGGAAATGGACATCGGATTTTGGGCCGGCTTCTTGCGTTGGTGTGACAGGCACGGCGTGCCGCAGGAATTTCCGCTACCTGACCATAGCCGCGCTATTTTTGCGTGAATTGCAGGCTCCTGCGCCTGACAATGACGATGTTTGGCGAAGAAGCCGTTAACCGGGCGGGCAAGCGTTTTAGTCAGAATTTACCATCGCAAGGCACGACGATGGCGGCCTAATCCAATGCCGGCACCAGGGCTACCTGCGACGCAGCCTGTGCCTTCGACGACGAGGGCGCCACGATGTTCACGAGATATTTGGCAAGGCAGATGCCGATCACGGCCAGCGCGACACCGCCGAACACGTCGATCATGTAGTGGGCGCCGATCACCGGCGTCGAAGCCATCATCAGGATATTGAGGACGACCGCTGCCCCTCCGACATAGCGCACCGGCCAAAGCGCCCAGATGTAGAGCACGGCGGAAGCCGCGTGGAAGCTCGGGAAGGATACGATGCCGGTGATCTTGAGCAATTCGAGATGCCGCAGCGAGCCATCGCGCAGCGCCAGGATGTCGCGCAGCTGCGCCTGATACATCGAGGCATCCAGCGACGAGAATTGCGCAGGATCGATGTTGAGGCCGTAATAGGTTCCGACCGCCGGCGTGAACGTCGAAATCAAGAGCGTCATGATCAGCGTCAGGCTGAACGCAAGCACGAACACCTGCAGCCGCACAAAACGCGATGTCAGGGCAAGGACCAGCGGGATCGCGACCAGGATGATCTTGATCAGGGTGTAGCTGCGCACCAGCAAAGCGCCCAGCCATTCACGGTCGTTGACGTATCGCGCGATCATTTCCGGATCCATGCCCATGGCGCGATCGATCGCGAGTAAGGCGCGGTCCTGCAGCGGCCAGTTGGTCACAGCAGCTACGTAGGTCAGTGGCCCCATGATCGTCGCGATCAACAGCAGCTGGGAAATCGCCCCCAGCGGAAAGATCAGCTTGGGATCCGCCTGATCGCCCTTGGCGAAGGCATAGAGGTAGGCGATCAGCGCCAACGCCGCGACGATTCCCAGAGTAACGGCCAGTGCGAGCGGTTTCATCGTGAAACCGCAGAGCGCGCCCCCGAGCAGCACCACGGCGCCCATGGCGGCAATCGGAATCCAGTTCAGCTGAAACAGCCGCCAGGCCGTGAAAGCGTTCGAATTGACCATGCCGCACCCTGCGAGGTTGTAGGGCACAGTTGCGCGGGAAGGCTTAATATTCGGGAAACGGCTATGGTTATCGGCCCGCCAATTGGCGCCCTGCGTTCGGCGGCCATTTGCGCCCCAGACCGTCATATTGCTTCTTGTCTTCCGGCCTGAATAGTTGTTCAGTTCTTCAAAGCGATTGGGGACAGTCGTTCAAAACATTGAAGACGCAGCGCGATCTTGCAACCCCCTCCCGGGTGCGGACGCGCCGGGGATGGGGAAGCGCGCCATGGTCTATCGGCGAACCCAGCAGGTGGTGAAACGGCTGGCGGCGCGGCGCAGCGCCATTCTAGCGGCAGCGCGGGACGCTGCGGCGGATGGCGGCATGGCGGCGGTGCAGATCGCCCCCGTGGCGGTCCGCGCCAATGTCGCGGCCGGAACCGTCTATCGCTATTTCCCGTCCAAGGCGGAACTGATTTCCGAATTGATCGCCGAAGTTTCGCGCGACGAACTGGCCGCGATCCGCCGCGCGGCGGAGGCGGCGCCCGGGCCGTCCTCGGCGCTGGCCGCGGCGGTCACGACAGTTGCCGTCCATGTACTGTCGCAGCGCAAGCTCGCCTGGGGGATTCTGGCGGAGCCGGTCGATGTCGACGTGTCGGTCTCGCGGCTCGCCAGCCGCCGCGAAATCTCCGGCGAGATCGCAGCAAGGATCGAGGCGGCCGTGCGTGCCGGACATCTGCCGGCGCAGGATACGGCGCTCGCCGCCACCGCGCTGCTCGGCGCATTGCACGAGGCGCTGGTCGGCCCGCTGGCCCCTGACAATATGGACGATTCCGCAAAACTGCGCGACGCCGTGCAGACCGTGACGCTGTTGGCGTTGCGTGCGGTCGGCGTCATGGACGCCCGCGCCCGCGGTCTCGTGGTGCAGGCGGTGCTGCCGGCCAAGGCGCTGGTGGGCGCTTAGTCGCGACAAAACGCGGAACGCGTTTTGCGCTGATATCACCGGCAATTGACATCGCTCTGACGCAACCATCGACCAGATTGCGCGTGATCGGTTATCACCGGTGAAGGAGCATTCCATGACGACGACATCAGGCTCGGCCAAGTGGCAGGGCGGCATCAAGGACGGCAAGGGCGCAATCTCGACCAAGAGCGGCGCGCTCAACGACTATCCCTACGGTTTTGCCAGCCGCTTCGAGGGCAAGCCGGGCTCGAACCCGGAAGAATTGATCGGCGCCGCGCACGCCGCCTGCTTCACCATGGCGCTGTCGTTGATCCTCGGTGAAGCCAAGCTCACCGCCGAGCAGATGGAAACCAAGGCCGACGTGACGCTGGAAAAACAGGGCGACGGCTTTGCGATCACGTCCGTTCATCTAACACTAGCGGCAAAGATTCCCGGCGCCGACAACGCGAAATTCCAGGAACTGGCGGGCAAGGCGAAGGCCGGCTGCCCGGTGTCGAAACTGCTGAACACCAAGATCACGCTGGATGCGACGCTTGCCTAAAGCGAGTTGAGATACGTCGAATAGCAACCGCGAAGGGTCCCGCTTGCGGGGGAGGGCCGGGGTGGGGGTGTCACCGCGAGTCATCTTGTGGAGAGAGCCCCCACCCGCCACGCTTCGCGCGTCGACCTCCCCCGCAAGCGGGAGAGGTGAACCGAGTTCGCCGCAGCTCGCTTAACCGTCACTTATCCGTTTTGCCTTCCGGGCCGACATAGGCGATGCGCACCATGTTGGTGGTGCCGGCGATGCCGAGCGGCACGCCGGCGACGATGATCACGCGCTGGCCCGCCTTGGCGAAGCCGTCGCGGAACGCAATCGAGCCGGCGCGATCGACCATGTCGTCCTGATCGTGCGCGTCTTCCGCGACCACGCAATGCACGCCCCACACGACGGACAATTTGCGCCCCGTCACCAGGTTCGGCGTGATCGCCACCACCGGCGGCTTCGGCCGTTCGCGCGCCACGCGGATCGCGGTCGAGCCCGAACTGGTCCAGCAGATGATCGCGGACAATTCCAGCGTCTCGGCGATCTGCCGCGCGGCGTCCGCGATGGCGTCGCCGACGGTCTGCTCCGGCTCGGGCCGTTGCGCCGTCAGCACCGAGCGGTAGGTCGGATCGCGCTCCACTTCCTCGCCGATGCGGTTCATGGTCGAGACCGCCTCGACCGGGAATTTGCCGGCGGCGGATTCCGCCGACAGCATGATGGCGTCGGCACCTTCATAGACCGCGGTTGCGACGTCGGAGACTTCGGCGCGCGTCGGCACCGGCGCCTGGATCATCGATTCCAGCATTTGCGTTGCGATCACCACCGGCTTGCCGGCGCGGCGCGCCATCCGCGTCATTTGCTTTTGCAGACTGGGCACCCGCTCCAGCGGCAGTTCGACGCCGAGGTCGCCGCGCGCCACCATCAGCGCGTCGGAGACCTCGAGGATTTCGCCGAGCCGGTCGATCGCCTGCGGCTTTTCGATCTTGGCCATCACGGCGGCACGGCCGCGGATCAGCCGCTTGGCCTCATTGACGTCCTCGGCGCGCTGTACAAAGGAAAGCGCGACCCAGTCGATCCCGGTCGTTACCGCCGCTTCGAGATCGGCGCGATCCTTCGGCGTCATCGCCGAGACCGGCAGGTCGGTATCGGGCAGGCTGACGCCCTTGCGGTCCGACATCTTGCCGCCGATCACCACCCGCGTCACCGCGCGATCGGGCGAGGTTTCCTCGGCGATCAGCCGCACCTTGCCGTCGTCGAGCAGCAACGCGTGGCCCGGCCGCAGCGCGGCCAGGATTTCCGGATGCGGAAGCTGGACGCGGCTGTTGTCGCCCGGTGCCTTGTCGGAATCCAGAACAAAGCTCTGGCCGTTCTTGAGCTGGGTCGCGCCTTCATTGAACGAGCCAAGACGCAGCTTCGGTCCTTGCAGATCGACCAGGATGCCGATCGGCCTGCCGTAGCTGGACTCGACATTGCGAATGGTCGCGACCAGCTCGCGCATCTTGTCGTGCGAGGTGTGACTCATATTGATGCGGAACACATCGGCGCCGGCCTCGAACAGCTTGCGAATCATCGCGCTGTCCGACGATGCCGGGCCGAGGGTGGCGAGGATCTTGATCCGACGGAGACGCCTCATTGCTTGGGCGCCGAAGCGGGCGGCTGCCCGGAACCGCCTTGGGGCGGTCCGCCCGGCGACAGGCCCGGCACACCACCGGGACCGACCGTTCCCGGAATCCCCGGCACGCGCTGCTGCGCGGGTTGTTCATTGGCTTCGGTCAATTGCACGGTCCATGCTCTCTGTTCGCCGGTGTCGACCTCGAAGAACCCGGTGCGGTCAAAACCGCGCGCCAGGCAATTCTCGGTACCCTTGATGGTGAATTCCTTGTCACGCGAACACATGAAGGCCTGCCCCGACCATTCGCCGCCGCGGTCATAGTCCAGCGCGTAGATATAATAGAACCGTGCGACAAGCGTTCCGCGCAGCAGCGTCTCGCAACTGCGCGAGGAGACGTTCCACCAGCCCTCGGTGGTCCAGCCCTCGGCGTCCTTGTAGCCGAGCGCGATGCCGACCCGGCTCGAGGTGTTGTTGCAGAGGCGAAAGTCAGCAGCCGCCGAACTGTTCCACAGGCCCATCACCGCCAACGCCAGCGCCGGCAGGAGGCCGGTAGTCAGGCGAGCGGGGAAGGGGCGTGATGGCAGAGAATCTGTTCCGATCATATGGCGAAGCTATATCAAATCATTGACGATTTCGCTTGCCCGGCGGGAGCTGTCAACGCCCGGCAAGCGCGTTTCCCACGATGCGGGACGTCCGGATTCAACCGATCCCCGATGGTTTGCGCGCCGATATGGCAAAATCTGTGACAATTCCCACCTGATATCAATATGCTCAGGAATAACCCTGCGGGACCAAGCCATGACAATTGACGACAAAACCAGAACAGAACTGGAAGCCGCCGTTTTCCGGCGCCTGGTCGAGCACCTACGCACCCGGACCGACGTCCAGAACATCGACCTGATGAACCTGGCCGGCTTCTGCCGCAACTGCCTGTCGAACTGGATGAAGGAAGAGGCCGACGGCAAGGGCGTGGCGATCAGCAAGGATGAGAGCCGCGAGGCGGTCTACGGCATGCCCTATGAGACCTGGAAGTCGAAGTTTCAGGGCACCGCCAGTCCCGAGCAGCTGGAGGCGATGAAGAAAACCCATAGCGGGCATTGATTGCCATTCCCCGCACGTCGTAGCCCGGATGAGCGAAAGCGACATCCGGGGCGTGTCGGGATTTTCCCGGATATCGCGGAGCCTGTCATCGGGGGCGCATTCGCGCGACCCGTTGGGCTCATCCGGGCTACGTTTCCTACCTTCCTGTGGGCGCGCTGTGGATGAGCGCGATGGTGCCTTGACGCAAGGCGCCGCACTCTTGAGGGTCAATCTCAGAAAGCGCCGCGCGGTGAAGCGTGCGGCGCTTGATCTTTCAGCCCGACCATTCAGTTCCACTCAGGAGTACCCGATGGCCACCTCTGCCGCCGCCGTCCAGGAAGAACCCGCGACGAAATTCGCAAAAGACCAGCTCAAGGCCATCGTCGAGCGCATCGAACGGCTGGAAGAGGAAAAGAAGACGATCTCCGACGATATCCGCGACGTCTATGCCGAAGCCAAGGGCAACGGCTACGACGTCAAGGCGCTGCGCACCATCGTTCGCCTGCGCAAGCAGGACGCCAATGAGCGCGCCGAGCAGGAGACGATTCTGGAAACCTACATGCAGGCGCTCGGAATGCTGTGAGGCGCCAGCCAGAGCCGCGTTCCAAATGGAATCGGAACGGGGCTCTGGATTCCTGGTGTGACGCGTTTTCTTGACGCGAACCGGCGTCCACTTCGCTGGTAAACGCTCCAGCAGGCATTTCCGGTGCAAACCAGCTTGGGCCACCGCCCCGCGTCTGTTAGGCTGCCCGCAAGGGAACCTGGAAATGGACGTGCCTGGACCAGAGCGGAGGCTCGCAGCGGTCCTTGCCGCCGACATGGTCGGTTACAGCCGGCTTATGGAGGTTGACGAGACGGGGACGCTTGCCCGTCTCAAGACCCACCGGATCGAACTCATCGATCCCTCCATCACGAAGAACCATGGCCGCCTCATCAAGACCACCGGCGACGGCATGCTGGTCGAATTCCGCAGCGTCGCCGACGCCGTGCTGTGTGCTGCCGAGATTCAGCGCCGGATGGCGCGGCGCAACGCCGACGTCTCGCCGGCGCGCTGGATACAGTTCCGGATCGGCATCAATCTTGGCGACGTAATCGTCGAGGACAACGACATCTTTGGCGACGGCGTCAACGTGGCGGCGCGTCTCGAAATGCTGGCCGAGCCTGGCGGCATCTGCGTCTCCGGCGCGGTGCGCGATCAGGTCGGCCAACGGCTGGAGGACGTCGCATTCGAGGATCTCGGCGAGCAGAGCGTCAAGAACATCGTCCGTCCGATCCGCGTCTTCCGGGTTCGGCTCGATGCCGAAGCCGCGCCAGAGGGCGCGAAGGACGCTACGGTGGCGGCGCCGGCCTCCAAGATGCCGTCGATTGCCGTGCTGCCGCTCGCCAACATGAGCGGCGATCCGGAGCAGGAATTCTTCGCAGACGGCCTCACCGAGGACATCATTACCGAGCTGTCACGCTTCCGCGATTTGCTCGTCATCTCGCGCAACTCGACGTTCGTGCACAAGGGCAAGGCGGTCAACGTGCGCGAGATCGCGCGCGAATTCGGCGTCGATTACGTCCTCGAGGGGAGCGTGCGCAAGGCGCGCGATCGCGTCCGCGTCACCGTGCAGCTGATCGACGCAGAAACCGACCAGCACGTCTGGGCCGAACGTTACGACCGCGAGCTCGAGGACATATTCGCGATCCAGGACGAGATCACGCATGCGATCGTCGCGACGCTCCCCGGCAGGGTCGAGGCCGCCAGACACGACCGCGCAAAACGCAAGCCGACCGAGAATATGGCGGCTTATGAGTGCGTGCTGGCTGCCAAGGTGCGGCACCACCGCTCGACGCGCGAGGACAATGCCGAAGCGCAGCGCCTGCTCGACCGCGCCCTCGCGCTCGACCCGAACTATGCGCATGCCCACGCCTGGAAAGCTTGCGTGCTGGGCCAGACGTGGGTCTATGGCTGGTGTGCCGATCGCGATACCACCTTCGAGCAGGTGGCCGCGGAGTTGGAGGTCACGCTGGCGCTGGACGACAATGACAGCGACGTGCACCGGATTCTCGCCGCGCTGAACCTGAACCGTAACGACCATGACAAGGCCGCGTATCACCAGGAGCGAGGGCTCGCGCTGAATCCCAACTACGACCTTGTCGTGGTGCAGCAGGGCGAGCTTCTGACCTGGCTCGGGCGGCCGGAGGAAGGCATCGACTGGATCAAGAAGGCGATGCGCCTCAACCCGTACCACCCGGAGCGCTTCTGGAGCCACCTCGGGCGCGCTTGCTATTGCGCCGAGAAATATGCCGACGCCATCGAGGCCTTTTCGCGGATCACGCGGCCCGACTACACCCATCATGCCTTCCTCGCGGCCACCTTTGCGCAAATGGGCAACGCGGTCGCGGCCGCTGCGCACGCGGCCGAGGTCCTGAAGTCAGAGCCGGCATTCTCGGTGGCGGTTTACCTCGCCACCCAGCATTACAAGCACGCCATCGACCGCCAGCGTCACGAGGCTGGCCTGCTCAAGGCAGGCTTGCCGGCCTGACGCAGCGGAGCACGAACACGGTGATCACGGCGTAGAGGGGCCGCGCTCTCGCGAGGATGATTTCAAGACGAATGGAAGTTGTGCGCGCTTAGCGCAGTGACGCCGTGCGCACGACGAAAGACTGCGTGGTGAGCTTGGCGGTCGCCGATCCGGTAAACCGGTCGGTGGTCATCCCCAGCATCGGGTCTTCCGAGAAGCCCATCGTGATCGCGAACGGCGGCTTGATGAAATAGCTGCGCATCAGCGTCATGTCGGTATCGCCCAGCACGGTCGTCGACATCGCGCTGCTCGCGCTCGGCGCCAGCATCACGACTCGCATCCAGACATCGTTGCCCTTGGCGGCGGCAAGCCGCGTCGAGGTCGAAATCACGCTGCCCTGGCCCTGCGATCCCCCCTGCGCGCCCTTGGCGACGACGGTGTTGATTTCGGTGGCGGCAGCGGCAGCGTTGCGCGCCGGCCGCACGGTGCGCGGGATCGGCGCGGAGGCGGCAACCACGTTGGCGCGGTCAACCGGCGAGGAGGCGGCCGGCGCGTAGGCCAGCGCCTTGTTGAAAGCCTCGGCAACGCTGGCAGTCGGCTGCGGATCGGCGGCGCCGACGGCCTGACGGGCCCTGAGGGCCGCGAGCTGCACGGAGGTGGGCTGGTTGGCCGTCGTCGGCGCGTCGCCCCAGAAGCCGCGGGCGTTGATGATGTCGGCGGGTGTCTGCGGTTTCGGCTCGGCTGGCTTGTCGGCGGAAGCCTGCGCGGCCGGCTTGGCCTCCGGTTTGGATGGCTCCGGTTTGGATTTGGGCGCCGGAACGATCTGCGCATCAGCCGAGGCCAGCTGGATCGTTGCCGCGACCGGTTTTGCGCGCGGCGTCGGCACGATCTCGGCGGCCTTCGGGGCCGCGGCCACCACAGAAGGAGCGGGCTTCTCGTTCCTGACGGTGACGGGGGCGCCGCCCTCATCATCCTCTTCGTTGGATTTGCCGCCCTTGAACAGCGAGGCGAACAGGCTGGGCTTCTTGCCGACCGTTGCAGCATCGTCGCCACTGCCGCGCCTGTCGATGTCGGCGCGGGCCAGTTCATAACCCTTCAGCGGACCACCATTCGAGGGCAGGTGGACGGTACGACCGTTGGGGAACACCCTGGCCAGCTGGTCATGGGTCATGCGCGGCCAGTGACGGACGCTGCCGGTATCGAGATGAACGAACGGCGATCCCGAGGTCGGGTAGAAGCCGACGCCACCGCGCTGCAGGCGAAGTCCGGCGGCGCGGATCTGCTCGAGCGCAATGCCCGGGATGAAGAAATCCATCGCGTGGCCGAGCGTATGCTGGCTGAAGCGGGCCACGCCGGACGAGCGGCGGCGGAGCATGGCATTGGTGGCGGGGGAGCGGTAGGCGGAGATGATCTGGATCGGCTGCTTGCCGTCGACGTCGCGGTAGACTTCCCAGAGGATGTCGAAGAGGTGACGATCCATCGTGGTCTGGTCCTGGCTGCGCCAGTCGCGGAGGAAGTGATTGAGTTTCTTCAGCGCCTCTTCGTCGTAGCGCCCGTCGCGCTTGAAGGTGACGGTGAGGTCTTCGTTGGAGTGGGTGTGGTGGAAAGAAAGCGTCCGGGTCTCGTTCAGCGCGGTCGCGTCATGCACCGACCCGGCTCCGGCAAGGAGCAACAGGGAAGTCAGGCCGATTTGATATCCGGCCTTCGGCAGACGAAGCGAATTGATTTGGCGCGCGAAACCAGCCAGCACGTATGAGCCCACCCAGTCGACGAGCGATCACGAATCTCTTTCGCAAACCCCGGGGCGAAAGACGGTGAACGCTTTATTAAAGCGGGAGGGTTAACCGAAGTTTACCGACCCGCCCCCAAGTTAGGCTTAACCTAACCCGTTGACTGTGGCGAAAAAGTGCCCTGTGCCAAAACCGAGATGGATAATGGTTAACGTAAACGATCTCGCCAAAGCGGCGAGACCGTTGATTTTACTTAAAAATTTCGACAGGCAGCGGGACTGGGGATTATGGCCCCCGGGAATTAACGGGTGAACACCCGCCGCTGCTGCTGGGGTTGCGCTTGCGGCCGACGGCCGACGGGCGCGGGCGGTGTGACCGATGGTCCGCCGAACAGCCGCTCGAAGAACGAAGGACCGGAGCTGCCGTAATCATTGTTGAAGGCGACGTTGGAGGGCAGGGATGCGCCGCTCGGCCGGACGTAGCTCGGGTTGGCATGGGCCACAACGTTCTCCAGATCCCTGCTCCCGGAATTCTTGAGCAGCGGCAGCATCCTTGCGTCGCGGCCGTAGACGTCCCTGCGCAACTGCAGCTTGCCGGAATCATCCACGAACGCGGTCTGATAGGTGATGTGGACCGGGATCGGTGTCGGGAATCTCAGATCGATCTCGCTGCGGCCATACATGCTGCGGATTTTTTCCGGCGTGTATTTGTCGTTCGGCATGACGATGTTGAGCAGCGTCGAGGCGTACTGATCCGGATTTTGCACCCGCATGCAGCCATGGCTGAAGGCGCGCTCATCCTTGGCGAACAGGTGCTTGTCCGGGGTGTCGTGCTGATAGACCAGGAACTTGTTCGGGAAGTTGAAGCGGATCCGGCCGAGCGCATTGGCCTCACCCGGGGGCTGCGAGATGTGGATCGAGCCGTCGCGGTTGCGCTCAAGCTTCAGACCCATGCGTTGCAGCACGGTCGGATCCTGCTGCAGCGCCGGCAGATATTCGTTGTAGATGATCGAAGGCGGCACGTTCCAGGTCGGATTGACGGTGATGAACTTCATCGTCTCGGTTAGCATCGGCGTGGCGTGGTTTCCCGGCTTGCCCGTCACGACGCGGGTGGTCCAGACCTGGGCGCCGCCCTGCATCACCTTGAGCGTGAAGTCGGGCACGTTGAGGATGACGTAGGCATTGTTGAGCGCCGGCACGCCGAGCTGGCGCGGCAGCCAGCGCAAGCGCTCCATGTTGAGGATCACGGTGTCGATCTGGCGGTCACGCTTCGGGCTGTTGATGGCCTTGACGGTCTTGTCGTCGAGCACGCCGGTCGGCTTGAGGTCCGCGCTTTCCTGGAATTTGCGGACGGCCGCGGCGACCTTGGCATCGTATTTGGTGTCATCGGGGTGTTCGGTGACGCCGAGCTTGGCGCGCAGTTGCGGCACCCGCGGATCTTCCGGCGCGACCTCCGGCTGTTTCTTGGTGGCGGCCTTGAATGCGAGCGGAGCGCCTTCGGCGATCTGCACCACCGGGCCTTCGCCCTGACCGCGCAGTTCGGCGAGCTTGGCCTTCAAATCCTTGTACAGCTTGAACTGCGGATTGTAGCCCTCGAGCGCTGCGGAAGCATCCTTGGCGGTCGAGATGTTGGCCAGCACTTCGGCCGGATCGGTCGGATGCTCGGGATAGAGGATGTCGGCGGCGACCTGCGACCAATGCATCCGGCTGCTCTGCGCCTGGCGTGCATAATCCAGCATGCTGGCTGTCAGCTTGAGTTCGGCGTCGGCGAGTTGATCGGGTGAGGTGGCGGCCGCGAAATCCGGCACCGGATAGTCGGCGGGATTGAGGCCGTCAGAGGCGGCGTCCTTCAGGCGCGCGACGACGCCCTTGGCGCTGGCAGTCAGTTTGCCGGCCTGCGTCCACTGCGGCGCATACTCGCGGGCGCTGTAGAATTTTTCGACCGCGGCGCGTTCGCCCTTGCGATCGAATGTGCGCAGCGCCTTGCTGGCGAGCATGTCGCGCAATTTGTCGGCGACCGGCTGATCTGCCGGCGCGACAACACTGCTCGCGGCCTTCACCGGCTCCGCGGCAGGCGCCGCAGCCGTTGCGGGCGCAGGCGTTGCGGGCGTCGTGGTCGCGGTGTCGCTCTTGGGAGTGTCGCTCTTGGGAGCTTCGATCTTGGGAGCTTCGATCTTGGGGGTGTCGGCTGCGGGCGCGGCGGCGGTTTCGGCCGGTTTCGGATCGGGAATCGTTGCGGTGGTGCTCGGTGCGGGCGCTGCCGTCTTGGCTGGATCGGGCACTGACGCGGTGCTCTCGATCTTGAAATCGCCGATGGTCGGCGGCGGAACGTTGGCCGGTTCGGGACGCGGGACCGCTGCATCGATTGCGAGCTCTGCAGCACTGGTCCGGGGCGTATCGCTCTGACCGGCTAGTGCAGAGGTCGCGGACACCGCGAGGAAGGTTGCCGCGACAGCCATCAGCACGCGGTCAAATCCAGCACGGTTGGTCGAACAGTCACGCATCGTCACACCCCCTTGGGCGGAACCGCCCCGGCATGGAGCAGTCCTTCAGGTATCGCTCGTCACAGCTTGCGCGAAAGCGCCGGCCTCGATCGCTTTAAGTCGGTACGCGTGCACGCAACGATTCAAACGCAGACGATACATGCGCCCCTTTCATGCAGCCAGCGCCATGGGGGGCAACTCACGACAAACTGACCTCAAACCACCAGTTGCAATTCGGGTGGCGTGGTTTTGCCATGCCCCCTGACATTTGTCTGTCACCGGCAAGCCACGGTTCGAAGGTTCCCGAATCACCGGTGGCGCTCAGCCCCTTGCCACCGGAGCGCCACAATCGTCCGTGGGGCTCAATTGCTGCTCAGTTGGTATCTTGCGCGCCCTCAGCCGGATCGTTGGCGGCGGCTTCATCGAGTTTGCGATAGAGCGTGGAGCGGCCAATCTTCAGCCGGCGCGCCACTTCCGACATTTGCCCGCGATAGTGCGAAATCGCGAAACGGATGATCTCGTTTTCCATTTCCTCGAGCGGCCGCACCTCGCCCGCGGGGGTCAGCATCGTAAGATTGCCGGTGTTGCTCAGCGGCGCAATCGGTATCTCATTACCTGACACCATCGCGGGCGCCGTCGATGGAGCCACGATCAGCGGTTCGCCGTGCAGAGCCTGGGTGTCCGTGTCCGGGACGATATGGTGGGCGGCGGCATGCGGAAAGTCCGACAGGCCAAGCTGGTCGCTCTCGCTCAGCACCACGGCGCGATACACGGTGTTTTCGAGCTGGCGGATATTGCCGGGCCAATCGAGCTGCGCCAGATGCGTCATGGCTTCACCGCTGATGCCGGTGATGCTGCGGTTCTCCTCGGCGCTGAACCGCGCCAGGAAGTGCCGCAACAGATGCGGGATGTCTTCCCGGCGCATGCGAAGCGGAGGAATGGTCAGCGGCAGCACGTGCAGGCGATAGAACAGGTCCTCGCGGAAGGCGCCGTTCTTCACGAGGTCGAGCAGTTTGCGGTTGGTCGCCGAAATGATGCGGACGTCGACCTTCACCGGCTTGCGGCCGCCGACGGCCTCCACCGTGCCTTCCTGCAATGCGCGAAGCAGTTTTACCTGGGCTGCAAGCGGCAGTTCGCCGACCTCGTCGAGGAACAGTGTGCCGCCGGAAGCTTCGACGAACTTGCCCATGTGGCGTTCGGTGGCGCCGGTGAAAGCGCCCTTCTCGTGACCGAACAGGATCGATTCCACCAGATTGTCGGGGATCGCGCCGCAGTTGACGGCCACGAACGGCTTGGCCTTGCGCTCGCTGCTGCCGTGGATGGCGCGGGCAAACAATTCCTTGCCGACGCCGGACTCGCCTTCGATCAGCACCGGAATGCCCGATGCGGCGGCCTTCTGCGCGGTGCGCAGCACGCCTGCCATGGTTTCGCTGCGGGTGATGATATCGGCAAAGGTCAGCCGGCCTTCGCGGCTGTGACGGATGCGCTGCAATTCGCCCTTCAGGGCCTGCGTGTTGAGCGCATTGCGCAAGCTGACCTGCAGCCGTTCGAAGCCGACCGGCTTGACGACGAAATCCTGCGCGCCGGCGCGCATCGCCGATACCACATTGTCGATGCCGCCATGGGCGGTCTGCACGATGACGGGGACGGTCAAACCGGCATCACGAATTTTTGCGAGCACGCCGAGCCCGTCGAGACCGGGCATCACGAGATCGAGAACGACGGCATCGATCGCTTGCGCGTCGGGGGCGGTCAGCAAGGCCACGGCGGCGTCGCCGCTGTCGACGACGAGGGACTCATAGCCGCACTTCTGCACCATGTTTTCTACCAGACGGCGCTGCACCGCATCGTCATCAGCAATCAGAATGGTAGCAGCCATGGTTTACCCCGTACGTTACGCCAACTGTATCGAATCGGGGCACTCTCGCCTATGGCGATTAACGCACACTTAATTGTTCGAGGGCGGCTGTGTGAGAGCGGCTAGGCGTTGAGGTGCGGCCACACCTCCAGAACGCCGCGATAGCACATGTCGAAAGCCACATAGAGGATGATGGCGAGGCCGACATAGGCGATCCAGCGATGCTTTTCCAGGAGCCGCGCGATAAAGGTGGCGGCGAGCCCCATCAGCGCAATCGAAAGTCCGAGACCGAATATCAGGATCATCGGATGCTCGCGCGCCGCACCTGCGACGGCGAGCACATTGTCGAGCGACATCGACACGTCGGCGAGCGTGATCTGCCAGACGGCCTGGCCAAGCGTCTTCTGGCGGCCCGCATCGGCTGGTGTATCGATCGCTGCGGACGACAAACTCTGGAACTTCGGTTGATGCGACGTATGCAGCTCGCGCCACATCTTCCAGCATACCCAAAGCAGAAGAACGCCGCCCGCGAGCAGCAGTCCAATGATTTGCAGCAACTGAACCGTGACGGAAGCGAAACCGATGCGCAGGACGGTGGCGGCCAATATGCCGATCAAAATCGCCTTCTTGCGCTGACCCTCGGGTAGCCCGGCGGCTGCAAGGCCGATGACGATCGCATTGTCGCCGGCGAGTACCAGGTCGATCATGATGACCTGGAAAAGCGCTGTCAGGTGTTGCGAGGTAATTAAGTCCAGCATGCGGGGCCACTCCGTTCAGGAGTCCAATCCGACATCGCAGTTCGCTTGAACTGCCAGAGGGGCCCGGGCTTGGACGTGCACAGTCAAAAAAGACGAAAGGTCGATCTGCGGAAAAACTGCTCCCGCTACTCAGGTTGGTCCGAAAGGGCGAAAAGCCTGATCATCTGGTCCGGCTCGATCAGAACGGACAGCACGACGCCGATGAAAGTCAGGCTGCCGGCGAGGTCGAACCACATGGTCCGGAACCGGTCGCGCCGGCACAGCAGCGCGAAGCCGGCCGTCGTCGCGCCGATCGCAAACAGCAGGGTGACAATCGCGGGCGTCAGCGCATCAACAGGCACGAGGTTGCGGATTCCGAGCGTCGCGATCAGCGCCACCAGCAGGATGCCGGCCATCAGTTCCTTGCCGCGGGTGGCGTTTTCCTGGCCCTTGGTCCGCACAATCTGACTGCGATCTGCGATAGCCATGGATTATTGTCCTCCCAAAGATTCTCCAACTGAGGGAAACCGCGAGATTGTGGTAGGGAACATTGGCTGTTCCGGAATTCAATCTAGGTAGTTTAGTAATCATGAAACGAGCAAAACATCAAGATGTTTTCGCTGGACAGCTGCCGGGCAAGGTCGCCACGGAAGCCCGGCAATTGCGGAAACAGGCTGGGGATTGGCTCAAGCTGCGCAGGGCCGATGCCGGATTGTCGCAGGCTGATCTCGCCGCGCGGCTCGGTCTCAAATATTATACGTTCATCTCACAGGTCGAGAACGGGTTTAGCCGCGTTCCAACTGAGATTATGGGCGCGTGGGCCAGCGAGTTGGGTCTTGAACAGGCGGCGTTCGCTAGGCATCTATTAATGTACTACGAGCCGGAATTGCACCGGCTGCTGTTCGGAGCGGAAAGCAAATGAGCGTGGTTGCGTTCGAGCGCACACAGGAAACCGGCATCTGGAGCGAACGGGAACTCAATATAATCTGCGCGGCATTGCAGGCTGCGCTCGCGCCATCAACCGGCCGCGAATGGGAAACCGGCATCACCGAAAAAGGCGATGCCCAGTTCTATCTGTTGGGCGCGCTTCCGGATCAGGCTTGCGAGCTGTGTGTGTCCCGGATCGGGGGGCGTTATATCCTGGAGGACGGGTCGGGCCGGCTGCTGTTCGAGCATCGAAACCTCGATATCGTCGCGCTGCATGCGAGGGCGGCGGTCCCGTCCACGTCGTGGCTGATGGTCAAGGCGATCACGCTGTGGTGTGCGATTCGGAGCGCCATTCACGAAAAACTCGAGCCGATGATCGCGGAGACCGAAGAGCTGCTGGTGCAGCTCGCGCCGCAGCTGGCAGCGTTCGCCTGATCGCCTCGTCAAAAATCATCACGCCAATCTGAAAGTGTTCATGAACGCGAAATCTGCGACATCCCGCGCCAGCAAGACGTCCCGCAAAACCGCAATCAGCAAGGGAACTGCCGTCAGCAAGGCCACCGCAGCCAAATCGAAGACCGGCAAATTGCCGGAATGGAATCTGGCCGACCTCTATTCCGGCATCGACGCCCCCGAAGTTGCGCGTGACTTGCAGGAGATGGATGCCGAGTGCATCGCGTTCGAGACGGACTACAAGGGCAAGCTGGCCGAAAACGTTGCAAAGGATAATGGCGGGCAGTGGCTCGCCGCAGCGGTCAAGCGCTACGAGGCGATCGACGACCTCGCCGGCCGCCTTGGCTCCTATGCCGGTCTTGTCCACGCCGGCGACAGCGTCGATCCCGCGATCACGAAATTCTACGGCGACGTTTCGGAGCGGCTAACGGTCGCATCGGTGCATCTGCTGTTCTTCGGGCTCGAACTCAACCGCGTGGACGATGCCGTGATTGAGCGCGCGTTGCTGACGCCCGAACTCGCCTACTATCGCCCGTGGATCGAGGATCTGCGCAAGGACAAGCCCTATCAGCTCGAGGATCGCGTCGAGCAGTTGTTTCACGAAAAATCCCAGAGCGGTTATGCCGCCTGGAACCGGCTGTTCGACCAGACCATCTCCGGCCTGCGCTTCAAGGTCGGTGGAAAGGAGCTGGCGATCGAGCCGACGCTCAATTTCCTGCAGGACCGCGCGCCGGAAAAGCGCAAGGCCGCGGGGCAGGCGCTGGCGAAAACCTTCAAGGAGAATGAGCGGACCTTTGCGCTCGTCACCAACACGCTCGCCAAGGACAAGGAGATTTCCGATCGCTGGCGCGGCTTTGCCGATGTCGCGGATTCCCGGCATCTCAACAACCGAGTCGAGCGCGAGGTGGTCGATGCGCTGGTCGGATCGGTCAGGTCGGCCTATCCGCGGCTGTCGCATCGTTATTACGCGCTCAAGGCCGGCTGGTTCAAAAAGAAGAAGCTGGCGCATTGGGATCGCAACGCGCCGCTGCCGTTCGCGGCGACCGGCACGATCGCCTGGCCCGACGCCCGCAACATGGTGCTGACGGCCTATCGCGGCTTCTCGGTCGAGATGGCCGACATCGCCGAGCGCTTCTTCACCGACCGCTGGATCGACGCGCCGGTGCGGCCGGGCAAGGCGCCCGGTGCGTTCTCGCATCCGACCACGCCGTCGGCGCATCCCTATGTGCTGATGAACTATCAGGGCAAACCGCGCGACGTGATGACGCTGGCGCATGAGCTCGGCCACGGCGTGCACCAGGTGCTGGCCGCCAAAAACGGTGCGCTGATGGCGCCGACGCCGCTGACGCTCGCCGAAACCGCCAGCGTGTTCGGCGAAATGCTGACCTTCAAGCGGCTGCTCGGACAGACCAAGAATGCGAAACAGCGCCAGGCGCTGCTCGCCGGCAAGGTCGAGGACATGATCAACACCGTGGTGCGGCAGGTCGCGTTCTATTCGTTCGAGCGCGCCATCCACACCGAGCGCAAGAACGGCGAATTGACCGCCCAGCGCATCGGCGAGATCTGGCTCAGCGTGCAGGGTGAAAGCCTCGGGCCGGCCATCGACATCCGTCCGGGCTACGAGAATTTCTGGATGTACATCCCGCACTTCATCCATTCGCCGTTCTACGTCTACGCCTATGCGTTCGGCGATTGCCTGGTGAACTCGCTTTATGCGGTTTACGAGAACGCCTCCGACGGTTTTGCCGAGCGCTACCTTGCGATGCTGGCGGCCGGCGGCACCAAGCATTATTCCGAACTGCTCAAGCCGTTCGGGCTCGATGCCAAGGATCCCAGGTTCTGGGACGGCGGGCTGTCGGTCATATCAGGCATGATCGACGAACTGGAAACGATGGGCTGACGCACGCGGCGCGGCGACAAACTTCGGCCGTCGTCGCATCCCATCATGACGGCGACGTCAGGAGTGGAGCGCTCATGGTCGACACGCCGACACGACGCGCAGTGCTTGGAGCGGGCGCCCTGGTTGCCGGTTCGCTGTTCGGGATCGAAAGCAGTGTTGCCCAGGCGCAGCTTCCGCCCACGCCCGCCTGCCGCGACGGCGAGGCGGCCACCCTGGCACAGACCGAAGGGCCGTACTTCAAGCCGTCCTCGCCCGAGCGGATCGAACTGTTTGAAGAGGGGATGGCGGGGCAGCCGATCGAACTGGTCGGGTTTGTCCTTTCCCGCAACTGCAAGCCGATCTCTGGCGCCTTGCTGGATTTCTGGCAGGCCGACGGCAGGGGCCAGTATGACAATTCCGGCTTCCGGCTGCGCGGTCATCAATTCACCGATGCGGAAGGGCGCTATCGATTGCGCAGCGTCGTGCCCGGCGTTTATCCCGGCCGCACCCGCCACATTCATTGAAGGTGCAGCCGCGCGGCGGCCGCGTGCTGACCACCCAGCTCTATTTCCCCGGCGAATCGCAAAACCGTTCCGACGGCTTGTTCCGCAAGGCGTTGCTGGTGCGGACCGCCAAGAACGCCGGATGGCTCGCCGGGCGGTTCGACTTCGTGGTCGGCTAGGACTCAGAGTTCACGTGAGAGAGATGCCCCTAGAGTGGCGTAATACATCTGTTGAACGGTCAGAAAAAGTATGTTATACATTCTGTATAACGGAGCCTTTGCCATGACCAAGACCCCCCGCGGCCTCAACGAAGCCCCCAGCGAGTACAAGTCTGCGGACACTGTTCTCCAAGTTCGGAAGATCGGCAATTCGGTGGGTGTGATCCTGCCGAAAGAGCTGCTGGCACGGCTCAATCTCAAGGAAGGCGACAAGCTGTTTCCGATCGAGCAGCCTGGCGGCGGCCTGATTCTCACCCCGCACGACCCGGATTTCGAGAAAGCGATGGCAGTCGCCCGGCGTGGCATGAAGCGTTATCATAACGCGCTGGCCGAGCTTGCCAAATGACCGAGCCGTTCTGGCTCACCCGCCAGATGGTTGTTGCGATCCACGACGAGCAACTTACGATCCACGGTGGCGCAAGCGGATTGCGCGACCAGGGCATGCTGGAATCAGCGCTCGACCGGCCGAAAAATCGATGGTCATACGAGCGGGCTGAGCTGGCCGAATTGGCGGCAGCCTATGCCTTTGGCATCGCGCGCAATCATCCGTTCGTCGACGGCAATAAGCGTACGTCGCTGCTGGCGCTCTATACCTTTCTCGGTGTCAACGGCATCGACTTTATTGTGCCGGAGGCGGAGGCGGCAGCCATCATCCTGTCCCTGGCCGCGGGCGAGGTCAGCGAGGAAAGCCTGACCCGCTGGATTCGGGATAATTGGCCTTCCGAGTGACCCGATAGGCTTTGTCCCGTTGCCCTGCTGGCGGCTTTGCGGTAATTGCACGCCAGATCGTGGATTGACTGGGGATACCGATGGCAGACCATAGCGAAGTGGCCTACACGACCGCTGACGGCAACGATTATCCGGCCCATGAGCAGACCTATGAAGGGTTCATCATGCTGGTCAAATACGGCACCGTGGCCGTTGTCGTGATCGTCGCCCTGATGGGCTACTTCCTGACCTGATGCGTTGCCGGCTGCACCGCCCGGGCGGCGGTGACCAGAAAAATTTGCACGTTGCCCGGTTATGAAACCGGTATCCAACTAAGCGGAAATAACGCTAGTTTGCTTGCGCGCGCGCCCTCGCGCCGCCGGAGGCCCCATGAAGATTGCCGTTGCCAAGGAAATCGATCCGTCCGAACCGCGGGTGGCTGCTTCCCCCGACACCGTGAAGAAGTTCAAGGCGATCGGTGCGGAAGTGGTGGTGGAGCCGGGAGCAGGCATCAAGTCGGGCCTGCCGGATTCCGAATATACCGCGGCCGGCGCCACCATCAGCGCGGACGCGCTGAAGGATGCCGACATCATCATCAAGGTGAAGCGGCCGGAGGCCTCTGAACTCGGCCAATACAAGCGCGGCGCGCTGGTCATCGCCATCATGGACCCCTACGGCAACGAGGCGGCGCTCAAGATCATCGCCGACTCCGGCGTATCGGCCTTCGCGATGGAATTGATGCCGCGCATCACCCGCGCGCAGGTGATGGACGTGTTGTCGTCGCAGGCCAACCTCGCCGGCTACCGCGCGGTGATCGAGGCCGCCGAGGCGTTCGGCCGCGCTTTCCCCATGATGATGACCGCAGCGGGCACGGTTCCCGCGGCAAAAGTGTTCGTGATGGGCGTCGGCGTCGCCGGCCTGCAGGCGATCGCGACCGCGCGACGGCTTGGCGCCGTCGTCACAGCGACCGACGTGCGGCCCGCCACCAAGGAGCAGGTCGAAAGTCTTGGCGCCAAATTCCTCGCGGTCGAGGATGAGGAGTTCAAGAACGCCCAGACCGCCGGCGGCTATGCCAAGGAAATGTCGAAAGAGTATCAGGCCAAGCAGGCCGCGCTGACCGCTGAGCACATCAAGAAGCAGGACATTATCATCACGACCGCGCTGATCCCGGGTCGCCCGGCGCCGAAGCTTGTCAGCGCCGACATGGTCAGATCGATGAAGCCCGGCTCGGTCCTGATCGATCTGGCGATTGAGCGCGGCGGCAATGTCGAGGGCGCCAGGGCGGGCGAAATCGTCGATGCCGATGGCGTCAAGATCGTCGGCTACACCAATGTCGCGGGCCGCGTCGCGCAGTCCGCCTCGAGCCTGTACGCCCGCAACCTGTTTTCCTTCATCGAGACCATGATCGACAAGCCGAACAAGGCGCTCGCGGTCAATTGGGAAGACGAACTGGTCAAGGCCACGGCGCTGACCAGAGACGGCGCCGTCATCCATCCGAACTTCCAGCCTAAATAGCCAGCCCAGGAGAGCCGCCATGGATCATATTGCACAGGCCGTCGATCCCTTCGTGTTCCGGCTGTCGATCTTCGTCCTTGCCGTTTTCGTCGGCTACTTCGTGGTCTGGTCGGTGACCCCCGCGCTGCATACGCCGCTGATGTCGGTGACGAACGCGATCTCGTCGGTGATCGTGGTCGGCGCGCTGCTCGCGGTCGGCGTTCCAATGATCTCGAGCGGCTCAGGCTGGGCGCGCGGCTTCGGCTTCATCGCGCTGATCTTCGCTTGCGTGAATATCTTCGGCGGCTTCCTTGTCACCCAGCGCATGCTGGCGATGTACAAGAAGAAGGTAAAGTGAGCGGCGTGCACCTCGGGGTGGCGAAGACAATAGGGGACCTGAGATGAACGCCAATCTGGCTGCATTATTGTATCTCGTGGCGGGTGTGCTGTTCATCCTGTCACTGCGCGGCTTGTCCAGTCCGGCATCGTCCCGCCAGGGCAATCTGTTCGGCATGGTCGGCATGGCGATCGCGGTCGCGACCACGCTCGCCAGTCATCCGCCGGCGGACGGCCTCGCCTGGGTGCTGGTGATCCTCGGCATCGCCATCGGCGGCGGCATCGGTGCGGTGATCGCGCGGCGGGTGCCGATGACCTCGATGCCGGAACTGGTCGCCGCCTTCCACTCGCTGGTCGGTATGGCCGCGGTGCTGGTGGCCGCCGGCGCGTTCTACGCGCCCGAAGCGTTCGACATCGGCAAGCCCGGGCAGATCCACGCCGCGAGCCTGATCGAAATGTCGCTCGGCGTCGCGATCGGTGCGCTGACCTTCACCGGCTCCGTGATCGCGTTCCTGAAGCTGTCCGGCCGCATGAGCGGCGCGCCGATCATCCTGCCGGCGCGCCACATCATCAACATCGCGCTGGCTCTGGCGCTGGTGTTCTTCATCTTCGGCCTGGTGCGGTCCGGCAGCGCGCTCGACTTCTGGCTGATTACGATCATCGCGCTGGTGCTCGGCGTGCTCATGATCATTCCGATCGGCGGCGCCGACATGCCGGTCGTGATCTCGATGCTGAACTCCTATTCCGGCTGGGCCGCGGCCGGCATCGGCTTCACGCTCGGCAATTCCGCGCTGATCATCACCGGCGCGCTGGTCGGCTCGTCGGGCGCGATCCTGTCCTACATCATGTGCCACGCGATGAACCGTTCCTTCATCTCGGTCATTCTCGGCGGCTTCGGCGGCGAGACCGCGGCGGCCGGCGGTGGCGGTGGCGAGCAGAAGCCCGCCAAACTCGGCTCCGCCGACGACGCGGCCTTCATCATGAAGAACGCGCAGAAGGTGATCATCGTGCCCGGCTACGGCATGGCGGTGGCGCAGGCCCAGCATGCGCTGCGCGAAATGGGCGATCTGCTGAAGAAGGAAGGCGTCGAGGTGAAGTACGCCATCCACCCGGTCGCGGGCCGCATGCCCGGCCACATGAACGTGCTGCTGGCCGAAGCCAACGTGCCCTATGACGAGGTGTTCGAACTCGAGGATATCAACTCCGAATTCGCCCAGGCCGACATCGCCTTCGTGATCGGCGCCAACGACGTCACCAATCCGGCGGCCGAGGACGACAAGACCTCGCCGATCTACGGCATGCCGGTGCTGCAGGTCTGGAAGGCCGGAACCGTGATGTTCATCAAGCGCTCGCTGGCGTCGGGCTATGCCGGCATCGATAATCCCTTGTTCTATCGCGACAACACCATGATGCTGCTCGGCGACGCCAAGAAGGTCACCGAGAACATCGTCAAGGGGATGTAACTCCGATCACGGGAAGTCATGACCGTCCTGAAATGGCTGCTGATTGTCGTTTCGGTCGGTTATGCCTGCGGGCTTGCCGCGCTTTTCTTCTTGCAGCGCTCGTTCCTGTTTCCGATTCCCACCACCGAGCGCATCTCGCCGCAGGCGGCCGGTTTTCCGGAAGCCGAAGAGCATGTGCTGGCCACCGCGGACGGTGAGAAGGTCATCGCCTGGCACGTTCCGGCCAGGCCCGGCCGTCCCGTCATTCTCTATTTCCACGGCAACGGCGATTTCCTCGCCGGCTTCTTCGGCCGCTTTCGTGAGCTGATTGCCGACGGTACCGGTGTCGTCGCGATGTCCTATCGCGGCTATGCCGGCTCGAGCGGACACCCGAGCGAGCGCGGCTTGCTGCAGGATGCGGCCGCGGCCTATGCCTTCACGGCGGCGCGATACAGCGCGGACAAGATCGTGGCTTGGGGTTTTTCGCTCGGCACCGGCGTCGCGGTGGCGCTGGCGGCGGAGCATCCGATCGGCAAGATCATTTTGGAGGCACCCTATACATCGCTTGCCGACGTTGGCGCTGCCGCATTTCCGATCTTCCCCGTTCGTTGGGCGATCAAAGATCCATTCCATTCCGACCGGCGCATCGCCGGGGTGAAGGCCCCGATGCTGATCCTGCACGGCGCGCGAGATCCCACCATATCGATCCGATTTGGCGAGCGTCTGTTTGCGCTTGCGCACGAGCCCAAGACGTTCGTCAGGTTCCCTGACGGCGGCCACAACGATCTCGATGCATACGGCGCGGCGGCAGCAGCGCGAAAATTCATCAATGCCGCAAAAGGCTGACGGCGGTGATTGTTTACTGCATAGTCGGACGGCAATGATTTCAAGGATTTTGATCGCATGAGCGCGCACGGCCCGATGCCGAAATCGTCGTGGATTTTCCCCGCCTTGGCGATGGCGCTGTTCGTGGTCGCCACCGCGCTCGGGCTGACGTTCACACCGACGGCCGGCGGGTTGCTGTTTGCGGCGCTGCTGCTGGCGATCCTGTTTGGCACGGTGTTTGCCGCCGTGCATCACGCGGAGGTGATCGCGGAACGGATCGGCGAGCCCTACGGCACGCTGTTGTTGACGCTGGCGGTCACCATCATCGAGGTCGCGCTGATTGCGACCATCATGCTCGGCGAAAAGCCGGTGCCGGCGCTGGCGCGCGACACGGTGTTTGCGGTGGTGATGATCGTGTGCAACGGCCTCGTCGGCATCTGCATCTTCATCGGCGGGCTGCGCTATCGCGAGCAGGATTTTCAGGTCTCCGGGGCCAACCTGTATCTCAGCGTGCTGTTCGTGATGGCGACCATCACGCTGATCATGCCCAACTACACGTTGACGGCGCCGGGGCCGTTCTATTCGGCCGCCCAGCTCGGCTTTGTCAGCGTCGTCACACTCGTACTTTATTGCGTTTTTCTTTATACCCAGACCATCCGGCATCGCGATTATTTCATCAACGATGCCACAGGCGATGCGGCGGACGGATCGCTGCTGTCGAACCGGATGCTGGCGCTGAGCATCGCGCTGCTGCTGGTCTCGCTGCTGGCGGTGGTGCTGCTGGCCAAGAAATTCTCAGCTGTGGTCGATATCGCGATTGCCAGCATCGGCGCGCCGCCGGCCTTCGCGGGCGTGCTGGTGGCGTTGCTGATCCTGCTGCCGGAAAGCGTCGCCGCCATTTCTGCCGCCCGCAAGAACGACCTGCAGAAAAGCATCAATCTGGCGCTCGGCTCGTCGCTGGCGACCATCGGGCTGACGATTCCCGCCGTCGCCGTCGCCGCTTACACGCTCGACAAGCAATTGGTGCTTGGGCTCAATACGCAGGAGATGGTGCTGCTGGTGCTGACCTTCGTCCTCAGCATGCTCACCTTCGGCACCGGTCGCACCAATATCCTGTTCGGGCTGGTCCACATGGTGGTGTTCGCCGTATTCCTGTTCATGGTATTCGTGCCGTAGTTCCCTTGTCGTTCCCTGGAGTTCATCCAAAATGCTCAGCGCCACGTCAGACGTTCAGGTCGACACCCCGGAAGTTCGCGTCACCGAGTGGCGGCTGGCGCCGGGCAGCGCCACCGGCCACCACACCCACGGGATGGACTACGTCATCGTGCCGGTGACATCGGGCGAAATGACCATCGTGGCGCCGAACGGCGAACGCTCGAAGGCGCAGCTCGCCGTCGGTAAATCCTATTTCCGAAAGGCGGGCGTCGAGCACGACGTGCTCAACGAAACGGCAACCGAGATCGTGTTCCTGGAGGTCGAGCTGAAGCCCTGACCGTCCGTTATCGGCAGCACCGCAACCGACCCATTTCGGCCGCAGGTCCTGACAAGCCGTTAATAGTGCGGCTCCCGGAACGTCCCGCAACAAGGGCCCGGTGGGGTCGCCTTAGAGCGGTAGAAACGGAACCTCATGAGGATCTGCACAATTGCCACCGATCCGTCTTAGTTGATCCCTCAATATGCCCAGAAGTTCCCCCATCAAATTGGCCGCGGGGAGTGGCCGGCATGCTGAAGAAGTATATTTCGAAATTCACGATCGACATCCTGCCTTCGGTGGCAGCGACCGTCATCGGGGCTTACATCGTCAACCATTACATCGTCACCAGGCCGGGCGCGGACGCCCCTGTCGCCGCCGCCGTATCGGCTGCCGACCCCAAAGCTCCAGCCAAGGCCACTGATACCAAGGCCACTGAAACCGGCAACCCGCCGACGGCGGGCGTCAGGGCCAAGGGCATTTCCGAAAAAGCTCTCCTCGAGAAGACCGCGGCCGAACGGCCGGCGGTGGTCGAGAAGGTTGAAGCCAAAGCTGATGTGAAGGCGGACGTGAAGCCTGATGTAAAGGCTGACGCGAAGCCCGCCGACGTGCCGGCCGAGACCGCAAGCGTTCCGGTTGAACCGCGCGCCACCCGCGCCGCGCCGCGCGAACGCGAAAAGGAAAAGATCAGGGTCGTGCTGCCGTCACCGGTGCAGCCCGTGGCGCCGGCCGTCGCGGCCGCGCCGCCGGCACCTGTTGCCGCGCCGCCGGTCGAAACCGCTGTTGTGCCGGATGACCGCCGCGACGCCAACGACCTCGCGCGCGCTGCAATCGAGCGTCTGCGGGTCAACAATGATGGTTCGCCGCGTGCAGGCGAAGTGGTGCGCACCCCCGAAGCTCAGCGAGTCGAGACTCCGCGGATCGAGACCCCGCGGATCGAGATGCCACGAAGCGAGACGCCGCGGGTCGCGGCCGCGCCGGCGCTTCGCCCGTTGCCGCCGCCGATCTCGGTCTCGACGCCTTCAGGAGGGGAGACCTTCGATCAGGGCAGGCCGCCTTACGCGGCCAATGCGTCTGTCGATCCGCGCCGTCCGACGCCGCCGGCCGAAATCCCGGTTTCGCGCCCGCTTGATTTGCGGGCCGATGTGCCGGAGCCGTCGGTGCGCGAGCGCAGCACGGCTGTAGCCGAAGACGTACTGTCGACGGCGAAGTCGTTGTTCCACGCGGTCCTGCCGAAATAATCCTTAAGATCGTGTCTTCTCGTGCCCCGGACGCAGGCCGCGACCGGGGCTTCTACTTTGCATGGGGTTGTTTTCGCGATTTTGCGTCTACCCGCCGGTGCGGGCCAGGCCGCTGCGTGCGGCTTCGTCCTTGGGGCGGATTGCAATGGCACGGCCATAGGAAGCGGCCGCCTTGGCCTTGTCGCCAAGCCGTTCATAGGCCTGCCCGCGGGCTGACCACGCCGGTGCGCTGTTGGGATCGGCCTGCACCGCCTCGTCGAGGTCGGCGGCGGCTTCCTTGGCCTTGTCGATCGCGAGATAGCTTGTTGCGCGGCCGAGCAACGGTTCGACCTTTTGCGGCGTCAGGCCGTTGGCGGCGGTGAAATCCTCGATCGCCTGCTGGTACTGTTTCTCTCCTTGATAGATCAGGCCGCGGCCGTAGAGCGCCTGGACGTTGTACGGATCGAGTGCGAGGGCGCGATCGAATTCCGCCAGCGCCTCTTCGTTCTTGCCGGACTTGGCGAGCACCTGGCCGCGGGTGGCATAGCCTTGCGAGTCGCTGACGCTACGCGCGCTGATATTGTCGGTCGGTTTCTGCGCCACGGGCTGCGGCTTTGGGCCGTCCGCACCCCACGATCCCAGATCGAACGAGCAGCCCCCAAGCGGCATCGTCAACAGCGCAGCAAGTACGGCCGTACGGCGCACGCCACGAGAAAACGAACGGGAGGCCGGAATGGCCTTATGGCGGAATGCTCGCGCGTTCATGGCGCATAGGTAGCCCGGCACGCCGTAAAATGCATCGGTCAAAATAGCCGCAACCGGCGGAGCGAACCCGTCAGGCCCTCGGATCGACAAACAAAAAACCCAAAGAAAAAACCCAAAGAAAAAAAGCGCAGGCCGAGGCCCGCGCTTTCCAATTCAAATCTGCTCGGTCGTTCAGCGCGGTCCGCGCGGACCTGCACCGGGGCCGCCACGACCGCCACCGGGACCACCACGGTCGCCACCGGGGCCAGCACCGAACACCGGCTTCGGCTTCATCGGCAGCAGGCCTTCGCGCTGCAGCTTCTTGCGAGCCAGCTTGCGCGCGCGGCGCACGGCTTCGGCCTTTTCACGGGCCTTCTTCTCGGAGGGCTTTTCGTAATGGCCGCGGAGCTTCATCTCGCGGAAGATACCCTCGCGCTGCATCTTCTTCTTCAGCGCCTTGAGGGCTTGATCGACATTGTTATCGCGGACGAGAACCTGCACGCGGCATCCTCTTTCAATTGATCGGATAGGAATTCTGGTAAAGCGAAGAGCTGGCGAAAGGCCTAGCCCTTAACCTGAAGGCGGGCATTTACCAGACAAAACCTGGGATGTCCACCTGTGAAGCGAACAGCCGGACCAAGTTAAGCCATGAAATGCGGCAAATCTGACGCTGTTCGGCCCTGATTTGGGAAGTTATGTGCCCAGATCGGGGCTGTTCCCGGAGTTTTCAGCAACCCGGCAGCAACAATCTGGGGAGACAACCATGGATACGAAGAAATATGCCGCCGAGGCCATCGGCACGTTCTGGCTGACATTTGCGGGATGCGGCAGCGCCGTCATCGCCGCCGCCTTTCCGCAGGTGGGTATCGGACTGGTCGGGGTGTCCTTTGCGTTCGGACTGAGCGTCGTCACCATGGCCTACGCGATCGGCCATGTATCCGGTTGCCATCTCAATCCGGCCGTCACGGTGGGGCTTGCGGCCGGCGGGCGCTTTCCAACCGGGCAAATCGCGCCCTACATCATCGCGCAGGTGATCGGCGCCGTTGCGGCGGCGGCGCTGCTTTATGTGATCGCAAGCGGCGCTGCCGGTTTCGACGTCACCAAGGGTTTTGCGTCGAATGGCTATGACGCGCATTCGCCCGGCAAATACAGCATGGTTGCCTGCTTCATCACCGAGGTGGTCATGACCATGATGTTCCTGTTCATCATCATGGGCGCGACCCATGGCAAGGCGCCGGCGGGCTTTGCACCGCTGGCGATCGGATTGGCGCTGGTCATGATCCACCTCGTCAGCATTCCCGTCACCAACACCTCGGTGAATCCGGCGCGCAGCACCGGGCCCGCGCTGTTCGTCGGCGGATGGGCGCTGGCGCAGCTCTGGCTGTTCTGGGTGGCGCCGCTGATCGGCGGCGTGCTGGGCGGGGTGATCTATCGCTGGCTCAGCGAGGAGCCCTCCGGCGTCGTCGAGGGTCGCAAGTCGGCCTAGCGCAAACCTGCGTGACGCAAGCCTGCGTGATGCGGGCTTGCGGCTATTTCTTGCGCGGCGACACTTCGGTGACGTGACCCATCTTGCGGCCCGGCTTCGGCGCGCCCTTGCCGTAAAGGTGCACGGTGGCGCCGGGAACGGTCAGCCACTGCTCGTAGCCGAGGATGTCGTCGCCGATCAGGTTCGTCATGGTGACCTCGCCATGACGGACCGGTTTGCCGAGCGGCCAACCGGCGATGGCGCGGATGTGCTGCTCGAACTGCGAGATCGAGGCGCCGTCGAGCGTCCAGTGTCCGGAATTATGCACCCGCGGCGCGATCTCGTTGACCAGCACTTTCGGCCCGCCATTCTCCGCTACCACGAACATTTCGACCGCGAGCACGCCGACATAGTTCAGCGCGGTTGCGATCTGCTCGGCGATGCCGCGTGCCTGCGCTGCCAGCGCATCCGATATCTGCGCCGGCGCGCGCGAGATTTTCAGGATGTGGTCGCGGTGCTCGTTCTCGGTGACGTCGAAACTCTCGACCTGGCCGTCGACCGAGCGCGCAGCGATCACCGAGATCTCGCGTTCGAACGGAATGAAGGCCTCGAGGATCGCCGATTTGGTGCCGAGGTCTTCCCAGACCCGGGTGAGATCGTCGCCGTCGCGGATGATCGCCTGGCCCTTGCCGTCATAGCCGAAGCGGCGGGTCTTGATCACGGCGGGCAGGCCGATCTTCTTGATCGCCGCCCGCAGGGTTTCCACCGACGACACGTCGGCATAGTCGGCGGTGCCGATACCGAGGCGCTTCACAAAATCCTTTTCGACCAGCCGGTCCTGCGTGGTCTCCAGGATCTTCTGGGCCGGCAGCACCGGACGGCGCGCCGCCAGCACCATGGCGGTGGCGGCCGGCACATTCTCGAATTCATAGGTGATGACGTTGACGTCGTTGGCGAACAGTTCGAGCGCCTCGACATCGGCATATTCCGCGCAGGTGGCGTTCAGCACCACGTCAAAGGCCGGCGAATCCGGGTCCGGTGAAAACACCTGGCAGCGGAGGCCGAGGCGCGCGGCGGCCATCGCCAGCATCCGGCCCAATTGCCCGCCGCCGAGAATTCCGATGGTGTCGCCGGGCTTCAGCTTCACATTGTTGGAAGCCGTCACGCCAAGCCCTCCGGCCGCTCTTTGACCGCATCGGTCTGCTGCTTGCGCCAGGCGGCCAGGCGCGTCGCCAGCGCCGGATCGTTCAGCGCCAATACGCTGGCGGCGAGCAGGGCGGCGTTGATCGCGCCGGCCTTGCCGATCGCAAGGGTGCCGACAGGGACGCCCGCGGGCATCTGCACGATCGAATAGAGCGAATCGAGGCCGGACAGTGCCTTGGATTCGACGGGAACGCCGAACACCGGGAGCTCGGTCAGCGCCGCCGCCATGCCCGGCAGATGCGCCGCACCCCCGGCGCCGGCGATAATGATCTTGAAGCCGGCCGCCTTGGCGCCCTTGGCGAAAGCAAACAGCCGGTCGGGTGTGCGATGGGCCGAGACGATGCGTTTTTCGCAGTCGACCCCGAGCGCCGCCAGCGTGTCGGCGGCGTGGTGCATGGTCTCCCAGTCCGACTGGCTTCCCATAATTATGGCGATCGGTGCGGTCATCTCGTCAATTCTATCGGGGAATCCAGAAACATAGGCCGATTATAGGGGCGGCCCGGGCGTCATCCAAGGCATGGCAAGGGATTAGGAATGGACTATCCTGTCTTGGTGAATCCGGGCAAGCCTTCATACGCATGCCTGCACAGGGAAGGTCATGAAGAAGAAAACCAGGGTGGCGGCTGCGGGAACCGCAAAACGCCCGAAAACGGCCCCGGCAGGACCAAAAGCCGCGCCGCGCGGGATCCGCAAGTCCGCAAGCCCGTCCCCGGCTCCGTCCGTTGACCCCAAATCGACGATCCGCCGGCTCAAGACGCAATTGGCGCGGGCTCGGGCACGAATCGAGGAGCTGCAGGCCTCGGCCGATACCGACTTCCTGCTGGATATTCCGAACCGGCGCGGTTTTGAGCGCGAATTGCACCGCGCGATCGCCTTCATCAAGCGTTACCACGCAAGTGGCGCCCTGATCGTGCTCGACGTCGACCGCCTGAAGCCGATCAACGACGCTTTCGGTCATGCCGCCGGCGACGAGGTGCTCAAGGCCATCGTGAAGACGCTGCTGGCTCATGTGCGCGCATCTGACGTGATCGGCCGGCTCGGCGGCGACGAGTTCGCGTTGCTGTTGTGGAATCTCAGCGAAACCGATGCCAGGGCCAAGGCGGCGTTGCTGGAGGGGACGATCGATCGCCTTACCTTTGTGTTTGGTGGCAGCACCGTTACCGCGGGCGCCTCCGCCGGAGTCGCGATCCTGGGTCCTCACGCGGAATTGGGCCGCGCGCTGGAAGAGGCCGACAGCGCGATGTACATCCGCAAGGCGCAGCGGCGGCATGAGGCGTGAACGGAGTTCGTAGGGTGGGCAAAGGCGCGCACTTGCGCCGTGCCCACCATCTTTGATCATCGCACTGAATGGTGGGCACGCGGAGCCTGTCATCGGTCGCGCATTCGCGCGACCCGTTGGCTTTGCCCACCTTACGAATGCTCGCAAACGGTCAAAGCCCGCTCAAATCTTCCGGCACGTTGCCGAACTTCCGCAGCAATTGCGCGTCGCCGAATTCGCCGATCATGGGATCGCCGCTGCGGCTGAACGCGACTGCGCCGATGCTGCCGGGGGCTCGCGACAGGATCTCGGCGCGGCGCAGCGCGGTAGTCGGACTCTGGCACTCCTCAGCCGCGCCAGCGACCGGCGAGCCGTCATCGTCCTGCAGGAATGGCAATGCAACGTAATAGGTGACATCGGCCATCATTGTCGCTCCGGTTTTGCTGCTCAGGCAGCAGTGCTGCTGGTGCGCAAGGTTTGGGTTGGTACGCAGCCGGCGGATATCGCCGCCTGCAGTTCCTCCAGCTCGGCTTCCAGATATTCGTTGGCCATGATCAGCGCCTTGATGGTCGAGCGCAGATTGCCGTCGCACATCGCGATCGCCTGATCGCAGGCTTGCTCGTAGCGGCTGTTGTCGGACAGGGACGGTGGTGCGGACATGACAAAACTCCCTTTGCTGGCGGCAGGGAGATATGTTCCTCTTTTGTTCTATTAGAGTCAAGCAAAGAGCGTGCGCGAAAATTCGTTTTCCCGCGCTCAACTGGCTGCCGGCGACGCGATCGCGGCCCTGAAAATTCGTGGCAACCGCGGCGCCTTGTGGATGTCGGGGAAAAGGGATTTGCCGCAGGCGGGCGCCGTTCCGAAAAAAACTCGCACCTGCCGGGCGAACCGATCGGCGGCAGCCAGGCTGTGCGGCTTGTCCTCCGCAGCATCCGGTGCCAGCGCGATCAGGTTCTACGATCAGGCCCTGCGATCAGGCAATGATATCAGGCGTGATCTGATCTTCGATGAAGGCGATGCGGTCGCGCAATTGCAGCTTGCGCTTCTTCAGCCGCTGCAGCCGCAGCAGATCCGGCGCCGGCGACTGATGCAGCGCGTCGATCGCCGCATCGAGATCGCGATGCTCCTGCTGCAGCCGGGCAAGCTCGTTTACGAGCTCGCGCTCATCTTCGTTGGTCATGGCGTACGCTAACTGCAAAAGCACGATGTGGTTGTAGACGGCTTGCGAAGCCGCCAGCGAAATATCGTCCCTGCGGGGCCGGTCCGCAAGCTGACCCGGTTCCATAGTCACGATTGGTTACAGATAAATCCGAAAAATGAGAGCCCCGATTCTGGATAGCCATCGACAGATTCGGCGGCTGGTGTACACTCCTTCGTCCGGATCGAATCTGAGGTTTCACCCACCGAGGAGATTTCGTATGGCTCTACAGGCGCATCTTGTTGAACTTGAACGCAAACACAAGATCCTCGAAAACGAATTGCACGAAGCGCTCGTGCACCTTTCCACAGACGACCTGCACATTGTCGAGTTGAAGCGCCGCAAGTTGATGGTCAAGGACGAGATCGAGCGGTTGAAACAAACCGCCAGCGATACGGTCCACTAAACCGGTCTCCAGCAGAATAGCGAAACGTAATTCACCATCGGATGGGCGCTGATGCGCTCATCCGTATAGGTTGTATTGCGAAATTATCTTGTATTTATCGCTTACTGTTCTGCCAATTCACCAACATGATCAGCGATCGCCAGGGACGACGTCAGTCCCGGCGATTCGATGCCGAACAGGTTGATCAGTCCAGTGACGCCGTGCGCGCGCGGTCCCTGGATCAGGAAATCCTGCGTGGCAACCGCAGGTGGCACGATCTTGGGTCGGATTCCGGAATAGCTCGGCATCAGCGCCCCGTCCGGCAGCGTCGGCCAATAGCGCCGGATCGCGGGATAGAACCTGTCGGCACGGGCCGGGTCGACGGCGTAATCGATGCTCTCGACCCACTCGACGTCCGGACCGAAGCGCGCTTGTCCAGCCATGTCGAGGGTGAGGTGTACGCCAAGCCCGCCGGGCTCCGGCACCGGATAGATCAGCCGTGAAAACGGCGCCCGCGCGCTGCAGCTGAAATAATTGCCCTTGGCGAGATACGCCGGCGGTATCAACTCGATCGGCATGCCCTCGATGCTGCGCGCGACCGAAGGCGCGCCCAATCCCGCTGCGTTGACCAGCAGGTTGCATTCCAGAACCATCGGCGCATCGCCGCCCGTCTCGATTTCGATCCTGCCCGCGTTTGCCCGGGCGCGCAGCAGCGGCGTGTAAAACGCGTAGGCGGCACCAGCTTCCTCGGCGTCACCGCGCAGCGCCAGCATGTAGGCGTGGCTGTCGATGATGCCGGTCGACGGCGAGAGCAGGGCCGCATCGCAATTCAGCGCCGGCTCGAGTGCGCGCGCCGCTTCGCCGGTCAGAAGCTGCATGTCGTCGACGCCATTGGCTTCGGCATGGGCGCGGATCGATTGCAGCTTCTCTGTTTCCGCAGGTGTCGTCGCGACGATCAGCTTGCCGCAATTGCGATGCGGTATGCCGTGGTCGCGGCAATATTGGTAGAGCGCCCGTTTGCCACTGACGCACATCTGCGCCATCAGGCTGCCGGCGCGGTAATAGATACCGGCGTGGATCACTTCGCTGTTGCGCGATGAGGTGATGGTGCCGATGCCCTCGGCCGCCTCCAGCACGATGACTTCGCGGCCGTGCTGGGCGAGCCGCCGCGCGATCGCGAGCCCGATCACTCCCGCTCCGATGACGACGCAATCGACCTTGTCCATGTACGCTTCAGGCCCGGAAATTTGGCGCGGGATCATGCCCGCGGTGCGCTTGTTGTATTATCGTTTCGTTCAGAAGTATGCCCCAACAACCCGTTGGATTGCCTCGACATATGCCCTGAGGTCCCATCCTGTTAGTGAAGCATTAATCATGTCAGGGCAATTGCCGTAATTTGAGTCGCATTTTCCGGTTGCAAGGGTAGGCGTTTACCCGATCCAAACCCGTCAAGCCAGACACTCCGCCCGGAAATCCGCGGGTGAATGATGGCTGGCAAGAATTGGCAGGCAGGCGGGAGGGATTCGATTCCGGCGCTGGCCCTCGTGTGTCTGCTCGCCACCTCTGCGCCGTACGGATTGGCATGGGCCGCGCCGGCCGTTTCCGGCGGCTTGGCGCCGTCGGGCTATTTCGGTGAAGTCGACCCCAACATGATCTGGGAGATGCTGATCGGCGGCATCGTGGTCGTATCGTTTCTGGCAGCGGCCGCGCTATGGGTGCTGTCGGCGCTGCGCCGGGTCAAGCGCTCGCAACTCCGGCGCAGTGCCTTCGTCAGCTCAGCCCTGAACAATCTCAGCCAGGGCGTGGTGATGACCGACGCCCGTCAGCGCATCATCTTCAGCAACGACCGCTATCTCGAAATCTATGGCCTGGTCCGCTCGGACATTCCCCGCAACATGACCGGGCCGGAATTGCTGGAAGAGCGGCGCAGGCGCGGCGCACTGGATGTCACCGTCGACGAATTCTATGCCCAGGCCGCTACCGCGGACGGCCTGATCACCGAACTGCCAAACGGCAAATCGGTTCTGGTCAAGTATTTCCGCCTGCCGAATGGCGGGTCGGTCGCGACCCATGAGGATTGCACCGAGCAGCGCAAACTTTCGCGCAAGCTGGCGTCGACCACGCAGTTCCTGGAATCGGTGCTCGACAACGTTCCGGTCTGCGTCGCCGCCAAGAACATCGAGGACGGCCGCTATATTTTTGCCAACCGCGCATTCGAGCGTTTCTCGCGCTTCTCGCGCGACCATATCGTCGGCAAGCGCGCCGACGAGATATTCCAACCCGAAACCGCACGCACGATCGACATCGCGGACCAGTCGGCGCTGAAGGCGCCGGAAGGCTACCACCGCACCGAGTTCGAAGTCGAGCGCGGCTCCGAGAAGCGCGTCCTCGCTTCCAACCGCGTGATCGCGCGCGATGAGAACAACCAGCCCGAATTCCTGATCGCACTGTTCGATGACGTCACCGACCGCCGCTCGTTGTCGCGCGAGCTGGAGAGTACCAAGAAGTTCCTCGAACTCGTGGTCGACAACATTCCGGTCTCGCTGATCGTCGAGCGCGTCTCGGACGGAAAATACCTGCTCGCCAACCGCAGCGCCGAAACCATCCTCAACCGCCGCCGCGAGGACGCCACCGGACTGACGGCTGCCGATATCTTCAATCCGCGGGAAGCCAAGCTGATCATCGCGCGCGACGAGGCGGCGATCAAGAAGCGCGGCCTTCTGACCGAGGAACACCCGATCTCGACCAAGGATGGCCTGCGGCTGTTCCTGACCCGCCGGATGACGGTGCTCGATGATGCCGGTGAGCCGCAATATCTGATCAAGACCCATGAGGACGTCACCGATCGCCGTCAGACCGAGTCGCGGATGGCGCACATGGCCTATCATGACGGCCTGACCGATCTGCCGAACCGCGCCGCCTTCCTGCAGGCGCTGGCCCAGATGATCGAGGCCTGCGAGGGTACCGAAGAGGAATTCGCGGTGCTCTGCATCGACCTCGACGGGCTGAAGGAAGTGAACGACGTGTTCGGTCACGCGATGGGCGACAAGGTGCTGACCGAGGTCGCCCAGCGCCTGCAGGACTGCGCCCGCGGCGGCGTGGTGGCCCGGCTCGGCGGCGACGAGTTCGGGTTGATCATCGACGGCAAACAGCCCTCCGCTGGCATCGCGCTTGCCGAGCAGGTCGCGATCGCGCTGGCGAAGGAATTCCACATCGACGGCAAGCCGGTTCGGGCCGGTGCCACCACGGGCATCTCGGTATTTCCGCACAACGGGTCGGACGCGGCAGCCCTGCTCGCCAATTCCGGCGCGGCGCTGTTCCGGGCGAAAGCAAAATCGCGCGGCTCGATCAGCGTCTTCGAACCCGAGATGGACCAGCAGATCCGCGACCGCCGCGTACTGCACCAGGACCTCTCGGTCGCGATCAAGAACGGCGAATTGTCGCTGTACTACCAGCCGCAGGCCACTTCGGGTCCGACGGTTACCACCAGCGAGGTGATCGGCTTCGAGGCGCTGGCGCGCTGGATGCATCCGGTACGCGGCTTCGTGTCACCAGGCGATTTCATTCCGCTGGCGGAAGAAAGCGGCCTGATCGTCGAAATGGGCGAATGGATCCTGCGCGAAGCCTGCCGGGAGGCGGCCTCCTGGCCGGTGCCGATGCAGATCGCGGTCAATCTGTCGCCGGCGCAGTTCATGCACGGCGATGTGGTCAGTCTGGTGCATTCGATCCTGCTCGAAACGGGGCTGGCTCCCGATCGGCTCGAACTCGAAATCACCGAAGGCGTGCTGATCGAGGATTTCGATCGTGGCCTGGCGCTGCTGCGGCGGCTCAAGGCGCTCGGCGTGCGCATCTCGATGGACGATTTCGGCAGCGGCTACTCCTCGCTGAGCTACCTGCAGGCGTTCCCGTTCGACAAGATCAAGATCGACCGCGCCTTCGTCATGCATCTCGGGCGCAATCCGCAATCGGCCGCGATCGTGCGCGCCGTCATCGACCTCGGCCACGGCCTCGAAATGTCGATCGTCGCCGAGGGCGTCGAAACCCAGGAACAGCTCGGCTTCCTGTCGGAAGAGGGCTGCGACGCGGTGCAGGGTTATTTCATCGGCAAACCCCTGCCGATCGGGCAATACGCCGCGCTGGTCGGGCGCAACGCCATCAACGGTATCGAGTCCACGCGCAAGACCGGCTAGAGCCTGCGAGCAGGCTCTACGTTTTGTTTGACGCGTTTTTGCCGCAGATAAGTCTACGCAACCTGCTTGATTGCGATGCGAACCGGTATCCACTTCGCGCGAACACGCTATGTTGTCGTGCACTTCGGTTCTCGACTGTAAGCGTTGCATGGCGGATTACGATCTTGCGATCATCGGCGGGGGATTGAACGGCGTTGGCATCGCGCGCGATGCCGCCGGCCGCGGCCTGCGCGTGATCCTGCTGGAGCAGGGCGATCTCGGTGCGGGCGCCTCCTCGGCCTCGCCGCGGCTCGTCCATGGCGATCTGGCAGGGCTTGAGCGGCGCCGCTTCCTTCGCGTCCGTGCGGCATTGATCGAGCGCGACATCTGGCTCCGGATCGCGCCACATCTGGTGCGCCCGATGCGCTTTGCCATTCCGGCCCACACGGACGAACGCCCGGCCTGGCAGCTGCGGTCATGGCTGTTGCTGTATGACCGGCTGGCCTCGCGCGCGCCGTTGCCGCGCTCCGCCACCGTCGACGTCACCCACCATCCGGTCGGCAATCCGCTGAAGCGGCCGTTCGGAACCGCCTTCGAATATTCCGACTGCGTCGTCGACGATTCCCGCCTGGTTGTGCTCACCGCCGTCGATGCGGCGGCGCGGGGGGCGGCGATCCGCACCGGCGCCCGCTGCACGCGCGCCGAGCGGGGCGAGACCTGGCGGCTGGTGACGATCGATCGTGGCCATCGTCAGGTCGTGACCGCGCGGGCGCTGGTCAACGCCACCGGGGCCTGGACCGCGACCGTCGCCGAGACCGTGCTGCGCCAGCCGCCACCCAGGCTTGCCACGATCCAGATGAGCCAGATCGTCGTCCGCCGCCTGTTCGACACCGACAACGTCTACGTATTCCAGAACAGCGACGGCCGGCTGATTTTCGCCAGCCCCTATGAGCGCGATTTCACCCTGATCGGTACGGTTGGCCATGCCTTCAAGGGCGATCCCGCCATTGTCGCGATGGCGGCCAAGGACGTGGCTTATCTCTGTGATGCCGCCAACCGGTATTTCCGCGAGCGGATCGAGCCGTTCGACGTGGTGCGGACGGTTTCCGGCGCCAACCTGGTGATGAACCCCGCGAACAACCGCGCAGCGTGGGACGGCGCGATGAGCTTCGACCACGCTCGCCGCAAGGCGCCGCTGATCACGATCTTCGGCGGCGACGTCACCACCTCTCGCCTGCGCGCCGAAAGGGCCGTCTCCAGCCTGACGCCGTTTTATCCGATGTCGCCGCGCTGGACTGCGGCGGCGCCGCTGCCCGGCGGCGATTTTGCCTGGAGCCGCTTCGAGAACGAGGTCGATGAGGTGCGCGCGCGCTGGCGGTTTCTCAGCGAGGATCACGCCCGCCGCCTGGTCGGCGCCTATGGGTTGAACGTCAAGGCGATCCTTGGCGAGGCCGGGGATCGCGGCGATCTCGGCCCGGCGTTCGGGCCTGAACTGACGGGCGCGGAAGTGCGCTATCTCATGAAGCACGAATGGGCGCGCTTCCCGGACGATATTCTGTGGCGGCGCTCCAAACTCGGCCTGACCATGCCGGCGGCGGACCGCGAGGCGCTGGCGGCGTTCATGGCGACGGTGATGTCGGGGACGGATTGCAAATGAACCGCTCTGTTTTTCAGGCTCTGGTCATCGCCGTGTTCGGCATACTGTTCGGGATGACGCTGCGCTACCTCGTGGACAATCCACTGGAAGCGACCGTGGCGAACTATCTGCGAAGCGGCCTCCACGGCATCGGCGTTGCACTCGCCGGTTGGGCGACTCATCTCTATTTTGCTTCGCGGCGAAGTGAGTGGATCAGCAGATGGCCGCTGCTGATGGATCTGGGGCTGCGTTCCGCAACTATGGCCGTCGCTGTTGCATCCGTTCTTCTGGGTCTGGAGCCGCTGCTTTATTGGCACGGGAAAGCCGCATGGCGGGTTGACACGTTCCCCAAGATCTTCGTGGCCGCGTTTTTCGGAGCCCTGCTTGTCGGACTGGCTTTTGAGCTGACACGTCTCGTCGGCAACCGGGTGCTGCTCAACGTCGCGCTCGGGCGATATCGCCGCCCGGTGCGGGAAGAGCGCGTGCTGATGTTCCTCGACCTCGCGGGCTCCACCTCGCTCGCCGAGGCGATGGGCGAACTGCGCGTGCAAGGCCTTCTTACCCGGTTTTTCTACGACATCGATGCGGCCATCGTCGCGCATGGCGGTGAAGTCCATGCCTATGTCGGCGACGAGGTCATCGTCACCTGGCCGCTGGACCGCAAGAAATCGGATGGAAACTGCATCGACTGCTTCTTTGCGATCGCGGATACGATCGCGGGAAAGGCGGATTCCTACCGGGAAGAGTTCGGCATGGTGCCGGGTTTCCGGGCCGGCCTGCATGCCGGTCCCGTGGTGATCAGCGAATGCGGCAGCTCGCGGCGTCAGCTGGCCTATTTCGGCGACACCGTGAACGTGACCGCGCGGCTGCAGGAATATTGCAAGGAGGCCGGCCGCAAACTGCTGGTCTCCGCCGATTTGCTCAGCCGCGTCCGGCCCAATTCAAATACGCTCGTTGAACCGCTCGGTCATGCCCAGTTGCGCGGCCGCGCGGCGGCGATCGAAGTGTTCGCCGTTCAACGCTGCGCCTGAACTTCGCGCGACCAGGCCGCGTCACGTGCGGACGGCCGGCGCTCGAGCCGGGTGGAGATCAGCCCGGCGGCCTTCTCGCGGTGTCCAGCGCGCAAATACGCCACGATCAGCGTGTCCTCCCACAATTCGCGCTGGGCGTGGCTGCCGCCGATCCGCACCAATTCGGCCATCGCGGGTTCAAGCAGGCGGATCGCGCCGTCATGATCGCCGTCGGTGAAGGCGCGCATGCCGCGGCACATGTCGATGGCCGCGCGGCCCGGTGGCAGTTTACCGTCGGCGGCACGGGCTTCCAGCTGCGCCAGCCGCGTGTCCAGCGCCGCGCCGCCGATTGCCGCCGCGGTCAGCGCATGATGCACGTCGGCGAAATGCGCCCCGGCCTGCGGGAAATATTTTTCGCCATAGGCGGCGACATCGCGCCAATGCGGCTCCAGCCCGGATTTGCCGGCGAGCGACAACCGCCACAGCAGCGAAGCGCCGTCGGTGAAAATATTCAGCGGCGGGTAGGGGCGGTCGGCCGGCTTGATTTGCTGTTCGTAGATCGCAAGCGCACCTTCGAGATCGCCTTCGTCGAGCGCGGTCAGCGAGATGTGCCACCACAGATGCCCGTGCAGAAAGCTCTTGCGGTCGTGCGCGGGGAGCCACCCGGAAAGAAACTGGCGGCCCGCCGCCAGGTCGCCTTGCTCGAACATCGCGTGCGACAGGCCGTGCGCGGCATTGGCGTTTTCAGCCCGCAATCCCATCGCGCGTTCGCTCAAGGTGCGGCCGGTGACGAGGTTGCCGGCTTCGGTATGCGACCAGCCGAGATAACTCAGGAACCACCAATCCTCGCCGTAATGCCTGGCGATGCGCTCGCATACCGCAAGCTTGGCGGCGTCGTGGTCGGGGCGGCCTGAGAACGCATAGAGCCCGAAGGCGCCGAGCAGCATCGACAGCACCAGCGCATCGCGGGGATATTCCTCAAGATGCGCTTCCGCGCCGCTGACGGCCACTTTCGGCTTGCCCTCGATCACGGCAGCCATGACATCGATATGATGGCGCTCACGGGCGTCGGCGCCGGCGGCGAGTTGCCGTGCATGGGCGGCCATGCGGCGCGCTTCATTGCCCTGCATATTGAGCTGATGCAGGCGGGCGCGCGCGATATGCGCCAGCGCGAAACCGGGGTCTTCCCGGATCGCGCGGTCGAAGGCATCCTCGGCGCCGTGCCAGGCCGACAACATGCAGTCCATGCCGTCGCGATAATGCGCGGCGGCGCGGTCGGAGGTCGTCGTCAGCGGCAGATCATATCGGTCCCGGTTCATTTTCTCGTTCCACGATGCGCGGTGAGTGCCAAGCCTAGCAGAGACATGACCGCTGACCGCGATAATATTGTGACTGTGGGCTGCGAAGCGGTTGAGCCGGTGCCGATCCGCCGCTAGCGTGCGGCAGCGAGGGCTGGCAGGGGACATGACCGAGGAATCGCCGGAAATTACGCCGAAGGCCAATGGGGTCACGGGCCCCGCAAAGCCGGAGCCGCCATCTCAAGCGCCTGTAGGCCCGGCGCCGCAGCTCGAACCGGCCGCCGACATGCCGCTGCTGCGCATCGAGGGGGTTGGCAAGACGTTCGGCAGTTTCCGCGCGGTGGACCGGCTGTCGCTCGATATCCGCGCCGGGGAATTTTTTGCGCTGTTGGGTCCGAGCGGCTGTGGCAAGACCACGCTGCTGCGCATGCTCGCCGGTTTCGAGACGCCGGACGAGGGCCGCATCCTGCTTGGGGCCAAGGACATCGCGCAGGTGCCGCCACATCTGCGCCCGGTCAACATGATGTTTCAGAACTACGCGCTGTTTCCGCATCTGTCGGTGAAGGACAATATCGCGTTCGGTCTGAAGCGCGCCGGGATGGCGCGCGCAGAGATCGCCACCCGCGTCGCCGAGATGGTTGCGCTGGTCAAGCTCGAAGGCATGGAGAAGCGCAAGCCCGATCAGCTCTCCGGCGGCCAGAAGCAGCGCGTGGCGCTGGCGCGCTCGCTGGCCCGCCGCCCGCAGGTGCTGTTGCTCGACGAGCCGCTGGCGGCGCTGGACAAGAAGCTGCGCGAGAGCACGCAGCTCGAATTGATGGACCTGCAGCGCCGGCTCGGCATGACCTTCATCATCGTCACCCACGACCAGGAAGAGGCGATGACGATGGCGAGCCGGATCGGCGTGATGGATGCTGGCCGCCTCGAACAGGTCGCCACCCCGCGCGAACTCTACGAGGCACCGCATTCGCGCTGGGTCGCCGAGTTCATCGGCGACGTCAATCTGTTCGACGGCGAGGTTGGCTGGCGCGAAAATAACCGGCTGCTGGTCACGACCAGGGAGGGTGTCACGCTTGCGGTCACCGAGCCGCGCCAGCGGGTCACCAAGGCCACGGTCTGTGTCGCGATCCGCCCCGAGAAGGTCAAGCTGTCGCGCCGCGCACCGGTGTCGGATGCGGCCAATTCGCACGCGATCAACCGGCTCGAGGGCGTGGTGACCGATGTCAGCTATCTCGGCGGGCTCACCGCCTACAAGGTCAAGCTGGAATCCGGCGCGGTGGTGCGCGCATCGATGGCCAACACCGCGCGGCTCGACATGGATGCCTATCTCGCGGGCCAGCGCGTGGTGGCCTGGTTCACGCCTGACGACTGCATGGTGCTGGAACAATGAGCGCGCGCAGCATCTTCGCCCGCCCGGCGCGGCTGGCTGCGATCGCGCCCTATCTGTGGATGGCGCTGTTCTTCCTGGTGCCGTTCGGTTTCGTGCTCAAAATAAGCCTGTCGCAGACCGCGATCGCACAGCCGCCCTACGTGCCGCTGTTCGACCTCACCGCGGGATGGGCTGCGAGCAAGGCGGCGTTGGCGGAACTGTCGCTGGACAATTTCAAACTGCTGGTCTCGGACAGTCTCTACATCTCCTCGTACTTGCGCAGCATCTTCGTTGCGGTGACCTCGACGGCGATCCTGCTGCTGATCGGCTACCCGATCGCCTACGGCATGGCGCGGCTGCCGCAGCGCTGGCAACCGATCGCGATGATGCTGGTCATCGTGCCGTTCTGGACCTCTTTCCTGATCCGGATCTATGCCTGGATCAACATCCTGCAGCATGACGGCCTGCTCAATAAGGTGCTGCTGGCGCTGCATATCGTCTCGACGCCCGTGGTGTGGCTGTCGACCGACACCGCGATGTATATCGGCATCGTCTATTCGTATCTGCCGTTCATGATCCTGCCCTTGTACGCCACGCTCGCCAAAATGGACGGGGCGCTGATCGAAGCGGCCTCCGATCTCGGCGCCTCGCCGGGACGCGCGTTCTGGCTGGTGACGTTTCCGCTGTCGCTGCCGGGCGTCGGCGCCGGCGCGCTGCTGTGCTTCATCCCGATCGTCGGCGAATTCGTGATCCCCGATCTCTTGGCCGGTTCGGGTTCGATGATGATCGGGCAGACGCTATGGCTCGAATTCTTTACCAACAAGGACTGGCCGGTTGCTTCCGCTGCCGCCGTCGTGCTGCTGCTGCTGTTGATACCGCCGCTGCTGCTCTATGACCGGCTGCAGCGCCGCACGCTGCGGGGAGGGAGCTGATGGCGCGCCCGGTGAACCGGATTTCGCCGTTCAACATCACCTCGCTGGCGCTGGGCCTGGCGTTCTTGTATCTGCCGATCGTCATTCTCGTCATCTACTCGTTCAACGCCTCGCGGCTGGTGACGGTGTGGGGCGGCTGGTCGCTGCGCTGGTACACTGAGTTTTTCAACGACCGCGCCATGCTGGATGCGGCCTGGATGAGCCTGCGCGTCGCCGCGGTGTCGGCGACGGTCGCAACCCTGCTCGGCACGCTCGCGGCGATCGGTCTGGCGCGCGGCGAGCGCTTCAAAGGCCGCTCGCTGTTCTCGGGCATGCTCTATGCGCCGCTGGTGATGCCGGAGGTGATCTCCGGCCTGTCGCTGTTGCTGCTGTTCGTGGCGCTCAATGCCGAGCGCGGCTTCTGGACGGTGACGATCGCGCACACCACGCTGACGATGTGCTTCGTCACCGTCGTGGTGCAGTCGCGCCTCGCCTCCATCGACCGCAGCCTCGAGGAAGCCGCGATGGATCTCGGCTGCGATCCGGTGAAGGCGTTTTTGTCCGTGACGCTGCCGCTGATCGTCCCGGCGATCGTGGCCGGCTGGATGCTGGCGTTCACGCTGTCGCTCGACGACGTCGTGATCGCGAGTTTTACGACCGGCCCGGGTTCGGCGACATTGCCGATCCGGATCTATTCCGAGGTGCGGCTCGGGGTGAAGCCGCAGATCAACGCGATCTGCACGATGGTGATCGCGCTGATCGCGGTCGTGATCGTGATTGCCTCGTTCGCCTCGAAGCTTTCGAGTTTACGAGGCGAGAGCGCCGCGCCGTTATGACTTCACCGCACCCGCGGTCAGCCCGCCCACCATATACCGCTTGAACGCGTAATAGATCGCGGCCGGCGGCAGCGCGTAGATGAAGCCGGTGGTCATCAGCAATTCCCAGGGCGAATCATCGGCGGCAAGGAAGTTGCCGAGCGCCACGGGCAGCGTAATTTCGGTGTCCTTGGAGAGCAGCAGGAACGCGTAGAGATATTCGTTCCAGGCGAGCAGGATCGCGTAGGTGCCGATCGCCACCAGCGACGGCATCATCAGCGGCACATAGACCAGCCTGAACAGCTGCGGAATGGTCGCGCCGTCCATGACGGCGGCCTCGTCGAGTTCGACCGGCAGCTTGTCGGAGGCCTGCTTCAGCACCCAGATCGCGTAGGGAGAGGCGATCGTCACCATCGCCAGAATCAGCGACCAGTGATTGTTGAGCAGGCCGTAATTGCCCATCGTCCGGTACATCGGCACGGCGAGGAACGCCGCCGGGATGAAATAGGTGAACAGCGCCAGATTCATCACCCACCGCCCGCCGGGCACCTTGAGCCGCGAGATCGCAAACGCCGCTGCGGTCGCGATCAGCAGCGTCAGCGCGCCGGCCGCGAGCGCAATCACGATCGAATTCCAGAACTGGATCCAGAAATCGCGCAGGAAGTAATGCTCCTGATGGAACACGATGCGGAAATTGTTCAGCGTCGGATGCGTCGGCCAGAGCTTTCCGGAGAACGCATCCTCCTTCGGTGAAATCGCGAACAGGAACATGTGGTAGATCGGGATCATGGTCCAGAGGAACACGGGAATCCCGATCAGGAGGAGGCGGGCTTCGACGCCGACTTCGCGTAGCGTTGGCAGTTTCATCGCGACAACCGTTTCATCATGAAATAGATCAGCGGCAGCACGAACGGCAGCGCGCAGACAATGGACGCCATCGCCAGGCTGAGCTGATCGAGCCGCAGATAGCGAATCCCAAGGGTCGCCAGCACATGGGTGAGATCGGCAGGTCCGCCGCCGGTCAACAGATACACGCTGTTGAAGTCGCCCAGCGTCCAGATCATCGAGAGCAGGGTGCAGGTCAGATACAGCGCCTGCATCGACGGCCAGGTGATGAAGCGGAACTTCTGCGTCCGGCTCGCGCCGTCGACTTCGGCCGCCTCGTAAAGATCGTGCGAGATCGCGAGCCGCCCGGTCATCAGGATCAGCGTCCAGAACGGCAGCGATTTCCAGATGTGCACGCCGATCGCCATGGAAAGCGCCACGGTGGGGTCATTGAGCCAGTTCGGGCCGTCATCGCCGGTGAGCTTGAAGATCAGCGTGTTGACCACGCCCCATTCGGGGTTGAACATGAAGCGCACGGACAGAATGGTCGGGATCGACGGCACTGCCCAGGGCAGGATGAACAGCACCGACAGCCATTTGATCCAGGGGCGCTGCTGGGCGAAGAAGCCGGACAGGAGCAGCGCGATCATCATTTTGAGATTGATGCCGACCAGGAGAAAGATCAGCGTATTGACCGCGGCGCGCGCGAAGATCGGATCGTGCCAGAGCGCGACATAGCTCGCCGGATGACGCGCCAGCCACAGCCCGTACCCGACCGGGTAGACCACGAAGGCCAGAAACACCAGCAGGTAGGGCGCCACCAGCACGATGCCCCAGACTTGCGGGGTGGTCAGCCGGGCCGAAAGCGGCGGGCCTGGCATCGCCTGATCGCCCGAGATCGTAATCGCCATTGCTCTTGCTCTAATCTACGTCGTCGTCCCTGCGAACGCAGGGACCCATAACCACAGGCTTTCGTGGTTGAACGAAGGCCATCGACCAGCTTGATCCAAAATGACCGCCGCGGCTTATGGGTCCCTGCGTTCGCAGGGACGACACTTCCGCGGCGGCCGGCATCGTTTGCTCTTTAACCCGCGATTTGCTTGAGGCGGGCGATCAGTTCGTCGACGGCCTTGTCGACCGGAACCTTCTCGCTCACCACCCGGTTCATCGCCTTGGCCCAGACGTTCTCGTTGTTCAGGATCGTGAACTTCCAGTTCTTGGTGAAGTCGAACGGCGTGGTGCCGCCGGTGAACTGAGTGTAGACGGCTTTGCGATGCCGGTCAGCCTGCCAGAACGGGCTCTGCTGGCTTGCGGTCGTCACCGGGAACCAGCGGCCGAGCGCGCCTTCGATATAGGGCCGAAGGTTTTCCTCCTGCAGCAGGAACTTGATGAACTCCTTGCCCTCGGCCTTGTTCTTGGCCGCGGTGAACATCAGCCCGGTCTTGACGTCGGAGCGGTACTTGATCGGCGTGCCGTCCGGCTTGTTGGGGAACGAGGCCGTGATGATGGTCTCGTCGTAGTTCTTCTTGCCGAGCGCCCGCTGTTCCGGCGTCAGCGCCGGGTTGTTGGCGTCGTCGAGCCATTTTGCCGCGATCGAGATCGTGAAGTTGTGCGTCATCACGATGGTCTTGTTGTGGAACGCGACGTTGTTGTCCGGATCCTTCCAGGTGGTGGAGGAGGGCGGCGAGCAGCCCCTGGTATAGGTGTCGGTGTAGTCCTTCAGCGCCTTGATCAGGTTTTCGCGCACCTTCGGGTCGTCGACCAGAAGCTTGCCGTCGTCATCGACCAGCTTGACGTTGTGGGCGTCCATGAAGGTGTAGAACGACTGGAACGAGTCGGTGGATTCCACGCCCATCGGCTGGCCGACGGCATAGATGCGCTGGCCGGTGGCCTTGCGGATGGCGGGCTGCACCTTGTCGCACCAGAACGACCAGTAATCTTCCCACTTGGTCGGGATGTCGCTTTGCTTGAAGCCGGCCTGCTCCAGCATGTCGCTCCAGATCTGGACGTGCATGCTCTGCTGCTTCAGCGGATAGCCGTAATAGGCCTTCTTCTTGGCCACGTCGTTGTAGAGCAGCGCGGTCTCCAGCGTGTTCGGCGCGAACGCCGACTTCATCGGCAGCAGAATGTCGCCGAGGTCCTCGAGCTTGCCCTCATAGGCCCATTTGCCCTGCGCCTGCACGTCGTAGCTGTCGGAATAGGCGACGTCAGGCACGGTGCCGGAATCCAGAGCCGCCACCGTCTTCGGAATCATGTCCTGAATGGCGTATTGCGACAGTTCAACCTTGATGCCGGTCTTGGCCTCGAACTTCTTGATCGCCTCGAGCAGCGCGTCGTCCTCGGACTTGTAGAAGCCCTTGCCGAACCAGACGGTAATGGTTTTTTGCTGGGCCATCGCAGGCGCTGTGGCGTAAAACAGCCCGACAGCCGCGACCGCGAGTGAAACTGCACCAATTCCCTTGAATCTCACGTTGTTCTCCCTGAATTTTGCCGGGGTTTTGACCGGTTGGATTAGTGATAGCGCAACCAAACGGCGCGATCTAGATGCCGCGTTGCAAACTTTTTGTAGGGGAGGGTGTTCCAAAGCGGTCCGTTTTCGCAACGACGTCGTTTCAGTCTTCATCCCGGCCTGGCGCGCATCGCGTACAGGTGACGCCCTCCATCTTGATTGTGAGAGGGATTGAAGTTCCAGCCAAATCCAACCTCGGCATCGCCCCATACAACATGTGCATCGGCGGCTATGGGATACCGGCTTTGCATGCGCAACCGCCCATTCGGGCCGAGGCGACACGCCTTCGCATTCTCGCGGCCTGATAAGCCCGAGCTTTGCCAGAAACTTCCCGCCTCTCGTAAGAGGGCGCAGGGAAGACCGGGTGCGCGCTGCACCCGCGGTCCCGTGTGCGGTTTGCACTAAGTAGGCTGCACACGA
>NZ_JAFCLS010000069.1 GCF_018131075.1 Bradyrhizobium sp. JYMT SZCCT0428 | reverse complement strand
ACAAGTTAACCAAGACCGTTCCTGAGAGTTCCCGTATCAACGGGAATGACCGTTAAACGAGAAGACCTCGAGACCCTGCGACTACTCAGGGCTTTCGTAAGAATTACCGACTCGGAAAAGCGCCGCGAAATAATCGAACTGGTGCAAAAAGCCGTGCCGCCGAAAACAAAAGACGAAGAACCTTCCCGTTGACCACTTGCTTTAGCTGCCAGCCGTCTACAGGCTGTCAGCACGTGAATCCTTGGGTTGTTCAAGCAATCCTGTCACTAGCCGTTGCTGGAGCGCTCGGCATGTTGACGGCGACCACGCTCGTACGGTCGCGGGGAAGAAGCGGACCCAATTGAAGAACCCGCTGACCAAGACTTCGACCGACGCAATAAGCAAGCCGGACCGTTTCTGGCCGTCATGACGCCGCCAAGAAATTCCCAACAGCTGGGAATTCATTTTTTAATTGGACCTAACGATCTCTATCGGGGTTTCCGAAGTGTTCTAACTGGCCCGCAAGCCCGCTAGGGCCACGGGGAAGCCGCGGTTAGGCCCCAGGGGATTCAAGGAGGTTCTGATGACTACAGAAGAACGGGAAACAGTCAGTTTAATCGGAAGCGACAAGGTCGAGGGCACTTCTGTTTTCGGAGCGGACGAAACGCGAATCGGTTCGATTAAGCGCGTGATGATTGACAAGCGGTCCGGCAATGTCTCGTACGCGGTCCTGAGCTTTGGCGGCTTTCTGGGTATAGGCGACGATCATTATCCTCTGCCGTGGCAGTCACTTAAGTATGACACCAATCTAGGTGGTTACCGAACGGGGATCACCGAAAAGCAATTGCAAGGCGCGCCGAAATACAGCAGCGACAACGACTGGAGTTGGGAAGATCGAACCCGTACTCGGGGCGTCGACGATTACTACGGTGTCATCCCTACCTGAGCCAGTAACTGTACGAGCGACGACCTCTTCAAATGACTTTGACGACGCAACTGTCTCCATGAAGCGGCGCTCCCCCTCGAACGATCACCGGCTCATCAGCGCATTCTTAGCTAATTTCTCTTGAACATCCCTATCTTTCGTCCCAATTGCCCTAGCTCGACGTCATGGCCGTCCACTAGCTGTTTGGCCTGCCTTTTGGCGGCTTCGTCATTCTCGCAGACTAGATCGATGCGGTTCTTGATGCGGCCGTCCGGACCTAAGAGATAAGCGCGGTAATCTTGCATTTGCTGTCCCCAGGGATTGAAGACACCTAGCCCGTGATTCTGCGGTCCCGTCTGTCCGGTTCTGTACACAATGCCAAACGGGCGCTGCACGGTGCAAAGTCCGCATGGCATTCGCGCCATGCGGTCACGATCCGCCGATCGCTGCCCGCCCTTATGGCGTGAATAGCTAACGAGGTGGAGTCGAAAGTGTGGGTGTCATGCGACGAAACGACTAGTGTTGCGGAGACGCGACATAAACGAACGCAATGCTGACGTTCATCGGAAGAAACGAAGCCGCTGGGCGCAATTGATCGCCCGACGACTTTGCCACGATGGACACCTCGGCTAACGGCAACGCCGGATGATTGACCCTACGGGTCGCAGATGTGCGCAACTCGATTTAGGCCAACCGATGAACTTTAGCGGACGGCGGAAACTGGCCGCCTAGGAACGGAACGTAAAAAGCCGCAGGCATTGGCGCGCTGCGGCTCGCCGGGTTTTGAAATAGATAAGTATGAAACGCTGCCAGCCCCGGTACATGAAACAAAGAGCGAAACGAAACGCGCGTAAACTAAAATGTGCGATTGCCGAGCAGGAAGATGCACTTTGTTGCTCATCGGCCACTCTGGGAATTAACAGCGTGAGAGTGAGACGCTGTGCATAGACAACTCAGACTGGCCCGCTGGTCAACAGCCTCGGGCAATTCGTTAACATTTTTAACCGCAGGGTACGATCTTGCCAGAGATCAAAACGAATGCCTACGCCCGACGAACTGATCAATTCCATACCCATCGGCGAGGAGAATGCGATTTCTGCTCTCGAAATCTGGAAGCGCGTTTCATTGTGGTCGCATGTCACCGTCAAAGAAAAATTGCGAGGCATGGCCGCGGACGGTTTAATCGAGCGAAAGCAGGTCTCGAACGCAGGCCGGGAGGCTGCCGTCTATTTTCGACGTAGATAATGTGTACGGGACGGCTCTAAGGCCATGTTTGATCCGCTGACGGATGCTGGGGCAGTGATTAAATGCGCCTAAGAATGAACAGCGCGAGGAAGACTGTTCCTGAACTCGCGGACACCAAAGCCATGTTGACCAAGTCGCGGGTGAGCACTGAGATAGCTGAAACTCGATCGGGTGCACCCGAGCTGCTCCACCGCTTAGATCGATCAGTTGCCTTGGGCTTTTTTGACATTTCAATCCGAAAAAATTAGCGGGTCAGGCCGCGTTTTGCGTGCCTGACCCTGACGACCCTGTCGAGTTTGTCCCGATCTGCAGCAACATTCGCACGTGCGACGACAAGAATGCTTAAGTGTTCTGGTAAACCAAACCTGAGCGTCGCGTATGGTTTACGAAGTTGGGAGCTTGCTATGTGATGTGCCGCTCCCGCGCCCTGCAGCCCACACTAGACTGAACCTGCGAACACGGCGGGTTTTCAACCGTATGGGATTGTCTCGCCCGCCGCATACCCTCCTACGGCCTTGTCGAAAGAGATACTCCGAGCTTCGCAGCCATTACGCTCGTCGCGCCAGGGGTCCGCTTTAGTGTTTTTGAGATTTTTGTGACGCCAGCCTTCGACTTAGCCATCGTTTTCATTTGTCTTATGTCGTCCCTACTCCAGGCGCGACGAACGATCTTCTTCGCTTTGGCCATTTATTCTCCGAGTGGTTTTGTGGCGAGGGTGGCTTTTATCACGATGAAAGGCGTTGGCAACTAACAAGCTATTCAATGTGACCGTCGGGATACTCGAATAATGTCTTCCCCGGCGGGCGCGGGCCAAATGTCGCGACTTCGACGTTCCGTTCGCTTGCCGAACCCGAGCGCGATCGACAGGCTTTCGGCAAGTTCAAGCACTCGCAAGGCCGCCGCGCTCAGCCGAAACTATCTGCGCTCATGATTGGCAAAATCCTCCGAGCATCTACGGCCCCAATGCGCCAACTATTTAAAAACTCATGATCCTAAAAGCTCATGCTCCAGTCTTGCGGGAGCCCGCAAGCATCCTGCAGGTCCTTAAGAGCGAGCCGCCCGACTGCATCGCTGGGTCCTCACTGTTTCCGGTAGAGTATTCCCGAGGGATCCGAAAGAGTCGCGATCAGTACGTCGGTCGCGTGTAAAAAAGTTGCGGCCGCGCAGCGGTCCACATCCGGCACTCGGAAGCCGCGTTACTTTTGGTTCTTACGATGGCTCAGTTGGCCCTGCGGCGAAGGAAGGCCGGTACATCGAGGACAGTTTCCTCGATCGAATTGCGAACAGGAGGGGAGCGGCCGTACGGATCGAGGCCTTGCGGAGCCGTATGGCGCGCGTATTCCGGTCGCCATTCGGGATGGCGGGCCGTCGGGCGAAATGGTGAACTCTCTAATTGCGGCAGCGGTGCACTGGGCTCGAGCTGGTCGGCGATGCGACGGCTGTCGTTGCGCAGCCTGCCGGCGAGTTCCGTGAGTGAGCGTTGCGCTGGTCGAATCTGGCGCGCCGGGTCGAGATTATCGATGCCGGTCGCCACTACCGAGACGCGGACGATACCTTCTAGGCTTTCATCGAAAGACGCGCCGACGATGATGTTGGCGTCCGGGTCGGCCTCTTCACGAATGCGGGTAGCGGCTTCGTCGACCTCGAATAACATCAGGTCCTTGCCGCCGGTGATGGAGATTATGAGACCACTAGCGCGCTTGATCGAGGGGTCGTCGATCAATGGGTTGGAAATCGCGGCCACGGCAGCGGCGAGCACGCGCTTCTCACCAGAAGCCTCGCCCCTGCCCATCATGGCCTTGCCCTTCTCACGCATTACGGCGAGAACGTCGGCAAAATCGAGATTGATCAGACCTTCCTTGACTATAAGATCGCTGATGCAGGCCACACCCGAATAAAGCACTTGATCGGCCAGGATGAAGGCATCGGCGAATGTCGTCTTCTCGTTGGCCACCCGGAACAGATTCTGGTTTGGGATGATCAACAGGGTATCCACCACCTTCAGCAGTTCCGCGATGCCGGCTTCGGCAAAGCGCATGCGCCGCTGGCCCTCGAAATGGAATGGCTTGGTGACGACACCGATGGTGAGAATGCCGAGCTCACGCGCGGTCTTGGCGACAATGGGCGCTGCCCCGGTGCCGGTACCGCCGCCCATCCCGGCAGTAACGAACACCATGTGTGCGCCGGTCAAATGATCGCGGATCTCATCGATTGCCTCTTCAGCTGCGGCGCGCCCCACCTCCGGTTGCGCGCCGGCGCCAAGGCCTTCGGTCACATGGGTGCCCATCTGGATGATGCGCTTGGCCTTCGACATGGCAAGCGCCTGGGCGTCGGTATTGGCGACGATGAAGTCGACGCCTTGCAGCCCGGCCTCGATCATGTTGTTGACGGCATTGCCGCCGGCGCCGCCGACCCCAAACACGATAATACGCGCCTTCATCTCGCGAATATCGTTGATGTTGGTCATTTTTGCCTCACGTTGCTCCGGCAAGCTGGAAATGAGAGAATGCGAATTGCTACCGACAAGCCTTGCGGTCTGCTTCAACTATGGTCGCGGCTAGATGTCCCAGTCGGCTTGCAGCTTGTCCGTAGCTGTCGATCGAGCCGCCAGCTCGCCCACGGGTTCGCAGAGCCGCCACCTCATCTTCAAGCCGTGCCGTCACCTCCTTGGCTGCCATAGTCTCGGCAGTTGCCTGCAGCAGCTCAACCGTCAGGCGATCGGCACGCTCGCGCTCGCGCTCGAAATCTGCCCTGTGATCGGCTGCCCCCGCTTCGAGCCGCGCGATCTCAGCCTTTAATGTCTCGATCTTTGCCGCTAATCGGGCAATGTTGCGCTCGTGGCGACCACTTGGTAGCCGGGGCGTATGCCGTATTTCAGCGAGATCAACGCTTACCAGGGCTTTGCCCTCATCCGAAAGTGAGCGCGGCAACCGGAGGCGCTTGGCGAGCGAACGAGCGGCTTCTCGCGAGATTTTGAGGCGCGCACCCAGAGCGGCATATGTCAGCGGCTCAACGGACATCGGCTGTTCTCCTGGAACGAACCGGGCGGTAATCGGCTGATGATGACCGGGCGATGACCGCAGGCTAGGCTGCGTTGGTTAATAGACTGTTAACGAGCGAGCGGCGATCTGCCACTTGAGCGCGCCCCGCCCGGGGGGCGTCAGAGCATCTGACTTCGCCTCGGAAGGCGCCGGCATCGTGGGGTTGCTGAGCCAATTGATGTAGTCACTCTACGCCAACCGGTCGGCAAAGGAATGTCCGTTCCGGGTGTGCCCCGTTCTCGCGGACTTGGCGCTGGGAATCGCCTCCAGGAGACTGCTGGTGCGATGGATGCGCAGTGGAGCTTGTGCCGTCAAACATAGACGCTGGTTTAGCCTTTAAGCTCGGCCGCTCGATCGTGCTCGTGCCTGAGATTCACCGCAACAGGTCGTTCCAAAGCGCGAACGCGACCATCACCTTCGCTTGCCAAGGTCATCGGAGTGACCGAAATGGCGAGATTGGCGCTGTATATGGCGGTGACAACTCCTCCGGCAAACGGACAGTTTTCTCGCGCGCAACTTTGCGGGTTTTCCGTATGGGAGGAATCGGACGGGATCTGCCAGGTCGGCTCGGGGTGGGTCGACGGCTGTCCGGGTTTTTCGCGAGGATGAAATAGTTGCCTTCTGAGATTTTGGCGGTGTTGCATCGCGATAGCTTGCTTGTCCGTTCCAGTCGACTTCGACGACCTGACAACTATTGCTTCGCGTACTTCTCAACGGCCAGGGCGCACCCACCCTGCGCTCGATCGGCAACATGATGGAGTTGAACGCGCGATCGTCCATTTATTCGCACCAACATGCCGCTACCTCACCGATTAGGGCCACGCGGCCTCTCCCACACCAGTGGCCGGCACTACAGCCACCCGCGCTCGCCAAATGCAGAGAGATCAGCTCCAGGCGGAGCATACCATCCTGTCGAGCCATAACGGGCGCCCAGCTTCATAGCGACCTCCTTGTTGCCATAAGGAATTCGCAGTGGTGTACCTGTTTCGAGATTTGGCAGAGCAGGAGTCGCTTCGCCGACATCAGCCTTGCGTCTTCGAGATCTCGTCGTCGGAGACGTCGATTGAGGTGAAATCGCCGGCCTTAAGGCGGTCTTACAAACGCTTTTGCGGCGCTTCGTGCCTTTTTTCGAGTCAATCCACGCGGCCATTGCAGCCGAGTTGGCCTTGGCCTCGTCGGGAATGACGACGCCTTTCCCGATTGCGATTTTCGTAGCGTACAACAACTGTGCAGGACTTGCCGGTTTAAGGTCGAGCCTCCCAGCCGATTTGCCGTCGGCTTTCTTGCACGCGTGTTCGCTCAGAAATTTGCGGCAGATCGAAATCGACGTCTTGTAGCCAGACGGCGGCTTGATGCCCTTCCTGGTAAGGCTGTCGGCAAAGCGCTTCATCGCAGGCGTCGGTGGATACGCCGCCGCAACGTTGCCGACCAGCTCGCCACGCAGCGGAGATCCTCCGTGAGTGGCGCTCTCCTTCAGTCTGCCGATGATGCGTTCGGCGACATCGCACACCGCGTCAATCGCGCCTACCATCTGCTGTTTGCCGACAACGACATCGTCAAGCAGGCATTCGAGTTGCGCAGTCACGCCCGGATCGACCAGTGCCGGATCAGCTTGCTTGAGAATACCGAACAGCGACAGGCCGGTCTCGGTTGGCACGATATTCTTTCCCTGGGCAGCGACAAAACCCTGCTTCTTCAGTCCGCTGATGATCTCGGCCCGGGTCGCCGGCGTGCCAATGCCCTTGGCTTCCTTCAGACGCTCCCGAAGAACTTCATCGTCAATAAAACGCCAAGCATTCTGCATCGCCTCGATCAAAGTGCCTTCGTTGTAACGAGGCGGCGGTCGAGTCTCCTTGTCCTCAATTTTCGGATCCTGAAGTTGGGCGGTTTCGCCGTCGCGCAGCGGGGGCAACAATTGTGCCTCGTCGCCCTTTTCGTCGGCAGGTTGCCAATCCGGGAATGCTGCGCGCCAACCGAGATCGATCGGCTGACGGCCGGCGGCGCGGAATTCGAAGCCGCGCACGTCGAGCGTTGCGGTTGTCTGCCGGTAGCGGAAGTCGGACATCAGCGCTGACAGATAAGCGCGCGCGATAACGTCGAACAGTTTCTTCTCATCCGACGACAGACGAGGCCAGACCTCCGGCAGTTTGTCGATCGTGTTGACGTTGGGAATGACGGCGTGATGGCTCGCGCCCTCCAGCCCCTTGTCGTGGAAACAGCCGCTCGCGCCCTTACGGATCACAGGTGGCTCGGGCACGGGGATTCCGTTGAATGCCTGGCCGGCCCGCAGTCCGGCCACCATCCGTGGCACATCCGAGATCAGGTTCTGCGGCAGGTAGCGCACCTCGGCGCGAGGGTAGGTGATGATCTTCTTGCCTTGGCCATCATAGAGCTCCTGCGCCACCTCGAGCGTTTTGCTGGCCGGCCAGCCGAAGCGTGAGCTGCATAGTTTCTGCAGCGACGGTAAATCGTGCAGTTTGGGCGGTCCTTGACGCTTATCTTCGACGCGCACGGCGAGCGCACCCTCAAAGCCTTTGGCTGCTTTGGCGACGTCTTCGGCGATCTCGCGTCGAACGATCCGGTCTTGCGGCGTGTGCCGCATCCGGAATTGGCCTCCCGCCACCTTCGCTGTGGCGACAATTTCAAAATAGGCGAGGGGCACGAAGTTCCGGATTTCCAACTCGCGTCTGCACACAATTGCCAACGTCGGCGTCTTCACGCGTCCAACCCCGATCACTCTCCGCGCACCCCGACCCAGGATGACGGTTGCAGTCCGGGTGAGTGACAAGTTGTAGATCTGGTCGGCCTGCCGACGCGCGACGGCGGCGGCGTAGAGGCGTTCATATTCGGAATTTGGCTTCGCACTACCGAATGCGTCACGGATGGTCTGCGAGTCCTGCGCAGTGAACAACACCCGCATCACCTCACCACGATATTTATAATGCTCAAGAATTTCCTGGCCGATCAGCTGACCCTCGCGATCGCAATCGGTGGCGAGCCAAACCCGCTTCGCGGTGCGCAGCGCCTCGCGAATAGCTCTGAGTTTGGCGGGCTTGTTGCCGCCCTCTGCCGGGCGAGTGCCGTAGAGACCGTCAGGCCGGAGCAGTGTCGGCGACCACCGCTTCCACTCCGGGACAACATCCTCAGGTTCGAGGAGGTCAAACAGATGGCCTTCGGCCGGGAGGATATTTCCGTAGCGAGAGCCAACAGCGGCGCGGACGTCTTTTGCCTGGCTGGTTTTCTCCGTGATGACAATTTGATCTGGCATGCGAGGCTCTTCCGGACGAACTCGATTCGAGGGCGTATGGAACATAAAGGGAACAGTGCGAGCTTACAATTGGTTTCAGCAGGCGAAAAAGGCCCGGCGTTGCTGCCGGGCCTTTCTTACTGTTGAACTCTAAACGGTTGGATTCAGTAGTCCATACCACCCATACCGCCCATGCCACCGCCGCCCGGAGGCATGCCGCCAGCGCCTGCGTTCTTCTTCGGCACTTCGGCCACCATGGCTTCCGTGGTGATCAGCAGAGCCGCAACCGAAGCTGCGTTCTGGATCGCTACGCGAACAACCTTGGTCGGGTCGATGATGCCCTTCGAGATCAGGTTGACGTATTCGCAGGTCTGCGAGTCGAAGCCGTAGGAATACTGTCCTTCTCGAGGATCTTGCCGACGATGACGGAGCCGTCCTCGCCTGCGTTGATCGCAATCTGGCGTGCCGGATAGGACAACGCCTTGCGGACGATCTCGACGCCAGTCTTCTGGTCGTCGTTCTTGGTGCGAAGCCCCTTGAGATGCTGGGAGGCACGCAGCAGGGCGACGCCGCCGCCCGGCACGATGCCTTCTTCCACGGCCGCACGGGTCGCATGCATCGCGTCATCCACGCGATCCTTGCGCTCCTTGACTTCAACTTCGGTCGCGCCGCCGACGCGGATTACCGCGACGCCGCCTGCGAGCTTGGCCAGACGCTCCTGGAGCTTCTCGCGGTCGTAGTCCGAGGTGGTTTCCTCGATCTGCGCCTTGATCTGATTGACGCGCGCTTCAATGTCGGCCTTCTTGCCGTGACCGCTGACAATGGTGGTGTTCTCCTTGTCGATCATCACCTTCTTAGCGCGACCGAGCATGGCGAGCGTGACGTTCTCCATCTTGATGCCGAGATCTTCCGAGATCGCCTGACCACCGGTCAGAACCGCGATGTCCTGCAGCATGGCCTTGCGGCGATCGCCGAAGCCTGGCGCCTTGACGGCCGCGACCTTCAGGCCACCGCGCAGACGGTTGACGACGAGGGTGGCGAGAGCTTCGCCTTCGACGTCTTCCGCGATAATCACGAGTGGCTTGCCGCTCTGCACCACGGCCTCCAATAGCGGAAGCAGTTCATTCAACTGAGAAAGCTTCTTTTCGTTGATCAGGACGTAGGCGTCGTCCATTTCAACGCGCATCTTGTCGGCGTTGGTGACGAAGTAGGGCGAGATGTAGCCACGGTCGAACTGCATGCCTTCGACGACCTCAAGTTCGGTCTCGAGCGACTTGGCTTCTTCAACCGTGATAACGCCCTCGTTGCCGACCTTCTTCATGGCATCGGCGAGGAACTTGCCGATTTCGGCGTCGCCATTGGACGAGATGGTGCCGACCTGGGCGATTTCCTCGTTCGAGGTGACCTTCTTGGAGTTCTTGACGAGATCGGCGACCACGGCTTCCACCGCCAGATCGATACCGCGCTTCAGATCCATCGGGTTCATGCCGGCGGCAACCGACTTCGCGCCTTCCCTAATGATGGCGGCGGCCAGCACGGTCGCGGTGGTGGTGCCGTCTCCGGCCGCATCGGCCGACTTGGAAGCGACTTCGCGCACCATCTGCGCACCCATGTTCTCAAACTTGTCGTCGAGTTCGATCTCCTTGGCGACGGTGACGCCGTCCTTGGTGATGCGGGGAGCACCGAACGACTTGTCGAGCACGACGTTGCGGCCCTTGGGGCCGAGCGTCACCTTGACGGCGTTGTTGAGGATGTCGACGCCGCGCAGCATCTTGTCCCGCGCCTCAACGCCGAACTTAACTTCTTTACTAGCCATGATGTGGTTCCTTCAAATGTTGTCGGATTAGGCGCTCAAGCGGCCTTCTTCTTGGCGGCGGGCATGTCGGTGAGAACGCCCATGATGTCGCTCTCCTTCATAATCAGCAGTTCCTCGCCATCGAGCTTGACCTCGGTGCCGGACCACTTGCCGAACAACACACGGTCGCCGACCTTAAGATCGATTGGGATCAGCTTGCCAGCCTCGTCGCGGCCGCCCGGACCAATCGCGGTGATTTCGCCCTGCGAAGGTTTTTCCTTGGCACTGTCCGGAATGATGATGCCACCAGCGGTTTTATTTTCGGCATCGATGCGCTTGACCACGACGCGGTCGTGGAGCGGACGGAATTGCATGCGATCCTCCTTGGCTTTTGTGATTATTTCTGGATTGGCAGTCGCATTCAGCGAGTGCTAGCCGCCCCTCACATAGGCCTATGACGCTGGGGCGCAAGGGCTTTCTCGCGCGATGTTTCACTCCAACCTGAGTAGGAACTCCTGCGTCGATTGCTAGCAAGCGAAGTAACATGCTGCTAGCTCGTTGATTACAATGACCTATTGAACGTTTCCGTTTTTGGCGAATTGGGAATCATGCAACTGTTCTAGTTGGGCTTGAGGTTTGGCATGGTCGAGAAAGATTCAGTTTCCAAGGATTTCAGGAAGCAGGTCTTAGGCTACGGACTGACAACAGCGGAGATCGTTTATCGCCGTCCGGATCGTCACTGGTTGCTGCAAACTTACGTTTGGCAGGACTACGATATGTTTCCAAATTTCCCGGCGCTCAAGGATTTCCTCGCGTACTGGGAAACGAAGCTCGAAGGCCCGCTGTTTGCGGTCACAGTCGCGCACTCTAAACTGATCAAGCCTGCCGAACTACGCGCCGTGGACGGAGTCTTCCGGCTGCATTAACGCGAGAGCGCAGAACGGGCTCCCCTGGCGAAATTTCCAAGCTCGCGGTTGAAAAATAAACTCAGCCCAGCAAACCCAGGGCTCGTGCTCGATCAAGGGCCCCCGCACGCCGACGTACGCCGATCTTGTTGAAGATCTGCTGCATATACCATTTGACGGACCCTTCGGTCATGCCCACGCGATGGGCGATTTCGCGATTGAGCAAACCGGCGCTCGCCATTTGTAGAATCTCAATCTGAGTTCGCGAAAGTGGCTCAACGCCGTCTCTCTCTGGCTCGGCACGGCGTGCGGCATTCCCTGTTTGAGGGAGTTCTGGAAAACTTGAGCGAACAAGCCTCTCCACTAAGAGATCCGAAGGGTTGGTCCGGATAGCGGAAGCATCTAGTTGTTCCCGTAACAGTCTCTCGACTATGCTTCCCTCATCCAAAAAGCTTCGAAAAAAGCCTCCCGCAACGCCGCGACTGAGCGCACTACGTAACTCGCGATGCGCGCGTGCATCCTGGCTCATCGACGCATGCACCTGAGCCAACAGAAGCTCCCATCGCATAACAGCCCGGTAGGCACCTGATCTAGTCAAGAAGCGCTTCCAGGATTGCCCTACAACGAGAGCCTTTTCGAATTGGCCGCTAACAAGCGCCAGCCTAAACCATGACGTGGCCCGGATTTCGTCCCGTGTGGTGCCGCGCGGACGTGGCAGGACTTGTTCGGGCGATACCAGCAAGTTTTCTTGTCTGCCGACCTCAATAGCTTCGTCGCGCGCGCCATGGGTAAGAAGCAATCGGATCCGTTCATTTACGACGCTCGATCTCAGCCGACCTAGCCCACGGCTTTCGGCGAGGATCATTCCTTCATCAAGTCGTTGATGCGCACCTGCAATATTGCCGGCTAACGAAAGCAGTTTTGTACTGGTTGTGTAGGCAGCAATGTATTGATCTATGAAGGCAATGGGGGGCGCGGGATCATATTTCTCGAGCAATGCACTACTTCGGTGAAGGTCGTTGCGCTCGTAGAGTACCTCGGCCAACAGCAGGCCCGGAATAGCTTCAATCCATTTGGCGTCTATGAGGCGGTTGGCCGTTTCTGAAGCCAGCTCGAGTCGTCTTGCGCCGGCATTCAGGTCGCCCTTAAGGGCAAGCGTCGGGCCCGCGACCGACAGATGATAGACCAAACCGAGCGGCCTATCCGTGAGGTTGAATTCTCGGACGGCGGCCTGCTCCAATTCAATAGCGTCAGCCAAGTCAAACTGCTCGCGCCGCGCGTACAACAAAGATCCGTAGATGGTTCCAAGGGTGAAATGGTCTAAAGTTTCGGAACGCTTTAACAACTCTTCGCATAAGCGGCCCGCTTCGATTTGATCGTCCTCATACTGCGATCGTAGCATCTGACTGTGAAGAACGAGGTTTTCAAGCTCGTGCGCGCCAGCTTCCGCTGTGGCTGTTCGAGCAACGCCTAAGAACTTCTCAACGAGGCCAAACCGCCAATCTGTGGATGCACCTCTTGCTGCGAAAACCGCGGCGCGGGGATACTTGCGCAGAGCATCTTCGGGCAACCTCAGCGCCATCGCGGTAATCAAGGTCCCGGCGCCGGACAGGTACGACAGCGAGCTGAAGCGGTCGAGCAATGCAGCGGCCGTGTCCCACGATTCTGCGCGCACGAGGCAATCGAATGCCTCCGGCAGTCGGTCGTGGCGTTCGAACCAAGCTGCTGCTCGTTGCGCAAGCCCGACATATCGCTCACGGTTGGCCCGCGTCAGCTGCGCCGCCAGGAACTGGCAGAAGAGGGGATGAAGCCGATATTCACCACGATCCGCGCCGAAGGACTCTACAAAAAGGCCGGACCGGATGAGCTCATCGAGCCTCCCCCAGCTGTTGTCGACGCCAAGCACATCGTCAAGGACTGTTGAGTTGAGGGTCCCAAATGCCGATGCATCGAGTAGAAACTCGCGTAAGGATGTCGGTAGCGGACGGAAGACTTCCTCCTCAAACAAATCGTCGATTAAGCTTGTGCCTCTCTTGAGTTCTGCGATCGCTGTGACAAGGCCAATCTCCTGAGCGCGTCGAAGAGCGAGCGACGCCGCGGCGGGCCATCCGGCGGTCGCGTCGGTGAGGTCTCGCAAGGTCGCTGGATCTATTGTGATCCCAAGTCTATCCGTGACCAGTTGGGCAAGTTCCTCCGAGTCGAGCTTGAGGTCGCCGGATTGCAGCTCACGTACCTTGCCGAGCGCTCGTGCTCGTGCGAGCGCGACCCTCAGAGGGCGTCTGCTCGCAATGATCAGTGAGTGGTCGCATTGCTCCATCCTCTGCAGGAAGTTAGTGCAGAGGTCTGCTGCGACGTGATCAGGCAGCTCATGAGCATCGTCGATAAGAACGAAGATATTTGGCGTGGACGTAGTCCAGCGATCGACGACTGTTGAGACAAGCTCTGGCTTTGCCAGCAGAAACTGCCATGTCGTGCCCTTCGAGGCCATGCCGTACAGAATCTCGCCCGGACGCGCCAGCACTAGGCCAACAGGAACGTGATTATCATTAAGTTGGCTTATCCATTGGTAGATGAGGCCCGACTTCCCGAAGCCGTACGGAGTGGTCACCATCGTCAGTGGTGGCCCGCCGTCCGCGGGCAGTAAAAACGACAGTCGCCGGCGGATAACGTGCGGACTGCACGGCCGAAGCAAGCTTGTCTGGCCTTCGCCGCGAGCGGAACCCGAGCCGGATTGGCCCTCAAATACTGAAAAATCCTCAGCAATAAGGTCGGTCATGATCCCACTGCGCGAGCTAGCGGCCGCGACGAGAAACACGGCTACCGACTATTGTGCCCCATTTTCCTATCTTTCGATAGGTGACCGCCATCGGTTCCATTCCTAGCCTTTGCATAACCAATAGCCATAGGAGGGACGCCCGTGAATTCGGTGCTGGATCGCACAAAGCAGAGCTTGGCGGACTTTGAGCGCAGAGAACTCAAGATCAACGGTGTAAGTACCATAGTGTATTCCGCCGGCGTCGGCTCTCCCCTGGTTTATCTCCACGGGTCGGGGACATTTCCAGGCTTTGGGTTCGCCAAGCATTGGCTCAAATCTCATCGGGTCATCATTCCCTACCACCCGGGGTTTGGCGAGTCCGATGACGACAGCAGGATCGATTCGATCAACGATTATGTCCTTCACTACCTGGATCTATTGGACGCGCTTGAACTCGAAAGGGTGAGTCTAGTTGGCTCGTCCTTAGGAGGATGGATCGCGTCCGAAATCGCCGTGGTGCAGCCAGCGCGGATCGAGAAGCTCGTGCTGGTAGCCGCTACAGGCCTGATAATTGACAGCGTTCCGTCAACGGACCTGTACACCGTGCATCCGCGAGATCTATTGAGCTACCTCGTGGCGGATCAGGCAGTGCTGAAGCCGTTCTTGCCTGAAGGTCACGACCTCGACTTCCTGACCTTGCGATACAAGGAAACGACTTCAACGGCTCGCTTGAACTGGGAGCGATCCGGCAATCCGAAGCTCGGTCAATGGCTCCATCGGATTTCTTGCGAGACGTTGCTTCTTTGGGGCGAACAGGATCGCATCAAGCCGGTGAAGCAGAGCGACGTTTGGTTGGCTCATATCCCCAACGCGCGCGTTGAGATTATGAAGGGTGTAGGTCACTTACCGCTCGACGAAGCCCCAGAAGCCGCTACAAAGCTGGTTTCCGATTTTCTGAAGGAAAAGCCGCGCTCCAAGTCGGCCGCGATACCGCTTGAAAAAAGAGCGTCTTAATTAGGTCAGAGCGTTTCCGAGCCCGGCGAATTCCAGAAACAACGGCGCAACGGCCGTTGCCTGGGCCCACCGGGCTACGCAGGCAGCGCCTTCACTCAAATAGGAACCACCATGCCGATTCTTCCCAACACAAAGTTCCTCGCCTGGCACTTCATGCCTTATTCAGAAGGCCTTCCGGAAAATGTCGATGACTACGAGTCGCTGTGGGTCGATTTTCCCAACAAGTTCTTCGATCCAAAAAAAGGTCATGCACTTTACGAGCGTTACCTTCAGGAACTCGTTCTCTGCGACAAGCTCGGGTTTGATGGAGTGGCGGTTAACGAACATCATAATACGGCTTATAGTCTGATGCCGGTCCCATCGGTGTTAGCAGCCGCGCTAATTCCGCAAACCAAGGGCAGCATCTGCGTGATGGGTACGCCTTCTGGCCTTGAACACCCTCACAGATTGGCAGAAGCCTACGCCATGCTCGACGTGATGTCGGGAGGCCGTATGGAGTTTGCGTTTCCTCTTGGCACGCCAATGGAATATTGGGCGAGCAATGTGAATCCGGTTACCGCGCGGGAGCGCCAGCGCGAAGCCCTCGAAGTCATCATGAAGGCATGGACGCAAGACGGTCCGATTCGTCACAATGGCCGCTTCTACAACTATCGTTACCTCAATATCTGGCCGCGCCCGTATCAACAGCCTCATCCGCCGCTTTACCTGGTGGGATCCGGCAGCCCCGGCACAATTGAATTGGCTGCCGAGCTGGGGTTCGGCTACTCGTCAACTTTCAGTCCCATTGCATCGCAATTGGCGGCGCAGAAGACCCTGAAAGAGCGTGCCGCGCACTACGGGCACAAGATCCAACCCCACCAAGTGCCGATCGTATGCATGGTTTACATTGGCGACGATGACGAGACCGCGCTTGCGGAGATGGAGCCTCATGTACGGTTCTTCTTTACGGTGTTGACAAAGGCCGGCCGATATCTCGACGCGCCAGGCTATCTCTCGATGGATGAATTCAGGAAGAGAAACGGCCGCATGCTCCCAGCCAGCCATGGCGGGGCCTTCGACTGGTCGGCAATCCGCGAGCAGTTCCGGGTCGTCGCAGGCACGCCGAAGACGGTGGCCGACATGATCGAGAAGTGGGCAGAAGAGGCGGAGACCAGCCGCATAATTTTCCAAATCCATCGCGGAAACATGCCTCACTGGAAAGTGGTGCGGACCATCACGGGGCTCGCAAACGAGGTGATCCCGATGCTGAAAGAGCGGCGCCGGCTCGCGGACGAAAAAATCCAAGTTGCGGCAGAATAGTAAGGGGAAGGAAATCAAACATGACGATGACCGCAGGCATTACCGACGCTGCTTCGTCGGGCATTGACAACATCACTTGGAACATTCTTGGGCAAACGTATGTGCCAAAGCAATTGTCCGAAAATTCATTGTCTTGGCATGCGACGTTCCCAGCCGGAACGTTCGTTCCGCCGCACCTACATCCGACCCAGGATGAATTTGTATACGTCCTAGAGGGCACGTTGGACTTCTGGCTCAACGGTAAAGAGCTCCAGGCTACAAATGGGGGGCTTGCACGTCTTCCGATGGGCATCCCACACGGTATTTTCAACAATTCGGGCAAGACCGTCACTTGTCTGTTTTGGGTGTCCCCGACGCGAAAGCTTTTCGATCTGTTCCAAAAAATTCACAACGTTCCTGATCCGAATGAGGTCGTGCGCCTTGCTGCGTTGCACGAAGTCGACTTCTTGCCGCCCCCAAAGTAATGCAATTGAGCAGAATGGAGACTTTGACGTGAACATTCATGTCGACAATCCTCGGCGGCCCTTGATCGTGGGAGTCGGCGGTACTCAGAGAGAGCAATCCTCTTCAGAACTGGCTGTTCGTTTCGCTCTGCGACGAGCAGCACTTCATGACATGCGCGTGCAGATGTTTGGCGGCGAAGCGCTGATTTTGCCGCTATACGACCCCTCCGATGTGACGCGTACCGAGCGGGCCAAGGCACTTATTCAAGCTTTGCGAGAAGCCGACGGCATCATCCTCTCTGCTCCGGCATATCACGGCGGCATCTCGGGACTGATCAAGAATGCGATCGACTATACCGAGGATATGAAAGGCGATGATCGCGCTTACTTTGACGGGCGTTCGGTCGGGACGATTGCTTGCGCCGGTGGATGGCAAGCGGCGGGAACTACATTAGGTTCACTGAGGTCGGTCGTTCATTCCTTGCGCGGTTGGAATGCGCCGATGGGTGTAATGATAAACACGGCAAGGAAGATCTTTGCCGGAGAACAATGCCTAGATTCAGATATAGAGCGCAATATCAGCATTATGGTCGAGCAGGTCGTGAGCTTCGCACGGAACTCCGCCTTGTTGAGAGCGCTTTGACCGGTAAGTTTTTGCTGATGGCTGAGAAATGAGGTGGAGGGTAGCTCGGTTGTTCTGACCGGTAGCGTGCCCCTTGTTAAATCGGAGGACGACCAAATGAAACGGCTTAAGAAGTACAATGCGATCGCAATTGCTATTGTGACTGCTGTCATCGGTGGAATTCCGCCGGCTTTTGCCCAAGAAAAAGCTGAGTTCAAGGTAGGCAACATTGTGCCGTACAGTGGGCCGGCGGCGGTGGTCGGAGCTGTTGGCAGAGTGCAAGCTGCGTATTTCAAAAGGTTGAATGACAATGGCGGAATTCGAGGCCGGAAGATCAATTTCATTTCGTACGACGACGCTGCCAATCCATCGAAGACCGTCGAGCAGGTGCGAAAGCTTGTAGAAGGTGATGAAGTAGCGGTGCTGCTTTCTACAGTGGGGACCGCGACAAATTCGGCAATCTACCGATACCTGAACTCCAAGAAGCTGCCGCAGCTATTTGTTCTGACTGGCGCCAGCAAATTTGCAGATCCTAAAGGAGCGCCTTGGACGATCGGTTGGGTGCCCACCTATGACACGGAGGCGCGCATCTATGCGAAGTACATCCTCGAGCATCATCCGAACGCAAAAATAGCCATTTTCAGTCAGAATGATGATTTTGGAAAAGATCTGGTCGCAGGTTTCAAGGCGCGTCTTGGCAATCGTGCGGAAATGATCGTAGCGGAAGACACCTATGAAATATCCGAGCCCACAATTTCTACGCACATCGTAAAGCTCAAGGCTTCTGGCGCTGACGTTCTCTTAAATTTTGCGACTCAGAAGTTTGCTGCGCAGGCGATAAAGGCAACAGCAGAGCTGGGTTGGAAGCCGGTGCAATTCGTCGTCAATGCATCTTCATCAGTCGCAGCCGTACTCAAGCCAGCAGGCTTGGAGGCTTCCCAGGGAATCCTAACCACGGCCTTCTTGAAGGATGCAAGCGATCCGGCCTTCAAGGATGACCCAGCCGTCAAGAATTTTCTCGAGTTTATGCGAGCGTATTATCCAGAGGGTGATACCATTAGCAACATCACAATGACGGGCTATGCCATAGCCCAGACTTTCGAGAAAGTTCTGCAAAACGCTGGCGATGACGTCTCGCGAGAGTCGATCATGCGCGCGGCGACTTCGTTAAAGGACATCAAACTCGATCTGCTGCTTGACGGAATAGAAATCAATACGTCACCTGACGACTATCGGCCGATTAAGCAGATGCAGGTCATGAAATTCCAAGGCGAGAGCTGGCGTCGAATTGGAACAGTCGTGAGCGGCGAATAGAGCTAACGCGCGCGACGCTGTGGCGTCGCGAAAAAGGCGGCTGAGGTCATCTAGAATGAAGGCGGATTGGATGTCAGCTGTCGGGCACTTTTCAGACCTGACGTTGGCAAGACGCAGTGTCCGTTCCTGAATGTAGATCAGACATCGTCCTGAAGTCATCCTCTGTGAGGCCTCGCTCCCCCTAAGCTCCCCCGGCGCAATTTCGGCAGGCTGGTCGCGTGGCCTGCTGAAATTATGGCCGCGCGGCTCCAACCTTCACAGGGTTGAGGTCCCGCTTTGACTGTTGCGTCGGCATCCGGTTCACAGATCATAGTAGTGCGATATTTGTTCGAGCTAGGTCAAAAAGTCGGATTGTTGTCTTCGCTTGATGACCGGTCTACCCCCGAAAGCAGAGAGCAGACTGACCGATCCGCAAGTCCGCTAAGTGGCCCGGGAGCGGCCATACCCGCGAATGTAAACGGCTCACCGAAATCGCCCTCACCACCTCTTGCAGCAAGACCAGCCATTCGTCCGAACACCGACCTTGATGATGGATTATCCCTCTGGCACGCCCGCCTTGCGCAACCCTTCGAGCATATGGAGACCGTGTTCTGCTGAATGAAAATAGTGTTGCCGGGATAACTTCTTCAGCGAGCAATCCGGTTCTATCCTGAGCAACTCTTCGACCTGCCGCCGGGCTTCGCGCGTTTCCCCGATGTGCGCGTAGGTCGCCGCCAACATGAGGCGCCCGTTACGAAAGTCCGGCGATCGAGCAATCATTTCGCGAAACGGAGGCAAGGCTAATTGGTAGCGCCTTTCAACAAGATGGGCGAGCCCCTCGACCATCAAGGCGTGCGGCGGAAAGAAGGGATCCAATCTCATGTAGCGGCGGATCGCGACCAACCCTTCCTCCGGTTGACCCAACAGTACCAGGCATTGACCATGGCGCCAGTCGCAAAAGTTCGGGTTTAATGCAAAGACTCTGTTCCAGGCGGCCAGACACGCGGCGCCATCACGCCGAAACATGGCTGCGTTAGCCAGCACCTTGTAGCCAAACGCTTCGTTTGGACCGAGTTCGATAGCCTTTTGGGCCAATTCAAACACCCGCTGCAAGGCTTCCTTGGTCTGGTACTCCTGGTTGACGGGATTGATCCACGCGACGGAATGACTGGTGGAAAGCGCGGCATACGGACGCGCGAAAGCGGGGTCCAGTTCGATGGATCGTTGGAGCAGCTTTCGCGCCTTGTAGAGCTCCTCAATGGGTACTCCGGTGAGCAGGCGGTTCAGCATATGATTGCCACGCAGGAAGTAATCATATGCCTCCCAGCTGGTCGTGGGTTTTGCAAGCGGCCGATGCGCTTCCGCGTCGTTGATGTGTATGGCCAGCCTGGCCGCAATCATGCGTGCGATTTCATCCTGAATTGAAAACGTATCTCCCAGCGTTCGATCAAATCGATCTGCCCACAGGTGCGTTCCTCTCGCAGCGTCGATCAATTGAGCTGTGATGCGAATGGTGCCATCGCTGCTTTGGATACTTCCTTCGAGAATGTAACGCGCATTGAGTTCGCTGCCGATCTGCCGAACGTCGACTCTTCGTCCCTTGTATTGAAACGACGAATTCCTCGCGATCACCAGCAACTCGGAAAATCGCGAAAGCTCGGTGATGATGTCTTCGGTGATGCCTTCGCAGAAATAATCCTGATTTGGATCTCGCGAGAGGTTGGCGAAGGCCAGAACCGCAATCGAGGGGAGATCGGCAGGCGATGGAGGCGTTGGCCCAGCCTCCTTGCCATTACGCGACACCGGTCCCTCCAGCAGATAGCCGCGCTTCGGCAGCGTCTTGATAATGTGTTGCGTGTCATCGCCGATCGCCAGGCGTATATCGCTGATGCAGCGGGTCAGCGACTCCTCGCTGACGGTGACATCAGGCCAAATGGCCGCGATCAATTCATCCTTGGTGACGGTCTGTCCGGCGTGCTCGGCGAGATAACGCAGCACCTTAAAGCTTTTCGGCCGCAGCTTTAGTTGACCGGCGGGCCCAATCAGGCAAAGCCGCTCCAAATCAAGCGTCAAAGAGCTGAAAATCAGTTTCATTTCCCTGACCTTACCCCGAACCGTGCGCCGGCGGCAGCGAGAAGTTTCAGGTTTATTTCATGACAATTTCAGGACGCCGGCCCGGTATGGATGATCTCCTTACAACGGGGCCGGGATTCACCGGCATTCGGCGGACAGGTAGTTGGCCGACGGAGAACACTTATGCATCTGCGGTTTCGGCATCTTCGGCGTATCCTCGCATTCACCATGGTTCTTGCCGGAGCCTCGGCAGGCACCACGTCGATCTGCCTTGGAGGCGATGATTGGCCAGCACGCGCCGTGAAGGTCATTGTGCCGTTTGCCGCCGGGTCAGCCAACGACGTAAGCGCGCGCCTCTATGCCGACGGGCTTGCCAGGCGCTGGGCCAAGCCGGTCATCATCGAGAACAAGCCCGGCGCCGATGCTATCGTCGGTGGCGGCGCGTTTGCGAACGCCAAAGATGACCACACCCTACTTTACGGGACCGCTTCGATGGTGACCGTGAGCCCGCTGTTGCAGGAGGTGCTGCCCTTCGATCCGTCTCGGGACATGGTACCGATCGCCTCGACGGCCAGTTCCATCTTAGTCATTGCGGTTCACAACCAATTGCCGGTGCGCTCGCTGCAGGAGTTGGCGCAACTGGCGCGATCGAAGCCTGGCGAATTATCGTGGAGTTCAGGCCCGAGCCTGCCGCATTTTGTGTTCGCCGCGTTCTTGACGCGGAACGCGCTCCGGCAAGTTTACATCCCCTACCGGGATGCAACGACCCAGCAGACGGACTTCGGAGAGGGGCGCGTACAAATCCTCTCCCATGCCCTGCTGGCGGTGAGAGGTCCGGTGGCCGCCGGCAAAGCGCGGATACTCGCCGTGGCGAGCCCTGGGCGAGCGCCGGGCTTGCCGGACGTTCCGACTGTCGTAGAGGCCGGCTTTCCGGAGATGGAGATCGAGGGTCTGACGGGCCTGTTCGGCTGGCGCGATATGCCGCCGGCGCTGCGCGACCGGATTTCCGCAGACGTGCGCCGTTGCCGGCGATCCTTTGGTTCGTTCCCGGATCGAGGCGGGCGGGCAACACGTGCTTGGCAGCACGCCCAATGAATTTTCCGCTGCCATCGAACGGCAACGATCGCGCATTCAGCAGATCAGCCGCATCGTCGATTTGAGAAATGCGACGAAATAGCACGGCCATTGAGCAGATCAGCGACGGTTCAAATGAAAGGCAAAGTTCGATCGACCAAACGCCTTCGCGCCGCCGTCGTCGGGGGAGGAATTGGCGGCATATCCGCGGCATGCGCCCTCAACCGAAGGGACATCGACGTCACGGTTTTCGAGCAGGCCGCGGCGCTGGGCGAGATCGGGGCCGGTCTGACAATCTTTCCGAACAGTCTGCGGCAACTCGAACGAATGGGATTAGGCGAGGCCTTGGCTGCGGTGGGTGCCAAGATCGGCGATGGTTCAGAGTATTACCGGGCGGACGGAACAGTCGTCGGATCCATGCTCATGACCGACTCCAGCGGCTGGAACGGCATCTACGGCATGCACAGGGCTGACCTACTGAATGTGCTCGCGGCGAGCCTTCCCCGGGGCACCATACGCACGGGCCATCTCTGTATCGGATTTGAAAAGGATGTCGCCGCGGCACGGTTGAAATTCGCGAACGGCGAAACTGCCGAAGCCGACATCGTCATCGCCGCCGACGGCATACACTCGATATTGCAGAAGTACGTTGTCGAGCCGACACCGCCCGAATATTCTGGGGTTCGCGCCTATCGCGGCTTGATTCCTCGCGAAAAACTTCCCGGTTGGCGGCAGGAAGCCCAGCAGGTCTGGATGGGGGACGGAAAGCACTTCATGGTGTACCCGGTTCGCAGCGGCCGGCTTCTGAACTATGTCGGCTTCGTTCCTAGCGAAAATACTACGACTGAGTCCTGGTCCGCGATCGGAGACCGCGACGAGCTTGCGTCGTCCTTCGACGGATGGGATCCGCACGTCGTGCGGCTGCTTGAAGCAGTGGAGAGCTGCTTTTGGTGGGGCTTATATGATCGCATGCCGCTGGCATCGTGGACAAAGGGACGCCTCGTGCTGTTGGGTGACGCCGCCCACGCGATGCTTCCGCATCTCGGCCAGGGCGCCAACCAAGCGATCGAAGATGGCGTCGCCCTCTCTGTGCTTCTCGAAGGGCGGGATCCGGCTGACGTGCCCGTCTTAGTGCCGGAATACGAAAAACTACGCCGTGCTCGAACCGACATCATTCAAGCCGAAGCACGGAAAAACGGTCTCCGCTATGATTCAAAATATGCGAACCTCCATCAACGCGACCGCGAAATCGCAATTTTGGGGACGTTACGTAAATCCCTGTTTGATTATGACGTTGAAAGGGTCGCCATTGCCCATCTGAGCGAACATCAACTTAGTGCCAATTGAACTTGCTGGATGTTTTGGTCTTGTTTCTTCATTCGGCGAGGGAGCGCAATACGCCCAACTGTAACCACCACGCACCACGCCCATATTGCCGGCCGATTGTCCGCTCACGAGTACCGCGCGAGCGTCCGGCTTAAACCATCTCGGAAGCGATAATAGGCGCCGATGCCAGGCAGCGCCCAGTTCGGGTTGCCGTTGTAAAGTGGGAAGTCCGGGAATTCTTCCAGCTCGAAGCCGCAGGTGGAATTGGCGCCACCGATGATGCGCCGCGCGGTCTGGCGTCCGAGATAGGTCATCATCGCTACACCGCTGCCGTTGCAGCCGAGCGCATAATGCATGCCACCGAGCGTGCCAGTGTGCGGCAGCGCATCCCAGGTGAAGGCGACATTGCCGGTCCATGCATGCGTGACACGGGTACCCTTCAACTGCGGAAAGCGATCGGTCATGAAACGATGCAGGATCGGCGCGCTCACGGCCGGCGTGACCTGGGTGAAGCGGGCGCGTCCGCCAAAGATCATGCGCTTGCCGTCCGGCGACATCCGATAATAGCAAAGCACACGCTTGGTATCGGCCAACGTGCGCCCCTTCGGGATCAGCGTGCGCGCCAGATCCGGCGGCAGTTCTTCGGTGGCGATGATGTGGCTCGCCAGCGGAATCAGGCGCCGCTTCAGTTCCGGCGTCGCATCGCCAGTATAGCCATTGGTGGCGATCACCACGTCGCCGACCTCGATGTCACCGCGGGAGGTCGCAATCCGCCATCCCGTGCCGGCAGGCGTAATGGTCTTCACCGCCGCCTTGGCGCAGAGCGTAATCTTGCGACGACGCGCCGCGTCGAGCAGGCCCTTATAGTACAGCGCGGGATGTACCTTGGCCGAGCGCTCCACCACCATGCCGCCGTAGTAATAGTCGGACGCCATCTCCTCGCGCTGCCGTTCCTTTGGCACCATGAAGGCGCCCGATCCCGCATTGGCATTGAGGGTTGCGACGCGACGCTCCTGATAGGCGTAGTCGTTAGGCGTCCACGCTCCGACAAAGCGGCCGGTCTTCTCCCAGTAGCAATCGATTTTTTCCCGCTCGATCAGACTCTCGATCAAGCTGAAGGCATCGTAGCCCGAGGCCAGGATGTTTTGCAGCACATCGGGTTGAAGCTGGGTGACCTTGCCGGTAAAGCTCTTGCCGATGTTGACGCCGCCGCTGACGCCGCCGCCGCTGCGCGTGCTGGCGCCGGCGCCAAGCTCGGCTGATTCGAACACACAAGCCTCTATTCCGGCATCCGCAAGTTCGATGGCGCAGGACAGGCCGGCATAACCGCCACCGACAATGGCCACGCGCGCAGTTTTCGGCACCTCGACAAGATCGCCGGTGACGGGCTTGTAGGCCTCCCACCAAAAGGGCGCCGCCTTGAAGTCCTTGTGGAGAATGTCGTTCGGCATCGCTGTCCTGCCCTTTCCGTTTTTGTTTTTCTAGCGCACGAGCGGCGCCGTTACGGGGCGGCGCAGCCAGGTTCCGAGCAGCAGCAGTGCCGAGATCAGCACGATCTGCATGGCGGAAACGGCCGCGACGGTTGGTTCGATCTCGCTCATGATGCTGTCGAACATCTTCTTCGGCAACGTCATGTTGGCGCCGGAAATGAACATCGCGACCACCAGTTCGTCGAACGAGGTGATGAAGGCAAGGAACGCCGCCGAATAGACACTCGGCGCCAGGATCGGCAGCGTGACGGTGCGGGCCGCCTCGAACGGACCGGCGCCGAGGCCGCGCGCGGCAAGCTCCAGACTGGTGTCGAAATCCCGCAAGCCCGACAACAGCACGATGACGACAAAGGGCAGCGCCAGTACGGTGTGCGCGACCGCGATGCCGTACCACTCGCCGATCAGGCCGAGTTTTGAAAAAAGCCCGTAGATCGCTATCGAAATCACAATGTGCGGCACGATGATAGGCGCCGAGATGCCGTTTTCGATCACGCTGCGGCCGCGAAAGCGTCCGCGTGCCAGCCCGAAGGCGAGCGGGATACCGATCAGGAGCGCCAGCACCGTCGTCGCCGTGCCGACCTGCAGGCTGCGCCAGGTGGCATCGATCCAGGTCGGATCATCAAAGTAACGCGCGTACCATCTGAGCGAGAAGCCCGGCGGCGGAAAGCGCAAATAGCTTCCCGAACTGAAGGAGATCGGAAACAGCACAACCAGCGGCAACATCAGAAACGCAAAGATCAAGCCGCAAACGAAGCGCAGCAATATCCGCCCCGCCCCGGCCCCGCGTCGCCTGCCCGGCCCGCTCATCGCCGTTTTCTCCACCACATCGATCAATCCCTGAGATGGCGGGCGACGCCCTGATTGAGCAACCAGAACATCACCAGCGTCACCGCTAGGAGGATCACCGAGAGCGCGCCGGCAAAATTCCATGCCAGGAACTCCCGCACCTGCTGCTCGATCACCATCGCATACATCATTACCTTGCCGCCGCCGAGAAGTGCGGGCGTGATATAGAAGCCCAGCGAAACCACGAAGACCAGCGTCACGCCGGCAACGATGCCCCGCAATGACAGCGGCAAATAGATCGTGGTCAGGATGCGCAGAGCTGACGCGCCGAGGCCGCGCGCGGCCGTCGGCAGGTCCGGATCGATGCGTGTCAGCGCGCTGTAGATCGGCAGAATCATGAACGGCAGCATGACGTGCACCATGCCGAGGATGACGGCCAGCCGGCTGTTGAGCAACGAAAGCGGCGTGTCGAGCAGGCCGGAATCGATCAGCATCCGGTTGATGATGCCGTTGCGCCCCAGCAGCACCATCCAGGCATAGGTTCGCACCAATACGCTGGTCCACAGCGGCAGCATCACGAAGGCAAATCCGATCGCACGCCATTTTGGCGTCGTGGTCGCCAGCAGGAACGCAACGGGATAACCGATCACGAAGCTGAAGAAGGTGACGATGCCCGCGATCTCGAAGGTTCGGTACAAAATGACGGTGTAGAGTCCGCCGGTCAGCGCCTTCTCGTACCAGCCAAAGCCGCCGGTGAAACTCAGCGAGAACAGCCGGACCAGCGGCAGCATGAACAGCAACGTCAGCAGCAACAGTGCCGGCAACGTCAATGCGAACGGCCCGGGCCTAAGCCAGGCGCGGCTTGCAACGGGGGCTGTGGTCGATGCGAGCGTCATTGCACGGCAATCAGCCGCGCATCGGCGGCATGGAAACCCGCTGCGATCGCCTCACCTGCGCTATAACGCCGGCTGCTCGGACCCGACGGCAGCCGCATCAGGACGTCGATCCCTTCCGCCGTGACAACCCGGTACTTGTCCGACACGCCGATATAGGCGCTGTCGGTGACGCGGCCATCGATCCTGTTGGCCCACACTGAATTCTGGTCCGCCGCGAGATCGACGAAACGCTCCGGCCTGACCATCACGCGAACCCGCTGGCCCCGATGGGCCGCAAGGTCGGCGCGACCGGCGACTTCGATCACCGGCCCCTGTTCGAGCCGCACCCGCAGCAAATTGCCGCCGTCGGCTTCGACCACGCCGGCGAAGATATTGGACTCGCCGATAAAGTCGGCGACGAAGGGATTGGCCGGGGCTTCGTAAATCTCGTTCGGCGGCCCGACCTGAAGGACGCGTCCCTTGTCCATGACCGCGATGCGATCCGACATGACCAGCGCCTCTTCCTGGTCGTGGGTGATGAACAGCGTGGTCAGCCCGAGGCGGCGCTGCAGCCGGCGCACCTCAATCTGCATCTGCTCACGCAGCTTGCGATCGAGCGCGCCGAACGGCTCATCGAGCAGCAGCAGCCGCGGCTGGAACACCGTGGCGCGCGCCAGTGCCACGCGTTGCTGCTGGCCACCGGAAAGTTGCTTCGGCAAACGCTCGGCCATGCCGCCGAGTTCGACCATGTCGAGCGCCTGCTTGACGCGCGTTGCGATCTCCGCCTTCGGTGTTCCGCGCATCGCCAGCGGATAGGCAATATTGCGCGCCACGCTCATGTGCGGGAACAGCGCGTAATTCTGGAATACCATGCCGATGTTACGCTGCGCCGGGTCGAGCTCCGTGATGTCGGCCTGATCGATCAGGACCCGGCCCTGGTCCGCGATCTCGAAGCCCGCGATGACTTTCAGGAGAGTGGTCTTGCCGGAACCGCTGGGACCCAGGATGGTGACGAACTCACCTGCCGCAACGCTGAGGCTGACGTCCGAGAGCGCCGCCACATGGCCAAAGCGCTTGCTCGCCGCATCGACCTGCAGGCGACCCGATTGCTGTGGCGAAGTTGACGCCCGATCGTTGCTCATGCGGCGGGCAGGATTCGGGCCGCATCGGTCGGCCGCTGTAACGACCATCTCCGCGCAATCGCGTCAGAGATCACGCTTTGGACAGCATCCATTTGTTCCAGCGCTCCCCGATTTGCGCGCCGTTGACGGTCCACCATTTCTGGTCGAGCCAGACCTGCTTCTTGAGATTGTCGGGATATAGCGGCAGCAGCGGCCGTATCTTCTCCGCGACATACTGATTGGAATCGAGGTGCATGCCTGAATAGCCGAGAATTTCGGCATTGGCCGCCTGACGCTTCGGGTCGGCCATCGCCGCCAGTGTCTTCATCGCCCAATATTGATCCTTGGCGCCCTTCGGCACCACCCAGCTGCCCTGCTTGAGGATGCCGCCGTTCCACTCCATCACCAGCGGCGCTTCCTTACGGATCAGATCGTAGAAGCGGCCATTCCAGCCCGTTGCCAGCACCACTTCCTTGTCGACCAGCAACTGCGCCGGCTGCTGCCCGGTGCTCCACCAGACATTGACGTGCTTGTGGATGGCATCGAGTTTCCGGAAGGCGCGATCGACGTCGAGCGGATAGAGCGCCTCCAGCGTCACGCCATCGGCGATCAGCGCCGCTTCCAGATTATCGACGGGGTGGTTGCGCATGCTGCGCGGACCCGGAAATGCCTTTACATCCCAGAAATCGGCCCATGATTTCGGCCCCCCCTTGGGAAACGCATCCGGCCGGTAACACATCACGGTGGAATAGCAGCTCGGCGAGAACACATGGCTCATCTGCGCCTGCGGCTGGAATTTGCTGCGGTCGATGATCTTGGCATCGATCGGCTCGGCAAGGCCCATCTCTGTGACACGGTAGCCGTCCTGACCGCCGATCTCGGTAATGTTCCAGGAAACATTGCCGCTTTCGACCATCGCGCGAAGCTTGCCGAAATCGACCGGGCTGGTGTCGACGATCTTGATCCCGGTCTCTTTCTCGAAATCGTTGAGATAGTTTTCACGCAATGACGCGATCTGCGAACCGCCGGAGGCGTTGAATATCAGCTGCTTCGGCTTGGGCGGTTCGCCCTCGGCAAAGGCTACCTTCGGCATCGCCAAAGCAGCAGCTGTCGCTGCCAGTACCTCTCGCCTTGTCCTCATGACTCGCTCCGCGAAAAACTGTGGGACTAACCTCAAGTTTGACGCCGATCCGCTCGAAATGCAACGTATTTGGCGCGAACGGCTGGCGGGACGCGCTCCATGCCGACGGCGGAGCAAAGCTGGCAAAGACATTCAATCGCCCGACGTCTCGCGCGCTTTTTCTTTGAGAAACCACCGGGGCACGCCCAAGCCCGGCGAGTTAGATCCGCTAACCGGTGTCGTCCTGCGAAATGGCCTACCGATCCATCGGTCGCAGCCGACTTTCGCAACAAAAACCGTCATTAGCGGACATCAGCGGCCTTTCCGAGCGCGGACGTCAATGCGGCAACATCGATTGCATTCAAACACCTCAACCTTATGCAGGGTTGAGATTGCTGCAACGAAGTTCGGCTTATTCTGCTGGTTTTGACTTTCGACGCGCCATTCGGGGAGCGCCAGGGGAGTACAGGCATCCTTTGCGTCAGCGAGCACATTGATCGGTACGTCAGCATCGTTGGATGTCTGGAAATAGGCGACTGGCGGCTTGCGTTCGGCTGCTGTTATATCACAACGTGCTTATCCGTTCGGTCATTAGCGTCGCTTGACCGCGTGCTCCAGCCTAATCCCCAAAAGCAGACGAAGCACATGAGGGCCGCCGCTTCCTCGGAAGTCCACATCGCTCTTGAGAATTCGCGCGGCATATGATGCCTGCTTGAGCGTCCGAGGAGCCGTTCGCGCGGTCGATCGCGGGGAAATTGAAATTGTCCCGAACGAACTAGGTGCTCCTGTCCAGAAGGCGTGAGCATTGCTCGCTGCGATATTTCGAGGGAAGTCGAACGGTCTACGGTGCGCGGGAGGGAGGCTACTGGGGTACCGACTAGCGTTTCTCGCGAGTTCCGGAAAGGCAAAAACTCCGAAATACGGCAATTCGCTGGGCGAAGCCGTTGTAAGGAATGTCAGTCTGCGAGCAGTATTGAAATCACTTGCTCTATTCCGGCCGATACCAGTTAGAGGGGCAAGGAGTTTGTTGCGGCGCGGTATTTGCGGTAGCCGATTTGCACGTCTGCGGAATCAATTATGTGTTTTGTTCGTTGTGCGACTTATGATCCCGTGAAGATGATACGCGCATTACGATCCCTGATCGCGGGAGGTTTACATGGACAAGATCCCATCGCCTGGCGATCCGTCCGCATATCTTGAAAGCTTGATGAAGGCGGGTCAACAATCGATGAAGCAATTTGACGACGGGCTTGCCGCTGCCCTCGGAGTCCGAGGCAAGGGGTCGTCGCCGATTGGCCAGAGCTTTTCGCCGTTTACTTTCGCATTGGACATGCAACGCGAATATCTTACGCAATTCTGGCGCTTCTGGAACAAGTCTCTGGTTAGGACGCTTTCGTTCGGAATGAACGTCATCACCGAGCCGGCGCGCGGCGACAAGCGATTCAAAGACGACGCTTGGCTGGAGACTCCCTATTACGATCTTCTCAAGCAAAGCTACCTGTTAGCTTCAAAGCAATTGTCCGAGTTCGTAGATCGTGCGCAGGTTGACGACAAGACCAAGCTACAGCTTCGATTTCACGCTCGACAATTTATCGATGCGATGAGTCCGTCGAATTTTCCTACGACAAACCCGGAAGTTATTCGCACGGCAATCCAAACCCGCTCTGCGAGCCTTTCAGCCGGCATCAAAAACCTGATTGAAGATATTCAGAAAGGGCGCATTACGCGGGTGGACGAATCTGCCTTCGAGGTGGGTGGCAACCTTGCGATTACTCCGGGCTTTGTCGTCTTTGAGAACGAATTGATCCAGCTGATTCAGTACACGCCACAGACGCCTGACGTGGAGAAGACGCCACTGCTGATCGTGCCGCCGTGTATCAATAAATATTACCTTCTCGATCTAGGTGCGCGCAATTCCTTTGTCGAATATGCGGTTGCCGAGGGTCATCATGTCTTCCTGATTTCCTGGCGAAGTGCGGTGCCTGAGATCGGACACCTCGGTTGGGATGATTATTTGAGGCTTGGCCCACTCAAGGCGATCGATGTGGTACGCGACATCGTCAATGTTGACGAAGTTCATGCGCTCGGTTTCTGCGTCGGGGGGACGATTTTGAGCTGTGCGGCAGGGGTCCTTGCCGGGCGTGGCGAAAGCAAACTCGCGACGATCACACTATTGACGACCATGCTAGACTTTAATGACACTGGCGATATTGGCTTGCTGATCGACGAAGGCTCAGTTGTCTTGCGAGAGGCGACGATCGGAAGAGGGGGCATTCTGCCCGGCAAGGAATTGGCTTTCACGTTCGGAACGTTACGCGCCAACGATCTGATCTGGCGCTATGTCGTCGACAGCTATTTGAAAGGCGCAACGCCCGATGCATTTGACCTGTTGTACTGGGACTCTGACAGCGTCAGTCTGCCAGGCCCGATGTATTGTTGGTACACGCGCAATACATATCTGGAAAACAACATCAAGGAACCGGGCAAGACCACTCAGTGCGGAGTTCCTATCGATCTTTCGCGTGTCAAGGCGCCGCTCTATGTCCTGGCCTCGCGCGAGGATCATATCGTTCCGTGGCAAAGCGCGTACCTTTCGAAAGACCTAATCGGAAAAGACCCTCGTTTCGTTCTCGCCGCGAGTGGTCACGTTGCTGGCGTCATCAATCCACCGGCCCGCAACAAACGGAGCCACTGGGTGAATGACGACCTTGGCTGCGAATCGAAAGATTGGTTAGGAGCTGCAGACGAGAAAACCGGAAGCTGGTGGCCCGACTGGGATTCCTGGATGAAGCGGCATTCAAGCGGGAGGACTCCCGCCCCGGTGCAGGCCGGCAGCGCGAGCTATCACATCATCGAGCCAGCGCCCGGTCGTTACGTGAAGCAAAAATCAAACTGATTCGATCGCTCTGTGTGAGTCTGGTTCAAACCGCGAAATTCCCTTTCACTGGCCGTGATGAAATCACGTAGCCGAAGATCGTGCGCGTCAGACAAGCAAACAGCGCAAACGGTTGGCCGGGCGGACTAGAGGGAACGCAGACGGACATTGGTCATAACAATGCCGCCCACCAAGTTGTTCGGCCGGGCGGCATTGAGCTACCAAGGCAGGCGCCTTAAAATTAGAAAATTAGGCGATCACTTCGTCAGGAAGCTTGAAGTGAACGGCTTGAAGGCTTCCTGGGCAAACGTCTTATAGAGGTCGCCGATCTTGGTCGCTTCGGCAACGAACGTTGCTTGTGCCGACTTGGTGTATTCCGCCGTCAGTTCAAAGAACTTATCGGGTGACTTCACACCAGCAAGCTTTTCAAAGTACGCCTTGCTCGCCTCGAACGACGACTTGACGAAGTCGGTCTGGGCAGTTGTGATCGCGGTGAGATGCTGCTGAACGCTAGAAAAATCGGCCATGTCTAAAAGTCCTTAGTCGATCATTCTCGGAGGCGATCCCCCGACCTAATTGATCTGGATGCATATAGAGAATCCGCTGCCTAATAAGCAAGCAATGTTGTTGCACCGCAGCAATGAGAAATTGAACACCGTAATTTCACGGGCCTCTTTCTAGGGAGCTCCTATGCATCGAGACCTTCATAGCTTCGATATGTCTCGATGGTGAGGGTGGCGCTCAAGAGCGAAAACAACAGCGCAACGCCCTCGAACCTATCAGACCTACGTCCACACGGACTGCTGGGGTTTTCTTTTGAAGGACAAAGCCCCCATCCTTGCATCGCATATCGGCGTTAAGGTCGGTAACCACCAGATCTCAGACTGAACAGTACGTACCGGTTTGAGCGCCCTCATAAATAGTGCGGAGTGGTTTGCCAATGTTGAACACGGTCATCACCATGACGATCAGCATCACGCTCGTTGGCATCCGGCTTGGGATGGAACTGTGGCTCGACAGGAGCTGCTAGTTAAAGTTCAACTTTTCAAACTGAGGCCTCGCAGTTTGCCGCCAAAGGGGCCTTCACGTGGCTGAGCCATCCATCAATTTTAGCGCACTGGCAGTTCTGAAGAAATATCCTTCATTGAAAGGGCAAAGGAATACCAACGCTCAATACGCCAGCGCTTATACGATACGGGATGGAACGCTGGACGAATGCATTCAGGAGTTTATGTCCAAACCTGAATCGCAACATGGCTTGTACGAGATTCGCACTGCTCATCAGCCTCCATTGGTGACTGAGGTTTGAGCGCAGAACAGATTATTGAAATATCACGTTACGGGATTTTCTTTGACATATTGAGATGAACGCAGCGGTTCAATCCCATCGTTCACCGACTGCAATTTATAGGTTCCTCGACGCTCCAGGCTCAGAGGAGCGAGGCAGGTAGGCATGCTCTCGATTGATCCAAAATCGATGAAAGTCTGAAACGCCGAACTGGCGCCCGGCTAAGTCCGTAATGTGAACTTGCCAACCGGAGCCTTCCAGTAGGCGAGCTTTATCGATAGCAGCATCTGGGCTGATACGAACAGTGACGACGCTCTGTCCGTCTTTCGATCCGTGAATGGTGAAAGTCATTGGCACCTCACCGAAAGACAAGCATACACTATCCTCCGGGAGTTTCGAGGCGTCGTGATTGCGCAGGCCTAATGATGGGTCATTTGACCGGTGAACAATGCTCCTAGCACCTTTAGCAGATTGCGGGAGGCTGCTATGTTGCAACGCAACTAAGTTGATTCGCTTTGATGTAAGGGGTTCAACAACGCCACCCCTCTTTAAGTCTGGCGATCTCGTGGTTTTGAAATCGGGTGGACCAACCATGACGGTCGATACCGTCAACACCGATATTTTCGACGACGATAAAATTACGGGGATGCTCTGCGTCTGGTTCGTCGGGGAAAAACTGGAGCGAGTGCGGCTCGACCACAGGGCCGTAGAACATGCTCCGTTAGAGACAACCGATCCCAGAAAAGCTAAAGGACCTTCGCAGCAAGCCTTGGGTGACTACAAGGTGGTCCTTGATGAAATGGCTGATGCGATGAACCGCCCAGCTGTGGACTTCTGTGCTGCATCCAAAACAAATCCCAAAAAACGAAAATCCGCAAAACCCCCGAAAACGACATTGTCGTCGCTAGCTAAAAACTGTCTTCTTACCCAGCTATCGGCGCCGATAGTCTAGTCTGCTGGAGCGTCCTGCCGTGCGGCGCATCTAGCGAAAGAGACGATCAAATTTTAGAAGCGGCCTACCTAATTGGTTGGACGTGATGGTAACACGACCCTTCATGCACTCCGAAGCGCCGCAGTTCAGCAAGTGCAAGCATACGTTGGTTAGGCTTGACTTTTGTGCTGCCAGCGGCGTCAACCCACGCCAGGTCCGCTATGGCACCTTTGAGACATACCCGCCCATCCTAAGAATGTTCCGTTCACCGGGGTAGACCGGAAGTCGCCGTGGTCCGGTCAAACCGATGCGAATGACCCCAATCGGACATTCAACGGTCTCCTTAAACCCCGAGGCCGTTCAGTCTGGGAGACCCGCCTGCCGCAGCGTTCTAATCCATGATTCCGTCGTGGACTCATTGCGGTTCTGGCGGCGAACAAAGACAGCATCGATGCGGGCATGGGGCTGGGCCTTCAGCAATTGCCGGATCATATCGCGCGCCTCGTCAACTCGGCCGAGATCGACGAGCGCCACGGCTGCCGCTCGATAGCCGCCCGCCAATTGCGGCAGCGTCAGGATGGCGCGTCGTGCCCACGCGAGCGCATTTTCCGGATGCCCGGCGTCCCGGTAGCCAATGGCTAGTCCTAGTTCGCAATAACCACGGAATGGATCGCGCGGACTCAGCCGCAGGGCGCGCGTGAACATGTTGATTGCTTCGTTCGGAAGGCCAGCTGCTGAATGTACCCAGCCGCCGTG
>NZ_JAFCLS010000068.1 GCF_018131075.1 Bradyrhizobium sp. JYMT SZCCT0428 | reverse complement strand
CCCTGCGCAATGGCTTTACGGCTTATGCCGTGATCTCCCCGGAGACGAGTGGTTGACTCCGTCGCTGCCGTTCCCGCTTGCGCTTCTCCGACAGCTTGACGCCTGCAACGGGCGCCAGGACCACACGGTTTTGCCGTACGCTAAATCCACGCCGTCGTCAGACGTGAACCAGCGTCCACCGCATCCCGCCGCGCGTTCGTGACGTGCGCACGCCCCTCTTGTCGGGCGGGACGCGACAATTCAAACCGCTGATTTGCCCGACGAGGAAAGCGGAATTTTGCCCGTCGGGTTAATTTGTCGCAGCGGCTGCCGCACGTCCGTCATTGCGAGCGAAGCGAAGCAATCCATAGCGCCGCAAGCGGAGGAATGGATTGCTTCGCTTCGCTCGCAATGACAGCGAGAACTTATGAGGCCTGCAACAGGCTTCGTTCTCGTGCCGGCGAATAATCCACCGGTACCAGCCAGCGATCCTCGATCTGCCCCACCATCAGTCCGTGCTCCGCATGCGTCACGCGCTTGATTTCAGACCATTCGGTGTCCGCCATGAAGGCCGACCATGCCGCGGTTTTGGTCGCCTCATCGGGCCATTCCAGCAGATAGGCGAATTCGGTCCTGTCACCGAATTTGGTTTCCCACATCGCGACAATGCGAAAGCCGTATTTGGTACGCATGATACGCGCCGCGTGATCGCGAAAACGGTTATGGAACGCGGCCTTGTTCTTCTCGAAGATTTCATAGATGCGAAGTTGCTGGATCATGGTCAGATCTCCCCTTGCGCGGGAGATATGATCGCGGGGTTGCCTGTCAATTGCCCGACCATCCCGCGATCGGTTCCATCAAACAACGCGACGCTCACAACCCGTCGGGCGGAATGCCTGACGTGGTGGCCGCCACCGGCCGGGCGCGGACCCGTTCGCGGTAGAAGGCGTAGAGGCCGGACGAGACGATGATCGCGGCGCCGAGCAACATCATGCCGTCGGGCTTGTCGCCGAACAAGAAATAGCCGAGCAGCATGGCCCACAGCAGCGCCGAATAGCGGAACGGCGCCACCGCCGAGATATCGCCGGATCGCAGCGCCACGATCATGCATTGATAGCCGATCAGCACCAGCACAGCCGCCAGCGCCAGCATGCCCAGCGCATGATTGGACGGCGGCGTCCAGCCGCCGAGCGGAAACAGGATCACCGCGCCGGCCGACGTCACGGTCACCGTCATCAACAGCGTGATGAACAGCGAGGGGATTTTCTCAGGGATTTTCTTGGTCGAGAGATCGCGCAGGGCGCAGAACGCCACCGAGACCAGCGCCAGCAGCGAAAACTGGTTGAAGCCCGCGATTCCCGGCCGCACGATGATGAGCATGCCGACAAAACCGGCCGCGATCGCCAGCCAGCGCCGCCAGCCGACCGGCTCGCGAAACACCAGCGCCGCGCCGAGCGTGATGGCGAGCGGCAATGCCTGAAAGATCGCCGAAGTATTGGCGAGCGGCAGATGCGTGAGCGCCGCCATGAACGATATCGTGCCGCCGACCTCGCCGACGACGCGCAGCGCGACCGGCTTCGTCGCAACCGTGCGCAAGGGGCGCAACGCGCGCTGATGCAATGCGAGCGCTGCGACCAGCACCATCGCGAACAGGCCACGCACAAGCATCACCTGGCCGAAATTGATTTCCGCCGACACCGCCTTGGTGATGGAGTCGTTGATCGTAAAGGCGGCCATGGCGGTGGCCATGATCAGGCTGCCGCGGATATTTGGGGAGAGCGCCAAGTGGACTTCCAGTGAATCGTGGATCGTAGGGTGGGCAAAGCGACAGCGTGCCGACCATTAGCAACAACGATCTGGAGAGATGGAGGGCACGGCGCTAACGCGCCTTTGCCCACCCTGCGGATGCAATGAAACATGGCGCGATCCGGATGGACCGCGCCATGTTGCAGATTATTTCGCGCCGGCTTTCTGCGCGTATTCCCAGGATTGCTGCGACAGCGGCACCGTGCGCTTCGCCGACTCGATGGCCTTGGCGTTAGCAGCGGTGCCGTCGCGGATCCGGCCCGCAATACCCTGCGTGATGCCCGCAAGGCGGAACAGATTGTAGGAGAAATACCAGTTCAGGTCGGGGACCTCGGTACCGGTCACGTTGCAGTAGATCTGCGCGGCCGCTTCCATGCTCGGGATGTTCAGCGCCTTCAGATCGGCGTTGGCGAGGCCCGGCATGGTCCATTGCATCAACAGGTAAGTGAAGTCGGCCATGGGATCGCCGAGCGTCGACAATTCCCAGTCCAGCACCGCCTGCACGCGCGGTTCGGTGGAATGGAAGATCATATTGTCGAGGCGGTAGTCGCCGTGGACGATCGAAACGCGCTTCTGTTCCGGCACGGTCTTCGGCAGCCATTCGGCGAGCTTTTCGAATTCCGGAATGTGCTGGGTTTCGGAGGCACGGTATTGCTTGGTCCAGCGATCGACCTGCCGCGCAAAATAATTGCCGGGCTTGCCGAAATCGCCGAGGCCGATGGCCTGCGGATCGAACAGATGCAGTTTTGCAAGTGTCTCGATCTTGCTGGTGAAAATCTTGTAGCGATCACCTGGGGTTTGGGTCGGCAGCGTGGGATCCCACAGCACCCGCCCCTCTTCCATCGACATGATGTAGAAGGCCGAGCCGATCACGCCGTCGTCGGTGCAGAGCGCATAGGCTTTCGCGACCGGAAAACCCTGCTTGCTGAGCGCGGCGATGACGCGGAATTCGCGATCCACCGCATGCGCCGACGGCAGCAATTTGCCGAACGGCCTGCGCCGCATCACATAGGATCGTCCAGGCGTATCGAGCCGGTAAGTCGGGTTGGACTGGCCGCCCTTGAACTGCAGGACGGTCAGCGGTCCCTGATAGCCTTCAACGTTTTCGCGCATCCACCCATCGAGGCGCTTCTCATCGATACGATGACGCTCCTCGACTTCCTTGGTGCCTGAAAACTCTTCGTCTTTCCTGACGCCGTCCGCCACGATGACGCTCCCTTGAGATTTCTTAGTTTCCTTTGGAGAGCGCCATCTGAAGCGTTCCCGTTAATTAGTGCGACGTGTTTGCATACTTCCGAAGTTCAAGTCTGGCAATGGCGCGATTGTGCACCTCGTCCGGACCGTCAGCGAGGCGGAGCGTACGGATATGGGCATAATCCTTCGCCAGGCCGGCTTCGTCGGAAACACCGCCGCCGCCATAGGCCTGGATGGCATTGTCGATGATCTTCAACGCCATGTTGGGCGCGGTGACCTTGATCATTGCGATCTCGGCCTGTGCGGTCTTGTTGCCGACCTTGTCCATCATGTCGGCAGCCTTGAGGCACAGCAGGCGATTCATCTCGATGTCGGCGCGCGCTTCGCCGATACGCTGTTCCCACACCGAGTGCTCGATGATCTTCTTGCCGAACGCGGTGCGCGAGGCCAGCCGCTTCACCATCTTCTCAAGCGCTTCCTCGGCCTTGCCGATGGTGCGCATGCAGTGATGGATGCGGCCCGGACCAAGACGGCCCTGCGCAATCTCGAAACCACGGCCCTCGCCGAGCAGGATGTTTTCCGCGGGGACCCGGACGTTTTCCAGCAGCACCTGGGCGTGGCCATGCGGCGCATCGTCATAGCCGAACACCGGAAGCATTTTCTCGACCTTGATGCCGGGGGTATCGAGCGGAACCAGGATCTGCGACTGCGCCTTGTGTTTCGCCGCGCCCGGATCGGTCTTGCCCATCAGGATCGCGATCTTGCAGCGGGGGTCGCCGACGCCCGACGACCACCATTTGCGGCCGTTGATGACGTAGTGGTCGCCATCCTTTTCGATGCGCGTTTCGATGTTGGTCGCGTCCGACGACGCCACCGCGGGCTCGGTCATCAGGAAGGCGGAACGGATTTCACCGTCCATCAGCGGCCGCAGCCACTTCCGCTTCTGCTCCTTGGTGCCGTAGCGGATGAACACTTCCATGTTACCGGTATCCGGGGCGGAACAATTGAACACCTCCGAAGCCCAGGAGATGCGGCCCATCTCTTCCGACAGCAACGCATATTCGAGGTTGGTCAATCCCGCGCCGCGGAATTCGTCATCCTCATGCGCGTTCGGCGGCATGAACATGTTCCAGAGGCCTTCGGCCTTGGCCTTCTTCTTCAGTTCCTCGAGGATCGGGATCACCTTCCAGCGCGGTCCCTCCGCATCCTGCTTGTCGTAGATCGGCACCGCGGGCCGAACATGCGTTTTCATGAACGAACGAACGCGGTTGAGCCATTCGGTCTGGCGTTCTGACATATTGAAGTCCATGGGACGCTCCCTTTGAAGATATTCGCTGGCTTTTGAAACCTTTGGCGGCACTGTCTGCCCGCCCCTCGCGCACCGCAAGAGATTTGCTGGCGCACGAACCGAGGTGGATTGACATTTCCCGCCCTTCAAACGATAGTTTCATACAAGTGTTTGAAATGCAACTCCCCTGAAGGGGACCAGATATGGCGTCCGATCATACCCGCTCCGCCATTCTCGCCGCCGCCGAACGGCTCTACGCCGATCGCGGTTTCGGCGATGTGACGCTGCGCGACATCGTTGCCGAGGCGAACGTCAATCTCGCCGCGGTGAATTATCATTTCGGATCGAAGGACGAGTTGATCGCGGAATTGTTCGTGACCCGCAGCCTTGCCACCAACCGCGAGCGGCTCAACGAACTGAAGGCGGCCGAAGAATCCGGCGGCGGCCGCGCCTCGATCGAGGCCATCATGCACGCGCTGGTCGGTCCGACCCTGCGCGGCTGCCTCGGCCCTGACCGCGAGGGCTCGACCGCGGCGCGCTTCATGATCCGCGCGTCGATCGAGTCAGTGCCGCCGATCCGCCGCATCAAGAATCGCGAGGTCGATCATTTGCGGAAATTCGTCGCCGCGATGCGCCGCTCCCTGCCCGGCCGCGACGATGCCGAGCTCTATTGGGGCCTGCATTTTGCTCTCGCGATGTCGCACCATACGATCCGCGAAAAGGAACGGCTGACGAAACTGTCGGAAGGCCAATGCGACCTCAACGACGTGAATGCGATCGTTGATCGCGTGGTCACGGTGTCGGTAATGGCGCTGACGGGCGGGGAGCCTGCAAAGAAAGCGCCGGCCCGGTCCATGGCGCCGCCGTATGGCCGGCTGACCCGGCAGGATCTCTAGAGAACTGCTACGCAGTCGATCTCGATGTCGAACGGCCCCATCCATTCCGGGACGCACACGAAAATGCGCGCCGGCGGATCGACCGGGAAGTAGCGCGCATAGATCGCATTCACGGTCGGGAAGTGCTTTGCCGACGTGCAGTAGATGTTGCACTTCATCACGTTCTGCAGGCTGGTGCCTGAAGTCTCCAGACAGAGCTTCATCTGCTCCAGCACGATCTCGGTCTGGCGCTCGATCGGCGCGGCGCGCACCTCGCCGGTTTCCGGGTCGAACGGCGGAAAGCCGGACACGAACACCATGTTGCCGGCCCGCGTGACCGGCGAGATCGGCGCGTTCCACTTCGCGAGATAAGAGGACAGTGATTCGACGCGGATCACTTCTCGTTTCATGGCGGCACCTCGGTTCGAAAGCCCATGATGCGACACTAGCAGCCGCCAGTGACATCATGTTTCGACCGAGGTGAAAGTGTCGTTGCCAAATCCAGCCGGGTTTCGCGCCTTAGACGATCTTCTGCGCCTTCAGCGCCTCGACCTTGGCGTCGTCGTAACCGATCGTCGCCAGCACTTCCCTGGTGTGTGCGCCGAGCAGCGGCGGCGCGCGATAGTCCTTCACCGGGGTGCCGGAGAAGCTGATGGCGTTGCGGATCAGCGACAGCTCCGGCTCGAAGGGATGCTCGACCTTGACCCGCATGCCGCGCGACTGGACGTGCGGGTCTGAAAACACCTGCTCGAAATTGTTGATCGGACCGGAGGGCACGCCGGCCTTCTCCAATTCGTCCAGCCAGTACGCCACCGGCTTCTTCAGGAACAGTCCGGCGAAGATCGCCATGATCTCCTTGCCGTGCACGACGCGGTCGTTGTTCTTGAGGAATTTTGGATCGGTCGCGAGCTCGGGAGCGCCCAGCACGGCGCAGGTGCGCGCGAACTGGCCGTCATTGCCGACCACCAGCATCAATTCGCCATCGGTGGCGCGGAACACGCCGGCGGGCATGCCGCCATTGCCCCAGGTGCCGCGCCGCGGCGGCGTCACGCCGTTGACGAGGTAGATCTGCAACCAATGCGACAGCGAGGCGATCACGGTGTCGAACAGGCAGACGTCGACATGCTGCCCCTCCCCGCCATTGACCTTGCGGTGAAACAGCGCCGAGAGAATGCCAATCGAGGTGTTCATGCCGGTCATGTAGTCGACGATCGAAGGACCGACCTTCATCGGACCCTCGCCGGGTTCGCCGTCGATATGACCGGTGACGCTCATCAGGCCGCCCATCGCCTGCAGGATGGCGTCGTAGCCGGCGCGCGGCGCGTAAGGCCCGGTCTGGCCGAAACCGGTCACCGAGCAATAGATGATGCCGGGATTGATCGCCTTGATCGATTCATAGTCCAGCCGGTAGCGCTTGAGGTCGCCGACCTTGTAATTCTCCATCATCACGTCGCAGGATTTTGCGAGCTCGCGGATGATGTCCTGGCCTTCCGGCGAGGCGATGTTGACCGTGACCGACTTCTTGTTGCGGTTGGCGCACAGATAGAACGAGTTGTTGTTGTTGGCCTTGCCCTCGGGGTCCTGCAGGTATGGCGGGCCGAAAGCGCGCGCATCGTCGCCGCCGCCGGGACGCTCGATCTTGATCACCTCGGCGCCGAGATCGCCCAGCATCTGCGCCGACAAGGGCCCCGCCAGCACCCGCGTCAGGTCGAGAATTTTGATGCCTTCGAGTGGCAGAGCCGACATGAAACTTCCTCCGAAACTTTTGATTTGGTGGCGCCGGAATGTCCCCCCGGCGCGCGATGCCCAGCCGATACACTATTTTGCGGCCATGAGCCCTGCATTCGCGGCATGCAGGTATCCATTTGCCGACGACGATGATCGGATAGCCTTCTCGGCCGGACGGCGCAGGTGTCCCTGCGGGCGTCTTGGGCCCGGAGCGGCCTAGGCTATCATGTGCGGAACGAACTATCGGCCGTCCGGGACCGTATCGCCTTCCCCCGCTTTCAGTGCACGCAATTGCCGAAAGCTCACGATGCGACCGGCAATCGCGCTGGCTGCGACCGTGGACGGGCTCGCCAGCCAGACTTGCCCAGGCCCGGAGCGGCCTGGAAAATTACGATTGATCGCGCTTACCGTCACCTGATCAGCGCGCTCGGAGACGCCGGGACCGGCATTCACGCAGGCGCCACATCCCGGTTCGACCAGTTCGACACCCACGCGTTCAAACACGTCGAGCATTCCGTTTTGAACGCAGAAGTTACGGACATCCTGGCTGCCGAACTGGAGAAAGAAACGTGTGCCGGGAGCGACCCGCATGCCGCGCTGCGCCGCCCATTCGAGCACGGCATGGTAATGCAGCAAATCCTCGCGCTTGCCGCCTGTGCATGAGCCGCCATAGGCGATATCGATCCCCACCGTCTCCGCCAGTTCCGATATGGTAACGCCGCGACCGGGATCGCCGGGCCTCGCCAGCATCGGCTCGAGCCTGTCGCACTCGATCTCGATGAGGTGAGCCAGTTCGGCGCCTTCGTCGCTGCACATCCATGGCTCGAGCTGCAGATCGATGCCGCGGCGCTCCTTGACGAAGCGCTGCGTCTCCGCATCGGGCACGACGATTGCGCTGAAGCCGCCGATTTCCGCCACCATGTTGGTCAGCGTCGCGCGCTCGTCGGTCGACAGGTCTGACAGCGCTTCGCCGCAATACTCGAACATCTGGCCGATCGCCCTGCCCTCGCGCACATAGGGCAAGCGCAGCAAGTGCAGGACAATATCCTTCGCCTCAACGCCGGCCGGAAGGCGGCCGCTCAGCCGCACACGGCATGTCCGCGGCACCTCGACACGCACCTCTCCGGTCATCCAGGCGTTCGCCATCTCGGTCGTGCCGATGCCGAACGCCAATGCGCCCAGGGCACCGCAATGCGGCGTATGGGAATCCGTGCCGACGACCAACTGACCCGGCTTGACGTAACGCTCCGCCATGATCGAGTGGCTGATGCCTTCCGAACCGTCACGGTCGGTAAGATAGCCGTGCAGGCGCACCCCATGCGTCTCGCAGAATTGCTGCTGCACCCTGGCCAGTGCCTGCGCGGCTTCGAGCAGGCCGCGGGCGCGCCGCTCGGGCGTCATGGTCTGGTGGATGAAGGGCAAGTGATCGCCGAAGCAGACGATGCTCGCGCGATCATGCAGCGTGATCGGGCCCTCGCCCATTTCCCGCTCGAGAAAGCTGACGCACATTGGCGTTACGTATTCGTGCGCATAGCGCCAGTCTGCCCGTGCGAAGACGGCATCCCCGGGGCGAACCGCAGCCAAATGGCCGGCGGAAGCGCGCGCGATGATCTTTTCGGCATAGGTCATCGGCCGCGATGCGGTGGTGCGCATGGCCGGCGACCATCCGTCCTTTCGCGCGCGCGCCAGCTTGAACAGCCCTCCGCGCCGAATGAGCTCGGCGGTGAGTTCGTCCTCGCCTTCGGTAAACTCGCTGACGGAAATGCTCTCGCCGCGGCGTATCCGTTCGATCAAGGCGAAATCGGTCGAGGTGTAGATCCCCAGATTACGGCAGTTCTGCCGGTAGATGCGCTCGAAGCTTTCGGCGATCACCAGCCTGATGCCGGCGCACCATTCGGCATAGGGGCTGGCCTCGCGCGACGAGCCCTTGCCGTAGCGGCGCCCCGCCACCGTCACGCCGAACCCGCCGGCCTTGACGCTGCCGGCAGACACCGGGAGGCGCTGACCGCATTTCAGGCCAGTATAGGGAAATTCCCCGAGCTTCTCGTCGTAATAATAGCAGATCGCGGCCGGGGTAACCTCGTCGGTCGACACGTCGCTGCGCAACGGCAGCGCCTCGGCCAGCGCAACGTCTTTCCCCTGCAGCTGGCTTTCCACCACGTCCGCGTCTTCAGAGAGGAACAGGATGCGGCCGTCAAACCGGACCTGTGTGGCTGGTGCCGATGTCATGACGCATCTCTCATTCGGCGGTGATCCCGAGAGCGCGCACAAGTTCGCCCCTCGCCTGATAGTCGACCTCGATCTGGCGTTTGAAAGCGTCCGGAGCGCCGCCGACGGCGATCATGCCCTGCTTGTCCAGCCAACCGCGCATCGTCTCGGATGCAAGCACCTGGTTCACTTCCTTGTTCAGCGCATCAATCACCGGCTTTGGCGTGTTCTTCGGCAGCATGAGGCCGATGTAGCTGGTGATCTTGAAACCTGGAAAAGTCTCGCTGATCGCCGGCACGTTGGGCAGCAGCGCGTCGCGCTTCTCCGAGGTGACGCCGAGCACCTTGATCTTGCCCGCCGCCGCCAGCGGCTCGACCGCCGTGAACGCGCCAAACAGCATCGGTATCTGCCCGCCCAGGAGATCGTTCACGGCCACCGACGTTCCCTTGTAGGGAATGTGGGTCATGGTGAAGCCGCCGGCCTTCTGCAGCATCTCGCCGGCGAGGCGATGCGGCGTCGAGCTGCCGGGGCTGCCGAAACTCAAACTCTGCGCCTTCTGCTTGCCGAGAGCGACCAGTTCGGCAACCGAGTTCGCCGGTACATTGTTGGCGACGGCAAGCAACAGCGGGGACGACGTGAGGTTGACGACCGGCTCCATCGCCTTGGAGAGGTCGAACTGGTTGCTGGTGGCGAGGTGCGGATCGATCGTCAGCATCGCATCCGTCACCATCAGGATCGTGTATCCGTCGGGCTCGGCGCGTGCGGCCGCCTGCGCCGCGATCATGCCATTGGCGCCCGTCTTGTTCTCGATGATGACGGATACTTTGAGGTTCTCGCCGAGTTGCTTGCCGATGATCCGGGCCAACGCGTCCGCCTGCCCGCCCGCGGAATAGCCCACCAGGATTGTCAGGGATCGCGATGGATATGGCTGCGCGTTGGCGACTTGTACCGTCGCGACCAACGCCATCGCAACCAGCGCCGCACCGACCGTGCGGGCTTTTCCTCGAACCAGATTGCCTGATGTCATGCTCCGCCTCCTCCCTGAGATCACATTTTTATCCAGGCGCGGTTGAATCCACCGCGCTCCGGTTCGTACTTATGCGGCCTCGTTCGCGACCGCGCCCAGCACGCCGGCCGAACGCAGATCCTCAATTTCGCGTTCCGAATATCCGGCCGTCCGCAAAATTTCGTCCGTGTGCTCGCCGATCCGCGGCGGCTGGCGATCGAGGCCGGGGCGTTCCTGCGCTTCGCCGAACTCCACCGGCAGCGCAGGGATTCCGACCAGCGGCCCGCCACCTAGTCCCGAAACGGCGGTCGCGAGCAGCCCGCCATTGTCAAGCAGATGCGGATCGGTCGACAGTTCGTCGGGCCGTCCGACCCGCGAATAGGCTACCCGCGCCGCTTCGCATTTTGCCAGGATTTCGCCGAGCGGCAGCCGCGCGATCCGCCGCTCCAGTTCGGGGAGCATCCACTCGCGCGCTTCGCAGCGGGCGGCGTTGCCTGCAAACCTGATATCATCGCGCCAGTCGTCGAAGCCGAACGTTTCGCAGAAGCGCTGCCAGTGACCGTCCGAAGTGCAGCCGATGAAAACCTGACCGCCATCGGACGCGGTGAAGACATCGTAGACGCCCCAGGCATTCTTGCGCGCCGGCATCGGTGGCATCGGACCGCCGATGACCGCGCTGCCGACGACGACGGCGCCAAGCATGAAGGTCGCGCTTTCAAACAGGGAGCTGGCGACCTTTTGCCCGACACCCGTGGCGTCGCGTTCACGCAGCGCGGCCAGCGCAGCCACCACGCCAAATACGCCGCCGAGAATGTCGATCACGGGCGCGCCGGCGCGGAGTGGCCGGCCGGGCGGACCCGTCATGTAAGCGAGGCCGGACTGCATCTGCACGACCTCATCCAGCGCGCCGCGATTTTCGTACGGCCCTTTCAAAAAACCCTTCATCGAAAGGTAGACCAGGCGTGGATTGATCCGGCGCAGGTCGTCCCAGCTGCACTTCAGCCGCTCGATGGTTCCCGGCCCGAAATTTTCCAGCACCACGTCAGCGTCCCCGACGAGGCGATGCACGATGGCCTGGCCCTCCGGCCGCTTCAGGTCGATCGCGATCGACCGCTTGTTGCGATTATACGTCGCGAAAAATCCGGCGGCGAAGCCCGGCAGGCGCCGCGTCGGATCCCCACCGGCAGGTTCGATCTTGATCACGTCGGCGCCGAGATCGGCAAACAGCACGCCCGCGCACGGCCCCATGATGGTGTGGCCGAAATCGAGCACCTTCAATCCCGCCAGCGGCCTGGACGCCGTCATCATGCAGCCCTTTCCCGGAATGCAGCCAGCGTTCCCGATCGGAGCGCAGCGCTCGGCAGGCGGTGTCCGACGATCCGCTCGGCGAGGCGCCCGGCCTCGATCAGCGCCTCGATGTCCAGGCCGGTCGCGATGCCCATCTCGTCACACAGCAGCGCGAGTTCCTCGGTGGCGATGTTGCCGGGCGCGCCGGGTTGGCCGGCGAACGGACAGCCGCCGAGCCCGGCCACCGCCGCGTCGAACGCGGTGACGCCGAGCCTCAATCCCTCATAGGCGCACGCGATCCCCTGCCCGCGCGTGTCATGCAGATGCAGGGCGATCCGCAGGTCCGGCCAGCGGTCACGCACGGCGCCGACCGCAGCCGCAACCCGGCACGGCGTCGCCCAGCCCATGGAATCCGCGAGCGCAACGTCCCGCACCTCAACGCCGAATTCACGTGCAACGGCAAGCCCGTCCGCCACCGTCCCGACGACCGCTGCGGGCGAGACGTCGCCGGCGAAATTGCAGCCGAAGGCGGCCATGACGATGATCTTGGCGATCGGCACGCCGGCTTCCTGGTGCACACGCACATATTTGCGCATGGCTTCGAGTTGTCCGGGGCGATCGCGGTTGAGATTCCTGATCGCGAAGGCTTCCGATGCGCTCAGCGAAATGAACCCGGCAAGGCTCAGCTTCCCGCTGAACGCGAGCGCGCGCCGCAATCCGCTCTCGTTGAACCACAGCGCGGAGTATTCGACGCCTTGCCGTGCAGTGAACCCATCGACCACGGCCTCAGCGTCGGCCCAACCCGGAACATGCTTGGCGTTGACGAAGGAGGCGATTTGAATCCGGCGCAGGCCGCAACTGGAAAGCGCGTCGATCAGCGCGATCTTGTCCGCGGTCGCGATCGGGCCCTGCTCGATCTGAAAGCCTTCGCGCGGCCCCTCTTCGCTGATGACGACGCTGTTCGGCAGGTCCATGCGCCGCGGCTCCTCCGGGGTGATCTTTTGTTGGCTGGAAGCTTGCCGCGCGCCAAGACATCTGACAAATATAATATCATGATCATTCTGTTCTAATAATTAGATGGCAGGAGCGATTGCGGTGGCGCTGGGTTTGCGGCAGATCAGATACTTCATCGCCATTGCCGACGCCGGCGTGCTGTCGCGGGCGGCGGAGACGCTCAACATTGCCCAGTCGGCGCTGAGCCATCACGTCGCCGCGCTCGAAACCGATCTCGGCGTCAAACTGCTCGAACGAAGGCCGCGCGGCATCGCGCTGACGGCGGCCGGACGCCGGCTCTACGAGCACGCCAGCGCTGTGTTGTCGGCGCTCGGCAAGGCGGAAGAGGATGTGCGGACCTTTAATGAGGCCGCGGCCGGTCCGGTCTGCCTCGGCCTCAGCCATACCGGGATCTCCCTGGTGGCGCTCGATCTCATGAAGGCGGTCCGAACCAACGCTCAGGGCGTCTACCTGACAATCGTCGAGGCGTTGTCACCGGCGCTGACCGAGCGGGTCCTGTCGGGCACCGTCGATCTCGCACTCGCCTACAATCCGCCGCGGGACGCCCGTCTGGATGTCGAGCTGCTGCTGGAGGAAGATCTCTACCTCGTCGGGCATCCAGGCCTGATCGGCCGATCGGCCGGTCCGATTGCCTTCTCCGCGATTCCGCAACGAAGCGTGCTTGGGTTGACGCCGATGCCGGCATCGCGCGCCATCATCCAGACCCAGGTTCTCCGCAATCAGGTCATTCCAAGCGATACACTCGAAGTCGATTCACTGCCGGCGCTGCGCATGGCGCTCGAGGCCGGCCTCGGATGCGCCATTCTTTCCCGTGCCACCGTCCTCGCCGACCTCGCGGCGGAGAAATATCATGCGCGGCGCATCATCGATCCGCCGCTGACGCGTTCGCTTGGGCTCATCGCGCTGGCGGACCGGCCGCAGACCAAGGCCTTCCTGGAGGTGCGCAAGACCGTGATCGAGGTCGTGCGCGCCGCCGTCAGCGACAAGCGCTGGCCGGCAACAGACCACGGCCGGCGGCGAAGCACGCGTGCTGCGAAAGGGCGCAGAAGCGCTAAGTCTGGGTGAGGTCGATGGGCGCGTCCTGCGACCGGGCAGCCTATCGATATCAGCGCGCGGCAGTCCATCGGGCCGTCAGTAGAAACAAATCTCTGTCGGGAACGTTGTTGGTATCAGTGGCTTCCGACTACGCGCAGTTGCGAGCTAGCAGAAAAACGGGTGCTCACATGCCGGAAACCAAAAGCAGTCGGCAAATCTACGACGAGAGCATAAAAATTCGGCGGCAAGTCGATGACGGCCGGCCGAGGCAATCGGAGGACGACATTCAGCGGGAGCAACTCGGACCGCGCGGGATACCGGGACAGCCGGATCCCGCAACAATGGTCCCGCAGCGCAGAAAGAAGACCCCGTCGGATTTTGATCCCGGCCATACGGCTTGAAGTCCACCGGCACAACGCGTCAGATCACGCTGCCGGGAATTGCGGAGCGCCGAGGCGCCAGCAATGATTGCGAAATCCGCTGGCGTTTTCCGACGGTTGTCCCTCCGCCAGTTTGCTGCGCCATCTCGACATGGTGTCGCAGCGCTGGAAGGGTCTTGCCCGCATGATTATTCTGCAACTGCCGCTCACAAATTCATCGCCATGATGGATTTTGAGACTTTGGTTTGAAGCACGCCGGTTCTTAGAGAGATTCAATTCCAGCAACGTTCTTTTTGTTCGTGGCGGCTGCTAGAGGCAGCCAACGCAAACGTTGTCTCTGCATGGAAGTGAATCGAAGTGAGTGTTAACGCTGATTGCCGGCTCGTGCAGGGCCATCGAAGTCGAACCGAAACGCGCTATGCGCATCTGCTTGTCGGTGCTGCATTCCTGCTGGCCGATTTCTCCGCTGCCACGACGGTCGCCAGCGCGCAATCGAGCGTTCCATTGCCGCCAGTGACGGTGGAATCACCGACGCAACGAGCTAAGCCCGCGCGCGCAACGGGGCCATCCGCGCGGCGGCCCCAGGCGGCCGCCGCGCGCCAGCGAAATCGAAATCCTGCGCCCGCGGTGCCAACGCCGTCGGAGCGCGCTGCTGCGGCAGCAGCCGCGCAGTATGAAGCCAAGCTCGGCTATCGCGCGATGCCGAGTTCGACCACGCTGCGCACCGGCGCCTCCCCGCTCGACACCTCGCAAGCCGTCAATATCGTACCCGAGCAGGTGATCAAGGATCAGCTGCCGCGCAATCTCGACGACGCGCTCGTCAATATCAGCGGCATCACCCAGACCAACACGCTCGCCGGTACCCAGGACGCCGTCATAAGGCGTGGCTTCGGCGACAATCGCGACGGCTCGATCATGCGCAACGGCATGCCGCTGGTTCAGGGCCGCAGCCTCAATCCCGCGGTCGAAAGCGTCGAGGTGCTGAAGGGACCGGCTTCACTGCTGTACGGCATCATGGAACCCGGCGGCATCGTCAACACCATCAGCAAGCGTCCGGAACTCTACCAGCACGGCTCGATTTCGCTGCTGGGCTCGACCTTTGGTTCGAAAAACGGCGCCGATGCGACCTTCGATATCACCGGCCCGATCGGCAAGGACGGTCTGGCCTATCGTTTCATCGCCTACGGCGTCAACGAGGACTATTGGCGCAATTTCGGCAATCGCCGCGAAACGCTGATCGCGCCGTCGCTGGCATGGTATGGTGAAAGCACCACCATCCAGCTCAACTACGAGCACCGCGATTTCCTTTCGCCGTTCGACCGCGGCACCGCGCTCGACTCCCGCACCAACAAGCCGCTGGCGATACCGGCGACGCGCCGGCTCGACGAGCCCTACAACAACATGTGGGGGACGTCCGACCTGATGCAGGCCTCGATCGATCACCGGATCAACCAGGACTGGAAGCTGTATGCGGCCTACAGCTACAATACCGAAAGCTTCAGCGCCAATCAGCTGCGCATCACCGCGGTCAACCCCGTCACCGGCATCATCACCCGCAGCAATGACGGCACAAGGGGCTCGCTCAGTAACGTCAGCTACGGCACATCCTATTTGCAGGGCGGCTTCTGGCTCGGCGAGATGCGCAACGACGTGCTGTTTGGCGGCGACGCCCAGTATCGCACGATCTACCGCAAGGACCTGATCCGGCAGGCCACTCCCAACGTGTTCAACATCTACAATCCGGTCTATGGCCTGCTGCAGCCGGGCACGACGGTTTCGGCCAGCGACAGCGACCAGACCGACAAGCTGGGCACAAGGGCGCTGTTTTTCCAGGACACGCTTCATTTGACCAACCGGCTCGCGCTGGTCGGCGGCATCCGTTACATGGAATACGAACAGCTGGCAGGCCGTGGACGCCCCTTCGTCGCGAACACCAATCTCAGCGGTGACAAGGTGCTGCCGCTCGGAGGCGCGATCCTCAAACTCACCGAAGAGATATCCCTCTACGCGAGCTATACGCAGTCCCTGAAGCCGACCTCGACGATTGCGCCCCTCACCGGCGGTGTGGTGATCGGCTCCAACATCGCGCCCGAAGAAGGCATTTCGTGGGAGACCGGCGTCAAGTTCGACGTCAACAAGCGACTCTCCGGCACGCTGGCGCTTTATGACATCGACAAGAAGAACGTTCTGGTATCGCAGCTCAACAGCGCCACCGGCTTGACCGAATTTCGCACCGCCGGCAAGGTCCGCTCGCGCGGCGTCGAGCTCGACGTCACGGGAAAGCTGACGGACAGCTGGAGCATGATCGGCAGCTATGGCTATACCGACGCGCGGGTCACCGAGGACCCGATCCTGACCGGCAAGGCGCTGCAGAACGTCGCGCTGAACACGGCCTCGCTCTATCTGGTCTACGACTTCGGCGCAGCCCTGCCCGGCCGGCTCCGGGTCGGCGCCGGTGCACACTATGTCGGCGACCGGCCAGGCGACGCGGCAAACACCTTCGTCCTGCCTTCCTATGTCGTCGCGGACGTGTTCGCGACTTATGAGGCCAAATACCAGACCCTGCCCGTCATCTACCAACTGAACGTCAAGAACCTGTTCGACAACGTCTACTATCCCTCCGCCGTGAACAATCTGAACGTCGCGATGGGCGACGCGCGGCGGGTGTCGCTGTCGGCGACGGTGAAGTTCTGAGAACGGAGATGCGTGTTCTACGGGCACGTGCGCGCAACATAGAATGATTACAAACTGCGTATGTCCGCCCCGGGTAGCGGGGCGGACATCTCTTCGGTATTGTTCGGCAACGCTGTTTTGAACAGGCGGCGAATACGACGAGCCCTGCCGATTCCGGCGCCAATCCCCGCGACATGTTTGTTCCATCCAAGTTTTTCCCGCCATGAGCACATACTCGATCAAGCCCGCGTTGTTGCAGGTCCATTCCGTCATTGGCCTTGCCATCTCGCTGGTGGTGGCCGTGGTCGGGATCACCGGGGCGATGATGAGCTTCGAGGACGAGATCGGCGCCAGCCTGAACGCCGACATCATGCGGGTCGAGGCTCGCTCCACGCCGATGCTGACGCCGGATGCGCTGGTCGCGCGGCTGCCGGCCGCCCAGGATTTAGGCAAGGTCTCGGCCGTGACGATGATGAGTGATCCGTCGGCGGCGGTGCGCATCCGCTTTGCCCGCAACGAAGGCGGCTCGCGGCCATCCTCGGTTTATGTCGATCCCTATGACGGCCGCCTGCTCGGCTCGCCGCGCGGCGAGGACTTTTTCGCCACGTTGCGCAAACTGCATCGCTGGCTGCTGTTGCCCGGCGACGGCAATGGCTATGGCCGGCCCATCAACGGCGCGGTTACGATCGGCCTGATCGTGCTCCTGATCTCCGGAATCGTGCTGCGATGGCCCCGCCGCGCCGGCAGCGTGAAAATATGGCTCAAGCCAAATCTGGCATTGCACGGCCGGGGTTTCCACCGCTCGCTGCATTCGGTCGTCGGCACCTGGGTGCTGGTGGCCTATCTGGTGATGGCGCTCAGCGGCCTGTGGTATTCGTTCGACTGGTTCAAGGACGGTGCCACCTGGCTGTTGTCGCGCCCCCCGGTCGCCGCAGCATCGGTGCAAGCGAAGGCGCAACCGAAGATGCAGCCGAAATCGTCAAAGGGCGCGGCCGCGGCCGACACCGCCCCGATTGCGCTCGACCGCGTCTGGTCTACATTCCTGCATGAACGGGACGGCCGCTTCACGACGGCACTGCTGACGCTGCCGGCCGGCGCGGGGACGGTCGTGCGGATCCGCTCCCGGGCGCCCGATGCGTCGCAGGATGGCGCGCGCGACGAATTCCGGATCGATGCCGTCACCGGCCGGCTGGTTTCGTCGGAGCTCTACGCGAACAAATCGGCCGGCGAGAAAATCCTGGTAAGAATGTTCGATATCCACCGCGGCAGCATCTTCGGCGGATGGCCGGGCAAGCTCGTGTTCATGCTGGCCGCGGCCCTGATGCCGTTATTCGTGGTCACCGGCGTGATGCTGTATCTTTCGCGCCGAAAGCATCGGCGTGCATCGCCGCCGGCGCTCGGGAGCCTGGTTCCCGGCGAATGAGGCGTCGTGATTATGCCGCCCTGGCTCTCACCGCATCGTCGCGAGTTGCACCGCCAGCGCGCAGGCCTTGTCGTACTCGTCGAGATTGATCCACTCGTCGATCGTGTGCGGTTCGTTCTGACCTGCGCCGAAGGTCACCGTGGGCACGCCGTGGCGCACCATCCAGTTGGCATCCAGCCCGCCATTGGCGGCGCGGATGGAAGGCGTTGCGCCGATGCCGGACACGGCCTCGATCGCGCGCTTGACCACGGGCAGGCTCTCTTTCATGCGGAACGGATAATAGTCGGTCTCGGCCTTGAACTTGACGCGGCCCGATTTGCCATCGCTGTTCTTTACGGTCTTGGCGGCCTTCTCGAACGCCGCCTTGTAGGCCTTCGTGATCTCCTTGAAGAACTTGCTGTCGTGGCTGCGGCTTTCGCCGCGCACGTGCACATAGTCGGTGACGACATTGGTGGCGTCGCCGGCCGGCCTTCCCTCGCCGCCGGTGACGGGGCCGACATTGCTGGTGCCCTGCAGCTTGCGCTTCACCACCTTGCCGAACCAGCCACCGGCCTTCACGTCGGCGAGCGCCAGCGCAAGGATCATGGTCGAACTGATCCCGCGCTCCGGAGCGACGCCGGCGTGGGAAGCGCGGCCGAAGATCTCGACCTGCCAGCGATCCGCGCCGACGGCGCCGATCGTAACATTGGAGGCAGAGCCGCCGTCGTAGTTGAAGGCCATGACCGGCGAGCCGAGTTCGTCGGTCTTGACGTGGCGCGCGCCATAGAGCCCGCTCTCCTCGCGGACGCAGAACAGCAGCGTGATCGGCGGATGATCGAGATTCTGCTTGGCAAGCTCGGCCGCCAGCGTGACGAGAACGCCGCAGCCGGCGCGGTTGTCGCCGCCGAGCGCGGTCTTCGCGTCATTGACGATCTTGCGCCCCGCCAGTTTCGGTTTAGCGCCGGCGCATAGCGGCACGGTGTCCATGTGCGTCATGAACATGATCCGCGGCTGGTTGTGCATCGCGCCGCGGCCGGGCAGATCGACAATGAGATTGCCGGTCTCCGTCGGCACGGGAATGCGGGTGTTGGCGTCGTCGAGGCGGATCGCGCTCGCCGGCACCCCGCTTTCCTGCAGCGCCGCGCTGAGCTCGCGTCCGATCGCGGCCTCCTTTCCGGTCACGCCCTCGACGGCGAGGAAGCGCATGAGACGGTCGGTGGCGGTTTTGACGTCGACGGGCATGATGGGTTTCCTGATGAGGCGCTGCGGGCCTCGCGAGCATCGTTCGAGACGGCCGGCTGCACAAGGCGTTTGGAATCAGGACTGGCATGCGGACGCCACTGTGCTGGTAGCGGCGATCGCTAGATCGAAGTGTCCTGCCGGGCCACCGCCGGACGCGAGACGACGTAGGCGGCGCAGGCCAGGAAACCCGCCGCCACGGCCAAAGCGAGCGGCACTGACGGCGCGAAAGTATAGCAGAAGACAGCGAACCCGAACGCCATCCCCGCGCAAGCCATGATCTTGGCGGAGCGCGGGATGGCGCCGGCGGCGCGCCAATCCCGCAGCGGTTTTCCCAGTGTCGGATGCTCGAGCAGCCAGGCCTCGAAACGCGGCGAGGATCGCGCGAAACACCACGCTGCGATGATCAGGAAAACCGCCCCCGGCATCAGCGGCATCACAAGGCCGATCACGCCGAGCGCGACCATCACCCAACCAAGGCTAAAGTAGATGATGCGCATCAGACCTGCCGCCTGTTGCCTTTCTTCGAAGCCGGCTTCGCCACGTGCACTGGATTGCCGAGCGTCTGGTTGAGCGCGACGGCCTCCCGAGCCAGGCGACGCGCCATCGATGGCTTGATGGACATTCCCTCCCGCAGTTCCAGCGTGGCCATCTCGTACTTGCCTGCCTTCTTGAGGCGAGGCTCGATGTCACTCAGTCGCTGGCCTCTCCAGAAGCCGAACAGCACCCGCTCCTCCTCGGCGCGGATCAGCAGAGCCGGTCCATTGGCCAGATAGACGAGGTGGCCCCATTTCACGACTTCTTCCAGGGCCGAAACAGCGCGAACCGGCGCGCACAGGGATTCGACGCACTCGCGGCGCCAGCCGGAGAGCGCAACGACATACGCCTCGGGGCTGGCCGCAGGTGTCATCTTCTTCATGTCTGACCCACGTTCATCCACCCGACCGCGGGATTCGATCGGCGCCACTACTCATGTTTCGGGCTGGACAGAATTTGAATGGAGCGGGTGAAGGGAATCGAACCCTCGTATTCAGCTTGGAAGGCTGCTGCTCTACCATTGAGCTACACCCGCGTTGGGCCGATCCACTAACACGCCATGCAGGCGGCCTCAACCACCCCGGGAACCGTCGATCAACTGCCGGGAAACCGGCAGGAAACCGCCAAACGCTGCCCGGTTGCCTCATGAATCGGCCCGGTTCCGGCCGGAATCCGCACCGCCCAACCCCTTAACAGCGGCAGATTCGCCGCCTATACTCTTATTTCCACAACCAACGAAAGGAGGTGATCCAGTGTCTCTTACCAAGCGCTGTCACCTCGCTGGGATCGCCCGCTAAGCTCTCGAGGCTAGTTTCTTAGGGCTTGGCAACGGGGCGCTCTCAGCCCTGGACCAGCGAGTTCAATAGTTGGGGCGCGGCGGGAGCGATTCCGCCGCGCCTTTTTGTTTGTGGAAGAGAGTTTGTGGGCGAGAGATAGCCCTCGGGGCTCGCGGCGTCTGCCGCAACTCCCGATCAGAAAAACAAAGCTCATCTGCACACGAGAAATTTTCGAAACACCCACCCCATCGGCCGGGAAGCGGCATTCGAAATATACGCCCACTCTTTTCCGTTTTCGGTTGTCTGGTCCGAAATCCGGATGCGCTCGCCGTTGGCGATCTTGCCGACGATTTTTCCGTTCGGCGATGTCCGGATGTTGAGCGGCGTTCCGGTCGGATCGGCGACGAGGCATGAATGGCGGTCCTGGTCCGGTGCCGCCGACTGCAATTCCTGCCTGGTGCCCGAGAGCGCCTTTTCATCATTGCCGATGGTGCCGCCGGCATTGCCGGATTGCGCAAAGGCCGCCGCAACACAATTGGCGCTGACGAACGTGCCGAGCAAAACGATCTTCAACACGGCACGTCTGGCGCTGCCGCGAACGCTGCTCCCATCTCTTCCTCCATCGCTGGCGGCATTGTTCCGCAAGCCCGGGACGAGAGCAATAGGGGCTAGGCTGTTCGATTCAGAGGTTTGCTTTTTACCCCGGCCCGTTCACGCCATCCGGCGCTGCCGGATTCTTTCCCACACCGAAATCAGGGCGATCGCCATGCCGGTGATCCAGGGGAGCACGGCGCCGTATTGCTTGACGCTGAGCAGCAGGGCCAGAAGGCTCGTCACCAGCGTGAGCATCTTCGCCATTCCGCCCTGCCCGACGAGCGACACCAGAAACGGCAGGAACAGGATGAAGAGCGTGCCCAGGGTGACGTCGGCCATTGGGCGGTGGTCTCGGGACCGAAGGTCGGTCAGAAGCCGCAGAGATTGACCGATCGCGGGCGTGCGCCGCGGCGGCTTTCGACGATGTTCTCGCCGCCATTGGTGGCCGAGCTGCCGTAATAGCGGTGGTGGCCGGAGACATCGTGCCAATCGCCGGGCTGCGTCGATGCCGGCGACGCCGCATGGGACCGGGTGGCGTCACTGATGATCGAGGCTGGCTTGCGTTGCATGACCGTCTCCGTGGATGATGCGCAGTTGCTGCGTTCTGTTCATCAGTCGTTAACTCGCCACCGCGCGTTCAAGCACCGAACCCCCATATCGTGTTTCCGGAATGTTTCGTGACGTGCCTCACCCGGCGACCATCTGACACTTTGTTGAAACGGTCCTGTCGGGATAGGCCTTTGCGAAACATCCGCGCAGGCGTCCCGCTAAAAGCCAAGGAGATATCGATGCTTTACGCCATTCTGGCCTATCACGTGGAAGCCGAGGTGCAGTCCTGGACGCCGGCGGAGGACGCCGCCCTGATGACCGAATTGCTTGGGGTTCATGACCGGCTCAACGAACAGAAATTGCTGGGGCCGTCGGCGCGGCTGGGGGCGACGGGCAAGGCCCGCACCTTGCGCGGACCGGGCGCGGGGGTCGTGATCGACGGGCCGTTTGCCGAAACCAAGGAGCAGTTGCTGGGACTCTATGTCGTGGACTGCGCCGATGAGGACGCCGCGATCGCGGTGGCCCGCGACCTGCGCAAGGTCAACCCGACCGCGGTCTACGAGATCCGCCCGATCGCCCTCTATCTTCCCGGCGAGCCGTTGCCGACCACGGAGACGCCGGGCATTACCGGCTAGGGCTTAATCAGACAAAGCCCAACTGTTGGAGCGGTCGCACATTTTGCTCCTTCAGATGCGCCGCCACTGGGACAGAAAACCGACACCAACATTTCGTTGGATTCGCAGCTCACTGCGCCATCACCTCGAACGGCGCGAACGTTCGCCGTCGCCGGATCGCCTTTGTCGCCCTTCGGGCCCCTTTCGCCCGGAGCGCCTTGTGGGCCTTGCGCCCCCTGTGCCCCGGCCTGGCCCTGCGCACCGGGCACGCCCTGGAGGCCCTGTGGCCCAGCTTGGCCTTGGGCACCGGGCACGCCTTGGGGACCCTGCGACCCTTGGGGGCCGGCCGGTCCCTGCGGGCCCGGGTCGCCCTTTGGACCAGGATCTCTGCCGCATCCAGCGAGCGCTAGCGCAATACCGACGGCAAGTATCGGAAGAATCCTCATGCAAAGCCCCCCTGTGCGTTCGCCCGACCGCTAATGGTCGCGACCTTCCACCAGTATGCCTCCAACCGCGGAAAGGCTCCAGAGTTCAGTAAATGTCTGAAAGTCGCATGGGCGAGCCCGTCCGGCAGGCTGTGATTGCTGATCGATTCACCAAACTCCTCGGTGGTCTCCATCGCTCAGGATCGAAGCTATGATGACATGAGGAATGACTATCGTCGGGACGTAGCGCGAAATCTTTCGTCTGCAGCAAGGCTTGGCATGTGCCTTGATGCTGTCCATCTAGAAAATCGCGTAAATAAAAGGCGCGACCGCAGAGCCTTTCGACAAGACGAGCAGCGACCCGAATAGCAGCATCATGATGAAGATCGGCAGCAGCCAGAACTTCTTCCGCACCCGCAGAAACATCCAGAATTCGGCCAGAAACGAGAGCATATCCGAATCCAGAATTTGTGATTCACCGGGCTAGCCGGGGCAGCCTTCGCTACGGGACGGCTTGCCTAGCCGTAGCTGGCGGAGCCAGTGAAGGCTGGTGGGGGAAGAAGGACTCGAACCTTCGAAGTCATAAGACGGCTGATTTACAGTCAGCTCGGAGCCCAGACAACCCCGGACAAATCAGGATACCAATCAGTGAACATGGTCCAATAATCATTGCTAATTAAGTGTTTGTCCGGCATTGTCACCGACACAGGGTAACACTCATAGACAAGGGGTAACTGTTACCCCGATGTTACCCGAGCGGCAGACTGATTATGACAAAAGCCCTCACGGTGAAGCGGATTGAGAGCGTCGAGGCAAAGGCCGCGCGCCAGGAAATCCCGGACGGCCTGCTGGTTGGGCTATACCTCGTGGTGCAGCCATCGGGCGCGAAGTCATTCGCCGTTCGCTACCGGTACGCCGGCCAGCCGCGCAAGCTGACCTTGGGTGCGTTCCCGGCGATCACTCTTGAGGCAGCCCGCGACATCGGCGGCAAAGCGCTGCGCGCCGCCGCTGAAGGACGGGACCCAGCCACTGAAAAACAGGAGCGCAAGGGCGAATCGAAACGCGCAGTTTTAGAGGAAGCACGGGGCAAACGCGACCTGTTCGAAAACGTGGCCCGGGAGTTTATCGAGCGCCACGCCATGAAAAGTACCCGCGAGACCACATGGCGGGAGACTGCCCGGATCCTCGGTTTGCGCCCCGATGCTGAAGGCAAGCTCGTCGAGGTCGGCGGCGACGTCATCCCAGCATGGAAGGGCCGGAAGGTTCAGGACATCACTAAACGGGACGTAATCGCGCTGCTAGACGCAGTGAACGATCGGGCTCCGATCATGGCCAACCGTGTTCTAGCCGCTGTTCGAAAACTGTTTAATTGGTGCTTGTCGCGGGATGTCATTCAGGTTTCCCCCTGCACGCTGATTGAACCTCCTTCCCCGGAACGAAGCCGCGATCGGATTTTGAACGACGATGAATTGCGGCTGGTGTGGAATGCTGCCGGCGCCGACGCCTCCCCGTTCGGACCTTTGGTCAAGATGCTGATTTTAACGGGCCAACGCTTGGCCGAAGTCGGCGGGATGCGGTGGAATGAACTCGACCTCGAAACCAAACTTTGGACGTTGCCGGCCGAGCGCGTGAAGAACGACGAGCGTCATGAGGTGCCCCTTTCCGATACCGCCGTTGAAATCCTGAAGGCCCTGCCCCGCATTAAGACGACCAAGGGCTTCGTATTCACGACAACGCGTGACGCTGCCGTGTCCGGCTTCTCCCGCGCCAAGGACCGCCTGGACGCCGCTGTGGTGGCATCTCTGGCGGATGGCGCAAAACCACCTGATCACTGGACGTTTCATGACCTGCGCCGAACCATGGCGAGCGGCATGGCGCGTCTGGGCATTCAATTGCCGGTAATTGAAAAGGTCCTCAATCACTCCAGCGGCAGCTTCCGCGGCGTTGTCGGCGTCTACCAGCGACATTCTTATGCGGATGAGAAGCGCGCGGCGCTAGCTGCCTGGGCGAGCTTTGTCCAATCCGCGGTAAGCGGCGATCGGCCGGCAAACGTCGTGACCTTAAGGGCGGAGAGCTAAAATGTTGTTGCCCGTTGTTCCCACAATATCGGAAGTATTGAACTGTTTGAGCTTAGCCGCGGGCGATAGGACCGAAGCAATAAAGGCCCTTAAGATCGCCCTACGCCGCGGGGCTATTGAGTCTTGGGCCACCGATTGCATCTATTTCCACGGAGGCAAAAAGACTCTCGTTCGCAATGAACCAATTGATCCCTCGGACTGGGCTACATTAACCGTTGACTGGGAAAAGAGCAAAGCGGATTCGCCTGGGATGCTGCTGCCTAACGCACCGTGGGACGGCAGCTTCAGCCTAAGTGGCATCTACGTGAAGCAAGAAGATGTTAAGCGGTTGTGGCCGGAGGCGTCTGCGAATGTTGCGATAGAAAGCAAGCTTCCCTCAGCAACCGACAGGACAGGAAGCCCGGGCCGCCCGACGCCTCGCCACTTGGTCGAAGCAGAGTTCAAACGACGGGCCGATAAAGGCGAAGCTGAAAGCTCACTGAGGGAACAAGCGCGCATATTGGAAACTTGGCTGCGTCAAACGCATCCCGACCTAGCACGCATGACCGCCGCAACAATTGAGAATGCCATACGCACAGTATATCGAGACCACATAAATAAAGCGTGATGGCAATTTTAGTGGCATTTTTCGTGGACTGAAGCGGCATCAATGTTCGCCCTGTCATTCAACGACAGGAGTGGAAATGTCCGATACTCAGTCCAGCAGCCGCAAGCTACCAACGCGGCAAGTGTGCGCCCGCTACGGCGTTACTGATCGCACGATTGCCCGATGGGAACGCGATCCCGAATTAAAATTCCCTCAGCCGACGATCGTCAACCATCGCAAGTATTACGACGACGAGCAGTTAACGTGTTGGGACCGGTCAATGGCCGTGCTCAGGGCGCCGGCATAACACGTGGCCCTCAAAGAAAAGGGCCGCCCTGCTGGGGGCGACCCGATTCCGAATTATGCTGTCCACCACGACAAGCACGCGGAATGTAACGTACAGCTCATCGATCTTCAAGTGGTTAGGTTGACCCGCCGGTTTGGGCTCAGCTTGGCATTCGCTGTCGCGGTCGCGTCGCTGCACTACCGTGAGGTGGCGCAATGAGAAGCGCGATCCTCCGTCCCCATCAGGTCGCGCTCCTCGACCAAATCGATGCCGCAGTCAACGAGGGATGCCGCCGCATCGTTGCCCAGTTAGCGACCGGCGGTGGCAAGACGATCATGGCCGCACATCGGCTGCGCCTTCGTCAGGACGCTGGCCAGCGCGCCATCTTCACCGTCCCTGCCCTTAGCCTTGTCGATCAGACAGTCGAGAAACTGTTCGCAGAAGGTGTGACCGACGTCGGCGTCATCCAAGGCAGTCACCGAATGACGAATTCGGCACGGCTGATCCAGGTCGCGACGCCGCAGAGCCTTCAGCGGAGAGAGATCCCCGCCGCTGACGAGGTTCTTATTGACGAGGCGCACATCTGGTTTAGCAAGTTGTACCCCAGGCTGTTGAGCGACCCTCGTTTCGCCGCCACGCCGATCATCGGGCTAAGCGCGACCCCCTGGAGCAAGCTCGGCAAGCACTTCGACCGCTTGATCGTCGGGGCAACAACTGCGCAGTTGATCGAGGATAAGTACTTATCCCCGTTCCGTTCGTTCGCGCCGGCATCACCGGACCTAACAGGCGTTCGCACGCTCGCCGGTGACTATCACGAGGGTGACCTTGCCGGCGCCGTGAACAAGGCGGAGTTGATCGCCAATGTGGTGGAGACATGGCAGGCGCGTGCGGAGAACCGCCCGACGCTTTGTTTCGCTGTCGATCGGGCACACGCCAGGCATCTGCAACAGCAATTTCAGACCGCCGGCATCTCGGCAGAATATATCGACGCCCACACCGAATTGGTTGATCGCGCCGCAATCGCCAAACGCTTTCGCTCTGGTGAGGTGAAGGTCGTCTGCAACGTCGGGTGTTTGACCACCGGAATTGACTGGGACGTTCGGTGCATCATCCTGGCGCGGCCGACGAAAAGCGAGATCCTCTACGTCCAAATGGTCGGACGCGGTTTACGCACCGCAGAGGGGAAGGCGGATTGCCTGATCCTCGATCACAGCGACAACCACACCCGGCTCGGTTTCGTCACCGACATTCATCACGACAAGCTCGACGACGGCGAACCGAAGCGCGCCGCCATCGGGAACAAGACCGAGGCGCTGCCCAAGAAATGCATCAAGTGCACCTTTCTGAAGCCGCCGAAGACGTTGGAGTGTCCCTGCTGCGGGTTCATTCCAGTGCCGCAATCGGGAGCCGTGCACCGGGAGGGCGAGCTGATCGAGCTGGCCTCACGCCGCGAGGCGATGGCGACCACACAGCAGGAGCGGATCAAGTTTCATGCCGAGCTGAGGCACATCGCGGACCAGCGCAGTTACAAAAGCGGATGGGCTGCACAGCAGTACAAGACAAAATTCGGCAGCTTTCCTCCCTGGGCATGGAATGAAAGACCGACCAGCACGCCTTCCCCCTCGACCCTGTCGTGGGTCCGCTCGCGGACGATCGCCTTCGCCAAGGCAAGGGGCGCGTCGGCATGAATTACACGCCCCTTCGTGAACGTGCCCGCGGTCGATGGAAATCAATTCTGCCGCAGCTCGGTATCCATCCGCGATATCTGACGGGGAAGAATGGCCCCTGCCCCTTGTGCCCCGGGGGTAGGGACCGCTGGCGCTTCGACAATAAACGCGGGGATGGTACCTGGATTTGCACCCACTGCGGCGCCGGTCAAGGCGTCGCGCTGGCCCTGAAATATACGAGCCTACCCTTCAGGGAGTTGGCGCCCCGTATAGAGCTAGCGATGGGTGACGCTCCGCCGGAATCCCTCCAGTCCGAGAGATCACCTGAAGCTCAGCGCGCTGCATTGAACTCTTTGTGGTGTAGCGGCAGGCCCGTACTCGCGGACGACCCAGTTGACCTCTGGCTACAGAACCGCGGCCTCGCCCTTCATTCATATCCGAAGTGCCTGCGCTATGCCCCCCAGGTACGTCATAGCGGGCCTCCGGTAACTTGGCATCCAGCGATGCTAGCAATGATCTGTGATGCGAGCGGTAAGCCTACACAGATCCACAAAACCTACATCACAAGCAACGGCAGGAAGGCCGACGTTTGTAAGGTGCGCATGTTCTGCCCCGGGAGTCGGCCGGCCGGGGGCGCTGTCCGCTTAGCCGAGCCCAAGGATATCCTCGGTGTGGCCGAAGGCATCGAAACCAGCCTCGCCGCCATGCAGTTGTTCGGCATTCCGGTGTGGTCGACGCTGGATGCTGGGGGCATCGAGAAGTTCGTACCTCCTGCCGGCATCCGGCAACTGATCGTATTCGGCGACAACGACGCGAACGGTCGCGGGCAGCGAGCAGCCCATACACTCGCGGCTCGACTGTCTGGACAGATCGACGTCGAGGTGAAGATCCCCGACCAGCCCGACACGGACTGGAACGACGCGCTGGGATGAATACCACCGGTCGCCATACTGAGATCGCCCGCCGTTATGGTGACAAGCGCAAGCGCGAACCCTTCAGCATCGCTGCCAAGCGGGTTAGCGAACTGACACGCTTGTTCGCGGCGCGATATCGTGGCGCCCTGCCCGACGACGACGCGGGACGTGATGATGCATTCGTGATGGTCCACCACCTTGCCTGCCGTCCCGATGCCGAACGCCGCATCCCCCTATGGCTGGGCCTGCACGCCCCATGGATGGCCGTGGGTGAGATCCGGGACCTTACCGCAACGGCTATAGCCAAGCCTTTCCGCTGGAAGGCGGACAAGCTGGCGAAGCGCTTGAACCTGATCGAGGCCGATCGTCAACGGTTGGGCATAACGACCATTGGTGCCGTAGATGTCGACAAGGCTGCACGTCTCACCCGTCGCAAGGAGCGCGCCCGTCTGCGTCGAGAACACCAGCGGCGATCTGCCGGCGCCCAGAAGCGTATCGACTATGAGGCTAATTCGTTGAGCCGAACCAAGCCGTGGGAAGCGATGGGGATCAGTCGGCGAACGTGGTACCGCCGCCATACCAACCCCGGTGGCACAAGTGCGTGCGCAGCATAATGTCTCTATATGCTGTGAACGGAGTTGTGCCAAAGGTCTGTGCCGAGGAGTACCCGTGGTCTGTGTCATCGTATGATCAGGACTGACTCTTCGAGAGACGTTGGGCCAAGCATTGCTGTGTACCCTCCGCTGCCCTCACAGCCGCAACGGTTCTCGTCGGCCGTCGCAGCGTTCGTGAGCCTCCTCCCTCCGACATCTGATAACTAATCAGGCGATCATGTCTGTAATTGTCTTTATTTGTCAGTATTTTAATTGCGATAGACTTGCCGTATATTTGCTTTGGGTATCAGCAGGGTATCGTACGGCAGGTTTTTGCATTGGCGGCGAACAAAATATCGAAGTGTCTCACATGCTCCCACCGCGAGCGCGCCGGCATTGATCTGGCGCTGGCCCGCGGTGTCAGCGTTAGGGCGTTGGCAAGCCGGTACAAGCTGAGTCGCGACACGCTCTACCGCCACGCCAAGCAACATCTGCCGGCCCAGCTACGCGCCTCGCTGATCGCCGGACCGGATCTGTCCATCGATCTCGACAAGCTGCGCGAGACCGAAAGCCAGTCGCTGCTTGCCAACCTGGTCAATCTGCGCGGCCGGCTGTTCAGTGCCCTGGACGTAGGCGAAGAGAACGGCGATGCGAACATGGTCGCGCGTGTTGCTGGCCAACTCCACCATAACCTGGAGATCACCGGCAAACTGTTGGGTGACCTATCCACTGGCGGCTCTACGACGATCAACAACGTGCTCGTGCTGCCGGCCTATGTGCAGATGCGGGTTTCTCTCGTTGACGCACTACGGCCGTTCCCTGAGGCGGCAAGGGCCGTTGCAAGCGTGTTGCATACGATCGAACACCAAGCCGCCGAGGCAATCACGGCCGACAAGCGGGAGTTGGCCGCTTGACGATGGCCCTCGATCTCGCTCGCGCCCTGGACCCCGTCGTCTTCGCGAAAGACTGCGGCCTGACTCCTGACCCATGGCAAGCCGAGCTACTCCGATCTACCGCGCGGCGCGCGTTGCTGCTGTGCTCCCGCCAATCTGGCAAGAGCACTGTAACAGCGCTGCTCGCGTTGTGGGTTGCCCTGTTCGAAGCGGGCCTGGTTGTCATCGTTAGCCCCTCGCAGCGGCAATCGGCCGAGATGCTGCGCACCATCAAGGGTTTCCTGGCTCACCTCAAAAATGGCCCATCGATTGCCGCCGAAAGCGCCCTGAAGATCGAATTCACCAACGGTGCACGCATCCTCGCACTGCCCGGCACAGAGAAAACCATTCGCGGCATCGCCGGTGCTGCCTTGATCGTGATCGACGAGGCGGCCCGTGTGGAAGATGAATTACTCGCTGCCGTGAGGCCGATGTTGGCGACGGCAAAGGATGGCGGCCGACTGATCGCGTTGACCACCCCGGCAGGCAAGCGTGGTTTCTTCTTCGAATCCTGGACCGGTACCGGCGACTGGACGCGGGTCAAGGTCGCTGCATCCGATTGCCCCCGCATCTCCAAAGAGTTCCTGGCCGAAGAGCTCAAGGAACTCGGCGCCATGCGCTTTAGCGAAGAATACGAACTGGAATTCCGCGACAACGACGAGGCGGTGTTTCCGATGGCGATCATTGCTGCCGCCTTCACCCAGGAGGTGCAGCCGTTATGGAATTGATGCAAGCCGAAAGCAAACCCACCTTCCTGCGCCGCAGCTCTAGCTACGTTGTCGGCGTTGACCTTGGTCAGTCCACCGACCCCACGGCGATTGCTGTCATCGAGTGGCAGAAGGGTGTCATCGACCTGGGCTCCGAATTCGAGCGCCACACAGGGTTGAGCGGCCATCTTCAAAAATCAGCAGAGTTCGCGGACGTGAGGCACCTTGAAAGGCTTCCCCTCGGAATGTCGTATCCGTCCGTTGTCCAGCACGTCGCTAACCTACTAGCCCGGCCGCCGGTTGCTGGGGCAGAGCTAATTATCGATGAGACTGGAGTGGGCCGCGCGGTGGGCGATATCTTCGTCGAAGCCGGCATGAAGCCCAAGCGTGTGACCATTACCGCGGGAACCGAGGCAACGCCCGCCAAAGGATTCCATCGTTTTCACGTCGCCAAAACCGTCCTGATCTCGAACCTCGATGCAATGCTGCACACCGGTACTGTCCGGTTTGCAGCCGACTTGTCGGAAGCGGGCGCTATGGCGGAAGAGCTGAAGGATTTTCGACGCAAGGTCAGTGACGCGGGCCGTGCGAGTTACGCGGCGCGGACCGGACGGCATGACGACTTGGTTTTGGCTGTAGCGATCGGTTGCTGGTGGGTTTCACGGCCACCCCCACCAAAGGTGGGCTGGGGTACGTATGGACATTTCTAACACGACGAGGAGAAGTTGATGAATACACCAACAGCAGGCGAAAAATTCGGCATCCTTGGCAGGCGAACAATCCGTAAGCCGGCGCCGGGACAGCCGGCGACGTCAGGCCATGTCGGACTCTGGGACTTGGCGCCGAAAGCGGGATCGACCGCGCATCGATTGCAGCAGATTTACGTCTCGGCGCTGAGCAGTGTCGATGCCATCGAGGCAAGAAAAGCCGAGGCCGCGCGCTCCGGGAAGTTCACGCCCGATGGGTTGAAGGCCGATGCTTTGCAGTTTGCGGCGCAGCAGCTCAGCCCGGTCTTTCACCGCGGCAAGCACCAGATCGCGGCGGCAAAGCGCGAGGCCGCGGAACTCCGATCTTTAATTAAGCTACAGCCGGCTGACCGAACCGATCTTGTCGCCGCGATGCTGCGCGCCGAGATGCGGGATTTCCTTCGTTCGAAACCGCAGGCGGCGCGTGACGCCTTCATCGCGGAAAACCTTGAAACGATCGAGCCTGAGATGGCGCTGGCGTTCTCGGAAGTGCCTCCGCAGATCTCTGGCATTTCTACGGTCCAGCGGGATGCGCTAATCGAGCGAGCGATGGAAGCTCAGCACGGCGAGGTGCTGCGGGAGGTTAAGGAACTTGAGGCCGCGCTCGTGCTCGCAGAACGCGCCGTCGAGCTGGGTCGCGAGGAGATCATCAAGGAAGTGGGAACGGACCCGCAGCAGTTCAATGAGCTGGCCGCGCCGTACGAGAGCCGGGCCGGCGTCGCGTGGCTGCGAAAGTCTGGCGATAAAGTCATTGTCGTCGATCTTGATCGCAAGGTTAACCGGCAGCCGACACAGCAGGAATTAGAAACCGGCGCATATTTCGCCGACTTCGCTGAATATGCGATGGCAAACGGGTTGCCGGCAGATGATAGGAGCGCAGCAGCATGATCGAACTTTCCAAAGACGATCGCGCCATGATCCGCGCCGGTGCCGGCGATCTCGACACGGCCGGCGTGCAAGCGCTGGAATCGGGGGTCGTTTCGCGACTTACGAAGATGATCGAGCGCGGGGAAATCTCGCACGTCACCAAAAATGTTTTGCGCGCGGCGATCACGGCCGAGACTGGCAAGGGCAAGTAAGTGATGGCGAAGAATCCATTCCACGCCCAAACGCACGCGGCCATGAAAGCCGCCGGGAAGCGCGTCAACTCGAACATCTTCAAACGCGTCGAGCCATCGGAACCGGCGCCGCATAACGCGCCGCTTCGCGCAATGAAGTCGGCTGATTTTACAGACGAGGCGAACGTCTCGTTCTATGAAAAGCTGGAAGAGATCACGCCGAGCGCACTTGGCAGGATCACGGCGAACAAGCGGGATGAGTTGCGCCGCAAGCACGGCTTGCCGACGTGACAGAGAGTTCTGCGGACCGCGGATGTACCGGCCGCAGAACGCTGCTCGTTTGCCGCCGATCAACGGGGCTTACACGACTGACGCTAGGCGACATCATCGGCGCGTTCGGCGTGATGTGGTTACGCCGCGTAACCAAGCGGTCGTGAAAACAAACGACAATTCTGTGGCGCCGTGGGCGACATGTTCTAGAGAGTGTCTTCTGACCACGGCGTGTCTGAGGTAAGCGGCAGAATTCTTGCCGGCCGAATAATGGATGTCCGTTCATTGCGGTAGACCGGAAGTGATAGCTCGCTTCCGCATCACCACCGCGGCTTGATGATCGTGCGCCTTCTCCACTACAGCGAGGACCGGCATCACGCGTCCCCATCGTCGCTTCAAGGAAGGAACATCATAAAATACCTGAGAGAATGGATCTGTGCCCACAGTAAATATTGACCATTCGCGCCCTTCGGGCTCGTGGCTCACAAGCGCGGAGTCGATTTCGGCAAGAAAGTCAGCGAAGAGCGGATTATCGCGGTATTTCGTCCTCAGGAGATCAATGGTCTGCCGGGTATGGATGGTGATATAGGCGTAACCACTTGGGCGAAGAACTCGCCGAACTTCGAGGAGCCAAGCCTCAGCCAATTCGGATATGTGCGTGAAGACTGACCCGCAGTAAAGCAAATCGAAGTGGTTATCTTCAAATGGAAGATGCGGCGCTGTTGTGTTGGTCGCGAACAACATCGGCGGATTAAGATTTTGTTGGCACCATTCGATATGTGCGGCGTTGATGTCTAACCCCCAATGCTCGGATGTCTGCTCTCGCGGCAAAAATCGCAGCATGCGTCCACTGGCGCATCCGAGATCGAGAACGCGTTTCAATGCGACGGGCCGTTGTTCTACTTCGGTCAGGATACTGAGCATCTGCGCCACATCATCCTGGCCGCATTTTAAATACTCTGCTTCAGTCTCCGCGTACCCCTCCCATAAGTGATGAGGTGGCACCGGCAAGTGATTGTTGGGTGCGGGCGGATTGACAAACGAAACGTTATCACGTCGGGGTAAAGGGATGAATCTAGCCGAAACGCCCGGACGGTCCTGGATGACGATCTCTTCGACGGCGCGTTTGAAACGAAGTCTTAACCGCCGCGACAGTCGTTCAATCAGTTGCATTGCGTCCCCTTCTCGGTTCACATCGGCGCTGCAAGTTGCAGCACACGGGCGCCAGCACTTGGCCCTTACGACAAGCCCACCCTTCGGGTCAAACAAGTCCGACATGTGGGATCGCGGGCTATCTATTTGTCAATCTGACAATCGAGATTTGGTCGCACGACCATCGTCGCGTCGCGCGGCTCGGTCAGGAAGTTCGACGCTAAACATGCCAGACTACCGCCTTTTTCTGTTCCGGGACTACTCACTCTGGAGCATGAACAGAGCGCGGCAAGAACGCGGCGCTCGCGGGGATCAAAAAGGGCTGCCCAAAAAGTGAAAATGGACCAATCACCTAAGTAGATGACGGCAAGGGCGAGGTCCGTAGTTCTACCCGGCACAAAGCCCGGCAAATTTTGGACATTTTAACAGCAAAGACGGCGGGGCGGTGACGCGGGGCGATGGAAGCCGCCCGGCGCCGCAACGCTTGCTCGTGCGGGAGCCGATGCGTTACCGCGAGATCGCGATGATAAAATCCCTGTGCAGGCAGGTTGGGCTTTTGGCGCCATCGAACAACACGGTGACGCCCGTATTACGATGGGAAACCTCGACAACGATCCCTGTCTTGCCGGCCAGCGATCGCAATCGAGTAGCTCCGAGTTCACTGATCTTGAAGCGAGCGCCGACGACTAGTCGGCTAAATTCTTCCACGTCACTCACAATTTTACTCCACGGTAAAAAACGCACTTAGAATGAAAATTTCAAACTACTGTCCCGGCCCAGCTGTTCCAAACGGACGGCTTGTTTACGAAGGGGCGGCGGGGGTACTCCAAAGTAGCTCGGAACGATCCAACAAGTTGCGTTAATTGTGGGCGCCGCTGGCGCATTTTTTGGGCGCTGCGGCTGGAATGGGCGGCCCCAGCACAGCCAGCCCCTGCTGGGGCCGCTTTTTGGCGGTCTGAACGGCCGCCAGCTGATGCGGCTCCTTACTCCGGGCCGTCGCTAGCGCTCGCGAGAATCAATGAAAACTCGTCAATCGAATAGCGCTTGATGCCGTCGCTAATAGTAACGTCGGCGAGCTTGCGGACGACCTGCCATTCGACCGCTTTGGCAAATGCTTCTTTCGCGGTTTCGGCAGTCGCGGAAACGAGATGATCGTCAACGTCGGCAAACACTGTAAATGGCATAGGGCAGTGCTTCCGAATCGAAACTCCAGCACCTTCAGATAACGCGAAATCCCCCGTCCGGGGGGCTAGCGCGGACGGGGGCATTCCAAAGCGCTCCCGGCGGCGTTTTGGTGAGCGCCAACCGAAAACCTAACAGCGGATTTCTTTGCCGGAAAGGAGATTCGGGAAAACTTGGTATTTGTACCGGGACACGCCTGCGGCCCCGCCTCACTCGCGGTAATACGCCCCACCCAA
>NZ_JAFCLS010000067.1 GCF_018131075.1 Bradyrhizobium sp. JYMT SZCCT0428 | reverse complement strand
GGGCAGCGGAGAGCATCCGGCCTTCCCTGCGCAATGGCTTTACGGCTTATGCCGTGATCTCCCCGGAGACGAGTTCTGGGTTGACTCCGTCGCTATCGTTTCCGCTCACGCTTCTCCGACAGCTTGACGCCGGCAACGGGCGCCAGGACCACACGGTTTTGCCGTACGCTTAATCCACGCCGTCGTCAGACGTGAACCAGCGTCCACCGCATCCCGCCGCGCGTTCGTGACGTGCGCACGCCCCTCTTGTCGGGCGGGACGCGACGATTCAAACCGCTGATTTGCCCGACGAGGGAAGCGGAATTTTGCCCGTCGGGTTAATTTGTCGCAGCGCGATCACTTACCCCCTGGAGGGGTCCGAGACGAGCGAAGCTCGCTCGTGGGTCGACGCTCATGAAATGAGCGGCGGGGCGGGGTGACAGTCTCTCCTCGCGAACAGCGTCCAAGCTGAGAGACCGTCACCCCACCCCGGCTCGCATGTCGCTTCGCTCGATGCGAGCCGACCCTCCCCCTCCAGGGAGGGTAAGAAAGAAGCTCATCCCTTCTGCAAGATCTCCGGGAACGGTGGTAAGACCTCGCAGTACGGATCGAACTTCCGACAACTTTGACCGCCATGGTAGGATCGGTAGTTTATACGAAGCGTGCCCTCGGAGGGCCGCGATCATTGATTTCAGATCGGCGGTTTTCGGTATGCGAATAAAGAACGCCGCGGCACTGTTTGCCATCGGATTTTTGTCCGTCAGTTTTGGGCTGCCTGACAGCGCGAGATGCCAAACCTCGCTTGCTCCACCGCTTTCGCTTGCCCGGCCGGCACCATCGCCGGACGAGGCTGTGCCGCCGCCTCCGGCCGTCATCCTGGCTTCGCCGCCAGCGGCAGCCGAGGACGCGCCTCCACCGAGGGCAACCGCCAAGCGCGCGGCATCGCCGGTCGCCAGGGACGCGTTCCCGCCAGCGGCAACCGAGGACGCTCCTCCACCAAAGCCAACCGCCAAGCGCGCGGCATCGCCGCCGGCCAAGGACCCGTTCCCGCCAGCGGCAACCGAGGACGCTCCTTCACCAAAGCCAACCGCCAAGCGTGCGCCACCGCCGCCGGCCAAGGACCCGTTCCCGCCAGCGGCAACCGAGGACGCTCCTCCGCCAAAGCCAACCGCCAAGCGCGCGCCACCGCAGGTGGCCAGGGACGCGTCACCGCCAGCGGCAACCGAGGACGCTCCTCCACCGAGGGCGACCGCCAGGCGCACGGCGCCGCCAGTCGCGAGGGAGACACCGCCGCCGAAACCGGCCGCCGATCACGATGGCTTCACCACCAGCATCGAAGACGAACCGGCTCCAACGTTACCCGTCAGCCCACGCACAGCCAAACGGTCGAAGCCGATGAAAGAGCCCGATAGCATCGCGGGGCAACCGTGGGCCGATTCCGCGGAAGATGTGCAGCTCAGGCGCAAACTGACGATCTGCCGCGACTGCAAATAATGGCGCCCGAAATGATGGGGAGATTCACCCCTTCGGCGGATCGAGCCGCTGCAAAATTTCCTGGAACGGCGGCAGCGCCTCGCATCTGATGGCGTGGGCCTGCAGCGCCGGATAGCGCGCATCGAACAGCGCGGGATGCGCTTCGCTGATGAAGCGCAACGCGCAGGCCACCATGATATCGGCATGGCCGATGCGTTCCCCGAACCAGTAGGCCGTCGGGATCGGCTCGCGCTCTCTCTCCAGCATCGCGAGCACGCCGCCGATCTGCGTCTGGCAGCGCTCGACCCAAAGCGCGAGCTGTTCCTTCCGCAGCACCCGCTCATAGATCAGGCTGACCGCCTTGTCGGCGAGGCCACTGCCGAGCGCGCAGATCCGCAATTGCCGGCGGCGCAAATCGCCGCGCTCGGCCATCATCGCCGCTTCCGGGCCGACCAGTTCATCCAGCGCATCCAGGATCGCGGCGCTTTCAATGACAGCCTCGCCGTTGGCGAGCACCAAAGTCGGCACCCGGCGCAACGGATTATACGGCGCGATCTTGTCGGCATCGCCGAAGGTCGACCACGGCCGGTGCTCGAACGGCAAGCCATACAGCCGCAGCGCAATCGCGACGCGGCGGACGAAGGGGGAGTCGTATTGGCCGATCAGGAACATGGATGACTGTGTCCTACTTGTCATGGCCGGGCTTGACCCGGCCATCCATCTGCTTTGAAGGTGTCAAGGGTGATGGATGCCCGGATCAAGTCCGGGCATGACATTCCCCAAACGGAAGGACGGCCATGCGCCTGCCACTCAACGTCCTCGGGCTTTCGTTGCTGCTCCTTGCCGGCTCAGCTCACGCCCAAAGCGGCCCCGTCGGCTTCCAGTCGCCATCGAAAAACATCGCCTGTGCCTATTTCGACTACGACAAGCAAAACACGCTCCGCTGCGACATCATGGAAGCCACGGTGACCGCGCGCCGGCCGGCCGACTGCGATCTTGAATGGGGCAAGGCGTTCGAGATGCGATCCAGGGGCAGCGCCGTACGCCTCTGCTACGGCGATACAGTGATGGACCCCAAGATGCCGATGCTGGTCTATGGCGAGGTCTGGCAGCGCGGCGGATTTACCTGCACGTCGGAGCAATCGGGCGTGACGTGCTTGAATGCGGACAGGCGGGGGTTTTCGATCTCGCGGGCGAAGCAGGATTTGTTTTGAGGGAAACGTGAGTCGATCTCCCTCTCCCCGCCCTTCGCGGGGAGAGGGTTGGGGTGAGGGGCATCTCTCCGAGCAATGATTGTCGAGAGACCTGTACCCCCTCACCCGGATTGCTTCGCAATCCGACCTCTCCCCGCAAGCGGGGCGAGGTAAGGTAAGCCGTCGCTACAGATTCGACTCACCCGATCCAAATCACTCAATCACCGGCACATGCCTCGCCGCGTCACGCGGCGCGGTGCCGTCGAGGCGCGGGTCGTCCTCGATCTCGATTTGCCGCCGGAAGGCGCGAAAGCCGGAGCGCTGATAGAACGCCACCGCTGACGGATGATCGTGCGTGCAGGTGTGCACCCAGAATCGCTCGATCGGCCGCGACCAGGAAAGCTCCAGTGCGCGGTTCATCATCCAGCGGCCGGCGCCGCTGCCGATCAGTTTTGCGGTGACGCCGAAGAAACCAAGCTCGCACTGGCCGGCCTCGCGAAAGTCGAGCTCCAGCAGACCTTCGCCGCGGCCCTCATGCTCCAGCGCATAGACTTCCACCAGCGGTGAATGGATGATCGCGGTGAGCCTGGCATCCGACATCCGCGCCCGCGAAATCCATAGCCATTCCTCGCCGACGCGGCGGAACAGTTCGCGATACCAGTCGAGCGCGGGCGTCTCGACCCGGCGCAGCGTCCATGCGCCCGCAGGGTCCGACGGGATCGCGGGGAGTTCGATCATCTCCAGATGCGTAACGACGGTGGCGATCTTGCCAGAGGGGACGTCGAAGTTACCGTCAGGGAGGATCATGGCTCGTTCTTCCTTATCGTCATGCCCGGGCTTGTCCCGGGCATCCACGACTTCCTTTGTTGCCAAGACGTGGATGGCCGGGACAAGCCCGGCCATGACGACCGAGAGAGTTACCCCTCCCCCTCGTCGCTCGCGAGCAGCCCCTTCACCGCTCTGCCCCACCCCGCGAGCTTTCGCTCCCGCGTCGCCGCACTCATCGCCGGCTTGAACCTGTGCTCCAGCCGCCAATTGTCGGCGAATTTCGCGGGCTCCGGATAGACACCCGCCCGCAGACCCGCGAGATACGCGGCGCCGAGTGCAGTAGTTTCCTGAATCATCGGGCGGTCGACGGGGGCGTCGAGCAGATCGGCGAGGCGCTGCATGGTCCAGTCGGAGGCGGTCATGCCGCCGTCGACGCGGAGCACGTTGGCGGCCTTTTCGCCCGGCCAGTCGGCGCGCATCGCCTCGCGCAGATCGTAGGTCTGATAACAAACGCTTTCGAGGGCGGCGTGCGCGAGTTCGGCGGGGCCGGTGTTGCGGGTGAGGCCGAACAGCGCGCCGCGGACGCGGGGATTCCAGTACGGCGCCCCTAGGCCGACGAAAGCCGGCACCAGATAGACGCTCTGCATGGAATCGGATTTGTCCGCCAGAGGTCCGGTTTCCGACGCCTGCTTGATGATGCCGAGGCCGTCGCGCAGCCATTGCACGGCCGAGCCGGCGACGAAGATCGAGCCTTCGAGCGCGTAGGTGCGCTTGCCGTTCAATTGATAGGCGATGGTGGTGAGCAGCTTGTTCTTCGAGGCGACCGGCGTGGCGCCGGTGTTGAGCAGCGCGAAGCAGCCGGTGCCGTAGGTCGATTTGATCATGCCGGGTGTGAAGCAGGCCTGGCCGATGGTCGCGGCCTGCTGGTCGCCGGCGATGCCTGATATCGGAATCGCGCCGCCGAACAGGCCTGGCTCGCTCTCGCCGAATTTGGCGGAGGAATCCTTCACCTCTGGAAGCATCGAGCGCGGCACGCGCAGCAGTTTCAGGAGGTCGTCATCCCATTCGCCGGTGTGGATGTTGAACAGCAGCGTGCGCGAGGCGTTGGTGGCGTCTGACGCGTGCACCTTGCCGCCTGACAGACGCCACAAGAGATAGCAATCGACGGTGCCGAACATCAGCTCGCCGCGCGCGGCGCGTTCGCGCGCGCCGGGCACGTGGTCGAGGATCCATGCGACTTTGGTGCCCGAGAAATAGGGATCGATGATCAGGCCGGTTTTGGCCGAGATCGCAGGCTCATGGCCTTCGGCCTTCAGCTTGGCGCAGATGTCGGCGGTGCGGCGGTCCTGCCAGACGATGGCGCGGTGCACGGCCTGACCGGTGGCGCGGTCCCACACGACAGTGGTCTCGCGCTGGTTGGTGATCCCGATCGCGGCGATGTCCTTTGCCTTGAGGCCCGCCTTCTCCAGCGCATCGCGACAGACCATCACCGTCGAGGTCCAGATATCCTCCGGCTCGTGCTCGACCCAGCCCGAGGCCGGGAAATGCTGCGGGAATTCCTGCTGCGCCGTGGCGGCGATCGAAATGTCGCTGCGGAAGACAATGGCGCGCGAGGATGTGGTGCCCTGATCGATCGCCAGCACAAAGGACATGATGGTGCTTCCCGGAAAGGTGGTTGGTTGGGGCAAGGAAAGGGGATTGGGAGGGGAAGGTCAATATGGGCGGCGGTGGTGCGCCCCCTCTCCCGCGCTTGCGGGGGAGGGTTGGGGTGGGGGCTCTCTCGACGATGGGACTCGCGGAGAGAGCCCCCACCCGCCTCGCTACGCTCGGCACCCTAAGAGCGAGCTTCGCTCGTCTCGACCCCGCAAGAGCGGGAGAGGGAAGAACTACGTCGCCGCGGTGGTCACCCCACCATCAACCACAATCGTCTGGCCGGTCATGAACGTCGACGCATCGGAGGCAAGATACGCCACGGCACCCGCGATTTCGTCGGGTTCGCCGATGCGGCGCAGCGGCGTGGAAGCCGTGCGGCGCTTGAGGTTGTCAGGATCTTCCCACAACGCCTTGGCGAAATCGGTTTTGACGAGACCCGGCGCCACGCAATTGACGCGGACGCCCTTCGGACCCCACTCGCCGGCGAGGCTGCGGCACAGCGAGAAATCCGCCGCCTTGGAAATCCCGTAGGCGCCGATCACGGTGGAGCCGCGAAACCCGCCGATTGAGGAGATGATGACCACCGAGCCGTTGCCTCGCGATGCCATTTGCGGGATCGCCTGCGCGCACAGCCAGATGTTGCTCTTGACGTTGGAGCCCATGATCTTGTCGAAGGCCTCGTCCTTGATGTCGAGCAGCGGGCCGTAATACGGATTGACCGCGGCGTTGCAGACCAGGATGTCGACCTTGCCGTAATGCTTTGTCGTGCCCGAGATCAGCGCGTCGACTTCCTCGCGGCGCGAGATGTTGCAGGGAATGACATGGGCATCGCCGCCTGATTTCTTGATGCCTTCGGCGACCTCCGCACAGGCATCCGCCTTGCGACTGGAGATCACGACCCTGGCGCCGAGCTTTGCCAGCAGTTCCGCCGAGGAGCGACCGATGCCGCGGCTCGAGCCGGTGAGGACGGCGACCTTGCCGGTGAGATCGAACGGGGTGTTTTTCATTGTTTGTTTCCTCGCTGATTCTTTTTGCCGTCATTGCGAGGAGCAAAGCGACGAAGCAATCCACACTTGTTTTGCCGCACGATGGATTGCTTCGCTTCGCTCGCAATGACGATCTCATTTCGTCATGCCCGGGCTTGACCCGGGCATCCATCTTTTCGAAGAGCGATGGATTGCCGGGTCAAGCCCGGCAATGACAGTTTGTCAGATCAACCCACCCGCATCCGTCACACGGCGCAGATGATAATCCGTGTCGCCAAAAGTGTTCTCGATCATGGTCAGGCGCTTGAAGTAGTGGCCGATCTTGGCTTCCTGGGTCATGCCGATGCCGCCATGGAGCTGGATCGACTGCTGGCCGACGAACTTCAGCGATTTTCCAATTTGCACTTTCGCGGCGGCCACAGCTGTGGCGCGCTCCTTGGCGTTGTCGAAATCGGCCGCCATGGTCGCGAACATCGACATGCTGCGGGCCTGTTCGACGGCGACGAACATGTCGGCGGCGCGGTGCTGCAGGGTCTGGAAGGTGCCGATCGCGACGCCGAACTGCTTTCGCGTCTTCAGGTACTCGACCGTGGATTTGAGCGATTCATCCATCGCCCCGACCGCTTCGGCGCACATCGCGGTGCGGGCGTCGTCGACCACGCGCTCGATCAGTTCAAGCGCGTTCTCGGGATCGCCGATCGCAGCCTCGGCGCCAACCTCGACGCCGGTCAGCGTGATGTCGGCGGCGTGCAGGCCGTCCTGGGTCGGATAGCCCTTGCGGCCGACGCCCTTGGCGTTGGCGGGCACCAGGAACGCGCCGATGCCGTTTCTGTCGCGCCGTGCGCCTGACGTGCGCGCGGTCACGATCAGTGTGTCGGCGTTCTCGCCGTTGATCACGACGAATTTCTCGCCGTCGATCACCCAGCCCGCGCCCTTCTTTTTGGCCGTCGTCGCGACGTCGGAAAGATCGTAGCGCGAGTTCTTCTCGAGCTGCGCAAACGCAAAGGTCTTGCTGCCGTCGATAATCCCGGGAATATGCGCGGCCTTCTGCTCGGCCGAGCCGCCATGGCGCAGGAAGCCGCCGGCGATCACGACCGTGGCGAGATAAGGCTCCAGCACCAGCGCCTTGCCCATCGCTTCCATCACGATCGCGGTTTCCACAGCGCCGGCGCCGAAGCCGCCGTCTTCTTCCGAGAACGGCAGGCCGAGCAGCCCCTGTTCGGCAAGCTTGCCCCACACGGTCTTGCTCCAGCCGCCCTTCTCGGTGCGGTATTTCTTGCGCGCCTCGAAGTCGTAGGAATCGTTGAGGAGACCGTCGACGCTTTCCTTGAGAAGCCGCTGCTCCTCGGACAAATCAAAATCCATGTTGTTTACTTTCCGGCTTCTGTGTCGTCATGGCCGGGCTTGACCCGGCCATCCACGACTTTCCTATCCTCAAACAAGACGTGGATGCCCGGGACAAGCCCAGGCATGACGGTGGCGGGACTAAAGCCCCAGCACCGCCTTGGTGATGATGTTGCGCTGGATCTCGTTGGAGCCGCCGTAGATCGAGACCTTGCGGTTGTTGAAGTAGCTCGGCGCGATCTGCGCGGTCCAGTCCATCGCCTCGTTGGAGCCGTCGTCGCCATGCTCGTCATAGGGCGCGGCGAACGGGCCGATCACTTCCATCAAAAGCTCGGTGGTGGTCTGCTGGATTTCCGAGCCCTTGATCTTGAGCACCGAGGACGCCGGGTTGGGCTTGCCCTTGCCGTGCTTGCCTTCGTCGGCGACGACGCGCAGCTGGGTGAGTTCGAGCGCCTTCAGCTCGATCTCGCAGGCCGCCAGCTTCTCGCGGAAACCCTGGTCCTCGAGCACCGGCTTGCCGTTGGATTCGACCTTGGCGGCAAGATCCTTGATGCGGCGCAGCCGCTCCTTGGAAACGCCGACCCGGGCGATGCCGGTGCGCTCATTGCCGAGCAGAAATTTTGCGTAATCCCAGCCCTTGTTCTCCTCGCCGATCAGATTTTCGACGGGAACCTCGACGTCGTCGAAGAACACTTCGTTGACCTCATGGCCACCGTCGATGGTCTCGATCGGGCGCACCGTGATGCCCTTGCTCTTCATGTCGAACACGATGAAGGAGATGCCCATCTGCTTCTTGGCATTGTTGTCGGTGCGACAGAGGCAGAAGATCATGTCGGCGTGCTGCGCCAGCGTGGTCCAGGTCTTCTGGCCGTTGATGATGTATTTGTCGCCACGGCGCTCGGCCTTGGTCTTCAGCGAGGCGAGGTCCGATCCGGAGCCCGGCTCGGAGAAGCCCTGGCACCACCAGTCGTCGACATTGGCGATGCGCGGCAGATACTGCTTCTTCTGCGCTTCATTGCCGAAGGTGTAGATCACAGGCCCGACCATGCTGACGCCGAAGGCGAGCGGCGCCGGCGCCGGATGCATCTGCAGCTCTTCGTTGAAGATGTAGTGCTGCACGGAGGTCCACCCCGTGCCGCCATATTCCTTCGGCCAGTGCGAGACGCCCCAGCCCTTCTTGTTCAGGATGCGCCACCAGGTCACCATCTCGTCCTTGGAAAGGTGGCGGCCTTCCTGCAGCTTGCGCCGTGTATCCGGCGGCACGTTGTCTTTGAAGAAGGTCCGCACTTCCTCACGAAACGCTATTTCTTCCTTGCTGAAAGCGAGATCCATCGGATCCTCCTTACTGAGCTAATCGTTTGTTGGGTTGAGCCGCCTGCGGCGATGGCTGCCGCAGACGCAGTTCATGACGCGACAACTTGCCGACCGGCGTGCGCGGCAGTTCATCGACGAAATCGAGCGCTGCCGGGATTTCATGCTTGCCGAGCTTGCCGGTGAGGAAGCCGCGCAGCTCTTCCAGCGCGAACGGTTTTGCATCCGCGCGCAGCTTGATGAAAGCCTTGGCGGCCTCGCCGCGGTAATCGTCGGGAATCCCGATCACGATCACTTCCTGCACCGACGGATGGGTGTAGATCGCCTGCTCGATCATCTGCGGATAGACGTTGAAGCCGCCGGAGATGATCATGTCCTTCTTGCGGTCGACCAGGTAGAAATAGCCGTCGCCATCCATGTAGCCGATGTCGCCGGTCAGGAAGCGGTCGCCGACGAACGCTTCGGCGGTTTCCTTCGGCCGGTTCCAGTAGCCTTTTGTCACATTTGGTCCGCGGATGCGGATTTCGCCGACTTCGCCGACCGGCATCAATTGCTTGGGATCGTCGAGCGACACCACGTCCATCTCGATCCCCGGCAGCATCAAACCAATGGAGCCCGGCTTGTCCGGGCCTTCCTTGGGATGGGCGGTGCCGGGCGAGCAGGTCTCGGTCATGCCCCAGCCGCTCTTCAGCTTCATGCCGACCCGCTGCTCGAGGATCCGCGCGACCTCGACCGGCAGCGGTGCGCCGCCCGAGCCGACGCTGACCAGCGAGGACAGATCGCGCTTGTCGAGATCGGGCAAGGCCGCGATCGCGATCCACATCGTCGGCACGCCGGGGAACGCGGTGGCGCGCTTGGTCTCGATATCGCGCATTACGGACTCGACATCGAAACGTTGATGCAGCGAGATCAGATGGCCGCGCCGGATCGAGGACAGCAGCACCACCGTCAACGCATAGATATGAAACAGCGGCAGCACGCAGATCACGCGCTCGATCGGATTGTTGCGCTCGGCGCGCGACCGCTTGCCCCAGACGTCGTAGACCGAAACGGCGGAAGTCAGGTTGCCATGGCTCAGCATGGCGCCCTTCGGCAGGCCCGTGGTGCCGCCGGTATATTGCAGCAGCGCGACATCGTCGGCGCTCATGACAGGCCATTGCGCGGGCTTGGCCGCGCCGTCGATGAATTGCCTGTAGGTGATGACAGCGGGATTATCAGGCAATGCCGTCTGCGGCGTGCCGACCTTGCGCCAATCATCGTCCTCGCAAACGATGAGGCGATCAAGCAGGCCCTTGTCGAGGAATTTCAGTGCGGTCGGCAACAGCGCCGACAAATTGCTGGTGACCAGCACGCGCGCGCCGGAATCCGAGAGCTTGTGCGACAGCGCGATCTCGCCGTCGAGCGGCGACAGGTGCACGATGCGGGCACCGGCCTTCAGCGCGCCAAAGAAATTGACGGGATGATCAGGCGAATTGCCAAGGAACAGCGCAACCGAATGACCCTTGCCGTAGCCGGCGCGCAGGAAGGCGGAGGCTGCCGTCTCCACCAGGGTTTCGAGCGCGGCGTAACTGATCGGCCGGTCGCGGAATTCGAGCGCAGGGCGCGATCCGAACTCGGCGGCCGCTGCCGACAACAAATCAGGCAGCGTGCCGCGCGGCAGCGGATCGTCCCAGTGAACGCCGTGCGGATAGAACTGTTCGCCGGGATGGGTCATGCAAATTCTGCGACGCGTGAGGTGAGCACAAATCTACAGGCTCCCTCCCCCCTTGCGGGGGAGGGTTGGGGAGAGGGGTTTTCACGGGCAGTCCCGATGACGCCACCCCTCTCCCTGACCCTCTCCCGCAAGGGGAAAGGGAACGGAGAGACTGCGCTCGTCCCCATCAAGCCGCTTTCGACTGCGCCAGCGACGCAAACGTCTTGCCCTCGGCGGCGAGACGCTTGAGCAGCGGCGCGGGTTCCAGCGAGGGATCGTTGGTCTCCTTGGCGTAGTACGACAGGCGATCCGCGATGTGCTTGAGGCCGACCTGGTCGGCATAGAACATCGGGCCGCCGCGATAGATCGGCCAGCCATAGCCATAGAGCCAGATCACATCGATGTCGCTCGGACGCGCCGCGATGCCTTCTTCGAGGATCCGCGCGCCCTCGTTGATCATCGGATACATCATGCGCTCGAGGATCTCGTCGTCGCTGACGACGCGGGTCTTGCGGCCGAGGCGCTGCAGGGTTTCCGCGATCAGCTTTTCGACTTCGGGATCGGGCATCGGCGAACGCGAACCGCCTTCATACTTGTAGTAGCCCTTGCCGGTCTTCTGGCCGAAGCGGCCGGCTTCGCACAGCGCATCGGCGATTTCCGACTTGAGGCCGCGGTCTTTCCGCGAACGCCAGCCGATGTCGAGGCCGGCGAGATCGCCCATCGCGAACGGGCCCATCGGCATGCCGAATTTCGTCACGACAGCATCGACCTGCTGCGGCAAGGCGCCTTCGAACAACAGCTTTTCGGACTGCTTGCCGCGCTGCGCGAGCATGCGGTTGCCGACAAAACCGTCGCAGACGCCGACCACCGCCGGAACTTTTGCAATCTTGCGCGCGATCGAGACGGCCGTGGTCAAGGCATCCGGCGCGGTCTTGTCGGCGCGGACGATCTCGCACAACTTCATCACGTTGGCCGGGGAGAAGAAGTGCATGCCGAGCACGTCCTGCGGACGGCTGGTGACCTTCGCGATCTCGTCGATGTTGAGATAGGAGGTGTTGGAGGCGAGCACGGCGCCCTTCTTGGCGTACTTGTCGAGCGCGGTGAACACTTCCTTCTTGACCGCCATGGTTTCGAACACGGCTTCGATCACAAGGTCAGCGTCCTTGACGTTCTCGAGGCCGACCACACCGGTGATCAGGCCCATGCGCTTCGCCGGCGCATCGGCTGGGATGCCACCGCGCGCGGCGGTCGCTTCGTAATTCTTCTGCATCACGCCCATGCCGCGCTTGAGCTGCTCTTCGCCGGTTTCGATCAACGTCACCGGGATACCGGCATTGGCGAACGACATCGCGATGCCGCCACCCATGGTGCCGGCGCCGATGATGGCAACGCGCTCGACATTGCGCGGTTTTGTGCCTTCGGGAACGGCGGCGACTTTTGCCGCCTCGCGCTCGCTGAAGAAGGCGTAGCGCTGTGCCTTTGACTGGTCGCTCGACACCAGCTTGAGGAACCCTTCGCGTTCCTTCTTCAACCCTTCGTCGAACGGCAATTCGATCGCGGCGCGCACGGCATCCGCGGCGGCGAAAGGGGCTTCCAGCCCGCGCGCCTTCTTGGTGAGGGCCGCGACCGCGTTGGTGAAGATCGAAATATCGGCCTTCGCCGCGGCGAGCTTTGAATCGTCGTCGCGCAGCTTGCGCAGCGGGCGCTTCTCCGCCAGCACCTTGAGGGCAAAGGCTTCGCCGCCCGAGGCCGGGCCTTCGACGATTTCCTCGATCAGGCCGTTCTTGAGGGCTTCAGCAGCGCTGATCGGATCGCCGCTGACGATCATCTTGACCGCCATTTCCGGGCCGATCGCACGCGGCAGGCGCTGGGTGCCGCCGGCGCCGGGCAAAAGGCCGAGCTTCACTTCGGGCAGGCCGAGTTTCGCCTCTTTGGTCGCGACGCGATAGTGGCATGCCAGAGCAACTTCGAGACCGCCGCCGAGCGCGGTGCCGTGGATCGCGGCAATGATCGGCTTCGGAGAGTTCTCCATCGCCACCAGCACTTCGTGCAGGCCGGGTGGCTTCGGCGGCTTGCCGAATTCGGTGATGTCGGCGCCGGCGATGAAGGTGCGGCCGCCGCAGGTCAGCACGATCGCCTTTACCTCGGGATCAGCGATCGCAGCCTTCATGCAGTCGAAAATGCCGCCACGCACGGCGGCGCTGAGCGCGTTCACCGGAGGGCTGTTGACCGTGACGATGGCGATGGCGTCATGACGTTCGAGTGTTACGACTTCGTTCACGGGACTCTCCCTTGATCCTTGTTCTTGTATGCCAATCGAACTTGTGTTGAGTGGCTACGATTTTTTCAATTTCGCACTGCGAAATTCAATTCCACATCTTGACACGGAGGGTTATTTTGAAGCACGTCCCTTGTCAACGAGCTCGGTAAAGCAGCAAGCAATGAAACGTCCAGGGAAGAAAGCGGCGACTGACCGCAGCTTCGTCGTCGCGCTCTCCCGCGGACTTGATGTGTTGCGCGCATTCCAACCCAACGACGGGCTTCTCGGCAATCAAGAGATCGCTGCCCGTACTAAATTGCCGAAGCCAACCATTTCCCGGCTGACCTACACCTTGACCAAGCTGGGCTATCTTACACCCGTTCCGCGGTTCGAAAAGTATCAGCTCGCGCCATCAGCCATGGCCCTGGGGTATGCCGCGCTCGCCAATCTCGGCGTTCGGCATTTGTCCGAACCCTACCGTGAAGCGCTGATGCGCGAGACCGGCGGCGCGGTTGCGGTCGGCGGCCGCGACCGTCACAGCATGATCTATTTCGGCCAGAGCCGGACCGGCTTGCTTGGCGTGCAGCTCGACGTCGGTTCGCGGGTACCGATCGCGACCACCGCGATGGGACGTGCCTATATCTGGGCGCTGCCCGATGACGAGCGTGCCGCTTTGTTGCGCGAACTGCGCGATCATTACGGCAGCCGCTGGGCCCGGATGCGCGACGGCATCGAACGCGCGGGCGAAATGGTGGCGCGTCAGGGATTCACGATCTCCGCAGGCGAATGGCAAGACGATGTGCACGCGGTAGGCGTCGCGTTGAAGCTCAGCGATGGAACCGGACCGTATGCCTTCAATTGTGGCGCGCCCGCTTTCCGTTTCACGGAAGATCGCTTGATCAACGACATTGGACCTCGCCTTGTGACGATGGTAAGGAACATCGAGGCGGCGCTGGGCGGCGCAGCCCCGCAATCCAAAAAAGAAGAGAACAAGAAATTGAAAGCAGGAGGGAAAGTTGCACGTGTGGTCGAGGGGATCAGGTAGTCATCATCATGACCGGCGCAGGTTTTCGCGCGGTCATTCCCGCTCCGTGAGTTACTCCATGAGTCACTCTATGAGTCATTTGGGCGGGACGCGATGACGCAGGCACAGCTCGCGCAGGGAAATGCTCCCTTGCTTGCGGTTCGCGACGTCAGCGTCGTGTTCGGCGGCATCATCGCGTTGAATGGTGTGTCCTTTGACATGCACAAGGGCGCCATCCTCGGCCTGATCGGACCGAACGGCGCCGGCAAGACAACGCTCTTCAATTGCCTTTCCAGGCTTTATCAGCCGAGCACCGGCGACATCCTGATGGAAGGCGCCAGCATCCTGACGCGGCCAGCGCACAAGATCGCCGAGATCGGCATCGGGCGCACTTTCCAGAACGTCGCGCTGTTTCCCAATCTCTCGGTGATGGACAACGTTCGCGTCGGCTGCCACTCGCGCTCCTCCAGCGACATCATCTCGGATTCGCTCAAGCTCGCCTGGGTTCGCCGCGGCGAAACCGAGATCAACAGGAAGGTTCATGAGATCCTCGATTATCTGGATCTCGGTGACGTCGCGCATACCGTGGTATCCGGCCTGCCATTCGGCACCCAGAAGCGCGTCGAGCTGGCGCGTGCGCTGGCCGCCGATCCGAAGATCCTGCTGCTCGACGAGCCCGCCGGCGGTCTCAACCACGAAGAAGTTCACGTACTCGGCGATCTGATCCGCCGCATTCGCGACGATCGCCATATGACCGTGCTGCTGGTCGAACATCACATGGGTCTTGTCATGTCGATCGCCGACCATGTCGTCGCACTCAACTTCGGCCGCAAGCTGGCCGAAGGAACCCCGGCCCAGGTCCAGGCCGACCCGGATGTCATCAAAGCCTATCTGGGGAGCAAGGACGACCAATGACCGCGATGCTCAACGTCAAGGATTTGCGGGCCTATTACGGCCAGGTCCAGGCGCTCCATGGCCTGTCCTTTGCCCTCAACGAGGGCAGCCTGACCACCCTGCTCGGCGCCAACGGCGCCGGCAAGACCACCACCCTGCGGGCGATCTGCAACATGGTGCGCTCCACCGGCGCGATCGAGTTCGAGGGCAAGTCGCTCTCCGGCCGCTCGACAGAAAACGTCGTCCGTCTCGGCATTGCGCATGTGCCACAGGGCCGCGGCACCTTCACCACCATGACGGTGGAAGAGAATCTGCAGCTCGGCGCCATCACGCGCAGCGACTCCAAGAACATTGTTTCCGACATCGAGCGCATGTACGCGCATTTCCCGGTGCTGAAGGAACGCCATACCCAGCAGGCCGGAACACTGTCGGGCGGCGAACAGCAAATGCTCGCGGTCGCGCGTGCGCTGATGTTGCGGCCGCGGCTGATGCTGCTGGACGAGCCGTCATTCGGTCTCGCGCCCCTGATCGTGCGCGACCTGTTCAAGATCCTCGGTAAGATCAACCGTGAGGACAAGGTTACCATTCTGGTGGTGGAGCAGAACGCGCAACTGGCGCTGGAGCTCGCCGACCAGGCCTATGTGATCGAAACCGGAAAAATCGTGATGTCGGGGAACGCGAAGGAAATCGCGAGCAACGAAGACGTCCGCAAATCCTATCTGGGCTACTGAGGGGTACGGCCGTGGAACTACTTACCAACCAAGTCCTGGCCGGCGTCGCCACAGGCGCGATCTATGCCTGTATGGCGCTCGCGGTGGTCATGATCTACCAGGCGATCGACCATCTGAATTTCGCCCAGGGCGAAATGGCGATGTTCTCGACCTTCATCTCCTGGCAGCTGATGCAGTGGGGCATACCGTACTGGTGGGCCTTCCTGGCCACGCTGATCATCTCCTTTGCCGGCGGCATCCTCATCGAGCGGGTGCTGTTCAAGCCGCTGGCCAAGGCCCCGGTCCTGACCAACGTCGCAGGCTTCATCGCCCTGTTCGCCATCGTCAACTCGATCGCCGGCCTGATCTGGGATTTTACCATCAAGCAGTATCCGACGCCTTTCGGATCCTCACCCTTCCTCGGCAGCCAGCTGATCTCGACCCACCAGGCCGGGATGATCGGAGTCACTCTCCTGATGCTGATCGGGCTCTACTTGTTCTTCCAATTCACCCGGATTGGCCTTGCGATGCGCGCGGCTGCGGCGTTGCCGGAATCGGCGCGGCTGGTCGGCGTCAACACCTCCTGGATGATCGCGCTGGGCTGGGGCATGGCATCCGCGATCGGCGCCGTCGCCGGCATCCTGATCGCCCCGGTCGTGTTCCTCGAACCGAACATGATGGGCGGCGTCCTGGTTTACGGTTTCGCCGCCGCCGTGCTCGGCGGGCTTTCCTCGCCGCTTGGCGCCGTCATCGGCGGCTTCCTGGTCGGTGTCTTCGAGAACCTCGCCGGCACCTACATCCCCGGCGTGGGCAATGAACTGAAACTGCCGATCGCGCTTGCGCTGATCATCACCGTCCTGGTCTTCAAACCTGCCGGTCTCTTCGGCCGAGCCATCGTCAAGCGAGTCTGATCATGAGCGCAGCTGCAGAAGACGCCGTTACAGAAGCCCCGGCCGTCGAGGCCGTTCCGAAGCGCGCCATGACGCTGGGCACCGGCACCTCGCTGGTGATCCTGGCCGCGTTGCTCGTTACCCCTATATTCGTGAAGAACTTCGTCGTCTTCCAGATGACGATGGTCATGATCTATGGGATCGCGGTGCTGGCGCTCAACATCCTGACCGGCGGAAGCGGTCAGTTCTCGCTCGGCCAGAGCGCGTTCTACGCGCTCGGTGCCTATACGTCGGCGGTCCTGATGGAAGTCGCCAACGTGAACTACGCGCTGACGCTGCCGATCGCGGGGCTGGTGTCGTTCGGCGCCGGCTATCTGTTCGGCAAGCCCGCCTTGCGGCTTTCCGGCATCTACCTGGCGCTCGCCACCTTCGCGCTGGCGGTCGCCATGCCGCAGCTCCTGAAACTGCATTTCCTCGAGGCTTGGACCGGCGGCGTGCAGGGCCTCACCGTCATGAAACCCGATGCGCCGTTCGGCCTGCCGATCGGACAGGACAAGTGGCTCTATTACTTCACACTGGCGATCTCGCTGGCGATCTATATCGGGTCGATCAACCTGCTGCGCTCGCGCTCGGGCCGCGCCTTCATGTCGATCCGCGACAATGAGATCGCGGCCTCGGCCATGGGCGTCGACGTCGCGCAGTACAAGACGCTCGCCTTCGGCGTGTCCGCGGGCATCACCGGTATTGCCGGCGGGCTCAGCGCCATCGTCGTGGCGTTCGTGGCGCCCGACAGCTACACGATCAACCTCGCCATCGCGCTGTTCCTCGGCATGGTGGTCGGCGGCGTGGGCTGGCTGCCGGGCTCGTTCGTCGGCGCCGCGTTCATCATCTTCGTGCCCAACATCGCCGAGAGCATCTCCAAGGGCCTCTCCGGCGCCGTGTTCGGCGTGCTGCTGTTCCTTGTCATCTTCCTGGTGCCGCACGGCGCAAGGCAGGTCGCAATGGTTGCCCAGCATTTGCTCGGCAAACTGACCAAGAAAAACTAACCTCAAACTCGAATCCGGAAACCTGAAATAATGATGCTTTCGACAACAAGAAGCGCCGCCTTCGCGACGGCGCTCATCGCCTCTATTGCCGTCAGCGGCAGTGCCCTCGCCCAGAAGAAGTACGACGCCGGCGCGTCCGATACCGAAATCAAGATCGGCAACATCATGCCCTATAGCGGACCCGCGTCCGCCTACGGCGTGATCGGCAAGACCGAAGAGGCCTACTTCAAGAAGATCAACGCGGAAGGCGGCATCAACGGCCGCAAGATCACTTTCGTCAGCTACGACGACAGCTACAGCCCGCCGAAGGCCGTCGAGCAGGCCCGCAAGCTGGTCGAGAGCGACGAAGTGCTTGTGGTGTTCAATCCGCTCGGCACGCCGTCCAATTCCGCGATCCAGAAGTACCTCAACTCGAAGAAGGTACCGCAGCTGTTCGTCGCGACCGGCGCCACCAAATGGAACGAGCCGAAGGACTTCCCCTGGACGATCGGCTGGCAGCCCAGCTATCAGAGCGAAGCGCGGATCTATGCCAAGTTCCTGATGAAGGAAAAGCCGGATGCCAAGATCGCGGTGTTTTATCAGAACGACGACTTCGGCAAGGATTACCTCAAGGGCCTGAAGGACGGCCTCGGTGCCAAAGCGTCGATGATCGTCGCCGAGGAAAGCTATGAGACATCGGAGCCGTCAATCGACTCCCACATCGTCAAGCTGAAAGCCACCGGCGCCGACGTCTTCATCAGCATCACGACGCCGAAGTTCGCCGCCCAGGCGATCAAGAAGATCGCCGAAGTCGAATGGAGGCCGCTGCACATCGTCTCCAACGTCTCGGCCTCGGTCGGCAGCGTGATCAAGCCGGCGGGCTTCGAGAATGCGCAAGGCATTCTCTCGGCCAACTACGCCAAGGACGGCGCGGACGCGCAGTGGGACAATGATCCCGGCATGAAGAAGTTCTACGAATTCCTCGCCAAGTATTATCCCGAAGCCAACAAGCTCGACGGCTCCGTGGTCTATGGCTACGGCGCGGCGCAAACCATGGTAAAGGTGCTGGAGATGTGCGGTGACGACCTCACCCGCGCCAACGTGATGAAGCAGGCTGCCAGCCTGAAGGACTTTGCGCCCGACACCCTGCTGCCCGGCGTCAAAATCAACACGTCAGCCAAGGACTTCGCCCCGATCGAACAGCTTCAGATGCAGCGGTTCAAGGGCGAGAAATGGGAGCTGTTCGGCGACATCATCAGCGGCGAACTCAGCAATTAATATTCCGCGTCACGGGCAGTCCGCCCGGGACTCCAGACTAAAATATCGCCCCCCGCGACACCGTCGCGGGGGGCTTTTTGTTGCCCGGCGCGACCGAAAGGTATTGAATGACGGCAGGAGCCGCAAAGTGCTCCAACTTCAAGAAAAAACGACACATTCATCGTGGTCTCCAGGGAGAGAAAAACATGCCTGCTATCAACTTGCGATTGGGGGCCTTTTCGGCCGCCCTCGCATTGCTCGCCGCCACCAGCAGCGGCGCGATTGCCCAAAAGAAATACGACACCGGCGCATCCGATACCGAAATCAAGATCGGCAACATCATGCCCTACAGCGGACCCGCATCCGCCTACGGCGTGATCGGCAAGACCGAAGAAGCCTATTTCAAGAAGATCAATGCGGAAGGCGGCATCAACGGCCGCAAGATCAACTTCGTCTCCTACGACGACGCCTACAGTCCGCCGAAGACGGTCGAGCAGGTGCGCAAGCTGGTGGAGAGCGACGAAGTTCTGCTCGTCTTCAATCCGCTCGGCACGCCGCCGAACTCGGCGATCCAGAAATACATGAACCAGAAGAAGGTGCCGCAACTGTTCGTCGCCACCGGTGCGACCAAATGGAACGACCCCAAGGAATTTCCCTGGACCATTGGCTGGCAACCCAACTACCAGAGCGAAACCATCATCTACGCAAAGTACATTCTGAAGCACAAGCCGGACGCCAAGATCGGCGTGCTGTACCAGAACGACGATTACGGCAAGGATTACCTGAAGGGCCTGAAGGACGGACTTGGCGCCAAGGCGGCGTCGATGATCGTCATGGAGGAGAGCTTCGAGGTTTCGCAGCCGACCATCGACTCTCACATCGTCAAGCTCAAGGCGAGCGGCGCCGACGTGTTCATCAACATCACCACGCCGAAATTCGCGGCGCAGGCGATCAAGAAGAACATGGAGATCGGCTGGAAGCCGCTGCACTTCCTCAATAACGTCTCGGCCTCGATCGGCAGCGTTATCAAGCCTGCCGGCTTCGAAAACGCGCAGGACATCATTTCGTCGAATTACCTGAAGGATCCGACCGACAAGCAGTGGCAGAACGATGCGGGGATGAAGGCCTGGAACGAGTTCCTGGACAAATACTACCCCGAAGCCAACCGCGCCGACGCGTCGGTCATGTACGCCTACACCGTGGCCCAGGGCCTCGTACACGTGCTGAAAGCCTGCGGTGACAACCTGACGCGCGAGAACATCATGAAGCAGGCCGCGAGCATCAAGGACCTCGAGCTTGGCGGCTTGCTGCCCGGCGTCAAGGTCAACACCTCGGCGACCGACTTCGCCCCGATCTCGCAGCTGCAGCTCATGAAGTTCAAGGGCGAGGGCTGGGAACTGTTCGGCGAAATTCTCACCGGCGACGTCGGCGGCTAGTCCGCGATCGGTTCTCTAGCGCCTGACTACTAAAGGAGCAGCCCCCGCGGCATCGCCGCAGGGGCTTTTTCTTGATGCTTTCCGCTAAATCGTATTCAATCCCTCCACGTCATGCGCGAACTGCAATCAACAACAGAGCGTGACGCTTGCACAAAAAGACAATCTCAAAAAGGGAGACTCGGAATGCCTATTGCTACCAGCAGACTCGCCATTGCCTCGGCCGCGCTCATTGCGTTCGCAGCCACGAGCAACGGTGCGCTCGCTCAAAAAAAATACGACAGCGGTGCCACCGATACTGAAATCAAGATCGGCAACATCATGCCCTATAGCGGCCCTGCATCCGCCTATGGCGTGATCGGCAAGACCGAAGAGGCCTACTTCAAGAAGATCAACGCCGAAGGCGGCATCAACGGCCGCAAGATCACCTTCATCAGCTATGACGATACCTACTCACCGCCGAAGACCGTCGAGCAGGCCCGCAAGCTGGTCGAAAGCGACGAAGTGCTGCTGGTGTTCAATCCGCTCGGCACTCCGCCGAACTCGGCGATCCAGAAATATCTGAACTCCAAGAAGGTGCCGCAGCTGTTCGTCGCCACCGGCGCCACCAAGTGGAACGATCCGAAGAACTTCCCCTGGACCATGGGATGGCAGCCCAACTATCAGAGCGAAACGCAGATCTACGCGAAATACATCCTGAAGGAGAAGCCGAACGCCAAAATCGCCGTGCTGTATCAGAACGACGACTACGGCAAGGACTATCTGAAGGGTTTCAAGGACGGGCTCGGCGCCAAGGCCGCATCGATGATCGTCATCGAGGAGAGCTATGAAGTCTCCGAACCGACGATCGATTCCCACATCGTCAAGATGAAGTCGACCGGCGCCGACGTGTTCATCAACATCACCACGCCGAAATTCGCGGCGCAGGCGATCAAGAAGAACGCCGAAATCGGCTGGAAGCCGCTGCACTTCCTCAACAACGTCTCGGCCTCGATCGGCAGCGTCATCAAGCCGGCCGGCATGGAAAACGCCCAGGACATCATCTCGTCGCAGTACCTGAAGGATCCGACGGATGCGCAGTGGAAGGACGATCCCGGCATGAAGGCCTGGAACGCGTTCCTGGACAAGTATTATCCGGAGGCCAACCGCGCCGATGCGTCGGTGATCTTCGGCTACACCGTGGCCCAGGGTCTGGTGCATGTGTTGAAGGCTTGCGGCGACGATCTCACGCGCGAGAACGTCATGAAGCAGGCGGCCAACATCAAGAACCTCGAACTCGAAGGCTTGCTGCCGGGCATCAAGGTCAATACCTCGCCCACCGACTTTGCGCCGATCTCGCAGGTGCAACTGATCAAGTTCAAGGGCGAGACCTGGGAACGCTTCGGCGAAATCCTCTCCGGAGACGTCGGCGGCTAGCTATTTGGAATTTCGATCGGCCGATTTGTGGCCTCAAGCGCCCCCGCGGACCCGCCCGCGGGGGTTTTCTTTTGCGGCGATTGGATGGATAACCTGTCTTCCATTCGCGATCTCTGGCTTGCCGTGAACCGATGACCGACCGACGTCCCCTCCTGCGTGCGATCTTCGATGCGGCCGTCGCAGCCGCGCATCCCGATGTGGTGCTGTCGGCGCATTTGCCTCCCGCACCCAAAGGCCGGGTGATCTGCCTCGCCGCCGGCAAGGGCGCCGCTGCCATGGCCGCGTCCGCCGAGCGGCACTATCTCGATACGCTCGCGCTCGACCCGGAGCGCCTCACCGGCATTGCCACCACCCGGCACGGCCACGGCGTGCCGACGCGGCGGATCAGGGTGGTCGAAGCCGGCCATCCCGTGCCCGACGAAGCCGGGCTGAAAGCCGCCGACGACACGCTGCGTCTCGCTGCCGAGGCTACCGCCGACGACCTTTTGCTGGTGCTGCTGTCGGGCGGCGGCTCGGCGAACTGGATCGCCCCGGTCGAGGGCGTATCATTCGCGCAGAAGCAGCAGGTGAACCGCGCACTGCTCCGTTCCGGCGCGCCGATCGGCGAGATGAATATCGTCCGCAAGCATTTGTCGCGCATCAAGGGCGGCCGGCTGGCCCGCGCCGGGCGCCGCGCCGCCGAAATCGTCACGCTGGCGATCTCGGACGTGCCGCACGACGATCCATCCGCGATCGCTTCGGGGCCGACGGTGCCGGATCCGACCACGCTGGCGGACGCCCGCGCGCTGGTCGCGAAATACAATCTCGCCGTCGACGATGCGGTTCGGCGTGCGCTGGACGATCCGAAAAACGAGAGCTGCAAGCCCGGCGATCCCGCGTTCTCGCGCGCGCGGTTCGAACTGATCGCGCGGCCGAAGGCCTCGCTCGATGCGGCGATCAGGATTGCACAGGATGCAGGCTACGCCATCATCGGTCTCGGAGCCGACCTCGAAGGCGAGGCGCGCGAGGTCGCGGCCGCGCACGTCCAACTGGCGCTGAAAGCGCGCAGCGAGGGCAAGCGCACCGCGATCCTGTCGGGCGGCGAACTCACCGTGACCGTGCGCGGCAACGGCCGCGGCGGACCCAACCAGGAATATGCGCTGGCGCTGGCGGACCTCCTCAAAGAGATACCGGACATTTGTGCGCTGGCCGGCGATACCGATGGCGCCGATGGCGGCGCCGGCAGCGCGAGCGATCCCGCCGGGGCCGTGGTCGACCAGACCACATTTGCGAAGATGAAATCGCTTGGCCTCGATCCCAGGGCCTATCTGGACAACAACGACGCCACCGCCTTCTTTGTCGCAACGGGCGACCTGCTGCTGACCGGTCCGACGCTGACCAATGTCAACGACGTCAGGGTGATCCTGGTCGATTGAATTTGGGCCGCGGTCCTTCGATTTGCAGCGGCTCGAAGCCAAACGCATTAACGTTTTGTTGAGGACGTCCGCCGGAATCCGCACGAAATTACCGCCTCTCAAAGCTGCAATTCACCAGCCTGGTCCTTAATAGGACCCTCCTTATTGCCGGGGTGCCGCAAATCGCGGCAGGGGAACACGGGAAATGGTGCATTCTGTTGCGGGACCTATCCGTCCCGAGCCCGCTCACTTGAGTGCGCGGCTCGAGGAGGCGATCAACCATCTGTCGCTCGGCATTGTCGTCTTCAATGAGAAGCGGGAAGTCGTCTTCTGCAACAGACGTTACGCGGAGATGTACGGGCTTTCGCCGGAACAGGTGAAGCCGGGCACGCCGACCAGCGAACTGATCCGGCACCGGCTGAAGCTCGGCCTGAAGGTGGCGGTGGCGCCGGATGATTACGTTCGCGCCCGCGTCGGACAGAACATCGCGCTCGATACCACGTTCCAGGAGTTCACCGACGGGCGGATCATCGCCTACACGGTCTACCCGATGCCCGGCGGCGGCGGGATGGCGACCCACGAGGACATCACCGAGCGCGAAGAACTCCATGCCCGTCTGAAGACACAATACGAGCTGGGAAGGCAGCAGGAAGAGGCGCTGCGGATACGCAACTTCCAGTTCGACACCGCGATCAACAACATGTCGCAGGGGCTGTGCTTCTTCGATTCAGACCACCGCCTGATCGTATGCAACGACCGTTTTGTCGAGATGTACGACATCCCCTTCGGCCGCGTCGGCCCCGGCACGCCGCTGACGGAAATAGTCGATCTTCGCTTTGAAGCCGGCAGTTTCCCCGCGATGACCCGGGATGAATATCTGAACTGGCGCACCAATGTGGCGGTTTCCAACGTAGCCAAAGACAGCATCGTCGAGCTGCAGAACGGACGCACCTTCAAGATCCGCCATCGGCCGATGCCCGGCGGCGGCTGGGTCGCCACGCACGAGGACATCACCGAGCAACGGCAATCCGAGGTCAAGATCGAATACATGGCCCACCATGATTCGCTTACCGAACTCGCCAACCGGGTGCTGCTCAACGAACGGCTCGAACACGCCCTGGGCCGCGATGAAACGGTCGCGGTTCATCACCTTGATCTCGACCAGTTCAAGGCCGTCAACGACACGTTTGGCCATCACGCCGGCGACAAGCTTTTGAAGATCGTCGCCGAGCGACTGTGCGGGCTGGTTCGCGACACCGACACCATTGCGCGAATGGGTGGCGATGAATTCGTCATCGTGCAGGCCCCGATCGCGGACCCGGCCGACGCAACGTCGCTGGCGCAGCGCGTCATCGGCCTTTTGAGCGAACCCTACGACCTTGACGGCCACCAGGCCGTGATCGGCGCCAGCATCGGCATCTCGGTTGGACCCGGCGACGGCAACAGCCCCGACAAGTTATTGCGCAGTGCAGACCTCGCGCTGTACCGCGCCAAGGGCGACGGACGCGGCACGTTTCGCTTCTTTGAGCCTGTCATGGACCTGCAGATGCAGACGCGCCGCGTCATGGAACAGGATCTGCGCAAGGCGCTGCCGGCGGGCGAGTTCGAACTGCACTATCAGCCCGTCGTCAATCTGGCGAGCAAGGAGATCAGCGGATTTGAGGCCCTGATCCGCTGGAATCATCCGACCAAGGGCATGATTTCTCCGGCCGCGTTCATCCCGCTGGCGGAGGAGATCGGATTCATCGTCCCGATGGGCGAATGGGTCATCCGCCAGGCCTGCGCGACCGCGGCGCAATGGCCCGGCAACCTCCACATCGCCGTCAACATTTCGGCGGTCCAGTTTCGCAACCCCGGCCTGATGCAGGTGATAACAGGCGCGCTTACTGCCTCGGGACTGGACCCGGCCCGGCTGGAGATCGAAATCACCGAGACCGTGCTGCTGCACAACAAGGAAGCGACACTCGCGGTGCTGCATCAGTTGCGCGAGCTCGGCATCCGGATTGCGATGGACGATTTCGGCACCGGCTATTCCTCGCTGACCTATTTGCAGAGTTTTCCGTTCGACAAGATCAAGATCGACCGCTCCTTCGTCAAGGACATCACGGAGAATTCGGGCTCGCTCAACATTGTGCGGGCGGTCGCGGCGCTCGCCAATGGCATGGGCATGACGGCCACCGCCGAAGGCGTGGAGACCAAGGAACAGCTCGACAGCATCGCGTCCGAAGGATGCACGGAGATGCAGGGCTTCCTGTTCAGCAAGCCGCTTCCCGCCCGCGAGATCGAGCGGCTGTTCCTGACGGGGAATGGGGCGAAGGCCGTTGCTGGGCGTATCGTCGCCGCATGATTCAAACACTTCGTCATTCCGGGGCGATGCGAAGCATAGAACCTCAGATGTGCAATTGCACATCGGGGAATCTCGAGATTCCGGGTTCATCGCTGCGCGATGCCCCGGAATGACGGCTGGGCTAAAACTCGGCCGCGATCTTCGACAGCATATCGAGCAGCGCGACGCGATTGGCCGGCCCCAGCACTTCGTTGAGGCGGGCTTCATGCTTGGTGGCGACGAGCTTCTTGGCGCGCGCCAGCACCGCGCGGCCCTTGTCGGTCAGCATCAGAATGTGGGAACGGCGGTCGTTGGTCGAACGCATCCGCGTGCAGAGATCGCGGCTTTCCAGTGCGTCGAGCATCGCGACGAAATTCGGCCGCAGGATGCCGAGCGTATTGGCGATCTCGGTCTGGTTGCGGCCGGGATTCTTGTCGAGCAGCAGCAGCACCGAAAATTGCGCCGGCGTCAGCTGCAGCGGCGCGACGCAGCGCAGGAAGTCCTCGAATACCCGGAGCTGTGCGCGCTTCAGCGAATAGCCGAGCAGGTCGGACAATTCGCCCATTTGCAGAGCGGCGTTTTCCGCAGCGCCGTCGACAGGATCCTTGCCGCCTGCGCGGGAAGGCTTGGCGGCGTCAGTGGCCGCCTTGGAAACTGTCATCGCAGGGGGCTCGCAATCCCGATAAAAGGTCCGCCAGTGGTCCGGGCCTTGAGGTTATGTTTAATAATTGTTATAGACTATATCAAATGTCGGCCTCGTTCAACTGCCGATATCGGACCGCCGGCTAGCCCTTAAGGGTCGAGACCGGCGCGACGCGTGAGGGGGAGCGCCAGTCTTGAATACGACGATCATGCTGTTCCTGCTGCAGGACGGCATCACCAATGGCGCGATCTATGCGTTGCTCGGGCTTGCGCTGGTGCTGGTGTTTGCCGTCACGCGCGTGATCCTGATCCCGCAGGGCGAATTCGTTACCTTCGGCGCGCTGAGCTACGCCATGCTGGCGACCGGTCAGGTGCCGGGCACGGCGCGGCTGGCGGTCGCGATGGGCGTCGTCGCCTTCGGCCTCGATCTGTATGCGGCGCGGCGCTCGCTCCGCTTGAAGCTGGTGGTGCGCTCGGTGCTGCTCAACATCGTGCTGCCGGTGGCGATCCTGGCGCTGACCTACGCCCTGGCCGGTCCCAAAACCCCGATTGCAATCAATATCGCGTTGTCGCTGCTGATCGTCGCGGCGATCGGGCTGTTTCTTTATCGCATCGCCTTTCAGCCGCTTGCGCACACCTCGGTGCTGGTGCTGCTGATCGCCTCGGTCGGCTGCCACCTCGCGCTGCAGGGCCTAGGCCTCGTGTTCTTCGGCGCCGAAGGCCTGCGCGGACCGGCGCTGTCGAACGCCGCGTTCACGGTGGGACCGCTGCGCTTCACCGGCCAGAGCATCGCCGTCTACGGCCTGACCATCGCCTTCATCATCGCGCTGTGGCTGTTCTTCGGCTTCACGCTGATGGGCAAGGCGCTGCGCGCCACCGCCGTCAATCGTCTCGGCGCCCGCCTCGTCGGCATCCGGACCACGCTGTCGGGACAGATCGCCTTCCTGCTCGCCTCCGTGATCGGCGCGATTTCGGGGATCCTGATCGTGCCCATCACGACGCTCTATTACGACACCGGTTTCCTGATCGGCCTGAAAGGTTTTATTGCCGCCATCATCGGCGGGCTGGTGAGTTACCCGCTGACGGCGGTCGCCGCCCTGGTGGTCGGTAGCGTCGAGGCCTTCTCCTCGTTCTACGCCAGCAATTTCAAGGAGGTCATCGTCTTCACGCTGATCCTTCCCGTGCTGGTGCTGCGTTCGCTCGCAGCGCCCGCGGTCGAGGAAGAGAAGGACTGACGGCGATGACGCAACGGCTTCCCCTCATCATCTTCGCGATCGTCATGGCGGTGATCCCGTTCATCCCGGGCATACCGCCGTTCTGGATCGTGCTCCTGGACAATATCGGCCTTGCCGCGCTGGTTGCGATGGGCCTCGTGCTGCTGACCGGCGTCGGCGGCCTCACCTCGTTCGGCCAGGCCGCGTTTTGCGGCTTCGGCGCCTATACCACGGCGGTGCTGACCACCGCCTATGGCGTGTCGCCGTGGCTGACGCTGCCGCTCTCGCTGCTGGTCAGCGGCATTGCGGCGGTCCTGCTCGGCATCGTCACGGTGCGGCTCTCTGGCCATTATTTGCCGCTCGGCACCATCGCCTGGGGCATCGGGCTGTTTTATCTGTTCAGCAAGCTCGAATTCCTTGGCCGCAATGACGGCATTTCCGGCATTCCGCCGCTGAGCATTGGCGGCTTCCGGATGCTCGATCCCGGCACGATCTATTTCGCCATCTGGATCGCCGTGCTGCTCTCGGCGTTGCTGACCATGAACCTGCTGGATTCCCGTACCGGCCGCGCCATCCGCGCGCTGCGGCGCGGGCATATCGCCGGCGAAGCGTTCGGCGTGCAGACGCCGCGCGCCAAGCTTCTGGTGTTCATCTATGCGGCGGTGCTGGCCGGGCTTTCCGGATGGCTCTATGCGCATTTCCAGCGCGCCGCCAACCCGACGCCGTTCGGCGCCCAGGCCGGCATCGAATATCTGTTCATCGCCGTCGTCGGCGGCGCCGGCTATGTCTGGGGCGCGGTGCTCGGCGCCGGCATCGTGGTGATCCTCAAAGAGATCCTGCAGAGCTACCTGCCGTATATTTTCGGCGGCCAGAGCCAGCTCGAGACCATCGTGTTCGGCATCCTGCTGGTGGTCCTGCTGCAGCTGGCGCCCACCGGCGTGTGGCCCTGGCTGATGTCGAGGTTGCCGTTCAAGCCGGCCCGCAAGATCCCTGACACCTCGCTCGAGCTTCCAGCGCGGGTGCGGGCGCCGTCGACACCTTCGGTGTTGCTGCATATCGACAAGGCGCGCAAGCAATTCGGCGGCGTCATCGCCGTCAACGACGTCAGCTTCGACGTCGGGGCGCGTGAGATCGTGGCCCTGATCGGCCCCAACGGCGCCGGCAAGAGCACGACCTTCAACCTGATCACGGGGGTTTTGACGTCGACCAGCGGGGCGATCTCGGTGCTCGGCACCAAGGTCGATAACGCGCCGCCGCAGGAAGTCGTCAAGCTTGGCGTCAGCAGAACCTTCCAGCATGTCAAGCTGGTGCCCGACATGACCGTGCTCGAGAACGTCGCGATCGGCGCGCATCTGCGCGGCCATGCCGGCGCGATATCAAGCATGTTCCGGCTCGACCGCGCTGATGAGGCCAGATTGCTGGCGGAAGCCGCCCGCCAGATCGAGCGCGTCGGCCTCGGCGACCAGATCGACCAACTGGCGGGCAGCCTCTCGCTCGGCCAGCAGCGCATCGTCGAAATCGCGCGCGCGCTGTGCGTCGATCCGCTGCTGCTGCTGCTCGACGAGCCCGCCGCCGGCCTCCGCCACATGGAGAAGCAGCGGCTCGCCGCGTTGCTGCGCCAGTTGCGTGACGGCGGCATGTCGGTGCTGCTGGTCGAGCACGACATGGGTTTTGTGATGGATCTGGCCGACCGGATCGTGGTGCTCGACTTCGGCACCAAGATCGCCGAGGGCACGCCGACGGCGATCAAGACCAACCCCGATGTGATCAAGGCCTATCTCGGAGCCACCGCATGAGCGCGCTGTTGAAGGTGAGCGATGCGCATGTCGCCTATGGCAAGGTCGAGGCGGTGCGCTCGGTATCACTCGACGTCGCTGATAACGAGATCGTCACCATCATCGGCGCCAACGGGGCCGGCAAGACGACGCTGCTGAACGCGATCATGGGCATCCTGCCGCTCACGGGATCGGCGGCTTTCGCCGGCGCTGATATGGCTTCCCTCGACATCGAGGACCGCGTCGCGGTTGGGCTCAGCCTCGTGCCCGAGCACCGCGAATTGTTCGGCACCATGAACGTCGAGGACAATCTGCAGCTCGGCGCGTTCCGGATTGCGAAGGCGATTGCTGCGAGATCTTTCGAGCGGGTCTACACGCTGTTTCCGCGGCTGAAGGAGCGACGCAAGCAGCTCGCCGGCACGCTCTCCGGCGGCGAGCAGCAGATGCTGGCGATGGGCCGCGCGCTGATGGGTGCCCCAAAACTGTTGATGCTGGACGAGCCGAGCCTCGGCCTCGCCCCGATCATCGTCGCCGACATCTTCCGCACTATCGGCGAGTTACGAGCGGCCGGCGTCTCGGTGCTGCTGGTCGAGCAGAACGCGCAAGCCGCATTGAAGATCGCCGACCGCGCCTACGTGATGGAGCTCGGCGAATTCGTCCTGAGCGGTCCCGCCAGCGACATCGCCACCAACGCGCGCGTCGCAGCGAGCTATCTCGGCTTCACGCACGAAGGCGAGAGCGCGATTTAAGTCTAGCGCTGAACCCAACGACGTCATGCCCGGGCTTGACCCGGGCATCTACGTCTTATCTTTCTTGATGGCGGCAAAGACGTGGATGGCCGGGTCATAGGCTAGCGGAAGCGACGCCGTCCTTCAGACGGCTATGCCCGGCCATGACGGATGGAGTTGAGGCTCACTTCGCCGGAACGTACTTTCCGTTGTTCACGGTCAGGATGATCCGCGAGCGGTCATCGAGGCCGTAGCGGTCTTTTTCGGTGAAGTTGTAGACGCCCTGGCTGGCGGCGATGTCGCGTTCGGTCAGCAGGGCCTGACGGATGCCTTCACGGAATTCCGGCGTGCCGGGCTTGCCGGCCTTCAGCGCCGGCGGAATGACGCGCTTGAGGACTTCAAAGGCGTCGTAGGAATGGCCGGCGAACTGGCTGCGGCTGTTGGCGCCGTACTTGGCTTCATAGGCGCTGTTGAGCGCTAGGCCGGGCTTCTTGGTCAGTGCGCTGTCGGGCTGGGTTTCCGGCGACATCACCGGACCGGAAGACATGATCACGCCTTCCGCCGCCGCACCCGCAATACGGATGAAGTCCATGCTGGCGGCGCCGTGGGTCTGATAGATCAGGCCCTTGTAGCCACGCTCACGCAGCGCGGCCTGCGGCAAGGCCGCGGCGGTACCGGAGCCGCCGACGAGGACCGCGTCGGGATTGGCGGCGAGCAGCTTCAGCACCTGGCCGGTGACCGACGTATCGGTACGGGCATAACGCTCTTCAGTCGCCAGGGCTATGCCCATCGGAACGGCCTGGGCCTTGAAATCATTGAACCAGAGGTCACCGTAGGAATCCGAGTAACCGATGTAACCGACGGTCTTGATGCCGTGGGCCTTCATGTGCTCGTACAGCACCTTGCCCATGATCGGGATCGGCTGCGGCATCGCGACCGACCATTTCATGCGCGCCTCGTTAATCGGCAGCGGCGCCAGCGCGAAATGCGGAATGCCGGCTTCGTTGGCGACGGTGGAGACGGCAATCGTCGGCGGCGTGGTCGACGAACCCATGATGATGTCGGCCTTGGATTCGGTGACGAAGCGCCGCGCGTTGGTGGTGGCGGCGGTCGGATCGCCGCCGTCGTCGAGCACGATCAGTTTCAACGGCACGCCGCCGATTTCCTTCGGCACGAATTCCAGCGCATTGCGCTCGGGAATGCCAAGGGCCGCGGCCGGGCCGGTGGTTACGATGGTGATGCCGATGACGATTTCATTGGCCTGAGACCATGCCGGCGACCCCGGCAATGCGAGCGCCGCCACGATTGCCGCGGCGGACAGAAAAGCCTTCTTCATTTATTCCTCCCTTGGGTATCTTTTTATAGTTCTAAGCAAAACCAGAGCGTCAATTCAGCCCCTTCTTTAGGTCATGCGGGAAGTGAAGTCAGCCCCGCGTGAACCGCTCGATGATCTCCGGCGGCATCGGAGCCGATTTCAGCCGCGCGGGATCGTCCGGATGCTTGCCGACCAGTACGCGGGTCTCGAACGCCTCGATCGCCAGCGCCTCGCCCTTGAACACGTTGTGGACCACCTCGAAGCTGGAGCGCTTGAAACTCTCGATCCGGCTTTCGATTCTGATCCAGTCGCCATGGGTCGAGGGGATGTGGAATTTCGCCCGCGTATCGACCATGGGAATGCCGACGAGGCCGTATTTGTGGATGATGTCCTGCTTCGAAAAACCGGCCGCTTCGAACATGATCGAGGTCGAATCGTCGAACATCGCGAAGTAGCGCGGGTAATAGACGATGTTGGCGGGGTCGCAATCGCCCCACTGGATCTGCACGTCGCGGCGGTTAACGAACATTGGATATCCCTAGAGCCTATGACGTTGAATTGAACAGGTATCGGCGTTCAGGGGGTACAGGTCCAGCAATTGACACCGGGGTTAGCGGATAGAGCCCCTCACCCCGACCCTCTCCCCGCAAGTGCGGGGCGAGGGAGAAGTAAACGGACCATACTTAGCGCGGGGCCATGCGGAGCGCGGCATCGAGCCGCACCACTTCGCCGTTCAGATAGGGGTTGTCGATCATATGCAGGGCGAGCGAGGCAAATTCATCAGCCTGGCCGAGCCGGCGCGGGAACGGGATCGCGGCGGCGAGCGAGTCCTGCGCCTCCTGCGGCAAATTGGCCAGCAGCGGCGTAAGGAACAGGCCGGGCGCGATGGTCAGCACGCGAATGCCGAATTGCGCCAGCTCGCGCGCGATCGGCAGCGTCATCGCGACGATGCCGCCCTTGGAAGCCGAGTAAGCCGATTGCCCGATCTGGCCGTCATAGGCCGCGACCGAAGCGGTCGAGATCACGACGCCGCGTTCGCCTGACTCAAGAGGCTCCAGCTTCGACATGCCGGCGGTTGCGAGCCGCAGCATGTTGAACGAGCCGATCAGATTGACCCTGATCACGCGGTCGAAATCGGTGAGCGCCATCGGGCCTTCCTTGCCGATCACGCGCTTGGCAACGCCGATGCCGGCGCAATTGACCAGCACCCGCGCCGGGCCATGCGCCTTGGCGGCGGCGGCGACGGCCGCTTCGGCCGAGGCGGCGTCCGAGACGTCGCAGACCACGGCGACGCCGCCGATTTCGGCGGCGACGGTTTCAGCGAGCTTGGCGTTGAGGTCGCACACCGCGACCTTGGCGCCCTGCGCCGCCAGCCGGCGCGCGGTGGCGGCGCCCAATCCGGATGCGCCACCGGTGACGATGGCAGCCTGATCTTTCAACTGCATTGTGTTTCTCCCTGGTAGAATCTTCTCGAAGTTGAATTCCCTGAATTCATTTCAGCGTGATGACGTGCGCCGGCGGCGCCGTTGCATAGATCTGCTCGATCAGCGCGCTGCGATGCTCGATCACCGCGCGCTGGTTGATGGAGCCCTTGTCGGTGACTTCGCCGCGATCGATCGACAGCGGCGCATCGAACAGCACCGCGCGCGTGATCCGGGTCGACGAGCCCGTGGCATCGGCCAGCAACTTTTGAAAGCGCTCGCGGAATGCCGCGCGGATCAGCGGATCGGATGCCGCCGCCGCGAGATCGTTCGCCGGAAGTTTCGGGTTGATCAGACGGCAGCCGTCGAGATCGAGCATCACGAGCGCCGATAATTCGTCGCGGTTGATGCCGGCAATCACGACGTCGCGCACCAACGGCGCGCAGGCCGCGACGAAGCGCGCCCTCAAGGGACCGACACTGACCCAGGTGCCGCTGGCAAGCTTGAAGTCCTCGGCGATACGGCCATCGAAGTCGAAACCGGCGTCGAAATTGTCGGGATCGACAGGCTTGAGCGCGTCGCCGAACTTGTAAAAGCCTTCCTCATCGAATGCCGCCGCGGTCAATTCGGGCTGACGCCAATACCCCGGCGTGACGTTCGGACCCTTGGCGCGGACCTCAAGCTTGCCGTTGTTGGGCAGCAATTTTGCGTCGTTGCCGAGCACGGGCAGGCCGACATGGCCGGAGCGGCTGGTGTCGGGACGTACCGACATGAAGAACGGCGAAGTTTCCGTGGCGCCGAGGCCGGTCAGCATCGGCACGCGAAAACCGGTCTCCTGCACCGCGAGCTCGTCGAGGCTATTCCAGACGAACGGCGACAGCGCCGCACCGGAAAAGAACATCGCGTGCAGCCGTCCGAAGAATTTTGCGCGCAGCGCTGAATCTTCGCGCAGATAGGGCAGCAGCGATTCATAGCCCTTGGGGACGTTGAAATAGACCGTCGGCGAAATCTCGCGGAGGTTACGCACGGTCTCCTCGATACCGCCGGGCATCGGCTTGCCCTCGTCGAGATACATCGAACCGCCGTTGAACAGCGTCAGCCCGATATTGTGGTTGCCGCCGAACGTGTGATTCCACGGCAGCCAGTCGATGATCACAGGCGGCTCGTCCATCAGGAACGCCAGCGTTTCGCGCAGCATCACCTGGTTGGCGCAGATCATCCGCTGGGTGTTGATGACGGCCTTGGGATTGCCGGTCGAGCCTGACGTCAGCAGGAACTTTGCAATTGTGTCCGGGCCGATGGCTTCATGGGCCGCATCGAGGCGCCAATGCTCCGGCGTCGCCAGGAGGTCAGACAGCAGCGTCACGTCACGGCCGGGCACCTCGCCGCGTGTTGCTGCGATCTCCGTCCCCGGCGAAACGTTGGCGGTCAACGCATCGGCGAATTTGCCTGCGTCGTCGGCGAAGACGAGGCCGGGCGTCAACAGCTTCATCAGGAAGGCAAGCTTGCCGTAATCGCGCGACACCAGCGAATAGGCCGGCGACACCGGACAGAAGGGAATGCCGGCATAGAGCGCGCCGAACGCCAGCAGCGCATGGTCGACCGAATTGCCTGACAGGATCACGATCGGCTTTTCCGCCGAAAGCCCGCGCGCCAGCAGCGCCGAGGCGATGCGCCGCGTCGAGGTCAGCAGTTGCGCGTAGGTGATTTTTCGCCAGCCGCCGGTCGTCGCGTCGCGCTCCGCCATGAAGACGCGCTCGGGCGCTTCCCGGGCCCAATGATGCAGGCGATCGGTGATGCGCACGGGATAGTCGCGCAGTTTGAGCTTCGGCCGCAGATAGATGGTGCCGTCATCGCGGCGCTCGACCGTGACGTCGGGATTCCCGAACGAGATGGCGCGGAGCGGATGGGCGCTGCCGCTGCGCGTGGCGCTTTCAATCGGGGACATGTTGGGCTTGGCGCTCATGTCAGGTCGGCTTCACTTTGGCGGTCTTGCGATCGAGAAACTCGCGGATCCGGCGTTTTGCTTCCTTGTCGCTCTGCGCCACCGTGGCCATCAGCGACTCCATCAGGAGGCCGGCCTGCGGATTGGCTTCCGCGATCATCGGCAATGCCTGCAGCACCGCAAAATTGGTCAGCGGGGCATTGGCCGCGACGCGTTCGGCGAGTTCCAGCGCCTTGGGCAGCGCGCCGCCGGCCTCGGTGAGATATTGCGAGAAGCCGTAGGCGGCGCCTTCGGTCGCAGAATAGACCCGGCCGGTCAGCATCATATCGGTCATCCGCGCCACCCCGATCAGCCGCGGCAGCCGCACCGAACCGCCACCGCCGACAAAGATGCCGCGCTGGCCCTCGGGCAACGCGAAATAGGCTGATGGTTCGGCGACGCGGATATGCGCGGCGCAGGCCAGCTCCAGCCCACCACCGATCACCGCGCCCTTGAGCGCGGCGATGACGGGCACGGGACTATATTGAATGCGGTCGAACACCCGATGCCACATCTGCGAGTGCCGCAGGCCCTCGGTGGCGTCGTGCTCGGTCAGCTCAGACAGATCGAGGCCGGAGGAGAAATGGTCGCCGATACCGTGGATGACCACGGCGCCGGTCCCTTCGGGCAGATTGGCGAAGCAATCCTGGATCGCAAGGATGATGCCGTCGTTCAGCGCATTGCGCTTGGCGGGGCGGTTGAGCCCCACGGTTAGCACCGCGCCTGATTTCTCGATGGTCAGCAATCCGGCCTGGTCAGCGGTTGCGGAAGCGGCGTTTCCCATGGATTATTGTTTCCCGTCCAGAATAGTTATATTTTATAACTATTGGCGAGGGAGTCAATCCTCTACCGATCGTCGTCCCGGCGAACGCCGGGACGACGGCGGCGTTTGTTGGTTGCACCGTCATCCAAACGCACTCTCGCCTTCTCGCGGCGCATCGCGCCCGAGCTTTGCCAGAAACTTCCCGCCCTCTCGTAAGAGGGCGCAGGGAAGACCGGGTGCGCGCTGCACCCGCGGTCTCGTGTGCGATTTGCACTAAGTAGGCTGCACACGAGCATACAGGGCAGCGGAGAACACCCGGCCTTCCCTGCGCAATGGCTTTACGG
>NZ_JAFCLS010000066.1 GCF_018131075.1 Bradyrhizobium sp. JYMT SZCCT0428 | reverse complement strand
CTCCGCGCCAGCTCCCGTCGCTACCACCGCCCACCCGGCAACCCAAACGCCAAGAGCGAACTCGGGATCGGATAAAATTTGGGGGCAAGGTCAATCCCGACGAACCAGCGGAACAGCAGATCGTATTCCAGCCCCGCTCCATGAGAAGCCGCTCCGAGCGGATCGAATAAAACGCTGCAACAGCATCGCCCGCAGCAGCTTCTCCAGCGGGATCGACGGCCGCCCAATCGGTGAATAGAGCCCGGCAAATTCGCGCTCCAGCGCCGACAGCGCCTCGTTAGCAATCGTCCGGATCGCTCGCCTTGGATGATCTCGCCGGACCCGCGCCTCCAGGTCAACGTAGCTGAACAGCTCGCCCGTTCTATTGTTGCCGCCGCGCACGCGCCATCTCCGAATCTCGGCGGAGCCAATGAATCAGGGTCCCCGATCGGCGGCGAGCGCCTTTTTCAACGGCCTGCTAGGGTTGGACCAGGAGGGGGCGGATTTTGTATCCTTCCCGCCACCCCGATCGATGCAGCCTACGGGCCCCGATGTCTAAGAATTCAGGGCCGGCGGATTAGTGGGATGATTTGGCGGGTAATTTGGTTGCCTCGATCTGATTTAGGTTTGCAGGTGTAATGCCATATAGCCTTTTGTATTCTTTGGCCATCACGAGGCGCTTCAAGACTTTGTCGATTCGTCGATCGATATCCGCCTGGATCTTCAATTCTCTTTCCAAAATGTCCGGAAGATAAGCCTGAGCGATATCATCGCGCCTGTGTTTCTCAGTACCTCGAAGCGATGAGACGAGATCCTTGAAACTGACGTTGAACTTTGCCAGCGCGAGCGTTAGCTTTTCGAATTCAATGACCAGACTGTCACCTGTCGTTGCATCGGCCTTACAGACTTGCTCCGCTTGTTTCGCCAAGTTGTTGCAGCCATACTCGATGGCTACGAGTTGCGACTTCGTCGCGGCGCGAGCGATGTCGCCTGTGGGATCGCTGGTGTTAACGGTAGGGCCAAAGTCGAGCTGTTGGAGAGCCTGCTGTAATCCAGCCTCGAGACGGCGTTTTTTCCAGTGCAGGCTGGCCAGATCAAATACTGCTACTTTCTCCGAGATGCCATCGGGACAATATTCGTTCTGAAAAGCTCGCAGTAGATCGTCAAATTCTTGCTGATTTTCCCAGGGTAGAACGACTTCGGCGGCATAAAAACCGTGTGTAAGGGCGTTTTTGGATGGTTGGGGATTTTGAGAAGGCGAAGTATTAGTCATATTTTGAGCTCCTACAAATTGATGTAATTGTTTGTAATTTAAGTATATAATTTAATATATTCATTTTTAAAGGTATAGTGTAGTATTCAGGAAACTCAACTCCGTTACGCCTTTTTTTGCACCAGCACCACTCTCGATTACCCCAAATTACAATCATTGAGGGTATTTCATTGATTACACGTAATGGATGCATTTTTCAAAAACGACATCCGTTGGACCTTCGAGAGCGCCTTTAAACGAAGCCAATTTCAGCCCCACCGCTGGATTGCTTCTGATGGAGCGAGGAGGCGTAGAGAACGAAGGGAACGAAGGGAAGCGAAAACGAAAGTAGCCGGCTCGACGCTAAGTGACGCACCGCCTGCGCTCCATCGACAATGGCGACCGTCACCAGCTAAAACGCATCATCGTCAAGCCGGGCGGGCGGCTCTCGCTGCAGAAGCATCATCACCGTTCCGAGCACTGGATCGTGGTGCGGGGTGCTGCGCGCGTTACCGTCACGAACTGGTAAGACCGTGCACGAAAACGAATCGATCTACATCCCGCTCGGCGCGGTGCACCGGCTGGAGAATCCCGGCAAGATCCAGCTCGAACTGATCGAGGTCCAGACCGGCAGCTATTTCGGCGAGGACGACATCATCCGCATCGAGGATTATTATCAGCGCACGTGAGCCATCTCGGTTCTGATTGGATCAGAACCGAAGCTCGCTTGCTGTTCGCTCGAAAATGCCGAATACGGGATTGAGGTGCGGGGTTACTGAACGTCCCGCACGACGCGAAAACCGTTGGCGAAATAGCGCACGTCGAGATCGTACCGGTAACGCGCCGCCGATGTGACCGTATTGGCCTTGTTGGCGAACGATCCGCCGCGCAGCACGCGCTGACGGCATTGTCCTTGCGTCCAGGCGGAGCCGTCCTTGGGCGCATTCTTGTAATTGTCGTTCCAGCAGTCCTCGACCCATTCGTAGACGTTTCCGGATGTGTCGTAGAGCCCGAAGCCGTTTGGCCGATAGGATCCGGTCCGCATCGTCCGGCGTAGCGAGTCGCCGCAATTGTCGCAATTGGCGTTCGACTTGCCGACCTCCTTGCCCCACCAGTAGGTGGTCGTGGTGCCGGCGCGCGCCGCATATTCCCACTCGGCCTCGCTCGGCAGGCGGTAGTTGCGGCCGGTCTTCTGCGTCAGCCATAGAACAAACGCCTTGGCGTCCTCCCAGCTCACGTCGATGACCGGCTGATCGCCGCGACCCCAGCCGCGGTCGTCCGGCCGGTGCCTGCATTTGCCGTCCGAGACGCACGCATCCCACTCGGCGAAACTGGTTTCGCGCCGTTCGATCGCGAAGTTCTTGGCGATGGTGACCCGGTGCGGCGGTCCCTCGTACGGGCTGTCCTTGCCGCCCATGTCAAATTCGCCCGACGGCACCACCACCATTTCCGGGCAATCCGGACAGTCGCGGAACAGTTCGCCGGGTTCCGGTGGCGCGGCGGACTGGGCGGCGGCCGGTCCGGCCGCGAGCAGAAATATCAAAAAAGCAAAAAATCTGAACATCGTACCCTCGGCCTCAATTGCGCCGGTCGTCCTGCGCCGCCTGTCGGTCCATCGTGCCCGCAACCCTCCATAAAATCAAAAGTCGCAGTGTCGCTATCGTCAGTTAGTTTTGAGGTACTATGGTATTCAAGCTGTTCCTGTTCGTCCGGGGCCGCCGGATGCCGCTGAGACGGAGTAACGGCCGGTCCGCTGCTCCAGACAGGACGATATTCAATGGCTTAAATCCAGTGTACTATTTCACAGACGCATTACAGTTCTTGAGTTATTTGAGATTTTGGCCGCCGGCCCGTCCTGATTTTAGGAGGCGTGTGTGTTCTCGAAAGTATCGACCGGAATTGCTGTTTCGCTTTTGATGCTGGCAGGAACGATCGGAGCGAGCCACGGACAGCAAAAGCCGGTTGGCGGTCCCAATCCCTCGCCCCCCGGTGCGGCCGTTTACTTCGTTGGTCTCAAGGATGGCCAGACGGTACCCACCACCTTCACCGTGAATTTCGGCCTCAAGGGCATGGGCGTCGCGCCCGCCGGCTCCGACAAGGCGAACGCCGGACACCACCATTTGCTGATCGACGCCGAGCTGCCGCCGCTCGATCAGCCGATACCGAGCGACTTCAATCATCTGCATTTTGGCGCGGGGCAGACCGAGGCCGAAGTGACCTTGCCGGAAGGCGAGCACACCCTGCAGCTGGTGCTGGGCGACAAGGACCACATCCCCAATACGATTCCGCTGATCTCCGAGCGGATCAAGATTCGCGTGGTTGCCGCCTCCCAGGTGCCTGCGGCGTCGGCATCTGCGGCGGCGCCGGCAACGACCGCCCCCGCCAGCACAGGCCGCAAGAAATCGCCGGAAGGCGCCAAGGTATATTTCGTGTTTCCGAAGAATCGCGGCTATGTCACGCCGACGCCGGTCATCCGTTTCGGCCTGATCGGCATGGGCGTTGCACCCGCCGGCTTCGAGAAGGTCAACACCGGTCACCACCATCTGTTGATCGATACCGACGTGCCCAACCTCGATTTGCCGATTCCCGCCGACTTCAATCATCTGCATTTCGGCGCCGGCCAGACCGAAGCCAAGATCACGCTGCCGCTCGGCAAGCATACCCTGCGATTGCTGCTGGCCGACGAGCTCCACATCCCGCACGATCCGCCGTTGCTGTCGGAACCGATCACGGTCACGGTCACCGCCAGCGGCCGTCCGCCTGCAAAGAAGAAGTATCGCAAATATCGTCGCTATTACTAAAGGGGGGCAGTTCCGGAGCCTGATATGAGCACACGTCGTCCGATCTGGATTGCAGCTCTGTATAGTCTCGTGCTGCTGACCTGTTCGATCAGCGTTGCGAAGGCTGACCGGCGCGTTGCGCTGGTTGTAGGCAACTCGAACTACAGCAATGCGAGCCTGTTCCTGGCCAATCCGAAGAACGACGCCACGGACGTTGCCGCGGCACTCCGCGGGGTCGGTTTCGAAGTCTTGCAAGCGATCGACGCCAACAAGCGCGATCTCGACCTGAACATGGCCAAATTCGCCAGGCTGGCGACCGACGCCGACGCGGCGCTGTTCTATTACGCCGGTCATGCCGTCCAGTATCAGGGCCGCAACTTCCTGATGCCGACCGACGCCGAAGTCGAGGACGAGATCAGTTTCCGCTACCAGATGACGCCGCTCGACGACGTGCGCGCCGCGCTCGACCGCGGCGACGGCGTCAAGATCGTGATCCTCGATGCATGCCGCAACAATCCGATCGTCAACGCGCTTCGCCGCAAGAAGAAGTCCGGCGACAGCCGCGCCATCGACGCCGTGCGCGGCGGGCTCGCCAAGATCGACAAGGCGCAGGGCATGGTGGTGGCCTATTCCACCGCGGCGGATGAAGTCGCCGCCGACGGCGACGGCCGCAACAGCCCGTTCACCAGCGCTTTCCTGAAGCGGCTCAAGGAGCCCGGCCTCGAAATCGAACAATTGTTCCGCCGCGTCGCCGCCGACGTCAACGCCCAGACCGGCGGCCGCCAGCGCCCGGAAACCTATGTGTCGCTGCTGAGCAATTACTATCTCAACCAGACCGACCGGATCGCGTTCGACAAGATCAAGGACTCGCCTGATCCCGCCGTGCTGCAGGACTTCATCGCCAAGTTCTCGACGTCGAGCTACGTGCCGGAGGCGCAGAACCGCATCCAGCGCATCGAGGCCGCTATTCGCGAACGCCAGAACCAGGAGGCCCGGCAGCGCGAAGCAGCAAGGCTCGCGGAAGAACAGCGCAAGGCCGAACGCGAAGCGGCGCTGCGCAAACTGGCCGAGCAGGAAGAGGCGCTGCGCAAGCAGGAGACCCTTCGCGCGCAGGCGGCGGCTGAAAAAGTCCGCAAGGAGCGCGAGGCTGCCCAGGCGCAGGAAGAGCAGCGCTTGCGGCTCGTGGCCGAGAAGGAGCGCAAGGAGCGGGAAGCCGCAAAGGCCCAGGAAGAGCAACGTGTGAAGCTCGCGGCCGAGCGGGAGCGCAAGCTGCGTGAAGAGGCTGCGCAATTGCTGGCCGAGCAGGCTTGGACCAAGATCGCCGCGATCGATCGCAAGGAGCCGACCAGTCCGTCGCTCGCCGGCATATCGACCGACATCCGGACGGTGCCGCCGCCGACTGAGGCCGCGCCGTCGCCTGCCGATCCCTGTGATCGCGACAGCGCCATGCTGGCGCAGTTGCGCAGCAACCCGTCGCTCGAGGCCGTCACCGAGTTGGAGCGGAGCCTGAGCTGCGAGAAATTGCGTGCCCAGATTCTGCGGTTGCGGGAAAGCCTCTCGGCGGTCGCCAATGCGGCGCCGGCCATCGCCGCGCAGGTCAAGCCTGTCGTTGAAAAAATTGCCCCGCCGCCGGCCTTGGTTATTGCGTCGCCGCCGCCGCCGGCCGCGCCGAAACAGGAAGCCGCCCCGAAGCCGCCGGAACCGAAGGTCGCCGTTGCGACTGTCGCACCGGCACCCGAATGCAAGAAGGACGAAGCCAGGCTTGCCAAGATCCGCGCCAATCCTTCGCACGCCGATCTGGCCGCCCTGGAGCGTGATCTTGGCTGCGAACGGTTGCGCCCGCAAATCGTGCGCCTGCGCGAGAGCCTGCCCAAGGAAATTGCCAAGGAAACCGCAAAGGACGCGCCGCAGCCGGATCAGCCGTCGGCGGCGGCCAACCCGCCAACCCTTCAATCCGCCCAGTCTGCGCCATCAGGGGCGAAGCCGGCGCAACCCGCGCCGATTGTCCAGGTCCGAAGCTGTGACGAGGAGAGGGCCACCTTGGCCAAGCTGCGCGCCAGCCAGTCACGCGAGGATGTGGTTCGATTCGAGCGCGAACTGGCCTGCGAGCAGTTGCGGCCTCAGGTCATCCGGCTGCGGGAAAGCCTGTCCGGCGGTTAGTCAGGACGGGCTCCCACAGCCCTCGGCCAAGCACTTAATTCCTCCATATTGCGGTGGCCTAAGCCCCCATGAGTCCTGCCAGATCGCTTCTCCAAGTGCCTCCTGGGCTGTAACTCTTTGAATCAAAACGTGTCCGGATAGCGGGGATGGCGTTCGCCACATTTGTGGCGGCGTGCTAGAGAACCGCCGGGGACTGGCGAAAAGTCTGTTGGGGTCGACAACATGGGTTTTAAAGGGTCCGGATCGGACGCGAAGAGCGGCGCCGCGCGTGAACTGCGCGTAGGTGTGATCGGTGCCGGGGTAATGGGCAGCAACCATGCCCGCGTGCTGGCGGGCCTGCCGGGCGTCGCGCTGGTCGGTATCGTCGACCCGCTGCCGGAGCATCGCCTGCGCGCCACCGAACTCGCAGGCTGCCGCGCTTTCGAGAGTCTCGAAGAATTGCTGGCGGAGGGTGTCGATGCGGTCACGATCGCGGCTCCGACCCATCTGCATCATGAGGTCGCGCTCGCCTGCATCGCGCGCAAGATCCATATCCTGGTCGAGAAGCCGATTGCGCCCACGGTCGAGGAGGGGCGGGACATCGTCGACGCCGCGCAGCGCGCCGGGGTCACGCTGATGGTCGGCCATGTCGAGCGCTTCAATCCGGCGGTCGCGGCGATCAAGCAGGCGATCTCGGGCGAGGACATCCTTTCCATCGGCATCACGAGGGTCGGGCCGTTTCCGCCGCGGATGTCGAATGTCGGCGTCGTCATCGATCTGGCCGTGCACGATATCGACCTGATCCGCTGGTTCACCGAATCCGACATCGTCGAGGTGCAGCCGCAGCTCTCCAGCGCGATCGCCGAGCGCGAGGACATCGCGCTGCTGCAGTTCCGCACCGCCTCGGGCGTGCTCGCCCATATCAACACCAACTGGCTGACGCCGTTCAAGGCGCGCAACGTCACGGTCGCGACCCGCGGCAAATATGTGATGGGCGACCTGCTCACACGTCAGGTGACGGAGTGCTTCGGCTTCAAGCCCGACGGCAGCTATTCGATGCGTCATCTGCCGGTCGGCCATGACGAGCCGCTGCGCGCCGAATTGATCGCGTTCCTCGATGCCGTCCGGTCAGGCAATGTGCCGGCGGTTACCGGCGAGGAGGGCGTCGCCAGCCTCGAAATCGCGATCCGCTGCCTCGAAGCGCCGGCCCGGCCCGCGGCTTCCTCCGCGCGCAAGGGTCCGCGCCGCGTCGCCGGCTGATCTTGACCGGCAGCCAGTCGGACCAATCAATAAGAGGGTTACATGAACCAACATATGCCAGCCCAACCCATCGCATTCACTGACATTGCCGCGCAGCGACGCAGTCTTGGAAGCCGCATCGACGATGCCGTTGCGCGGGTATTGGAGCATTGCCAATTCATCAATGGGCCGGAAGTCGCCCGTCTGGAGGCAGATCTCGCGGCTTACTGTGGTGCGAAGCACGTGGTGGCGTGCGCGAGCGGAACGGATGCATTGCTCATGGTGCTGCTCGCCAGGAAAGTTGGCCCAGGCGACGCCGTGTTTTGCCCGTCATTTACCTTCTGTGCGACGGGGGAAGTCGTTGCACTTCTCGGCGCGACCCCAGTTTTCGTCGACGTAAACGAAGAGACATTCAACATCGACATCGCTTCGTTGAAGGACGGGATTTCTGTCGCGAAGAAGAAGGGCCTCAAGCCAAGGGCGATCATTCCGGTCGATCTGTTTGGGCAGCCGGCCGACCATGACGCGCTTGCCGAGGTCGCCGAAGCAGAGAAATTGTTTGTCCTCGATGATGCTGCCCAGAGCTTTGGCGCATCGTACAAGGGGCAACCGCTGGGGACGTTCGGTCTTGCCACCGCGACGAGCTTTTTCCCCGCCAAGCCGCTGGGCTGCTATGGCGATGGAGGCGCGATCTTTACCGATGATGCCGAACTGGCGGAGACATTGCGAAGCGTACGCGTGCACGGCCAGGGGTCCGACAAGTACGACAACGTCAGACTCGGGCTGACGGCGCGAATCGATACGATTCAGGCGGCGATCCTGATTGAAAAGCTGAAGATATTTCCCGGCGAGATCGCGGCCCGGGACGCTGTTGCGAAGCGCTACAATGCAGGGCTCGGCAATATGGTGATCGTGCCTCGCGTGCAGCAGAACTGCACCTCGGTATGGGCGCAGTACACGGTTCGCCTTCCAGGCGGCGGTCGCGATGAGGTAGCGAACGCGCTGAAAGCGCAGGGCATTCCGACGGCAATCTATTATCCGAAGTCGTTGCACCAGCAGACGGCCTATCGCAGCTTCCCGGTGGCCGAAGGTGGCCTGGCTGTAAGCGAAAGGCTTTCCGGCGAAGTGCTCAGCCTGCCGATGCACGCCTATCTCGACGAGGCGACGCAGGATCGCGTCATCCAGGCGGTGCGCGGCGCGCTTTCCGCCTAGCTTTTCGAAGAAAACGCGTCAAACAACCGATAGCATTCGCGTGAAGACGGCGCGTTCATACAAATATAGTTCTCGGTTCTGATGCAATCAGAACCGAATATGCGCTAGAAGCGGGCTCATGCTTGGGCGCATTTTCACCGTCGGCGGCTATACGCTTCTTTCGCGCGTGACCGGTTTTGCGCGCGACATCATGCTCGCGGCGATCCTCGGCGCAGGTCCGGTCGCGGACGCGTTCTTCGTGGCGCTGCGGCTGCCCAATCATTTTCGCGCCATCTTCGCCGAAGGCGCCTTCAACGCCGCGTTCGTGCCGGCCTATGCCCACCTTCATGGGCAGAACCAGACCTCGGCAAAACTGTTCGCCGATCGCATCTTCACGCTGTTGTTCGGCGCCCAGATCGTGCTGCTCGTGGTGGCGTGGCTGTTCATGCCGCAGGTGATCGGCCTCCTGGCGCCGGGATTCTCCGACGATCCGGCGCGCGGCGAATTGGCGATTGCGCTGACGCGGATCACCTTTCCCTATCTCTTGCTGATCACGCTGGTGACGCTTTACGGCGGCATGCTCAACGTCATGCATCGCTTTGCCAGCGCGGCGGCGGCGCCGATCTTTCTCAACCTGTCGATGATGGCGACATTGGCGCTGGCCGCGTTCTTTCCGGGCGCCGGTTATGCCGCCGCATGGGGCGTCCTGATCGCCGGCATCCTCGAATTCCTGCTGCTGGCGGGCGACGCGGCGAAGAACGGCATCCTGCCGAAGTTCAGCATGCCCAGGCTCGACAACGATGTCCGCGCCTTCTTTCGCGCGCTGGGGCCGGCGACCATCGGCTCGATGGGAACGCAGGTCGCGCTGTTCGCCGACACCATCATCGCGACGTTTCTCGCCGCCGGCGCGCTGTCGGCGCTGTATTACGCCGACCGCCTCAACCAGTTGCCGATCGGCGTGATCGGGATCGCGATAGGCACGGTGCTGCTGCCGGAAATGTCGCGGCGGATCACGGCGCAAGACCATGCCGGCGCCGCCAAGGCGCAGCGGCGGGCGTTCAATTTCACGCTGTTGTTTTCGATACCGTTCGTCGCCGCGTTCCTCACGGTGCCTGACGTGATCATGCGCGCGATGTTCGCGCGCGGCGCGTTTTCGAAAGCCGACGCCGCGGCCGCGGGCGCGACACTGGCGGCCTATGCCGTCGGCCTCATTCCCTTCGTGATGATCCGCAGCGCGGTCGCCACCTTCTATGCCCGCAAGGACACCGCGACGCCGGTCAAGGCGGCGCTGACCGGCGTTGCCGTCAACGTCGCCCTGAAGGTCGCGCTGATGGGGACGCTGGCCCAGATCGGCCTCGCGCTCGCCACCGCGATCGGCGCCTGGGTCAATCTGCTGCTGGTACTTGGTTTTGCAGTGCGAAGAGGATTTCTCGAGCTGGACCGCGAGTGGCTCAGATCGCTCGCCAAGTTCGCGATATCCGGCATCGTGCTTGCCATAGCCCTTTGGCTGACCGCGCGTTTCGCCAGTTTTTATTTCGCGCAGATGAGCTCGTTCCGCGATGAGCTCGCATTGCTGTTACTTATGGTGAGCGGCATCTTTGTCTATGGTGTTTCAATCCTCGTCCTGTTCGGCAGAGGCTGGATTTTCTCGCTGATCCGCGGCTAAACCCGTTTGCGCTTCGTGGCGAACCACGCCAATATGACGCGAAACCAATCAGGCTATGGAGATACGATGGCAGCTCCCATCAAGTTCGGCGTCGGTCATAGCGTCCGCCGCAAGGAAGACGATGCGCTCATTCGCGGCAAGGGCCGCTACACTGACGACGTCTCGCCGTCTCCCGCGTTGCACGCGCTGATGCTGCGCTCGCCGCATGCGCATGCGAAGTTCACCATCAACGTCTCCAAGGCCCGTGGCATGCCCGGGATCGCCGTGGTGCTGATCGCCGACGACGTCAAGGATCTCGGCGATCTGCCGTGCCTGTTCAATTTCGAAGTCGATCCGTTCACCGGACCTCCGTACCCGATCCTCGCCAGGGATGAAGTGCGCCACGTCGGCGATTCCATCGCCTTCGTGGTCGCCGACACCATCGACCATGCCCGCGATGCGCTCGAGGCGATCGAGGTCAACTGGACGCCGCTGCCGGCGGTGGTCGGCCTTGTCAACGCGGTCAAGAAGGGTGCGCCGCAGGTCTGGCCCAATCATGCCGGCAATTTGCTGTTCGACGTGCCGATCGGCGACAAGGCGGCAACCGAGGCTGCGTTTGCAAAAGCGCATGCGGTCGCCGAAGTGTCGATCGTCAATCCGCGCGTCATCACCAACTTCATGGAGACGCGCGCCGCGGTCGCCGAATACGACGCCAAGAAGGATCATCTGACGCTGACGATCGGCAGCCAGGGCAGCCATCGCCTGCGCGAGATCATCGGCGGCATGGTGCTCAAGATGCCGCTGGAAAAGATGCGGGTGATCTGCCCCGACGTCGGCGGCGGCTTCGGCACCAAACTGTTTCCGTACCGCGAATATGCGCTGATCTCGGTCGTGGCAAAACGGCTCAAGAAGACCATCAAATGGACCGCCGACCGCTCCGATCATTTCGTGGGTGACGCGCAGGGGCGCGACAACGTCACTGTGGCGAAGATGGCGCTCGCCGAGGACGGCAAGTTCCTGGCGATGGATGTCGACCTGATGGGCGACATGGGCGCGTATCTGTCGACCTTCGGTCCCTACATTCCGCATGGCGGCGCCGGCATGCTGCCCGGCCTCTACGATATCCAGATCTTCCACTGCCGCGTCCGCACCGTGTTCACCAACACGGTGCCGGTCGATGCCTATCGCGGCGCGGGCCGCCCCGAGGCGGCTTACGTGATCGAGCGGCTGGTGGATGCCTGCGCCCGCAAGCTCGGCATGACGCCCGATGCGATCAGGCGCAAGAATTTCATCCCGCCGAAGGCGCTCCCCTACAAGACCGTGACCGGCAAGGTTTATGACTCCGGGGACTTCACCGCGCATATGAAGCGCGCGATGGAAGTCGCCAACTGGAAGGAGTTTCCCAAGCGCGCCAAGGCCGCCAAGAAGGCCGGGCTGGTGCGCGGCATTGGCCTTGCAAGCTATGTCGAGATCTGCGGCACCATGGGCGATGAGACCGCCAATGTGGCGCTCGATCCCAATGGCGACGTCACCATCCTGATCGGCACCCAGTCGAGCGGGCAGGGCCATCAGACCGCCTATGCGCAGTTGATCGCCGAACAGTTCGGCTTGCCGCCCGAGCGCGTGCACATCGTGCAGGGCGACACGGATCGCGTCGCCACCGGCCTTGGCACCGGTGGTTCGGCCTCGATCCCGACCGGCGGCGTCAGCGTGCAGCGTGCGGCCCACGACCTCGGCGGCAAGCTGAAGGAGATCGCAGCCGAAGCGCTGGAAACCAGCGCTGCCGACCTCGAGATCAGCGACGGCCGAATCCGGATCGCCGGCACCGACCGCTCGGTGAGTTTCGCCGATCTGGCGAAGCGTCCTGATGTCGATCCGTCAAAGCTGAATGCGAGCGCCACCTTCAACCAGGCCGACGGCACCTATCCGAACGGCACCCATCTGGCCGAAGTCGAGATCGATCCGGCGACCGGCATTATCAAGATCGTCAACTACGTCATCGTCGACGATTTCGGGGTGACGCTCAATCCGCTGCTGCTCGCCGGCCAGGTCCATGGCGGCGCGATGCAGGGGATCGGCCAGGCCCTGATGGAGCAGGCGGTATTCGGCAGCGACGGCCAGCTCGTCACCGGCACCTTCATGGATTACGCGATGCCGCGCGCGGCCGACGGCCCGTCATTCCACTTCGAGACCCACAACGTTCCCTGCACCACCAATCCGCTCGGCGTAAAGGGCGCGGGCGAGGCCGGTGCGATCGGCTCCTGCCCGGCGGTGGTCAATGCGATCGTCGAGGGGCTGTGGCGCGAGTACAAGATCGACCACATCGACATGCCGGCGACCCCCGAACGGGTCTGGATCGCCATCCGGGAGGCGCAGCGCCGGCATAACCTCTGATATTTTGTCGCAGCTGGAATGATTCTAAGTTTATGGTGTTATCAGGCCTGGGCGCGGTCCGTGGAGACCGCGGCCCGGTCTGTGTCATGAAAAAGGGATCTGGCGATGAAACGGGTTTTGGTGGTTGCAGGAGCGCTTTTGCTCAGTGTCGGCGCCGTTATGGCACAGCAGGACGTGGTCAAGAAGGACCAGGATGTCATGAAGGCCACCGGCCGGGCCTTGGGCGGCGTGCTGTCGCCGATGTTCAAGGGCGAGAAGCCCTATGATCAGGCCGCCGTCGATGGGGCGATCAAGACGCTCGAAGATACCGCAAAGAACCTGCCGACCATGTTTCCGGCGAGCACCAAGGGCCTGAAGGCCGACGGCGACTACAGCGCCTCGCCCAAGATCTGGGAAGACAAGGCCGGCTTCGATGCCAAGATCGCCGACTTTGCCAAGGCGGTGAGCGATGCCAAGGCCAAGATCAAGGATGCCGATACGCTGAAGGCGAACTTCCCCGGGATCGGCAAGGCATGCGGCGGTTGCCACGAGACCTACCGCGTCAAGAACAGCTAGGCTTCGGTTGGACCAGACAGGAAGAGGCGGGACGCGTGACGCGTCCGGCCTCTTTCTTTATTTGCGGGCGCGAAGGCTTGCCTCGCTCGTCAATTCGGGGTGAAGCCGTTACATCACCTCGGTGTGAAGCTTGCTTCATCACCGTGAGTTGTCGAAATTTCATGGAAGCTTCCGGCCAAAATTGCGTACATACTGGCCGCCATATCAAAACGCCCGATGACGGATTGGTGAATGCTGAAACGACTGTTCCTTCTGGCCGTTTTGGCCGCCGTCGCCGGGCTTGGCATTTTCTGGTGGCTGACCATACCGGCGGTGGTCGCTGCGAGTTCATTGCCCGCCTACACGCCTAACCTCGCCAACGGCCTCACAGCGTTCAATGCCGGCGGATGCTCGTCCTGCCACGCCGTGCCGAACCAGCCCGATCGCCTCAAGCTCGGTGGTGGATTGCCGATTCCCTCGCCGTTCGGCACCTTCAACGTTCCCAATATCTCGCCCGATCCGAGCGACGGCATCGGGCGATGGAGCGAAGCCGATTTCGTCACCGCCGTGATCAAGGGCACGTCGCCGTCGGGCTTCCATTATTTTCCGGCGTTTCCCTACGCGTCTTACGAACATGCCAAGGTCGAAGACATCAGGGACCTGTTTGCCTATCTGAAGACGCTGGCGCCGGTGGCCGGCAAGACGCGCGACCATGACGTGCCGTTTCCGTTCAACATTCGGCGCAATGTCGGGGTGTGGAAATTCCTGTTCACGGACGGCAAGCCGTTCACGCCTGACACCAGCAAATCAGCGCAATGGAATCGCGGCGCCTATCTCGTCAACAGCCTCGGTCATTGCGCGGAGTGCCACAGCCCGCGCAATTTCCTCGGCGGCATCATCGACGCGCAGCGCTTTGCCGGCGGGCCTAATCCGGAAGGCGAGGGCTGGGTGCCCAACATCACCCAGAAGCGGATGTCGGATTGGAGCGCGAAGGATTTCGCCTATTTCCTCGAGAGCGGGATGACGCCGGAGGGCGACACCGCCGGCGGCTCGATGGCGCGGGTGATCCGCAACACCTCGCAATTGTCGCCGGAAGACCGCACCGCGATGGCGGAATATCTGAAATCGCTGCCGCCGGTGGAGGGACCGCCGCGGCCGAAGAAGCCGGAGAAATCCTGAGGCCTTTCTCGATGCGAAGTGGCAATTGCATCCGCGAGCGAGTTGCGCTCCCTCTCCCGCTTGCGGGGGAGGGCTGGGGTGGGGGTCTATCCACGAGTCATCGGGTGGAGAGAGCCCCCACCCGCCGCGCTCTGGCGCGCAATTGCGCTGCCGAGCGCGTCGACCTAAGAGCGAGCTTCGCTCGTCTCGACCCCCGCAAGCGGGAGAGGTGACTGAGCCTGCTGCCATACCGATGAAGTCGTATCACTCGAACGTATTGACCATGCCGGCCTTGGCGAGCGCCGCCTTGCGTGCGCTCATCCACTCCTCGGTGAGCTTTGCCGGATCGGAAGACGGGCTGCCTTTCATGTAGTCGTTCCACGCCGCGATCAGCACTTCCTGCCGCTTGAGCAGTGCGTTGTTGTGCTTTTCCTGGTCGTCGCTCCAGGCACCCCCCTCTTTGAGCGCCTTGACTGCGCCCTTGTGCGTCGGCACCGCCCAGTTCTTTGCCTGCGCCTTCACCGCAAGCCCACTGGCGCCGGGTGCGTTGTCCTTGTAGCCGTCATAGCCGTCGATCATCGCCTTGGTCAGCATGTAGACCTCGTCTTCGGACTGGCTGCCATAGACGCTGTAGATCGGATATGGATAGGTGCCGACCTCGACCGGTTTTTCCTTGGAAAATTCGCCTGCGCCGCAGGTTGCCTTGTGCTCGGTGAAATACGGGCCGACCTTGCGCATGCGCTCCCATCCCGCCTTGTCGGAGAATGGCATCGCGGGCCAGGTGATGCCGCGCGGCGATGTCTGCAGTTCCTTGGCGGGCCCGGAGATCGTCGAACCGAATACCGCATCGGTGTCGTTGTTGATGATGCCTTTCCACATCGCATTGTTGCCCGCGAACTCGACGATCTTGACGTCCTTTGCCGTCAGATTGGCGAACGCCAGCACGGCAAGCGCATTCTGGTTGAGCGCGGGAGAACCGACCACGAAGCCGATGCGCTTGCCTTTCAGGTCGGCATAGGTCTTGACGCCGATGTCGGCGGCGACCGCCAGTGAAAGGCCGTTGCAGTCGATCGAGCTCAGCGTGATCTGGATCGGCTGCGGTCCCCATTCCCGGGTCGCGAATTCGAACACGCCTTCCTGCGCGAAAAAGACCCCGACGCCCATCGCCGAGATGCTGGCGCGGTTGAGGCGCAGCGGTTGCAGGCGGGCGACGTCGTTGCCGGCGGGCAGCACGCGCGCATCCGAGCCATACTTGTCCTTGAACATCTTGCCGACGGCAACCGTGATGTTGAAGCCGGAGGTCCCCGTGTCATACGCGGTCATCGTCACGTTGGGCGGCAGTTTCACCTGTGCGACCGCCGTCGATGCCGCGACCGCGGTTCCGGTCAGCGCGATGGCCGCAAGCATCATCTTCGGATTGATCATTCATCCCTCCCGTTGCGGCTGTCGTTGCAGCCTTGAGACGCTTGTCACCGGTGCTTCCTGGCCCGCGAGCGGACGTCAGTTGGAAACCGGCGCTGCGGTTTGGCGCGAATGCTCGCGGATTTCTGCTCCTACCGCAAGGCAGAAGCAGGGGGTACCGATCCGCGTCAGCTTGACGCGTTGCGTTGTCTGAAACGGCGGCAGGGGCGGCAGGTCCTGATTCAGGTCAGCTTCGCCATCCCAAGCTCATCGGCGACCTGATCGAGCCCGCGCATCAGCGCGCCCGGAATCGGAATGCCATCGCGCATCCGCGCCTCTCGCGTGGCGTGGCTGCGTTCGCCGGGAACGAAGATCCTGCTCACGCCGGGCATCCGCTCTGAGTTTCTGAAATCGCGCACCAGCGCATCGACGCTCGCCTTGAACACGTCAACATCGCCGAAGGCCGAGATGTTGATCGCGGCGACCGCCTGTCCGGTATTGGTGACGCTGTCGTCATCATGGTTGAAGTCGATGACGTCCCGGCCCATCGCCGCACCACCCAGCGTGCCGGCGAGCAGGCCGATGATCATGGCGAGCCCATAACCCTTGTAGCCGGCCTCCATGCCGCCGAGCGGCAGCAGCATGCCTTCGTCGGCGCGCTTCGGATCGGTCAGCGGCTTGCCCTCACGGTCGATCATCCATCCCTCCGGCATGGTCTCGCCGCGCAGTGCCTTGGATTTCACCTTGCCATAGGCTGCAACCGTCGTCGCCATATCGAGAATGATCGGCTTCTCGTCACCGGCCGGAATTGCGGCTGCGATCGGGTTGGTCGACAGCAGCATGTCGAGGCCGCCCCAGGGCGGCAGATGGTTGGCGTTGCCGACCGCGAAATAGAGCCCGATCATGTCGTGGGCCAGCGGCATCGACGCGTAGAGCGAGGCAGGACCCGCATGGTTGCTGTATTGCGAGTTGACCCATGCGATCCCCGTGGTGCGCGCCTTTTCGATCGCGATCTCGGCCGCGCGCTTCATCACGAGGTGGCCCATGCCGTTATCGCCATGGAGCAGGGCGGTGGAGGCGTGCTCGCGCACGATCCGGATATTGGGCCGCACGTTGAATCCACCAGCCTTGATGCGGCGGGCATATTGCGGCAGCCGGCTGACGCCGTGGCCGTCCGATCCCTGCAGATCGGCTTCCGCCATCAGCGTGGCGACCGTCATGGCGTCGGATTCAGGCAGGCCCAGCTTTGTCATGGCTTCGCGGATGAAGCCCTTCAGCCGGTCGAAAGTCACTGTCGATGTCGTCAGGATACCAACTCCCGTTTTCTTGTTGGCGCACTTGCGCTGACCATATCGTGGCAAATTCCTAGTCGGATAGGAAGCGCACCGATGATGTGGCGATGGCGACGGTCACGGCGGTGCCGACCTCGTGCAGCGTGTCGCCGGCGTGGAACGGACAATCGACGGCGATGCTGGCTGTGCCTGCGCGCACGCCATAGCGCACGCTGGCGCCGAGGAATTCGCGATAGGTCACCGTGCCCGCGGCTTCTGTCCTGTCTGGCCCCGCGCTCTGACCCGCACCGACGATCGCGCAATCCTGCGGCCGGAACACCATGCGCGCCCCCGGCGCCAGCTTCCGGTCCGCAGCAATCGGTATCTTCAGGCCGCCGGCCACCTCAAAGGCGCGCGACGCCCCGTCGCCGATCACGCGGCCTTCGACAATGTTCGCCGTGCCGAGAAAGTTCGCCACGAACAAATTGGCCGGCTGCTCGTAAAGGTCTTTCGGCGTGCCGACCTGCTGAATGACGCCCTGATTCATCACCGCGATCCGGTCGCAAACGGTGTTCGCCTCTTCCTGGTCGTGGGTGACGAAGATGGTGGTGAGCCCGAGCCGTTGCTGCAGTTCGCGCAGCTCGCGGCGGACCTGTACGCGCAGCTTGGCATCGAGATTGGACAGGGGTTCATCGAGCAACAGGAGCTTCGGTTCGACCGCGATGGTGCGCGCCAGCGCCACGCGTTGCTGCTGCCCGCCGGAGAGCTGCGCCGGGCGGCGTTGATCGAGGCCGGTGAGCCCGACGAGTTCAAGCGCGGCCGTGACCCGCGGGCCGATCTCGGCGCGCGGCACGCGCTTTTCCTCGAGGCCGAACGCGACATTGCGCGCCACCGTCATATGCGGCCAGAGCGCATAGGACTGGAACACCATCCCGATGTCGCGCTTCCATGGTGGCAGAGCGGAAATATCCTTCTCTCCGACCAGCACGCGGCCACTGTCGGCATGGTTGAAGCCGGCGATCAGCCGCAGCAGCGTGGTCTTGCCGCAGCCGGAGGGGCCGAGAAACGCAAAGAACTCGCCGGGGCGGATGTCGAGATCGATCGACTTCAAGACGTGATTGTCGCCATAGGACAAATTGACCTGTTCGATCCGGACACCGACGGCCGGTACGGCGATCGCTCGATTGGCTGTTGCGGTCGTCATGGTGCTGATAGTTCCGGCATGAACATCAATGTCCTGCTTGCGGCATGGCGCGGCCACGCTCGATCACGAAATGCGACAGGACCGTGCAGACCCCGACCAGCAGCACGGCGATGACGCCGAGCGCGGCGCCAGGGCCGCGGCCGGCCGCCGATTGCATCAGGACGTAAAGGCCGTAGGCCAGCGGCGCGTCGGAGTTGGATTGCACCAGCATCAGCGTGGCCGAGAGCTCGACGGCGGCGGTGGCAAAGCTGGTGACGAAGCCGGCCAGCATGCCGCCCATCATCAGCGGTGTCACGATCCGGCGCACGGTGCGCAGCTTGGTGGCACCGAGATTTTCGGCGGCTTCTTCCAGCGATACCGATATCTGCTGCAGCGCCGCGTAGCAGGCCCGCAGCGCATAGGGCAGGCGGCGGGTCGCCAGCGCCAGCACGATCACGATCCACGAAGCCAGCGGCGTGCCATCCCACAGTTTCACGCCGTAGAACGCGCGCAAATAACCGATGCCGAGCACGATGCCGGGGACGGCGAGCGCGGCCGAGGCCGCCCAGTCCAGCATATCGCGCCCGACCAGTCTGGTGCGCAACACCAGATAGGCGATTGCCGTGCCGAGCACGACGTCGATCAGCCCGGCCAGCGAGGCATAGATCAGCGTGTTCTTGATGTAGAGAGAGCTCTCGCCGAAAATTCGCGCGTAATGCGAGATTGTATAGCCGTCCGGCAGCGGCGAGAACGACCACACGGTCGAGAACGACAGCAGCAGCAGGCCAGCATGCGGCGCCAGCACCAATAGCAGGATCAGCATCACCGTCAGATAGGCGAGCACGCTTTCATAAGGCCGCAATTTGCGCCGGGCGAGCCCGCCGCCGCCGCGCTGCACGGTCGAATAGTCGATGCCGCGGGTCGCCAGCGCCGAAAGTGCCATCGCCGCGACGGAGGCCACGATCAGCACCACCGCGATCACATAGCCCATGGGATCGGCGATCCCGATCGATGTGACGCGCAGATAGGCCTGCGGCGCCAGCATGTCCTTGACGTTCAAAAGCAGCGGCGTGGCGAGATCGTCGAACACCTTGACGAACACCAGCGAGGCGCCCGCGATATAGCCGGGCATCGCGAGCGGAAACACGATGCGGCGAAACAGGCGAAATCCGGACGAGCCGAGATTTTGCGCGGCTTCCTCCATCGAGGCGTCGATGTTGCGCAGCGCCGCCGAGAGGTTGATCAGGATGAACGGAAAATAGTGGATCGACTGCACGAAGATGACGCCGTTGAGTCCTTCCATGAACGGGATCTTGAAGCCGAACGCGTCGTCGAGCAGCAGGTTGACGCTGCCGTTGCGGCCGAAAAACAGCTGCATCGCCACAGCACCGACGAACGGCGGCATGATCAGCGGCAGAAATCCCAGCGTCTGGATCAGCGCCGTGCCGCGAAAGGCAAAGCGCGAGGTGATGTAGGCGAGCGGCAGCGCCAGGATAGACGCCCCGGCCACGGCCATCGCCGAGACGTAGAACGAATTCCAGAACGAACGCAGGAATAAGTCAGTGCGGAAGAAATCGGCGAAATTAACCAGGGTAAATGCGCCGCCGCCCTTTTCGGTGAACGCCACATAGATCACGGTTGCGGACGGCCACACCAGAAACAGCGCGAGAAAAACCGCAATGCCGAGCGCCAGCGCGATCTGCCCCGGCGTCGCCGAAAGTCTTGCGCGGGCGCGCGGGGCGGGGAGGGCCATGGTCACGCCCGGCCCTCCCACTCCAACGTCGTCCCCGCGAACGCGAGGACCCATAGCCACCGGCGCATGCTGTTGAAGAAGGTCGCTGACACCGACGTTTCACCGCGAGGCTGCGGCGTATGGGTCCCGGCGTTCGCCGGGACGACATTGAGAGATGATGGGCGCCCTCGTATCACTTCGCCAGCTTCGCCGCTTCCTCGGCCTTGGCCTGCGCCTGCGCGTAGCGTTCCTTGGCGAAAACAGCCCATTGCTGTTCCAGTTCGGCCTGCCGTGCGCCCTTCTGTTTGCCGCCGGTGAATGCGCTTGCCGTCTCCCTGGCGGAGGCTGCGGCTTCATCGACCGGCATTGCGGCGATCAGCTCGCGCGCCTGCGCGACGAGCGCGCGGGCTTGCGCATTGTCCTTCTTGGCGATCGCGGCTTCGGCCTCGTGGATCGCCTTGGTTGCAGCCTTCAGGGAATCGAGCTGGAACGAAATCAGCTGGTCGAACAGCACGTCGACCACATCGTTGCGCGCTTCGGACTTGGCGACGTCGAACTTGATCATCGAGTTGAGCCGCGGGTCCTTGAAGGGGTTCGGGTAGTCCGCGGGCGCCTTGGCATAGACGTCGGGATTGACGGGCAGGCGGCGGATGCCCGGCTCGAACAGCACTTGCTGCCCGGCCGGCGACAGCAGGAATTCCACGAAGGCCTCGGCCGCGGCCTTGTTCGGCGCATTGGCGACGATGCCGACATTGGCCGGCACGATCGTCGTCACGGTCGGATAGATGAATTTCACGGGAAAGCCGGAGGCCTGCGCCGAGAACGCGAAGAAGTCGATCACGATGCCGTAGCCGACCTGCCCGGAATTGACCGCTTCCGGCACCCCGAACGAACGCTCAGTGATGTTGCGGAAATTGCCGGCCATCGCCTTGATGGTGCCCCAGCCCTTGGCCCAGCCTTCGCCCTGCAGCACCGCTTCGACGGTCAGATGCGTGGTGCCGGAGCGCGAGGGGGCGGCGATCGAGACGTGGTCGTAATAGACCGGCTTGGCGAGATCCTGCCATTCCTTGGGATCAGGCAGCTTGTTGGCCTTCACATAGCGCTCGTTCCACATGATGCCGTAGCCGGACGCGGCAAAGCCGAAATAGAAGCCGGCGGGGTCGTTGATCGGAAATTGCCCGATCTTCTCGGGAATGCCTGATGCCTTGGGCGCGTATTTCTGCAGCAGCCCCTTGCCCTTGAGAACCTCGAAGGCATCCGGCGCCGAAGCCCAGAACAGATCGACCTGGTTGCTGGACTTGGTTTCCTCGAGATACTTCACACCGGCATTGGTGTTGCGGTTCTGCACTTCCAGCGTCACGCCCGGCGTCGCCGTCTCAAACGCCTTCTTGACGGGGTCAGTGACGTCCTTGGCAAAGGAGGTGACGACCGTCACCTTGCCGGTGGGCGCCTGCGCGAACGCCGCGCTCGAGACCAGCGCCGCGCAAAGCGACAGCATCAACAGCCGATGCATCATGTTTCCCCGTTTGCTTGTTCTTGTCGTTGCCGGTGGCCGCGGAAGCGGGCGGGGTCTAGCTCCCGCCGAACGCCTTGAAGGTGATGATGGTGTGGGTGTCCTGGATGCCGGGAATGACCTGCACTTTCTCGTTGACGAAATGGCCGATATCGGTGGCGTTATCGACGTAGAACTTGACCAGCAGGTCGTAATCGCCGGCGGTGGAATAGATTTCCGAGGCGATCTCGGCTTCCGCGAGCGCATTGGCCACCGCATAGGACTGGCCGAGCTTGCATTTGAACTGGACGAAGAAGGGAACCATGGCTGTCGTCTCCGGAATTGTTGTTCTCAATAGGCCAAAAATGGGCCGCCGTGGCAAGCCAACTTGCTGGCAATAGCCGGCCGCGCTAGGACAGTTTATGGCTCCGAACTCACCCATTCCACGAGGTAGGCGATGACGCCGATCGCGCTGACCATTGCCGGCTCCGATTCGTCCGGCGGCGCCGGAATCCAGGCCGACCTGAAGACGTTTGCCGCGCTCGGCGTTTATGGCGCCTCCGTGATCACGGCGCTGACGGCGCAGAACACGACCGGCGTCAGCGGCATCCATCAGGTGCCGGCGGAGTTCATCACCGCCCAGATCGATGCGGTATTTTCCGATCTCGCCGTCGGCGCGGTCAAGATCGGCATGGTGGCGCAGCCCGCCAGCATCGATGCCATCGTCGCCGGGCTGACGCGCTGGTCGCCGAAGCATGTCGTGCTGGATCCCGTGATGGTCGCGACATCAGGGGACCGCCTGCTGGCTGCGGAAGCCGTCGATGCGCTTCGCACCAAGCTCATTCCGCTCGCCTCGGTCATCACGCCGAATCTGCCGGAAGCGGCGGCCTTGCTCGATGAGCCGATTGCGACCGACGAAGCCGCGGTCGAGAATCAAGGCAAGCGGTTGCTGGCGATGGGCTGCCGCGCGGTGCTGATCAAGGGCGGCCACGGGCAGGGCGCCGAGAGCACCGACTATTTTATCGACGCCGGGAGGACCATCACGCTGGCAGCACCGCGCATCGGCACCAAGAACACCCACGGCACCGGCTGCTCGCTGTCGTCGGCGATTGCGGCAGGCCTCGCGAAGGGCAAGGACATGGAGACCGCCGTCCGCAACGCCAAGGCCTGGATCAGCGCGGCGATATCAGCCGCGGACCGCTTCAGCGTCGGCCGCGGGCATGGCCCGGTGCATCATTTTCACAAGTATTATTGAAGCTGTTTGAGTGAGTAGCCCGCATGAGCGCAGCGACATGCGGGAATCTGTGGCATCGCTGCTCTCATCCGGGCTGCATCTTCAGTCGCTGTCTTTCTTCATCTTGGCAATCAGCGGACCGAGCAAGTTCGAAAAGTCATCACTCCACGGGGCTTGACCGGGCGCAGGCTTCTCGACGTCCCAATCCTGCAGCAATCCAAGATCGAGATCATTCCGCGCCAGCACCATGACCGTCGAGAACTTTATCATCGGGTCAAGGTTCGGCGCCTCATCCTCGTCATACAGCCGAGCGAGCAGTCCTTCGCTCGCCGCGGTCGCGGCAACGACGCCGGATAGATCGAGATGATTATTGGATATGTGTGTCACGATAATGCCGTCTGGAGTGAGGCGGGACAGGTAGATCCGCAGCGCTTCCCGGGTCAATAAATGCACCGGAATGGAATCGGACGAGAAGGCATCGACGATGATGAGGTCATAACGGGCGTCGGTGGCATTGGCGAGCGTGAGGCGCGCATCGCCCAGGATGATATTTGTCTCGGGTTTGCAATCGCGCAGGAAAGTGAAGCGGGCCGGGTCTTTGGCGATGCGGATGATATCCGCGTCAATTTCATAATAGTCGAGACGATCCTGTGGCCTCGCGAGGCAGGCGATCGAGCCTGCTCCCAGCCCGATCACGGCGATCCGGGCAGGGCCGTTTTTCTTGTTCTGCACGGCATCGACCGCTTCGGCGATCGGCGAGTCCGGATGATAGTACGTCGAAAGCACCGGCCTGCCGGTCACGGGCTTGCCGTCGTCCGTCGTGAGCCGCTGCGCGCCGTGCAGCTCCATGCCATGACGCAGCGCGCGGAAGCGGCCATCCTCGGTCACTTCGATCTTGTGGACGCCGAAAAAGCTGCGCACGGTCTCGAGATGCCTCACGTTCGGCGGATAGGCCCGCGTCACGATGAAGGCGGCGGCAAACAGCGCGGCGAGCCGGAGCGACGACGAGCTCGAGAACAGGGCGCCTGCCACCAGCAGCAATACAATCGCCCACACCATCCAGTTGGCTACGGGCAGGGCGGTGAAGCCGTCGCGAAAGCCCGGCAGGCTTGCCAGCAGCACAAGCACGACAAAGCCGGCCAGCAGACCGGCTTCCCTTGCCTTCGGCCACGAACTCATCGGGCGCGCCAGCGCAGCTGCGACAATCAAGATCGGGTATTCCGCGATCCAGGAAAACAGCTTCGGGGCAATCAGGCCTGAAAAGATTCCCCCGAGCACGCCGCCCAGCGACATGCAGAAAAAGAACCGCGTGAGATAGGCCGCCTGCGGGCGCGTCGCCGCCACCAGGCCGTGACAGATCATCGCCGTCACGAAGAACGTCAGCAGATGCAGCCCGACATCGACGACCAGCCAGGTGCGGATATCGAGCGCCAGCGTCAGCACGATCAACGCCAGCAGCGCCGGCTGCGCCTTCATCCAGGTCGCCTGCGTGATATGGTTTCGCTCGCTGAACACCAGGATGAAACTGATCAGATAGAGCGACAGCGGCAGCACCCACAAGAAGGGCGCCGCGGCGATATCGGTGGTGATGTGCGTCGTCACGGCAATCATCAGCGCCGACGGCACGAAGGCCAGCGCCACCCAGTAAACCATTCGCCCCAGCGCGGGCGCCGCCTCGGTGGCCTGCGCCTGCGAAACGGGGTTGTCGTGGTCCCGATTGAAGAACACCAGGCTTCCGCACAACGCGATCAGCGCAACCAGCAGATAATAGCCGCAGCGCCACGCGCCGTTCTGAAAGCTCAGCGTCGAGAGCGGCTCTGCCAGCAACGGGTAGGCGAACAGCGCAAGCAGGCTGCCGATATTGCTCGCCGAGTAGAGAAAATAAGGATTGCTTGCTTGCGCAAGACCGGAGCGAGCAAACCATGCCTGCAGCAGCGGACCGTTGGCGGACAGCGCGAAGAACGGAAAGCCCAGCGAGACCGCAAACATGCCGAGCAGGAAAAGCTCCTCGTGATCGGCGGGCGGCAGGTCCCAGCCATTCGCGACCGCGAGCGGAACGAAGACGGCGCCTCCCAGCATCACGCAAAGATGGATCGCGAGCGCCCATCGGCCCCGCACCAGCCGTGTCAATAAGTCTGCATAGGCGTAGCCCACCAGCAGCACGCCCTGGAAAAACACCATCGCCACCGACCACACCGATGGCGAACCGCCAAATCGCGGCAGCACCATTTTCGTAAACAGGGGCTGCACGGCAAACAGCAGCGTGGCGCTGAGAAAAATAGCGGCGGTGTAGACCGCAATGACCAGGGTCGGACGGCTGGCCGAGGCGGTCCCAAGAGCCGGTTTGACGTGATCGGTCATGCAAATGCTTTGTCACGAGCGCCGTTTTGCGGGGCGATCTCGAAGGAATGGATCAAGTATGAAATAGAAACCGGGGAGATCAAAGGGTTAATCGGCTGCCAAAGCGTGCTTCCGCGCTGCCCCAAAGGACGGCAGAAAGGAGCGGGCCAATCGACCGTTTTGCGCCTCATTGCTGGCGCACCGTCGATGCCGTGCAGAGCGGTCAGGCGCCCCGGCTTTCCTTGTCCGAATGGCCCATTGGCGGGACCATGCCCGGCACCTATAATTCGCCGCCTGTAATTCAAGTGAATCGGCACGCCGCCAACGCGCGGACCAGCCGCAATATCCGGGAGAGAAACGCCGTGAGACAAAAAGCCCTGCGCTACGCCATATTGACCGTTCTGGCGGGCCTTTCCATTGCCGCAAATCCGGCCCAGGCTCAGACTTGGCCGGACAAGCCGATCACGTTCGTGGTGCCGTTTGCGGCCGGTGGCGGCACCGACGCCTTCGCGCGCCCGCTCGCAGCCCAGCTCGACACCCAGCTCGGCAAACGCGTGCTGATCGAGAACCGCGCCGGCGCCGGCGGCACGGTGGGCGCCTCGGCGGCGTCCAAGGCCGCTCCCGACGGCTACACCTTCTTCATGGGCGCGGCGCACCACGCCATTGCACCCTCGCTCTATCCCAATCTCGACTACGACATCGAGAAGGATTTTGTCGCGGTTGCGCTGATCGCGCGTCCGCCGCAGGTGATCGTGGTCAATCCCGACAAGGTCGCCGCCAAGACGCTCGCCGAATTCATCGCGTTCAACAAGGCGAACCCGGGCCAGTTGAACTACGGCTCCGCCGGCGCCGGCACCACGCATCATCTCGCGGGCGAGTTGTTCAAGATCCTGACCAAGACCAATCTCCAGCACGTGCCCTATCGCGGCGCGGGACCTGCAATGCAGGATCTGATCGCCGGCCATGTGCCTGTCGTGTTCGACGGCATGGGCTCGTCGGCCGCGCCGATTAGGGCCGGGCAGCTCCGCGCGCTCGCGGTCGCCGCACCGAAGCGGGTGGCGGCTTTCCCCGACCTTCCCACGGCCAAGGAAGCCGGTCTGCCCGATTTCGAAGTGGCGACCTGGTACGGCCTGTTCGCACCCAAGAACACGCCGCCGGCAATCGTCGAACGCATGATCAAGGAGCTGCGGCAGGCCATGCAGGTGGCTGCGATCAAGGAGGCCTGGGAGCGCAACGGCTCTGATGTCCCTGACGTGACGGGCCCTGCATTCGCGAAGATGGTGTCAGACGAAGTCGTGCGCTGGCGGAAGGTCGTGAAAGAGGCCAATGTGAAGCTGGACTAGAGAGCGCTTTCCTTCCACCAATGCGGGCACCGCTGATCGGTGCCCGCTCGCCCGCCGCGGATAGTGCGGTGCGCAGAAGTGGCACTTCCACGCACGTCCCAAAATTCGTTATGATGAGTGCCGAAGGGCCGCGGAAGCCTCTGCCCCGCGCCAACCGATTTTCAATCCAGGGAGTGATCACATGAAGCGCCGTACGTTCCTCAAAGGCGGCGCCGTGGCCGGCGCGACGACGCTGGTTGCGGCACCCGCGATCGCGCAAGCCGCGCCCGAGATCAAGTGGCGTTTGACCTCGAGCTTTCCAAAGTCGCTCGAGACCATCTACGGCACGGCGCAGACCTTTGCGAAATACGTCGCCGACGCCACCGACAACAAATTCCAGATCCAGACCTTTGCGGCCGGCGAGATCGTGCCGGGCTTGCAGGCGCTCGATGCGGTGAGCACCGCAACCGTCGAGATGGCCCAGACCCCGCTTTATTTCTACATCGGCAAGGAGCCGGCGCTCACCTATGCTACCGGCGCACCCTTCGGCATGAACCATCGCCACCAGCATTCCTGGTGGACGTTCGGCGGCGGCGCCGAACTCTGCAACGAAGCGCTGAAGCCGTTCAAGGCGCATGCGATCCTGTGCGGCAACTCCGGCACCCAAATGGGCGGCTGGTTCCGCAAGGAGATCAAGACCGTCGATGATCTCAAGGGCCTCAAATTCCGCATCGCGGGCATGGGCGGCCATGTGCTCGCAAAGCTCGGCATCGTGCCGCAGCAGATCGCGGGCGGCGACGTTTATTCAGCGCTCGAGAAAGGTTCGATCGATGCCGCCGAGTTCGTCGGTCCCTACGACGACGAGAAGCTCGGCTTCTACAAAGTAGCAAAATACTATTATTACCCCGGCTGGTGGGAAGGCGGGGCCATGCTTCACATGATCGTCAACGACGAAAAGTGGAATGCGCTTCCAAAGCAATACCAGGCAGTTCTCAGCCAGGCCGGCGCGGCGGCAGGCGCGTGGATGATCGAAAAATATGACAGCGTCAATCCGGCTGCCCTGAAGCGGCTGATCGCGGGCGGCGCCGAACTGCGGGCGTTTCCGCAGCCGGTCATGGAGGCCTGCTACACCGCCACGCAGGACCATCTGAACGAAATCGCCGAGAAGAGCCCGCTCTTCAAGAAGACCAAAGAGAGCCACGACGCCTACATGAAGGAAGTGCTGTTCTACACGCAGATCGCGGAAAACTATTACGACAACTACCTGCTCAGCAGAATGCGCAAGGGCTGAGGGCAGGCGCACCGTAAATCCGGGAACTTGTTGCAAATGCCGCCGCTCGCCCTGCAAATCCGGATTACCGGTTAGCAGGTCCGTTTGCCTGACGATAAAAAAGGGCTGGGAACGATTCTCCGTTCCGGGCGTCGATCTTCGACGTTGCCGTGGAGAACTCAGATGATCGGCGCAGGTATCGATGCCCCCAACAAGCTCGACCAGGCCAGGGAGGCCGTTCAGGCGGCTACTCAAATGGTCAAGGAAACCACTCAATCGGTTGCCGACGCCATCGAAGCACGCCGGCAACCGGGTGCGCCTCTTGACCGCTTGGCTCGTTGGGCTCGAGAAGCGCCCCTGCACGCCGTCACTGTCGCGTTCTTGGTCGGTGTTCTGCTCGGGCGCCGCCGCGGGTAACTAGCCACTGCAGCTTTCCTCGGTCGATCGCGCAAGCTGGTTGGCGGCCTCGACGGCCGCCTCTCGACGATGAAGCTTCCAGTCTCCCCCGGTGAACGAATCTTCTCAGGATAGGCGGGCATGTCTCAAAAGTGCCGTGAGGAGACTTATCACCGCAGCAAACAGCAGGATATGTGTGCGCCGATTGTTGCTGCCTTGGAGGCGGGTTTGGCGGCTAGGCAGCGGAACCAATTTCCTGGCTCGCTACAACTGGCGCGACTGCGCCCCGTTCATGTGTCGCTCGATTGCAACGCCGGTTCGCTTGCTGAGCTCGGCGAGCACCAGCTCCCATTTGAGGTCAGATACACCCGTCCAGCTCGCATGGCGGGTCGTCACACCCAGGCGCATCTCATCGCCGTCCTTGAACGTTATTCCGTGGTGCAATTCCTTCCACCGCAAGAACGGCGATAATTTTTGCCGTACCCAAATCGCGGCGATCAGATTTAGCGGAAACGATCCCTCGTAATGGCAGACCATCGCGCCTATGTCGGATCCCGGAGGAGCAATCCGGAAGCTGCAGGCCCGCGAGCCGATCCCGAAATGCAGCAACCGGTAATGCATCAGGAAGAATGCCGCAAAGAGCCCTGAAATAGGGATCGTGCTCAGGGCTATCGCATACTGCTCGATGGGAGGCAGCTGCAGCCATGGCGACGGGGCTAGCAGACTGATCAGGAGATTGACCCCCAGCATCGGCAACACGAAAAAACAGCCGATCAATTTGACCCACGGCCAGGGCAGGATCCGGAAGATGACTGGTGCCTGCCTGTGCATGGGCTCGAGTCTCTCGGCGGTCTCGAGGGGCTGCCAAGCCGCGATCGAAGATTCCGGCGGCGGTCCCCAACCGCAAACTTCGATCAGGAGCCGATAAAACACCAGCGCCCAGATAAACATCCCGGCCCCGATGAAAATTCTTTCGTGTTCGATGATTGGCTGCCGAGGCGGCCGTCCATTCAATACGAGCAGGACTATCGCGCATCCCGAGGCGAACAGAAATGCCGCCATCAGGTAACCCGGGCCGAAACGCCGAAGCACGCTGCACCCCACTTGTTTCGCGATTCAAGCTAACCGCATCAAGAGACACTGTACAGCTCGCGTTAGGGACTTCACACCTGTCGCCGGGGGCCAAATCACCACTGCCGGATGTCCGTAAGCGGTTATTCGCGACACGGTCAAGCCGCCAGTAAGCCGGGACCTCATCGTCGGCCGCCAGCAACATCGCCTTGGAAAGGATGATCGACAGGGTGCGGTCGCCTTCGAACGGATCCGCCGCGATTGAAGCCACGGCCGTGAAGAGATCGGCGTCGCGCATGATTTCCGAAAAGACGACCGGCGGAAGCCCGGAATGAGGCTCCGCGTCTCCCCGGCGCGGGCCGGTCGCACTGTCGGCTGCTCAGGACAAAAAAAGACCATCACGGCGGGAATCCCGTGCGCGCTCAACGCCGGCAAAGCGGAGTAGGCAAAAACGTTGGAGCATCGCACCTGCTGCAGGTTCCAAACGGAAACCTATCACGTCCTTGCTCACCCGATGCCGCGATCCTCACTATCGTTGAGCAAGACTTCCTCCGGCGCCTATGGTTCACGATTGGGAAAGTTCGCTCGACTTCATACTCCGGCCCGGCTGGCTTGCACACCGCCACCACCCATAACCGCCGTCCACGGTTGTTGTACGAAAACCTGTTGAAGCATCGAATGCTGTTGCGCTAGTCCGTCAATCAGAGCCAGTGTCTGGCCGACCTCTTCGAGTTTCCTTAAGACGTCGGCGCCGATTGCTCCAGGCGCTTCGTCACTCAGTCGCACTGCTATGACATCGCTCAAAATTCGAATGACGGACTGAAAACGCCTGGCGTCGCGTCCGTTCTCCCCGGCCCATGTTGGGGCTGCACCCCACCACAATATGTCGACAAGCCGCGAAAGGTCTGCCTCAAGAAAAACTGCTCGCGCCAGGCCTGCTACCGCTTGAAGCAGCGCGCCCTTGACTTGATCGACCCCGAGCCGGCTGTCGCCCAAAGCCACCCGGAGCGCCTCGAGTTCGCGATCCAGCGTCTGTTTGTCAAAATTTTGAATGCGCGCACCGACCATGGTGCCCGTGTGGTCATGGAACATCGTAAGCGCTTCCAGGGCGTTGATGAGCGGATGATATTCCTGACCCTCGTCCCAGCCAAACTGCCCCCGGAAGAAGACTTCGTCATAGCCTTTCGGGACGCCCTGGAACCAAATACCGGCGGGCTTGCCGCTGCGGTCGATGGTGTAAAGCGCCAGTTCCAGCGTGTTGACCGGCCAGCCCAGATCGATGGCGGACCAGAATCCATCCGGCGGCGTCTCGTCAGCCAATGCCAGGGCATTGATCAACAGATGAGTGGCCTGACGACGATTCTGGACATTAAAGTTGCGGTCCGGACCATGCAGCGCGACCATGCCGTCATCTATGCCGTCGAAAATGTCCTGCGTGACCAGCCCATTTTCCATGATGTGAGTGAAGCGTGTACAACGAAAATGTGTGGACGTGCTCCGCCGTCCAGCATCGACCCACTGGGCTTCGGCGAGTTTCTTGCTGCCGGCGTAGACGTGGTCGCTCACATAGGCAAAGCATTTGCCAGTGGAGGAGTAGATCGCAGCTTCCACGTCATGCCGCAGGCATGCGTCGATGACATTGCGGGTGCCAAACACGTTGGTCGCGATGGCGTCGCGCACCACGGCCTCCGCGCGGCCCGGCTCGCGAACACCCGCCAGATGAAAGACGACATGGGGCCTTAGTGCCGAAAAGATGGCATCGAGCGCCTGCGCGTCGCAGATATTGACCTTGTAGGACTTGGGTTGCGGCCCGTCTTTCTCCGGCCCGTCAGGCTTGTAAGGATGGTCGGCGATATCCACGATGGCCACCGACTGAACTCCCAGGCCGATCAGCAGGGGAATGAGGCGTGAACCCACGCAGCCAAGGCCTCCGGTCACGAGAACCCGGCGACCTTCAAGCCGCGCCGCCGCCGCACCGCGATGCAGGTCGACGGTGCGGGTCATCGCGAGCATCATCGGGCTTTCGTCGAGCCGGCCATCCGCCTTAAAGATGCCGATCAATTCGCGCGTGGCGTCTTGTAGCTTTTGCGCAGTCTCCTGCGTCTGCGGGCATCCAAGGGCCATAATCAGACGGATAACATCGTCGCTGGATACGATCTGCTTCTCAAAGTCCATCGGTGATTTCCTTAACAGGCGCCCGTCGGCTTCTATCCGGTATTGTCAGTACCTGATCGGGAATGAGATTCATCAATGCCAACCGCGTCAGAAAGTAACGTGACCTGGCCACGCAGACATGCCTTGCTCAAGATTGAAGAGGCGCTTCGGATCATATCCTGCCGCAACAAGAAACTTAATGCTGGCACTGCTGCGCATGCCTGACTGGCAAGCCACGATGATGTCTTGGTCCATCGGAAGGCCCGACAGGGGCGCACCGTTTGCTTGCGCGAGCGCCTTCTCCAGCTCCGGCTTGGGAAAGCCTATCGATCCGGGAATGCGGCCAGTCAGCCATTCGTCCGGACTACGAACATCGACAATGATGAGTGGCTCTTGCGCATCAAGCCTGCCCTGAAGCGCCTCGGCACGGATCGTCCCGCCAACAGGGGCAGCACAGACCATAACGGTTTCAGTGAGGACGATATCTTCAGATGCTTTGCTGCAAACGCGGCAGTCGCTGTCCTTGGCGATCCGCATGGTGTTGAAGCTGAGGTCGAGCCCATCATAGATCAGCATGCGCCCGATCATGGGCGTGCCGATACCCGCAAGCAGCTTGATCGCCTCCGTCGCCTGGAGGCAACCGATAACCCCCGGCATCACGCCCAGCACACCTGCCTCGGCGCAGTTCGGCGAAAACTCGATCGGCGGAGGTTCGGGAAAGATGCAGCGATAGCAGGGACCGTGGCGCGCGTCGAAGACGCTTAGCTGGCCATCGAAGCGCAATACGCCGCCGAAAACATTCGGCTTCCCAAGTTTCACGCAGGTGTCGTTTACGAGGTACCGCGTCGGGAAATTATCCGTTCCATCGATGATGACATCGTATTGCGAGATCAGTTCGACTGCATTTTCCAGATCGAGCCGCATCCGGTGGCGCTCGATCACAAGATCAGGATTGAGGTCGAGCATCCTCGTCCTGGCGCTGTCGATCTTTGGCTTCCCCAGCACCGCATAGCCATGTGCGATCTGGCGCTGAAGGTTGGTCTCTTCGACGACGTCGGCATCGACGAGACCGATCCGGCCCACACCCGCCGCGGCGAGATAGAGCGCGGCAGGGCTGCCGAGGCCGCCTAGGCCAATCAGCAGCGCGCTGCCGGCTTTCAGGCGGCGCTGTCCTTCGATGCCGAACTCCGGCAAGACGAGATGACGACCAAAGCGCCGGAGTTCGGCGTCCGAAAGGCTGGGAGCGGGATCCGTACGCATGCGCGTTCATCCTCCGGCGACACTGGCTATGATCTGGACCTCGTCAGTGTCCCCGATCGGCGTTTCCATGCCGTTGAGCAGCCGGATATCCTTGCCGTTCTTGCAAACGACCACGAAGTTGCGCAGCGTCTTGCCCGCGAACAGATGGTTCTGCAAATCCTTGGAACGCTCGGCAAAGCGCGCGAGAGCTTCCGCTATCGTGCCGGCAGAAAGGGAAAGCCTGCTCTGTTGGTCCGAGTATCTGCGTAACGAACTGGGTACCAGGATGACTGCCAATCTAGTACTCCCTCAAGTTGCACTGCCCGGACAACAAAGACTAGTCAAAAAGCCGCGGCCAGTTATTGTCGGATATCAAGTTGGCCACATGGAGGCCCACTTTTCCTCGTCCTTTCCGTGCCCGTCCCGGGGGTCATTCGCGACCCGGTCAGGACGCCAGTAAGCTCGGCCATGTCCGCAATGGCGCCGAAAGCGGAAGCCTGCACGCGAACGCGCTTTGTTAAAATTTTACATAAATTGATAACGCGCGAACAACTGCTCCGGCAAAAACCGGGCGACGTTAAACCGGGCCTTTATCGCGCGCGTGCATCCTTCCGCAAAAGGAGGCGCATAAGCGATGCCCATTTTTCAGTATTTTTCAGTCGTAGGATCGGCACTGTTCGTATTGTTGTTTGTTTCCGACGTTTGCTTGCGCGATAGCGACAGCGATTCACGCTTCGACGGGTCGCTCTATCAGAGCGCCATCTACGCACCCCGACAGGTGGAAACCCTCACCGAGCCTCGCTTCACGCAGGATGCGACGCCGGCCGACCGCGTCAGGGAAGTGTTTGCCCAGTTCGTGCCCAATGAAGGCAAGCGCAGCAAACGATACTCTTCGGTGGCGACGCGCGGGACCTAAATCGTCCGCGCGCGTAACGCAGTGCGCGCGATCCAATCACGCGGAGTGCCGCAACGGCTATCGTCAGGCCACGGCCTCGATCGCCTTGCCGTTGACGCGCGTCTCGTCCTGCAAATTATCGACCGTGACATGGGTGTCGTACCAGGTGAGGCGAGGGCGCGCCCCGAAGCGTTTTGTCAGTTCGGCCACGCGTTCCTCCGTGAACCAGGCTTCCGCCGATTGGCGGCTGTCCCATAGATAGACGCCGCCGGTGCCGACTTCGCCATTCAAGTAGTCCTTGCGGATCAAACCTTTGGTGGCGAGGCCGCGATAGGTCGGCGCGCTCGACGTGCCGCCTGTGATTGCCTGTTCCTCGGTGCGTTTCGGCAGGTCGAACTGAACGACAACGATGCAATTGGCCATGGCGGTTTCCTCAGGTGGGGTGAACGGATGGGGTCGCGACAGGCGCAGTCCGCGCTTGCAGTTTAATCTAGTTGCCGAGCTTGATGCCGGCGTCCTTGATCACTTTTGCCCATTCGGGCGTCTCCTTCCTGATGACGGCCGCAAACTCCGCCGGCGTATTGCCGACCGGCTCGAGCCCGAGTTCGTCGAATTTCTTGCGCACTTCCGGCAGCGCCAGCGTCTTGACGGTTTCGCCGTGCAGTTTGTCGATAATGTCCTGTGGCGTGCCTGATGGCGCGAGCAGGCCGAACCACGGCACCGCCTCGAAACCGGGAAATCCGGATTCCGCCATCGTCGGCAGGTCGGGCGCCAGCGCCGAGCGCTTGACCGAGGTGATGGCCAGCGCGCGCAATTTGCCTTCCTTCGCCAGCGGCACCACGTTCACGATATTGGCGAACGACATCGCGATGCGGTTAGCGAGCAGGTCGGGCATCAGCGCCGTGGTGCCGCGATAGGGGACCGATGCGATGTCGACATGCGCCATGTATTTGAACAGTTCGGCGCCGAGATGCTGCGACGTGCCGACGCCGGCATGGCCATAGGAGAGTTTGCCGGGCTGCGCCTTGGCGAGCGCCACCAACTCCGCCACCGTCTTGACGGGTTGCTCTGGCGGCACGGCGAGCACGTTCGCCGCGATGAACACCTGCGAGATCGGCGCAAAATCCTTGACCGGATCGAACGGCAGTTTGTCGTACAGGCTCGGATTGATGACGAGCGCCGAGTTGCCGCCCATCAGCAGCGTGGTGCCGTCGGCGGCCGACTTGGCGACGCGTTCGGTGGCGATGTTGCTGCCGGCGCCTTGCAGGTTCTCGACCACGAATGGCGTGCCCCAGACCTCGGCAAACCGTTCGGCCAGAATGCGCGCCGCAAGGTCCGGCGCGGTGCCGGGCGTGAAGCCGACCAGGATCTTCACCGGCTTGTTCGGATAGCTGGACTGCGCCGATGCCGCCTGCGCCGTCAGCAGCACCAGCAGCGCGGCGGACAGGCTCGCTACGAACTTCATCGTTTCCTCTCTTGTCCTGCATGCCGGTTTGCGCGGTCATTGCCGCAGGATCTGGAGCAAGTGTGACAGCAGCAGGCGTCGCCCGCAAGGCGGCGGCCGGAGCCACGCTCATGCGCTCCGGCTGATCCGCAGCAAGTAGCCCGCATGAGCGCATGCGATATGCGGGATTAGAGAAGTCCCGGATGTAGCGTTGCTCATCCGGGCTACATACCGATTGTGCCCGACGGGCAAATCACTTCTGATTTACGGAATTCGTGTCAAGCCGTGAAATATAAAATATTTCTGTTTACCGGAATTGAAATCAAGGGTATGTGTTTGCCCATCCCGTCCTGGTCAGAAGGGCGTCGGCCGTCGTCACGGACGTTGGACGGGTTGCGGTGGACGCTGGTCTACGCCTCGACGATGGCGTGGATAAGCGTACGGCAAAACCGTGTGGTCCTGGCGCCCGTTGCAGGCGTCAAGCTGTCGGAGAAGCGCAAGCGGGAACGGCGGCGACGGAGTCAACCAAGAACTCGTCTTCGGGGAGAGCACGGCATAAGCCGTAAAGCCATTGCGGAGGGAAGGCCGGGTGTTCTCCGCTGCCCTGTATGCTCGTGTGCA
>NZ_JAFCLS010000065.1 GCF_018131075.1 Bradyrhizobium sp. JYMT SZCCT0428 | reverse complement strand
GTAAGGAGACGGTCTGACGTCCACGCTATCGGATTATTCCAATCTTCGATCATTGATGGAATCATGGCAGACGATAAGGGCCAAAACGGATCACGAAGCCCGAAGCGGGGCCTGATTTGGTTTGGTAAATCGAAAATCGATTGTACAATCCGCAGCCTTAGCGCGTTTGGTGCAGCGCTCGAAGTGGCGTCGTTCAACGATAAAATTCCAAACGAGTTCACGCTGCTCGTTTTTGGTGAAGATATCGAACGACGATGTGCCATCGTTTGGCGCAGAGACAATCGGATCGCTGTGGTTTTCAGCAGATGAACTTTCCCGGAGGGGATGCCTAGCTGGGCAACGGCCGAAGCCATCGCCCAGGTCAAATGCCTTACGCCGCCGGCGGCTATCGGGCCAAGTCCGCAGAGAGGGAAAGGTCTGGCATTCGTTCTTCAATGGGCCGAGATCAGTTCCACAGGTTTCGGCTTACATTATCGCCCCGGGTTCTGGTGCGGTCATCAAACACGTCATCCAACGAAACCAACGGACTGTCTCCGAATTTGGCGTATTTCGTCGGGTACAACCGATTGAGTCCCGTAACGTAGCCTTTGGCGCGGGCTCGCACGTCCTCGCATTTGAGGATCGCGCGCCGTCGCTGCCCGACAGCGATCTGCTGCACATTAGCCGACGCCGGAGAAGGGTGAGTAAATTCAGGAGAGCGCAGATGGCTGAGTTTTGAGGTAATCCGGGAGGCATTTCCCTACAAAGACGATCCTTCGATGCGGGGTGTCCTCATTCGAGGGAACGGCGATTACACGGGCTGGGAAATCAAACTGTTCTATGTGCTAGGGCTTTTTTCGGCATCGTTGGCGGTAGCGGCCACTCAGGCTGGCGAAGTTGTGATTGCCCTCGACCTCGACCCGCAGGGTTCTCTGGCCGCGTGGGGCGCCGACACGCCGGCCGAATCGGCCGGGCCCCTGATCAGATCGCCCAACTCCCCGCCATCCTGGCCGCCCTCGCCGCCAAGAATACAGCGTCTGCATCCTCGACACGCCGCGCTGGTGTCAGTGATCGCGAGCATTCTTCGCTAGCGAATTGATGTAGCGGACGGCGTCCGTCATGCCTTTTGTCCGCCCCCCATGTCGGTAGCTCCCATTCTTGCAACCTGACGGGCCGCCACCGCCAGCGCCATGCATCCGACAGACGCGACACCCCCGAACCGCCGGTGCCCGACAAGGACTCCCTGTTCGTTTTGAATTAGCGCCACAACGGGGGGCGGCGTGCGCGCTTTGCATGGGGTCGGTGCTCATTTTTCTTTGGCACCCCCGCCTACCGCTACATAGCTCTCAGTAGTCAGGATATCCATGGGGCATTGCCTCCCGGCGGTCAGAAGGTTGTTTAACGGCATTGCGGTGCTCAAGGGGGCCCTATCGGAGGTAATGGTGTCTGTGACCACCGCTTGGTCCGCATTGACCGTGACATGCTTCACAGTGATCTGTTGTTGGCCTCGACCTCGATGTTGATCAAGTCGCTCAGTCAGTACCCCCACGGTGCGAGCGGCCTTTTCAGCCAGCTCCAGATATTTTGCCTGTACAACGAAATGCTGCTCGGGAATCCAAGCCAACTGGCGTAGGTGCATTGACGCTTCATGAGCGGCGATGATCTGGGAGGCAAGCATGCCTTCGATCGGGTCCGTTGCGTTGATGTCGAGCAGGCCGGACAGGGTCGCACGTCCAGCCTCCGAAGCATTAACCGGGGTAACACCCGGCAATGAAGCAAACAGACTACGGCCGATCCGACTGTTCCAATGGTTATCGTCGCCACCTCCGACGCCCTTCAAGGTCGCCTTTTGATTTTGCTCCGAGCTGTCCGGGGCCGATTTGTTCTCTTGGGCCTCACTCTTCACGGCCTTTGACCTGCCGCGCTCGTTTCCTTTGATAGCCATGGTTTTCTCCTCAGGCATTGATTGCGGTGATAGCCGGGCTTTCCGCAGAGTATAGGCGAGGGCGACCGCCCAGCGGGCGGCAAGGCGTTGCCGTAGTAGGTGATGCTCGATGAGCATTACCTTGGAATTTGCAGCCCTTTGATCTGGGGCCTTGCTCTGCTGATGGTCTTGATTGTTCCAATTCACCTGCTCCTCCTCATGTGCACCCGGATTTGTCATGCGCACCCTGTTTGGAAACGGGGTGCGCATGGGGATTTTGGGGTGCGCATGGTGAATTTGGTTGGCTGATGACATATCGGGCGCCCCTTCCGAAACCCTCGCGGTTCGAGGCCACCCCAAGAACTTTGCGGGCTCGCTGAAAGGCCTTGTTCTGGGCCAAACGTTGATTTTCTCCCAGTAGACCGGCTGCTCGCGCCATGATCTCCACCTCCGAAACCTCTGTTGGGCCTCCGCTCAAGACATCCCGAAAAAAGGCTTCGACCTCTGCCTCAACGGGTTTCGAACCCGCGTTATTATCAAGTGCGGCCAACGCCTGATCTGCCGTGATCGAGATCGGGGCACCTTCGTACATGATCCGCGAAGTGGGGATGCTCACCCCTTCGTGCTCGATCAGGCAGCCCTCTATGCGATAGGCCAAACCGCTCCTCATCGGCGCGATATTCATCTTCGACGGGATGAGTAGCATCCGGGTGTCATCGTTTTCGTCCGGTGTAACGATGAACGCGGCCCGGGCCTGATTGACGAAGGCTACGCTTCCTATGATCCGACTGTTTGCATTGCCGCCACCCTTGGAGAAGTGATTGTTACAGATGACGGCCACCCCTTTGCGGGCAGCAAACTCACCGAGCGGGTCAAGTACTGCCCGAACATCGGAATTATTGTGCGAATCCACCTTGCCCAAGTAGCTTGTAATCGGGTCGAAAATTACCAGCTTTACATCCCTCCGCGTGTCCAATTCAGCGCCGAGCATTTCGAGATCAGCCTGAAGATTAAAACCCCTTCGGCGCTGGTCGACGTCACGAACGGACCGGATTGCGAATACGCGGGAAATGTCTGCACCCGCGGCGATCAAACGCGGCGCGATGGTATCGCCGACGTCGTCCTCGGATGCCAATATCAAGACACTTCCCGGCGACGATGCCTCTGCACCGTCCGGCCATCGGTCGCCCGTCGTGGTCCGCGCGGTCCAGTCATGGAGCAAGGTTGTCTTTCCCCTACCCCCCTCACCTGCAAGAACGTGGACCTTTCCTAACGCTATCCAGTTCGGCCAGAGATATTCAATTGCCGTCGGGCGCACGTCGGCCATGCACACAACATCAAGGCCGGTTTTCGGCGCCGCTTTCGGCAAAGGAGAGCAGACCCGAGGTACAACTGATTCCGCTCGTTGCACGAGATCAGCAATCGTGTGGCCTGCGCCAAGCCAGTCAGACACATCGCCTTTCTCTGGAGTATCAGGGAAATGAACAATGCGGACGCGCTTTGCCACCGGCGCAATGAGCGTTGCCTTCTTCTCTGCATGGCTGCGTCCACCGTCGTCATTGTCGGAGAGGATCACGACATCGCGGTTAGCAAAATACCTTTCGCAATCAGCGGGCAAACCATCGCCGGTACCGCCAAAGGTGACGGCAAGTAAAAGCTGATTGGAAAGCGTCTCAACGTCACGCTCACCTTCTGGCCACCAGATCGTATCATCGGCCACTTCCCGATCAAACGGATCGGCATTATGAAAAAACGGCACTGCTCGGAATTGATTTGGCTTCCCAGCTTGCCACCCAGTGCGACCATCGAGATCAACCACACGGTACCAATTAGCGGCTCCGCCATTCCGCATCATTATTTTAACATGGACGGGGACGTCGCCTTCCTTGTAGAAATGTCGGCGCTTCTCACTGCGCCTTTTCGGCGGGCCTTCATCGCCTCCGAGCTGGAAATAAGGTTTTCCATCGAAAGCCGGCTGTGTGCGTGATGGAAAGGTTGACCGGGCGAGATCGGCGTCAAGTAATGGCGAGACTACCGGAGGCGAGGGGCGACTGCCGACCGCGCGCTTGCTTTCAGACGCCATCCGCCGACGTTCCGCTCGATTCGTTCGCGGCGCTACTCTTAGTTTTCGCTGACCGCTCTGAAATCCGCCTTCGATCACTTTATGAGTTGCATGCTCCCCATGTTCGGCCAAATAGCCATTCGCACGGGCGGCTGGAAAAAGAGCGCGGATCACAGTATCTAACTGCGTTCCGGGAATAGTACCGAGTTTAAAGGCCGATCGATTTAGAACGTGATTCCGACTTGAAACGTGGGCATTGGCGACGACTGCCGCTTCACTACTTATCGCAGCATCGATATATTCTTGAGGGGCTTCGTTCATCACGTAGCCTCCCGGGGTCCGAGGCCTGCAAGGTCGGCGATGACGTCGGCGATCAAGGGTGAGACCCTGAACTTTCTGACAAGGTGCTGGCCGGCAGACGTCGTGGCGTGATGGGGGCGGGTTTCCCGCCAGTCGAACAAGGGCAAGCCTTCTAGGCCGTGACATTTGCCTGCAGATCGCTTATAGTTTGTCTTCATCGAATTGGTTTCCTTAAACCCAGCGCGCACGACTGATCCTGCAAGACGGATCGTGCGGCTGGGTTTTTCAATGGTGATTAGGAAATCGGACGCTGGACTTCGGAAGTTGATCGAACGAGCGGCCCGATTTTGCTCTGCGCCCACTCTGCAAGGGAGGACAGTGGGTATAGGGGCACGCGTCCTGCCAGCCGGAACGGGGGTCCTTGGGAACTCACACACGCCAACTTGGCGAGCGTTTTTGGCGAACAAGGAAAATAGTTATCCGTCACATATCTGGCCGCTTCACTGCGCCTTAGCAAGCGACCCAATTCATCGGCCCTCGCGGGGATGATGTCTATCTGCTCTTCTCGCTGCAGCCGACGATCCAGCTTAGCAGCCTCTTCTCGAATGGGGTCCATTAGCGCCTCGCATCTTCACGGAGCAACCTCCGTCGATGCTAGGAGTATTGATGTATTGGTTGTTTTCGTCATGCGGTCGTTCGCGGCATTTCGCGACAGTACGCGGCAACTAAACTTTGAAATCCTTTATGGCTCGCTCAATCGTCCGTTTGTGCGGCAACGATTCGACGCCTTTCATCTTTTGAAGCCTTTCAAAAATTTTCTGATCTCTTGATTGCGAAGACATCCCGGGGGGAATGATTCCGGATGGAAAAACTTCTTTCATGGCTTTTAGGATGGCCTCGTCATCTTGCCTCTGCCACTGAGGTTCGGCTGTCCCGGGCTGCGCGATGAAGGGGCGATAGCCGGCGATTCCTTCCTCATTTGAAAAGTCACCTCACGCAGCAAGTCACTTTTTTTGACCTGCACGTGTGTCCATATGGGCTCCTGCACAAATTGCTGATAGAATTTGTCGCCACCAGCTCTTGTCCAGTCATCTCCAAAAAAGCTACAGACGATATGAGGGTCCGCGTTCAGGACGACGTAGGGGAAACCTTCAGCTTCGTGAAATGGGTTAATTACTTTGACGCCTACGAAGTTTAGACGGTCTATCTGCTCGCTTGATCTCAACCCAAATGGCCGACCGATTACCTCAATCTTGCCGCTCGCTATTTTGGGAAGTAGGATATTTACTGCTTTTTCCCAAGCCGCCTCATCTGCAAGCTCGACCGTTAGCGATCCGGCCTTTGACGTTATCTAACAGATGGTTGCGTCGAATGGGACGTAGCCATCTTCTCCTGAGGAGGAGATCGTTTGAAACATCTCGGGAGTAATCAGTCTCAGATCAGAGGCCGCTGGAGATTGGCGTTTTGGCGAGCGCTTAGAATCCGTCATCGCACCTCCGCTGGCGCTCCGCATGAGGACGACACGGCAGGCTGGTGCGGACCAGCTTTTCGGGAGCTACCCTAGCCGCGCCGGTTCTTTGATCGTTTTGCGCTCGAAATGCTGGTGACGTTCGCGCGCGGTGCCTTCAGGTCGCCCATCGCAGCCGCCAGACGGCTCCCAATGTTTTCGGACGCCATTTTCAACGGATCGTTGTCGAGATGCGCATAGCGTTGCGTCGTCGCGGTTTGCGTATGGCCCAGTAGCTTGCCAATGATCGGCAGGCCAAGCCCGGCCCCGGCTCCGACCGACGCGTGGGTGTGGCGTAAATCGTGAATGCGAACGCCGGTCAGGCCCGCGCGCGCCGCGACAGCCTTCCACGGCTTCTTCAGATCGGAGCGAGGGCTATCAACTGACGTTCCCGCGATGACGTATTCGCCGCTCCGAGGCAGGCCATTCAGGATCGCCAAGGCCGGCGCGTTTAGCACGATGGTTTTCTTGCCGGTCTTGCTGGTCGGCAACAACAGCAGCCCACGCTCAAAATCGACGTGCTCCCACCTGAGATGCAGGATTTCCCGGAGCCGAGCGCCCGTAAAGATCAGCAAACGAAGGGCGCCGGCAGCGTGCGGTCCGATCACGGTGCGGCGGCTGGCTTCCTTCGGCGCGTGCTTGCCCTTGGGCTTGGTGGCGTCCACCGTGTAGGGCAATCCGATCGTCTCGGCCTCCCGGATAACCTCCCCGATCTGTGCAAGCTCCAGTGTCGTCAGGTACCGCTCGCGGCCTTCTTCCGGAAAATACTCGATCCCCCGGCAGGGATTGAACCCGACCGGGACAACATGGGTCTTGCCCGCGAAGGTAAACAGGCTGCTGAGCACACGGAGCAACCTGTTGGCTTGATAGGGTGTGTGAGCATTCTTGCTGTGCAGCCGCTGAATTTCGGCGGATGTGATCTTGTCGGCCTTGCGCTTCCCGATTTCTGGAGATGCCAGTCGCTCCAGCAAATCGCGATATGATCTGGCGGACGATGCCGAGCGCTTGGCCGCTACATGCTCAGTCAGGAATTGTTCGGCAACCTCAGCGAAGGTGGAAGCGCGCTTGTCAGCGGCCCGCTGGGCTGCCGGATCGGCGCCGTGGGCGACCGAGCCAAGGGTTTTCTTGGCCAGCGTGCGGGCTTCGTCGGGCGTGATGGTGCCGGCCTTTGCCAGCGTCAGACGCCTCGTAGGGGCGCTGCGGCCGCTGCCGGCGCGATATTTCACGACATAGGACATTGCGCCCGTCGATTGAACGCGCAAGCCAAAGCCCGATAACGAGCCGTCCCAAACGAAATATTCCCGCTGACGCGGCTTGATGCTGTCAATCAGTCGTTTGGTGATCTGCGATGTCGCCACTGCCGAACGTCCTTTAGGAACCACGGAACCACCGAGTAACCACCGGGCGGGAATCACGGGTAATCTCAAGGAGCCACCGTAAAGCAGAAAACCCTTATATCAACGGCATCTTTGTCAGCTCGGAAATGCCGAGTAATCTCAATAGATTACGGACCCTATAATTGGTAATGGAGAGGTCGACAGTTCAATCCTGTCTGGCAGCACCAGTTTTTCCCGATCAGCATCAGCAAGTTTCTGAACGGCTTGAGTATTTCGCGCCGCGCCTGTTACACACAGGTGTCGCTAAGCGTCTTGGCTCCGAACTGGTACTTCGAAAGCGTATCCGGGCCGATGTTCAAGCGATCTTGGCCAAGCTGCCAAGGATCAGCGGCCACCGCACTGGTACAAAGACCACGTTACGTACGGTTGAAGACGATCATACACCGTGGAGCGTGTCGGCCGACGCAAAATGCGGGTGCGACCCCACGACTTCATGCGGGACGATCCGATCGGTTGCACCGCGTATGATGTCGTAGCATTCACAGGCTGCCTCTTCGAGCCGCACCCTGTCGATTTCGACCAAGCCTCGCCGAACGGATTTGATGGCACCCGAGGCGCGGAGTTTGGCAATTACCTGCGTCACGGTCGTTCGTCGCACCCCGAGCAACTGCGAAAGCGTCTCCTGCGTTAATGGCAGGGTGTTGTTGTCCTCGGTTCGATCGTGCAGGTGAAGCAGCCACCGGGCCATGCGGGCCTCGACCGGGTGCAGTCCGTTGCAGGCCGAGACGTGCTGGAACTGCATGAGGATCGATCTGGTGTGCGCCTCGACCACATGTCTGATGGCGCCGCTCTTCATGTAGGCTGCATGAAAGCGCGACACGGATATCTGCGATGCGGTGCCGCCCACCCGCACGACCGCGGTCACGGACGACATGAAAGAGGGTCCGAGCACCGATAATGCGCCGATCGCTCCCTCGCGCCCGATCACCGCAGTTGCGATCGTTTCTCCTTTCGGAAGGCCGTGCATAAAGGAGATGGCACCGCTATGGGGAAAGTAAACATGGTCGCGTCGATCTCCCGCTCGTATCACCACGGCGTCCTGTTCAAGCGACACCTTCTGGAGATGAGGGGCGAGCAACGCGAGGTCTGCCAACGGCAACGCGGCGAGAAGACGATTACCGGTGCTCGCCGGACGTCCCATCACGAGAGACTTCCTCGCTCAGAAGAACACGCAGCTCTCCTGGAATGTCTTTGGCAGGAATGTCGTCTGCGCTGCGCCGACACTAGCTCCACTCTCATCGTGCCGGCTTTGAGCGGCGGTCATGGATACGATACTTGCTGAGTACCTCAACGCGCCGCCCCAGTAAAGTTAAGGCGAACCCTTGACGCGGCGTCGCAGGTAATCGGGAGGGACCGCTTCGACGCCAGTCCCGCTGGTCAAAGTTCCGCCAAGGAGGGCTGACAGTGCGTCCATGCCCATCAATTCCGCATCTTCCCCCACACGCCACGCGCGCGTCCAATTCCGGATTATGATAGCCCTCATTTGGGAGACCTTGAACGGGTTTGCACGAAAATGAGGGAAGTTGACTATGCGGTTGTCTAAAGTCGCCGCCTTGGCGCTGATCGTTGCAGCCACGAGCGTGGCGTCGGCATCTTCGGCGCCGGCCGCACCTGACTGTTCGGCATCAACGACACTGGCGAACTGGGGCGAGAACTCGACCGGCGACATTGACATCGCGGCCGGGGAAAGTTGCGTGTTTCCGATCAAGATCCGCGGCACGGTGACCAGCTCTGAAATTTCACAGAAGCCGGCACGCGGCAAATTGAAGAAGCTCGACGCATCCACTTACGAATACAGGGCAAAGGCGAAATACAAGGGGAGCGACAGTTTTGTGATCAAGGCAACGGGCAAGGGGCCAACGGCGTCAGGCACGTCGGTCATTACCGTGAACGCGACGATCAAATAGCCGCATCCTTTTCGATTCCGCGATCTGCTATGTGTTTCGCCCGTCGACTTCAGCGCTTGCGCGAACCCCGGGATTCGCATGCGCGAACCCTGGGGATCAAGAGGTTGAGACCGCACGCTCTCGCATTGATCTTCTGTCTTTTTACGGCCATGCCGGCTTCCGCGCAAAGCGATCCCACGCTGGCGCTGCCCAAGCTCACCTTGCCGGTTCCGACCCGCGCGCTCGGCGATCAGTGCCGCAAGATCGAAGCGGATGATCCGCGCGTGCCGGTGTCGCTGCATCGGACCTTCCACGATGATTTCGACGTGCATCCGCTGGTCGGGGCAAGGTGGGTGCCGCACTACGCCGGCGGCGCCGCCTGGCCGCAGTCGCGCTACTGGGGCGGCGAAGGCTCCGATTTCAAGCGCAAGACCAGCTATAATGGCGAACAGCAGATCTACGTCGATTCGGTGTATGGCGGGCGGGGCACGGTGCCGCTCGGGCTCGATCCGTTCCGGGTCCGGGGTGGCATACTCTCGATCATCGCCAGCCGAACCCCGCCCGACCTGCGGTCCCTGCTGTTCAACAATGAGTACATCTCGGGCATCCTGACCACGCAGAGCAAATTCACGCAGAAGTACGGCTATTTCGAAATGCGCTCCAAGATTCCGGCCGGGGTCGGCGTGTGGCCGGCGTTCTGGATGCTCGCCGATGACGGCGGCTGGCCGCCGGAAATCGACATCATGGAGGGCCGCGGACAGCAGCACGACAACATCGTGATGACCACGCATTGGCGGATCCCGGCCACCGGACGGGTCGAACGCTGCGGGTTCGACTTCATGGTTGCCGATACGCGCAACGAATTCCACAATTATGGTGTGCTGTGGCAGCGCGATCGCATCATCTATTTCATCGACCGCCAGCCGGTGTCGGAGATCAAGGTCCCGGTCGGCTTCGACGCGCCCATGTACATGATCGTCAACCTTGCGATGGGCTCGAAGACGATGGAAGGCGTCGGATTCGTCGACGGCCTGTCTCCCAATGTCGTGGAATTCGAAATCGACCGGATTTCGGCCTATCAAATTGATACATACTGATCATCGCAACCGGCCGGGGCACGCAAGCCGGCAGCACCGAAGCTGACGGAGAACGTAATGTCCGGGAAATTCTCGCGCCGGCAATTTGCCAAGCTGGCGGGCCTCTCCGCGCTTGGTCTGGCGGCGCCTTCGGCTGACGCGGCCCCAAAACAAAAGCCGGCCGCCGACCCGCACGCCCCTGCCCGTTTCCCGAAAGACTTTCGCTGGGGCACCGCGACATCGGCCTATCAGATCGAGGGCGCCGTCAACGAGGACGGCCGCGGCCGCTCGATCTGGGACACCTTCGCCCACACCCCGGGCAAGATCGAGGACAAGACCACCGGGGACCGCGCCAACGAACATTATCATCGCTACAAGGAAGACGTCGGCCTGATGCGCGATCTCGGCGTCAAGCACTACCGCTTCTCGATCGCGTGGCCGCGGGTGTTTCCGGAAGGCACCGGCAAGCCCAATCCCAAGGGCCTCGATTTCTATAACCGGCTGCTCGACGAACTCCTCGCCAAAGGCATCGAACCCTACGCGACGCTGTATCATTGGGACTTGCCGCAGGCGTTGCAGGACCGCGTCGGCGGCTGGCAGTCCACCGACACTTCAAAAGCGTTCGCGGATTATGCCGGCTATGTCGCGGAGCGTTTGACCGACCGCGTCAAATACATCTTCACGCTGAACGAAGCCGGGCGTTTCCTGAATTTCGGCTACGGATGGGGCATCGACGCGCCCGGCCTCAAACTGCCGGCGGCGGAATTGAACCAGGCACGGCATAACGTCGTCCTCGGTCATGGCCTTGCGGTGCAGGCGATCCGCGCCCGCGGGCGCGCAGGCACCAAGGTCGGCCCGGCCGAGAACATCGCGACCTGCGTGCCGGCCTTCGACACGCCCGAAAACGTCCGCGCCGCCGAGATCGCGACCCGCGAACTGAACTCGGGCCTGCTCGGCGTGATGCTGGAGGGCAAATACACCGACGGCTTCCTCGAATATGCCGGCAAGGACGCGCCGAAATTCACCGCCGAGGAATTGAAGATCATCGCCTCGCCCAACGATTTCGTCGGCCTCAACATCTACGCGCCGCAATTCTATATCGCAGCGTCAGACAAGAAGCCGGGCTGGTCGGTATTGCCGTTTCCCGCCTCGTTTCCGCACATGAGTGCCGACTGGCTGCGTATCGGTCCCGAAACGATCTATTGGGCGCCGCGGCTCGCGGCCAAGGTCTGGAACCTCAAGACGATCTACATCACCGAGAACGGCACCTCGTCGGAGGACAAGGTGCATGCCGACGGCAAGATCTACGATCTCGACCGCATCATGTACCTGCGCAATTATTTGCGGCAGCTGCAGCGCGCCGTGGCCGAGGGCGTGCCGGTCCGCGGCTATTTCCTGTGGACCCTGATGGACAATTTCGAGTGGATCTACGGCTACGAAAAGCGCTTCGGGCTCATCCACGTCGATTTTGAAACCCAGCGCCGGACGCCGAAGCTCAGTGCGTCGTTTTATCGCGACGTGGTGATGCGCAACGCGATCGGCGCCTGAAGCCGCTTAGTGATAGCGCACCAGCTGCGGCTGCGGCATCGAAGCCTGGTGTGACGGCGCGCGATCACCTTTGACTGCCACAGTCACGGCGCGTTCATGCCGCACGGTCCGCGATGATTCGTGGCTGATGAACATGCTGGCGGCGCCGACCATCAAGACGACATAAAGGCCGAAGATGCCACCGACCCAGCGCCAGTAGATCCGGCGGCTGTCGGGGGTAAGGCTTTCGATCAAGCTGCGCATGACGGCTTCCTCCTCGAGGAACTGATGGCGCTGCGTATAGCTTGCACTCCGGCCCCGGTGTGTGACGTACTTCACAGAAGCCCGCATTAAAACGGAGAACCCGTGACCGGTCCGGAACTGAAGAAACTGCGCGAAGACCTCGCTGAGGCGATCGGCCAACCCCTTGGCGTGGCCGACATGGCCAAGCTCTGCGGGCTGCCGCCCGAAGATGGCGCCAACACCATTCGGAAATGGGAAGTCACCGGCCCGACCGGCCCCGTCGCCGAACTGCTGCGCATCCTGGCGATGGCCAGCGACCGCTATCCGATCCTGGAAATGTTCAACGTGTTCGACCGCCATGACGTCGCTGAAAAGGACCGGCCGGCGCGGCGGCAGGCGTTCCGCGAACAGATGCGCAGCGACGTGCGGCGGCGGATTGCTTAAGGCAAAGCTTCCGCGCCGCGCCCGAGAGGCCCGATTTTAAGACTCTATTAAGCTTGCCTTAGGACGTCGTTAAGCACAGAAAATAGGGCTTCATTAAGCACAAAAAACGTTTGTTCTCCAATGGGTTGGGTAATCGACCGGTGTGCCCGGCAAGTGACAGCATTTTATTCAAAAGCTGTCTAACTGCACGCCATGGACGGCGCCCGGCATGTGGCGCTTCCCAACGATTTTCCGGAGACCCACGACCATGAAGAAGTTCCTGCTCGCTATCATCGCTCTCGCAGCCCTCGGCGCGACGTCCCCCGCGCTCGGCGCCGACATGGGCGCACGGCCCTACTACAACAAGGCGCCGGCCTATGCCGCGCCGCTCTACAACTGGACCGGCTTCTATCTCGGCGCCCATATCGGCGGCGCTTTCTCGAGCAGCAATACTTTCAACGGCCTGGTGCTGAGCGACTACAGCGCGCGCCTGCTCGGCGGCGTGCAGGCCGGTGCCGATTATCAGTTCGCGCCGAACTGGGTCATCGGCGCCGAGGGCCAGTACAGCTGGCTCGGCCAGAACAACCTCAGTTCGGTGTTCCCGAACGGCTTCGTCTACAACAACGATCAGCGCGCGATCGCTTCGATCACCGCCCGCGTCGGCTACACCTGGGGCCCGGGCATGCTCTACGTCAAAGGCGGCTACGCCTATTCGAACAATCGCGACACCCTGACCTTTGCCGGCGTTCCGGTCGCGTTCACGCTCGATAAGAATCACAGCAATGGCTACACCGTCGGCGCCGGCGTCGAATACATGTTTGCCCCGAACTGGTCGGCCAAGGCCGAATACATGTACTACGACTTCGGCACTACCCGCTTCGTGACCCCGGTCGCGCTGGTCCCCTTTGGCACCTTCCATAACGACGAGCATACGTTGAAGGTTGGCGTCAATTATCGCTTCAACTTCGCAGGCGCGCGCTACTGATCGCTTCTACAGGGAGGCGCGAAAAGGCCGGCTTGAACGCCGGCCTTTTTGTTTGCGCCATGTTGTTTGCGCCATGACGTTTCCAGCGAAGCGGCTGCCGCTTTTCAAACATTGTTCGATGGCGGGCCAGCGCTCAAATCGCGAAAAGCGTCCGCATTTTCCCGACTTGTTAACCGGGTACCTCGATACTGCCGCGCGGGGAATCATCCAGGGATAGCGGGACGGGGCGGCGGCACATGGCGTTACGATTCAGCATCGGCAATATCAGGCTCAAGGGTTTCAGCTTTCCGAAATTCGGCGTCAGGGGCAGCCTGTTTGCCGCCTTCGCCGTCATCGCCGGCATGGCGATCGTGATCAGCGCCGGCGCCGGCCTGGTGCTCGGACATCTCGGCGGGGCCATGGTCGACCTGAGCAGACGGGACATCCCACGCCTTGCGGCCAGCCTGCAATTGTCGGCGGAGAGCGCCAGCCTTGCCAGCCAGGGGCCGGGGCTGCTCGCCTCCCGCAGCGAGGAGATGCTGAACGAACGCTCCAAAAAGATGCAGGAGACCCAGCGCATCACCCTGCAAAGGCTTGCCGAGATCACCAAGCTCGGCGCCAACAAGGATACCGTCGCAGCCCTCACCGAGACGGTGAAAAACATCGAGGACATGATCAAGAGTCTCGGCGGCGCGGCACGCGAACGGCTGGAAACCGGTGCCCAGCACGAAAAACTGTATGAAGCGCTGCGCACGGCCCAGGCCGCGTTCGTCAAGGCCGCCGCGCCCGCGATGGTCGACGCCCAGACCCAGCTCAGCAGCATCTTCGGCGCCGCCAGCTTCAACCAGGACGAAGCCACCAAGGCGGAGAAAACGGTCGAGCAGATCAGCGACATCATCGCCGCCGGCAATCTGACCGCGTTCAACATGATGGCCGCGCTTTCATCCGAGAGCAGCGACACGCTCGAAACCATCGAGAAGCAAACCCGCATTGCGCAGCAGCGCGTTAAATCGAACCTCGACCAGCTTCCCAAGGGTTCTCTTACGACGGCGCTGAGCAACGCCTCGAACGCCCTGCTGGCGCTCGGCGAAGGCAAGACCGGCGTCTTCAAGGTCCGCCAGAAGGAACTGGACGCCACGGATTACGGTCAGACCATTTTGGAAGAAACCCGCAAGCTCAATGTCGGCCTCGGCATCAGCGTGCAGCAACTGGTGGACGGGGTGCGCGGCGAGACCGACGCCTCGACCGAGCAGGCGGGCAAGGAGATTTCGCTCGCAACCACCGTCATGCTCGCGCTCGGTGCGGCGACCCTGATCGGATCGGTGCTGTTCGTCTGGCTCTATGTCGGCCGCAACATCCTGCGGCGCATCGGCAATCTGCAGCGCTCGATGCAGCTGCTCTCCAGCGGCGATCTCGAATCGGAAATCTATCAGTCCAGCCAGAAGGACGAGATCGCGGCGATGGCCAATTCGCTGCACGTGTTCCGCGAGAGCATGGTCCAGGGCCGGGCGCTCACCGCCGACCAGGACCAGGATCGCATCGTCAAGGCCGAGCGCGCCTCCCGCATGGAAGCCCGCATCGTCGAGTTCGAAACCACGGTGCGCACGGCGCTGGATAGTTTGCAGGAAGCGGCCGGCTCGATGCAGACCACCGCGCAAAGCATGTCGGCGACCGCCGATCAGTCCAGCGCGCTGGTGAGCGCGGTGGCCTCCGCCGCCGAGGAAACCTCGGTCAACGTCCAGACCGTTTCGTCGGGCACGGAGGAACTGTCGTCGTCGATCGAGGAAATCGGCCGCCAGGTCGTCACCTCGGCGGAGATCGCCCGCAAGGCGGTCGAGGAAGCCGGCGCCACCGATGCCACCATGCAGGGGCTGGCCGACAATGCCGCCCGCATCAGCGTGGTGGTCGATTTGATCCAGACCATCGCCTCGCAGACCAATTTGCTGGCGCTGAACGCCACCATCGAGGCCGCGCGCGCCGGCGAGGCCGGCCGCGGATTCGCCGTGGTCGCCTCCGAGGTCAAGAGCCTCGCCACCCAGACCGCGAAGGCCACCGACGAGATCCGCCAGCAGATCGTCAGCATGCAGACGGTGACGACATCGGCGGTGTCAGCGATCCGCAGCATCTCGACCACGATCGGCGAGATCAACGACGTCACGACAGCGATCGCGGCGGCGGTCGAGGAGCAGGGCGCGGCGACGCGCGAGATCGCGCGCAACATTTCGCACGCCGCCGGCGGCACCAGCGAGGTTTCCAGCAACATCGTCGGCGTCTCCAGCGCCTCGACCGAAGCCGGCTCCGCCGCCAGTGAGGTCTTGACCGCCTCCGGCGCGCTCCGCCGCGAAGCCGACGTGCTGCGCGCGGAAATCGACGCGTTTTTGGGGAATATTCGGGCGGCGTAGGCCAAAGGCGCGGTCATTCCGGGGCGTCCGAAGGACGAACCTCAGGGGGCGCAATTGCGCCCCCGGGGAATCTCGAGATTCCGGGTTCTATGCTTCGCATAGCCCCGGAATGACGACCAATCGGCCGTCCATGTGTTTTGGCCAAACCAGCACCTGCTTTTTCGGCTAGCGCCGCACCAATTGTGCGGGTAAGTCGGTGGGATGCACTCGAAAACCGACCCCGTTCAGTCCTCCGCAGAGGCCCTGCGATACCCCTGGGAAAATCACCCCGGCCAGGATCAGGTCGTCGAGGTGGTGCCGGGCGTGTTGTGGGTCCGGCTCAAGCTGCCGTTCCGGCTCAATCACGTGAACATCTACCTGCTCGCCGACGGCGACGGCTGGGCGATGATCGATTCCGGGTTCGGCAATGAGGAAACCATCGAAGCCTGGACCACGCTGTTCGAGGGCCCGCTCCGGCACGTGAAAATCTCCCGCCTGATCGTGACCCATTCGCATCCCGATCACGTCGGTCTGGCAGGCTGGGTCACCGAGCGCTTCGACTGTCCCTTGCAGATGTCGCAGGTCGAGTATCTGCAGTCGGTCTATCACCAGAACCGCGGCACCGAGGAGCGCCGCAACGCGCAGCGGCTGTTCTTCCGCCGTCACGGCATGGACGAGAGCCTGACCGACACCTTGCTGAGCCGCGGCCAGGATTATCTGAAGCAGGTGTCGATCCTGCCGCCGTCCTACCGCCGCATCGCGCATGGCGACGAAATTTCGATCGGCACGCGGCGCTTCAAGGTCATCACCGGCGGCGGCCACGCGCTCGACCAGGTCATGCTGTATTGCGCCGCCGACAAGCTGTTCCTTTCCGCCGACCAGGTGCTGAGCAAGATCTCGCCCAATGTCAGCGTCTGGGCGGTCGAGCCCAACCAGAACTCGCTCGGCGAATATCTGGCCTCGCTGGCCAGCCTGACCACCACGCTGCCCTATGACGTGATGGTGCTGCCCGGCCACGGCGTGCCGTTCTACGGCCTCAAGACCCGGATCAAGCAGCTGGCCGATCATCACGAGGACCGCTGCCGCCTGATCGCCGAAGCCTGCCGGACCGTGCCGCAGACCTCGAAGGAACTGGTGCCGGTGGTGTTCCACAAGCACGTGCTGGACGCCCACCAGATGGGCTTTGCCGCCGGCGAACTGATCGCCCACGTCAACTACATGCTGGTCGAGGGCCGTCTGACCTCAGAGGTCACCGACGGCGTGCTGTATTTCCGGACCACCTGACGCTCCCAACTAATCCATAGCTATTGGGCCCAAAAGGGCGCACGGTCGCGCCATGCTATCCCGGCTGTCGTGCCAGACGAACTTCCACATTGAAGCCTTACGCAGCGGCGGCATTGATTTGTCGCCGTCATGCTGACGTGCGCAGCCCTGCTGTTTGAGAACGGACTGCCCGATCTTCCGGCGCTGCTGATCGAGCCGCATCGCAACCCCGGCGGAATTTGGCGCATCAAGTTCAGCTATGAGACGAGCGAGCCGCTTTCGATGAGCGCGGTGCAGGCCTCGAATATGGCAGCGGCACTTCAAGAGATCGGAGAGGCCGAACTGGCTGACGAGATCGACGGCGCGCTGAAGAGCGCGGTTCGCTATTCGTCGATGTGACTTCTCTAAAGTGACCTTCCGAAAGGTAACTTTTGTCCCGGGTAATTACGCCCGCAAAGGAAAATAGATGAAAATAATTGTCGCCGCCCTGGCGCTGTGCGCCTTCGCACAGAACGCGTTCGCTGCAAGCCCGGAATGCCGCGCGGTCGAAAGCCACAGCGCACGGCTCGCCTGCTACGACGCGGCGCAGCCTCCGAAAATCGCAACGCCCAAGGAAATATCCAGCGAAAAATTCAAGGAAAAACCCAGGGCGATCGAGAGCGACTCACGGCCCGAGTACAAGGATCCCTTCCTCGCGGAGAACGCCCGCACCACGTCCAAACTGAACAATATCTGTCGCGGCTGCTGAGCCACGACGGACGAAGAAGGACGACAATGGCCAAGGTGTCGGACTACCGAATCATTACCTTTCAGCGGCAGCCCGGACTTTGGCGGGCCAACATGACGCCGATCGTCCAGCCCCCCACGATCACGCGGGGCGCGGCGATCCGGGGCTTTGTGACGGCGGAGGACAGCAAGTCCGAAGACGACGCCCTGATCGCGGCCAATCGCACCATCAGGGAACTTGACTCGTAACCGGGTCGGCGACGCTCTTTGGCTACCCATGGCTTCACGCGCGCCGCCAAAATACCGGGACCGTAAATCGCAGCTAGCGCATTGATCGAGATCAGGATTTGCCTTGCCTCGGGTGCATCCCGGAGGCCCGCGAAAATGTGGGATTTCACATAGACACCAAACCTGGAAAAGCTCTAAAAAGAGCCCACGCCGCTCCGGCCGGTTCCGTTTCAGGTCTCGTGATGGATTACAGTAAGTTCTTCTCCGCCGCCCTCAACCGCCTGCATGACGAGCGGCGCTACCGGGTTTTCGCCGACCTCGAGCGGATCGCGGGCCGCTTCCCGCATGCGGTCTGGCACTCGCCGAAGGGCCAGCGCAACGTCGTGATCTGGTGCTCCAACGACTATCTCGGCATGGGCCAGCACCCCAAAGTGGTCGGCGCCATGGTCGAGACCGCGACCCGTGTCGGCACCGGCGCCGGCGGCACCCGCAACATCGCCGGAACCCATCACCCGCTGGTGCAGCTCGAGGCCGAACTGGCCGACCTGCACGACAAGGAAGCGTCACTGCTGTTCACCTCGGGCTACGTCTCGAACCAGACCGGCATCGCGACCATCGCCAAGCTGATTCCGAACTGCCTCATTCTCTCCGACGCGCTCAACCACAATTCGATGATCGAAGGCGTGCGCCAGGCCGGCTGCGATCGCCAGATCTTCCGCCACAGCGACATGGCGCATCTGGAAGAGCTGTTGATCGCCGCAGGCCCCGACCGGCCCAAGCTGATCGCCTGCGAAAGCCTTTATTCGATGGACGGCGACATCGCGCCGCTCGCCAGTATCTGCGATCTCGCCGAAAAATACGGTGCGATGACCTATGTGGACGAAGTGCACGCGGTCGGCATGTACGGCCCGCGCGGCGGCGGCATCGCCGAGCGTGACGGCGTCATGCACCGCATCGACGTGCTCGAAGGCACGCTCGCCAAAGCCTTCGGCTGCCTCGGCGGCTACATCGCCGGGAAGGCCGACATCATCGATGCCGTCCGTTCCTATGCGCCGGGCTTCATCTTCACGACAGCGTTGCCACCGGCGATCTGCTCGGCCGCAACAGCAGCGATCCGTCACCTGAAAACCTCGGCCTGGGAGCGCGAGCGCCACCAGGACCGCGCCGCCCGCGTCAAGGCGATCCTGAACGCCGCGGGCCTGCCCGTGATGTCGAGCGAGACCCATATCGTGCCGCTGTTCGTCGGCGACCCCGAGAATTGCAAGAAGGCGTCCGACATCCTGCTCGAAGAGCACGGCATCTACATCCAGCCGATCAACTATCCGACCGTCGCCAAGGGAACCGAGCGCCTCCGGATCACGCCCTCGCCCTACCATGATGACGGCCTGATCGATCACCTGGCTGAAGCGCTGCTGCAGGTCTGGGAACGGCTCGGCCTGCCGCTGAAGCGGAAATCGCTGGCGGCCGAGTAGAGTAACCCTACTTCGAACTCCCGGAAATCGGGCCGGTAGCGCGATGCGCTGCCGGCTCAATGCGTTTATACTGGCGGTTCCGGTCCGCGAACAGAGGCCGGGAAGGGAGACAGGCAGCAATGCTGCACGACTGGGGCGTGATCGCCGCCGCATTCGCCTATATCGGACTGCTGTTCTTCGTCGCCAGCTATGGCGACCGCCTGTCGCCGAGCCAACGCGGCCGCGCCAGCATGATGATCTATCCGCTGTCGCTGGCGATCTACTGCACCTCCTGGACCTTCTTCGGCTCGGTCGGCTTCGCCAGCCGCACCAGCGTCGATTTCCTCGCGATCTATGTCGGCCCGATCCTGATGATCGGACTGTGCACGCCGCTGCTGCGCCGCGTGATCCAGCTGGCCAAATCGCAGAACATCACCTCGATCGCCGACTTCATCGCCGCCCGTTACGGCAAGAGCCAGGCGGTCGCCGCAACCGTGGCCGTCATCGCGATCATCGGATCGGTGCCCTATATCGCGCTGCAGCTCAAGGCGATGTCGTCGTCGCTGGAAACGATCCTGAGCGAGGACAAGGTGTTCTCCTCGATTCCGCTGATCGGCGACATCGCGCTGGTGGTGACGCTGGCGATGGCCGTTTTCGCCGTGCTGTTCGGCACCCGCCAGACCGATGCCACCGAGCACCAGCACGGGTTGATGCTGGCGGTCGCCACCGAATCCATCGTCAAGCTGGTGGCGTTTCTCGCCGCCGGCCTCTTCGTCACCTTCTGGATGTTCTCGCCGGTCGATCTGATCGAACGCGCGATGAAAACGCCGGAAGCGATGCGCGCGATCAACTACACGCCTTCGATCGGCAATTTCCTGACCATGACGCTGCTGTCGTTCTGCGCGATCATGCTGCTGCCACGACAGTTTCACGTCAGCGTGGTCGAGAATTCCAGCATCGACGAGGTCAATCGCGCGCGCTGGCTGTTTCCAGCCTACCTCGTCGCCATCAATCTGTTCGTGATCCCGATCGCCATCGCCGGCCTCGTCACCTTCCCGTTCGGCGCCGTCGACAGCGATATGTTCGTGCTGGCGCTGCCGATCGAGGGAAACGCTCCCTTGCTCAGCATCGCCGTCTTTGTCGGCGGCCTGTCGGCTGCGACCGCGATGGTGATCGTGGAATGCGTGGCACTTTCCATCATGGTTTCGAACGACATCGTGTTGCCGCTGGTGTTGCAGCGAAGCCCGCGGGCGCGCCCGGGCCAGCAGGATTTCGGCGACTTCCTGCTCAAGGTGCGACGCTTTGCGATCTTCGCCATCATGGTGATGGCCTATTTCTACTATCGCGCGCTCGGCAGCACCCAACTGGCCGCGATCGGGCTGCTGTCGTTCGCCGCCCTCGCCCAGCTCGCGCCGGCCTTCTTCGGCGGCCTGTTCTGGCGGCAGGGCACCGCGCGCGGCGCCATGGGCGGCATGCTGGTCGGCGTCGCCGTGTGGATCTACACGCTGTTCGTGCCGAGCTTCCTCGAAACCACAACGGCGGGGCTGCAATTCCTGCAGCACGGGCCATTCGGCATCGAGGCGCTTCGTCCGCGGGCGCTGTTCGGCGCTGATCTGCCGCCGCTGATGCATGGCGTGCTGTGGTCGCTCGGGCTCAACATCCTGACCTACGTCGTGATGTCGCTGGCGCGCCAGCCGTCGTCGATCGAGCGGTTGCAGGCCGACCTGTTCGTGCCGAGCACGCTGACGCCAATTACGCCGACCTTCCGGCGCTGGCGCACCACGGTCACGGTGCAGGATATCCAGAGCACGGTGGCGCAATATCTCGGCCCCGACCGAGCCCGCCAGGCGTTCGAAACCTTTACCGCCGAGCATCCCGGTCATCTCGATCCGGCCGCGCCCGCCGATTTCGAATTGCTGCAGCATGCCGAGCGCCTGATCGCGTCCTCGATCGGCGCGGCCTCCTCGCGCCTCGTGATGTCGCTGCTGCTGCGCAAGCGCACCGTCTCCGCCAAGGCGGCGCTGAAACTGCTCGACGATTCCCACGCCGCGCTGCATTTCAACCGCGAGATCCTGCAGACCGCGCTGAACCATGTGCGCCAGGGCATTGCGGTATTCGACGCCGATCTGCAGCTGATCTGCTCGAACGCGCAGTTCGGCGAAATCCTGGCGCTGCCGCCGCATCTGGTCCAGCTCGGGATTCCCTTGCAGGAAATCCTGGAATTCATGGACGCCGTCAGCCCGCCCGGCTCCGGTAACAGCGACGCCCTGCTGGCGCTGCGGCTGAAAGCCTACACCACCGAGGGCGAGCCCTATCTGGAACGCCTGCCCGACCGGCACATGGTGATCGAGGTCCGCTCCAACCGGATGCCGGGCGGCGGGCTCGTGATCACCTTCTCCGACGTCACGCCGAGCTTCGAGGCGGCGGAAGCGCTGGAGCGCGCCAATGCGACGCTGGAGAAGCGGGTGCGGGACCGCACCGAGGAACTCACCCGGCTGAATTCCGAACTCGCGCTGGCCAAGAGCACCGCCGAGGACGCCAACATCTCGAAGACGCGGTTTCTCGCGGCCGCCAGCCACGACATCCTGCAGCCGCTGAATGCGGCGCGGCTTTATGTCACGAGCCTGGTCGAGCGCCAGAGCGGCGGCGAGGATTCCCGCCTGGTCGAGAACATCGACGACTCGCTGGAGGCGATCGAGGAAATCCTCGGCGCGCTGCTGGACATCTCGCGGCTCGACGCCGGCGCGATGACCACCTCGATCACCAGCTTCAAGATGGCCGACCTGATGCGGTCGCTGGAAATCGAATTCGCCCCGATCGCCCGCGCCAAGGGCCTGAAGCTGACCTTCGTGCCGTGCTCGCTGCCGGTCGAATCCGACCGCGCGCTGCTGCGCCGGCTGCTGCAGAACTTCATATCCAACGCCATCAAATACACCCCGCGCGGGCGGGTGCTGGTCGGCTGTCGCCGCCGCGGGCAAACCCTGCAGATCGGCATCTATGATACCGGCGTCGGAATTCCCGTGCAGAAGCGCGGCGAGATCTTCAAGGAGTTCCACCGTCTCGAACAGGGCGCGCGGATCGCGCGCGGGCTCGGCCTCGGGCTCTCGATCGTCGAGCGGCTGGCGCGGGTGCTGAACCACGGCATCGCGCTATCAGCCAATGCCGGCGGCGGCTCGGTCTTCTCGGTGACGGTGCCGGTCGCAAAGGCGGTCAACTACACCGCCGCGGTCACCAGCGCGACGCCGCTCTCGAAGACGCCGATGAGCGGCGCATTGATCGTCTGCATCGAAAACGATCCGGCGATCCTCGATGGCATGAAGACCCTGCTGACGGCATGGGACGCCGAGGTGATCGCGGTCGCAGACCCCGAGGCTGCGATCGCCGCGATCGAGACGTCAGGCGGAAGCGTCACCGGCCTTCTGGTCGACTATCACCTCGACCGCGGCAACGGCGTCGCCGCGATCCGCGAGATCCGCCGCCGCTTCGGCGAGAACACTCCAGCCATCCTGATCACGGCGGACCGCAGTCCGAATGTGCGGGCCGCCGCACGCGAGGAAAATATCGCGGTGCTGAACAAGCCGGTCAAACCGGCATCGCTGCGGGCGCTGCTCGGCCAGTGGCGCGCCCAGCAGCTGGTCGCGGCGGAGTAGTCGCGAGCCGTAGCGCGAGATCGTAAACATCCATTACCAATTCATCGCCGCCCCGACCATCCGAACCAATTCCGGGTCGTCGAAGTTCGCGGCCGTCGTGACGGCGCCTGCCGCGACCATGTCCGCATGAGCAAGGCTCGTTCGGATCCCGATCGTCGCGATGCCTGCGGCCGAGGCCGACTGGATGCCGGATCGGGAATCCTCGAACGCAACGGACAGAGCGGCTACGCCGCCCACCGCGCGCAGACCTTCCAGATACGGCATTGGATGCGGCTTGCCGTGGGCAAGTTCATCGCCGATGACGAGCGCCTTGAACCGATCCGTGATCCCAAGTCCGGAGAGCAGCATCTCGGCATTCAGCCGCGGCGCGTTGGTTACCGCGACCATGGGGATGCCAGCGCGATCCGCGCGCGCAAGCAGCGCCATCAGGCCGGGCAATGGCTGGACTTTCCCGGCAACGAGCCTGCGGAAGGTTGCCTCCTTCTCGCCGATGATCGCGGTCTGGCGCGTCGGTGGTTCCTCGGCGAGAAACCGCGCGCTGATCGAAGCGTTGGAGAAGCCCTGAAGCTCTTTGCTGAAGCGCGCGTGATCAAAGCTGTGACCGCGGGGGCCGAGGACCTGATTGAACGCTTCCAGATGAAGCGCATCGGTGTCGGCCAGCGTGCCGTCAATGTCGAACAGCAGCGCTTTCCCTGATACTGGCGGCATTCGGATTGCTTTGCCGTTACGCCGTCGGCGTACCCTGGCGCCACTGGCCGCCGGAGATTTTCGCGGCTGCGATCACGGCCTGGGTGCGGCTTTCGACGCCGAGCTTCTGCAGGATCGCCGAGACATGCGCCTTGATGGTCGCTTCCGAGACACCGAGTTCATAGGCGATCTGCTTGTTGAGCAGCCCCTCCGACAGCATCATCAGCACCCTCACCTGCTGCGGGGTCAGCGTCACCAGCCGGTCGCGCAGCCGCGTCATGTCCGGGTCGGCGGCGGAGGAAAGGTCGGTGTCCTGCGGAACCCAGACGTCGCCTTCCATCACCTTCATGATGGCGTCGCGCAGCGTTTCGACCCCGAAGCGCTTGGGAATGAAACCGGACGCGCCGAAATCGAGCGACCTCCGGATGGTTCCGGCGTCGTCGCTGGCGGAGACGATCACGACCGGAATCGCCGGATATTGCGCGCGCAGATAAATCAGGCCGGAGAAGCCGGAGATCCCCGGCATGGTCAGATCGAGCAGGATCAGGTCGACGTCGGAGTCCCGTTCGAGGAGCGCCGTGAGGTCGTCGAACGAGCCCGCCTCGCTGATCACGGCCGAGCTGACGACACTCGCGACCGCTTGCCGCAGGGCGTCGCGGAACAGCGGGTGGTCATCGGCGATGACGAGATGGGTGCTGGCAACGGTCGTCATGGATGTCTCGCAATCGGCTTGCGGTAAGCCCGTAATCGCTTTGTCTCCCGGCAGGAGGCCACGTGCAAGAGCGCAATCCTATCACGTCTGAAAGCAGTCCCGCTTGTGCGCCGCAATAGTGCGGGCCTGACCGACCTGATCCAGGGCGCAATCGAGGGCGCCGGTATGCCAGATGCGGCCGTGCAAAGGGCCGAAAGTCGTATTGGGGCAGGTTTCACGGGGATGTTACCGTAAGACGAAGCCCACAGCTCAATCCGGCCAAGTTCGGCGACGGGCGGACTTTGCATCAATAGATATTCAGGGGAGCGATCGAAATGTCCACAATGGCTGCTACACCCACACGCGCGGGGGGAATGACGAAGGACGAACGTTTCGTCATTCTCGCTTCGTCACTCGGCACCGTCTTCGAATGGTACGACTTCTACCTGTTCGGTTCGCTTGCCAGCATCATCGGTGTGCAATTCTTCAACATCATTGATCCGGCAACAAATCTGCCGATGTTCAACCAGGCCACGCGCGACATTTTCGCGCTGCTGGCGTTCGCCGCGGGCTTCATCGTCCGTCCGTTCGGCGCCATCGTGTTCGGCCGCGTCGGCGACATCGTCGGCCGCAAATACACCTTCCTCGTCACCATTCTGATCATGGGCCTGTCGACCTTCATCGTCGGCATTCTGCCCAGCGCGGCGAGCATCGGCATCGCGGCGCCGATCATCCTGATCGGCTTGCGCCTGCTGCAGGGCCTCGCGCTCGGCGGCGAATATGGCGGCGCGGCGACCTACGTGGCCGAACATGCCCCGATGGGCAAACGCGGCTACTACACCTCGTTCATCCAGACCACGGCAACGCTCGGCCTGTTCCTGTCGCTGCTGGTGATCCTGTTCACCCGTACGGCGCTAGGCGAGCCTGACTTCGCCGCATGGGGTTGGCGTATTCCGTTCCTGGTGTCGGTCGTGCTGCTCGGCATCTCGGTCTGGATCCGGCTTCGCCTGAACGAATCGCCGGTGTTCCAGAAGATGAAGGACGAGGGCAAGAGCTCAAAGGCGCCGCTGACCGAAGCCTTCGCCAACTGGAGCAACGCCAAGATCGTCATCATCGCGCTGATCGGCGGCGTGATGGGCCAGGGCGTGGTCTGGTACACCGGCCAGTTCTATGCGCTGTTCTTCATGCAATCGATCCTCAAGGTCGACGGTTACACCGCCAACCTGCTGATCGCCTGGTCACTGCTGCTCGGCACCGGCTTCTTCGTCGTGTTCGGCGCCCTGTCCGATAAGATCGGCCGCAAGCCGATCATCCTGGCGGGCTGCCTGATCGCGGCGCTGACCTTCTTCCCGATCTTCAGGATGATCACCACCAACGCCAACCCGGCGCTGGAAAAGGCCATCGAGACGGTCAAGGTCGAGGTGGTCGCCGATCCCAAGGCCTGCGGCGACCTGTTCAACCCGGTCGGTACCCGCGTCTTCACCGCGCCTTGCGACACCGCCCGCGCCTACCTCGCCCAGCAGTCGGTCAAGTATTCGACCCGCTACGAAGGCACCGGCGTGAAGGTCGTCGTCAACGGCAAGGAGGTGGCTTACACGGATGCCAAGACATCGAACCCGGCGGTGCTGGCGGCGGTGCAGGGTGCAGGCTACCCGAAAGCCGGCGACGCCCAGATCGTGAAGATGGCGCACCCGTTCGACATCTTCAAACCGCGGGTCGCGGCGGTGATCGGGCTGTTGTTCATCCTGGTGCTCTTCGTCACCATGGTGTACGGGCCGATCGCGGCGATGCTGGTCGAACTGTTCCCGACCAAGATCCGCTACACCTCGATGTCGCTGCCCTACCACATCGGCAACGGCTGGTTCGGCGGTCTGTTGCCCGCGACCTCGTTCGCGATCGTGGCTTCGACCGGCGATATCTACGCAGGTCTCTGGTACCCGATCATCTTCGCATCGATCACCGCGGTCGTCGGCTTCTTCTTCCTGCCGGAAACCAAGGACGTCGACATCACGAAGTAACCCGGTTTCGTCCGTCGGGAAGCCGGCGGACGATCACAACACGAACCGGCCGCGGAGCGATCCGCGGCCGGTTTTGTTTTGCGGGGACGGGTTCAGGCGCTGCTGCCGATAAACTGCAGCACGATCTCGCGCCGATGCGGCCGCGCCCGGTGCTCGATCAGATAGATCCCCTGCCATGTTCCCAGCGCCAGCGCGCCGCGCAGCACCGGGACCTGCAGCGAGGTCGCGGTCAGCATGGTCTTGATGTGCGCGGGCATGTCATCGGGGCCTTCGGTGTCGTGGCGCCATCCGGCGTTTTCGGGCGCGGCCCGGTCCAGCGCCGTCAAGAGATCGCCCAGCACCGTCGGGTCGGCATTTTCCTGGATCGTCAGCGACGCCGAGGTGTGACGGATGAACAGCGTCACCGACCCTTCGCGCGCGCCGGCCTCGCGCACGAATTTTGCGATCTCGGCCGTGAGGTCGGTAAAGCCCGCTCCCGGGGTTTGCACGGTCAGCAGTGAGGAGACGATGCTCGTCGCGCTGACGCTGGAGGATGGCGTGCGGGACAGCGATTTATTTGGAGGCACGAATTATCTCTCCACATGTCGACCCTGCGACAGCAGGGACCCATACTCCGCGGCCTCTCGATTGCGGGCGCGCGGAGTTAATACCTTTTGCAAACAATCCGCGACGGTGGCTATGGGTCCCTGCTTTCGCAGGGACGACAGCCGCAACACTCCGTCAAATCCTGCCGTTGACGTCCTTCTGCACGCGGTTGGCCATCTCGATCAACCGCCGCCAGGCCCGCTCCAGGAACGACATCATGCGATCCATGTCGCGATCGCTCGGCAGTGGAATTTCGATCTTGCGTTCGCCCTCGGCGATCGTGGGGTCATTCCTGGGCTCGTTCTTCTTCAGCGAGTCGGATTTCGGCATCGGCTCTTCGATCTTGCCGGCAACGGTCGGTTCGCGCGAAGCAAGGTCCGCCCTGAGCTTTTCATTGTCGGCCTGCAGCCGGCCGATCTCCGCATCCAGCGCCGCACGCTCGTCGGGCACCGCGTAACAGGCCCAGCCCGCGCCCGAATTGCTGCAGGTCGAAATCGCGCCGGTTCGGGTATCGAGCCGCAGCACGCCATCCGGCGTCGAGGACAGCGCATAACGGCCGTTCTCGGTATCCGGCATCGCCTTCGGAGGCGCGGCGCCGGCGCCAGCAACACCCAGCGCCAGCACGGCAACAACGGAGAAGAACAATCTGGAGGACGACGCTGTGCTCATGGGCTTGCTCCGCCTTAAAGACAGTACCGGTTTCCTCAACCGCCAGGACACACACAGAGGCGCATCACACGACGTCTATTCACGCAACACCCTGGACCTTTGAGCTATAGGCCGCGCGGCCGGACTTCAACGCGTCTCCCAGCAATTCTATCCGGTCCTGTCCCCAGAAAACTTCGCCATCCAGCACATAGACCGGCGAGCCGAACACGTCGGCCGCCAGCGCATCCTGACGATTCTGCTCATAGGCCGCGCTGATCGCATCAGTGGCGGATCGCTCCACCAATTGCTTGCCGGGCAGCCCGGATTCGTCGGCCAGCTGCGCAATCGTCCCGGGATCAGCCAGATTGAGCTGATCCTCCCACACGCCGGCAAAGCCCCGCCGCAGAAACCGATCGGGATCGAGCCCGGCCTCGATCGCCGCGATCACGACACCGTCGGCGAGCCGCGCGTTGAACGGCCAATTCGCGGGTTGAAGATGGAATTTCAGGCCGCGCTTGTCGCGCCAGCGCTGCAGCTCGACCATCCGGTAGCGCTGCCGTACTGGATGGCGCTTCATCAGCGGCAACCCGCCGGTTTCCGAGAACAGATCGACCAGCACCACGGGCTTGTGATTTACCTTGAGATCATAGGCACTTACGAGCTCGCTAAACGGCCCATGGCCGATATAGGCCCACGGCGATTGAAACGAGAAATAGTAATCGACCTGGCGCGGCATGCGGGCTCCGGGAACGGCTGATGATGGCGCGAGCGGCATCCCAACAGGTCAGCCAAATCGGCGCAAGATCGCCCCTTGCCGCGCCATGGCCTTTTGTTCGAACGCAGTTTACTTGGCGCGAACCAGCCTCTGCATCGCTTCAAAACGCTTTTGCTGCTGCACTGCGATGACGGGTCCACAGGCTCGTGGAATATCTCTAAATAAATTCAGCGAAATCAATGCACTAACTGGTTACGGCGCAATCTTGACTTGATTAGACGCGGTAAGTATGGTCCGCGCGGCTTTTAAGGGTGACGGGCGTAATTTCCATCAACCGCAGCATCGTTTAATGTCTTGGGCATGGCCGAAGACAAAAGCGACAACGCAGGTGGAAATCGCGATCAATCGTCGTCCGATGAAGCTGCGCTTTCCGCAAGGCTCGGAAGTCTCGATCACCGGTTGTCCGAAATTCGTGACACCCGAAAAATCAAGACTGATCAACCCGGTACTGAAAGCGGCGACAGGGCGGCCAGAGCTTCGGCGATGGCGCTTGGTTTCCGCCTTTCCTCGGAGTTGGTTGCGGGCGTTGCCGTCGGGGCAGGGATTGGCTGGGGTTTCGACTGGTTGTTGTCGACATCGCCGTTCGGTTTCATCGTGTTTTTGCTGCTCGGCTTCGTCGCCGGCGTGGTCAACGTGGTGAGATACGCGGGCGTAGCCTCGGGCAAACGCTGAGCGCCGACGGGAAGTCACGACATTTGAAATTCGATTGCCGGCAAGCTAGGCCGGCGGACCAAGGCCCGCGCGGATGAAAATCGACCCGATTCATCAGTTCAACATCGAGCCCCTCTTCACGATCGGCCATATCGGCAATCAGACGATCGCCTTCACCAACTCGTCGCTCTACATGTTCATCGCGGTGGCGCTGACGGCGGTGCTGATGCTCGGTGGCGGACGGCAGCTGGTTCCCGGCCGTTTCCAGTCGGTCGCCGAAATCTCCTACGAGTTCGTCGCCAGCACCATTCGCAGCACCGCCGGCTCGGAAGGCATGAAGTTCTTCCCGCTGATCTTCACGCTGTTCATGTTCATCTGCGTGTCGAACCTCGTCGGCATCATTCCCTACACGTTCACGATTTCGAGCCACATCATCGTGACCGCCGCGCTGGCGTTCCTGGTGTTCTTCACCGTGCTGTTCTACGGCCTCTACAAGAACGGCCTCAAGTTCTTCAAGATTTTCGTGCCCTCCGGCGTTCCGATCTACATCCTGCCGCTGGTCATGTTCATCGAAATCCTGTCGTTCTTCCTGCGGCCGGTTTCGCACAGCGTGCGTCTGTTCGCCAACATGCTGGCCGGGCACATCGCGCTGAAGGTGTTCGCGGGCTTCGTCGCGATGCTCGGCGTCTCGCTGGGCGCGGTCGGCTGGATCGGCGGCATCCTGCCGCTGGCGCTCACCGTCGCATTGACCGCGCTGGAGCTGCTGGTCGCGTTCCTGCAGGCCTACGTGTTCGCGATCCTCACCTGCATCTACCTCAACGACGCCATTCATCCGGGACACTAAGCGGTCCGGAGAATTCCCACCCACAAGTCAGTCTTTCCCTCTAAGGAGCTCAAGAAAATGGAAGCATCAGCAGCAAAACTCATCGGCGCGGGCATCGCATGCATCGGCATGGGCGGCGCGGGCGTCGGCGTGGGCATCATCTTCGGCAACTACCTCGCCGCAGCGGTGCGCAATCCTTCCGCAGCCCAGGGCCAGTTCGGCAACCTGATCTTCGGCTTCGCCGTGACCGAAGCGCTCGGCATTTTCTCGCTGCTGATCGCGCTGCTGCTGCTGTTCGTTCCGCTCTGAGCTGCACCTTCCCGCGCCGCCCTCCGGCGGCGTGCATGACAGCAACAGGAGTACCCGGTGGCTGAAAAGAGTCAGGGCGCCCCCGCCAAGGGCCAGAAGACCGGCGCCCACACCGAAGCCGATGGTGGCCATCACGGCGGAGGATTTCCTCCGTTCGAGTCGAGCACCTTCGCTTCGCAGCTGGTGTCGCTGGTCATCGCATTCGTCGCGCTCTACCTGATCGTGTCGCGCATTGCGCTGCCGCGCGTCGGCGGCGTGATCGATGCACGTCAGAACGCGATCGAAGGCGATCTGGCCGCAGCGCAGAAGCTGAAGGATGAGTCGGCCGCGGCGCTGAAGGCGTATGAAGCCGACCTGGCTTCGGCGCGCTCCCGCGCCCAGGCGATCGGCGCCGAGACCCGCGAGAAGCTGAACGCGGCCTCGGAAGCCGAGCGCAAGACGCTGGAAGACCAGCTCTCCGCCAAGCTCGCCCAGGCCGAGAAAACCATCGCGGCAACGCGCGAGACCGCCATGAGCAACGTCCGTGGCATTGCCGCGGATGCGGCCGGCGCGATCGTGCAGCGGCTGACCGGCGTGCTGCCCGACGGCGGCGCGTTGAACAGCGCCGTCGATGCTTCGTTGAAGGGATAAAGGATGTTCGCCGAGCCAGAAACCTGGGTTGCCATTGCGTTCGTCATCCTGATGGCGCTGTTTGCCTATCTCGGCATCCATCGCACGGTGTTCAAGGCGCTCGACCATCGCGCCGAGCGCATCAAGGCCGAACTCGACGACGCCCGCCGCCTGAAGGACGAGGCCGCGGCATTGCTCGCGGAATACAAGACCAAGCGCTCCAGCGCCGAGCGTGAGGCCGAGGAAATCATCTCCAACGCCAAGTCCGAAGCCGAGCGGATCGCGGTCGAAGCCAAGGCCAAGATGGAAGACTTCGTCGCCCGCCGCACCAAGACCGCCGAGAGCAAGATCGCCCTCGCCGAAGCGCAGGCGCTCGCCGACGTCCGCTCCGCCGCGGCCAATGCCGCAGTGGCCGCAGCGTCGACCATCCTGTCGCAATCGGTGAAGGGCTCGGTGGCCGATGACCTCTTGGCCAAGGGTATCGCCGAGGTTCGCGCCAAGCTGAACTGACGAGCTGAACTGAGCGGTTTCAAATCAAGAGACGGAAGCCGGCGCGATCATTTCGCGCCGGTTTTTTATTGCGTGGGCGCCGCCTTCTTGCGCGGCGCCGGCCGCTCCGGCTTCAGGGCCTGCGGGTCGAAGCCGATATAGAAGATGTAGTTGTCGCTGGTCCCGGGTGCAGGCACCGGATAGACCAGATCTTCGGCCACCAGCGTAAAGGGCTCGCTGCCGGTCTCGGTCATGGAGACCGTGGTCTGATAGGCCTTGGTGGCAATGGTCTTTTCGCTGATCCCGCCCTGCACCACCGCGACGCGAAGCGGAACCTGCACCGACGACGGCGCGCCGGCGGGACCTGCAATGACGCGCCCCTGAATCCCGATCCGCGCGGTGATGACGCCGCCATTGAGGCTGCATTGCCGCGCCGTCTTGCCGATGGTCGCCTGGAACCGCAAATCGTTGCCGACCGGCTGCTTGCCGGGCGCGGCCACGGCATAGGTCGACGCGCCGGCCCTGACCCTCACCTCCGGACAGGTGAGATCGCCGGTATCCTCTTCAGCTTTCGGCGCAGCGCCCGGGGCCGGGGCCGGCTCGTCCGACGTGCCGCCGAACAGGCCCTTGAAGCGGTCGGTCAGCGACTGCGCCGACGCAGGCTGCGCGAGGCCGCAGCCGAGCCCGGCCACGACCGTGGCCGCGAGCGCTACTCTCAACAACCTGATGTCACCCATGCGACGTCCCTGCCATTCACGTCCCCGGCGGCCTTATAGCAGGCCAATGGCGGCGAACCCAAGGCCACGTGAAGGCCCCGGGATTCCCGGAAAGGCCCTGAAATCGAGGATTAGCCGCGGAAATCCTCATGCAGCATGCCGAACAGCAGATGGTCCTGCCAGACGCCGTTGATGCACAGATAGCGCCGCGCCAGCCCCTCGCGGGTAAAGCCGCATTTCTCGAGCACCCGGATCGAGGGCGTATTGGTGGGAATGCACGCCGCCTCGATACGGTGCAGATTGAGTTCGCCGAACAGCGACGGCAGCAGCACCCGCAGCGCCGTCGTCATGTAGCCGCGGTGGGCATGGGGCTGGCCGACCCAATAGCCGATGGTGCCGGCCTGCACGATGCCGCGGCGGACATTGGCCAGCGTGATGCCGCCGATCATGGTGCCGTCCGATTCGCGGAAAATGATGAACGGATAGGAGCGGTCGGCCGCAATATCCTCGGCATAGCGCCGCAGCCGCCGCCGGAACCCGGCCCGGGTGAGGTCATCCGACGGCCAGATCGGCTCCCACGGCGTCAGATAGGACCGGCTCGATTCGCGCAATTGCGCCCATTGCAGGAAATCCGCCATCTGCGGGGCGCGCAGCAACAGGCCGTGGCCGCGCGGCACAAGCGCGGCCGGTCCGCTGGATGGCAACCGAAACAGGGCCATGCCCTAACTCCCAAGCATCCTCTTAGTGCAGCAGCGCCTTAATGCAGCAAGGCCTTAATGTAACAAGGGCTCAATGTAACAGGGACTCAATGCAACAAGGACTCAATGCAACAAGGTCTTGGCCTTCACCTTGGTCAATCCTTCCGCAAAAGTCACCGCCGTGTCCAGACCCCTGCCGCTGCCGAGCGCCACGACCGCCGGCCGGCTGCGCGAAAGCAGGCCCCGCGCGGCATTGCGGGTCGATTCCACGCTGACCGCGTCGATCCGGGCGACCAGCTCTTCCGCCGTCAGCGGCCGGCCGTAAGCCAGCATATGGCGGGCCAGCTGCTCGGCGCGGGAGGAGCAGCTTTCCAGCGCCATCAAGAGCCCCGCCTTCATCTGCGCCTTGGCGCGGGCGATCTCGGCCTCGGTCAGGGTTTCCACCGCGTCATTGATGACGTCGACGATCACTTCCATCATTTCCGGCGCATCGTTCGGATCGGTGCCCGTGTAGAGGCCGAAAAACCCGGTGTCGCTATAGGGCGCATGGAAGGTGTAGATCGAGTAGCACAGCCCGCGCTTCTCGCGCACTTCCTGGAACAGCCGCGACGACATCCCGCCGCCGAGCGTGTTGGTGAACACCTGCAGCGAGAACAGCGACAGGTCGGTCTGCGGCACGCCCTCGAGCGCCAGCGTCATATGCGCCTGTTCGAGGTCGCGATGCACCACGCGCGAGCCGCCCTTGCCGAACATCGCGGCTTGCGGTTTCGGCGCCGGGGTGGATTCAAAGCTCGCAAAGCGCTCCGTCACTTCCTCGACGACGCGCTTGTGATCGACGGCGCCCGCCGCCGCCACCACCATGTCCGGCCCGCGATAATGCCGGGTGAGATAGCCGCGCAGCATGTCGCGATCGAATTTCTTCAGCGTCTTGGTGGTGCCGAGCAGCGACCGCCCCATCGGCTGGTCCGGATAGCAGAGCTCGTTGAGATGCTCGAACACGACGTCATCGGGCGTATCCTGCGCCGCGCCGATTTCCTGGGCGATGACGCCCTTTTCGCGCTCGAGTTCGTCAGGCACGAAGGACGGATTGGCGAGGATGTCGGAGAGCACGTCGAGCGCCAGCGGCACGTCGGCCTTCAGCACCCGTGCATAATAGGCGGTGGTCTCGGTCGAGGTCCCCGCATTGAGGTCGCCGCCAACCGCTTCGATCTCTTCCACGATCTCGCGCGAGGAGCGCCGCGTGGTGCCTTTAAATGCCATGTGTTCGAGCAGATGCGAGATGCCGTGCTCGTCGGGCTTTTCATCGCGGCCGCCGACGCCGGCCCACACGCCAAGTGCGGCGGTCTCCAGATGGGGCATGCTGTCGGTAATGACGGTGAGGCCGGATGCTAGCTTGGTGACGTCAACGCTCATCCGGTAACTCCCTGCTTCGCGGCACGGCTCACCGAGCGCACGAATCGCTCCACTTCGGCTGAATCGTTTTTCATCACCGTGATGTGTTCAGATTTGGTCAAGAGGCCGTCGAGCCAGGCCGGCAATTGCGGGCGCACGCCGCAAGCGGCCTCGACCGCATCGGGGAATTTGGCCGGATGCGCGGTCGACAGCACGATATTGGGGATCTTCGAATCCGAGGTGTCGCGATCGGCCACCGCAAGCGCCACCGCAGTATGGGGATCGACGAGGTCGCCGGCCTCGCGCCAGGCGGCGCGGATCGTGGCCGCGGTTTCGGTCTCGTCGGCGCGCCCGGCGTCGAACTCCTCGCGGATCGCGGCCAGCGTCGCATCCGGCAGGACGAAGCGCCCGGACTGTTTCAGCGAACCCATCAGCCGGCGCACGCTGGCGGCATCGCGTTGACCAGCCTCGAACAAGAGCCGCTCGAAATTCGAGGACACCTGGATATCCATCGAGGGCGAGGCAGAAGCGTGCACCTCGCGCACCTCGTAGATGCCGGTTTTCAGCGTGCGCGGCAGGATGTCGTTGATGTTGGAGGCGATGCGCAGCCAGCGGATCGGCAGGCCCATTTTCTTGGCGGCATAGCCGGCAAAGATGTCGCCGAAATTTCCGGTCGGCACCGTGAAGTCGACCGTGCGCGCGGGCGCGCCGAGCGCCACCGCCGAGGTGAAATAATAAACCACCTGCGCAACCACCCGTGCCCAGTTGATCGAATTGACACCCGACAGCGAGACCGCATCGCGAAAGCCGTGATGATTGAACATCTCCTTCACGATCGCCTGGCAGTCGTCGAAATTGCCTTCGATCGCCAGCGCGTGCACGTTGGCCGCGCCCGTCGTCGTCATCATCCGCCGCTGCACGTCGGAAATCCGGCCATGCGGAAACAGCACGATCAGATCGACATTGTCGAGACCGGCAAAGGCGTCGACCGCAGCGCCGCCGGTGTCGCCTGAGGTCGCCACGACGATGGTGGTGCGCTGCGCGCGCTTGGCCAGCACGTGATCCATCAGCCGCGAGATCAACTGCATCGCGACGTCCTTGAACGCGAGCGTCGGGCCATGGAAAAGTTCGAGCACGAACTGGCTGGAGCCGGTCTGCCGCAGCGGCACGACCGCGGGATGGCGGAAGGTGGCGTAGGCTTCATTGGCCATACGGCCGAGATCGGCGTCGGAGATCTCGCCCCCGGCGAACGGCCGGATCACCTCGACCGCGACTTCCCAATAGGGCCGTCCGAAAAATCCGGCGATGGTCTCGGGCGAAAGCTGCGGCCAGGTTTCAGGCACGTAGAGACCGCCGTCGCGGGCAAGCCCGGTCAGCATCACATCGCAAAAACCCAGGGTGGGAGCCTCCCCCCGCGTCGAAATATACCGCGTCAAACCGCCCTCCAAAGGCGTTAGCTTCCGCTAACCCTTTGATATCTGTGAATTATTACCCTTCGCCAACGACAAAGCGCGCGGCACCTTAAAGCGTTTTCGCTCCTTGTGAAATGCCGCAATGGCGAAAAGGTGAGTGCGGGGGGAGGGCTTTGGCGCGATTTGCGCACCGCTCTCGCCTCACCCGTCGCTGTCGTCCTCCGCGAAAGCGGGGGACCAGTACGCCGCGGCTTCTCCGCGTCATTGCGAGCGCAGCGAAGCAATCCATACCTCGGCAGAACGGATAGCTGGATTGCTTCGCTGCGCTCGCAATGACGGTTGATATAGTTTCGCGATCTCGCGGCGCGATGCGCCCGAGCTTTGCCAGAAATTCCTTGCCCTCTCATAGTGAGGGCGCAGGAAAGACCGGGTGCGCGCTGCACCCGCGGTCCCGTGTGCGGTTTGCACTAAGTAGGCTGCACACGAGCATACAGGGCAGCGGAGAACACCCGGCCTTCCCCTGCGCAATGGCTTTACGGCTTATGCCGTGA
>NZ_JAFCLS010000064.1 GCF_018131075.1 Bradyrhizobium sp. JYMT SZCCT0428 | reverse complement strand
CAGGATCGAGTTCAGCTCCTTGAACACCGGGAGCACGGATTTGCGCGACACCGAGGTCCAGCAGCCGAATACGACGGAGACCTTGTTCTTGGTGATCAGCTCGCGGGCCTTTTCCGCAAACAGCGGCCAGTTCGACGCCGGGTCGACCACGACGGCCTCGAGCTTCTTGCCGAGAATGCCGCCCTTCTTGTTCTGCTCGTCGATCAGGAAGAGGACGGTGTCCTTCAGCGTGGTTTCGCTGATGGCCATGGTGCCGGAAAGTGAATGCAGGACGCCGACCTTGATGGTGTCGTCGGCGGCTTTAGCGGTGGTGAATGCGGCAAGGCCCAAAGCCAGGCCAGCGGTCGCTGCCAGCCAACGACGGCGGCTCAGCGTCGCTATATCGTGAGTAAGTTGTCTAAGCATGAAATGTCATCTCCCTGACGCAGGCGTGAAACGCTGCGAACGGCCCCACGGCCGCCTGCGTTAACGGAATCGCAAGAACCATGCCACGGTCTGAGCACAAGGTAAGTCTATAGAACTACAGTGGAATCTTCCGCTTGCGGGGAAATCGCCGAGAAATCTGCCTATTTTTTGGACCGATAAAATGTATTCTTTTACGGCAAACAGTCTATATTTTAGGCAAAATAGGCCATTTGTCTAATTTTACGGCACGAAGATTTGGCGATGCATTGGCACCGAGAGTGTGCCTGGCCGGTGGAACGAGCGAATTTCCGGCTGTTTCTTAACCGCGCCAAGCATATCCGGCGATTTACCTTGAAAGCGCCGCGTTCATGTTCCATATGAGCCCCGTGACCTAGAGAATCATCAGGTCCTTGCGAGCCGCGTGTTCTGATCCCGTTCAACGGTTTCTGGCTTGCCCCTTCAGCCTAGCAAAACCGACGCCCCAAACACGCGGGTGTCTCAGACACCCCCTCGCGCGCTCCTGGCTGTATCGGCCGGGCGCCTGCCTTTTTTAATGGAAAGAACCCTCTTTTGACCTCCTTTCAGGATTTCGGCCTCGCCGATCCCATTTCGCGTGCCCTCAAGGAAGAAAATTACCTCACCCCAACGCCCATCCAGGCCCAGACCGTTCCCCTCGCAATGACCGGCCGCGACGTCGTCGGCATCGCCCAGACCGGTACCGGCAAGACCGCGGCCTTCGCGCTGCCGATCCTGCACCGCATTCTCGAGAACCGCGTCCGGGTGCAGCCCAAGAGCTGCCGCGTGCTGGTGCTCTCGCCGACCCGCGAATTGTCGGGACAGATCCTCGAGAGCTTCAACGCCTATGGCCGCCACATCCGCCTGACCTCGACGCTGGCGATCGGCGGCGTGCCGATGGGCCGCCAGGTCCGCTCCCTCATGCAGGGCGTCGAAGTTCTGGTCGCCACCCCCGGCCGCCTGCTCGATCTCGTGCAGAGCAACGGCCTCAAGCTGGGCCAGGTCGAGTTCCTGGTGCTCGACGAAGCCGACCGCATGCTCGACATGGGCTTCATCAACGACATCCGCAAAATCGTCGGCAAACTGCCGATCAAGCGGCAGACCCTGTTCTTCTCGGCCACCATGCCCAAGGACATCGCCGAACTCGCCGAAGCGATGCTGCGCGACCCCGCCCGCGTGGCGGTGACGCCGGTGGCTTCCACCGTGGAACGCATCACCCAGCGCATCATCCAGGTCGATTTCGCGGCCAAGCAGGGCGTGCTGGCCCAGCTCCTGAAGCAGGAACCGGTCGACCGCGCGCTGATCTTCACCCGTACCAAGCATGGCGCGGACAAGGTGGTGAAGGCGCTTGCCAAGGTCGGCATCCGGGCCGACGCCATCCACGGCAACAAGTCGCAGAACAACCGCGAGCGGGCGCTGGCGGCGTTCCGCACCGGCGAGATCCGCACCCTGGTCGCTACCGACATTGCCGCCCGCGGCATTGACGTCGACGGCATCAGCCATGTGTTCAATTTCGACCTGCCCAACGTGCCGGAAACCTATGTCCACCGCATCGGCCGCACCGCGCGCGCCGGCGCCGAAGGCGTTGCGATCTCGCTGATCGCAGGCGCCGAGGAAATGGGTTATCTGCGCGACATCGAGCGGCTGATCCGCGTGGCGCTGTCCCGCGAAGACCGTCGCACAGCGGGCACCAGGGATGCGGCTCCAGCGCCGTCCCAGAACCGGGGCGCACGGTCCGCACCGCGCGGCCATTCCGCCCACGGCCATGGCCATGGCGGCCGTTCCCACGAGCAATCGCCGGGCTCAAAAGGCCCTCGCCGTCCCCGCCGCGGAGGTGGTAATAATGCCGCGTCGCAGCCGACCCGGCATGAGTCGCCGCGTCCGGCGCAGGGTGGCAACAGCGAAGGCATTCAAGGCGTCGCCTTCTTGCATCGCGAGAGCCGCCCGAATACCCAACCCAACCGTACCCATCGGCCGCAGCGCTAGCCTCGATCGATCTGGAGACAAATATGGCTAAAGAAGAGCTGATCCAGTTCGAAGGACTGGTGACCGAAATCCTCCCCGACGCGCGCTACCGCGTGCAGCTCGACGCAGGACACGAAATTGTTGCCTACACCGCCGGTAAGATGAAGAAGAACCGGATCAAGACGCTGGCAGGCGATCGGGTCACGATCGAAATGTCGCCGTATGATCTGGAGAAGGGCCGGCTGATTTTCCGTCACAAGGATGAACGTCCCTCGACCGGTGCCCCGCGTGGTGCACCGCCGCGTGGCGGCCAGTTCCGCCGCCGGTAACGGGTTTCCCACGACCGATTTCCAACGTGCCCGACAGCTGATGTCGGTGCGCGATAGACCGGGCTTGCCCTGTTCAAAAAATCGTGCACGTCAGGATTGTTTTGGACCCCTTGATCGAATAATATTGAGCATCGATTTTCGGCCGGACGACATTAGCTATCCACCGGTACAGCCGGTTTAGACGCTGACGACCCTTCCAAAAATTCGATCTCACCAGCCCATCGAGAGGTGGGCTACGACTAGTATATCTGAGAAGGGACTACCCCCGTGAGCATGGGAACCGTGAAGTGGTTTAACGCAACCAAGGGCTATGGCTTCATCCAGCCGGATGACGGCGGCAATGACGTGTTCGTGCACATCAGCGCTGTCGAACGTGCCGGTCTTGGTACGCTGCGTGAAGGCCAGAAGATCAGCTACGAAATCGTGGCCGATCGTCGCTCTGGCAAATCTTCGGCCGACAATCTGCGCGCCGCTGGATGAGTGATTTTTCAGGACGCCCGGCGCGCCCTTGAAAATTGCTTCGAAATAACGAAAGGCCGCGCCCATGGCGCGGCCTTTTTTTGCATGCGCGGCCGACGCGCTGCCTTGCGCCGCGCGGCCTAGGAAGTGGGACAGCTACCAGCGGCGCCGGCAGCAGGCGGCGGATTGAAAACACACAGTGACTGGCGCGGACGGGTATAGGTGAAATCGTTCAAATTGATTCCCTCCTTCACCATCACGTAACCGATAGCGGGCTTATATTTGTAGCTGACCTCGCTATAGATCAGATATGTGCCGGCGATCTTCAGCGCATTCGGCACCGTAACGGTACCTGAAGGCGGCGCAGATCCCGACGTGGCGCTCCAGATCTGACGCACGGTAAGATTCGCGTCGACGTATAGCTCCACGATCCTGGCGTTCACCTCCGAGGCCGGATAGGGCGTCATGATGCTGGTGCCGGCATTGAATATGTTATTCAACTGGGTCGTGGTGACCGACACGTTCTGCGATGTCAGGTCGGACAGCGTTCGCGCCATCAACGTCACCTTGCGGTCGACCGCCACGCCGGACGAAAATTCGACCGTGCCGAAAAACAGCACCAGCATCAGCGGTACCACCATGGCGAATTCGACGGCCGCGATGCCCCTGGTATCGCCGGACAGATCGCGCGCCGAGCGCCGCATGCGAAGCCAGATTCTCGTCATCAGACTCATCGCCTTGCCTATCTTGTCTTGGCGCGTTTTCCCAACGCGAACAGGGTCAACTTCGCTCGAACCTCAGTAAGGTTCATTCTGGAACGCGGCGGTCCCGCTCAACAGCCGCTTGCTGCCGTTCAAATTCGAGATGTCATAGCCGAACTTGGTCACCAGGATCGGCCATTCATAGAATAGCCGCACCATCACGATGTCGCCGGGGCCGCCGGGGCTGTAATTGTTGGGCGCCGTGAAGTTCTTGCTGGCATCGATCGGGTTGCTGACGTTGACGTTGCTGAACTGCGAATAGCTCTGCACGTCGACGGATATCTTCGTGCAATCGAACAGCGCGGCGACCTTGCTGCAGACATAGTTCTTGAACTGCGCCTGGGTGTAGGCGGCGTTCTGCGCCTGACCGGTCATGATCATGCGCGCCGAATCCTGCGTCACGGTCTCGAGCACCTGGCTGGCAAAGAACATGAACGCCGTCTCGATGATCGCAAACAGCAGCGCAAAGAACATCGGCGCGACCAGCGCGAATTCGACGACGGTGGAGCCGCCGCGATTGCGGCGAAAACGGCGCAACAACTGGCTGAAGGAGCGGATATGCGACGGCATCGAAGCGACCTCAGGCGCGAGCGGAACTGCCGTCATAAGTAGCCGAAACAGATTGTCGAAGTGTTTCCCCCGATAGAAGCAGAACGACCCGCGCCGTTAAGCGGCCGTTAACTCTCTACCGCCGGGAGCAAAGCGGCGTGCAGCTCAGCACGTCGGCGCTGGTGCTTCCGCGGTAAACCGTGACCAGTTTGCTGTTGCCGGTTGGAGCAACGGCGGCCGTTTTGCTGTCCGTGATGCTGCGCAACGCCAGTGATAAACTCCCGCTCAGGCGTGCTTTTCCCAAGACCTCGACTTCATCAGGCGTCATTTCCAGCGTCGCCGTCTTTCCCAGCACCGCGTTTTGCCCCTCTTTTTCCTTGGGCGCCTGGTCGATGGCGAGAACCCGGACATTGGTCAGAACGGTCTGGGAGGAGATGATATCGGGCGGCTGCCCCGCGCCATCGACACTCTGCTGCTTCTCGCGCTTCGACAGAATCACGTCGACGCGGTCGTTCGGCAGGATGAACCCGCCCGCCCCGGTTTCGGCCGAGATTTCAGTCGAGACGGCCCGCATTCCCGTCGGCAGGATCGCCGCCATGAACCCTGAACCGTTCGCCTTGACCAACTTCTGCTCGCGAATCGGTTCTCCCGCGATGAACGGCATGCGGGCGATGGAGCCAACGATTTGGGTGATGGCCTCGGGCCGGTCCTTCTTGCGAATGAAGCTGCCGCTTGAGGACGACTCGGTCCAGGTCTGCCACTGCAGGTTTTCGGCGGCGACAGTCTGGCCAAGGCCGATGTCATCCTTGGCCACCAGCACATCCACCGTCGGCAGCTGTGGTACCGCTGCGACCGGTGCGGGAGCTTCCTTTTCGATACCGCTCGCAAGGTATGCGGCAACACCGCCAGCACTGATTGCGATGGCCAGAACGATAATTCGGGCGGTGTTCATACGCTTTTACTCATACATGACGCAGCGACGCTTCCGGCGCTGCAGCGAGTCTGCCGGATATAGGTCAAAGCAAGGTTAAGGGAGCGCGTCGAAGTCGCGTTAACGAGCTCCGTTGTCGGGAACCGGATTGACGCCCGACGGTTCGCGTTCCCTGCCAATTTTCCGGAATGGATAGGCCAGTTGCCCGGCGATCTCGGTCGGGAAGGTTGATTGATCGTCGACACCGTAATTGTCCGGCAAGCGGCCTTCGGGCATCCGGAAGGTTCCGAACAGGATGTCCCAGAGCGGAAAGGCGCCCGCGAAATTGGTATTGCCGCCCTCTTCCTGCGCGGTGTGGTGCCAGCGATGGAATACCGGGGTGGCAAGCACGTATTTGAACGGACCGAGCGTCCAGTTCAGATTGGCGTGAACGAACGCCGAATGGAAAATGTTGAAAGGGCCAAGCCACAGCATCACGTTCGGCGAAATACCCGCCATCAGCAACACGACGTCGATCCCGATGGTGCCGAGCAACAGGTTGACGGGGTGAAAACGCGCCGCCGAAATCCAGTCCACATCCTCGGAGGAATGATGGATGGCGTGGTATTTCCAGAAGCCGCCGCGGTGGAACATGCGGTGCAGCCAATACATCATGAAATCAGCCATCACCAGGAACAGCACCGCCTGCAGCCACAGCGGCAGCGTCGACAGCGGCCCATGGCCATTGTCATAGAAGGCGATCAGTTCGTCGGCGTCATGAATTTGGAACACCAGGGCGGCGCCGAGCACCAATAGCCCGATCCGGAACACGCGGGCGAACAGCGGCACCAGGAACCAGTAGGCCAGATCGGTCACGAGCTCGCGCTTGCGCCACCACGGCCGGCCGGGATTGCAGGCCCAGAAATGCGCCAGCACCGAGAACACCAGCGCCAGGGCGATCGTCACCGGCACCACGATGGCCATCGTCTGGCCAAGCATCTCGACGATTTCCAGGCCCAGGAACATTGCCGCTTCTTAGCACCTTGCGCGATAAAGCGCCCCGCAGAACTCGATTTCTGCAAGACTCAGGCGCGCAGCGTGCCGCGATCGGATTGGGCGGTCAATTCCGTCGTCGGGAAAACTTCCGGCAGGAATCTGCCGAACCCCGCGCCAGATCTTTCCGGCCGGGTGTCCATCCCCGGATCAAGTCCGTGGGCATGCTTCGCTCCAGCGCGCGCTAATGGCGAAACGGATAGGCTAATTGCCCGCCGATTTCGGTCGGGACCGACTGATCGGCGTCGACGCCGTAATTGTCCGGCAGCACGTTTTCCGGCATCCGGAACGTTCCGAACAGAATATCCCAGAGCGGGAAGGTGCCGGCAAAATTGGTGTTGCCGCCCTCTTCCTGCGAGGTGTGATGCCAGCGGTGGAACACCGGCGTCGCCAGCACGTATTTGAACGGGCCGAGCGTCCAGTTCAGATTGGCGTGGACGAAGGCCGAGTGGAAGGTCGTGAACGGCCCGACCCAGAGCATGATGTTCGGCGAGATGCCCGCCATCAACAGGATGACGTCCACCATGATCGTTCCGATGAACAGGTTGACGGGATGAAACCGCGCCGCGGAAATCCACTCGAGATCTTCCGATGAATGATGGATCGCGTGGTACTTCCAGAAGCCGCCGCTGTGAAACATGCGGTGCAGCCAATACAGCATGAAGTCGGAGGCAACCAGGAACAGCAGCGCCTGCACCCAGAGCGGAAGCGCGGCCAGCGGCCCGTGGCCATTATCGTAGAATGCGATCAGGGCGTCGACATCATGAATGTTGAAGACGACACCGGCGCCGAGCACCAACAGCCCGATGCGGAGCACACGGGCGAATACGGGAACGAAGAACCAGTAGCAGATGTCGGTGATGAGTTCGCGCTTGCGCCACCACGGCTTGCCGGGATTGCAGGCCCAGAAATGCGAGAGCACCGTGAACACCATGGCGAGGCCGATCGTAACCGGCACCACCTTCGCCATGGTCTGGCCCATCATCTCGATGACTTCCAACGGCATACCCGACATGACGGCCTCGCTTGATGGGGAGATCTAGGGGGTATCACCCTCGCGCTTAAGGAGCGGTGAATCCGGCACTGTCCAGGCCCTGCGCGGCTGCGACAACAATGCCCGCAGTACTACGCGCATTTTATCAACTGGCTTAATTCCGCGTTTACTCTGAGTGAGAACAGCGAGTTCCCCCCGGTTTTGCGCAATCGAATTAACTGCGCCGCAATGGTCGGGATTTAGGGTGGCGTCATGGTCACGGTGCTGAGAACGCCGGCGAGACCAAATGATAGTTCGACCAGCCACGTGTACACAGGAGTTATCTATTATGAAGAATCTCGTTTCGCGTTTCGTCAAGGATGAGTCCGGCGCGACTGCCATCGAATACGGCCTTATTGCCGCCGGTATTGCGATCGCGATCATCACCGCCGTTCAGGGCGTCGGCGGCAAGCTGTCGACCAACTTCGGCACGATCTCGACCTCGCTGAAATAAGCGATCGTCGCAATCTGCTTCAAAGGCCCCGGGTCACCCGGGGCCTTTGTCGTTTGTGCGACCTGGGGTCGTTTGCCAGATTCGGGGTCGTTTCGGAGACCGGGTGGTTTTTGCGGGGTAGGTCTCGTAGCGGGCCGTTTTCCGATTATTCACTTCTCGTCGATAGGTTCGCCGGATGCTGGAACGTCTTCTTTCAGGTCTTCCCGGCCTTCGCGTTGGCAGCACGGGCTGTGTGAATCCATGATCCTCGATATTGCCCGCCTCATGCTGTTTCCGGCCCTGATGGCATTCGCGGCCGCAAGTGACCTTTTCACCATGACGATTTCGAACCGGATATCGCTGGCCCTGGTGGCCGGCTTTCTGGTTCTGGCGCCGCTGGGCGGAATGGGCCTGCACGATTTCCTGATGCATCTCGGCGCCGGCGCCACTGTCCTCGTCGTGGCCTTCGGCTGTTTCGCTATGGGCTGGGTCGGCGGCGGCGACGCCAAGGTCGCGGCCGGGGTGGCGCTCTGGTTCGGCTTCGATCACCTGCTCAACTATCTGCTCTATGCGTCGCTGCTCGGCGGCGCCCTGACGCTGCTGCTGCTCTATGCCAGGCAATGGCCGCTCCCCCGGCCGCTCACGGGCCAGGCCTGGCTGCTCCGTCTCCACGACAAACAGACCGGAATCCCCTACGGCATCGCGCTCGCGATCGGCGCCTTGATGGTCTATCCGGAGACCGAGTGGATCAAGTCGATCGGCGCCACGCACCTCGCAATGCGTTGATCCTTCGAACGGTAACGCACCGTTAAGGCAATTTACTCACGCCTCATTAACCATGCTTTGACGAATAGCTGGTCAACTCCCATCACGGCGGCGGAAGCGTCGCGGCGTAATGTGGAAAGTGAAGCGTATGAATACCGCTCGCATTGTCGTTTTGACCATCGCCATCGGCGCTGGCGGCACATATCCGGCCAGCGGATCCGACCACCAGCCTGCCGCGCCCGAGCCGGCCGCGCAGCTGCAGACCGTCGATATCCCAGTCGCCAAGGGCGACATCGGCCCCGGCCAGCCACTCAAGCCCGTGGATATGCAACGGCAGAGCGGCACGCTGACGCTGGCGCTGCGCAGCATCGCGGACATCAACATGGTCAAGAACAAGACAGACGACCAACTCAACCGGCGCGGCGAAAGCATCAGCGCCGTCAGATACGGCGTGGCCAGCCAGCAGTCGGTGCAGACGTGACCGAAAGGACGCTCGTTATGAAGTGCAGGGGAAATCAGCCGATGCTGCGGACATTTATCGTCCGCGCCCTGTCATTTTCGGCGGTCGCAGCGCTGACGCTCAATCCGGCCCTGGCACCGGTCAAGGCAAGCGACTATCGCGCCGCGGCGCCCGCCGCCATGGACGGGCAGATGAACGCGCGCGCGGTTTCGCTCGGGATCGGAAAGTCGATGGTGATCGACCTGCCGCGCGACATCAAGGACGTGCTGGTCGCCGATCCGAAGATCGCCAACGCCGTGGTCCGTTCCGCCCAGCGCGCCTACATCATCGGCGCGGCGGTAGGCCAGACCAACATCATATTCTTCGATTCGGCGGGCCAGCAGATCGCGGCCTATGACATCGCGGTCACGCGCGACCTCAACGGCGTGCGCGCCGCACTGAAACAGACGTTGCCGAACTCGGACATCCGTATCGACGGCGTCGGCGACGGCGTGGTGCTGACCGGCACGGCGGCAAGCCCGATCGACGCGCAGCAGGCCTTCGATCTGGCCTCCCGCCTCGCCGGCGGCACCGAAAAGGTCGTCAATTCGATCGCCGTCCGCGGCCGCGACCAGGTGATGCTGAAGGTGACGGTTGCCGAAGTCGCGCGCAACATCATCAAGCAGATGGGCATCGACCTCACGGCCAGCATGACCTACGGCACGGCGGTCGTGAATTTCAGCAACGCCAACCCGTTTACCGCCTATGGCCGTCCGCTGGTCCCAGGCAACGTCGCGTCGGGAACGTTCGGCGGCACCGGCAACGTCCCGTCGGTGACGGCCACACTGCGCGCCATGGAAAGCGCCGGCGTGGTGCGGACACTGGCCGAACCCAATCTGACCGCTATTTCCGGTGAGTCCGCCACCTTCATCGCCGGCGGCGAGTTTCCGGTTCCCGCAGGCTATTCCTGCGACCCGGTCACGCGCGTCTGTACGACCCAGATCCAGTTCAAGAAGTTCGGCATTTCGCTCAATTTCACGCCGGTCGTGCTGACCGAAGGCCGCATCAGCCTGCGCGTGATGACCGAAGTATCCGAACTGTCCAACGACAACTCGATCACGTTGACCCAGTCGCTCAGCTCCGCGGGCACCAACTCGCTGACCATTCCCTCGATCAAGACCCGCCGCGCGGAGACGACGCTTGAAATTCCCTCGGGCGGCGCGATGGCGATGGCCGGCCTGATCCAGGAGCAGACCAAGCAGGCCATCAATGGCTTCCCGGGTCTGGCGCAATTGCCGGTGCTCGGCGCGCTGTTCCGCAGCCGCGACTTCGTCAACAGCCAGACCGAGCTGATGGTCCTGGTGACGCCCTACGTGGTCCGCGCAGTGGCGCAGAAGGATCTTTCGCGCCCCGATGACGGGTTCGCCAACGCTTCCGATCCGCAGACCGATCTGCTCGGCAGCATCAATCGCGTCTACGGCGTTCCGGGCCGCAGCAATGAGCCGGGACGGAAATATCGCGGCTCCTACGGCTTTATTACGGACTGAGGCGGGACGATGACACGACAAAGCACATCCGCAATAACCGCCGACCGCAAGCGCGCTCTCCGCCTCGCGGGAGCGCTGATCGGTCTTTCCGTGGTGCTGGGCGCCTGCAAGCACACCGACCCGGTGGCGACGGCAAGCGTGCCGGACGATTATCGCCTGCGCCATCCGATCGCGATTCAGGAAGCCGATCGCACGGTGATCGTATTCGTCGGCCGTGGCCGCGGCGGACTTTCCGCGAACCAGCGCTCCGATGTGATGGGAATGGCGCAGACCTGGCTCAAGGAGGGCACCGGCGGCATCACCATCGACATGCCCACCGATACGCCGAACGCGCGCGCTGCCAGCGAATCATTGCGCGAGATCCAGGCGACGTTCGCCGCTGCCGGCGTCCCGCCGCGCGCAGTCGCCGTACGCCAGTATCGTCCCGAAGACCCCAGGCACATGGCGGCGATCCGGCTGACCTATCCGAAGATCTCGGCCACCGCCGGGCCCTGCGGCCTGTGGCCCGACGACCTCGGACCGTCCGTCAACAACCGGGGCTATTTCGAAAACAAGCCCTATTACAATCTCGGTTGCTCCAATCAGCGCAATCTTGCCGCGATGGTCGATAATCCGTCGGATCTGGTGCAGCCGCGTGAGGAAACACCCGCCTATACGCCGCGGCGCAACATCGCCTTCGACAAATATCGCAAGGGTACGTCAACCACGACCACTTATCCCGAAGCCGACAAGGCCAAACTCAGCGATACAGGCAAATGATCAGCTACTCGCGCCAGACCCCCGAACAGCAGCCGGACGGCCCGCCGCCGTCGACGGAAGATCATATCGCGCCGGCGCCGCGGGTGTCCGTCCAGGCATTCTGCGAGACGGTGGAAACCGCTGCGGCCGTGCAATCGGCCGGCGAAGACCGCCGCCTCGGCAAGGCGCATTTGAAGATCCAGATGGGCGGCATGGCCGCCGCCATCGAGGCCTATCGCTCCGCGCCGACACCGAACGTGATCATCCTGGAAACCGAGGGCCGCAACGATATCCTGCTCGGCCTCGATCAGCTGGCCACCGTGTGCGACGCCGGAACGCGCGTGATCGTGATCGGCCGCATCAACGACGTGACGCTGTACCGCGAGCTGGTGCGCCGCGGCGTCAGCGACTATGTGATCGCCCCGGTCACCGCCATCGACGTCGTCCGCTCGGTCTGCAACCTGTTCTCGGCGCCCGAAGCCAAGGCGGTCGGCCGCATCATTGCCGTGGTCGGCGCCAAGGGCGGTGTCGGCTCGTCCACCGTCGCGCATAACGTCGCCTGGGCGATCGCCCGCGATCTGGCGCTGGATTCGGTGGTCGCCGACCTCGACCTCGCCTTCGGCACCGCCGGCCTCGACTACAACCAGGACCCGCCGCAGGGCATCGCGGACGCGGTGTTCTCACCCGACCGGGTCGATACCGCCTTCATCGACCGACTGCTGTCAAAATGTACCGACCATCTCAGCCTGCTGGCGGCGCCAGCGACGCTCGACCGGGTCTATGATTTCGGCGCTGACGCTTTCGATGCGATCTTCGATACGCTTCGCACCACGATGCCCTGCATCGTGCTCGACGTCCCCCATCAATGGTCGGGATGGACCAAGCGCGCGCTGATCGCAGCCGACGATATTCTGATCGTAGCGGCCCCCGATCTGGCCAATCTGCGCAACACCAAGAATATTTACGACCTCTTGAAGGCGTCGCGGCCGAACGACCGTGCGCCGCTTTACTGCCTCAACCAGGTCGGCATTCCGAAGCGCCCCGAGATTCCCGCCAGCGAATTCGCCAAGGCCATCGAGAGCCAGCCGATCGCCACGATCCCGTTCGAGCCGCAGATGTTCGGCTCGGCCGCCAACAATGGCCAGATGATTGCGGAAATCTCCGCCAATCACCGGACCACCGAGATGTTCCTGCAGATTGCGCAGCGGTTGACAGGCCGCGGCGAGACCAAGAAGCCGAAGGGGTCGTTCCTGTCGCCCCTGATCGAGAAGTTGCGGGCCAAGAAGTAAGCCGTCCGCGTGGAGTACGATCGTGTTTGGTAAGCGTAGCGGAGACAACGACACGCGGGCGCCGAAGCCCGCCATTCACGCGCCGGAGCCCTCCGGCGCGGCGGGCGTTTCGCGCGAAATGGCCGCGCCGACCGTCTCTTCCCCGCCGATCGCGCCCTCGAAACCGCCGCCGGCGCCCGCCATGGAAGCGCGGCGCTCCGACAATTATTACCAGGTCAAGGCCACGATCTTCGGCGCCCTGATCGAGGCGATCGACCTTGCCCAGCTCGCCAAACTCGACGGCGAGTCGGCGCGCGAGGAAATCCGCGACATCGTCAACGAGATCATCGCGATCAAGAACATCGTGATGTCGATAGCCGAGCAGGAAGAGCTGCTCGACGACATCTGCAACGACGTGCTCGGTTACGGTCCGCTGGAGCCGCTATTGTCGCGCGACGACATCGCCGACATCATGGTCAATGGCGCCGGCACGGTGTTCATCGAAGTCGCCGGCAAGATCCAGAAGACCGGCATCCGGTTTCGCGACAACCAGCAGCTGCTCAACATCTGCCAGCGCATCGTCAGCCAGGTCGGCCGGCGCGTCGACGAATCCTCGCCGATCTGCGACGCGCGTCTCGCCGACGGCTCCCGCGTCAACGCCATCGTGCCGCCGCTGGCGATCGACGGGCCCGCGCTCACGATCCGCAAATTCAAAAAGGACAAGCTGACCCTCGAGCAGCTGGTCAAGTTCGGCGCGATCTCGCCGGAGGGTGCGGAGATCCTCCAGATCATCGGCCGCGTCCGCTGCAACGTGCTGATCTCCGGCGGCACCGGCTCCGGCAAGACCACGCTCTTGAACTGCCTGACCCAGTTCATCGAGCATGACGAGCGCGTCATCACCTGCGAGGACGCCGCCGAGCTTCAGCTGCAGCAACCGCACGTGGTGCGGCTGGAAACCCGGCCGCCCAACATCGAAGGCGAAGGCCAGGTCACGATGCGCGAACTGGTCCGCAACTGCCTGCGTATGCGGCCCGAACGCATCATCGTCGGCGAAGTCCGCGGACCCGAGGCGTTCGACCTGCTGCAGGCGATGAACACCGGCCATGACGGCTCGATGGGAACGCTGCACGCCAACAACCCGCGTGAAGCTTTGTCGCGCTGCGAATCGATGATCACGATGGGCGGATTTTCGCTGCCGTCCCGCACCATTCGCGAGATGATCTGCGCCTCGATCGACGTCATCGTACAGGCCGCGCGTCTGCGCGACGGCTCGCGCCGCATCACCCACATCACCGAGGTGATGGGCATGGAAGGCGACACCATCATCACCCAGGACCTGTTCCTGTATGACATGATCGGCGAAGACGCCAACGGCAAGATCATCGGCAAGCATCGCTCGACCGGCATCGGACGCCCGCGGTTCTGGGAACGCGCACGGTATTATGGCGAGGAGAAGCGGCTCGCGGCTGCGCTCGATGCCGCCGAAGTCACAGCTGAACCCGGAGCACGCTGATGTCCATTCAAGCGCTCGCACTGGCCTTTCTCGCATTCACCGCGATCGGCGGCATCGCCTGGGTTTTCGTCTATCCGATGCTGTCGGGGGAGAAGAAGGCGGAATCGCGCCGCGCCTCGATCGCGCGGTCCGAACCCGCGGCGGCGCGTCAGGCCGACAAGAACCAGCGCTCACGCCGCGAACAGGTCGAGGGATCGCTGAAAGATCTCGAGTCGCGCCGGCTGAAGGAAAAATCCATTCCCCTGAGCACGCGCATCACCCAGGCCGGACTTTCCTGGTCGACGCAGAAATTCTGGATCATCTCCGGCGTCCTGGCCGCGGTCGCCGGCTTCGCCGCGTTCAGCGTCGGCGGCGGCGTTTTGGGCGCCCTCGGCATGGCCTTCGGCGCGGGCTTCGGGCTGCCGCGCTGGCTGCTGGGCTATCTCAAGAAAAAGCGCGAAAAGGCATTTTTGAAAGCGCTGCCGGACGCCGTCGACGTCATCGTCCGCGGCATCAAGGCCGGACTGCCGCTGTTCGAATCGATCAAGGTGGTCGCGGCCGACTCGCCGGAGCCGCTGAGGAGCGAGTTCCTGGCCATCATCGAGACCCAAACCATCGGCATGCCGCTCGGCGAAGCCTGCGCTCGCCTTTATGAAAGGATGCCGGTTCCGGAAGCCAACTTCTTCGGCATCGTGATCGCGATCCAGCAGAAATCGGGCGGCAACTTGTCGGAAGCGCTCGGCAACCTTTCGAAGGTGCTGCGCGACCGCAAGAAGATGGCGGAGAAAATTCAGGCGATGTCGATGGAAGCCAAAGCCTCCGCCGCCATCATCGGTTCTCTGCCGCCGGTCGTAATGGTGCTGGTCTGGATTACGACGCCCGAATACATCTCGCTGCTGTGGACAGACCGGCTCGGCCAATTCATGCTTGTGTGCTGCGTTGGCTGGATGACGATCGGCGTTCTCGTGATGAAGAAAATGATCAACTTCGACTTCTGACGGTGTAGCATGGTTGATTTCCTCATAGACAAGATGCACGACGCCCGGTTCATGACCATGTTCCTGGCCGCCATTGCCGCGACCCTGACCGCCTACACGCTGGTCACGCCGCTGTTCGCCGGCGAAGGCCTCGCCAAGCGCATGAAAGCGGTCGCCAGCGAGCGCGAACGGATCCGGCAGCGCGAGCGCGACCGTCTTGCCAAAACGGAAAAGGTATCGCTGCGCCAGAGCCCGAAGCAGCTGGTCTCCAAGGTGGTGGAAGACTTCAACCTGACCAAATGGCTGGCGCAGGAAGCCGCGCGCGACAAGCTGATCATGGCCGGCTACCGCGGCCACGCGCCCTACGTCACGTTCCTGTTCGCCCGCGCGGTGACGCCGATCGTGCTTTTCATCGGCGCGGTCCTCTACGTCTTCGTGATCACGCACATGGACAAATCGATGCCGGTCAAGATCGGCATCTGCGTCGCCGCCGCCTATTTCGGGCTGCAGGCGCCGATGCTGTTCCTGCAGAACGCGATCACCAAGCGCCAGCTTTCGGTCAAGCGTGCGTTCCCCGACGCGCTCGACCTGCTCTTGATCTGCATCGAGTCCGGCATGTCGGTCGAAGTCGCCTTTCGCAAGGTCTCCACCGAAATCGTCTCGCAGTCGGTGGCGCTGTCGGAAGAATTCGCGCTGACCACGGCCGAACTGTCCTACCTGCAGGACCGCAAGGTGGCCTATGAGAACCTGGCGAAGCGCACCGGCCTCGACGGCGTCAAGTCGGTCTGTCTGGCCTTGCAGCAGTCCGAACGCTACGGAACACCGCTCGGCCAGAGCTTGCGCGTGATGGCCCAGGAAAACCGCGACATGCGCATGAACGAGGCCGAGAAGAAGGCGGCCGCCTTGCCGCCGAAGCTGACCGTGCCGATGATCCTGTTCTTCCTGCCGTGCCTGTTCATCGTCATTCTCGGGCCGACCTACATCAAGCTGCAGACGACGACGATCCTCTAAAGCATCATCGGTTCTGATGGAATCAGAACCGATAGCTGCTCTGGCGCGTTTTCTACCGTAGATGAGCCTGCGCAAGCTGCGTAAACGCGATTGCTGTGCCAACTGGGAGCCACCCCCGGATCAAGTCCGAGGAGCATGCTTCGCTCGAAAGCGTTCTAAATCGGGCAGCTGTCAGTCGGGCCGGTTGAGCGCGGCCACCGGGACGGTCTTGCCGCCGCGCGGATCCTTGCGGCTCAGCATTTCGCGCAAATAAGCCACGTTCGCCGCGGCTTCCTCGGACGGCAGATCGCCCTTGGCGATGGTCTCGGCCTCGGCGAAGCGGCCCTGCAGGCCGACCACCAGCGCCAGATTCTGCCGCACCCGCGCGTCTGCCCGCGGATTGCCATAGGCACGCCGCAGCGTCGCCTCGGCGTCGGGCAGTTCGCGCGTCAGCATGTAGGAGAGGCCGAGATTGGACAGCACCGACGGTTCTTCCGGCGCGATCTTCAGCGCGCTGGCATAATAACGGCGGGCCTCTTCGTGCTTGGCGAGCTTGTCGAGCACGGTGCCCTGCACCGAGAGGATGCGCCAGTCGGGATTGTCGGGCGAATGGGCGCGGCTGAGAACGTCGAAGGCGGCTTGCGAATTGCCGTTGTCGGCGAGCGCGCGGCCATAGCCGGCGAGCAGCGCCTTGTTGCCGGGATGGGCGATGGTCGCCTGTTCGAGAACGGCGGCGGCCTGCGAACGCTGGCCTGAGGCACGCAGCGCCTGGCCATAGGCCAGGGCGGCGTTGGCATCCTTGGGATTGGCGCGATAGCGCTCGCCATAGACTTCGACGGCGCGGCGCGGATCGTCGGGAATGGCGGGAGCGGCGGCGGTGCTGCTGGACTTCTGGGTCAGCGCGCCCGTCACATCGGACATGGTCTGGCAGCCGCCAAGGCCTGCGGCCAAAATCGCCGTCATGGCCGCGGAGGCGAGAAACCGGGCCAGATTGGGCCGGACAAGGCTGGATGATGGACGCATGGCACTTCAACTCACGATTCCGGGGTGGAGCCGAACACGCCAGCAATAGTCTGTTAACCCTAACGGCTGGTTAATCGGCAGGCATGGGCTGCGGCTCTGCCGTGGGCCCCCGGCGGGTTTGGACCCACAATTTTGCAGCTTCACCATTGAAGTCGCACGAATATCCTGCAAGCTCGGCAGCTGACCGAGCCCGCTCCTTTTCCGCGAGACCAGCATGAATTCCCCGTTCGAGACCGCGCCCGCCGCCTCCAGCATCCCGATTTATTTTGCCACCAGGGCGACATGGGCCACGGTCAGCAAGGAGCTTCCTCCACACGCCCAGCAATTTGCTCTCGCCAATGATTTTTCCGCCAAGCCCGGCAAGTGCCTGACGCTCCCCTCGCGCGACGGACAGATTGCGCAAGTCATCTTCGGTCTCGAAGAGGAGGCAAGCAAATCCCGTGACCTGTTCCGGCCCGGCGCGCTGCCCGGGCTGCTGCCGCCGGGCGTCTATCGCTTCGCCAATGCGCCACACGACACGCGTCTGGCGACGCTAGCTTTCGCGCTCGGAAGCTATCGCTTCGGCCGCTATCGCAAGGCTGATAGCCCCGATGTGCGGCTGGTGCCGCCCGATGGCGTCGACATATCGGACATCACGCGGATGGCAGAAGCGGCCTCGCTGGCGCGCGACCTCATCAATACGCCGTCGAACGACATGGGTCCGGAAGAGCTGGCGGCCGCCGCCGAGCAACTCGCGGCGCGCTTCGGCGCCAGCTTCAAGGCGATCGTCGGCGACGAACTGATCCAACAGAATTTCCCGCTGATCCACGCGGTCGGCATGGCCTCGACGCGCGCGCCGCGGCTGATCGATATGAGCTGGGGCGATGCTTCGCATCCCAAGGTGACGCTGGTCGGCAAGGGCGTGTGCTTCGACACCGGCGGCCTCGACCTGAAACCCTCCAGCGGCATGCTGATCATGAAGAAAGACATGGGCGGTGCGGCCAACGTGCTGGCGCTGGCTCAGATGGTGATGGACGCCAAGCTGAAAGTCCGCCTGCGGGTGCTGATCCCCGCGGTCGAGAACGCGGTGGCCGGCAACGCCTTCCGTCCGCTCGACATCTTCAAGTCGCGCAAAGGGCCAACGGTAGAGATCGGCAATACCGACGCCGAGGGCCGGCTGGTACTGGCGGATGCGCTGGCACTGGCCGATGAAGAGAAGCCGGACCTGCTGGTCGATCTGGGAACGCTGACCGGCGCCGCCCGCGTGGCGCTCGGGCCGGATTTGCCGCCCTTTTACACCAATGATGAGAGGCTGGCGCAGGACGTCGCGCGTTTCGCGGTGGAGGAGCGGGATCCGTTGTGGCGCATGCCGCTGTGGCCGGCTTACGATTCCTGGCTGGATTCGAAAGTCGCCGATATCAACAACGCGCCGTCCGGCGGCTTCGCCGGGTCGATCACCTGCGCGCTGTTCCTGCAGCGGTTCGTCACCGACGCCAAAAGCTGGCTGCATGTCGATATCTACGGCTGGACCCCGTCGGCCAAACCGGCCCGTCCCGAAGGCGGCGAATGCCAGGCCGCGCGCGCGATCTACAAGCTATTGAGCGAACGCTATGGATGATCCACGCCTGACCCCGGCACGTCCTGACCTCGCCGCCAAATATCTCGAAGGCAAGGTCACGGCGGCGCGCTTTGTGACCGGCGAGGAATTCTGCGTGGTCGATGTGATCGCGCCGCTGCGCGAGGCGCCGGCCGCCGACGCGGCGTTGCTGACGCAGGCGCTGAAAGGCGAACGCGTCACGATCTACGACCGCAACGGCGAAGGCTTTGCCTGGGGCCAACTGAACAGCGACGGCTATGTCGGCTGGATTCCCGATGCTGCGCTCGGCAAACCATCTGCAGCGCCGACCCACAAGGTCACGGCGTTGCGGACCTTTGCGTTTCCGGCTGCGTCGATCAAGCTGCCGCCGGTGGATACGCTGTCGATGGGCGCGCTGCTTACCGTGACGCGGGAAGACGGCGCGTTCGCCGTGACGCGCGAAGGCTGGTACCTGCCGCGCCGGCACGTCGGCGGCCTGGAGGCGATGGAGAAGGATTTCGTCACGGTCGCAGAACAGTTTGTCGGCACGCCCTATCTGTGGGGCGGCAAGAGCAGCCTCGGCATCGATTGCTCCGGCCTCGTGCAGGTCTCCCTGACAGCCGCCGGCACCGGCTGCCCGCGCGACAGCGACATGCAGCAGGACGGCCTCGGCCGCGCGTTAAATCCTTCCGAGAGCAAAAGGCTGCAACGCGGCGACCTGATCTTCTGGAAGGGCCACGTCGCCATCGTCCGCGACGCCGACACCATCGTCCACGCCAACGCGCATCACTTGGCAACCGCGATCGAAAACACGGTTGAGGCCATCGCGCGCATCAAGACGGCAGGCAGCGACGTCACTTCGATCAAGCGGCTCTAGTTCTTGACGCGTTTTCTTTACGCGAACCGGTGTCCACTTCGCTCGAAAACGCTATCTAGACCTCCACCGTCCCGTCAGGCACGGCTTCGATCCGGAACGCGGCGGCGAACAGCGCGCGGGTGTAGTCGGTCTTCGGATTCTTGAACAGCTCGGCAGCGGGCCCTTCTTCCACCACCTTGCCGTGGCGCATCACGATCAGATGGCTCGCGAGCGACGCGACCACGCGCAGATCATGCGAGATGAACATGTAGGTGAGGTCGCGCTTGCGCTGCAGCTCGCGCAAGAGGTCCACCATCTGGGCCTGGAACAGCATGTCGAGCGCGCTGGTCGGCTCGTCCAGCACGACGAAATCCGGCTCCAGCACCACCGCGCGCGCGATCGAGATGCGCTGGCGCTGGCCGCCGGAAAATTCATGCGGATAACGAAACCGGGTTTTCGGGTCGAGGCCGACATCCTTCAGGGCCTTGATGACGCGCGCCTCGCGCTCCTCATATGTCAGCTTGGGCTGATGTACGGTCAGGCCCTCGGCGACGATATCGCCGACCGACATGCGCGGTGAGAGCGCGCCGAACGGATCCTGAAACACGATCTGCATGTCGCGGCGGAACGGCAGCATCGCCTTGAAGCGCAGGCCCTGGATGTTGTTGCCGAGGAACACGATCGGCCCGTCCGAGGAGATCAGCCGCAGCAGCGCGAGGCCGAGCGTGGTCTTGCCGGAACCGGACTCGCCGACGACGCCGAGCGTCTCGCCCTTGCGCACCGCAAGGCTGACGCCGTCCACCGCCTTGATGTGGTCGACCGTCCGGCGCAGCAGGCCGCGCTTGACCGGAAACCAGACCTTCAAATTATCCGCCGACATCACCACCGGCGAATCGGGCCGCGGCGGCGCCGGATCTGGCTTTGGTTCGGCCGCGAGCAAGTCTCGTGTGTAGGAATGCTTCGGCGCCGTAAAAACCTGTTCCACCGGCCCCTGCTCGACGATCTTGCCGCCATTCATGACGCAGACGACGTCGGCGATGCGGCGGACGATGCCAAGATCATGGGTGATGAACAGCATGCTCATACCGAGCCGCGTGCGAATTTCGGCCAGCAGCGCCAGGATCTGCGCCTGCACCGTGACATCGAGTGCGGTGGTCGGCTCGTCCGCGATCAACAGGTCCGGTTCGTTGGCGAGCGCCATCGCGATCATGACGCGCTGGCGCTGGCCGCCGGACAATTGATGCGGATAGCTTTGCAGCCGCCGGTCCGGATCGGGAATGCCGACCTGGGTCAGGAGCTCGAGCGTGCGCGCCCGCGCCATCGCGCCGCGGACGCCGTTGTGGAGAAACAGTATCTCGCCGATCTGCGCCTCGATCGTATGGAGCGGATTGAGCGAGGTCATCGGCTCCTGGAAGATGATCGAGATGTCATTGCCGCGGATTCCGCGCATCTCGTTCTCGGGCGCCGTCAACAGATCCTGGCCGCGGAAGCGGATACTCCCGGAAGGGTGCGAGGCACTCGGATAAGGCAGCAGCCTCAGGATCGACAACGCACTGACGGATTTTCCGGAGCCGGATTCACCGACGAGGGCCACGCACTCGCCGCGCCGAATCGAAAACGAGACATGATCCACCGCAAGGGTGTCGCCGAACGCCACCGAGAGATCGCGGACATCAAGCAAAGGCTGGTTGATGGCGTCCATGCGGCCCTTACCTGAACGTCTTGCGCGGATCGAAGGCGTCGCGCGCGGCCTCGCCGATGAAGATCAGGAGCGACAGCATGATCGCGACCGAGAAGAAACCGGCGAGGCCGAGCCAGGGCGCCTGCACATTGGCTTTCGCCTGCGACAGCAATTCACCCAGCGACGCCGAGCCCGGCGGCAGGCCGAAGCCGAGAAAATCGAGCGCCGTCAACGTCATCACCGACGATGACACGATGAACGGCAGGAACGTCATGGTCGCCACCATCGCATTCGGCAACAGATGGCGGAACATGATCCTGGCATTGGAGACGCCGAGCGCCCGCGCCGCCTGGATGTATTCGAAATTGCGGCCGCGCAAAAATTCCGCGCGCACCAGGCCCACCAGCGACACCCAGGAAAACAGCAGGAGAATGCCGAGCAGGATGAAGAAGCCGGGCGGAAGCACCGCCGAGATGATCAGGAGCAGATAAAGCGAGGGGATCGCGTTCCAGATCTCGATAAAGCGCTGGAACAGCAGATCCAGCATGCCGCCGAAGTAGCCCTGCACGCCGCCAGCCGCGATGCCGATGACCGAGGAGAAGAACGTCAAGGTCAGTCCGAACAGCACCGAAATGCGAAAGCCGTAGATCAGGCGCGCGACCACGTCGCGGCCCTGGTCGTCGGTGCCAAGCCAGTTGTATTCGAGGTCGCGGCAGCCGCTCAGCCCCTTCTTCGTCACCACTTCCTTGCACTGGGCCTCGGTCAGCATCCAGGTCGGCTTCGATGGTGCCGGCGTCGGCAGGTCGAGGTTATGCGTGCTGTAGGAGTAGCGGATCAGCGGCCAGACGATGGTGCCGCCCTTGTCGGCGATCTGCTTTTGCAAATACGGATCGCGGTAGTCGGCGGCGGTCTCGAAATCGCCGCCAAAGGTGGTCTCCGAATAGCTGAAGAACGCGGGCCAGTAGAGGTGGCCTTCATATTTGATCAGGAACGGACGATCATTGGCGATCAATTCGGCAAACAGCGAGATCACGAACAGGACCATGAAGATCCAGAACGACCAGTAACCCCTGCGGTTGGCCTTGAAATTCTGCCAGCGGCGGCGGTTGAGCGGCGACGGCGTGAAGGCATGGCGGGTCATCGGCACGGCCTCGCCAAGCGGCGATTGCGTCGTGGCCTCGACCGGCTGGGGCGCGGTGATCGTCATCAGACTTCACGCGCCTCGAAGTCGATCCGTGGATCAACCCACATATAGGCGAGGTCGGAGATCAGATTGACCACGAGGCCGACCAGCGAAAAGATGAACAGCGTTCCGAACACCACGGGATAGTCGCGGTTCAGCACGCTCTCGAAACCGAGCAGGCCGAGCCCGTCGAGCGAGAAGATGGTCTCGATCAGGAGCGAGCCGGAGAAGAAGGCGTGAATGAACGCGCTCGGAAAACCCGCGATCACGATCAGCATGGCGTTGCGGAAGATGTGGTTGTACAGCACCTGCCGCTCGCCGCAGCCCTTGGCGCGCGCCGTCATCACATACTGCTTGCGGATCTCGTCGAGGAACGAGTTCTTGGTCAGCAGCGTCATGGTGGCGAAGGCGCCGAGCGCCATCGCGATCAGCGGCAGCGTGATGTGCCAGAAATAATCGATGATCTTCCAGTACCAGGGGAACTGCGCCCAGCCGTCCGAGGTCAGCCCGCGCAGCGGGAATATGTTGAAGAACGAGCCGCCGGCAAACAGGATGATAAGCAGGATCGCGAACAGGAAGCCGGGAATCGCAAATCCGACGATGATGATCGCCGAGGTCCAGGTGTCGAACCGGGATCCGTCCTGCACGGCCTTGCGGATGCCGAGCGGGATCGAGATCAGATAGGTGAGCAGCGTCATCCAGATCCCGAGCGACATCGAGACCGGCAGCTTCTCCTTGATCAGCTGGATCACGCTGACGTCTCGGAAATAGCTCTTGCCGAAATCGAACCGCGCGAAATTCCAAACCATCAGCGCGAAGCGCTCATACGCCGGCTTGTCGAAGCCGAACTGAACTTCCAGCTTCTTGATGAACTCCGGATCGAGCCCCTGCGCGCCGCGGTATTTCGAGCTGACGGCATCCGCCGACGCGCCGACCTGGCCGCGCGGGCCCATGTCGCCGCCGCCGCCCGATATTCTGGAAGTGCCGCCGGTGTCGGCGCCGGAGAGCTGTGCGAGTACACGCTCAACCGGACCGCCGGGGGCAAACTGCACCACGATGAACGACACGAACAGGATGCCGAGCAGCGTCGGGAGCATCAGGAAAATGCGGCGGGCGATATAAGCGGCCATGAATTATTTCGCCTGCTCGAGTTTCGCTGCCTTGTTCGGATCGTACCACCAGTTCTCGGGCGCTCCGGTGCCTTGTGTGTAGCGTGCCGGCTTGGGCGGATGGGAAAATTGATCCCAGTAGGCGATCGGGTGATTGGTGCGAAACCACTGCGGCACCCAATAACGGCCGGCCCGAAACACCCGATCGAGCGCACGGCACGCGATCGTCAGATCGGCACGCGTCTCGGCGCCGATGGCCTTGTCGACCAGCGCGTCGATTGCCGGGTTAGCTACACCAGCAAGATTGTAGGAGCCCTTGGTGGCCGCCGCATGCGATGTGAAGTAAGGCCGCAGGCTGTCGCCCGGCGTCGGCGACATGCTGAGGCGCATCGTCGTCATGTCGAAGTCGAACGACTCCACGCGGGCGCGATACTGCACGGCGTCGATCAGCCGGATTTCCGCCTCGATCCCGAGCAGTTCCAGGTTCTTGATGAAGGTCGCGTGATGCGGCTTGAACGAGGGCTCGTCGAGCAGAAACTCGATCTTGAAGACCTCGCCGTTCGGCAGCAGGCGCTTGCGGTCCTTCACCACCAGTCCCGCGTCCTGCAACAACTGCCCGGCCTTGCGCAGCAAGGTGCGGTCCTGGCCGGAGCCATCCGACGCCGGTGGCACGAACGGCTCACCGAACACCTCGTCGGGCACCTGCCCGCGGAACGGCTCGAGCAGCTTCAGCTCTTCAGGCGACGGCAGCCCGGTCGCAACCATGTCCGAATTCTGGAACGGCGAAACCGTGCGCGCATAGGCGCCGTACATCACGGTCTTGTTGGTCCATTCGAAATCGAACGCGTTGATGACCGCTTCGCGTATCCTGGGGTCTTTCAGCTTGTCGCGGCGGGTGTTGAAGAACCAGCCCTGCCCACCCGAGGGCAATTCATCCGGCAGGGTTTCACGCTTGACCCGGCCGTCCTTGACCGCGGGAAAATCGTAACGGGTGGCCCAGATGCGCGCCGTGAATTCCTCGCGGTAGAGATAATTCTTGCCGGTAAAGCCTTCGAACGCGACATCGCGGTCGCGATAGAATTCATAGCGCACGGTGTCGAAATTGTAGCTGCCGCGATTGACGGGCAGATCGGCCGCCCACCAGTCCTTGACGCGGTCGTATTCAACGAAGCGGTTGATCTCGTATTTGCCGACCTTGTACGGTCCCGAGCCGAGCGGGATTTCGGTGGTCGATTCCTCGAATGGCCGCGTCGCGTAGTAGGCTTTGGAGAAGATCGGCAGGCCAGCGACATAGAGTGGGACGTCGCGCGCGCGGTTTGGCGCAAACATCACCGCCACCGTCGCGTCGTCGAGCGCCTCGGCCTTCACCATGTCGCGCAGCTGGACCACGATCAGCGGGTGGCCTTTTTCCTTCAGCGTGTTGAGCGAGAAGGCGACATCATGCGCCGTCATCTTCGAGCCATCGCGGAAGCGAGCCTCGGGACGTATCGTAAAGCGGTAGGTGAGCTTGTCGGACGAAATCCACACCGACTTCGCCGCAAGGCCATACATCGCGTCGGGCTCATCATTGGCGCGCGCCATCAGCGTATCAAATGTCAGCTCCATGCCCTTGGCGCCTTCGCCCTTGAGGACGAAGGCGTTGAACGAATTGAACGTCTGGAAGGACTGGTTGTAGGCGCGGGTGGACGGAATCGTTGAAAACAAGCCGCCCTTCGGCGCATCCGGATTGACGTAGTCGAAATGCTTGAAGTCAGCCGGGTATTTCAGGTCACCGAACACCGACATGCCGTGCATTTCGGTGCCGCCATTGTCGGCGGCGGCGGGACGAAACATGCCGGCACTCAGGGCGAAAACGCCGAGGCCAAGCGCCCGGCGGCGAGACATCAGCGGCCCGCGCATGATCCGGTTCAAGATCGACCACCCGTCTTGGCCGCCTTGGCCGTGTCCCACCACCACAGCGTGGGAAAGCCCGTAACCCCGTATTTGGGCAACGGATCCGGACGACTGAAACGGTCCCATCGGGCGCCGCGTTGAAATCCGGCGGCGAATTGCGGGACGACGTAGGCGTTCCAGAGCAAGACCCGATCCAGCGCCTTGCAACTCGCGACCAGGTCGGCGCGGTCCTTTGCAAAGATGATGCGCTCGATCAGGGCATCGACCGCCGAATTCTTGATGCCGGGAATATTGCGCGAGCCGGGCCGGTCCGCCGATTCCGACCCGAAGAAATCCCGCTGCTCGTTGCCCGGCGACAGCGACTGTCCCCAAACAGTCGTCACGATGTCGAAGTCGAAACTGCGCAAGCGATTCTGGTACTGCACGCTGTCGACGGCACGGATGTTCACGGTGATGCCCAGCCGCTCGATGTAGGGCTTGTAGAAAAGCAGGCTCCGCTCATCACCCTGGGCCTGGCTGAGGAACTCGACGCTGACAGGCTGACCCGCCTTATCGACCAGCTTGCGGTCGCGCGTTTCGAACCCTGCCTCCTTGAGTAGGCGCGCGGCTTCACGAAGATTGTTGCGAGCCGCCTCATCGTTACCACCAACCGGATTCTTGTACGGCGACGTGAACAGCTCGGCCGGCACCTTGTCGCGCAGCGATTCGAGAATTTTCAGTTCGGCGCCTTCCGGCAGACCTGTGGCCATGAATTCGGGGATCCCATCGAAATAGCTGTTGTCGCGGTGGTATTCCCCGTTCGAGAGTACCCGGTCCGACGTCTCCCAATCATAGGCAAAATTGAAAGCACGGCGCACCCTGACATCGGCAAATAGCGGCCGGCGCAGGTTGAATGCGTAACCCTGCATCCCCCCCGAACTCGAATTGACGAATTTTTCCTTGATGACCCGCTTTTCGCTCACTGCGGGAAAATCGTAGGCGCTCGACCATTGTTTGCCGCTACGCTCGGTAAACCAGTCCAGCTGGTCGCCCTTGAAAGCCTCGCGTCCGACGGTATCGTCGCGAAAGAATTCATACCGGATCTGGTCGAAATTGTTCTGTCCGATCGATACCGGAATATCCTTGCCCCAGTAGTCGGGGACGCGCTCCAGCACAACCGATCGGCTCGCGACAAATTCCTTGATGCGATAGGGTCCCGACCCCAGCGGAATTTCCAGCGTGGTCGCGGTCACGTCGCGCTTGCGTCCCTGCGAATCGTTTCCTTCCCACCAGTGCTTGGGCAGCACGGGCAGTTCGCCGGCAATGCTCGGCAGTTCGCGATTCCCGGGACCATCGAAGCTAAACTTGATCTCACGGTCGCCGACCTTTTCGGCCTTGACGATATGCTGATAGTACGCGCTGTACATCGGACTGTTTTTCTTCAGCACCTCGAACGAGTAGATGACATCATCCGGCGTCACCGGCTTGCCATCGTGCCACCGTGCGGCCGCGCGCAACCGGTAGATGACATAGGAAAAATCGTCGGGATAGGCGGCAGCCTCCGCGAGCAACCCGTAGGCGGTCGACGGTTCATCGAGCGACCGGGTCGTCAGCGTCTGGGAGATCAGCCTGACGCCGTCGGCCAGCGATCCCTTCAGCCCGTCAGCGACAATATTGAAGTTGTCGAAGGTGCCGAGTTCGAACATCCGGACGACACCGCCCTTGGGCGCGTCGGGATTGACGTAGTCGAAACGTTTGAAATCGGCGGGGTATTTGATGTCGCCAAAGGTGGAGACGCCGTGGCGCCATTTCAGTCCATCCGGCGCGGATTGCGCATGCGCGGTCCCAATCGCGGAAAGACCTGTGTTGAGCCCCAGCGCCGGAGCCATCGCGGCGACCGCGCCGCCTTGCAGGAGATGTCGTCGGGTGATCGCCAAATGCGGAATTCCTGTGCTGCGGGCCGAGGGCATGATCCTAATCGGAAAACCGGTGGCCACTTCTCCGGATCATGCTCCAGTGAGGACCCAATATAAGGCAAGGGTTCGACAAATTACGTTGCTTTTTCCTCATGTTATCAGCCAACGCAACGCGTCGGTGCGGCGAAAGGTCCCGATAACAACAACGCGATCCAGGATACGCAAACTGCGTATCCGGATACTCAAGCGGCGTATCCTAATACGCAAACGGCCAGGCAATGCCTGGCCGTCGTGTCGCCGAAGTCCGTGCAGGACTGTCGAAATGTTATTTCGCCGCCGTCGGCAGCGGGACCGGCTTGTCCGCCAGCGTGGCCAGATAAGCAATCACGTCGGCGCGCTCGCTGTCCTTGCTGATACCAGCAAAGCCCATTGCGGTGCCCGGAATAAAGCCCTTCGGATTGGCGAGGAACTTGTTGAGGTCGTCAAAGGTCCAGGTGCCGCCCTTGCCCTTCATCGCGGCCGAGAAATTGAAGCCGGCTTTACCCTCGCCCTTCTTCTCGTTGATGACACCGAACAGGTTCGGGCCGACGCGGTTGGGGCCGCCCTTTTCGAAGGTGTGGCAGGCCGCGCACTTCTTGGCGGCGCCGATACCCTTTTCGACCGAAGCGGTCTGCAGCAGTTTCTCGATCGGCTCTGACGGCGCGGCCGCGGCTTCCGCGCCGCCTTTCGTCACTTCCTTCACCGCGATCTCGAAGCCCGGCTTTTCCGGCAGATGGGGCGCGAAAATCGCGTTGGCGGCAAAGCTGGTCACCAGGACGAGAATGCAGGTGGCGAGAATGGCGCCGAGAATTTTGTTGAGTTCGAAGGAGTCCATAGTGGCTCAGGCTCCAGGCCTTAAAGGATCGACTTAAAGGCCGGCAAACGGCCGCGGTTTAGCCTCAGGAATCAGGCTTTCGCGCCGCACCCTCAGCAGGGTTGAGATATCGGTTTGCCCGGGCTCTGGCAACCCGTATAAACGCCCCGACTTTCCGCCAATCCCCATTATTTCCGGCCTGTTTTCGCTAGCCCGTGACCTCGCGCCCTATGACCGAAACCCGCAATCTGGTGCTGATTCCCGCCCGCATGGCCGCCACAAGGCTGCCCGGCAAGCCGCTCTTGGACATCGGCGGGGTGCCGATGATCGTCCATGTGCTGCGGCGGGCGGAAGCCGCCAACATCGGCCGGGTGGCGGTCGCCACCGACACGGCGGAAATCGCCGCCGCCGTGAAGGCCCATGGCGGCGAGGCGGTCATGACCCGCCCCGAACACCCCTCGGGCTCGGATCGGATTTACGAGGCGATGAAGGCGCTCGATCCCGACGGCGAGGCCGAGATCATCGTCAATCTGCAGGGCGATTTTCCGACCATTTCGCCGGACAATATCCGCGACGTGCTGCCGCCGCTGGCCGATCCAGCGGTCGATATCGCGACGTTGGCGGCCCAAATCCATACCGAGGAAGAGGACCTCGCGCCGAGCGTGGTCAAGGCGGTCGGCTCACCGATCGGCCCGCGGCGGTTGCGCGCGCTGTATTTTACGCGGGCCACGGCGCCCACCGGTGTCGGACCGCGCTACCATCACATCGGCCTCTACGCCTACCGCCGCGCCGCGCTGGAGCGGTTTGTGGCGCTGCCGCCCTCGCCGCTCGAGCAGCAGGAGAAACTCGAGCAGCTCCGCGCGCTGGAAGCCGGCATGCGGATCGACATCATGATCGTGGACACGGTCCCGCGGGGCGTCGATACCCCGGCCGACCTCGAAACTGCCCGCCAGATACTGGCCAAAACCTGAACGGCTGACACAAGGCCCAGAAAGACGACATGACAAGCAAGCTGAAAATCGCGTTCCAGGGCGAGCCTGGTGCCAACTCCCATATCGCCATCGTCGAGGCCTATCCGGACGCCGAGCCGTTGCCCTGCCCGACCTTCGAGGACGCGCTGGCCGCGATCTCCTCAGGCGAAGCGGATTTGGGGATGATCCCGATCGAGAATTCAGTCGCCGGCCGTGTCGCCGACATCCATCATCTGCTGCCGCATTCCGGGCTGTTCATCGTCGGCGAATGGTTCCTGCCGATCCATCACCAGCTGATGGCGCCGCGCGGCGCCAAGCTCGCCGACATCAAGACCGTCGAGAGCCACGTCCACGCGCTCGGCCAGTGCCGCCGCATCATCCGCAAGCTCGGCATCAAGCCGGTCGTTTCGGGCGACACCGCCGGAAGCGCGCGCATCGTCGCCGAACGCGGCGACAAGCATTGCGCCTCGATTGCGTCACGCCTCGCCGCCGATATCTACGGTCTCGACATTCTCGCCGAGGACGTCGAGGACGAGGCCCACAACACCACCCGCTTCGTGGTGCTGGCGCGCGAGGCCAAATGGGCCGAACAGGGATCGGGGCCGCTGGTCACGACTTTTGTTTTCCGGGTGCGCAACCTGCCCGCCGCGCTCTACAAGGCGCTCGGCGGTTTCGCCACCAACGGCGTCAACATGACCAAGCTGGAAAGCTACATGGTCGACGGCGAATTCTCTGCCACGCAATTCTACGCCGATGTCGACGGCCATCCCGAGGACCGCGGCCTCGCCTTCGCGCTGGAGGAGCTGAAATTCTTCTCGCGCGAATTCCGCATCGTCGGCGTCTACCCGGCGCAGCCGTTCCGCGCCACCTTCAGCGAGATGGTGGATTAATCTCTTCGCTGTCATTCCGGGGCGACGCGAAGCGTCGAACCCGGAATCTCGAGATTCCGGGTTCAGCCCTACGGGCTGCCCCGGAATGACGACCAATGACTACGCCGCGGCTTTGCTGCTCAGTCCGAACGCATCCGCCAGCAGACTATACGACTTCTTTCGCGCGTCGTGGTCGTAGACCGCGGTGATGATCATCAGTTCGTCCGGCTGGCTTGCCGTGATCATTGGCTGCAGCTTGGCCATCAGGGTCGCGGGACTGCCGACGAACAGGCGTGAGCGGTTGCGCGTGATCGATGCGCGCTCGGCATCCGAATAGGGATAGGCCAGCGCCTCCTCGACGCTCGGCAGCGGCAGATACTGGCCGCGGTCGCGGCGCAGGCGATTGAGATCCATCGAGGACGCCAGCTTTTCAGCCTCCGCGTCGGTTTCGGCGGCAACGGCTGCGATCGCCAGAATGCCGTGCGGCGCCGGGCGCCAGCCCGACGGCTTGAAGCGCGCGCGGTAATGCGTCATCGCCTCGATCGCGTCATAGGAAGCGAAGTGATGCGCGAACGCGAAGCCCATGCCGACCTGGGCGGCGAGTTCGGAACTGTAGTCGCTGGAGCCGAGCAGCCAGATCGGCGGCAGCGGCGAGTCGTCCGGCATCGCCATCACATTGTTGTAGGGATGGCCGGCCGGGAAATCGCGGGTCTCCCACAGGATCAGCTCCTGCAGCCGTTCGAGGAAATCGTCGCCCTCGCGTTTGTCGAGCCGGCTGCGCAGCGCATAAGCCGTCGCGCCGTCAGTGCCCGGCGCGCGGCCGAGGCCGAGATCGATGCGGCCGGGGAACAGCGCCTCCAGCATCTTGAAGCGTTCGGCCACCACCAGCGGCGCGTGATTGGGCAGCATGACGCCGCCGGAGCCGACGCGGATGTTTTTAGTCACCGCCGCGATCTGTCCGATCATCAGATCAGGCGCGGGGCTCGCGACCGAGGCGAGGTTGTGATGCTCGGCGAGCCAGTACCTGACATAGCCGAGCCCATCGACATGGCGCGCCAGATCGATGCTGTTGCGCAAGGCGGCGGCGGGTTTGGTGCCGGTGGTGACGACGGAGAGGTCGAGGACTGAAAGCGGGATCATCGCGCTAAGCTAGTGCGGCTGGTGGAAGCGACAAAGGCCCGGCCCGCGCAGATCAGGCCCGCGCTTCCGGGGACGGCGATCAGGACTCGACGCCCGTTGAGTGGGACACGATACAACGTACGGATCGATATCGAACTGGCCCACCAACTGACTGAAGATCGCGCAGGAACTGGAAACGGCACAATTCACTGTATAATATACTCATTTTGTCATTTTCCCGAAGATCATTCTGCCCACCAACCTATTATAACGGCCTAAAATTTCAGTATTAATGTGGTAAGTGGGCTATTTCCCATCCTTGATGGGCTGTTGGGACGGCCTCGTTTGGCCTATTTTAGCCGATGGCCGCTAGGCCTGATGCCCGTCCGCTTCTGTGGAGCTTTGTGAGTGCCATGACCGAAGTTACGTCCGCCGCGTCCAACAGTCACCGCGCGCTGCAATCGCCGAAAATCTCCTTTGAGTTTTTCCCGCCGAAGTCAGAGGAGATGGAGCGCTCGCTCTGGGAAACCATCAACCGGCTGGCGCCGCTTGCCCCCAATTTCGTGTCGGTGACCTATGGCGCCGGCGGATCCACGCGGGAGCGAACCCACTCGACCATCGCCCGCATCCTGAAAGAGACCAACCTGACGCCGGCCGCGCATCTGACCTGCGTCGGCGCCCCGAAGGGCGAGATCGACGACGTGGTCGCGCGCTATCACGAGATCGGCGTCCGCCACATCGTGGCGCTGCGCGGCGACCCCACCACCGGCATCGGCACCGCTTACAACGCGCATCCCGACGGCTATCAAAGCTCGCCCGACCTGATCGCCGGCATCAAGAAGCGCTACCCCGATTTTGAAATCTCGGTCTCGGCCTATCCGGAGAAGCATCCGGAGAGCCCGAACCTCGACGCCGACATCGACACGTTGCAGGCCAAGGTCGACGCCGGTGCCGCCCGCGCCATCACGCAGGTGTTCTTCGATAACGACCTTTATCTGCGCTACCTCGACCGGGTCCGCGCCCGCGGCATCAATATCCCGATCGTGCCCGGCATCATGCCGATGCACAATTTCAAGCAGGCCCGCAGCTTCGTGACCCGCGCCGGCACCACGGTGCCGTCCTGGCTCGCCGACAAGTTCGAAGGGCTCGACGACGACGCCGAGACCCGCAAGCTGGTCGCAGCGACTGTCGCCGCCGGCCAGGTGCAGAAATTGGCAAAACAGGGCGTCGACACCTTTCACTTCTACACCATGAACCGCGCGGACCTCGTGTTCGCGATCAGCCATTTGCTGGGCATCCGTCCCAATGGCGCACAGAAAGCTGCCTGATCCGATGACCGTACCTGTGTCCCCGAAGCGAACCGCCCTGCTCGCGGCTGCCCGCGAACGTATCCTGGTGCTCGACGGCGCCATGGGCACCATGATCCAGGGCTTGCAATATGACGAGGCGGCGTTCCGCGGCGAGCGTTTCAAGGATTTCCACCGCGACGTCCGCGGCAACAACGATCTGCTGATCCTGACCCAGCCGCAGGCGATCGAGGACATCCACGCCGATTATCTGCGCGCCGGCGCCGACATCGTCGCGACCAACACGTTCTCGTCGACCTCGATCGCGCAGGCCGATTACGACATGTCGGACCTCGCCTACGAACTCAACCGCGACGGCGCGCGGCTCTGCCGCAATGCCGCCGAGCGCGTCACCGCCGAGGACGGCAAGCCGCGTTTCGTCGCAGGCGCCTTGGGCCCAACCAACCGCACCGCCTCGATCTCGCCTGATGTGTCCAACCCTGGCTACCGCGCCGTCACCTTCGATGATCTGCGCAAGTCCTATGGCGAACAGATCAACGGCTTGCTCGACGGCGGCGCCGACCTGCTGCTGGTCGAAACCATTTTTGACACGCTGAACGCCAAGGCCGCGCTCTACGCGATCTCGGAAATCTGCGAAGAGCGCGGCATCGACGTGCCCGTGATGATCTCGGGCACCATCACCGACAAATCCGGCCGTCTCCTCTCCGGGCAATTGCCGGAAGCGTTCTGGAATTCGGTCAAGCATGCCAAGCCGGCCACGATCGGCTTCAACTGCGCGCTCGGCGCCGAGGATTTGCGCGCCCATATCGCCGATATCGGCCGCGTCGCGGATACCCTTGTTTGCGCCTACCCCAACGCCGGCCTGCCCAACGAGTTCGGCCAGTATGACGAGAGCCCGGAATTCATGGCGGGCCTGATCGGCGAGTTCGCACAAGCCGGCCTCGTCAATATTGTCGGCGGCTGCTGCGGCACCACGCCCGCCCACATCGCGGCGATTGCGGCGGCCGTCGCCCCGCACAAGCCCCGCATCGTTCCCGAGATCGAGCCGCGGCTGCGGCTGTCCGGCCTGGAGCCGTTCGAACTCACGCCCGCGATCCCGTTTGTAAACGTCGGCGAGCGCACCAACGTCACGGGGTCGGCGAAATTCCGCAAACTGATCACCGCCGGCGATTACACCGCCGCGCTGCAGGTCGCCCGCGACCAGGTCGAGAACGGCGCCCAGATCATCGACGTCAACATGGACGAGGGCTTGCTGGATTCCGAAGCCGCGATGGTGACGTTCCTCAACCTCGTCGCCGCCGAGCCGGACATCGCCCGCGTCCCCGTCATGGTGGACTCCTCGAAATTCAGCGTGATCGAAGCCGGCCTGAAATGCGTTCAGGGCAAGCCGGTGGTGAATTCGATCTCGATGAAGGAGGGCGTGGAGAAGTTCATCCACGAGGCCCGCATCGCGCAGCGCCACGGCGCGGCCGTGGTCGTGATGGCGTTCGACGAGGTCGGACAGGCGGACACTTTTGCGCGCAAGACCGAAATCTGCAAGCGCGCCTATGACATCCTGGTCGACCAGCTCGGCTTCCCGCCCGAAGACATCATCTTCGACCCGAACATCTTCGCGATCGCGACCGGGCTGGAAGAGCACAATAATTACGGCGTCGACTTCATCGAGGCGACGCGCTGGATCCGTCAGAACCTGCCGCATGCGCATATTTCCGGCGGCGTCTCGAACCTGTCGTTCTCGTTCCGCGGCAATGAGCCGGTGCGCGAGGCGATGCATTCGGTGTTCCTGTATCACGCCATCAAGGCCGGCATGGACATGGGCATCGTCAATGCCGGGCAGATGATCGTCTATGACGACATCGACCCCGAGCTGCGCCAGGTCTGCGAAGACGTCATTCTCAACCGCGATCCCGGCGCGTCCGAAAAACTGCTGGCGCTGGCGGAGAAATTCCGCGGCAAGGAGAAGCAGACCAAGGAGCAGGATCTGGCCTGGCGCGAATGGCCGGTCGAGAAGCGGCTTTCCCACGCGCTGGTGCACGGCATCACCGAATACATAGAGGAAGACACCGAAGCGGTGCGCAAGACCGTCGAGCGGCCGCTCAACGTGATCGAAGGCCCACTGATGGACGGCATGAACATCGTCGGCGACCTGTTCGGCGACGGCAAGATGTTCCTGCCGCAGGTGGTGAAGTCCGCCCGCGTGATGAAGCAGGCGGTGGCCTATCTGATGCCGTTCATGGAAGAGGAGAAGGCGCGCAACCTCGCCAACGGCGTCACCAGCAACGGCGGCCGCAACGCCGCCGGCAAGATCGTGCTCGCGACCGTCAAGGGCGACGTCCACGACATCGGCAAGAACATCGTCGGCATCGTGCTGCAATGTAACAATTTCGAGGTCATCGACCTCGGCGTCATGGTGCCGGCGGCCAAGATTATCGAGACCGCCAAGGCCGAGGGCGCCGATATCATTGGGCTCTCCGGCCTGATCACGCCCTCGCTCGACGAGATGAGCTTCCTCGCCGGCGAGATGCAGCGACAGGGCATGAACATGCCGCTGCTGATCGGCGGCGCCACCACCAGCCGCGTCCACACCGCCGTCAAGATCGACCCGAACTACAAGGGCGGCCCGGTGGTGCATGTCAACGACGCCAGCCGCGCTGTCGGCGTCGCTTCTTCGCTGCTGTCGCCGGACCGCCGCGAGGCCTATGCCGCGGACATCAGGACCGAGTACGCGAAAATCTCCGCGGCGCATTTCCGCGCCCAGGCCGACAAGAAGCGGCTGAAGCTGGCGGACGCGCGCGCCAACGCGATGAAGATCGACTTTGCGAAGACGCCGCCATCGAGGCCGGCGTTCTTCGGCATCAAGAGTTTCGACGCCTACGACCTTGCTGAATTGGCCGAATACATCGACTGGACGCCGTTCTTCCAGACCTGGGAATTGACCGGACGCTTCCCGGCCATTCTCGACGATCCCAAGATCGGCGAAGTCGCCCGCTCGCTTTATGACGATGCGCGCAAGATGCTGGACCTGATCGTCAAGGAGAAATGGTTCACCGCCCGCGCCACCATCGGCTTCTGGCCGGCCAACGCTGTCGGCGACGACATCAAGGTGTACGCTGACGATACGCGCAAGACCGAGATCGCGACCTTCCACACGCTGCGCCAGCAATTGGAGAAACGCGAAGGCCGCTTCAATTCGGCGCTGTCGGATTTCATCGCGCCGGTCTCTTCCGGCGTGCCCGATTATATCGGCGCCTTTGTCGTGACCGCCGGGATCGGCGAGGACGTCGTTGCCGACCGCTTCAAGAACGCCAATGACGATTACTCCTCGATCCTGTGCAAGGCGCTGGCTGATCGTCTGGCCGAAGCCTTTGCCGAGCGGATGCACGCACGCGTGCGCCGGGAATTCTGGGGCTACGCGCCGGACGAGGCGCTGGCGCCGGATCAACTGATCCTTGAACAATATGCCGGCATCCGTCCCGCGCCCGGTTACCCCGCGCAGCCCGATCACACCGAGAAGGCGACGCTGTTCCGGCTGCTCGACGCTGAGAATACCGCGGGCGTGAAGCTGACCGAGAGTTATGCGATGTGGCCGGGCTCGTCGGTCTCCGGGCTCTATTTCAGCCATGCCGAGAGTTTCTATTTCGGTGTCGGCAAGATCGAGCGCGACCAGGTCGAGGACTACGCCGCCCGCAAGGGCATGAGCGTCGCCGAGACCGAGCGCTGGCTGGCCCCGGTGCTGAATTACATCCCGTCGCAGGACCAGCCGGCGGCACCGGCGCCTGCGCCCGCGCCGATCGCGGCAATCCCCGCCAACGACGTCGCCTCGCATCCGCCCGGCTGCACCTGCGCGGTGCATCTGGCGTATCGGAAGAAGGCGGTCGGGGCGTAAGGCACATACCGCTGTCATCACCGGGCTTGACCCGGTGATCCATCTTCAAGAGACTCTTGTGAAGGTTGATGGATGCCCGGATCAAGTCCGGGCATGACAGAGTGTGCCGAGGCTCCCCCATGAAATTCTTTTCCTTCTGGCGATCGCTGGCGAGCTTTCGCGTTCGCATCGCGCTCAATCTGAAGAACCTGCCGGCGGAAGTCGTGTTCATCGATCTCGACGCCAACGCGCAGCGCGGCGAAGAATATCGCCGCATCAATCCGCAGATGGCGCTGCCGTCGCTGGTGCTGGATGACGGCACCGTGCTGTTTCAGTCGCTCGCGATCCTCGAATATCTCGAGGAGACCCACCCCGCTCCGCCGCTGCTGCCGGCCGATCCGCGCGGCCGCGCCCGGGTGCGCGGGCTGGCGCAAATGGTCGCCTGCGAAGGCCATCCGCTGCTGACGCCGCGGGTGCGCCGCTATCTCGATCACGAACTGAATTTGCGCGACACCCAGCAGGCCGCATGGCGGCGGCACTGGACGGTCGAGACGCTGGCGGCACTGGAAGGCCACCTTGGCGGCCACGAAGAGACCGGTCGCTTCTGCCACAGCGATGTGCCCGGCATGGCCGACATCTGCCTGGTCACCCACGTCACCGCGGCGGTCAATCAGCAGATCGACCTTGCGCCCTATCCGACCGTGAAGCGCATCTTCGAGACCGCAATGGCGCTGCCGGAATTCGCCAGCGCGCATCCATCGATGCAGCCCGATACGCCGGAGGCGATGCGGAAGAAGGGGTAGTGTCACTCTCCCGTCATTGCCGGGCTTGACCCGGCAATCCATCCTCTTCGAAGGACCCTTCTGAAGATTGATGGATGCCCGGGTCAAGCCCGGGCATGACAGTGTTGAATACGGACAATACCGTTTCAAAATTTTCAAACAGCAGATACGACTTCGCATTCTCGCGACGCATTGCGCCCGAGCTTTGCCAGAAACTTCCTTACCCTCCAATGAGAGGGCGCAGGGAAGACCGGGTGCGCGCTGCACCCGCGGTCTCGCGTGCGGTTTGCACAAAACAAAATGCACACGAGCATACAGGGCAGCGGAGAGCATCCGGCCTTCCCTGCGCAATGGCTTTACGGCTTATGCCGTGATCTC
>NZ_JAFCLS010000063.1 GCF_018131075.1 Bradyrhizobium sp. JYMT SZCCT0428 | reverse complement strand
CAACAAGATGGTGCACACGAGCATACAGGGCAGCGGAGAGCATCCGACATTCCCTGCGCAATGGCTTTACGGCTTATGGCGCGCTCTCCCCGGTGAGACGATCTCTATTGCCACCGTCGTCCCTCGGAAGCGTTAGCTCCCTTAAGGACTTGACGCCGTTACGGGCGCCAGGACCACACGCTTTCGCCGTACGCTTCAGCCGCGACCGTCAATCGCAACGTCAGCGTCCACCGCGACCCGTCCCTCGTCGTGACGATGGCCAACGCCCCTCTGAGTGGGACGGGATGGCTATTGATGTGCCGGTGATTTGGGGTGGAAGAAAAGGGAAATATTTTTGATTTACAGAAACTTTGTACTTGACATGATTTCCGTAAATCAGAATTGATTTGCCCGTCGCGCTAATTTGTCGCGGCCTGTCCCTATCGAATCCGCATGTGCTCCCCGGGATCACGCGGCGCCGCGTGACCGTTGCAATCGACGGATGGGTCAAGACTTCGCGTTTCAGCGGTCGTCTTCGTCAGTCGTTCGCGCCGACGATCCCCGACTGGGCCAACGATCAGCACACACAAGCCGGGAAAAACCTGGGCCGCGGTCGCGATCATTTCCGTGTGGAAGGCGCGAAGCTGTTCCCGCCGCCGATAGAGCCGGACCCGCAACGAGGACGAAGCCTATCGGCTGTGGGCGCTCAAGCAGCGGGGCACGTGAGGCCCCGGAACGTCTTGGTTCACCCGCGCGCCCCTGGCGATTTGCGTGCGAGGTATTCGCGTAAGAGCCGATCCATCGCAAGTTGAGGCTCACTGTTTGGTCGAAACGGCGCTACGTTCGCAATTTTTCCTGAGCCTTCGCAGGAGAGATTTTCGGTCGTGATTGGTGGCTTGCTGCCGTAGCTATAGATTGAAGCGCCAGACATAATCTCTTCCCAAGCGAGTGTGATGCCGCGAAACGCCCGGACCTAACGTGAAATAGACTGAAGGTCTCCACAATTGGATCAAAGGACATTGTCCTAAGGTACACTGTTTCATTGACGCACCACCTCGTGTACCGAGCGGCACAAAATCAAGCCGGGATTGCGCGAGGGCAAATATCCTCAAACGTCGCAGTCGCGCGGTCCCGGCGCAAAGTCGCGCCCTTCACAGGACCCGGACAACCGATGGAGGTCCCCGTTAATGTCTGCTGTCACAGCAAGAGCTGACATCGGTCTGGACCGCGCGGAGTCAGAAAATGACCCAAATCGGACATTGGTCCTGCCCGGACAGCCGCCCACGATGCTGCTATGATGGACAACTAGTTTCCCGAGCCGGGAGCGTGTCTATGAGCAGCGAGCCCGTAGAGCGGCGACTGACGGCTATTCTGGCGGCGGATGTCGCCGGTTATAGCCGCTTGATTGGTGCCGACGAGGAAGGCACGCTGGCGCAACTGAAGGCTTTCAGAAAAACGCTTGTCGACCCCACAGTCGCCAAACATCGCGGCCGCATCGTCAAGACCACTGGCGACGGTATGCTGGTCGAATTTGCCAGTGCCGTCGATGCAGCGCGATGCGCCGTCGAAATTCAGCGCGACATGGCTGACGAGAACACGGAGATACCCCAGGCCAGGCGTATCGAGTTCCGCATCGGAATCCATCTGGGAGACATCATTCTCGACGACAACGATATCTTCGGCGATGGCGTCAATATCGCAGCACGGCTTGAAAGCATCGCTGTGCCGGGAGGCATTTCGATCTCTCGTGCTGTTCACGATCAGGTCCGTGACCGGATCAATGTGTGTTTTGACGACAAGGGCGAGATCGCGCTGAAGAACATCGCGCGACCGCTGCAAGTGTTCGCGATTTCTGGCGCGAAGGAATCGAAAACGACAGTTTCGCCAGAATCGAAGCCCGCCCTTGCCCTTCCTGATAAGCCATCGATCGCTGTGCTTCCATTCCAGAACATGAGCGGTGATCCGGAACAGGACTACTTCGCTGATGGAATTGTGGAGGAGATCATTACCGCGCTGTCGCATTTCAAGGCGCTGTTCGTCATCGCCCGCAACTCGAGCTTTACCTACAAGGGGCGCGCCGTCGACGTGAAGCAGGTCGGGCGTGAGCTGGGGGTGCGCTACGTGTTGGAAGGCAGCGTTCGCAAGGCGGCAAACCGGGTGCGCATCACGGGACAGCTCGTCGATACCGCCACGGGCGCACATCTTTGGGCGGACCGGTTTGATGGCGGCCTCGGCGATATCTTCGATTTGCAGGACCAGGTGACCGAGAGCGTCGTCGGGGCGATCGCGCCAGCGGTGGAAAAAGCCGAGATCGAGCGTGCCAGGCGCAAGCCGACCGAGAGTCTCGACGCCTATGCCCTCTATTTACGTGGTTTGGCCGCGTTCTATCAATTTGACAACCGGCAAGCGAACGAGGAGGCGTTGCGCCTGTTCAACAGCGCAATCGCGCTCGACCCCGATATTGCGTCCGCCTACGGTCGTGCCGCCTTTTGCTACTCTACGGCCAAGAACAATGGCTGGATTTCAGACACAGCGAACGAGATTGCCGAAGTGACGAGGCTCGCCCAGCGGGCGGTTGAGTTGGGCAAGGATGACGCGATCGCACTCGCCACCGGCGGGTTTGCGCTAGCACACTTTGTTCGCGATCTCGAGGTGGGCGCCGCCTTGATCGATCGCGCGCTTGCGCTCAATTCCAATTTGGCCCAGGCATGGAATTCCGGCGGCTGGGTAAAAAACTTTCTCGGCGAGCCAGAATGGGCAATCGAGCGCTTCGCTCGTGCCATGCGCCTGAGCCCATTTGATCCGTTTCTGAGAGCAATGCGAGGCGGGACCGCGTATGCCCATTTCTTACTGGGCCGCTATAACGAAGCTGTGTCATGGGCGGCAATGGCATTGCAGGACAGTCCGGACTTTCAACCTGGTTTACGCATTGCCGCCGCGAGCAATGCAATGGCCGGGCGACCGGAGCAAGCACACAAGGCAATGGCTCGGCTGCGGCAACTCAATCCCGCGCTACGTATTTCCAATCTCAAATACGTGCTCCCCCCTTTTCGACGGGCCGAAGACCTCTCGCGATTGGAAGAAGGATTGCGGCAAGCCGGGCTGCCTGAATGACCATCGCAGCCAGTGTTCGCCCGTGGCTACGAGTGAACGAATGAAGTGCGACTTCCGCTAATGGCACCCAAGCGGATATTGACCCGCCACGTGGGAGGCATACACTTTCTGCGATAGAGCCGGGAGTGATGCTCATGAAAGCTGTCCTCGCCGCGTGCATCTTTCTTTTCTCAGCCGCAACGAGCGCATTTGCGCAGAACTACTCCGCCGATGGTCTTGCCCGTCGCACGATCGAGCGGCGCGCCGTTGAAGCGGCGATATGGGGCATGCCGCTGGTCAATACGGACGCGATGCGGGAGGCGTACTTCCGCGATGTCGGAGCTAAGTACAACGACATTTGTTACTTCTCAACACCACAGAATTGGAAATTCCAGGTCACGACGCCCAACGCTTCGACGAACTACATCTATTTCAACTACAATTTGAAAGACGGTCCGGTCGCGGTGGAGATTCCGGCGGCTATGGGCGCCGGGCTCCTGGGCTCCATGGTCAATGCCTGGGATGAGCCGATGAACGATATAGGCCCTGCGGGCCTCGACCAGGGCAAGGGTGCGAAGTACCTGCTGCTGCCGCCGGACTTCAATGCGGAAATCCCCGCAGGCTACATTCCCGTCAAATATCCGACATACAACGGCTACGCGCTTTATCGGGCAATCCGCAACAGTCCAAGCGAGACCGATGTCGCGGCTGCATTGGCGTTGGTGAAGAAGATACGGGTCTACCCGCTCGCGCAGGCCGCCAACCCGCAAGAGCAGCGCTACATCGATATTTACGGAAAAACCTTCGATGGTATTGCCGATTTCGACGAACGGTTTTTTGAGAGACTCAACCGCATGGTTCAGGAAGAACCGGTGCTGCCGCGCGATTTAATCACGATGGGCATGCTCAAAAGTATCGGCATTGAGAAGGGCAAAGCCTTCAAACCCGACGCGGCGACACAGACTATATTGCGGGCCGCAGCGCGGGAAGCAAAAGCATTGTTCATCGAAGGACTGACCTCATACAGCCAACCGTGGTGGCCGGATCGAAAATGGTCCCCACCTGACCCGAAGGGCATCAAATCTGGTTTCACCTTCCAGACCGCCGAAATGTTGGACGTGGACGCTCGCGGCTGGGCGAACTACTCCGCTTTTGGCCTGCCGAAAAAGACGGGCGAAAGCTTGGTGTATCTCTTCGCATTCAGCGATAGCAGCGGCGATCGGCTGAGCGGCGAGCGGACCTACAAGGTGCACATCCCGGCCAACGTTCTGGCGAAGCAATACTGGTCAATGATCGTGTACGCGGTGGATACCGCGGCGCACATACGTGAAGCGCCGGTGGTTACGCTTGATAGCTACAATCAGGCCATGCAGCGGAACGCCGACGGCTCGGTAGACATCTACTTCGGTCCCAAGGCACCAGAAGGCAAGGAGGCAAACTGGATCTACACCGCACCGGGAAAGGCGTTCTTCCCCGCCATGCGCTTTTACGATCCCGACAAGCCGCTGTTCGAGAAGACATGGAAGCTGTCGGATCTGGAGCAGATTTCGAACCTATGATGCCTTGGGCCGAACGAAACGGAGCGGGCCATGAGCAGAACGATTCTGGGAATCATTGCACTTGGACTCGCCCTGGCGCCCATCTCGTCGGCGTCATCGCAAGACGTTTCTGAACAGGAATCCTATGACATCGCAAAGGACGCGTATGTCTACGCCTATCCGTTGCTGTTGATGGATGTCTTCACGCGGCAGGGAGCTAACTATGCCGCGCCGACCGGCATCGTAACGCAGGGACCTTATAACCAGTTTAGTCACGCCCGTGCTTTCCCTCCAGCGGACTTCAAGGCCGTGGTACGGGCAAACGTCGATACGCTCTACTCAAGCGCCCACCTTGATCTCGGCCCTGAACCGATCGTGCTCTCTGTGCCGGCGATAGATCGCTACTTCATGCTGCCCCTGCTAAGCTTCTGGACCGACGTATTCGCCGTGCCGGGTACGCGCACCACTGGGCGCAACTCTGCTCGCGAGTTTCTACTTGTCGGCCCAAGCTGGCAGGGACAACCTCCGGCAGGGCTCGAAATCATCCGCAGTCCCACCCGCTTCGTGGGCGTCGGCGGACGCACTCAAACCAACGGCGTCGCGGACTACGACAACGTCTACAAGATTCAGGCGAGCTACAAGCTGACGCCGCTGTCGGCATGGGGCAAGGGCAACTACACAGCGCCGAAAGGCATCGTCGATCCGGCTATCGACATGAGAACACCACAGCCCTTGCAGATCGAGAAGATGGATGCGGCAGCATACTTCGCCCGCTTCGCAGAACTCCTGAAGGATAACCCGCCGGGACCGTTCGACTATCCGATGATCCATCGACTTGAGCGCGTGGGCTTCAAGGTGGGCCAAAATTTTGATCTCAATGTCACACCGCCGCAAATCAAACAGGCATTCGAGCGCGGCTCCGGCGACGGCAAGGCTTTGCTCGCCAAAGCCGCCAGGCAGGCAGGCGGCGAAGGAGGGAAGGATTGGGTCTATACCACCCGCGGCGGTGTGTACGGGGTGGACTACGTCTATCGGGCCGCCATCGCCTTGTGCTGCCTCGGCGAAAACCTGCCGCAGGATGCCGTCTATCCTTCGCTTTCCACGGATAGCGATGGCCGGCCGCTCGATGGCAACAGCAGCTACGTCCTGCATTTCGACAAGGGTAAGTTTCCGCCTGTCGATGCGTTCTGGTCTGTCACGGCGTACGACACCGACGGCTATTTCATCCCGAATGCGCTTAATCGGATGGCACTGGGCGACCGTGACAAACTCGTCACCAGTGTTGACGGCTCGCTTGATCTGTACATACGGGCGGACACACCCGGCGGTGATAAGGAGGCGAATTGGCTGCCCGTCGCCAAAAAGCCGTTCACGCTACTGATGCGGCTCTATTCGCCGAAGTCAGAATTTCTGGCCGGTTCTTGGACGCCGCCGCCGGTACAAAGGATGAATTAGGTCGCTCCTGGCAGCACTTCTGAGACATGATAAGGCACGCGACCGGAGTCCGCCTTTAACATCGGAAGCGGACCTCTCTACTCAAGTCAGCGTAAAGGCCGCCTTTTATATTCCGGGCGCCGCCCAGGCTAGGGAACGGCCGCGGCGCGCTGGAACGCTGGCCGCGCAAGCAGGCGCTCACGATAGGCCGTGGCGCGGGGACCGAGCAGCGAGGCGAAGTCGGGCTTTCCCATGTGGTTGAGCGGATAGCCGACCGAAATGTCGGCGAGCGTCATCCGCCCCGCCACCAGAAAGTCACGACCCTCCAGCCGCTGCTCGAGTAGCTTTGCCCGCATCGAGAGCGAGTGGCGAGCATCAGCCAGCACGGCATCGATGCCGGTCTGCATCTCCGGCGTCTTGTTCCGGATGCGGCGGACGCGCGCGATCGCGGAGAGCGGCGCTTGCAGTGTAGCCTCGCCGTACAACAGCCATTGCACGAACTCCGGCCGCTCCGGCTCGTCCGGCGCCACGACCAGGTCGGAACCATGCCGGGCCGCCAGGTATTCGCAGATCGCCAGCGATTCGTAGATCGCCCGGTCGCCGTCGATTAGGGCGGGCAGCGTGCCGGCCGGATTGATCGCGAGATACTCGGGCTCCTGCAGCCGCGGCCGAACACCCAGAGACTTCACTTCGACCGTGGCGCCGATCTCCTCCAGCGTCCACAGCACGCGGAGCGAGCGCGAGGTGGGCACGTGATAGAGCGTGGCCATCAGTCGACCCTCTCCAGCAGCCGCGCGCTGCGATAGGTGCGCGGCATCAGCGACGAATAGCAGATCTGCTCATAGGCGGCGTGCGAATAGCCGACCACACCGGCTGTAACGATTGCCGCCAATCGGCGCTGCTCACGAGCCAACAAAACTCCTCCCACTCGGTTTGTACAAGGGCTCAACCGACAGGGCAATGACGCGGCCGACGTGGCGCGTACATGTCAGCCGACCTGCCGGTTGAACGTCCGGGCTTCTCACTTTGACCCAACACGGACATTCGATGAGGTTGTGGTGACGCCTGCAGTTGGCCTACCTTCGGGTTGAGAAGCCGGGGGCGAACAATGAATGATGGCGGCAAGAGCGAAGAGCTTCACGAGGGCGGATGCTTGTGCGGCGCAGTACGATTTCGGACCGTGGGAGCCCCGATAAAGGTCACGGTTTGTCATTGCCCGCTCTGCCAACGTACCTCCGGTAGCGCATTCACTGTCGAACTGATTTTTCTTCGAAAGGCCGTAGGCTTCGAAGGTGCCCCTTCCAGCACGTACACGTATCGCTCGCCAGATCACGGACGACTGCTACACTACAACTTCTGCCCAACTTGCGGCACTCGCCTCGGGGTAACCCTGGAGCGGTTTCCCACTCTTCAGATCATTTACGCCGGCGTTTACGATGATCCATCTTGGGTAAAACCTGACTCGCACATCTTCACGCGCAGCGCCGCGGCATGGACTCTCCTTCCCGAGGATGTTGACTGCTTCAGCGCCAATATGATGGACGAACAAGGCAATCCTCAAAAGCCACTCGCGCGGAAGGTCTAGTGAGCTGCACGCGGGTCAAGCTCGGCATTCCCGGCAACGTAGCCGAATGACCGCTGTGGGCACTGTCCGGACATGACTGGTCTCACTGGCAATGTCCGCTCCCGGGGCGGAAGCAGCCATCAAGCATTCGCAGTTTGAGGCTGCTTGTGGTCCATCGGCGCGCGCCGCCTATTATGGACGGATCGTACAGAAACTAAAACCGGGAATGCGCGATTGCAAATACGCTCGCACCGGGCCCGCATCGGATTTTCGGCCTTCACAGTACCTTAGCGCCGACTGCGCAGGTCGCCATCCCTCGACGGTCCCGCGCCGACAGTCATCACGCCGCGTCGGCCTGCACCCGGTGCGCTTACCCCTGTTGGGTCAGTTGCTGCAAAATCTGTTGAAACATTTGGGCCGGATCGTTCTGACCACCCCCACCACCGCCCGTTCCTCCGCCTTTGATTTCCAGCACTTTGACCGCCACCAAGGGGAGCCGCATAAAGCCGCCAGACACCGCATCGAGTTCCTGCGCATTCAGAACGTCGCTCGCATTGATTGCTTCGGTCATCACAGTTCCCCTTTGATTTAACCAGCGCGATCATCCCGGCTGGTGCGGCCACATTTAGCGACACCGCTTTCGTCGCGATGTGACGGGGATCACATGGCCAGCGCTCGCGCGCATCGCGTCATCACGACCGGCGACGACAACGCCGGCATCACGGCGCGGACGGCGACCGATTGCGGACGGCATCACGTCATCTCGACGCGGACGATGGCATGGCAGGCTGGTCACTTCGCCCGTTTGAACACCAACTCCAGTGTCACACCTGCGGGTGTGCGCGGGTTCGTGAGCTTCAGTTCCTCGTCGGTAATCGACGTGACGATCCGGCGCTGATTGGGCGCTCCGACGAAATTCGGAACCGAACTCGTCTCGATGTTGAGGTGAGCCGTCTTCGTGCTTTCGTCCAGCGTGTAAGTCCCGGTGTAGGCGACCACGCCCGACGCAACGGCCATGGCTTCTTCGGGGGACGGTCGTGCTGGATCGCCCGACGCGTACTTCGGCACCTCGGTGCGCACGGTAATGAAGTGGAAGTGGCCGTCTGCCGTGTAGGTCACCGCGCCCTGGGCGCTTGGCCGCGGCACGGCGCTGCCATCCTCGCGCTTACCTGTGCTGGACACGTAAATCCACGTGCCGACGAGTTGATCCTTGAGTGACTTTCCTTGCGCCACGCTGCTGCCTGGGAAAGCAGGAATTGTGAACAACGCGATTGCACAAAGGCCAAATACGCAATGCCTGTTCATGAGACCCCCTAAAGTTGGTCCAACCACGGTACAACAAAAGCTGGTGGCCAGACCAGTTTCCCATTCATGGCAGGCTCGCGCCTTGCAGGATCGGTGGATCAGCCGCCTAGCGGCGGCAATGGCAACCCGCACCGGCACCGAACAAGCCGGGAGATGGGCGACACCGGGGGCGACCGGGACCGCAGCCGAAGGCACAGGAGGGCGTACATCGCGCCGCCGGCGCAGGGCGATTTGCCCGCCGCGATTTGTCGCGGCCTGTCCTATCGATTCCGCATGTACCCCCGGGATCACCGGTGCAGCGTGACCGTTGCAATCCACGGATGGGTCAACACTTCACCCTTCAACGGTCCTCTTCGTCCGTCTTTCGCGGCGAGGATTTGCGCGACGGCGCGGGCGCGCCGAGTTCCTGGCAGGGCAGTTCGGTCCATGATCCATCTGACGTCTGCTGGTAGGAATGGCAGGACGATGACGCCGGCTGCTCGCTGGTCTTCGGCGTCTCGGCGTTTTTGGCAAGCCCGGGTACTGCCGCCGCGAGCAGGGCGGCTGTCGTCGCCACAAAGATCGCGTGTCCTAACCGCATGGAAATTCTCCTTTTTGAAAACAGAGTTCCTTTCGTAGCGGACATTGTGGATTTTTTTTGAACAGGAGGCTGCGTGCGCGCCGGTTTGATTAACGATCTCCAAATCGTGCACGCTCGTTCACAGCCGCGTGACGCGCAACCGCAGGGCGTTGCCGACGACGCTGACCGACGACAGCGCCATGGCCGCGGCGGCAATGATCGGCGACAGCAGGATGCCGAAACCGGGATAGAGGATACCCGCGGCGATCGGGATGCCGGCGGCGTTGTAGATGAAGGCGAAAAACAGGTTCTGCCTGATGTTGCGCATGGTGGCCTGCGACAGTTTTCGTGCGCGGACGATGCCGCCGAGATCGCCCTTCAAGAGCGTGATCCCGGCGCTTTCCATCGCTACATCGGTGCCGGTTCCCATGGCGATACCGACTTCGGCGGCCGCCAGCGCCGGAGCGTCGTTGACGCCATCGCCGGCCATGGCGACGATCCGCCCCGCCTTCTGCAGCTTCGCCACTACGGCGCTCTTCTGATCCGGAAGCACTTCGGCCTCGACGTCCGATATGCCGAGTTGCCGTGCGACCGCTTGCGCCGTGGTCCTGTTGTCGCCGGTCAGCATGATGACCTTGATGCCTTCGTCCGCCAGCGCCTTCAACGCTGCGGGAGTTGAAGCTTTGACGGGATCGGCGATGGCAAACAGGCCGGCAAGCCTGCCGTCGACGGCGATATTGATGACCGTGGCGCCGTCGGCGCGCATGCGCTCGGCATCGGAATCCAGCGGATGGGTATCGACGCCAAGCGAACCGAGGAACTTCGAATTGCCGAGCAGAACCGATTTGCCGTCGACCTTGCCGGTCGCACCTTTGCCCGTCGGCGAGTCGAACGCTTCGACCTTGCCGAGTTCCAATTGACGCTCTTTGGCGGATCGCACGATGGCGTCGGCGAGCGGATGCTCGCTCGCAAGTTCGACGCTGGCGGCGAGCCGCAGGATTTCGTTCTCGTCGAATCCCGAGGTCGCCACGATGGCTGTAACCTTCGGCTTGCCTTCGGTCAGTGTGCCCGTCTTGTCGACCACCAGCGTGTCGACCTTTTCCATGCGCTCCAGGGCTTCGGCGTTCTTGATCAGCACGCCGGCCTGCGCGCCGCGCCCGACGCCGACCATGATCGACATCGGCGTCGCAAGGCCGAGCGCGCAGGGGCAGGCGATGATGAGCACGCTCACGGCGGCGACGAGACCGAACGCCATGCGCGGCTCCGGCCCGAAGTATGACCAGACGCCGAAGGCGATCAGCGCCACGGCAATGACCGCGGGCACAAACCAGCCCGCAACCTGATCGGCGAGCCGCTGGATCGGTGCGCGCGAGCGCTGCGCATCCGCCACCATCTTGACGATCTGGGACAGCAGCGTGTCGCGGCCGACTTTCTCCGCGCGCATCACGAACCCGCCCGATTGGTTCAGCGTGCCGGCGATCACCTTGGCCCCGGCCTCCTTGGTGACCGGCATGGATTCGCCTGTTACCAGCGACTCATCGAGCGAGCAGCGGCCTTCGAGAATGACGCCGTCGACCGGCACTTTCTCGCCGGGGCGGACGCGCAAGGTGTCGCCAACCGCAAGGCTGTCGATTTCGACTTCATGGTCGGCGCCGTCTTCGCTGATGCGGCGCGCGGTCTTCGGCGCCAGCTGGAGCAGGGCCTTGATGGCGCCCGACGTCGCTTCGCGGGCGCGCAGCTCCAGCACCTGGCCGAGCAGAACGAGCACGGTGATGACGGCGGCGGACTCGAAATAGACCGCGACCGCGCCGCCATGGCCGCGGAAGGCGGCCGGGAAAATTTGCGGGGCGATGGTGCCGACCAGGCTGTAGAGATACGCGACCCCGGTGCCAACAGCGATCAGCGTGAACATGTTGAGATTACGCGTCAGCAGCGATTGCCAGCCGCGCACGAAGAAGGGCCAGCCGGCCCAAATGACGACAGGCGTCGCGAACGCGAGTTGGATCCAGTTTGACAGCGCCGGGTCGACGAGGCCGTGACCGCCGACCAGATGCCCACCCATCTCCAGCAGCACCGGCGGAACGGATAGCACGAGGCCGATCCAGAACCGCCGCGTCATGTCGGCGAGTTCGGGGTTCGGCGGCGTATCGAGGCTTGCAACCTCCGGCTCCAGCGCCATGCCGCAGATCGGGCAACTTCCGGGCCCGACTTTACGGATCTCGGGATGCATCGGGCAGGTGTAGATCGTGCCGTCGTCGGCGCCTTGGGGGACGGGCTTCGCCGATGATTTCTCGAGATACTTCCTTGGATCGGCGGCGAATTTGGTTTTGCAGCCCGCCGAGCAAAAGTGAAAGGTCTTCTCCTGGTGGTCGAAGCGATGCTTGCTGGTCGCGGGATCGACCGTCATTCCGCAGACGGGGTCGAGCACCTTGGCAGCGGCGTGGTGATCATGATGGCTGTGGTGCCCGTGGTCGGTGTGGGCGTGATGATCGTGGCCACTGCAACACGGGTTGGAAGTTGCGCCGTCCGGATTGGCCTTCGTGTCCGGGGTCTTGCTTGCCGGGTTCTTGTCGTGGTGGCTCATCGCGAATGCAGTCCCTTGCAACCCATACCCTGTAGGGGTATATAAGCCGCATGAGAAAAGACATCAAGGCATCCTGTCAAAAACGTCTGAGCCGCATCGAGGGCCAAGTCCGCGGCCTCTCCAGGATGGTGGACGAGGACCGCTACTGCATCGATATCGTGACGCAGATATCGGCGGTGCGCGCCGCGCTCCGGCGTGTCGAAGAAGAAGTGTTGAAGGATCACGTCTCGCATTGCGTCGAGCACGCGATTGCGAGTGGTGACAAATCAGATCAGCGCCAGAAGATATCGGAGTTGATGGCGGTCATCGGCCGGTCTGACCGATAGGATGCAATCGCGTCACTGCCGGCGACGTGCAATCGCGCCGGCAACGGTCTGCATGGTGATTCCCACGACCCAGCCGACCATGATCATCCAGGTCCAGGCGAGGTACGGATCGTGACGGAGCACGATCACGCAGACGGAGGCAAAGGCGGCGCCTGCGGCGAGGAACGTGCCGACCGCGCTGAGCAATTCCGGCGCGTCGATCTTGCCATCCCAATGCCCGTCCGACGACTTGCCATCGGTGTAGAAGGGACGTTGCGGGGTGTCGATGCCGAGATAGAATCCGACCGCGCCGCCGAGCATCATCAAAAGCAGGAAAGCCTGTGACGTGAACTGCGCGATGCTGGTGCCGACGAGTGCAGCCACAAACAATCCGCTTGCCGCGCCGGCCATCGCCAGGCCAAGGCGCTCCAGGACGTGCGCGGTCTTTCTGACGCGGGTTTGCATGTCGGCTCCCGCAGACGGTGAGCAGGGAGGTTAGGCCGTTTTGGTGCCGGTTGAAAGACGTCTACAAGTTGAAAGACGTCTACAAGGAGAAGGGATACGCGCCGACGGATCCGCGCAAGCGATGGCTACGGACAAGCGTGATGCCCAGCCAGCCCGGTGAATAAGGCCGCGCCACCGTCCTTGCGAAACGGTTGCTAGTTCTTGGCGCGGATGAAGCCTGCAAGCCTGCCCTTCTGGGTCTCGCACCAGGTCGTCATGCCGACGCGCCTCTGGTCGAGGTCGGTCGTCCTCGTCGCGATGGCGACCTCCTGCAAGAGCAGGTCATCCGGGCGCTCACCCATTTTTCCGCCGGTATGCACGTACGCAATGGCCTTTCGGACTTGCTCGGTGGTGCCATCCGGCTGCTGCATCTCCTGGGCTTTCTGCACCAGATCCTGATAGACGACATCCGTGCCGGGACATTCCACCTTGGCCGCGAACGCCTGCAGCATCATCGTCACATATTCCGAACGAGGGCCGGCATGCGCCGCCGTCGCAACGAGAACAAAACCAACAAGCAACGCAGCACCGCGCATCATGACCTCTCCCTGACACTTTTCCTTAGGCTTTTACGGTTTTTGGCTTCCGGTTTTGGCGAGGCTAGCGCCGACGGCAGCCCGGCACAACCTTCGAAAAGCGTCTGACGCATCAAAGCGCCGTCAGTTCGCCCTTTGCCCAGATCTCGCGCAACTTGAACTTCTGGATCTTGCCGGAGCCCGTCAGCGGAAACGCCTCGACCACGAACCAGTGTTTTGGCGTCTTGTGCGGGGCCAGCGAGGCCCGCATGTAGGCTGACAGTTCCTCCTTGTCGATCACGGCGCCTTGCGCCGGGCGGATGAAGGCGGCGACTTCTTCGCCCCATTTTTCGTGCGGCAGTCCGACCACGGCGATCTCGCTGATCTTGGGATGGCGGAACAGCAGTTCCTCGAGTTCGCGCGGATAGATATTCTCGCCGCCGCGGATGATCATGTCCTTGAGCCGGCCCTCGACGGTGCAGTAGCCGCGGGCGTCCATCGCGCAGAGGTCGCCGGTATGCAGCCAGCCATCGGCGTCGATGGAAGCGGCCGTGGCGTCCGGCATTTCGAAATAGCCGAGCATGACGTGGTAGCCGCGCGTGCAGAACTCGCCGATCTCGCCGATCGGAACGGTCTGGCCGGTGTCGGGATTGACGATCTTGTTCTCCATATTCGGCAGCGGCAGGCCGATGGTGCCGGCCTTGTCCTCGATGGTGTCAGTGGTCTTTGTCATCGCCGCCACCGGCGAACATTCGGTCTGGCCGAACACGATGGTGAAGGGCGCGCCGAGCTCTTTTTCGAACCGCGTCACCAGTGCGGCCGGCACGGTCGAACCGCCCGAGCAGATCGCCTTGACCGACGACAGGTCTGTCGTGGCGAAGGAGGGATGTTCCAGCATCGCCACCAGCATGGTGGGAACGCCGACCATGGCGTTGCCGCGATAGGTCGCAAACATTTCCAGCACGAGGCCCGGCTCGAACGCTTCAATCAGCACCTGGGTAGCCGCGCGCGACACCGCGCCGAGCACGCAGCAGACGCATCCGCCGGTGTGGAACAGCGGCATCGTGGTGATGAAGACGTCGCCGGGCTCGACCCCCATCTGCACGGCGGTATCGGCGCCGTTATTGGCAAGCCCGCGGTGATGCAGCAGCGCGCCCTTTGGGAATCCGGTGGTGCCTGACGTGTACTGGATCATGACCGGATCGGTCGGCTTGACGTCCGGCAGCGCGATACCGTGGTCGTCGCCGGCGGCGATGAAGGTATCCCAGTCGTCGAACGAGATGATCTCGCGCAACTCCGGGCAGCGGGCTGAGACCTCCCGCACCGTTTCCAGCATCGGATTGCCGCGGAACGCCGGCACCACGAAGACGCCGGCCGCGCGGGACTGCTTCAGTACATATTCGACCTCGTTGGCCCGAAAACCCGGATTGACGGTGACCAGCACCATCCCGGCCATCGCGGCGCCGAACTCCATCATCACCCATTCCGGCAAATTATACGCCCAGACGGCGACCCGCTCGCCCGGCTTGAAGCGGCGGAGGAGGGCGCGCGCCGTGCGCTGCGCCTCGGCGTGAAGTTCCGAATACGTCCACTGGCGGCGTGCCGCGGGGTCGGGGACACCCGCAATCAGCGCGAGCCGGTCCGGCGCCGACCGCGCGGCCTGCTCCAGCAACTGGCCCAGCGTGACGTCGCGGACGGTGGTGGAAACACCCGCGACGTGAGATTCCTTCAAGGCCATTGTCTCTCCCATGGGGTCTTTGCCGGTACGATGCCGATTTGTGGCAATTGGCCGGACTATGGCACCAGCCGCTTGTGTTTTGCAGCCGGGTTCCGAAAGAAATTGTTGGTCTTGCCGGTCGATGCGGTTCGTTGTGCTGGGCGTATTGGCGCAGAACGGTGTGCCGACTTATGCTTGATCGCCATACCGTCTGGGAGAACGCCATGAGCCTGCTCGGCAATCCATTCGACCCCGCACGCGAGGCGGCGCTGGTGACGGGCGCCGGCAATGGCATTGGCCGGGCCATCGCGCAGGCGCTGGTCGGCGAGGGCGTCCGGACCGTATTCGCCGATATCAGCGAGGAGCGCGTTGCGGCCGCCATCAAGGCTTCGCCGCGGCCCGAATTGGCCGTGCCGTGGGTCGGCGATCTCGCCAGCGCCGCGGCGCGAGAAGCGCTGTTGAAGGATGCGCAATCCGCCGTCGGGCGGGTGACCCATTTCGTGCATAGCGCCTCGCCGCCGCGGCGGGAGGCCGATCATGCGATGGCCGTCAGCACTGAGACCTGGGCGCAGATGCATGCGGTCAATCTCGAGGCCGGCTTTCACCTTTCGCGCGAACTGGCGCGGGGGCTGATCGCGGCGAAACAGCCCGGCTCGTTCCTGCTGCTGACCTCGCTGCATTCAGGCACGCCGCGCAATCTGCCGCATTATTCGACCGCCAAGGCCGGGATGGCGATGCTGGTGAAGGAGCTCGCAAAAACGTTCGGCCGCTACGGCATCCGCGTCAACGCGCTGGTGCCCGGCGCGATTGCCGCCGGCGGTTTTGTTGCCGATCCGTCGCTGGCAAAACACATTCCGCTCGGCCGTCTCGGGGAAGCCGGCGACCTCGCGCCGCTGGCGCTGGCGGTGCTCTCGAACCGGGTGTCGGCCTATGTCACGGGCTCGGCGATCACAATCGATGGCGGCTTGTCGCTGACCAACTGGTTTGAGCCGCCGGAGCTCGGGGAAATGTGAGGGGAACCCGGATGAGGGGTGCCCGGCGTGGAACGAGCGGGCCGGTTCGGCGGTTCTCACAACAGGCCGCAGCCCTGCAGGGGGGAACCGGTTCCTGCGGCGCCAACCTCAGGGAGCGCGACATGACATCCGAGATGCAAATCCACACCATCGCGCGGCAGATGCTCGAGAAGCATGGCCCGGCGGCGATTGCCCAGGCGGCGCAGAACGCGGTCGCCTGCGAGCGCAAAGGCGAGAAAGAGGAAGCCAGTGAGTGGCGCCATATCGAAGACGCCATGAAGATGATGCGGGGACCACATCAGAGCTGACGGTGCCCCGGCGTCCGGTCCCGGAGGATGACGGCGCTGAACCCTTTTCCATCCACCTCGACCAAAGGGCATGGAGAACATATCTCAATACGTCGGCGTGACGCTGATACTGGGCGTCTTTGTCTGGGGCATGATCGGCTTCTATCGCGGCCTGTCGATGCACAGGAATGAGCATCGTCTGGATCGCTCGGGCGATACCTGGTTGAGCTGAGCCAGCTGATGGCGAACCCCCGGCGGCCGTGTTAGCCTGCCTACATCATGCCGCCTCGCATTCTCGTCTTCTACGGTTCCTATCGCTCTGACCGCATGGGCATCCGTCTGGCGCAGTTCGTCGTCGAGGGCCTGCGCGGCCGCGGCGACGATGTCGAGCTGATCGACGCCAAGGCGGTCGGCCTGCCGATGCTGGACCGGATGTACAAGGAGCATCCGAAAGGCCAGGCGCCGGCGGTGCTCGAAGAACTCGCGGGAAAGATCCGCGGCGCCGATGGCTTTGTGTTCGTCACCGGCGAATATAATTGGGGCATGCAGCCGGGCCTGAAAAACCTCACCGACCATTTTCTCGAAGAGTGGTTCTGGCGCCCGGCCGCCATCGTCAGCTATTCGGCCGGGCGTCTCTCCGGCGCCCGCGCCGCGACGGCCTGGCACGGCACGCTCTCCGAGATGGGCATGGTGGTGATCTCTTCCACGATCGGGGTCGGGCCGATCGCGCAAACCCTCTCGGACGACGGCAAGCCGACCGGCGAGGCCGGCAAGGCGCTGGAGCGGGCGTTCCCCCGCTTTGCGGATGATCTGGCGTGGTGGGTGGAAGCGGCCAAGGCGCAGCGGGCGAAGAAGGCGCCTCCGTATTGAGCCGCTAAGTCAGATTGCAGCAGCGGCTGCCGCGCCGTGCTTGGCGTACCATTTCGGCCCCGGGCCGCGCATGTAATGCCGCTCGGGCCGATAGCCGTCGAACGCGCGGTCAATCAGGCGATACCCCCCCGAGACGATTCGGTCGAGGCGGTGGAACAGCGGCCTGGTGATTTGCGCGGTGCTCATGACAATGCTCAGTTCGGCTTGCCGAGAACGGACGAGAAAGAGATTTCGAAGATCTCGTCGTCGAAATCGTCGCTGACATGCACGACCCAGTCGCGCCAGTCTTCCGCGCTTTTTTCCATGATCAGCGATCGCACCACGCAGGCGGCGCGGTCGCGCGCCTCGGCGAGGTTGCTCACGATAGCGCCGAACTGATCGACGCGAACTTCGCGGGAGCTGGAGCAGTGGAAATAGACCTGGGCCATTTCGGTGTCTCCTTCACGATGCGAATCGAATCTGCGTCTCAAAAATAGCAGCGGCGGATTCCGCTGGATATTCCGGTAGATTCCCGACGGGGAATTACGGGCATGTCCCGTATCGTGACAGCAAACCTACCGGGACGAATCGTGCGGTTCCGTGATTCACATCACTCCGATTCTGTTAACGTTCGATTAACCAAACTCGCGCAGGATTTCCGCCATGGGATCGCAGCGGAACCGGATTCGAGCCGGCAGTTGCAAGAGGGGCCGGTGGCGTAACGCCCGCCGGCCTTTTCTCTTGGTGGCACCTGATTGACTTCCGGTTCGAGCTTCAAGCAAGCGTGATTGCTAATCCTCTCCAGGGATTCGCTCACGCAGGCGTAGCGGAGGGGCAGGCGATGACTTACCCCCGCGAATTGCGCGCAAAGGTCATGCTGATCTCGGCGCGCGTCTTGCTGACGTTGGAGAGGACCTCGCCCATCACCTTCAGGTTGGCCATCATCTCCTGGATCAAGAACCCGCCCGCCACGCGCTCGAGCTGCTCGGCGGTACTGCACCTTTGTATCGTGATCGCACGTCATGGCGTTCTCCTTGCGGGTTGACGTAGGGGATTGCATCCACGTGCGGCAGCTTCGTCCAGGAGCGCGGGCTCGGCTGTGATCCCGATCACGTTGTGGAAAATCGCCTTGGCCTTCCGCCTTCGCCCGTTGGGCTACGCCGGGACCGGTCGCTCGCAATGACGATTTTTTGACGTCAGCAGTGCTTCGCAAGCGATCGCTTAGCGAGTGTTCGCGTCGCCTCCTTTCAGGTAGCATCTGCTTGAGACCAAGGGACTAACGCCAACAGCCAGAAGCGTGGCGTTGAGCGGGATTGCGGACAAGGTGCAGGTCTACGAGATATCCTGATTACGATTGGCAACACGGAGAAGCAGCCATGAACAAGCCCGTGCCCGTCAACCCGCCCGAACTGCGTTCGACCTTCGTTGCGGCATCGTCGATGCCCTGGCAGCCGACGGACTTCGACGGAATTCAGATGAAGATCCTCTACAGGGACGACGAAGGGCGCTCGACCATCCTGTTCAAGATGGCGCCCGGCGCGGTCGTGCCGCTGCACGAGCACACCGCGCTCGAACAGACTTTTATGCTGGAGGGATCGCTGGAAGATGCGGAGGGCAGTTGTGGCGCGGGAGATTTCGTGTCGCGGCCCGGCGGCAACATCCATGTCGCGCATTCGCCGAACGGGGCGACTTTCATCTCCGTTTTCAATCGGCCGAACCGCTTTTTCGATGGCAGCAAGTTTTTCACGTCGGACGAGCGGAAGTAGGACGGGATAGGGCGGTAGAGCCCAACGGCTCCGCGCAAAGCGCGGCCCGATGACAGGCTCCGGAGCAATTCGCCGTCAGCGGTCATCCAAGGCGGCGGATGACGCTGCGCTGATCCCACATCCCGCCTGCGACACCCACGAGAGCTGTGACCCAATCACCACACCCCAACGGAATTGCGCTGGCGGGGCCGGGTCTGACGTTTTCCGGCCCCGGTTCCGCCCCGATTGGATTCGGACGATGGGCCGTGCTGGTTTTCGGCTTGGGCTGGGGCGCAAGTTGGGGATCGCAACATGTCCATCGACCGCGCTGCTACTTCGTACGTCGACATCGGAACGAACTGCACTCAACGCCAGGCACCGCCTTGGATGCCGGCCGTGGGGAAAGTCATTCGGCTGCTTGCCGTTGGCGTGGCAGCGGCATCGCTGGCGGCCTGCTCGCAGACCGCGGGCGTCAGCCAGAAATCCGAATTGCGCGCCAGCCGGGTGGCGTCGCTGGACCATGATCGAATGTCATCGCCCATGATCAAGAGGCGCGTGGCGGCGACAAGAAAGTACACCCGGTTCGCGTCGCGCAAAGATGCAGGCAAACCCAGGACGACGGCCTCGCATGGGGTGGCGAGTTTCTACACCGAGGGAACCAAGACCGCGAGCGGTGAAAGATTCAACACGATGGACATGACCGCGGCGCATCCGACGTTGCCGTTCGGCACCAAGCTGCGCGTGACGGATGTCTCGAGCGGCAAGTCCGTCACGGTGCGGGTCAATGACCGCGGTCCCTACGTTCCGGGACGTGTCGTCGACGTCTCCTATTCCGCGGCCGACGCGCTCGGAATGGTCGGAAAAGGCCTCACCAATGTCAAACTCGACGTGGTGCAGTAGGGGACGGGGACAGGCTGTCGCTGCACGTCAATCGAGCAGCAGACGGCCGACAGGCTCGATGCCGGCGCTTCCGCTTCGGACCACCACGATCTCGCCGCTTGCCGGCGAGATCGTGGTGAGGGCCAGAATGTTCGCGCCGTGTGTCACGACCAGAAGGTTTCCACGGCCTGTCCATTTGCCGATCACCGCGCGGGCACCGGCGGTCAAAGCCTCCGTCTGATCGCGCAGCACGACCACGTTGCCGAATGTCGGCGCGGCTTCGACCGGTCCCAATTCCAGCAGGGTTGCCGTGTCGATGCAGCGACACCATGGCGAGGCGAGGACTTGTTCGACCGCGATCCCCTCAGACTTGAGCCGCGCGCCGATCCTTTTGGCGTCGGCGCGGCCCTTGGCGCTGAGATTGCGCTGAGTGGCGCAGTCATCGACCCGGAAGCCCGGCGGATCGCCGACGCCACCCGGCGCATCGGCATGGCGCATCAGCGCGACATGTCCGCCCGCGCGCAAGGCGGACCAAGCGGCCTCGTCGGCGCGCGCGGTCTCCGCCGCGATGGCAATGCCGAGGAGGAGGGCGACGATGGCGAAGCGGTTGCGGCGCATGGCGGAGTCCCCGATCAAAGATAAGCGATCAGACGCCCGGCACAGACGGCGCCGAGCCACAGCAGCAGCGACACCAGCGCGCTAACCTTGGCGCCGGCGGGGGCTTCATCGCGCCAGAGCGCCACGCGCCGCCACGGGCCGGCATGGGCGATCACGACGTTGACCAGGGCGGCTGCGATCAGCAACAGCTTGGCCTGGAACGCCGGGTTGCGCACCACGTGCGAGGCGTCCGCGCTGAACAGCAGGAAGCCCATGCTGATCGCCAGCCCAAAACCGAAGCGCGACAACGGCAGCAGCAATTTCGCCATCGGCGCGATCGGGATTGCGCGCCCCCATCCGAGCAGCCTCAAATCGAGTGCCAGGATAGATCCCACCAGCACGACGAAGCCGAGGATATGCAGGATTTCGACCGCGGGATAAAGCGCGGGCGACGAGCGCATCAGATGACCCAGCGCGCTTTCCTGCAAGGCCAGGAAGATCGACGCGGCGGGTTGCTGTTCCACGCGGGCTTATCGCAATTCGATGCGCTTGCCGTCGAGAACGACGTATTCGATGCGGGCTTCGTCCGGCTTGCTGGTATGGGGATAACCGAACACGGTGCAGGTCTTGCCGGGCGCGATGAGGTCCGCGGTGATGCCGCGCGCCTGCATGCGCGAAGGCGGCGCCAGCACAAAGTGCCAGTGCTTGCCACCATCCTCCATCTCGATCTCGCAGTGCGGGTTCTCGAAGGTCGATTTCAGGATCTTGCCGGTCACGGTGAACGATTTCGAGGTGTCGTATCCGCCCCAGCCGTGATGGGCGGCCGCAGCGCCCGGTGCAAGGGCAGCCGCTAGCGAGAGGAACAGGCGTCGGGAAATTGTTGTCATGACGGCCTCTGCACGTTGGAGGACGACACCGATCCGCGCCGGATTCATAGCGGGTTTTGCGTGACCATTCAAATGATCCGGAATAATGCACGTCGCCATCGGGGCGCCCGAGGAGGCAACGATTGTGCCCGTCAAAAGTTCTATACGCGATGTTCGAGAAGTGCCGTCCGGTTCATCGCCGCGGCAGTGCGGCGAAGCCACAGGGAGACCGGCGGTGCGCAGGATTGAGGATCAAAGTTTTCTGCTGTTGCTGCTCGTGGTCAGCATCGCGTTTGGCTGGATTCTGGAGCCATTTTACGGCGCTATTCTCTGGGCCACCGTCGCCGCCGTCATTTTTGCGCCGCTCAATCGGAAACTGCTGGTCAGGACGGGCGGGAGACCAGGGATCGCTGCCCTTGTTACGGTCCTGATCATCATCGCAATGGTCATTTTGCCCCTGGCGATGATCGCGGCCTCTCTGACGCAGGAAGCGTCCAGTCTTTACGCCAAGGTCCAATCCGGAGAGTACGACTTCGCCCGCTACGTTCAGCGGATATTCGATGCACTGCCGGCCTGGGCCACAGGTCTGCTTGACCGCTTCAACCTGAACAACCTCCCGGCGGTTCGCGACTGGCTGGCATCCGGCGCGATGAAGGGTGGACAGGTCCTGGCCCCCCAGGCGCTCAGCATCGGCATGAACACTTTCGATTTCATGATTGGCCTCGGCATCATGCTCTACCTTTTGTTTTTTCTGTTGCGTGACGGCAAAGCGCTGGCTGAACGGATCAAAGGGATCGTTCCACTCCGCGCCGATCAAAAGGCAGCACTGTTCGGCAGATTTGCCGATGTCGTCCGCGCCACGGTGAAAGGCGGCATCCTGGTTGCCATCGCCCAAGGCACGCTTGGCGGGCTGGCGTTCTGGTTTCTGGGGATTCACGCGCCGTTGTTGTGGGCGGTGTTGATGGCCTTCCTGTCCCTTCTGCCGGCCATCGGATCCGGCCTGGTCTGGGTGCCCGTTGCAATTTACCTGTTGGCAAGCGGCGCCGTGTGGCAGGGCGTTGCCCTGATCGTCTACGGGGTGCTCGTCATTGGACTGGTGGACAACCTTCTCCGTCCGTTCCTGATCGGGAAAGACGCCAAGCTGCCGGACTATGTCGTGCTGATTTCCACGCTGGGCGGCATTGAAGTGTTCGGCCTGAATGGCTTTGTGATCGGCCCGGTGATTGCAGCGATGTTCATGGTGACCTGGGAGAGTTTCTCCGCCTCCCGGCAGGCCAACGACGCCGGGGCTACCAGCTAACCCGCCAATTGGCCGCCCTGCCGGCCGTTGTCACCATTCTGTCATAATTCTTGCCTGGCAGCATACGAGGTGTGGAGAATTTTATCGGTAGTGGATCGGTCGATGCGACGTCAGTTGTTTGAGGCTATATCTGCCGGGATATATCGATGTTTAGGATATATTTGACTGGATATATCGAGTGTGCGTCGAACAGGTGCGAGTTCCCACAGGTTCCCGTGAATAGAATATTAGGATCAATCAGTGATGGAAAGTTCCATCGGCGCACCTGCTGATGCAACTTAAGGTTTTTTTAAAGCGCTCTCCTTCAAATCGCATCAAGGCGTCTACACAACCAGATCGATCCCGCGTCGGTCTGTGGTCGCCGGCATTGCATCGGGTGATGACGATGCCGGTCGCGGACACTGTCCTGGAGTCGCAATTCATGAACCTCCCTGCAGCGCTCATCTCCGCAGGTCTGGGCGCAGCATTCTTGGCGGCCGAGCTCACCTTCTATTATCAGCCTGCCTGGATCAATCCCGACTACGCGTTGGGCTTGATCTTCTCCATGAGGCATTCGAAAGCGCGCACCGCAGTCTCGCGTTTGCTGATCAACCCGCAGTCGGCGGAATTCAGCGCGCTGCGCTCGGTAGAGGAAAACGCCGCGAAATATGTTTGCGGCGCCGTCAAGGCCAAGGATAAATCGGGAAAAAATGTCGACTTCCGCAGCTTCGTTTACACCGTGGCGACGGACTCGGCCCGCATCGATGACGATGGTTTGATCTCGCACAGGCACGGCGCGTTCAGGGCTTGCCCGAACCCGCCGGAAGACAAGGCGTCGCCCGACGGGCGATCGATGGTAAAAACCATTGAGAAGGTCGTCCCGTCCGTCGTCTCCTCGGCCATGTCGACCATCGGGACACAAATGCCGTCGGGAGGTGGGTCCGGAGGGTCACTGGAACAACAGGTTGGTCACATGGCCAACCAGATGACGGGAGGCCCGCTGCCGGGAAGCTCGTCGGGCTCGGGAAGCTATTCCGGTTCTGCAAGCTCTTCCGGCTCGGCCTCAAAGTCCGGTTCGGCAGGACAACAGCCCAAGTCGTCCTCCAACGCCGTGCTCGACAACGAGAGCGGCTGGAGCAGCGACCGGCCGCCGGCCGCATGGCCGACGTTTCCCCCGGATCACCCGCTGGCGCGGTCGGCGCCGAAACGGACCGCGGACCAGGCGATCGCGCTCGCAAAAAAGATCGAGGACCGCTGGGAGCAAGCGAAATCCGGTAACGCGAAGGCCCGTCCTTCATCCGACGAGATCCAGGAAGCCTGCCGCGCGCTGCTCACGATCAGTCCGAAAGAGAGCAAGTTTCCGAAGGCGTGGGCCGCCTTTGTGCGCTTGCGGAAAATCGACCGCGAGGCGGCTTGACGTTCCTGCATGCTACGTCCGTCTCCCGGACAATTCCTTGCCGCGCTCCGCCAGTTTCACCATCACCTGCAGCGCCTGATTGGTCGGCGTGGGAATGCCGAGTTCAACGCCCTTGCGCACCACATAGCCGTTGAGAAAGTCGATCTCGCTGGGCTTGCCGCGCGCCAGATCCTGCGCGGTGGAGGACATCTGGTTCGGCATGTTGGCGGGGATATTCATGATGTGCCCGGTGATGTCGTCGGGGATCGCGACCCCGCTGGCGCGGGCGACCGCAATCGCCTCCTGCACCGCGCGGGCGACGACATCCCTTGTGCCATCGACTTCCAGCATCGGTCCGTAGGAAATGCCGGCTACGGCGGACAGTGCGTTGAAGGCGCAGTTGATGATCAGTTTGCTCCACAGCGTGACTTCGATGTCGTCCGATATCGTAACGCCGACACCGGCGGCTCGCAGCGTTTGCGCCAGCGCTTCGCTGGCGGCCGAGGCGCCGATCGCAAGGTCGCCGCCGCCGTGATGCCTGACATGGCCGGGCCCGGCCATCTCGCTGCCGACATAAACGACGACGGGGATGACGGCGTGGCCGATGATGGCGGCGAGGCGCGGCGCGTTGTCGACGCCGTTCTGCAGGCTGAGCACGGAGGTTTCCGGCCGCACGCGTCCGGCAAGCGACCGGCCGGCCTGCTCGGTATCGGCCGACTTGACGCACACCAGCACCAGATCCGGCGAGGCCAGGGCGCCGGCGTCGGTTGCGGCTTTGGCGGGCAAATGTCCCTTGAACGTCCTGGTGTCGAGCAGCAGGCCGTTTGCGTTGATGGCGTCGACATGCGGCTGCCGGCCGATGAACGTCACCTGATGTCCGGCCCGCAGCAGCAATCCTCCATAGTAGCAACCGACCGCTCCGGCGCCGACGACCGCGACTTGCATGCTGTTCCTAGCCCTTGAAGGTGGGCTGGAGTGGATGCACGTAATCCTTAAAACTGTCAAAGCCCTTCCACACCGGCTCGGGCGCCTCATATCCGGCGCGCGGCGTGTAAACCGAGGGATCGTTGAGCTGCATGTCCGGGATGTAGCGCGGACAATTCGGAAAAATCACGCGCGCGGCGACCCGGACGATCAACTGCGCGCCGACGGTGCTGGCGAGCAGCGGATCTTCGCGGCTGACGGTTGCCGTGCCGTTGACACGCAGGCGCTGCGGCCTGCCATGCATGACAATGAACAGCAGGCCGACATCGGCGTTCACCAGGATATTGCCGAGGCTCTTGAACATGCCGTTGCCGTCGTAGTCGGGGAAGGCGAGCTCGGACGGCCCGGTGACGGTCACGAAGCCCGGCATGCCGCCCTTGAACGAGCAATCGGGCCGGCCCTCGGCATCGGCGGTCGCCAGGAAGAAGTACGGCGGGTTCTCGATGAACGCCCGGTCATCAGGTGTGAATTCCGCGCGGGAATATTCCTCCAGACGGTCGGAAATCCGGCGGCTGCCGAACTGATCCTGCAGCCGGCGATTGCCCTCGTGAAACATGACGGTATCGGTCATCGTTTGCCTCCTCGGTCACAGGACGGTCGGGCAGGTGCTTACAGCAGCTTTGCCAGCACCGCGACCAGTTCGGCCTGCCGGTGCACGCCGGTCTTGGCGAAGATGCTCTTGAGCTGGCTCCGCGCGGTCTCCTTTCCGATCCCGAATTGATCGGCGACGTTCTCCAGGGACTCGCCGCGCGCCAGCTGCGTCGCGAGCCTGGCTTCCGCCTGGGTCAGGCGAAACACCGTACGCAAGTTGGTTTCCGGCGTCGGAGATCGGCTATCTGGATCGATCAGAATGACCATGGCCTGGCAATCAGCCAGTGCATTGGCGGTCGAATTCGAAAGTCTCGCCGGGTACGCAAGCAGCGGCCGGCCGGTCGCTCGAGGCAACGCGACCGGCGCGGAAAGCCCGGCGGTCGGACGCCACAGCAAATTGTGAAGGGCGCGGTTCAAGGCGGTCGTCGCCCGAATGTCCTTGGCGGTCAGCTGGCCCTTTACGATCGTAACATCATCCACCAGAAGGCGTTCGGCTTGGGCATTGGCCTTGAATACATGGCCATGGCGGTTGATCAGGACGACCGCCGTGCCGCTCATTTCAAATGCTTCCAGCGCGCCTGACGCGGCGGAAGCGCTGAGCGCGCGGGCGATCGCGGCGCCGGTCGAAAGCCGGCTGGATATCCGCGCCAGTTCGTCCTTCTCGTCCGCCGAAAACGGCCCCTGATCGATCGTGCGCTGCAGTGCCACCGCCCACAGATCGTCGCCGCAGGCAACCTTGACGCCGGCGTACCAGCGCAGGCCATGCGGTCCGAGGAACTCCTGGTAATAGGGATGTTTGGCGATCTCATCGGCGCTATGGCCGTCGAAATCGTCAGCGACCCCTCGCTGCGTCAGGGTCGGGACGGTGCGCATGCGCTCGTCCTGCGAGTGCCAGCCATCCCGGAAATAGTCCTCCATCACCCTGGAGACACTTTCGGTATAGGGAACGTTGGGAAGGGCATCGCCCGACAGGGGCAGCATGACGGCGCCAAAGCTCCCGGTGGCAGATGCCACGGAAGTCAGCGCCTGGACCCAGCGCGCGGGATCAAGGCCAGCCTCGGCAAATTCCTGTTCGGCGGGGCCGAAATTCCACGCTGGCAAGGGTTCTCCCGATCGCAAGCTAGAATCTGAAGCTGCTCAGAAATTACGCCGGGGTCGCTGGGAAGGCAATAACAAGCCCAAGTTTGAGCGGATGCCTAGGCGCTACCCAGGATTTCCGACAGCGCCGACAACAACCGGTCGGTTTGCCCGTCGGTGCCGACCGTGATCCGCAGATAGTCTGAGATCCGGGGCGCGGCAAAATGGCGGACGATGACCGCACGCTGGCGCAGCGCTGCAGCCAGCGCCGCGCCCTGATGCGCCGGATGGCGCGCGAACACGAAGTTGGCTGAGGACGGCAGCACCTCGAAGCCAAGCCGGACCAAGCCCTGGGTAAGCCGCTCGCGGCCTTCGATCACGCTGGCGCGGCTGTTCTGAAACCAGGCTTCGTCCTCCAGTGCGGCGATGGCCCCGGCCTGGGCGGGGCGGCCGAGCGGATAGGAGTTGAAGCTGTCCTTTACCCGCGTCAGCGCCTCGATCAGCCCGGAATCGCCGATCGCATAGCCGACGCGCAAGCCCGCGAGCGCCCGCGATTTCGACATGGTTTGAACGACCAGCAGGTTCGGGTGCGAAGCGACCAGCGGGATCGCGGTCTCGGCGCCGAAATCGACATAGGCCTCGTCGATGACAACGGGCGCGTCGGGATGCTGCTCCAGCAGGGAAGCGATCTCGGCCCGCGACAGCGCCACCCCGGTCGGCGCATTTGGATTGGGCACGATGATCGCGCCGGCGGTGCGGCGATAATCAGCGAGCCGGATCCGCATCGCCTCATCGAGCGGCACGGCCTCATAGGCGATGCCGAACAGGCGGCAATAGACCGGGTAGAAGCTGTAGGTGATGTCGGGGAATAGCAGCGGCGCATCGTGCTTCAGCAGGGCAGCGAAGGCGTGGGCCAGCACCTCGTCCGAGCCGTTGCCGACGAACACCTGCTCGGGGCGTACCTTGTGGTAGGCGGCGAGCGCCGCGCACAGCGCTGACGCCTGCGGATCCGGGTAGAGACGCAAGCTATCGGCGGCCTCGCCACGGATGGCTTCCAGCACGCGCGGGGAAGGGCCCAGCGGGCTTTCATTGGTGTTGAGCTTGACCAGATCGGCGATGCGGGGCTGTTCGCCCGGCACATAAGGTTTCAGGTCGTGCGTCAGGCGGCTCCAGAAACGGCTCATGTCTTCTCCAGCGAGTACGGCGGATTCCGCCGTCTTTGGAGTAGCACAACAGCGGGGCGATAGGCATCCCCTGCCCCACCTCTTCCGCATGCGGAAGAGGTGGTCGGCCGTCATTCGATCCCTATGTCGGGCTCACTTCAAATTGGCGAACATCATCTTGACTGCGAGAATCTGTTCGTACTGCTCCTTGGTCACCTGCACGCGTTGCTTGCCGCCCGACACGGCGTTGAGTTCCTTGTCGGAGAGCGCATCGAACTTGGCATTCACAGCTTTATCGGCGTTCATGGCATTTCTCCCTCTATGGCAGGGGGTGCGCGACCACCGCGTCCCGATCTGTGATCTGGAGCATGCCGCGCGCCGGACGCAGGTTCCGTGACTCACATCACGCCTGACCGGTTGAAGTTTGAACCTGCGATCCGCCGATAGCGACCGCCTCGAACCGCCGCTTCGGATTAACGAGCATCTCCGCGCTCTCGACGATCCGCATTTCCTCCGTCCCGCGCGCCGCGGTGCGCTCCAGCACGGCCGATATGGCTGACGCCGCGTGGCCGAGCGCTTCCGGTGTGGCTTTGTTCAGTACGCGCGCTGATGTGAACAGCGCGGCGAACAGGTCGCCTGTGCCGTTCGGGCTGATCGGAACTTTCGGCGTGCGTACGCGCCAGGCGCTCGACTGCTCGATGGCGAGGGTCTCGATCTCGCCATCAGGCGTATCCGACAGTTCGGCCGACGTGACCACGACGGTCGATGGGCCGCGCGCCATCAGCGCACGCGCCGCTTCGATCATTTGATCCGATGTGGAGGCCTTTGCTCCGCAGAGCCATTCGAACTCGAAATGATTGGGGGTGATGATGTCGGCGAGGCTGCACAGCCGGTCGCGCACCAGCGGCGGGATGTCGGCTTTCACGAACAGGCCGCGGTCGCGATCGCCGAGCACGGGATCGCAGACATAGCAGAGGGAAGGGTTGCGGGCCCTGGCGCGCGCGACGAAGTCGGCGACGACAGCGGCAATGTCAGCCGAGCCGAGATAGCCCGACAGGATCATCTGACAGGTGTCGACCGCGCCGCGCTCCTCGATCCCGAGCAGGAGATCGGCGACCAGTTGCGCCTCCAGCACCCGGCCGCGGATGGTTGGATAGCCCGGCCGGTTGCTCAGCAAGGTCGTCGGCACCGCAATGACGTCGATGCCATGCATCTGCATCGGAAACACCGCGGCAGAGTTGCCGACATGGCCGTAAGCGACCTGGGACTGGATGGAGATGACGGTCATGATGGTGATCGTAGCCCGGATGGAGCGCCGTGCAATCCGGGGATTGCGCCGGGTGGAGACGATTTGTGCAGGGAGGCGACGCAGCTACGTAGCCCGGATGAGCGCAGCGATATCAGGGGCGGTGTTGACGCGGTCCCGGATATCGCTGCGCTCATCCGGGCTACTTGTACTTCGGACCACTCAAAACACAGGCTCGCCGATCGCCACCTCGCTGCGCGGGCCGAGGACGATCACGCTGCCTCCCGCGTCCTTTGCGCCGAGGATCAGTAGTTCGGACGTGAAGCCCGCGATGTTCTTCGCACCCAGATTGCAGACGCAGACGACCAGCGAGCCGAGCAGGGCTGCGGGCTCATAGTTCGTGATCTGCGCGCTCGACCACATGATCCTGTCCGCGCCGACGTCGACGCCGACCTTGTAGGAAGGATTGCGCGCGCGCGGGAACGGCTGGATATCCACGACCTTGCCGACCCGGATGTCGAGACGGGCGAAATCGTCGTAGGTGGCCGGGGGCTTCAGAGGGGACATGTCCTGCGTATGGCATATTGGCGATGTCACCGGAAGTGAGTTGCGCAGGCAACCGGCCGATGGACGTCTCGCAAGGCGGTGACGCGGTAGCCGCCGTTTACGCATCAGCCAAGGCGGCGGATTACGCCTGCGGCTCAATCCGCCGTACCGACTTCTTCGATATTCTGATCGACACGGAGCCGCGGCGCGTGTCGGTGATCCCTGACGATCTGAGAAAGGCGCGCCGCTGGACGAAACCCTGATCGGGGTCCGCGATAATACAGCCGTCCTGCAGCACATCGTCGAGGAATACGCGGACATCATAACCGTCAGCGATCAGCGCCAGATGATTGCGGTAGCCCGGATCGAACATCACTGACGATACACGGCCGAGGAAATGCTGTTGTACACAGCGGCGGAGTTCAAATGCGTCCGCGGTCATCACGCGTTGCTCCAAATCGATGCGTGATGCTGGCTGAATAATGCTTTGGCCTCCGATTTGTTCCTCCGTTAGCTGTCGTCCCTGCGAACGCAGGGACCCATACGCCGCGGCGGAATTATCGGGCAGGCTGCTGGACGACTTTCTTTGCAACAACCGCTCCCTGTGGCTATGGGTCCCTGCGTTCGCAGGGACGACAAGCTGGCTCCTTGCTCATTTGAGGTTGCACACGGACAAGTTCTGCGGAAAATTGCAGGCGATGTCGCAACTCGCGATATCTGTCACGGGCACCTGTAAACAATGACCACCAACATTTCCATCTTCGACGGCCATAACGATGTCCTGCTGCGTCTTTACAAGTCTAAATCCAGCGACGTGGTGTCCGATTTCCTTGAAGGCGAAGACGCCGGCCATATCGACCTGAAAAAGGCCAGGGCCGGAGCTTTCGTCGGCGGTCTGTTCGCGATGTACTCGCCATCGCCGGGCAACTTTGCGTCGCTCAGCAAGCAGATGACGGGCGGCCGCTATGCGGTGCCGCTTCCTGATCCGCTTCCCATCGAAGAGGCACGGAAATCCGTCGCCGGCGAGCTGGCGATCCTGATGCGGCTTGTCAGGGGATCGCAGGGCGCTGTCGCGCTTTGCAAGACGACCGCGGAGATCCATTCAGCGATCGAGCGCGGAGCGCTGGCGGTGGTGCTTCATCTGGAAGGCGCCGAAGCCATCGACGGTGATCTGCATTTTCTGGAGGTGCTGTACGCGGCGGGCCTGCGCTCGCTGGGACCGGTCTGGAGCCGGAATAACATTTTTGGTCATGGCGTCCCGTTCCAGTTTCCCGGCGGCCCGGATACCGGCGACGGCCTGACCGTATCAGGTGAAAAGCTCGTCAGTGCCTGCAACGAAATGAAGATCCTCGTCGACCTCTCGCATATCACCGAAAAGGGCTTCTGGGATGTCGCGCGCCTTTCCAAGGCGCCGCTGGTCGCGACGCATTCCAACGCGCATGCGTTGTGCCCTTCGCCGAGAAACCTGACCGACCGGCAATTGGCAGCGATCCGCGATTCCGCAGGCATGGTCGGTCTCAACTTCGCGACCTGCTTTCTTCGCCCTGACGGCAACATGATCGCGGATACGGATGTCGAACTGATGGTGCGTCAGCTCGACTATCTCATCGACAGGCTCGGCGAGGACCACGTCGGATTTGGATCGGATTTCGACGGCGCAACCGTGCCGGCGAAAATCGGCTCGGCGGCCGGGTTGCCGGTGCTCATCGGGACTCTCCGCCAAAGTGGATATTCCGAACCGCTGTTGAAGAAGCTGGGCACAACCAATTGGCTCAATCTGCTCGAGCGCACGATTGGCTGAAACCGGGAGTCGTCGCTCCCGTGGCGACCGCGCCTGCTGCGGCAAATTCGGGGTACTCCGAAAGAGCGCGGGTCGCGCTTCGGAATGCGGACTTCTTCACGCAAACCGGTCGGGCGCCGGCGGGCGTGAACTTCACTTTGGGGGCGGACTGGTGTTTCCAGTTCGCGAACCGCCCCACGATCCGTTGTTCGAGATCGGGGTGATAAAATCCCTGTGCAGGGCAGTTGGTCTGCTGGCGCCATCGAACAACACGGTAACGCCCGTGTTGCTAGGGCTCACCTCGACAACGATCCCAGTTTGCCCGGCCAGTTCCGGGCATCGAGCGGCTCCGAGTTCACTCATCTTAAAACGAGTGCCGGCGACCAATCTGGTGGTTCCCTGATCCATCCCTGAAACTGTTCAATAGTGAAAAGGTCTTTCCGGCTAAAATGCAATGATGCCAACTGGTTATAATAAATTAATTGCGCGACTCAGGCAGCGATAATTTTAAATCGTTCCGGGTTCGATCGTCTGTTCGATATCCGACATTACGGGCAGTTGCCACTTTTTCCCGGGAGCGCGAATGAAGCGAGCGACCCTCGAAACCGGGAACCTGGGGCGTGTACGGCGCTAATTAATATTGGTCGCAGGCTGCGTTCTTTTGGTTCAAAGGGCGGGACCTCAGCCGGCGCTTCTGACCGGTTGCCGCAGGATCGTCTTGAGCTTTTCCGGCGGCGTCCGGCGTGCATCGCTGAGATAGATCTCGTGATGCCGCCCTGCAAACGTCACCCCCATCGCAGGCATGATCTCGTGGCCTGGCGAGCACTCGATGGCGCGCTGATAGGCTGGATCACGATTGGGGTCGCCTTCGCCGTTGATCTTGACAAATTGCATGGCAGGCATGTCGGCGCTGGCAAAGCTGCCTTTAGGCGCGCTGTAGAATGTTGCGAGCTGCTTGTTGAAAATCGATCTTGTCCACGGTGGTCACGGGTGCTGGATGCTGCGCTGTGCCGCGTTCCGGTCCAATCCGCCTGCGGTAGCGCGATCCGCCGCTTGAGACACGAATCGGCGGATTGCGCACCGCGAATCCGCCGTGCAGGCTGCGAAAGTTTGGCAAGCATGTTGCCAACGTCAAGCGCGACGTAGCGCGCCAGCAGGCGAGGGCGCCTCTCATCCGAGAGGCGGCGCATTCATGCTTCGTCTTTGGGCACGTATTTGCCCGCGATGCATTTGTATCGCTGTAGTTTCCATTGGTGATACGGACCCTTGGCGAGCCATTCGGCAATGCCGATTTGCGCATTGACCATACAGGCGGTCATGGTGATGCCCGACTGGTCACTATTGGTGACGACTTTCTCGAGGCATAGCTGGCCGTTGCAGAGAACGGCGACGAGTGTAACGAGCATGGTGTCCTTCGTTGATAGGATATTCCCGGTCAACTAACTCCATGCAGATTGCATGCCATGATTCTACATGCGCCGTACGCAGCCAAAGGCTGTCCCGGTAGTACTACGGGCGCGCGAATCCAAGCGCCGCAAGCGCACTAATCGGTGGGAGATTGGCGCAACGGATCCGCGCAAGGCGCGGCTCACCTGCGGCTCTACGGGCTGCGAGGCGACCACGGCCATGACACTGACGATTGCGGTTTTTTGGCTTGCGGCCGCGCCGGGGCTGGCGCCGGCTTTTGCGTCTGAGCGACATTGGCCTGCCGCGGACGCGGCAGTGGTGTTCCGGGCATCACCTTTGGCTCTTCAGGGATCATCTTTGGTTCTTCAGACATCGCCTTTGGCTCTTCGGGCAGCGTGTTTAACTCTGCAGCGCTGGCGATGATGCGGGCGAGTTGTTGCTGGCTTGCGTTGACGCGATCGGTCAGCGTCTGGCTTTCGCGCGCCATCTGGATCTGTGTCGCCCTGAGCTGGTCGATGACGCCGTTGTTGCGCGCGATTTCTTCCCGGCCCGCCGCCAATTGGCTTCTGAGATTTTCATTGTCCCGGACCAGTTGGTCTTGCGTCACCTTGTACTGTTCGAGCGATTGCCTCAAGGCAGCGAGATCGCGCGTCATCGGTTGGAGTTGCTGCTCCAGCCCGGCAGACGGGGCAACAGCAGCCGGTGCGGCGTCTTTCGGCGCAGCGGCTTGCGGTGCGGCCTGTGCCAGAGCTATCGGAGCTGCGGGCGCCTTCATCGCCGTATCAGGGGAGGATGGCCACCACCAGGCGACGACACTAATGCATGCTGCCAACAGGCAACCGGCGGCAGCCACATAGCGCCAATCCGCCAATCGATGCCGCGTTGCCGGCGGGGCGCTCGACGTCTTCTTGCTGGGCGGCGGGGCCGAAGGACTAAATCCCGCTTCGCGCGCCAGGTTCGACAGTTGCTCCTCCAGGCTCGCGATCTGCCCTTCGGCGAGCCTGTTGCTCATTGTGGAATCCATTTGGTGCTCCGTATCAAATGCAATGGCACCCGCCTGAAAGCGATCCGCATATCTGCGTTTTAACGCAGCCGAGGAGGCGGAACTATGTTCACGGCCGGAGAACTACGGAAGGAACTCTGCATTGCACCCTTGAACTATTGCAATGCAACAAGCGACTACTAGATCCGTGTTCCAAGCCATCCAAGGAGAATTGCCGTGAAGATTTCCCTGTCCGTCGCTGCCGCCGCCGTGTTCGCGATGACGGCCGCCAGCGCTGCTATTGCAGCCGAGTTGCCGTCCTACGAGAGGGCAGGCTTGCCGGTCTCGGCCGTGCAGCTTCAGGTGATGGGGGCAGAAAACGTCCAGGAAGCGTCGCCCGTTGCCACATCGGTCACGCCAGTTCAGCTCAGCGTCCTGACACCGCGGAGCAAGATCACGACCGCACAAGGCCGCACCGAAACCACCGGCCGCGTCGTTCAGTGAGGACAAATGCTTGATCGGCGCTTCAACTGGCGCCGATGCACGAGCGCCTTGTCGCATTTAGAAGAAAGCCCGCGATGTCGTCGCGGGCTTTTTGTCGTGATGAGGGCGCACAAAGGTGACGCAACGTGTTGTTAGGAATTGATCCGCGCTGATTTGCGCGATTCCGATTCGTTCTTTGCGAACAAACTGGAGTCGGATGGAGAACAAAGCCGTGCTGCTGCTTGTTTCACTGCTATCACACGTATCAGCCGGTCAAATCCGCGCGGTGATCGAATAAGCGTTGCATACGGCACTATTCGGCGTCGGCGATCTGCCGCTCATAGTCGGAGGCATTGGATTTATCCGTCATGACCTGCGGACAGCGGAAGCAGGCCTCTTTGCCTTCCTGACGAAACCAGCGGCAGGTGGATCTGATCTGGCACGCAGGAAGCGCGTTGACCACCACAGGGGTGCCCGCAACGATGCGTTCGGCCAGACTGCAGGCGTTGCCCTTGAAATGCTTGCAGCCGCCGCTGGCGCCGGCGCACGGCGCCGCAATTCTGAAAAGTTGCGTGGGCTTGGCCGGTCCTGCCAGCGCCAGGAGCTTCTCGGAGATCGGCACCGTCTCGGTGAGATAGCCAACCCTGTGCTCGTCGGGCGTGCCTGTCATGATGCCAAAGACGCGCGCGCCATCAGCGGTTGCCTGGGCGCTCGGGCAGTCGATCTCTTGGCTGGATGCTCTGGACATCAAACGACCCTCCAGTTCGCGGCCGGTGCCGATCGATTGCCTCACCGCAGTTGGGTGTGCAGCGGGAGGCGCAATCCGCGGCTCGGCCTTGAACGCTCAGTCTCGCAAATGACTATCTGAAAAGCCTTCGAGACAGCGTCCGGCGCATCGCGCGCCAAACGCCATCCCGTTTTCAAATCAACTAACTTGTCAGCTTGGTGGTAGTCGTCTTCGGCCCAACGGCGCCTGTCGTGGTCGTGCCGGTGCCCTTGGTATCGATCCGTGCTCTCATGCCGCCTGCGACGGCTTCGAGCTGCTCCGGCTTGAGCTGAACCGGCGCTTCGACCTTCTTGTCTGCGGACTTCTGGGAGTTCGTATCAGATTTTTTCATCTGCGCTTCTCCTCTGCCGAGACGAAGCGGCCATCCGCTTCGACTGTGGAGGGATGCTATCACGGACTGAGTGATTTACCAGATCGCATAGCGGTGCTGCTGTGTGACCACATCACAGCACGGCTTCAGAAGGCGCGGGGCGTCGGCCCCGCGCCTTCGCTGCTTGCTTGTCCGCGAGGCTCAAGTGCCTTTCACTGTTTCATAACGGCCATGGCAACGATGGCTCCGAGCATAAAGGACGTGTTCATGACGCGCGGAATCGTTTGCGCGAATCATTGTCCACCTCATTGAGGTTCGCGAATTAGCGTCGTACGCGATCTTGCCGCACTTCCTTCGTGCGGTCTGCAGAGCGCCGTTGTTTGTTTCAGAATGTTTCCGCATTGCTGATATTGTGGTCGATATTTTCTTCCTGCGAGATTTCTCGAGCCGTGCGCGTGTGTTGCGTGCGGGCACTCAATAGTTTGGAGTCGATCTAAATTTTTCTGCGCGTGTTTTGATTCATTCCACATTGCGTGCGGTTTGGCGTTTGAAGCGATTCTATTTTGCGCGTGTGGATGTTTCGTCACCCCTTCGATAGAAGCCCGCATCAATCGACGCGTGCGCGTTGCAGACGAGCTTTGCTCGTACAGCGGCTTCATGCTCAAAATTTGCGGGGATCATCGGTGGGGACTGTTTCGTTTCGGGGTATGCGTCGCTTGTGGGGAACAACTTCTGTAGTCAACGCGACCATATTTGGTTCGGTGGTTCTCGGATCGGTCGGGATCGACATCCTGGGCGCACAGGCGCAGACGAGCGCTGCACAGAACGGCGTCGCGCTGCCTCCAGTGACGGTCGATGCGCCGAATTCTCCGAAGCAGCGGAGCGCGGTCCAGGCCACGCAACGCACGCGATCGTCCCGTGCGCCTGCCGCGGCGGCCAGGCGCGGCAATGCGGCCGCGGTTCAGGCGCAAAGCAGGCAGGGGGCTGGACGGGCGAACAGTGCGCCGGTGGAATATGTTGCGAACAGCAGCGCTTCCGGCACCAAGACCAATACGCCACTGATAGAAACGCCGCAGTCGATTTCCGTCGTGACGCGCAAGGAGCTCGACGATCGCGCCGTGCAGTCGCTGACGGAAGCCGTCTCTTATCAGCCGGGTGTGCGCACCGATGCCTCCGGCTTCGATCCTCGCTTCGACGCGATTGCGATCCGCGGTTTCGACATCACCTATAACGGCACTTATCTCGATGGGTTGCGGCTGGTTGGCGCGGGGCTTGGTGTCTACAAGAACGAGCCTTACCTTGCCGACAGCATCACGGTGGTGCGAGGGCCGAGTTCTGCGGTGTACGGCCTCGGCTCGCCGGGCGGGCTGATCGACATCTCGAGCAAGCTGCCGACCAGCCAGCCCTACCACGAAATCCAGGGCATCGTCGGCGACCGCAGCCGCTATCAAGGCAATTTCGATCTTTCCGGCCCACTCGATCCCAGCGGGCAGTTTCTCTACCGGCTGACCGGCGTGGTTCGCGACGCGGATCTGTTCGTGCCCGGGGGTAAGGACAATCGCACGTCCATTGCGCCTGCCTTCACCTGGCGGCCCGACGCATCGACCTCGCTGACCATTCTGGGCGGGTATCAGAAATCCCAGACCCCCGGCTCGATGTTCACCTATTCGTCGGCGGCCGGCACCACCACGAATATCTTTACCGGCAGCCCGTCCTATAACTCGCTCGATCAGGAGCAGGGCCGCATCGGGTATCTCTTCGAGCACGCGCTCAACAACGCCGTCACCGTCAGGCAGAAGTTCCGCTACACCGATCTGGATTCCGTCACGCGCTACGTCGGAATCCTGGGTGTCGATCCCGTGACGCAAATCGCCTCGCGCTATAAGGGTTACGTTCACGATCAGCTTCAGTCGGCGATCGTCGACAATCAGGTCGAGGCCAAGTTCCTGACCGGGCCCGTGCAACACACCACGCTGATGGGCGTCGACTACACCTGGTCCAGCTTCAAGGACAAGCAGGGTTTTGGCTTCGGTGTGTCCGATCTCAATCTGCTGGCTCCTTCTTACCTGCCGGAAGCTATTTCCGATCCGGCCATTGCGTCGTCGACCGCACAGCAGCAGAACCAGTTCGGCGCCTATATCCAGGATCAGGCCAAGCTTGATCGCTGGATTCTGACCCTCAGCGGGCGTAACGACCGGGTCAGCTCCAGCGGACAGGATCTGATCGCGGTCACCAGGCAGACGCAGTCCGATCAGGCCTATAGCGGTCGCGCGGGCCTTACTTACGTCTTCGATTCCGGCGTCGCTCCCTATGTTGCCTACTCGACGTCCTTCTTCCCCAATCTCGGCGTCAGCCCGGAGGGTAGTTTTTTCAAGCCGACCACGGGCAAGCAGACCGAGATCGGCTTCAAGTATCAGCCGGCCGGCTCCAAGAGTTTCATCTCGGCGGCCGTGTTCGATCTGACGCAGGATGGTGGACTGGTCTACACGGGAGCGGGAGTGACCGTTCAGCGCGGCGAGATTCAGAGTCGTGGTCTGGAGTTGCAGGCGCTCGGCAATCTCGGCGGCGGCTTCAACATCACGTCGTCCTACACCTATCTCGACATGAAGACGCTGCAGGCTGCCGACACCACGGTGATCGGGAAGGTGCCGTCCGGAAATCCGCCGCACACATTTACGCTGTGGGGCAACTACGACGTCCCGGCCTTCGGCCAGTTTTCCGGACTTAGCGTTGGAGGCGGCATGCGCTATCTGTCGTCGAATTACGGTGATGACCAGAACACGTTCAAGAACAGCAGCGTCACCCTGTTCGATGCGGCGCTGAAATATGATTTCGGGCAGGCCGCGAAGCAGCTGAAGGGCATGCAATTCCAGGTCAACGTCAAGAATCTGTTCGATCTTCGCTACACGACTTGCCAGGTCGGTTACTGCTATCGCGGCGCGCCACTGACCGTCATCGCAACGCTCGGCTATCGCTGGTAGAAGCTGCCCCTGCCGGTCCTGCCGAATCTTCGAGCCTTGCGAACGTGCGCGCGATGAGAGTCTTCGCGATGTCCGGGACCACACTGTCCCGGATATCGCTTTGCTCATCCGGGCTACAGGCCAACTCGTTGAGCCTTGCGACTCCTTGCCGGAGGTGATCAGTTTGGCCCGAGACAGGCGGGAGGCTGATATGAAGCGAATTCTTTTGGCGGTTTTGTTGCTCGGGAGTTTTTTGGCGGCGCCGGCGCTGGCGCAAACCAAGGTTGGCGACTGGGAAGTCGAGAAGCGCAGCGGAGACGATCATTGCAATGCGGCCCGCGAATACAAGGACAAGGATGACGACGACAGCCAATACGTGATCGTGCTGAGCTACTCGAAGGACGCGATCGTGGTCGCGGTGATCTACGACCGGTGGGAGTGGGACAAGGTCGGCAAGATCCTGCAGGCCGATGTCGGCACCGACGACAAGGACATCATGAAGAAGGCGAAATGGGAGGTGGTCGACAAGACCGCCGTCCGCGCCACTTTCGAATTCCAGCAGTCGATCCTGGACACGCTCGGCAAGGCAAAACTGCTGACGATCGATTTCGAGGACGACGAGGACAACAGCGTCGAGGTCAAGATCCCGCGGATGGGCGAGGCGCTGGCGGCGCTGAAGTTCTGCGAGGAGAACAAGAAGTAGGGGGCGTGGCTACGCTCGCTGGCCAAGCGGCTGGAGGAGGCGATGAAGGCGGGGAAGGTTTCGTGAGAGCCATACATTCGGTGTCGTCCCGGCCTTGAGCCGGGACCCATACTCCGCGGCGCTCGTTGCTTCAGAAGGTCACTAACGCCGGCGATCTAACCGATAGGCCGCGGCGTATGGGTCGTAAGTCTTGGTGCCTCGATTAAGATGAGGCGATCGAGGCGGGCGTTGCGGGGTTTATG
>NZ_JAFCLS010000062.1 GCF_018131075.1 Bradyrhizobium sp. JYMT SZCCT0428 | reverse complement strand
AACGACCTCCCATAAACCCCGCAACGCCCGCCTCGATCGCCTCATCTTAATCGAGGCACCAAGACTTACGACCCATACGCCAGGGAGAAGTTTTGCGAATGGTCTCCGCTACCAGCGAAAGATCACGCGGTATGGGTCCCCCGATGCGCAATTGCGCATCTGAGCTCAAGGCCGGGACATTGATGGAGGGACACGTAGCTATTTCCATAATTCTAGAAATATAGTTGACAACTCCGGATTCGGGCATCATTCTGCCGCCATGAAACTCGATGACGCCGCCGCACATTTGGAAGCCCTGGGCAATCCGACCCGGCTCAAAATCTATCGCGCTCTGGTTCGCGCCGGCGATGCCGGAATGCCGGTCGGCCGGCTCCAGGAAAAGCTCAAGATCGCCCCATCCACCCTTTCCCACCACATCAAGACGTTGATGGTCGTCGGTCTTATCGATCAGGTGCGGGAAGCAACCACACTCGTGTGCCATGCCAATTACGACGTGATGCGAGGACTGGTGGAGTTCCTGGTGGCGGAATGCTGCACCGGCAACGCCGAAAGCAAGGATGCCAAGACCGCGGCATGAATTTGCGCCGCCATCAATTTCGATATTTCTAGTTTGATGGGAGAACAGCATGAGCGAGGCAAAGTCCGTTGCGATCATCGGCGCCGGCCCGGTCGGCCTTGCCGCCGCCGCCCATGTGCTGGAGCGCGGGCTCCGGCCGATCGTGCTGGAAGCAGGCGACAGCGTCGGGCATTCCGTTCGCCAATGGGGCCATGTCCAGCTGTTCTCGCCGTGGGAGTACAACATCGACCGCGCCGCAGAGCGTCTGCTCGCGGCAACGGGGTGGAATTCGCCGGACCCGCAGCACTATCCGACCGGCGCGGAATTGCTGGAAGGCTATCTTGAACCGCTCGCGGCCAAGACCGCCCTCGCCGATCGCATCCACACGAAGAGCCGCGTCACCGACATCAGCCGCGCTGGTTTCGACAAGCTCAAGACCAAAGGACGCGAGTCCGCACCGTTCGAAATTCGTTATCAGAACGGGCAAGGCCCGAAGGTCGTGAAGGCTGACGCCGTGATCGACGCGTCAGGCACCTGGCATTCGCCCAATCCGGCGGGCGCCAACGGCCTGCCCGCCATCGGCGAGACGCAAGCCGCAAGCAAGATCGCCTACGGCATGCCCGATGTTCTCGGAAGAGATCGCGCGCGCTACGCCGGCAAGACCGTCGCCGTGCTCGGCGCCGGTCATTCGGCGATCGGCACGCTGACCGATCTCGCGTGGCTCGCCGCCGAGGTGCCGGAGACACGGCCGGTGTGGCTGTTGCGAGGCAATGATCCTGCCAAGGCCTTTGGCGGCGGCGCCAATGACAAGCTGGTTGCGCGCGGCGAGCTTGGCGCCGCCTTTGCGTCGCTGGTCGCCGCCGGCCGCATCAAGGTCGAGAGCGAGTTTCGGGTTTCGCACATCACGGCGGATGGCCCTCGCCTCACCGTCGCGACCAGCGCGGGCAGTTGCTGCCGTCAAATCGTCCTTGATGAGCTGATCGTTGCCACGGGCTTCCGGCCGGACCTGAATTTCGTGCGCGAGCTTCGCATCCAGCTTGATCCGGCGATCGAATGTCCGGTGGCGCTGGCGCCACTGATTGATCCGAACGAGCATAGCTGCGGCACCGTGCGACCCCACGGCGCGCGCGAACTGGCGCAGGCCGAACCCGGCTTCTATTTCGCCGGCATCAAGTCCTACGGCCGTGCACCGACCTTCCTGATGCTGACGGGCTATGAACAGGTCCGTTCGATTGCCGCCGATATTGCCGGCGATCACGCGGCGGCAGAGCGTGTCGAACTGGTGCTGCCCGAAACCGGCGTTTGCAGTCGCGCGGACGCGCCCGGCGCAAGCCAGTGCTGCGGCGGGCCGGCGCCATCGGGTGTTGACGCCTGTTGTGCCGAGGACGCAAATGCCAGGCAACAAGGCAAAACAGGATGCGGCTGCGCGTCCTGAACGAACCGGGGTGAAACACATTTCCTTAAACGGTCGATCCGTCATCGTCGCGATGTGCGTGGGGCAGCTCGGCAGCCTGCTTCCGCATGTCGTGGTGCCTTCCATTCTCGCGGCGTTCCTGATTCCGGAATGGCACCTGAGCGGCGCGCAGGCCGGCCTGCTCGCAGGCTCGGGCGCTGCGGGTTACATGTTGACCGTGCCGGTGCTGGCGACGCTGACCGACCGGATCGACGCGCGCAAGATTCTAATCGCCGGCTCTGCGGTCAGTGCAAGCGGTACATTGCTGTTCGGCCTCTTTGCCACCGGCCTCTGGTCCGGGGCGTTGTTCAACGCCATCGCGGGCGTCGGATTTGCGGGCGCTTACATGCCCGGCCTCAAGGCGTTGACCGATCGGCTTGCGCCGGGCGATTCATCGCGCGCGGTCACGTTCTACACGTCAAGCTTCTCGTTCGGCGTCGGACTGTCGTTCCTCATCTCGCAGCTCGTCGCGGAAGCCTGGGGTTGGCGCGCAGCCTTCCTGGTGACGGCGCTGGGCCCGCTGGTGATGCTTTCCGTGTGCTTCCTGCTGCAGCCGGTAACGCCGAAGCCCGCGCAGGGACGGCTGCTCGACTTTGCACCGGTGTTCCGCAACACCAGCGCGATGGGTTTCGTTCTCGGCTATGGCGCGCACTGCTTTGAACTTTACGGCATCCGAACCTGGCTGGTGGCGTTCTGGACGTTCGTGGCGGCGAGGAGCTCGGACGGCTCGATCCTGACCCCCGTCGTGGTCAGCGTGCTGTTCTCCGTGCTGGCGATGCCCGCAAGTATTCTCGGCAATGAATGCGCGATCAGGTTCGGCCGCCATCGCGCCATCACCGCCGTGATGTTCAGTTCTGCCGTCGTGGCGCTCTTGATCGGCGCGTTCGCCGACAAATCGCCATGGCTGCTGCTGCCGCTGATCCTGGCCTACGCCATCACCGTGCCCGCCGATTCCGGCGCGCTGACATCGGGGATGACGATGGCGGCGGACCCGAAATACCGCGGGGCGACGATGGCCGTGCATTCGACCGTCGGCTTCAGCCTTTCGGCTTTGGGCGCCTGGGCGCTTGGCGTCGCGCTGGATGCAGCAGGTGGGCCGTCGAGCGCCTCGGCCTGGACGGCGGCGTTTGCCGTTCTCGCGGCCGGTATTCTGCTTGGACCATTGGCACTCTACTGGTCGAGACGGACCACGGTTCAGGCATGAGTGCGACACAAGCCTGTTGCCACCTGGCGTCATGGCGCCTAGGTTTCCAAGTTGTCTATTATCATAGACAACTTGATTCCGGCCCGCTGGAACGACGGCAACGACAACAAGCAGGCGCAACGAAAAAGATAAGCCATGAGCGCACGCCCCCTCCCCATCATCATCGCGCTCGGCACCACGCAGACGCTGGCCTGGGCGTCGAGTTATTATTTGCCGGCCATTCTGGCCGACCCGATCTCACGCGATCTCGGCGTCTCCTCGAACTGGATATTTGCCGCCTTCTCGGCCGCATTGGTGCTCTCGGCTTTGCTCGGCCCGCGTGTCGGCCGGCAGATCGACCTGGTCGGCGGCCGGTCGGTGCTGTCGATGTCCAACATCGTATTCGCGGCAGGACTGACGCTGCTTGGGTTCAGCTACTCCATTCCGGTGCTGGCCATCGCATGGCTGCTGCTCGGCATCGGCATGGGCGCGGGCCTCTACGACGCGGCGTTCGCCGCGCTCGGGCGCATCTACGGCAATGAGGCGCGGCGCTCGATCACCGGCATCACGTTGCTCGCGGGTTTTGCGTCGACGGTCGGATGGCCGCTCTCGGCCTGGGGGCTGGAGACCATCGGCTGGCGCAACACCTGCTTTGCCTGGGCGGCGGCGCATATCCTGATCGGGTTGCCGATCAATTTGCTGATGCTGCCGGCGGTCAAGGGCGCCAAGGCTGCGGTGGCGAACGCCGTCAAGCCGCACATCGCGATCGACCGCACCATGATCCTGCTCGCCTTCGTGTTCGCCGCCGCCTGGACCGTGACAGGTGCAATGGCCGCCCATCTGCCGCGCATCATGGAAGCCGCGGGCGCCACCACCGCGCAGGCCGTGTTCGCCGGCGCCCTGCTCGGCCCGGCGCAGGTGGCGGCGCGTATTTTCGAGGCCGGCTTCCTCAGCCGCTTTCATCCGCTGGTCTCGACCAAGCTCGCATGTGTCACCAATCCGATCGGCGCGGCGATCCTCGCATTGGCCGGAGGCGGCGCGGCCAGCGTGTTCGCGATCTTCTACGGCGCCGGCAACGGCATCCTCACCATCGCGCGCGGCACGCTGCCGCTGGCGATCTTCGGCCCCCAGAATTACGGCTATCGCCTCGGCATCATCGGCGCACCGGCGCGGATGGCGCAGGCCGCTGCTCCATTGCTGTTCAGCCTCCTGATCGACATCATGGGCAGCCGCGTTCTCATCGTCTCCTCCGCGCTGAGCCTTGCGGCACTGCTCGCGCTGTTTATGGTGCGCAGCCATCCGCCCATGACAAAGCCATCATGAGGACCCACAATGGTAGATGACACGACGCCGTCGATCCGCCGCATCAATCCACCCGAACTCGGCACCCCGCCCGGCTATTCGCAGATCGTTGACGTCAGCCCGAACCGTCTCGTCTTCATCGCGGGCCAGACCGCGCTCGACCGCGACGGCAATGTGGTCGGCAAGAACGATTTTGCCGCGCAAGCGGACCGGGTGTTCGAAAACCTGACGACAGCGCTGCGGGCCAGCGGATGCACAGCCGCCAACCTGGTCAAACTCACGGTGTTCCTCACCGACATGGACAATCTCGGCCGCTACCGGGAGGCCCGCAACCGCTTCTTCGCCTCCGTCACGCCGCCGGCGGCGCCCGCGGTAACGCTGGTCGAGGTGTCGAAACTGTATGGACCCGATTTCCTGATCGAGATCGAGGCCATCGCCGCGGCGTGAGCCGTCACGCCTTCAACGGCTTACTCGCCGCCGATGTCGCGATCCAGATGCCGGCGAACACCGCGACCAGCCCGAGCACGAGGTTCGGCGTGATCGGCTCGCCGACCAGCTGCGTGGCGAGCAATCCCGCCGCCAGCGGATTGACGGTCATGGTGTTGGCCACGCGGGTCGGCGACGCCCGCTCCAGCGCCAGCACCCACAGGATGAACGCCAGCGCGCCACCGGCGATCCCGAGATAGAGGCCTGCGATCCATTGCGCCGTTCCGAACTGGCTCAAGACCGCGACGCTCCCGGTCAGGGAGCCCACCAGGATCAGAGCGGCGGCACCCGTGCCCATGCCGACGGTGAGGAAGCCGAGCGCGCTCGATCGCTGGATGAACGGACGGGACCAGACGTTGTAGAACGCCATGCACAGGACGGCCGCCGTCATGATCAGCTCGCCGCGCCACGCGCCCGCCGGCGCGCTCGAAAGCCCCGATGCCAGGGCTGCGAAGACGCCGAGCACGGCGACGCCGACGCCGATCGACTTCCGCTTCGTCAACGGCTCGATGCCGAGCAAGGCGCCGACCACCATGGTGTGCAACGGCAGTGTCGCGAGCGCGAGGCTGGCGCGCGCAGCCGTCGTATAGGACATCGCGATGTTGTAGAGCACGAAGAACACGCCGAAGAAGCAGAAGCCCAGTGCGGCGACGGCGGGCCAATCCCGTCGCTGCGGCCAGCGCGCCTTCAGGAGCAGCGCGGCCGGCAGCACGCAGCAAAAGCCGATGCCCCAGCGCAGGATCGCCATCGTGACCGGATCGGTATTGCCGGCGAGATAGCGCGTGATCGCCGCCGCAGTCCCGCCGAGGGAGCTTGATACCAATGCAATTGCGACACCGACCCATTCGCCGCCCAATGCCTGTCTCCCGTGTCTTGCCAAGCTTGCTTGTGGCATCTTGCCGGTAAGCCGGATTTCGGCAACTACCTGGCAGGTACTCATGGCGCTCCAGCAGGACTTTTCGGCAAACCTCCGCTGGTGGCGGCGGAAACGAGGCCTGTCCCAACTCGAACTCGCCGGACGTACCGAAATTTCGCAACGGCATCTGAGCTTCCTCGAACTCGGCCGCGCAGCGCCGAGCCGGGACATGGTGATACGGCTTGCCATCGCCCTCGACGTGCCGCTGCGCCAGCACAATTCGCTGCTGATCGCGGCAGGCTTTGCGCCGGTATGGCGGCAGACCAACCTCGCCGCGCCCGAGTTCGGCCAAATCCGCACTGCGCTCGATTTCATGCTGGCCCAGCAGGAGCCGTTTCCTGCCGTTGCGGTCGATCGGCACTGGAATCTGCTGCAGAGCAATTCCGGAACCGTTCGGCTGGTCGAATTCCTGGTCGGGCCACTCCCGCCGGACACGCCGATCAATCTGGCCGACGCGCTGGTTGCCCCTGATGTGCTGCGGCCGCATTTGGTGAACTGGGTCGAAGTCGTCGGCTATTTCATCCGAAGCGTGGAAGCTGACGCTGCCGCCGACGGATCAGCCGAGACCGCAGCGCTTCTCAAACGATTGCTCGCGTATGAAGGCGTGCAGGCCGCGGTCCACGCGCCCCCCGCCGAACTGGCTATCTCGCCAGTCCTTCCCATGCATTTCCGCAAGGACGGAATCGATCTGCGGCTGTTTACGACCATCGCCACGCTGGGCATTCCGCAGGACATTACGCTGCAGGAACTTCGCATCGAAAATTTCTTCCCCCTGGATGACACCACCGCCCGGATCCTGCGCGGCTGGGCCGAAGACGCGGCTAACGTACGATCCGTAGCGGAATAACCCCAGCCATTCGCGCGATACCTTCTGCCTGATGGCGGCATTTGTCAGCAGCGCAATCTAATCCCGGGCACTCTCCTCCGGCGGCTTGATGTGGCGGAACGAGAACAGCAGCGCGAGGTCGTAGCCGATCTTGAGCGCGCCGCAGACCACCAGCGGCAGGCCGGAGAATGCCGTCATCAGCAGCGCGCCTGAGATCGCCGGGCTAATCGCGGACGCAAGGCTGCGCGGCACGGCGGTGACGCTGGCGGCGGCGGGACGTTCCGCCGGCGTCACCACCGCCATAACGTAGGACGTGCGGGTCGGTACGTCCATTTGCGACAGCGCCGAGCGCAGCAACAGTAAGCCCAGCGCCAGATACAGATTGGGCGAGAACGCCGCCAGGATCAGGAACACGCTGGAGGGGATGTGCGTGAACACCATGGTGTTGACGAGGCCGATACGCCTGGCGAGCCAGGCCGCGACCGGATAGGAGAAGGCGCTCAGCGTGCTCGACCAGAAGAAGAACAAGCCCGCCGCGGATAGTGAAAGATCGAAGCGCTCGAACAGCCACAGCACCAGCAACGACTGCGCGACGAAACCGCCGGCGAACGCATCGATGCTGAACAGCGCGGCGAGGTTGTAGACGGTGCCGCGCGAAGGCCCGAGCGGCGTCTGCGGCGCCCGCTCCTCGCCGCGTGTATGCGGAACGCGACGATAGAGCGCGGCGCAGAGAATACCGAGCGCGGCGTAGGCATAGAACATCAGGCGGAATGCACCGAGCTGGGAGTTGCCGCCGGCAACGAGAAAATCAGGCAGCGACGCCGCCAATGATCCCGCCGCGGTGGCGAGCGCCCCGATCAGGCTGTAGCGGGCAAATATCTGCGTGCGGCGCTCATCCGTCGCGCTGTGCGCCAGCACGGCGTGCTCAAGTGGCACCAGCACGCCGAGGTCGCCGCCTGACGGATTGATGGTGCCGATAAAGGCGACCAGCACGATCAGGACGAAGTGCTCGACGCCCGGGAACGCAATCCCGGTGGCCGCCATCAGGCCGGCGCCGAACATCAATAGCGGCCGCAGATCATGGCGGGGGGCGATCCAGCCGACGATCAAGGTCAGCAGCGCGGTTCCCAGCAGCGACGCAGTAGCAACGATGCCGACCGCGATGGCGTCGTAACCCAGCAGCGTCATGTAAGCCGGCAGGATAATGATCGCAAAACCGTCGCCGAATCCGCGCAAGCCCCGCGCGACATAGAGCAGCGTGATGAGCGAATTTGCCGACGAGACGTTCGATTCCGAGGGGATGCTGGCCATCGATCCATGCTTTCATGCGCAACTCGACACGTCGAGCGGTGCGCAGAGCTTGGACGGCGGACCGTCTGACGGGGAGCCTGCTTTGTCCCCGATGCGAAACAGGCTAGGTCGGAATCTGCACCGGCGCAAGGTTGCAAGGTTGACAGCCGAACCGGCAAGCGGTTAATTCGGCGCATGGGGACGCTGCGATCTCCCCACGAGGCGACATGCCCAAGTATCGCGCCCGTTTTCTCTTGACGAGGGCGCAACCATGTCATCCTACACCACGATATCTCCAGATAAACTTGCACGGTTGATCGGCACGGCGAACATGCCTGTCCTGATCGACGTCCGTACCGACGAGGATTTCGCCGCCGACCCGCGGCTGATTCCCGGCGCGGTCAGGCGCAGCCATCAGGACGCCGCTAGTTGGGGCGAGGAGTTCTCCGGCCGTCCCGCCATCGTGGCTTGCCTGCGCGGCCAGAAGCTCGCGCAAGGCACCGCCGCCTGGCTACGGCATCTCGACGTGTCGGCCGAAACGCTCGAAGGCGGCTTTGAAGGCTGGAAGGCCGCAAAGCTGCCGCTGGTGCCGGCCGCAAAGCTGCCCGCGCGCGATGCGCGAGGCCGCACCGTCTGGGTCACCCGGGCGCGGCCGAAGATCGACCGCATCGCCTGCCCCTGGCTAATTCGCAGATTTGTCGATCCAAACGCGGTGTTCCTGTTCGTTGCACCGTCCGAAGTGCTCGCGGTCGGCGAGCGCTTTGACGCGGCGCCGTTCGACGTCGAGAACGTGTTCTGGAGCCACCGCGGTGAAAACTGCACCTTCGATGTGATGGTCGAGGAATTTGACCTGGCAACGCCGGCTCTGCTGCGGCTGGCAACCATGGTCCGCGCCGCCGATACCGGCCGGCTCGACCTTTCGCCGGAAGCACCCGGGCTGCTGGCCGCCTCGCTCGGCCTGTCGCGGATGTTCGACGATGATCTCGAGCAATTGGAGGCCGGCATCACGTTGTATGACGCCTTCTATCGCTGGTGCCGCGATGCGACCGGCGAAACCCACAACTGGCCGACCAACAAGGCGAAGTCGTAATGGACGCAACGATCAACAAGACAGCCGAAGCCGGTGCCACCAGCGAATACGCGCATGGCATCAGCTTCGGCGAGGCGTTCCGGGTCTGGCTGCGGGTGGCGTGTTTGAGTTTCGGCGGGCCCGCCGGCCAGATCGCGGTGATGCATCGCATTCTAGTCGAGGAAAAGAACTGGATCTCGGAGAGCCGGTTTTTGCATGCGCTGAATTACTGCATGCTGCTGCCTGGGCCGGAGGCGCAGCAGCTTGCCACCTATATCGGCTGGCTGCTGCACCGGACCGCCGGCGGCATCATGGCCGGCGGCCTGTTCATCTTGCCCGGCATCATCGCCATCATGGGGCTGAGCTATATCTACGCGGCCTATGGCAATGTCGGCTTCGTCGAGGCGGTGTTTTTCGGGCTGAAAGCGGCGGTGCTCGCCATCGTCGTGCAGGCGGTGGTGCGGGTCGGCAAACGCGCGTTGCGCAACCGGCTCATGATCGCGCTGGCGGGCATCGCCTTTGTCGCGATCTTTTTCTTCAACGTCCCCTTCCCGATCATCATCATCGCCGCCGGCGTCATCGGCTATCTCGGCGCCCGGAGCGGCCGGCCGGAATTCGCCGCGGTCGAACATGGCGGTGGCGGCAAGAAAACAGCCGTTGTCGACAGCCTGCTCGGCGAGGAGTTGCCCGAGCATGTCCGCCCGAGCGTCGCCAAGGCGCTGAAAGTCAGTTCGGTCTGGCTGCTGCTTTGGCTGGTGCCGGTAGCCGCGCTGCTGATCGCGTTCGGTCAGGACAATGTGTTCAGCCAGATCGCGCTGTTCTTCTCGAAGATGGCGATGGTGACGTTCGGCGGCGCTTACGCCGTGCTGGCCTATGTGGCGCAGCAGGCGGTCGAACACTATCACTGGGTGCAGCCGCGCGAGATGCTGGACGGTCTCGGCATGGCCGAGACCACGCCGGGCCCGCTGATCATGGTGCTGCAGTTCGTCGGCTTCATGGCCGCCTTTCGCGATCCGGGCACGTTGCCGCCGATGATGGCAGCGACGCTCGGCGGATTGCTGGCGACCTGGGTCACCTTCATGCCCTGCTTCCTCTGGATCTTCCTCGGCGCGCCCTTCATCGAGACCCTGCGCGGCAACAAGGGGCTTGCGGGCGCGCTAACCGCAATCACTGCCGCGGTGGTCGGCGTGATCCTCAATCTGTCGATCTGGTTCGCGCTGCATACGCTGTTCCGGCAGACCACGCCGGTTCGATCGCTCGGGCTGTCGTTCGACATGCCCGTGCTGTCGAGCATCGATATCGCCGCCTTCGTGCTGTCTGCTGCGGCGGCGACCGCGATCTTCCGCCTAAACATCGGCATGCTCTGGGTGCTGGCGGGGTCCTGCGCGGCGGGCGTGGCGTTGCGGCTGACGGGGCTGATTTGAGGACGGCGCTGACGTCTGAAGTCAGGCTGGCTCCCGGCCGATTCTGGTTTGCAGTTCGGCAATGTCGATGAACCCGTCCGCCTGACGACGCAATTCTTCGGCAGCGATCGGCGGCTGGCTCGAAATCGTCGAGGCAATGGTGACACGGAGACCCCGCCGCTGCAGCGATTCAACCAGCGGGCGGAAAGCGCCATTCCCGGAGAACAGCACGATTTCGTCAAGATGCACGGCAAGCTCCATCGCGTCGACCGTGAGTTCGATATCCAGGCTGCTTCTGATCCTGCGGCGACCACCGGCGTCGGCGAGCTCTTTCGACACCTTGGTAATGACGGTGTAGCCGTTGTAACCAAGCCAGTCGATCAAAGGGCGGATCGAGGGGAATTCCTGATCCTCACTGACAGGCGTGTAGTACAATGCCCGCAACAACGAACCGCGGCCCTCAAACTCCATGAGCAGGCGCTTGAAGTCGATATCAAAACCGAGCGCCCTGGCGGTTGCGTGAAGATTGGGGCCATCGATGAAGATCGCCACTCGGCCGGGCACAGATCGCAACATATGACTGTCCTTGAATCGAGAAACAATCGGCTGGTTCAGGCCAACCGGTCACCGGCTTCCCGTTCACATGCCTCTTCAACGTTTCGCCTTGAAACCATGTCGTCGAACGCAGCGATGTCCGCACGCACCTTGGCCCGCTCGCCTGCTTTGAAACCTGAGAGATGCCGCAGCAAAAATCGCGCAACCGAAAGCAGCCGGCTCGAAGCGGCAAGGCATCTCTAGCAGATAGCCCGCGTCCGACTTGCGATCGTGCGCCAATTATTTGATTTTCTGCGCCAGGATGGCCCCTCGCGGCGTACAAACCGCAAACGGACCGAGGCAGATCGCCTTACACCCGCTCCGCTGGCGCCAGCTTGCAGACCGCGCCGCTGGATTCGATCTGCAGCGTGGCGTGGTGAATGTTGAACCGGTGCGACAGCTCTTCGCAGACCCGATGCAGGAATGCGTCGTCGCTGCCGTCAGGCCGCACCAGATGCGCCGTCAGCGCGGTCTCGTTGGTGCTCATGGCCCAGATGTGGAGGTCATGCACTTCGGAGACGCCATCGAGTGCGCCGAGATAGTCCCTGACCTTTGCCAGCTCGATGCCGCGCGGCACGCCGTCGAGCGCGAGATTGACGCTGTCGCGCGCCAGCCCCCACCCGCTGACGAGCACCACACCGGCGATGGCAAGACTGATCGCGGGATCGACCCACAGCCATCCCGTGAACATGATCACCAGGGCCGCGACCACCACGCCAAATGACACGCCGGCATCGGCGGCCATGTGCAGATAGGCACCGCGAACATTGAGATCGCCATGGCGGCCGCGCATGAACAACAGGGCCGTGCCGCCATTGATGGCGATGCCGAGTGCGGCGACCGCCACGACGGTCCTGCCGGCCACCGGCGCAGGTTCCTGCAGGCGATTGATCGCCTCGACGATGATGCCGCCGACCGCGACCAGCAGAAGGCCGGCGTTGAACAGCGCTGCGAGGATCGAGGCCCGCCGGTAGCCATAGGTATGCCGCTGGGTCGGTTGCTTCTGCGCGAGCCACGCCCCGCCCCAGGCCAGCAGCAGCGCGATCACGTCGGAGAGATTGTGAACGGCATCCGAAATCAGCGCCAGCGAATTGGCGGCATAGCCGAAGACCAGCTCGGCGGCGACGAACGCCGCATTGAGCGATGCGCCGACGGCAAATGCCCATCCGAAACTGTCGGGCGCATGGCTGTGCCCGGCGTGGTCACGTTCATGGGAATGGTCGTGGTGGTGGTGTGCGTGCGCCATGCCGGATTTATAGCGCGCGGAAATGCGAATACTATCACAGCGCCCTGCCCGTCAGAGCGAGACCGCGATCAATTCCTCTACCAGAGGACCGCCTCCGACCGGAAACACGACGAACTGCTTGCCGCCGGCCATATAGGTGATCGGCGCGCCGACGGCGTTGGCCGGCACCGCGATCTCTGCCAGCATCTCGCCCGAGGTCTTGTCGTAGACCCACAGATGCGGACTGAAATTGTTGAGATCGGCGATCCGACGCGTTCCACCCGCAGGCAGTCGCGGCGCGCCGAAATAGCCTGACTGTACAACGATCATCACCGTTTTCGTGATCAGCGCCCAGCTGCGTGCAGGAAATCCCAGCCGCTCACGTATGCCCAAGGCTTGAATGGTCGGAATAAGCTCGGCACGCCCGATCGGTATCCGCCAGCGATGTTCGCCGCTGTTCATATCGATGGCAAGCATGCTGCCGAATGGCGGCTTGAGCAGCGGCAAGCCACGCGGCCCGGACAGGTAACGGAATTCGCCGATAAAGTCGTAGCGCGACTCCGCCGGCGCTGGCCTGCGAACGGTGACCACAAACGGCAGCCGGTAGGTGCCGACATAGAGCATGCCGGTGTCCGGATCGATCGCGGCACCAGCCCAGTTGCCGCCGCCGGCGACGCCGGGTACCTGGATGGTGCCTCGTTCCGACGGCGGGGTGAACAGCGGACCGTGATCGTATTTCGCCACGATGTCTCTTGCCTCCTGACGGAGTTCAGGCGTGAAATCGATCAAGTCTTCGTCGCGCACGCCCTGAAGGTCGATCGGTCCGGCCTCGTCGGAAAGGGCTGGGTCTTCGATGCAAGTTCACCGGGAACGGTCGAAGCCGGCACCGGCTGCTCCTCGATCGGCCATACCGGCTGGCCGGTGACGCGATCGAATACGTAGACGAACGCCTGCTTGGTCACCTGCGCCACCGCCTTGACCGCTTTGCCGCCGACTGTGACGTCGATCAGAGTTGGCGCTGCCGGGGTGTCGTAATCCCACAATCCATGATGCACGAGCTGGTAGTGCCAAACCTTTCTGCCGGTGGCTGCTTCGAGGCACACGATGCTGTCACCGTAAAGCCCGTCACCGGGACGATGGCCGCCATAGTAATCGTTGGTCGGCGTGCTCACCGGCAGATAGACATAGCCGAGCTCTTCATCCGCGCTCATCGGCGCCCAGACATTGGCGTTACCCGCCTCGCGCCACGAATCCCGTTGCCAGGTCTCGACGCCGGCCTCTTCGCCCTGCGGCACGGTGTGGAAGGTCCAGAGTAGCCGGCCGGTCACGACATCGAAGCCCCGTACGTCGCCGGGCGGCGACGGGCTTTTCCGCCACCAATCCATGACAGACGATCCAACCACGATGACGCCGCGTACGATCACCGGTGGTGAACTCATGGTGTAGTAGTCGCGATCGACCTCGCGGCGCAGACCCTGCGTGAGATCGATCCGGCCGTCATTGCCGAAGCCCGGCACCGGCTTTCCGGTCTTCGCATCCAGCGCGATCATCTGCGCAAATGCCGTGAGCATGATGATGCGCTCGTCTTCGCCATTGCGCCAATAGGCGACGCCGCGATGCAGCCAGCCGTCATTGGCGGGCATGCCGAGTCCGTTTTCGTAAACCTTGGGATCAAACACCCATTTGGTTTCGCCGGTGACGGCGTCGACGGCGGCAACCTGTGACAGCGACGTCGAGGTGTAAAGCACGCCCCCAACCATCAGCGGCGTCGATTCATGGGCGCGGGTCGGGCCGACGGACGGATTGGCTTCCTTGACCGCCATGTCCGGCGACTTCCAGCGCCAGGCGACATGCAGGTTTTTCGCGTTGGTCCGCTCGATCTGCGTGAGGGGCGAATAGCGCGACGCGGCGTAGGTCCCGGCATAGGCCGGCCATTCTCCTTGCGACAATGCCTTGGCCGATTGAGGCAGCGCACCGGGGATGGGCTGAGCGTTGAGCAAAGACGGCATGGCGAGCATCAGGACTGCTCCGCCGATCGTTGCGATGAGTCGTTGCCATTCCGCTTTGCGCAATGCCGCCTCCCCTTTTTTGGAGAGCATCGGCGAGAACCCTGATGCAGTCAAAGGGCATCCAGCAAAACCGCGAGCGGATCACGAAACCGTAATCCGCCGCCAAGACGTGGATGCCCGGCACCCGTCTCCGCCAAGGCTTCGACGAGGCCACCAGTCGCTGGCCCGCCGGAGCTTTACCGAAGGCGGCAAGGCCGGGCATGACGACGTTTGGTATAGCCCGTCCCCGCCCTACTCCACGCCCCGCAGGAACTTGTTCGACTTCGGCAGGCCGTGCGCGAGGCGGCCGGCGTCGGCGCGGTTGCCGCGCCAATCGGCCAGTTCTTTCCAGCTCATGCTCTGGTCGCGGCCGGCGGAATCTTTCCAGTTCAGCCCCGCCTTGGACTCGAATACCGCGACGTCGGATAGTTTCGCGCTGGTGTATTTCTGCAGCCGCACGCCGCGGCCACGCGCCATCTCCGGCACCTGGTCAAGCGGGAACAGCACCATCTTGTGGTTGGTGCCGATCACGGCGACGGTGTCGCCGGCGACGGTCGTGATCGCGCAGGCCTCGTTCGGCATTTCGACGTTGAGCACCTGCTTGCCCTTGCGGGTATTGCCGACGCAATCGTCCTCGTTGACGATGAAGCCCTGCCCTTCGAGGCTTGCGATCAGGAATTTGCGGCCGCCCTTGTTGACGAACAGCGACACGATCGCGGTTTCCGGCTCCATGTCGATGAACATGCGGATCGCCTCGCCATGACCGCGGCCGCCCGGCAGCTTTGCGACGTCGAGCGAATAGAATTTTCCGTTGGTCGCGAACACCAGCAGCTTCGAGGTGGTCTCGGCAAAGAATGCGTGCTCGAGCTTGTCGTCGGTCTTGAAGGCGAGCCCTGAAATATCCTCGACATGGCCCTTGAGCGTGCGCACCCAGCCCTTTTCGGAGATCACCACCGTGCACGGCTCGCGCTCGACAAAGGCCTCCTCGATCGCGGCCAGATCGTGCTCGGGCGCATCCGCGAAGGTGGTGCGGCGCTTGCCGAGCGGCGTCTTCGGCCCGAACATGTCGCGGACCTTGCGGACCTGGTCGCCGACCTTGGACCATTGCTCGGCCTCGGAGCCGAGCAGCGACTTGATGCCCTTCAATTCGGCCCGAAGGTTCTTGTCCTCGGTGCGGATCTCGAATTCCTCGAGCTTGCGCAAACGGCGCAGCCGCATGTCGAGGATGGCGTCGGCCTGGACCTCGGTCAGCTTGAACGCCTTCATCAACTCAGGCTTCGGTTCATCCTCGGTGCGGATGATCTTGATCACCTTGTCGATGTTCAGATAGGCGATCAAATAGCCGCCGAGCACTTCCAGCCGGTTCTCGATCTGGGTCTTGCGGTAGTTCGAGCGGCGCAGCAGCACGTCGCGCAGATGATCGAGCCATTCGCGCAGGCATTCGGCAAGGCCCACCACTTTCGGGATCTTGCCCTTGATCAGCACGTTGAGGTTCAGCGAAATCTTGCTTTCGAGCTCGGTCAGCCGGAACAGCGATTCCATCATCAGCGCGGGATCAACGGCGCGGGATTTCGGCTCGATCACGAGGCGGACGTCTTCGGCGGATTCGTCCCTGACGTCGCCGACCAGCGGCAGCTTCTTCTCGTTGAGCAGTTCGGCGATCTTCTCCACCAGCCGGGATTTCTGTACCAGCCACGGGATCTCGGTGATCACAACGACCCAGGTGCCCCGCGCCCCCTCTTCCTGGGTCCATCGCGCGCGGGTGCGGAACGAGCCGCGCCCGGTCATGTAGGCCTCAGCGATCGCTTCCTTGGAATCGACGACGATGCCGCCGGTCGGGAAATCCGGCCCCTTGACCCATTTCAGCAGCGACTTCGATTTGGCGTCGGGCTTGTCGATCAGATGCAGTGCGGCGTCGCACAGCTCGGCGGCGTTGTGCGGCGGAATCGACGTCGCCATGCCGACCGCGATGCCCTGCGAGCCGTTGGCGAGCAGGTTCGGGAAGCCGCCCGGCATCACCACCGGCTCTTTGGTCTGGCCGTCGTAATTGGGACGGAACTCGACGCCGTCCTCGTCGATGCCCTCCAGCAGCAGCTGCGCCACCGCGGTCATTCGCGCTTCGGTGTAACGATAGGCGGCCGGGTTATCGCCGTCGATATTTCCGAAATTGCCCTGGCCGTCGACCAGCGGGTAGCGCGAGGAGAAATCCTGCGCCAAGCGCACCATGGCGTCGTAGATCGCCTGGTCGCCATGCGGATGGAACGAGCCCATCACGTCGCCGACGATTTTGGCGGATTTCTTGAAAGCCGTGCCGGGGTCGAGGCGCAGCAGCCGCATGCCGTAAAGGATGCGCCGATGCACCGGCTTCAGGCCGTCGCGGCCGTCGGGCAGCGCGCGGTGCATGATGGTCGAAAGCGCATAGGTGAGATAGCGCTCTTCCAGCGCATCCCGCAGCATGACTTCATGGATTTCGGCCGGCTCTTCCGGCGGTAATGTTCGTTTTCCCATGGGGACGAGTTAAACTTTTGGGCTGACTCGGGCAAGCTGCGAATCGGGGCAACACCATTTCAGCGTCGTCCCGGCGAAGGCCGGGACCCATAACCACAGGTGTTTTTGAAAGAAATCGACTGGAGCCACGGTTCTTATCGATAAGCCGCGGCGTATGGATCCCGGCTCAAGGCCGGGACGACGGGCCCTGCCGTCAGACCGCGGAACTGATTCGTGCCCGGTATTTGGTCACCGCGTTGATGAATCCATCGCGGGCGTCGGAATGGCCCTGCCCGCGCGGCTCCAGCACGTGGCGGAGCAGGAACATGCCGGTCAACCGGAAGCCGTCCTGCAGGTCCTGGTCCGACCAGCCATTCGTCCCGCCCTCGCCTTCACGCAAAAATGCCGGCAGCGGCAGCAGCCGGTCGCGGTAAGGCTCGCCGGCGCGCCGCGACACCGCGCCGCCGGATTTCGGCGACACGTAGATCAATTCCGTTGTCTCGCCGGTCGCGGCGCAGTTTTCCAGGTCGAGGCCGAAGCCGAGTTCGGCCAGCATCGCGAGCTCAAACCGGATCAGATGCGCCGCGGCGCCGCCGACATCGTCGAAATCGTCCAGCGTGCGCTCGAACATCTCGTAGATGTCCTCGTGCGGGTCGCGCTCCGGCAACAGCCGCACCAGCGAGGCCAGATGGGTGACGCCATAGGTGGCATGCGCCGACGCCAGCAAGGTCGCCGCGCGCAGCCGCGTGCCCTCGATGGCGTAATACCCGAGATGCTCGTCGAGCCGCGCCCGCCACACCGTGGTGACGCTGTTGCCGGGCTGCAGCAGCGGCCGCATCCGCTTACCCGCACCGCCGCGCACCAGGCCGAGGTGTCGGCCATGGCTGCGCGTCAAGAGTTCGACAATGGCGGAAGATTCGCCATGCCGCCGCACCCCCAGCACGATGCCTTCGTCGGTCCATTCCATGGGCGGGAGTTTACAGGATTCCGGTAAGGCGGGCAGCTATCTCGCGCTCGTCATTCCGGGATGCTCCGAAGGACCAGACCTCAGGTGCGCAATTGCGCACCGGGGAATCTCGAGATTCCGGGTTCGATGCTTTCGCATCGCCCCGGAATGACAGCTTCAATCACTAAGCGTTGAACCAGCCCACCGCATCCCCGGTGAAGGAAAAATACAGCCCCGCCGTCGTCAGCGCGCAGGACACCACCTCGATGGCGCTGTCGAGTTGCAGGCCGTTCGCGCCGATCACCTGCGCCAGCGAGATCACCGACAGCACCAGCGCTGCGGCCAGCACCCAGCGCGGCCAGTTCTTGCGCTCCCGCGCCGCGAGCCGGACGAAATAGACCAGCAGCAGGATCAGGCCGGCCGCCATCAGGGTCGCGACCATGATCATCTGTTCGGTCATGTCGGCTTTCGGCGTGCGGTCCTGGAACGCGACCGACACCGCATCCAACGTCAGCGACAGATAGAGCAGCACTTCAAACCAAACTACGTTCCTGGGCAGGGTCATCGGACTTCCAATTCCGTCATTGTCTGCAACAAACGCGAAGCGTTTGTTCAAGGGAGCAAAGCGACGAAGCAATCCATTTTCTCAACGCGGGAGGTGGATTGCTTCGCGGAGCCTGTCATCGGGCGGCGCTTCGCGCCGACCCGTTGGCTCTCATGCACAAACGCTCCGCGTTTGTTGCAGACAATGACGATCGCATACATTGCCGAACTATTCCTTCGGGAATTCAATTCCCATTTCGCGGTAGCGCTCCGGGTCGTCACCCCAGTTCTCGCGCACTTTGACGAACAGGAACAGATGCACGGGCTGGCCCAGTATCTCGGCGATCTCTTTGCGGGAATCCGCGCCGATCGACTTGATGGTGGCGCCGCCCTTGCCGAGGACGATTTTGCGCTGGCTCTCGCGCTCGACAAAGATGGTCTGCTCGATGCGGACCGATTTGTCCTTGCGCTCGGTCCAGCTGTCGGTCTCGACGGTGGACTGATACGGCAGCTCCTGGTGCAGCTGGCGGTAGATCTTCTCGCGCGTAATCTCGGCCGCCAGATGCCGCATCGGCGCGTCCGACATCTGGTCTTCGGGATAGTGAAACGGGCCTGCCGGCACCATTTTGGCGAGTTCGGCGCGCAGATCGTCGACGCCGTCGCCCGACAGCGCCGAGATCATGAAAGTATGTTCGAACTTCATGCGGTCATTGGCGGCCTGCGCCAGCGCCAGCAACTTCTCGCGCGGGATCAGATCGATCTTGTTCAGCACCAGAATTTTCGGATGCTGCACGCTCGCAAGCCGGCTCAGGATCGCGTCCGCCTCTTCATCCATGCCGGCTTTGGCATCGAGCAGCACGCAGACCAGATCGGCGTCATGCGCCCCGCTCCAGGCGGTCGATACCATGGCGCGGTCGAGCCGCCGTTTCGGCGCGAAGATGCCGGGCGTATCGACCAGGATGATCTGCGCGTTGTTCTCGATCACGATGCCGCGGATCAGCGCCCGCGTGGTCTGCACCTTGCGCGACACGATCGTGACCTTGGAGCCGACCAACGCGTTGACCAGGGTAGACTTGCCGACATTGGGCGCGCCGATCAGCGCGACGAAGCCGCAAGCGGTCTGGGCCGGAGATTCAGCTGTCATTGCCACCACCGCCGACGCCTTCACGCTCGATCATCACGGACGCCGCAACCTTCTCGGCCGCGCGCTTGCTGCCGCCGACGCCCTCGGCCGGCTCGAGGCCCGGCAGCTCCACGGAAACGCGGAACTGCGGATCGTGATGCGGCCCGGTGCGCTCGACCTCGCGATAGACCGGCGTCGGCATCCCCTTGCTCTGCGCCCATTCCTGCAACACCGTCTTGGGATCGCGCAGCGGCCGGCGCGGCTTGCGCATCCGTTCGGTCCAGTTGCGCTCGACGAATTGGGCGGCAGCACTATAGCCGCCGTCGAGAAAGATCGCCCCGATCACCGCTTCGCAGATGTCGCCGAGCACGGACTTGCGCAATCGGGCGCTGGCGCTGGCGCCGACCTGGCCGAGCTTGATGTCGTCGACCAGCCCTAGCGACTTGGCGACGTCGGCGCAGCTTTCCTTGCGCACGAGATCGGCGAGGCGTTTTGACAGCTCGCCCTCGTCGGCGTTCGGAAAGGCGCGGTACAGCATGTCGGACACGATCAGCCCGAGCACATGATCGCCGAGAAATTCGAGGCGCTGGTAGCTTTCGGCGCGATTGCGCGCGGGTTTTAGCGCGGACACATGCGTGAACGCTGATGTCAGGAGGTTGGGATCGCCGAACTTGTGGCCGATGCGCGCCTCGAGTGCAGCAGCCGCGGCCTTGGCCGATTCCTTGGCCGAGCCCCTGCCGCGCTTCTTCTTGGGCGCAGGTTCGCCACCGGCATCAGGCTGCGGGCTCTCGCCCTGTGGCGGGGTATTCCTGATGACGGGCGTTTCGTCGTTCATCGCACGATTGAAAAAATGCGATTCCAGCGCACCGCGGTCGGCCAGCGCCAGAACATCCAGGCATGTTCGCCCTCGGCAATGGAGAAGAAGATCATTTGCGCCCGGCCGACGATGTTTTCGAACGGCACATAGCCCACCGCCGACAACACGCGGCTGTCGGTCGAATTGTCCCGGTTGTCGCCCATCATGAAGAAATGGCCGGCCGGCACGGTATAGATGGTGGTGTTGTCGTAGAAGCCGTTGTCGACGCAATCGAGCGACTCATAGGAGACGCCGTTCGGCAGGGTTTCCTTCCAGCGCTTGACGCGCGCGGTGGCGTCCGAGCCGCACGGGTCCTCACCGATGAAATCGCTCAGGCGCTCGCGCTTGATCGGGGCGTCGTTGATGTAGAGCAGTCCCTCGCGCATCTGGATGCGGTCGCCCGGCAGGCCGATCACGCGCTTGATGTAATCGGTGGAATCGTCCTTCGGCAGGCGGAACACGACGATATCGCCGCGCGACGGCTCCGAACCGAAAATGCGGCCCGAGAACAATGGCGGCGACAGCGGGATCGAGTAGTGGCTATAGCCGTACGAATATTTCGAGACGAACAAATAGTCGCCGACCAGGAGCGTCGCCTTCATCGATCCCGAGGGAATGTTGAAGGGCTGGAACAGGAAGGTGCGTATCACGAGCGCGATCAGGAGGGCGTGGATGACGACACGGATGGTTTCGCCCAAGCCGCTTTCAGTTTTTGTCCCGGATGTCACGCTCATCGCTTTCCCAATTCCCGCAAGGCTGCTTCAAGCAAGGCAAGTATTAAACAGAGGCTTGGCCTGCACGGTGGCAGAACGTTTTCCTCACGCGAATCGAACAGTTCCGTTCGCGTCAAGAAAATGGTCTTCGATACTGATGTTAAAGGCAAATTCCGGCGCAAAACCCGAATTCGCCCTGGCTCGGTAGTGTCGCAGCGGCGTTTTAGACGGTTGTTCGCGGCCGTGCAATCAAGCGCCTCGATAAAACTTCGTAATCCATTGATAAATCAATGTTTTTTAGTTTTATGTCGGTCCCCCGGCGCGAACGCCCGCCTGCCCTATGATTTGCCCGGAACGACCGCCGAAATTATGACGAAGGCCTGCGCCAGCGGCCAGTCATCGGTGATGGAAAGGTCGATCCGGGCCTCCAACCCCTCCGGCGTCAGTTTCTCGAGCCGGGACAGCGCCCCGCCGGTCAGCTTCATGGTGGGACGGCCGCCCGGCAGGTTCACCACCCCCATATCCCGCCACCAGACGCCCTGGCGGATGCCGGTGCCGAGCGCCTTGGAACAGGCCTCCTTGGCCGCGAACCTTTTGGCATAGGTCGCGACCACCATCTTCTCGTTGTTGGCGCGGCGCGCGGCCTTGGCGCGCTCGGCGTCGGTGAAGATGCGCTCGAGGAAGCGCTCGCCATGGCGTTCGATCACCTTGGCAACCCGCGTGATGTCGATCAGGTCGGAGCCGATGCCGATGATCATGTCGGAGCCACGCTGCGCTGGCGCCCGCGGTCCATCGCCGCCCGCATGCTGCGGACGGTTTCGCCGAGGCCGACGAACAGCGCCTCCCCCATCATGAAGTAGCCGATGTTGAGTTCGGCGAGTTCGGGCAGAGCGGCGATTGTCTCGGCCGTGTCGTAGTCGAGGCCGTGGCCGGCATGAACCTCAAGCCCGGCGGCGCGCGCCAGCTTCGCGCCCGCGACAATGCGCTGCCATTCCGCCTCGGCCTTGGCGGCATGGCCATCCACCACCGCGTCGCACCAGCCGCCGGTATGGATTTCGATCACCGGCGCCCGGAGGCGCGCGGCCATCTCGATCTGGGCGGGATCGGCGGCGATGAACAGCGACACCCGGATGCCGGCATCGTTCAGGCGCGCGATGAACGGCGCCAGCGCATTGTGCTGGCCGACCACGTCAAGCCCGCCTTCGGTAGTGAGCTCTTCGCGGCGCTCGGGAACCAGGCAGACCGCGTGCGGCCTGGTCGCCAGCGAAATCCGCAGCATGTCCTCGGTCGCCGCCATCTCGAAATTCAGCGGTTTTGAGATTTCGGCCTTGAGGCGCGCCATGTCGGTGTCGCGGATATGGCGGCGGTCTTCGCGCAGATGCGCGGTGATGCCGTCGGCCCCCGCCTCGATCGCGGTCAGCGCGGCGCGCACCGGATCCGGCCGCGCGCCGCCCCGTGCATTACGCAAGGTAGCGACGTGATCGACATTGACCCCGAGGCGCAGCGGAAGAGCTTTCGGCATATTTCGACTCGCGACCAAGATTTCCAACTGTCATGCGCGGGCTCGACCCGCGCATCCATCTTCTTGAGAACGATGGATTGCCGGGTCAAGCCCGGCAATGACAAAATGACTTACCCATTAACACGCTCGACCCGTGCGACGACGGCCTTGGCGCGCAACTGGGCGATGATAGCGCTGAGATGCTTCAGGTCATAGACCTCGAGATCGATGGTCAGCTCGGTGAAATCGGGGGAGCGGCGCGACATGCTGATATTGTCGATATTGCCGTCATGCTCGGCGATCACGGTGGCGACCTGGGCAAGGCTGCCGGGCTCGTTGACATTGTGCACGAGAATCCGCGCCGGAAAACGTTGCGGCATGGTCTCGTCGACGTCCCAGCGCACGTCGAGCCAGCGCTCCGGCTCTTCCTCGAAATCCTTGAGCGCCGGCGACTGGATCGGATAGATCGTGATCCCCTCACCCGGCGAGACGATGCCGACGATGCGGTCGCCCGGCACCGCGCCGCCGTTCGGGGCGAACTTGACCGGCAGGTCGGAATTGAGGCCGCGCACCGGGATCACCGACGCGCTGCGCGCCGGATGCGGCGGCGATTTCAGCTTCAGCTTGTCCGCGAGGCTTCGCTTGGCCCCGTAACGCACCATCCGCTCTTCCTTGTAGTCCGGATACATCGCCCGCGCGACGTCGGACGCCTTCAGTTCGCCGCGCCCGACGGAGGCCATCACGTCTTCGATCGAGGCGCGCGCCAGCCGGGGCAGCGCGCCCTTCAGCTTGTCATCGGCGTATTCGATCTTGGCGCGGGCAAACAGGCGGTCGACGATACGGCGGCCAAGCCCGGCATATTGATCGCGCACCGCGGTCCGGGTGGCGCGGCGGATCGCCGCCCGCGCCTTGCCGGTGACCGCGAGCGACTCCCAGGCCGACGGCGGCGCCGACTGCGCCTGCGAGGTCAGGACCTCGACCTCGTCGCCGTTCTGCAATTCCGACGACAATGGCGCGAACTTGCCGTTGATCTTGCAGCCGACCGCGCTGTTGCCGACGTCGGTATGCACCGCATAGGCGAAATCGATGACGTTGGCCTGACGCGGCAGCGCGATCAGCTTGCCCTTCGGCGTGAAGCAGAACACCTGGTCGTGGAACAGCTCGAGCTTGGTGTGTTCCAGGAACTCTTCCGGATTGGCGCTTTCGGACAGGATGCCGACGGTGTGACGGAGCCAGGCAAAGGCGTTGGACTCGTGCTTGAGCCGCTCGGTCGGGGAGCCCTCCCCCTCCTTGTAGAACGCATGCGCCGCAATGCCGAATTCGGCGATCTGGTTCATCTCCTCGGTGCGGATCTGCAATTCGACGCGCTGCTGGCCGGGACCGATCACGGTGGTGTGGAGCGAACGATAGTCGTTCTGCTTCGGCGTCGAGATGTAGTCCTTGAAGCGCCCCGGCACCACCGGCCAGGTGGTATGGACGACGCCGAGCGCGCGATAGCAGGATTCGACGTCCCCCATCACGACGCGGAAACCGTAGATATCGGACAATTGTTCGAAGCCGACCGACTTGCGCTCCATCTTGGTCCAGATCGAAAACGGCTGCTTGCGGCGGCCATAGACCCGCGCGGTGATGCCGTTCTTCTGCAAATTCTTCGACAGCTGACTTTCGATCTCGCCGATCAGATTGCGGTTGCGCTCGGCCAGTGCGTCGAGCCGCTGCATCACCACCGCATAGGCTTCGGGATCGAGCGTGTGGAACGACAGGTCCTCGAGCTCTTCGCGCATCTCCTGCATGCCCATGCGGCCGGCGAGCGGTGCATAGATGTCGAGCGTCTCCTCGGCGATCCTGCGGCGCGAGGCGTGCGGCACGAATTCCAGGGTCCGCATGTTGTGCAGGCGGTCGGCGAGCTTGATCAGCAGCACGCGGACGTCGTCGGCGATCGCCAGCAGCAGCTTGCGCAGGTTCTCGGCCTGCTTGGCCTCGCGCGAAACCAGTTCCAGCCGCTTCAGTTTGGTGAGGCCCTCTACCAGCGCACCGATCTCGTGGCCGAACACGTTGTCAATCTCGGCGCGCGTCGCCTCGGTGTCCTCGATGGTGTCGTGCAGCAGCGCCGCGACGATGGTGGCATCATCGAGCTTGAGGCCGGTGAGGATCGCCGCGACCTCGAGCGGATGCGAGAAATAAGGATCGCCCGATGCACGGGTCTGGGTGCCGTGCGCCTTCATGGCGTAGACATAGGCGCGATTGAGCAGGTCTTCATCGGTGTCCGGATTGTACGAGCGGACACGCTCGACCAGATCGTATTGCCGCATCATGCGCGAGCGGGGGGATTTGGGCCGCTCCACCGCCGGCAAGGCTGGCGCCACCGCGACCGAATCGGTCGCAGCCTGCATTTGCCGGGATATGCGGCGCCAGAACGCCATCGAATCACTGCCTCATCCGCGCGCCGAGCTCGGCCCGCTGCAAGAATGCCTCACGAACACTAATGCGATTTCGAGCGAAGCTGCACCCCATTGGGGGTCAGCGAACGATCAATTTCGCATGGCTTGGGACGATTTGTGATGCCGAACCCGGCCAAGCTGCGGCCAACCCGGTTCAGGCGATCTCGCACCCATCCGCCAAGCACGCATCGTACCTGAAAAAATGTCAACAAAAGCAAAGGCCCGGACGAATGTCCGGGCCTTTGTCAGATCAGGGTGTTCGACGTCCCGTTGCCGGGTCTATTCGTCCTCTTCGGGCTGCTCTTCCGGCGGCGCCAAGCCCTCGAGGCCCTTCAGGAGCTCTTCCTCGGTCATGCGCTCGACCGCGACCTCGGTGTCGTCGGCATCGACGCTGGCGCCGGCCGAGCCGATCAAGGGCACGGTATCGGGCTCGGGTTCATCGACTTCGACGAATTTCTGCAGGGAATGAACCAGTTCCTCGCGCAGGTCTTCCGGGGAGATCGAGGAGTCGGCGATTTCCCGCAGCGAAACGACCGGATTCTTGTCGTTGTCGCGGTCAACTGTGAGTTGTGATCCGGACGAGATCATACGGGCGCGATGTGCTGCCAGCAGGACCAGGTCGAACCGGTTGTCGACCTTATCAATGCAATCTTCCACGGTGACGCGCGCCATAGACTGTCGCTCCGTTAAATGGGGCCCAATATGTCGGTTATGGGGGCTAGTTATAGGGGCGGATGGGGTTTCGCAAGACTAAATTTGTGATTTGCCTTCTTAATGGGCTCTGGTAACCATCCCCGGGGCCAGAAGGGCCGGAGCGTCCGAAGACGGCGGGACACCGTTCGGGACAAGTATTCTCTCCTTACAACGTCAAAAGACTAGGTATTTCGCCCTCGCCTCACCATAATTGCAGTGGTGATTGTCGTGGGGAAAGGTTCACCGAACTTTAGGCAGCTGAACTGGAAAGTGCGCGCGGTCGATTCCCGCTGCGCTAAAAACGTAACAACAACGCGAGAACCCTTTGATGTCACCCGTTTCCAACAAGATCGCGCTCTTCATCGACGGCGCCAATCTCTATGCAACCGCAAAGACACTCGGCTTCGACATCGACTACAAGCGCCTTCTCAAGGAATTCCAGAGTCGCGGTACGCTAGTGCGGGCGTTCTACTACACGGCGATCATCGAGGATCAGGAATACTCATCGATCCGTCCTTTGATCGACTGGCTCGACTATAACGGCTACACCGTCGTCACCAAGGCGACCAAGGAATTCATAGACGCCAGCGGCCGCCGCAAGGTGAAGGGCAATATGGACATCGAGCTCGCCGTCGATGCCATGGAGCTCGCCGAGCACGTCGATCAGATCGTGCTGTTCTCCGGCGACGGCGATTTTCGCTCCCTGGTTGAAGCGGTGCAGCGGCGCGGCGTTCGCGTCACGGTGGTGTCGACGATTTCGAGCCAGCCGCCGATGATCGCCGACGAATTGCGCCGCCAGGCCGACGTCTTCACCGACCTGGTCGAACTGCAATCCAAGCTCGGCCGCGATCCCTCGGAGCGCCCCGCTCCGCGCGAGCCGCGTCATCACGCACCGCAATTCCTGCAGCGCGCCACCACCATGGCGCCGCGTTCCGCCGGCGACGACGATTTCGAAGATTGAGAATGATCCGCTGCACTGCTAGAGCCCGGTTCTGGAATCAGAACCGGGCTTTTGTTTTTGTCGCGACGTCCTGACGCGAACCGGTGCCCACATTGAAAACGCCATGGTCATGAATGGCTAGCGCCGCCGCCTTTTCCGCTATCGGACCGGACCGCAACTGCCCGCTTTGCCCGCGTCTCGCCGAGTTTCGTGACCAGGCCCGTGCCCGTGAGCCGGGCTGGCACAATGCGCCGGTGGCTTCGTTCGGCGATCCAAGAGCCCGATTGCTGATCGTAGGCCTCGCCCCGGGCATGCAGGGTGCCAATCGCACCGGGCGCCCTTTCACCGGCGACTACGCGGGCGACCTGCTCTATGCCACCTTGCTGGAATATAGCTTTGCCAAGGGCAGCTATCAGGCGCGGCCCGACGACGGACTGCGGCTGGTCGACTGCATGATCAGCAACGCCGTGCGCTGCGTGCCGCCGCAGAACAAGCCGCTGCCGGTCGAGATCAACACCTGCCGGCAATTTTTGATCGCGACCATTGCCGGCATGCCCAAACTTCGCGCGATCGTGGCGCTCGGCAGGATCGCCCATGAATCGACGCTGAAAGCGCTTGGCCTGCGCAGCGCCGCCGCGTCCTTTGCGCACGGCGCCATGCACAGTGCCGGCCCGATCAAGCTTTACGACAGCTATCACTGCTCCCGCTACAACACCAATACGCGGGTGCTGACGCCGGAAATGTTTCGCAATGTGTTTGCGAAAGTAAGGGCGGATCTGGAATCGTAGGGTGGGCAAAGCGAAGCGTGCCCACCCTGCTTGTTTCGATGAGATGGCGGGCACGGCGCAACCGCGCCTTTGCCTACCCTACAAGATCAAGCCGGGTTCGCCTTCAGCCACGCCAGCACGTCGCCGGCATTCCGGTCCGGCGGAAACACCGGATAGAACACGTGGCTGATGCGCGCATTGTCGATGATCAGCGCCAGCCGCTTGATCAGCGTCAGCCCCGCCACCTCCATGGTCGGCAATTTCAACGCGCGGGTCAGCGCCAGCTTCTCATCCGACAGCACCGGGAACGGCAGATGCAGCCGCGACGCCATTTCGGTCTGGTAGATGTTGCTTTGCGTCGACAGGCCGAAGACGTGCCCGGCGCCGGCGGCCTTCAGATCGGCGAACAGGTCGCGGAACGAGCAGGTCTGCGGCGTGCAGCCGCGCGCCCCCGGGATCATGTCCCAATCATCGACCAGGCTGATCTTGCCGGGCTCGCCGGTGCGGGGATAAGCGAATACGACGACCCGGCCCGGCAGCGCCGACAGCGCGATCGAATTGTCGTCGGTCGCCATCAGGCTGAGCGGCGGGATCGTCATCCCGACGAGGTGGGCAGCTGCGCCATCGTCCGATGGCGCCGGGATCTTGCTCCAGTCGACTTCGAGCAGATTTTTTTGATTCATTGGAGACTCGTCCTCGTAGGATGGGTGGAGCGAAGTGATACCCATCGAATCTACCCATCTCAAAGACCGTTGTGATGGGTTTCGCGGAGCCTGTCATCGGGCGCGCATTCGCGCGACCCGTTGGCTCTACCCATCCTACAATCCAAAATATTACCCCCGCGCCCGCAGCAGACGGCCCTTCTCCCGGCCCCAGTCACGTTTCTTCTCGCTCTCGCGCTTGTCGTGCAGCTTCTTGCCCTTGGCCACCGCCAGCAGCAGCTTGGCGCGGCCGCGCTCGTTGAAATAGAGTTTTAGCGGGATCAGCGTCATGCCCTCGCGATCGACCGCGCCCATCAGCTTGTTGATCTGCTTGCGGTGCAGCAGCAGCTTGCGCGGTCGCTTGGGCTCGTGGTTGAAGCGATTGGCCTGCAGATATTCGGGGATATTGGCGTTGATCAGCCAGATCTCGCCGTCCTTGGTGTCCGCATAGGACTCCGCAATGGTGGTCTTGCCGTTGCGAATTGATTTCACCTCGGTGCCGGTCAGCGCGATGCCGGTCTCGATGGTGTCCTCGATCGCATAGTTGAACCGCGCCTTGCGGTTCTCGGCGACGACCTTGATCGGGCGCTCGTTCTTCTCGGCCACGTTAGCCCTTCTTGAGGAGATCGCGGATCTCGGTCAGCAGCTCTTCCTCGCGCGTCGGCTTCGGCGGCGCCGCAGGCGCGGCCTCATCCTTGCGCTTCAGCGTGTTCATGGCGCGAATGACCATGAACAGCACGAAGGCGATGATGATGAAATTCAGCGTCAGCGTCAGGAAGCTGCCCCAGGCCAGCACGGCGCCCTGCTTCTTGGCATCGGCCAGGTTGGTCGCCGTCACCGCCTTCGACAGTCCGGTGAAATAATTGGAGAAGTCGAGACCGCCTGTGATCGCACCGATGATCGGCATGATGACGTCGCCGACCAGCGAGGTCACGATGGCGCCGAAGGCCGCACCGATGATGACGCCGACGGCGAGGTCGACGACATTGCCCTTCATCGCAAACTCGCGGAATTCCTTCAGCATAGTCGGTTTCCTTCGTGCATCAGGCGAAGTGAGAGGCCGGCTTCAGTTGATCAGGCCGGCATGGACCATGGCGTCGCGGATCACCTTGCCGGTTGGCGGCGTCACATTCATCAGCGGCAGACGCACTTCTTCTTCCAGCCGTCCCAACAGCTTGAGGCCATGCTTGGCTCCCGCGAGGCCCGGCTCCTTGAAGACGGCGTCATGCAGCGGCGTCAACCGGTCCTGGAGCTTCAGCCCGGTGGCGAAATCGCCCTTCAAGACGGCCGTCATCAGCTCGGCGCACAGCTTCGGCGCCACGTTGGCGACCACCGAAATGCAACCATGTCCGCCCGCCGCCATGTAGGCCAACGCCGTCATGTCCTCACCGGACAGCTGGATAAAATCCGGTCCCATCGCATGGCGCTGTTGCGACACCCGGGCTAGATTGGCGGTGGCGTCCTTGACGCCGGCGATGTTTTTCAACTCGAACAACCGGGTCATGGTTTCGACGGACATATCGACGACGGAGCGCGGCGGAATGTTGTAGATGATGATCGGGATGCCGATCGCGTCATTCACCGCCTTGAAGTGCTGATACATCCCTTCCTGGGTCGGCTTGTTGTAATACGGCGTTACCACCAGCACGGCATCGGCGCCGGCCTTCTCGGCGTGGACAGCCAGATCGACGGCCTCGCGCGTGGAGTTCGAGCCCGCGCCGGCGATCACAGGCACGCGCCCCTTTGCCTCCTCGATACAGATCTCGACCACGCGGTGATGCTCGGCATGGCTCAGCGTCGGGCTTTCTCCTGTCGTGCCGACGGGAACGAGACCGTGCGAACCCTGCTCGATTTGCCAGCTGACGAGACCGCGGAACGCCGCTTCGTCGAGCGAACCGTTCTTGAATGGCGTGACCAAGGCGGTGAAGGATCCCTGGAATTTTGTCTTGGCTGCCATGGATTTCCTCCCAACGCGTTCGTGACGGCACCGCTAAAAATGACCAGCCAATTCATATCGGGTCTGGCGATCTGGCGAAAGGGCCGAAGGATATGACCACAGGCCTTTGTTTTTGACGCGTTTTCCGGCCGCAAGGCGCAAGCGTTCCCGGATCGAATCCGGAAGGCTCGAAAACGCGGTAGCCGCGATTTTGCCGTGGTGTTGGCGCAAACACCCCCGGCCGCGACGTTTTTAGCATTTTGTCCACATATTCAATCAAATAGACCTAAGGCTTGAGCGATTGAGTGATTCGCCGCCGCAGAGGAAATCCGTGACCCGCTCCGTCCGCGCAGCCGCATTGCGATCGACCGCACTGGCGACAGGGCTGGTGCTGGGGCTATCCGCAATGTCGGTGGATGCCTGGGCCCAGCCGAAGGTTCCACTGCCGAAGCCGCGTCCGATCGCCCGCAACGTGGTCCCCAAGACCTCACCTGCAAACCCGACGGCTGCAATCCCGACACAGCACTCTGCGCCCGCAACGACACCTCCCGCCGCGCCACTTCCAGCACCGGTGCTGGCGCCTGCGACGCGCCAGCACGCCGCCGTGCCCGCGGCGCGTAAGCCCGCGACCGCTGCCGCGGTCGCCGCGACGTCGTCGACCTCGCAGTCCGACAAGGACGCCCTGGAGAACGTCATCGAGCTCGTTCGAAAGCGCAAACCGGGGGATGCGACGCAGGCGCAGGCCACGATTTCAGATCCGGTCGCCCGCAAGCTTGCGGAATGGGTGATCCTGCGCAGCGACGACAATGGCGCTTCGGTCGAGCGCTATCGCGCTTTCGTCTCGGCCAATCCAAGCTGGCCCTCGCAGACCTTCCTGCGCCGGCGCATCGAGGCCGCGCTGTGGGACGACCGCCGCGACGACGCCACGGTCTGGTCGTGGTTCGAAAACGAATCGCCGATCTCGGCCAAGGGCAAATTCGCACTGGCGCGGGTGATGATCGGACGCGGCGATCGCGCCAACGCCGAACGCCTGGTCCGCGATGCCTGGCGGCACGACGGCATGTCGGAGGACACCGAAAACGCCGCGCTCGACCTGTTCGGCGCCCTGCTGACGGCCGGCGATCACAAGGCGCGGATGGATTTTCTGCTCTATGGCACGGAGCAGGAAGCCGGCGGCCTGCGCGCCGCGAAGCGGCTGGGTGCGGGCCACATGGCCTTGGCCAAGGCGCGGATCGCTGCCAACAAGAAGGGCTCGAACCTCCGGGCCTTGCTGGAAGCGGTGCCGCGCGAACTGCACGGCGATCCCGGCTACACCTTTGCCAGGATCCAGCTGCTGCGCCGCGAGGAGAAATTTGCCGAGGCCGCCCAGCTGATGCTGAGCGCGCCGAAGGATCCGGGCCGCCTGCACAATCTCAACGAATGGTGGATCGAGCGGCGGCTCCTGGCGCGCAAGATGATGGACGTCGGCGAACATCGCAACGCCTATCTGATTGCACGGGATGCCGCCCTGCCCTCGCGCGACATCTACAAGACCGAGCAGGAATTCACAGCGGGCTGGATTGCGCTGCGCTTCCTCAAAGATCCGTCAGTAGCCGCCCAGCATTTCGCGCGGATCGGCGTCGGCAGCGTGAACCCGACCGCGCTGGCCCGCGCCGGCTACTGGCAGGGCCGCGCGGCGGAAGCCGCTGGCCGCGCCCAGGAAGCCCGCGCCGCCTACACGAGGGCCGCCGAGCAGTCGACCAGCTATTACGGCCAGCTGGCGCGCGCCAAACTCGGATTGCCGCAGATCGAACTGAACGGCGTTCCCCGCGGGCGCGGCGCCGAGCGGCTCGAGATCGTGCGCGCGGTGCAGTTGCTTTACGAGCTTCAGGAACGCGAGCTCGCCATCCCGATTTTCGGCGACATGGGTGAGAACGGCGATCCCGACGCGCTGGCCGGGCTCGGCGAGCTGACCGCGCGCTACACGGATGCCCGCGGCATGCTGTTGCTCGGCAAGGCCGCCCTCAATCGCGGCCTGCCGTTCGACCACTACGCCTATCCCGTCAACGGTATCCCGCCGTTCAAGTCGATCGGGCCCGAGGTCGAGCAGAGCATCGTCTATGCCATCTGCCGGCAGGAAAGCGCCTTCAACCAGGCCGTGGTCTCCCCGGCGCAGGCCTATGGACTGATGCAGGTGACCCCGGATGCCGGTCGCTATGTCGCCAAACGGGCCGGCGTCAGCTTCGACCTCAACCGGATGAAGACCGATCCGGTCTACAACGCCGCGATGGGTGCCGCCGAACTCGGCGGCTTGCTCGAGGACTATCGCGGCTCCTACATCCTGACCTTCGCGGCCTACAATGCCGGCCGCGGCAGCGTCAAAAAATGGATCGAGCGCTATGGCGATCCACGCGACCCCAAGGTCGACGCGGTCGACTGGGTCGAACAGATCCCGTTCTCCGAAACGCGAAACTACGTGCAGCGGATCATGGAGAACCTGCAGGTCTACCGCGCCCGGTTCGGCGGCGGGACCAGGCTTCAGATCGAAGCCGATTTGCGACGCGGCTCCAGCGTCGAGTAGCGCCGTCCATAATCGAATAGCGCTTTACAGTTCAGCCTCCCTGCTTGCCTGTCAGCTGCATCTGATAAAATCCATTCAGAAAGCTGGGACAAACAGCTAAGTGTCTATAACATTTACACAAAATTGGGTTCGTTTTGCAGAATTCCGCGCGCTCAACCTGTGCTCGTGTTATTCCTTTGCGCACCCACCTTTCGAATTTCGTCACATCCGTTGATCGGGGGTAGACCGGAAAATAGAATTCCGGTCCTTTGTCTATTCTCGAGATTGAAGTCCGGCGCGGCCTTGACCGCAATCACGATGCGCATAGCGCGGAATTCGCGCCTGCGCGTCGGTGACGCGCAATGCGCGCTTTCTTGCATCAGCATCGAAGCGAGATCCTGTGCCGCCGGCTCACACGATCATCAGCATCTGTTCTTACCTTGTCGCAGTCGCTTTTGCCGTACCGGCATGAAGACTTGGTGATTGTGGCACTATCCTGCTCGCGATGTGAATCTATTTCGCGCTGCGAATTTCCTTTTGATCTAGCCCGCGCCACTCGGTTTTCAGCATCCAACAGATCAGTTATCGGTTCAAATGTGCGGTGCCTGACTAACCAGTCATCGCTTTTACTAATTCACGAATAGCGCGGTCCCGTCGTGTAAATGCGCGATTTGCATATCGGTCAAGCCTGATCAATTCAGTAAGCATACGGCAGCAGGCTTCAGCCGATCGCCCCGGTGCTGCCACCGGCATAGATGCCAACGGATTGATGGGGGCAGGCTGCGGCGGCCTGCTAGACCGCAGCCCCCTAAACCACAAATCCATTGCCTGACACCATCGAACCTCCTGCATCATGGAGCGAAAGTGCTTGGGCGGTACCAGCCCTCCAAGCGCGCTGGCCCGTTCGATCAGCGCCGCCTTTACGCGCCGCACACGCGCAAGCTCAAGGTCGGCCTCCGCCACAACGCGTGCGAACTTGCGCACGATTGCGCTTTGGTTATTGCCGGCCAAGCGATGCGCAAGTTTTTCGACCTGTACCAGAAAGCCGGCGCTCGAGTCCGGCCCCGTTAATCCATGGCGATAGCTGTTGCGGCCAGCGCGCGCCTTTCCATGCAGCGAGGTCGGCCCGCGGCTGCGGCGGCCGTTCGCACGATTGGCTGCAATTTGTCTTTCAGTCGGCATGTTCAAGCGACTTGACGGGGTCACGACTGGGCAAATCTTCGGCGATAGTCCGATCTATCACCCGCCGGATTTGTGTCGCCAGGCTGTTGCGATACTGTGCGATGAATCGTAGCACTTTGTTGCGTCGCCTCTCCAACGCCGACAGCATCCTGTCCAATCTTTCAAGGTCGGATATGGCAAGTCGAAACGCTTCCGCCTCAACGGCACGTTCATTAAATCCGACTCCACCTAGTATTTCCATGAATTTCTTTTTGGCTTTTGCATCTTGGAAATAAGCCTTAGCTATCCGAATGGCTTCTTCCTCAACTTGCGAATTATTCAGGTAATCATCGTCGTAGCATACCTGCTTGAACAAGCTTTGTATCGCTGCGGGGATTGTATTGCAGATGATGAGAGTTCTATAGCGACGCAGCCGCAAGATTTCCCAGAGGATTTCGAGGATGTCATCAAGAAACATCCATTCGATTTGACCTTTGGGTTTGATTTCTTTTGCGATCCCTTCGCGGAGGGCGAGGTACTCCCTTTCGGATTCGCTGCCGAGTAGGGTCGGCTTGGATACTGGTCGCATGACGGCTGTCTCCATTCAAAAGGATTTATGTCTCGTCAGACGCTGGTCTGAAAAGTTTTTCCCAAAATGTACACCGCCTGGGAGTGAAGCTTTGCCAACTAAACCGGCTCTTTAGCTTCCCTTATAGTTGGCATTGAGTCGCTTAACAGAACGTTGATGCACGGAACTGCGCGTAACGCGATCTAGCGCTGTCAACAGGAATGTCGACACGGACCGGCGAATTGCGGGGTGCGCAATTTCGCTTGCGGTTTATTGCGAAGGGTTAGGCCGCGTGCAATCTGACATCAACGCGGACGGCATCAAACGGAAAGAGGATCCAGCCGTCTTCGGTCTTTTGCAGGATTCGGCGATGCACATCGCCATGCACGCCCTTAACGCCGCGATCGACGCTCCGCGCCGCCTCTTTGATCGCAAGCGGTCCCGCCCTGTCATCCTCCGCAGTAATTCTTCGAGATTCCAATCACTGGCTACGATCATGCGTACACGTCGGCAGCTCACCCAAATTATTTTCGAGACTTATCTCTTGCGGGCTTTCGAAGGCGCACTCCGCCTCCACCCCCGTTCTCATCGATGAACTCGACGCCGGCGGCTTCCAGTGCTCGCCCAAAAGGCTAACTCATCGACTGTGACGTACCGTCCTCGGCAACCTCAGCTCGACAGATCGGGGTTGCCGCCCAGCGCACATTCCTTGGCGAGATCCGCGGCAGCATCTTAACAGCACTCTCCTCTATAAGCAGCGGCACGGCGAATCCGTTATTTCCGCGACTTATCTTTTGAGGGCTTTCGCAGTCGTACCCCGGGGCCACCGCCATTCTCGTCAATGAATACTACACCCTCACGGATCAAGACCTCCTTGATCAAAGTGATCGTAGCTGGGTCCCCGGCATACCTTCCCACCTCGATGTTCGTAATCGTATTCCGATGCAGACCAGTCGCCGCGGCCAGGTCTCTGACGGTCCAATTTAGTGCGGCTCTCGCCATTCTGACTTGTGCACTTGTCACAGGCTTCCTATTGTGCTATTGTCACATGTGCAATGAGCACAAGTAAGTTAGCATAGAGCATCGGAGTCGCGAATGTTGAAGCTATTGAAAGCTGGGGACCGCCGCGCCTTTATCGGCGGCTCAGACGCCCGGATCATCATGGGCGACGATGAGGCCGCCCTGCTCCGGCTGTGGCGGGAAAAGCGCGGCGAGGTCGAGCCCGAGGATCTCTCCAACATCCTGATCGTTCAGCTCGGCACCGCGACCGAGGACCTCAACCGGCGCTGGTACGAACGCAATACCGGCAAGGTCGTCACCGAGGTGCAGCGGCAGGTGTTTCATCCGATCAAGCGGTGGATGGCGGCCACCCTCGACGGCAGGGTCCAGGCGACGGGCGCGGTATTCGAGGCAAAGTTCATGCTGCCGTGGTCGTTCTCGGAAGAAGGCGCGGCTGAGAAGCACATGGCCCAGCTGCAGCACAACATGTGGGTCTGCGCTTCGCGGACGGCGGTGCTATCGATCATAACCGGCGGCGGCAAGTGGGTCGAGATAACGATTCCGGCGGATCCCCTTTACCAGCACCTGTTGCTCACAGCGGAGAAAAAGTTCTGGCGCTGCGTCCAGACCGGCGAGACCCCTCACCTGTTTGGCGTCGAGCCGCCCAAACCGCGGATTGAAGCGGTGAGGACCGTCGACATGAGTGCGTCCAACTCCTGGGCTGAATTTGCAGGGGTGTTTTGCCGAACCCGGGCCGCCTTCCTCGATCACGAAGCCGCCAAAGGCGAGCTCAAGAAGCTGGTTCCAGAGGACGCGAAAGAGGCCAAAGGGCACGGCGTCCGCGCCAAGCGCTCCAAGTCGGGCGCTATCAGTTTTGAACTTCAGGCCGCCGAATAGCCGCCTCCGAGCTTTCCGATTGGCTACGTTTTGGAAGCCGGAGCGAAGCCCTCGCAGAAGGTTAGGACGTGGATGCGCCCATGGAGTCGCCCTTCGACTTTGCCCATCTCGACCCGTCTTGCGATCCTCCGGAGGAGTATATCGCAGCCTTTGAGCTGCTGGCCACCTTCTGGTGCGAGCTGCGCGCATTCCAGTCCGCCTCCCCGCAGGATGCGTTTCTGAGCGACTTTACCGCCCATCTGGAAACCGAGCTGGTCGCCGCCGCTCTCGTGTTGGCGATCCAGGTCGAACTTCTGACCGATCGCTAGCGTCCTCGTCTTTTTCAATGGAGTTACCGATGCAACGTGCAAGCCAGTCGATCAGCAACATCGGCGCCGCCCTCGCCAAAGCGCAGGCGGAAATCCAGAACCCGGAAAAGTCGCTGACGGCGACCATCCCTTCGGCGTTTCCGCGAGAGGACAGCCGTACCTTTCGCTATGCTTCGCTGGCAAGTGGACTGGATATTGTCCGAAAATGCCTGAGCAGGCACGAGATCGCGACCGTCCAGGCAACCGCGATAGAGCCTGAGACCGGTCTGATCAAGCTCACTACCACCCTTCTCCATGCTTCCGGCGAATGGCTGTCCTCGGACTGGCCGGTCTGTCCCGTCACCGAGACCGCGGCTCCGCACCGGATGGGCTCCGCCCTCACCTATGCCCGGCGCTACGGCCTCTTTACCTTGGTCGGGATCGCCGGCGATGACGATCTCGATGCACCCGACGCTGCTCCCCAAGTGGCGGAGCCAGCTCCCACAAACAGGCCGCAGCAATCCGGTACGAACGGCCAGACCCCGCCAGCGAAAACGTTCCAGAGCGCCCGCAAGCGCGCCAATGGTGCTCACGTCAGCGTCCTGCCGGCTGAAGCCTCGGCAACGCTGCGGGACCAGTTGCTTGCCGAGCTTGACGGGTTAGGGCTCAAGGACGATCTGGACGCCTGGACGCTGCAAGCCTGGCCAAAAGCAAACGCCCTGACGCCTGCAGATGGCGACAAGGTCAGGGCGGCGTTTCAGGACCAGCTCGTCCGCCACCAGAGGACGTCGGATGCGAATATCACGTCAGACGAACTGCAATACCCCATAACGACCCCAGAGGTCCGATCGCGCATCGACAAAAGCGTGCTAACCCTGCCGGAGACCAAACGGCAACGAGACCGGCAACACCTGCGCTTTGTTGCTAGCCACCCCTGCCTTGTCTGCGGCCGCGAGCCATGTGATCCGCACCATTTGCGTTTTGCACAGCCCCGCGGGCTCGGCCAAAAGGTCAGCGACGAATTTACAGTACCGCTGTGCCGGGCGCATCATCGCGAGCTGCACCGCGCCAGCAAGGAAAGAGATTGGTGGGTGACAGCCGGCCTAGAACCAGTCGGTTTGGCGCGCCAGCTTTGGCTGGAAACCCATCCGCTGCCTGTCGTTCCACCCGTCCAAGATGAAGATGGGGCGCCTACTGCGCCGCCCAGTCGCATCGGCCTGGTCGGGAAACAACTTCCTTGATGTCAAATCATTCATTTGGTGGGACGGCAGGGCTCGAACTTGCGACAACCGATTTTGCAACGCTGGTCGCCAGCTCAGCACATCATCGGCTGAGTCAATCTGCTCGATCTTGTTCGCCTACATCGGCAAGCTTGGCCATGTGTTACGCCATGTCCTCCTTACCGGGGTGACTGGCTTGGCAGCGGAACTATTGCACCGCGCCTAAGGCTATTTCGATCTTTTAAGGAAGCGCGAGTGTTAGCCTGCCGCTTGGGCCTGAAGCGTTTCGCGTATTGCGCGTCAGGCAAGAAGCCCCCCGGTATTCCAAGTAATCCAAATTGGATATACGCAAAAGCCGGTTGGGGTGATTGGCTTGGGATTGGCAGAACTCGTGTCCCTAGCAAGCCGTTCATTCTGCTGCCGCCTGATTTCCGATGTCGATCGGCCGCAAGAATGTCTCATCGTCATCCGTAAAAATGAATGTGCCGGCCGTATTACGATAACGCGAGGCTTGGTCGTGAGATCGTGAATAGAGTACGGCAACACTCACGAACCGGTCATGTCCCAGATCGTCGTGTTTTGCGAGCCTTGAAATGTCGACGACTTGAACCCTTTCTTTCAGGGCAGCCTCGCGCACAACGGGATCGTCAACGTCGATATCGCCCGCACGCGCGATACCACCATCAAGAAAACTGGACACTCGAAGCGCCCTATCATCCTTGGAAACTAGTACCAGCAAAGGTGGCTTGAGCGGACCGATAGCTTGTGCTTGAGCACGGAACGTTTTCGCATTGATGTCGGGCGCCGCCAGCACAACACGGCCTAGCCGGGCAATCACTCGGTCTTTGCCTTCGAGACGAAGTTGGCGCAGGGCCTCGACGGTCAACATGGCACCCATGCTGTGGGCCACCACCATAATGTCGCTGACCTCGGAACTGCTGCTTAGCATCGTTAGCAAAGCCATCAGATGATCACGAGAATAGTCTGCCGATTGCTTGTCCATTTCATAAGCACCGACCCGACCTTGCGATGGCCACGCGAACAGGATCGGAATTCCGTCGATGTTGATGTCCGCTTGCAATTGCGCGATTCGAAATAGTGACTCCTGGAAGGTGTTGTTGAACCCGTGCACGAAAACAAAGGCTTTGTGCTTTTTCCGCCGAGTATTGCCTTGCGGAGCCACAGCTTTGCGAAAATCGGCTTCGCTCAGTGCAGCCTGATCCACTACAGCAAAGCTGCTCGCTGGATCGGGAGTTGCGGTCGCCATTTCGATATTGCCGGGCTTGTGGTTAGGGGGCACCGAGACGGCAAACTTTGCAAAGTTGAGCGCATTGGCGCGGTTCGCAGTGAATACGTTTCCCGACGAAATCTCGCGCTCGCGCGTAGTCGCCACATAAATTTGCAGAGCCGTCCCGCCCGCCGAAGCCGCCACGGGCGTCAGGACCTCTGGACCAAGTCTGGCAGCGCAACCGACCAAAAGGAAGGAAAGTAGAACGGCGACTGACCTGCCTACCGTGCGACCGTTACTCCACATCGACATAGCAACTGCCTCCCCACCCAATGCGCATTAATACTATTGCTCTTGGGCCAACGGCGCTCGGACCATGTGGTTAGTGTCCGCTCAGCACCAGCGTCTTGATGGGCAGCAGCACGGCCTGAATCCGCAATAGAATTGCGTGCACGAGGCCAGTGGCATCAACGACGTGCAGCGCGAAGCTCTTGAACGTACTGAGCTTGCCTGACGCGATCCGTTCGTGATTGCTGGTATAGGCGTTGGCGATACAGCTGCTGCCGGGCGTCACGCCCTCCAGCCCGCCCTTGTAGATCGGCTCCATGAAAACGAG
>NZ_JAFCLS010000061.1 GCF_018131075.1 Bradyrhizobium sp. JYMT SZCCT0428 | reverse complement strand
ACGGCTTATGCCGTGATCTCCCCGGAGACGAGTTCTTGGTTGACTCCGTCGCTGCCGGTTCAGCTCGCGCTTCTCCGACAGCTTGACGCCTGCAACGGGCGCCAGGACCACACGGTTTTGCCGTACGCTTAGTCCGCGCCATCGTCTCAGCGCAAACCAGCGTCCACCGCAACCCGTCCAACGTCCGTGACGACGGCCGACGCCCTTCTGAGGAGGACGGGATAGACAAAGATATGCACCTGATTTGTCTTCTGGTAAACGGAAATATTTTTTACTTTGGGGCTTGACACGAATTCTGTAAATCGGAACTGATTTGCCCGTCGGGTTGTTTTGTCGCACATTACCTGCCGTCAGCGCGATATGGCACAGCGCCATGAGCGGCATTCAACGGCGAGTTCTCCAGCGTCACCCGCTCCTACGCCGGCCAAAGGCGTCGTGCGCTACGCGCGGTGTCGGGTTCCTCGCGGTCAGGAGCGCGGCAGTCGCGTTTCGCTCGGCCGCCATGTTGTACGCTAAGGGTTTCCCGATGTATCGCGGTGTTGTTCGACCGCCCTTATCGCCGCGTTGGTAAGCCGCATGCGACTGCGCACACCTGCGCGCCAGGCGTCCGCGATGGCATTTGCGGCCACCGTCTGCGTCTCCCGGAATTCGACGGCCTGCTCAGTGCGAATGAGATAGTCCATCGCGATATTGAGCGCGTCGTCCATCACATTGTCGAATTCGCCAAACCGCCAAGGGTACATGGGACGCCCCTGAACCGGAGATACTCTCATCCTTGAAGGTCACCACGCGTCGTGCCGGACGCCGGGCTGTCGATTTTCTCCAACCTCTCCGCGTCGGCGTCGTACTGTCTCGACAATTCTTTCAGTTTCACCGAGGCCTCGAGGTCGCTGACCGTCAGCGCGAGGCGGCTTGCTCGTCGGGCCTGGTCTCGGAGATCTTCGCTTTGCTTGCTCATCTGAGCTTACCCCGCGAGTCCGCTAACCGACATAAGTGTCATTCGTTCCGGGGCGGCCGCATCTTCTGTTGGGGGAGCGAAAACCGGTAAGGAAGCGGCCCCAGTGGGAGGAGGCAAATGGCTGGGGCCGCCATTCCGCATCGGGCGCAAATCAGCGGTAATCGCCCGATGGACTAAACCAAGTTCCCCGGGAAATGTTGGTTCCACATCACGGCGGCTTGTTCTGGTTCTGGGAACACCACCCGGCCCCATCCGGTTTTATTCGTGGGGCAGCAAGCTTGGTGCTGCCATGTGGACCTCGCTACAGGCGCTCTGCGCCGCCGCCATTGTCCTCGCGGCAATCGTGGTCGTTGGCCTGTTCCGGCTTGCAGCCTTGAAGCGGCCCGACGACCTGAAAGCCCCGTCCCAAGCGGACGAATGGGCCTCATCGCACGAACTGCAGACACCCAAATAGGTCAGCCGCCCTGCTGGATTCCATCGACCTTCGGGTTCCATTTGCCGTGCGGTTTCCCGCGCGCTGTTGCGCCGATGCGACAATTGATTAATCGATCTCATGCTACCTCTCGGACGGCTCGGGCCGCACGCGACGTGCGATTCTTGGTTTGTGACTCATGGGGAGCACCATGGAATGAACCGTTGCTTGCGCTCACTGTCCTGTCTTCTCGCCGCAACAGCGCTCGCCCTGTTCGCGCCTGAGGCGACGGCGCGGACCAATCCCAAACAGCAACCCGCCAAAAGAACGCACGATGCGAAGAAGCCGCACGATGCAAAGAAAACGCTCGATGCGAAAAAGGATGCTGGTCCGCAACGCAACGCCGCGGTCGAAAAGCGCCGCCACGCGAAACTTGCGAAGAACGCGAAACATGCCGACGCGAAGAAGAAGTCAAAGCGTGCAAAGGACGCCCCTGCTCCCAAAGAAACTGCCAAGGAATCCAAAGAGGCAGCTCCAGCACTGACCGGCGACCTTGCATTGGTGAAGGAAGCGATCAATCTCGCGCGCAAGGCGAAGACCGACGAGGCGACCACGACGCGCAACAGGATCGCCGATCCGGCCGCCCAGAAGCTCGTCGAATGGTTCATCCTGCGCCACTCCGAGACCACGGCGAATTTCAGCCGCTATGCCGCCTTCATCGCCGCCAATCCGGAATGGCCGAGCGCGGCGCAGCTGCGCCGGCGGGCCGAAGCGCGGCTGTGGCAGGAGCGCGCCGATGGCGCCAAGGTTCGCGGCTTCACCGGTGAAGCGCCGATCAGCGCCAGGGGCAAGCTGGCGCTCGCGCGCGTCAAGCTCAGCGAAGGTGATCGCGACGGCGCGGGCCGGCTGGTGCGCGACGCGTGGCGGTCGGACGAATTGTCTGATCGTGTCGAACCCGACGTGCTGGAGCTGTTCGGCGACCTGCTCACCCGCGACGATCACCGCGCGCGCATGGACAAGCGCATCGGCGCCAAGGATCTCGCCGGCGCGAAGCGTGCCGCAAAACTCCTCGGTGACGACGACCTGGCGATCGTAAAGGCCTGTGCCGCGGTCAGGGGCAAATCCAACAAAGCCAAGGATGCGCTCGACGACGTCCCGGCCGACGCGCGCGCCGATCTCGGCTACACGCTGTGCCGGATCCAGTGGATGCTCGCCGAGAAGCGCATTGATGACGCCGCCCGCCTGATGCTGGCGGCGCGGCCTGAGACGATGGCGCTGCAGGATACCGATCAATGGTGGCGCGAGCGGCGCTCGCTCGCCCGCAAGCTGCTCGACGAAGGTAAATTCCTGACCGCCTACCAGGTCATCCAGCCCGCGGCGCTGGCGGCCAACGAATACTACCGGTCCGACTACCACTTCATGTGCGGCTGGATCGCCTTGCGCTATCTCGATGAACCCATTAGCGCGCGCGAGCATTTCGCCCGCATCGACGAGGGCCAGGCCAATCCAACCGTGCTGTCGCGGGCGAATTACTGGCGCGGGCGGGCCGCCGAAGCCCTTGGCAACAACGACATGATGCGCGCAAGCTATGAAGCAGCCGCACGCTACCCGACTGCCTATTACGGCCAGCTCGCGCACGCAAAACTTGGCCGCGACAAGATCGAATTGCGCCCACCCTCGCCGGCGCTCGCGTCGGCCGACGCTTCGAGCATCGACGAACGCGTTCGCGCCGCCGACATGCTGTACGAAATCGGCGAGCGCGACGTCGTGCTCTATTTCGTCACCGATCTCGGCGAACAGAGCTCCGACGTCACCCTGCTCGAAGCGCTCGGCGAACTCACCGGCCGCCGCAACGATGCCCGCGCGATGCTGCAGATCGGAAAACCCTCGCTCGGCCGCGGGCTGCCGCTCGACCATTTTGCATTTCCGACGATCGGGATTCCGCCTCATAAGCAGATCGCGCCCGAAATCGAGCATGGCATGATCTATTCGGTGGCCCGCACCGAGAGCGCGTTCGACCAGCGCGACAAGTCTCACGCCAATGCGGTCGGGCTGATGCAGATCACCCCGGAAGCCGGACGCGACACCGCCAAGCGCTTCGGCGTCAAATATGATTGGGACCGGATGGTTTCCGATCCCGTCTACAACACCCAAATGGGCGCCGGCGAACTCAGCGCCCTGCTCAGCGAATACAAGGGCTCGCACATTATGACCTTCGCCGGCTACAACGCCGGCCGCGGCCGGGTCCGGGACTGGATCAAGGCATATGGCGACCCGCGCGATCCCAAGGTCGACCCGGTCGACTGGGTCGAGCGTATTCCGTTCTCCGAGACGCGAAACTATGTCCAGCGCGTGATCGAGAATCTGGCGGTCTACCGCGTCCGCTTCGACAGCGGCACAGCGATAGCGGCGAAGACCGGCGAGCGTGTCGCGACGCAGGAGACAAATGCAGCGCCGGCGATGCCAGCGACCGCGGCGCGATAATTCTCACCGTCGTCCCGGACAAGCGAAGCGCGATCCGGGACCCATACGCCGCGGCCGATGTTGTTAGAAAAGGAAGATAACGACCAGCACGCAAAAGAATTGCTGCCGCGGCGTATGGGTCCCCCGATGCGCAATTGCGCATCTGTGCTCGAGGCCGGGACGACAGCGGTATTCAATCCACCTTCACATTCGCGGCCTTGATCATCGGCCACCATTTTGCGATTTCCGCCTTCTGCCACTCACCAAGCGCTTCGGGCGTCAGCTTGTCCTTCGGCGTCATTTGCAGGCCGAGGTTTTCGAGCTGCTTGCGCACCGCCGGATCGTTCAACGCCTCGACGGCGGCGGCATTCAGCCTGGTGACGATTTCCTTCGGCGTGCCCTTCGGCACCCACAAGCCCGACCATAGCGTCATGTGAAATCCGCCGAGGCCCGCCTCTTCGGCGGTCGGGATGTCGGCGGCGGATTCCGAGCGCTTGGTGTCGGTGACGGCATAGCCGCGAATCGTTCCGGCGCGCACCTGGTTGATCGAATTGGAGAGCTGATCGACGATCATGTCGATCTGTCCGGCGACGAGGTCGTTCATGGCCGGTCCGGTGCCGCGATACGGCACATATTGCAGCTTGATGCCGGTGACGTTCTCGAAATAGAGCCCGGCGATGTGACTGCCCGATCCGGCGCCGGCGGTACCGGTCGCCGCCGGCTCGGGCCTCGATTTCAGCCATGCCAGTAATTCACTCAGCGATTTCGCCGGCACCGCATTCTTGCTGACGACGATCATGGTGTTGCTCGGCAACAGCACGACCGGCTCGAGATCGGTGACGAGGTCGTAGCCGAGCTTGTTGTAGATCGCGCCGTTGGCGACATGGGTGCCGAGATGGCCGAAGCTGATCGTGTAGCCGTCAGGGGCTGACCGAACCGCGCGGCCGACGCCGATCGAGCCTCCCGCGCCGGTGACGTTCTCGATCTGGACGACCTCGCCGAGCGTCGCCTTCATGCGCTCGGCCAGGATCCGCGCCATCACGTCCGACGGGCCGCCGGCGGAGAACGGAACGATGATGGTGATGGGACGCGAGGGGAAATTCTGCGCGACCGCGGCGCCGCCGAACGTCAACACCGCAAGCACCGTCAGAAATAAACTTCGCATCATAAAGGCTCCATCAAAATGGCGCCGCGCGACAATCAGAATTGCGCGTAGTCGATCGGCTGATGACGATCGAGCGTACGTGTGACCGGCGGCAACGGATACTTAAGCCCTGTCGCGCAATTGAACAGCATCACGCGATCGTTTTTCGTGACGCGGCCGTCGGCAAGGCTTTGCTTGTAGGCAGCATAGGTCGCAGCGCCCTCCGGACACAACAAAAAGCCTTCCTCGCGCGCGACTTCGCCCAGCGCAGCAGAAATCTTCTCGTCATCGACCGCAATGGCGAAACCCTTGCTCTCGCGGACCGCGCGCAGGATCAGAAAATCTCCGACCGCCTGCGGCACGCGAATGCCGGACGCGATGGTGTGGGCGTCCTCCCAGCGCGGCGCGTGCTCGGTGCCGTTCTCGAAGGCGCGGACCATCGGCGCGCAGCCCGAGGCCTGCACGGCGACCATCCGCGGACGTTTTGAACCGATGAAGCCGATGGCCTCGAGTTCGGCGAACGCCTTCCACATCCCGATCAGGCCGGTGCCGCCGCCGGTCGGATAGAAGATCACGTCGGGCACTTCCCAGCCGAGCTGTTCGGCGAGCTCCAGCCCCATCGTCTTCTTGCCTTCGATCCGGTACGGCTCCTTCAGGGTCGAGGTGTCGAACCAGCCCGCCTTGGCCTTGCCTTCGCCGACGATCTTGCCGCAGTCATCGATCAGGCCGTTGACGCGATAGACCGTGGCGCCCTGCAGCTCGATCTCGCTGACATTCACTTCCGGCGTATCGGCCGGGCAGAAGATCGTGGTCTTGATGCCGCAGGAGGTGGCGTAGGCGGCGAGCGCCGCGCCGGCATTGCCGTTGGTCGGCATCGCCATGTGCTTGATGCCGAGCGCCTTGCCCATCGACACCGCCATCACAAGGCCGCGGGCCTTGAACGAACCGGTGGGAAGACGGCCCTCGTCTTTCACGATGATCTCGCCGCCGCCGAGCTTCTTGCCGAGCTTTGGCAGCCGGATCAGCGGCGTCGTGACCTCGCCGAGGCTGACAATGTCGCTGACCTTGCGCACCGGCAGCATCTCGCGGTAGCGCCACATGTCCGCCGGCCGCTGCGACAAGGCGTCCTTGCTCAGCGCCTTCTTCACGCCGGCAAGATCGTAGCGCACCAGCAGCGGCTTGTTCGCCTTGGAGAGATTGTGGATCTGGTCGGCGGGATAATGATCGCCCTCCATCGCGCATTCGAGATGGGTGACGAACGTCGGGCGTTCGATGGTCAGGTTATCGTTGTCTTTCACGGGCTTGTTCTTTCTCGTTGCACCGACGGCATTTGGTTCTCTGCTGTCATTGCCGGGCTTGACCCGGCAATCCATCCCGTTGAATCAAGCGTTTTCTTTTTGATGGATGCGCGGGGCGCCCGCGCATGACAAGCTACATGTTCAGCACGCGGCCATAGGCATCGAGCACCGCTTCCTTCATCATTTCAGACAGCGTCGGATGCGGGAAGATGGTGTGCATCAGCTCTTCCTCCGTCGTCTCCAGATTCATCGCCACGACGTAGCCCTGGATCAGTTCGGTGACTTCGGCGCCGATCATGTGGGCGCCGAGCAACTGGCCGGTCTTCTTGTCGAAGATCACCTTGACCAGGCCCTGGTCCTCGCCGAGCGCGATCGCCTTGCCATTGCCGACGAACGGAAAACGCCCGACGCGGATTTCGTGGCCGCCCTCTTTCGCTTTGGCCTCCGTAAGGCCAACCGAGGCGACCTGCGGATGGCAATAGGTGCAGCCGGGAATGAGGTTCTTGTCCATCGCGTGCGGATGCAGGCCCTTGATCGCCTCGATGCAGACCACGCCCTCATGCTCGGCCTTGTGCGCCAGCATCGGGGGACCTGCGACGTCGCCGATGGCGTAGATGCCGGGCACATTGGTCTTGCCATAGCCGTCGATCACCACGCAGCCGCGATCGGTTTTGACGCCGAGCTTTTCCAGCCCGAGGTTTTCGATATTGCCGACGACGCCGACGGCTGAGATCACCCGCTCGACTTCGATGCTCTGCGTCTTGCCCTTGCCGTCGTCGATGGTGGCGATGACGCTGTCGCTCTTCTTGTCGAGTTTTGTGACTTTGGTATTGGTGAGGAGCTTGATGCCCTGCTTCTCGAACGCCTTGTGGGCGAACTTCGATATTTCGGCGTCTTCCACCGGCAGGATCTGCGGCAGCACTTCGACAACCGTCACTTCGGAGCCCATGGTGCGGAAGAACGAAGCGAACTCCATGCCGATCGCGCCGGAGCCCACCACCAGCAGCGATTTCGGCATCTTGTCCGGCACCATCGCCTCGAAATAGGTCCAGACCAGTTTCTTGTCGGGCTCCAGCCCCGGCAGCACGCGCGGCCGTGCGCCGGTCGCAAGGATGATGTGCTTGGCCTGATAGGCGCCCTCGCCCAGCGTGCCCTTCGGCGCCTCGACCGCGGATTTCTTCACCGTGACCTTGCCCGGCGCGTCGATCGAGGCGTCGCCCCAGATGACCTGCACCTTGTTCCTCTTCATCAGGAAGCCGACGCCGTCATTGAGGCGCTTCGAGACCCCGCGCGAGCGCTGCACCACCGCCTTCGGATCGTAGGATACCTTCTCCGCCGACAGCCCGTAATCCTTGGCGTGCTGCATGTAGTGGTAGATTTCCGCCGAGCGTAACAGCGCCTTGGTCGGGATGCAGCCCCAGTTCAGGCAGATGCCGCCGAGATAGGATTTCTCGACGATCGCGGTCTTGAAGCCGAGCTGCGCCGCGCGGATCGCGGTGACATAGCCGCCGGGGCCGGAGCCGATGATGATGACGTCAAAGGAAGTGTCGGCCATGCGCTCATTCTCATCATTCAACCGGACTATTCGCTTCCGTCATTGCGAGGAGCACTTGCGACGAAGCAATCCATGTTTCCGGTGGTGAAATGGATTGCTTCGCTGCGCTCGCAATGACGGTTCACACCATCATCATCACAGGATTTTCGATCAGCATCTTGAAGGCGCCGATCAGTTCGGCGCCGAGCGCGCCGTCGACCGCGCGGTGATCGCAGGACAGCGTCACGCTCATGATGTGGGCGGCCTCGATCTTGCCGGCCCGCACCACCGCGCGCTCCTCGCTGGTGCCGACCGCGAGGATGGTCGCGTGCGGCGGGTTGATCACGGCGGTGAAATCCTTGATGCCGAACATGCCGAGGTTGGACACCGCCGTGGTGCCGCCCTGGTATTCGTCGGGCTTCAGCTTGCGCGAGCGGGCGCGCGCGGCGAAATCCTTCATCTCGGCAGAGATGGTAGAGAGCGACTTGGTTTCGGCCTTGCGGATGATCGGCGTGATCAGGCCGCCCGGCATCGCCACGGCAACGCCGATGTCGGAATGTTTGTGCTTGAGCATGCCGCTTTCGGTCCAGCTCACGTTGCAATTCGGAATCCGCTGCAGCGCGATCGCCATCGCCTTGATGACGAAGTCGTTGACCGAGAGCTTGTAGAGCGGCTTCTTCTCTTTGTCCTTCGGCGCGGCGGCATTGATCTCCTCGCGCGCGGCGAGCAGTTTTCCGATGTCGCAGTCCATCGTCAGGTAGAAATGCGGCACGGTCTGCACTGACGCCGTCAGGCGCTGCGCAATGGTGCGGCGCATGCCGTCATGCGGCACGACTTCGTAGGAGCCCTCCTCGAACAGCGCGAGGATCTGCTTGTCCGACATCGACGGCGCGACCGAGGGTCCGGCGGCGGGGGCCGCGGCTGGCGCCTTGAGGCCCTTACCGGATTTGGCGTCCACGACGTCGCGCGCGACGATGCGGCCGTGCGGACCCGAACCGTTGATACGCCCGAGTTCGATGCCTGCTTCTTTTGCGAGGCGCCGGGCAAGCGGCGAAGAGAACACGCGGGCGTGGCCATTGGCTTGAGGAGTTGCGGCTTGCGGGGCGGAAGCCGCCGCCTGCGGTGCGGCAGCCTGCGTCGGCCCGGTTGCTGCGGGCTTTGGCGCGGGCGCGGCGGCAGGCGCCGGTGCGGCTGCGGCAGGAGCTGCAGCCGGTGCAGGAGCCGCTTTAGCGGCTGGCGCAGTCGCGGCTCCGGCCGCCTTCACGTCCTCGCCATCGCCGGCCAGGACCGCGATGATGTCGTTGACGGGAACGTCCTGCGTGCCTTCAGGCACCAGGATCCTGGCGATCGTGCCCTCGTCGACGGCTTCGACTTCCATCGTCGCCTTGTCGGTCTCGATCTCGGCGATCACGTCGCCGGACTTGACCTTGTCGCCCTCTTTCTTGAGCCACTTGGCAAGGTTGCCCTTTTCCATCGTCGGCGACAGCGCGGGCATCAAAATGTTGATCGGCATTGTCAGTGACCCTGTTGCGACCGCAGCGTGGTGTTACCCACGTCAGTCGGCCGATTTATTTCGGCTTCGAACATTTCGACGATACGCGCCAGCGCCTCGTCCTCGGTGTGGCCGCTTTCGCGCGCATAGGCCCTCGCCGCATGGCGCGCGATATCGACCAGCAGCAGGCCCCACATATCCGGCTCCTCGAACGCCCGCTGGAACGCGATCGAGAGCCCGCCATCGACCACGAAGGCGCGCAGCACCTCGATCGCGTCGTCACGACCGATGACGTCGGGCGGTAAGGGTTGCTCCTTGGGACCGGCCATCGGACCTTACCGGTATGAAACGGCTTTGGCGGCGGCGACCACCTCGGCGACGTTGGGCAATGCGAGCTTTTCCAAATTCGCCGCATAGGGCATCGGCACGTCCTTGCCCGACACCCGCGCCACCGGCGCATCCAGATAGTCGAAGGCGTGCTCCATGATGCGGGCGGCGATCTCGGCGCCGACGCCGCTCTGCTGCCAGCCCTCCTCCACCGTCACCGCGCGGCCGGTCTTCTTGACCGAGGCGATGATGGTGTCGGTGTCCATCGGGCGCAGCGTGCGCAGGTCGATCACCTCGGCCTCGATGCCTTCTTTTGCCAACTCGTCGGCGGCCTTGAGCGCGTAGCTCATGCCGTTCGACCAGGAGATCAGCGTGACGTGGCCGCCGGAGCGGACGATGCGCGCCTTGCCGATCGGGATCACGTAGTCGTCGAGTTTCGGGACCTCGCCGGTGTGGCCGTACAGCATCTCGTTTTCGAGGAAGATCACCGGGTTGGGATCGCGGATCGCGGCTTTCAGCAAGCCCTTGTAGTCAGCGGCCGAGAACGGCGCGACCACTTTCAATCCCGGAATCTGCGAGTACCAGGCTGAATAATCCTGGCTGTGCTGGGCGGCGACGCGGGACGCCGCGCCGTTGGGGCCACGGAACACGATCGAACAGCCCATCTGGCCGCCGGACATGTACAGCGTCTTGGCCGCCGAATTGATGATCTGGTCGATCGCCTGCATCGCGAAATTGAACGTCATGAATTCGACGATCGGTTTCAGGCCGGACATCGCCGCGCCAACGCCGACGCCGGCAAATCCATGCTCGGTGATCGGCGTATCGATCACGCGCTTGGCGCCGAATTCCTGGAGCAACCCCTGCGTTACCTTGTAGGCGCCCTGATATTCGGCGACCTCTTCGCCCATGATGAACACGTCGGGGTCGCGCCGCATCTCTTCGGCCATGGCGTCGCGCAGCGCTTCGCGGATGGTCTGGGAAATCATCTCGGTGCCCTCAGGCACTTCCGGATCGGGCTCGGCCACCGCAGCGGGCGCCGCGGTCGCCTTCGGCGCCGATATCATCGGCTTGCCTTCGCCGACCGGCGCACGGGACTCCTCGACTTCCTTCGCGACACTGGGCGCAGGAGCCGGTGCCGCGGCCTTGCCGAGATCGGCGGCGCTCTCGCCGTCAGCCAAAATGGTCGCGATCGGCGTGTTGACCGCGACGTCGTTGGTGCCTTCCGGGATCAATATCTTGCCGAGCGTACCCTCATCGGTCGCCTCGACTTCCATCGTCGCCTTGTCGGTTTCGATCTCGGCGATGACATCGCCCGACTTGATCGTCTCGCCTTCCTTCTTCAGCCATTTGGCAAGGTTGCCCTTCTCCATGGTTGGCGAAAGCGCAGGCATCAATACTTGAATGGGCATATCAGCTCCCGGGGATCACTCTTTAGTTTTGTTCTGCGCTACTTTGTTGGACGCGTATCAACGATAGACGTCGGTCCAGAGCTCGGACGCATCGGGCTCGGGATCGTGCTGGGCGAAATCCGCCGACTCGTTGACGATCTCGCGCACCTCGGCGTCGATGGCCTTCAATTCCTGCTCGGTGACCTTGGCCGCCAGCAGGCGGTTGCGCACCTGCTCGATCGGATCCTGGTCGTGGCGGACCTTTTCGACCTCCTCGCGGGTCCGGTACTTCGCCGGATCCGACATCGAATGGCCGCGGTAGCGATAGGTCTGCATTTCCAGGATGAACGGCCCCTTGCCGGCGCGGCAATGGGCCACCGCCTTGTCGCCGGCGGCCTTCACCGCACGCACGTCCATGCCATCAACCTGCTCGCCGGGGATGTTGAAGGAAATGCCGCGCTTGGAGAAATCGGTCTGGGCGGACGAGCGCGTCACCGACGTGCCCATGGCGTAGCGGTTGTTCTCGATGATGTAGATCACCGGCAGCTTCCAGAGCTCCGCCATGTTGAAGCTCTCATAGACCTGCCCCTGGTTGGAGGCGCCGTCGCCGAAATAAGCCAGGCTGACGAAATCATTGCCGCGGTAGCGATTGGCGAAGGCGAGCCCTGTCCCGAGCGAAACCTGGGCGCCGACGATGCCGTGGCCGCCGTAGAAATTCTGCTCCTTGCTGAACATGTGCATGGAGCCGCCCTTGCCCTTGGAATAGCCGCCCTGGCGTCCGGTCAATTCGGCCATCACGCCCTTGGCTTCCATACCGCAGGCCAGCATATGCCCGTGGTCGCGGTACCCGGTTATGACCTGATCGCCCTTTTTCAGGGCCATCTGCATGCCGACGACGATGGCTTCCTGCCCGATATAGAGATGGCAGAAGCCGCCGATCGCGCCCATGCCGTAAAGCTGGCCGGCCTTTTCCTCGAAACGGCGGATCAGCAGCATGTCCCGAAGGGCTGCCAGTTCCTGTGCCTTGGTGAATTCCGGTGGGGCGCTGAAGCCCTTCGCGCTCCCTTTTTCCTGCCCATTTTCCTGCCCTGATTCCTTCGTGACGCTTTTCTTGGGTACGGCCATGGCATTTCCGGATGCGAGAGAAGATCAGCCTCTCTAACCCAACTCAAACCGCCGTGAAAGGATTGCGTGCGCTCGGGAAAATATTGCTATGCCGCAGTGCAACGCGGCGCGACATTTTTGTAATCGATATCGCGAGATTTTGAAATTTGCGGAATCCGGTCGGCCGTCATCCCGGCGTAACAGTCGGGGCGCGCGAGCGGCACGTAGCCTGAAGTCAGTTCGGCTTGAGGACCTTGATCAGGTCGCGCGGGTTGGCGTAGTCGAGCTGGAAGCGTGCGCGCTCGTCCAGCATGTCGGGGTCGACCCGGTCTGAGCGGAGCAGCGAAACGCGCTGTTCGCCCTGGGCCCGTTCCCGCTTCAGCCGCGCCAATTCGGACGTCAGCGCGATGATCTCCTGATCGAGCTCCTGCCGCGCGTTGAGCCCGTATTTGCCGGTATAGGCATTGACGCCGAAATAGCCGACCATCAGCGCCGCCATCGTGTAGAGGGCGAGCCCGGTCAATATCGATTTCAGTCGGGTGCGGGAGACCATGACGCCAAGATGCGACGGTCAGGTTAATGGAAGCCTAAGATGACGGACACGGTGCACAAATGGCACCCCCGTCATTGCGAGCGCAACGAAGCAATCCATGGCGCGCACAGATGGATTGCTTCGCGGAGCCTGTCATCGGGCGCGCGTTCGCGCGACCCGTTAGCTCGCAATGACGCTGAGAGTGCGGCTTACCGGTTCTGCTTCTCGATAAAGGCCGCGAATGCATCGATATACTGCTGCAGCGTCTTCTGCAGCGTTTCCTTGGTGAGGGCGCCCTTGTCGTCGAAGGCATCGCCGACGCCGTTCAGGTAGATCTCGGGCTGGCCCAGAATCGGACCGGAGATACCCGGCAGGATGTTCTGCAGATGCTTGGCCGCGCTGACGCCGCCGAGCGCTCCCGGGGAGTTGCTGACGATGCCGACCGGCTTGCCGAGGAACGAGCTCTTGCCATAGGGGCGCGAGCCGACGTCGATGGCGTTCTTCAGGACGCCCGGGATCGAGCGGTTATATTCCGGCGTCACGAACAGCACGCCGTTCGACTTCTGCAGCTTTTCGCGGAACGCGAGCCAGTCGGCCGGCGGGGCGGCTTCCAGATCCTGGTTGAAGAAGGAAATCCCCTCCAGCGTCGTGACGTCGAGCTTCAGCGAGGCCGGCGCGAGCTTGGCCAGGGCATTGGCGATCTTGAGAGAAAAGCTCTCCTTGCGGAGCGAGCCGACGATGGTGACGATGGTGTGAGCCATTGGAATTCCCTTTTGAAGCTGAAGCGCCTGCGCTCACTTACGCCAGATCGGCGGAACCATGCAAGTGCATGAAATGTGCAATTTTGGAAACGCAGCGTTTGCGTAATTGAGGGCAAAAGCAAAACAGGCCGCCCGTGCGGACGGCCTGTCTGTGCTGGCGGGACCCTTAATCAAGCCTTGCTCGGATTGATCAGGAATTTCTCGCCGGTGGCGCGCTTGTTGTAGACGTCGATATTGGCGAGATCGAGCGTCTCCTGCAGCGACACCACCTTGGTGTAGTGGCTCGCGAACGTGGTCTTGAGTTCGGAGGCGACGCGCTGGCGCAATTTGCCGATGTCGGCCGGGCCGATCTTCTGCAGGAACGGTGTGAGCAGCCAGCCGCCGACCGCCCAGGTCAAGCCGAACGCGCGGCTCAACTCAGTCGGAGCGGTGTTGAGGCTGCCGTAGATATAGACCTGCTTAAACACATTCGAGCCGTAGCGGCTGTATTCCTTGGCGGTCTTGTTGGCCGCGGCCTCCATGCAAGTGAGGATCTGGCCCGCAAGCTTGCCGCCGCCGATCGCGTCGAACGCGATCGTGGCGCCGGTTTCCACCAACGCGTTGGTGAGATCGTCCATGAAGCCGTCGGCGGTGGAATCGACGACATATTTGGCGCCGATCTTGTGCAGGATGGCGGCCTGCTCCTTGCTGCGCACGATGTTGACGAGGCCGATGCCGTCCTTGATGCAGATCTTGTTGAGCATCTGGCCGAGGTTTGAGGCGGCTGCGGTATGCACCAGCGCCTTGTGATTTTCACGCCGCATGGTCTCGGTCATGCCGAGCGCGGTCAGCGGATTGACGAACCAGGACGCGCCGTCGGCAGCGGTGGTGCCGGTGGGCAGCTCCATCACGTCCCTCACCTTCATGGTGCGGAATTGCGAATACATCGCGCCGCCGATGATCGAGACCGTCTTGCCCAGCAGCGCCTTGGCGGCATCGGATGATCCGCTCCGGATCACGGTGCCGGCGCCCTCATTGCCGACCGGCAGCGACTGATCGAGCCGCGCGCCCATCATCCGCATCACGGCTTCCGGCATTTTTGCGGTGACCACGGGCTGGTCCTTGGTGCCCGAGACCTTGGCCGTCGACATGTCGGCGGGGCCGATCAGAAGCCCGAGGTCGGACGGATTGATCGGCGAGGCCTCGACGCGAACCACGACTTCATCGTCGGCCGGTTCTGGAGTCGGGACGCTGGCCAGCGATAGCTCGAGTTCGCCGCTCTTCTTCAATAGCGAACGCAGTTGCAGCCCGGTCTTGCCGTCACTCATACTTATTTCCTCCCTGCCGGCGGTTCGGCAATCTGTTGCCGATCCGCACTTGGTGTCAGCGATATGGTCGCGGCCGGCGGTGATGTCCACCGGTATCAGCAATTTCAGTCAAATTGCGCAGCGAAGCACGCCCGAACCAGGGTCGGCCGGCGCGTTGCACTCCGGCAACAGTTCCCGGAAACCGTGCTGTCACAACCGTTTCCGCCCTTGCACGCCCACATTGTGAGCCGAAACATTAGCGGTGTCGCGTGCTTAGCTGTGAACTGACTCGAGCCTTGGAGGCTGGAATCATGAACCCGCGTCGGCTTGCCACCGAGATGTGGCCCACGCTCGTTTTCACGAGCGGACTTGTGGTGTGGTTTGGCGTCGTCGGTTTGACTGGCACCGAGAAGGTCAACGCGGTGCGCGTCGTGGACCGCCTCGCACCATCTCTTGCCGCCAATGCCGCCTTGGTAGCCGCACCGCGGGCCTCCGCGATGGGCCATCCAGCCGTTACGACAGGCAATCCGATCATCAAGAGTGCTGACGTTGCAAAGGCCGCCGAACTTCTGGCGGAGGTGGCGATCGACGCCCCAGTTGCCCCGGACAAGCAGCAAACCATCGTCGTGGCCGCGCTGGGCGATCCGGCGGAAGTTCTGCCGCCTGCAATCCCAACCGTCCAGGGGCCAACCGCAAGCACGGCCAATCCGGAGGCGGCCGCCGCCACAGCCGCCCCGGACAAACAGCAAACCATTGTCGCGGCCGCGCTGAGCGATCCGGCGGAAATTCTGCCGCCGGTAGTCCCGACCGTCCAGGCGCCAGCCGCTAGCACGTCCAATCCGGAGGTGGCCGTCGCCGCCACAGCCGCCCCGGACAAGCAGCCAACCATCGTCGTGGCCGCGCTGAGCGATCCAGCGGAAATTCTGCCGCCGGAAATCCCGACCATCCCAGCGCCAACCGCAGGCATGGCCGCCGCCGCAACGACGCCCGGCCGCGTCGAGCTTGTCGGCGAATGCCAGCTGGCCGAAGCCTGCATCGACCAATTTCTGTGGGCGCTTTACCAGCGGACGCCCAAGGAGGACACCACCAAGGAGCGTGAGCTCAGGAAAGTGACGATCAAGAGGAAGGGCAAACTGGTGACGGTCACCAGAAGCTTTACCAAGCTCGTCGACAACGATTTCACCTGGAAGGATCCGAAGGCGGCTGAACGAGTCGGCATGCCGATGATGGACTACGTGATCGGCGGCATGGATCGCAGCTTCAAGGTGAAGCTGTTTCATACGCTTTACGCCGCCGAGGCCGCCGGACTGAGACCCGGCATCACCAGCGCCTTCCGCGACGACTACCGCCAATCGATCGCAAGCGGCCTGAAGGCGGCGGCCAACCGGTCGTTTCACGGCGGCAGCCTGCGCGGCGGCTATGGCCGCGGGCTTGCGGCCGATATCGTGAGCGTCAACGGCGCCAATCGCGCGCAGCGATGGGCTTCGACCGAAGCGCTGTGGAAATGGGTCGATGCGAACGGAAAGCAGTACGGGATCGGCCGGCCGTATCTCGCCTTCGATCCACCGCATGTCGGCCCGATCGACGGCCCGGAATATGCGTCCCGCCGCGGCGGAACGAAGGTAGCGGCTGCCAATGTGAAGAAGCGGCAGAAACAGGTCGTTCAGGCCAAGTCCGGCACGGCGAAGCGCCACGTCGCCGCGAAACCGCCGAGCAGCAAGCCGGCCAGCCGGCTTGCTGCAGCGCGCTAGCTTTACGCCAGCGCCTTCAGCGCCGCCCGCCCCGCGTATTTCGCCTGCGCGCCCAATTGCTGCTCGATGCGCAGCAATTGATTGTACTTGGCGGTGCGGTCGGAGCGCGCCAATGAGCCGGTTTTGATCTGGCCGCAATTGGTGGCGACCGCGAGGTCGGCGATGGTCGAATCCTCGGTCTCGCCCGAACGGTGCGACATGACAGAGGTGTAGCCGTATTTGTGAGCCAGTTCGACGGCGGAAAGCGTCTCGGTCAGCGTGCCGATCTGGTTGACCTTGATCAGGATCGAATTGGCGCGGCCGTTCTTGATGCCGTCGGCGAGCCTTGTGACGTTGGTGACGAACAGATCGTCGCCGACCAGCTGGCACTTCTTGCCGACGAGGTCGGTCAATTCCTTCCAGCCATCCATGTCGTCTTCCGACATGCCATCCTCGATCGTGACGATCGGATAGCGCGCGACGAGATCGGCGAGATATTTCGCCTGCTCGGAACGCGAACGGGTCTTGTTCTCGCCGCCATAGACGTAATTGCCGTCCTTGAAGAACTCGGTCGCGGCGCAATCGAGGCCGAGCATGACGTCGCTGCCCGCGCTGTAGCCGGCCTTGCCGATCGCGCTGACGACGAATTCGAGCGCGGCATCCGCCGACGGCAGGTTGGGCGCGAAACCGCCCTCGTCGCCGACATTGGTGTTGTGGCCGGCCTTCTTCAGCTCGCCCTTCAGGGTATGGAAGATTTCAGCGCCGCAGCGCAGCGCCTCGGCGAAACTCGCCGCTCCCACCGGGAGGATCATGAACTCCTGGAAGTCGATCGGGTTGTCGGCGTGCACGCCGCCATTGATGATGTTCATCATCGGCACCGGCAGAGTGCGCGCCGAGGTGCCGCCGACATAGCGATAGAGCGGCATGTCGAAGGATTCCGCGGCCGCCTTGGCGCACGCCAGGGAAACGCCGAGGATGGCGTTGGCCCCTAACCGGCTCTTGTTGGGCGTGCCGTCGAGATCAATCATGACCTGGTCGATCTGGACCTGTTCCTCGACCGGACGGTCGGCAAGCGCCTCGAAGATTTCGCCGTTGATGGCCTCGACCGCCTTCTGTACGCCCTTGCCGAGATAGCGCTTTTTGTCGCCGTCCCGCAGTTCCACCGCCTCATGGGCGCCGGTGGAGGCGCCAGAGGGCACCGCGGCGCGGCCGATCGAGCCGTCTTCCAGCACCACATCGACTTCAACGGTGGGATTGCCACGGCTATCGAGGATTTCGCGGCCGATGATGTCAATAATGGCGGTCATGTCTTGCACTTCCCTGCATGGTTTAGGGGCTGGAATTGAGCGCGTCTTACACGGCGCGCAAGCAAATGTGAACGCTTAGAGCCGGCTCCGTTCCGATTGAATCGGAACGGAGCCTAGTCTCTTGATTTGACGCGTTTTCTTCACACGAACCGGCGTCCACTTCGCTGGAAAACGCTCTTCCGGCTTCGCCTGACGGGCGGATGTGGTAGGACTATGCTGTTTCGAGGTTGATCTTCGCGCCCAAACCTTCTCGTTCAAGAACCGGGGTAACGCAATGAATCGCCGCCAGTTTCTCAAAACTTCTGCTGCCGGAATTTTAGCCACGCCTGCGCTTGCGCGCGTTGCGGATGCCCAGGAGAGCCCGTTCCGGGTCAAATATTATCCGGTCGCCGCAGGCATGGGGCTCGCGCGACGTCACGCCGGCGCCCGATGGCACGATGTGGTTTTGCGGCCAGCGCAACGGCACGCTGGGGCGGCTCGATCCGCGCGATGGGTCATACAAGCTGGTCGACCTCGGCAAGGGCGCCGCTCCCCATGGCGTCATCATCGGCCCCGATGGCGCGCCCTGGGTCACCGAAGGCGGGCAGAATGCGATCGCCCGCGTCGACCCCGGTGATCACAAGGTGACGCTGTTTCGTCTGCCCGAGAACGAAGCCTATGCCAACCTCAACACCGCCGTGTTCGATAAAAACGGCATCTACTGGTTCACCGGCCAATCCGGCATCTATGGCAGGCTCGACCCGAAATCGGGCGACATGACGGTTTTCAAGTCGCCGCGCGGCCGCGGCACCTATGGCATGACGATCACGCCGAAGGGTGACATCTGGTACGCCTCGCTCGCCGGCAATCACATCGCGAAAATCGATCCCGCGACCGGCAATGCCACCGTGGTGGACCCGCCGACGCCGAACCAGGGCGCACGCCGGGTGTGGTCGGATTCGAAGGGCCGGATCTGGGTCAGCGAATGGAACAGCGGCAACGTGTCGATGCACGATCCTTCTGATGGCTCCTGGAAGGCATGGAAGCTGCCCGGCGACAATCCGCGCACCTATGCGGTGTATGTCGACGACAAGGACAAGGTGTGGCTCACCGATTTCGGCGCCAACGCGATCGTGCGCTTCGATCCCGTGACCGAGAAGTTCAACGCGTTCCCGAGCGACAAGGCTGGCGCGAATGTGCGGCAGCTCGACGGCAAGCCTGGCGAGACCTGGGGCGGCGAGTCCGGCACCAACCGCCTGGTCGTGATCCAGACGGTCGCGCCTGCGTGAAATGCTTCGCGTTCCTGTTGCTGCTGCCGATGCTGGCTGCTGCCCCCGCTTCGGCAGACGAAAACGGCGCGCGGCTGTTCGCGCCATGCCGGGCCTGCCACAGCCTTGATCCCACTGAGCGCGGCCTGCCCGGTCCCAATCTGGCCGGCGTGGCTGGGCGTGTTGTCGCCGGCGATCCGGCGTTCGACTACTCACCGGTGCTGGGCAAGGCGCGCGATGATGGTTTGCGCTGGGATATGCCGCGTCTGGAAAGCTTCCTGGCCGATCCCGCTGAGATGTTTCCGGGGCTGTGGATGTCGATGCGCGGGATCGAAGATGCGGCGGAGCGAACGGCACTGGTGCGCTTTCTCTCAGATCCCGCGTCGCGCTGACGGTTGACGGCCAAGCCTGATGCGTCCATGTCAGCGGTCGCAACAGGACGATCATGATGGCCAAAAAATCATTGCAGCTCGGCCGCGCCGTGGAATGGCCCGACAGTCCCGAAAAGGCGACGCTGGACTGCGTGCCCAATCCGCAAAAGGATACCAATTATCTGGTGCGGTTCACGGCGCCCGAATTCACCTCGCTCTGCCCGGTCACCGGACAGCCGGATTTCGCCCATCTGATGATCGATTACGTGCCGGGCCAATGGCTGTTGGAGTCCAAGTCGCTAAAACTCTATGTCGCGAGCTTTCGCAATCACGGCGCGTTCCATGAGGATTGCACGGTTTCGATCGGCAAGCGGATCGCGACCGAGATCAAGCCTAAATGGTTGCGCATCGGCGGCTACTGGCATCCGCGCGGCGGCATCCCGATCGATGTGTTCTGGCAAACCGGCAAGCTGCCCAAGGGCGTATGGGTCCCCGACCAGGGGGTCGCGCCCTATCGCGGCCGCGGTTGAACCTAACGGCTGATTATCCCGACAACCGCCCATGCAAAGCCCATTCGCCGCCATCATCCGACTTGTCGCCGCTTCGTGCGTCCTCGCGAACCTTGCAAGCGCCAACGCCGCGCCAGCCTCACCAGAGGACCGGTACATCGCGGCCCGCGACGCCGCGATCGCGAAAATCACGAAAATGTACGCGGACAAGAAGGACGACGAGGCCTTCAAGCTGACGGAATCGCTGCGCGCTGATCTCTTGGCGAAGCTCGCGCCGATCGTCGCCGAATCCGCTCGCAAGGGATTTGGAACGGCCAAGCTTAATCTCGATGCTTTATCCAAGGGCGATATGGGCTTTGGCCTGCTCGACGGTGTGCGCTTCGACTCCGAATTGGGCGAGAACGGCGAGAAGGCCGGCCAGAACGGCCGCGACGGCCAATATGTCGAGCCGAAGTCTCATATCATCGTGACGACGCAGCCGATGTTCGAGCGCTGGCTTCGCGCGCACAAGGACTGGTGGGGCAAGAAACTCAAGAACGTGCCGCAACAGATCGGCACCGCCCTCAAGGACGAAAGCTTCTACACCCAGGCGATCTCGACGGATGCGGCGGTCGTGAACTTCAACGAATTGCCGATCGCCAAACCCGCCTCCGCCAGCTTCGCCTTTGCGATGCTGGGCGGGCGAACCCAGGACGCCGTCCCCGAGGCCGCAGACGAAGTGTTCGTTTCAGCGCTGGCCAACGGCAAGGTCTATGTCGCCTATGGATCGATCAAGCCCAAGGTGGACGTCCCGGCCTGCCTTGCGATCAAGGCGGATTACGACAAGAAGGCCGACAAGGCTGCTGACGATCTGCAGTCCAGGCGGATCGACAGGAAGGCCTACGACAAGCTCGGCGATCTCAGGCAAAAGGGCGAAGACGCCTACAAGAAATGCTTTACCGAGCGCGCACCGCAGCAACCGTCATTTGCCGAAGCCACCAGGCAGGCGCAGGCCTTGTTGGCGCAAGCGATGGGAAATTAGCGCGAGGCGGCACAGCCAGGGCGTGAACCAATTGATTCTGAGCCGTCGCACGTGCACTCCAGCGTGCATTGCGCACTCAGGTCAGACAGCAAGCCATGCACCTTGTGCAACAAGAGACGTTGCCTCGACGCCTATCTCACTCGCATCCAGATGATGTAGCCTGCCCGCAGGAAGCGCCGCGCATCTCAGACGCTGGCGCTGTTGAGGAAACGACATCATGAAATATCCATTCCGCGCTCTTGCAGCGTTCGCGCTTCTGCTGAGCTGCGCAGGCGGCGCTGGGGCACAAGGCTGGCCGAACCGGTCGATCCGCATGGTCGTCCCCTACACGCCGGGCGGCTACACCGACCTGATGGCCCGCCTAGTCGGGCAAAAAATCTCCGAGGCGCTCGGCCAGCCCATCGTCTTCGAGAACAAGCCAGGCGCCAACGCCATCATCGGCACCGACGTCGTCGCCAAGGCCGCGCCCGACGGCTACACGTTCGGCACCGTGATCGCGGCGCATGCGGCAAACGCCACGCTCAATCCAAAGCTGCCCTACGACACGCTGAAGGACTTCAGTTACGTCTCGCTGATGAGCGTCGCACCGCTGATCATGATCGCGCACCCTTCCGTGCCGGCGAACAGTTTGAAAGAGCTGATCGCGCTCGCCAAGGCCAAGCCGGGCGAGCTCAATTTTGCGTCGAGCGGCATCGGCGCTGCCGCACATCTCACCATGGAGATGTTCATGAGCCGCACCGGCATCAAAATGCAGCACATTCCCTACAAGGGCACCGCCGGCGCCTTGCAGGATACCGTCGGCGGGCAGATCAACGTGATGTTCGACATCGTTGGTCCGCTGATGCCGCAGGTGCGCTCCGGGAACGCCAAGGCGATCGTCGTCACCGCGAAAGAGCGCATTCCGGCGGCGCCCGACGTGCCCACGATGGCGGAACAGGGCGTGCCGGATTTCGTGTCCGGCACCTGGGCCGGAATCATCGCCCCGGCGGGCACGCCAAAGGAGATCGTCGACCGCGTCTCCGCCGAGGCCAAGAAGGCGCTGGCCGACCCCGCATTGCAGGCAAAACTGATCGAACAGGGCATCGTGCCGATGGGCAGCACCCCGGAGGAATTCCGTGGCTTCGTTACTGAAGAGATCGCGCGCTGGCCCAAGGTGATCACCGACGCCGGAATCAAGATGGAATAGCGAGGGCCCGATCCGAAGCTAGCCCGGCCGCGCATCCGCCGGCCGGGTCTGCTTCAGCAATCGCGCGCAGACAATTCCGAGCGCGACCATGATGGCCGCGGCCGTGAGCAAGGTCGGGACCTTGCCGGCATGCTGGATGCCGAAACCGTAGGCGATGGGGCCGATGGTCTGGCCCATGAAGAAAAAGAACGCATGCAGCGACAACGCGGTCGCGCGCGCTTCCACGGACAATTCGCTGGCGAATACCTGCAGGCTGCCGTGGATCATGTAGAAGCCCCAGCCCATGAAAATCAGGCTGAGTGTTTGCAGCTTCCACTGCGGTCCCATCGCGACACCGATGAGTTGCACGCCGACCATGGCGGCACCCGTCATCATCATGCCGCTGACGCCAATCCGCGGCAGGAAGCGCGACACCGTCATGGTGTAGAAAAGACCGCCGACCGCAAATCCCGCGATCACGATGCCCGCGATCGATAGCGAAGTTTCGCCGAGCTCGAACAGGAACGCGGCAATGAAGGGAAACAGCCCGAGCACGCAGCAGCCTTCGATGAAGACGGCCGAGTAGCAGATGCGCGCATTCGGGTTGGTGAAAATCGTGCGATAGCCTTGCTTGAGCGCCGACAGGCTGGTCCGCGGCGGACGCGTCAACGCCGCGCCGCGAAAGGCGATTGCCACCACGACCGAGGCCACCACCACGATCAGGCCGAGAACGGCGAGCACGCCGCGCCAGCCGAGAAAGTCGCCGATCAGGCCGGACACCGAAGCACCCAGCAGATTGCCGGTCATGGCGCCGGCCAGCGTGCGCCCCATCGCGATCTGGCGTTTCTCGGACCCGACGAGATCGCTGGTGAGCCCGAGCGCAATCGGAAACACGCCGCCCGAGCCGATACCGGCAAGGATGCGGCTTGCAAACAACAGCGGAAACGATGTCGCCACCGCGCCGAGAATGTTGGCGATGCCCAATAGCATCAGGCACACGATCATCAGGCGCGCCTTGCCGAAGATGTCGGCGACCGCACCGAGCACGGGCTGGATGATGGCAAAGGCAAAGGCAAAGACGGCGGCGAAACCGGCCGCCGTGGCGATGCTGATGGAGAAATCCTCGGCGACGTGCGGCAACACCGGATCGAGTGCACGGGCGGACAGGCTTGCCGAAAAGGTCGCGAGCGTAATGATGTTGAGCGCCGGCGGCAGGCGGCTGGATGCGGTCACCGTGATATCAGCCTCACTGGCGCGCTCCGCGCTTGGACAGCGCGTCAAACTCCATCAGGGTTTTTACCAGCGCTTCGAACTCGCGCAGCGGCACCATGTTGGGTCCGTCCGACGGCGCGTTATCAGGGTCGGGATGGGTTTCGATGAACACGCCGGCAACACCGACCGCGACCGCCGCGCGGGCCAGCACCGGCACGAATTCGCGCTCGCCGCCTGATGAAGTGCCCTTCCCGCCCGGCTGCTGCACCGAATGGGTAGCGTCGAAAATCACGGGCGCGCCTGTCGTGCGCGCCATGATCGGCAGCGCGCGCATATCCGACACCAGCGTGTTGTAGCCAAAGGATGCGCCACGTTCGGTGACCAGCACGTTCGGATTGCCGCCTGATGTGATCTTGCTGACGACGTTGGCCATGTCCCACGGCGCCAGAAACTGCCCCTTCTTGACGTTGACGATTTTGCCGGTCGCCGCCGCCGCCGTCAGCAGGTCGGTCTGCCGGCACAGGAAGGCCGGGATCTGCAGCACGTCCACCGCCTGCGCCACCTCGGCGCATTGCGAGGCCTCATGCACGTCTGTCAGCACGGGCAGTCCGAGCGAGGAACGTATCTCGGCGAAGATCGGCAACGCCTGCGCAAGCCCGATGCCGCGCGCGGCCGAGGCGCTGGTGCGGTTGGCCTTGTCGAACGAGGTCTTGTAGACGAGCCCGATTTTAAGGCGGCTCGCGATCTCCTTCAGCGCCGACGCCACCTCGAGCGCGTGGCTGCGGCTTTCGAGCTGGCACGGGCCGGCGATGATCGAAATCGGCAAGTGGTTGCCGAATTGGACCGAACCAGCCGTCACCACCGGTGCTGCAGAGATGTTCGCGCTCAAGGGTATTTCCTTCGTTCAGCGCGGACCATGCCGGTCCGCGCCATCAGGATCAACCCTGTTTAACCCCGGAATATCAGGGTTGCACGCCCGGTTACTTCACCGAGGAGAATGCCGTCGGCACCAGCAACTGGCTGACGATGTTGTCGATGATCTGGCCGTCCTCTTCGCTCTTGGCGCGGCCGGCGATCCAATCGGGGTCGGACTGAAAGGCCGTCCATTTCTTTTCGCGGTCGGCGAGCGAATCCCAGGCGACGAAATAGGTCAGTTCCTGGTTCGAGGTCCCGATCAGCGTGGTGTAGAAACCGGCCTGCTTGATGCCGTGCTTGTCCCACAATTTCAGCGTCAGCGTATCGAAGCGCTTCATCAGCGCCGGCAGACGGCCCGGCAGACAGCGATAGACACGCATTTCCATAATCATCGGCTTCACTCCCCTGATTGTTGTTCTTGCAGGTAACGGAAGCGGTTTGTCGCAACAATTGGCGCGTTCGTCAAAGGCCGTCCGCCACTACACCAGCCGCGACTGCACCACCGCCGCCTGAATGAACGACGCGAACAGGGGATGCGGCTCGAACGGGCGCGATTTGAGTTCGGGGTGGAATTGCACGCCGATGAACCAGGGATGGTCCTCATATTCGACGATCTCCGGCAGCACGCCGTCGGGCGACAGGCCCGAGAAGCGCAGGCCGTGCTGTTCGAGGCGGTCCTTGTAGGCGGTGTTGACCTCGTAGCGGTGGCGGTGGCGTTCCGAAATCTCGGTGGCGCCGCCATAGACTTCGGATACCCGGCTGCCGCGCGTGAGCGCCGCCGGATAGGCGCCCAGCCGCATGGTGCCGCCGAGATCGCCGGACTTCGTGCGCTTCTCGAGTTCGTTGCCGCGCAGCCATTCCGTCATCAGGCCGACCAGCGGCTCCTTGGTCGGACCGAACTCGGTGGAATTTGCGTCCTCGATGCCGACCAGATTTCGCGCGGCTTCGATCACGGCCATCTGCATGCCGAAGCAGATGCCGAAATACGGCACGTCGCGAACCCGCGCGAATTGCGCCGCGCGGATCTTGCCTTCGGCGCCGCGCTGACCAAACCCGCCGGGCACCAGGATGCCGTTGACGTGTTCGAGGAACGGAGCCGGATCCTCGTGCTCGAACACCTCGCTCTCGATCCAGTCGAGATTGACTTTCACCTTGTTGGCGATGCCGCCATGCGACAGCGCCTCGATCAGCGATTTATACGCATCCTTCATGCCGGTGTATTTGCCGACGATGGCGATAGTGACCGCGCCTTCGGGGTTGCGCACCCGCTCGTTGATGTCGTTCCAACTCTGCATCGCGGGCGGGATCTTCGGCGCGATGCCGAACGCGGCCAGCACTTCGTCATCGAGGCCGGCCTCGTGGTAGGCTTGCGGCACCGCGTAGATGTTGTCGACGTCCCTCGCCTCGATAACCGCGCTTTCGCGCACGTTGCAGAACAGACCGAGCTTGCGCCGCTCTTCCTTCGGAATCTCGCGGTCGGTGCGGCACAGCAGGATGTCCGGCTGGATGCCGATCGAACGCAGCTCCTTGACCGAATGCTGGGTCGGCTTGGTCTTCAGCTCGCCTGCGCTCGGGATGAACGGCAGCAGCGTCAGATGAATGTAAACCGCGTGATCGCGCGGCAATTCGTTCTTGAGCTGACGGATGGCTTCAAAGAACGGCAACCCCTCGATGTCGCCGACGGTGCCGCCGATCTCCACCAGCACGAAATCATATTCGTCATTGCCGGAGAGGACGAATTCCTTGATCGCGTTGGTGACGTGCGGCACCACTTGGATCGTCGCCCCCAGATAATCGCCGCGGCGTTCCTTGGTGATGATGTCCTGATAGATGCGCCCGGTGGTGATGTTGTCGGCCTTGGTGGCCGGCCGCCCCGTGAAGCGCTCATAATGGCCGAGATCGAGATCGGTCTCGGCGCCGTCGTCGGTCACGAACACTTCACCGTGCTGATACGGCGACATCGTTCCGGGATCGAGATTGAGATAGGGGTCGAGTTTGCGGAGACGGACCTTGTACCCGCGTGCCTGCAACAGCGCGCCGAGTGCCGCTGAAGCCAGACCTTTGCCGAGCGAAGAAACCACGCCGCCGGTGATGAATATGTACCGCGCCATGGGACTCAACCTTTAAGGCCACTGCTCCGATTCGCCAAAACGAATCGCTCGCCAGAGCGAACATTTTGCCGGGCTGTGGGTGACGTGAAAATTAAAGCGATTTCAGAGCATTGATGGGAAGTTCTGATGCAGGACGGTAGTCGCCGTCCTGCATAGCCACCCTGCTTTATTGCGAACGCGGTGCTTGCGGGCCCGACGGCGCCGGCGGGCTCTGCTGTTCGTCGACCTTCTTCAGCGTATCCAGAACGCCGCCGCTGGTCGGCGGCGCGATCGGTGCCCCTCCGGGCTGGGACGGCGTCGCCGGGCCCGTGAGAATCGAGCTGGGCTTGCGATCGAGGCCTGCGGACCAGGCCAAATACAGGCTGGTGACAAAGAAGCCTGCCGCCAAAATCGCGGTCATCCGCGTCAACAGATTGGAGGTTCCGCGGCTCGACATGAAGCCGGCGCCGCCGCCCATGCCAAGGCCGCCGCCTTCGGATTTCTGCAGCAATACCGCGCCGATCAGCACGGCGACGATCATGAGGTGAACGACAATAACGACGGCCTGCATTTCTAACCTTCCGTCACAAGCAATGAGCGCCGGGCTTCGGCTGCACTATTGAGCTTGCGGGTTTTCCTGAAGTTGCGCGGTGTTACACGATCGGACGGGGCATTGTCACCCCCAACGGCTGCACCGGAGATAATTGCCGCAGGCTTTCCAACAAGCTGCGAAGACGCACGAAGTCGCGAGATTTCCAGGTTGCGAACAGCCGCAAACTTCTATTATAGTAGACATATGGATACTATTGTGGACGATTTGAGCAGCCGGCTGGCGCAGCGCCTGCGTCTCGAGCGCGACAGCCGCGGCTGGTCGCTGGCCGACCTCGCCGAACGATCGGGGGTCTCAAAGGCGACCATCAGCAAGATCGAACGTGCCGAGGTCAGCCCGACCGCGGTGGTGCTGGTCCGGCTCGCAAGCGCCTTCGACCTCACGCTTGCCGGCCTGATGTTGCGCGCCGAGGGCCAGGGCGAGCGCCTTTCGCGTGCCAGCGAACAGCCGGCCTGGCGCGATCCAGAGACCGGCTATCTGCGCACGCAGGTATTCAATCGCCCCGATCATCCGCTCGAAGTCATCAGGGTCGAATTGCCGGCTCGACAGCGCGTGACGCTGCCGGCCTCATCCTACGCCCATATCCGTCAGGTGGTCTGGGTACAGGCGGGCGCACTCGTGATCATCGAGGCCGGCGAACGGTATCTTCTTGGCACCGGCGATTGCCTCGGATTCGGTCCGCCCGCGGAGACGACCTTCGCCAATGAGAGCGCCGCACCCTGCACCTATGTCGTGGCGCTGGCCCGGAGCTAGCAACGATGCCGGAGGTCGCCCTCAAGAACACCGCGATCGAACAGGCGCTCCCTGACAACGACATAGCGGCCGGCCACAATGGCGGCCCACCCCTCGACGATGCGCACCGGCCGGAATGGGGTGATGGAGGAATCGGAAATTACTTCTACTGGAAGGCTGCGCACCGCAGGGCGTGGCACAATCCCTCACCCGGCATCGTCGCCTTTCGCATTCAAAAGGCCGAACGGCTCGGGCTCACTTATGAAGAGTACACGTTGGAAATTCTCGAACGCGGCCGACATCTCCAGATCGAGGATGTCGAGCGAATTGCAGAGATCAAGCAGGCCCGTGCGGCCAGGAAACGAGGCTGAACGACATGCCTGAAATCGAGATCAAACCCTTGAGCCCGTCGCCCGATATCCGCGCGAGCCTCAGCGAGATACTGATCGAAGCGGTGGCCCATGGCGGCTCGGTCAGCTTCATGCATCCGCTGCACCAGGAGGTCGCAAATGCCTTCTGGGAGAAATCGCTGGCCGCGGCGGCGCGCGGAGAACGGATCATTCTGGGCGCCTTCGACGGCGACCAAATGGTCGGAACGGTAACGCTGGTGCTCGACCTTGCGCTCAACCAGCCGCACCGGGCGGAAATCGTCAAGATGATCACGCGGCTCAGCCATCGCGGCCGCGGCGTTGCCAAGGCACTGCTGTACGCCGCCGAACGCGTGGCGATCGAGCATGGGCGCTGGCTGCTGGTGCTCGACACCGCCGACGACGAAGGCGCGTCCGGATTATACGAGCGCGTCGGCTTCAAGTTGGCCGGGATCATTCCGGACTACGCTTACAAGCCTCTCGGCGGCATGACAGGCACGATGTTCTACTGGAAGCGCCTGCAGAACAACGCCCCCGCGCAAGGCTAGCATCCCGCTGCGATCGCCAAAAAGTCCGCTGCCTTCAGGCTGGCGCCGCCGACCAGTGCGCCGTTGACGTTGGCTACCGCCATCAACTCGGCCGCATTGGATGGCTTGACCGAACCGCCATAGAGAATCCGGATCTTGCCGCCCTCGGCCTTAAATCGGTCGGTGAGAACACCCCGGATAAATGCATGAACTTGCTCGACATCTTTTGCCGTCGGGGTCAGCCCGGTGCCGATCGCCCAGACCGGTTCATAGGCCACCACTAGATTGGCTGACGTCGATCCGTCCGGCAGCGAGCCTTTGAGCTGGCCTCCGCAGACATCCAGCGTCTGCCCGGCGTCGCGCTGGCCCTGGGTTTCGCCGATACAGACGATGGCGGTCAGCCCCGCCCGCCAGGCGGCTTCCGCTTTCTGCCGGACCAGGGCGTCGGTCTCGCCATGGTCGGCGCGGCGCTCGGAATGGCCCACAATGATGGCGCTGGCGCCGGCATCGGCCAGCATTTCCGCCGAGAGGTCGCCGGTATGGGCGCCCGAGGCCTTCGGGTGGCAATCCTGGGCGCCGACGGCGATTTTTGAGCCCTTCGCCTTATCGGCAAAGCCCGCGATCAGCGTCGCCGGCGGGCAGACCAGCAGGTCGGCCTTGGCGGCCACCGCTGCGGCACCTTCGCGCATCGCATCAAATTCGGCCAGCGAGGACTTGAGGCCGTTCATTTTCCAGTTGCCGGCAATCAGGTGCCGAATGGCGTCGGGCATGTCGATTTTCTCTCGAATATGGGCTCCCCATCCGCTAGCAGAGGCGCGCCACCAGTTCCAGATACCGCTTCAAGTGATCTCTGAGCCGTTAACCGCTTCAAATGGCGAGGTTACGGGCACGCAACCGAGGTTGCGAGCGCCCGAACCGAGGTTGCGGGGCGGCGACTGCCACTTTATGATGCGATATCAACTCGGGTAGACGCCCTGTTGCGGTATTCCAATCGGAAACCGCCTTGGGTATCACCCGGTTCCCCTCCTACAAAACAAGTTGGACCCATGCTTCGAGGAATACGCAAAGCCTCATCAAACTGGCTCGGCAAGGCCGTCATGAGCGTCGTGATGGGCGTGCTGATTCTCAGCTTTGCTGTCTGGGGCATCGCCGACATCTTCAAGGGCTTTGGGCAGTCGACGCTGGCCACGATCGGCAAGACCGAGATCTCGACCGAGCAATTCCGCCAGATCTACACCGACAAGCTCCAGCAATTGGGCCGTCAGTTCGGCCGGCCGCTGACCCAGGAGCAGGCCCGCTTGTTTGGGCTTGATCGTCAGGTGCTGCAGCAGACCATCGCGGAAGCCGCCCTCGACGAGGAGGCGCGGCGCATGGGCCTTGCCCAGTCGGATGCCGAGGCCATGCGGATCATCTACAGCGATCCCGCTTTCAAGGGATTGGGCGGCAATTTCGATCCGGCGCGCTTCCAGGCCACTATCCGCCAGGCCGGTTACACCGAGCAGCGCTACCTCGCCGAGCGGCGGCGCGTGGGCTTGCGGCGCCAGATCGCGGAAACCGTCACCGCCGGGCTCGAGCCGCCGAAGCTCATGATCGATGCCTTGACCCGGTACCAGAACGAGCAGCGCTCGGTCGACTACATCAAACTCGACGCTGCGCAGGCCGGCACCATCGACACACCCTCGCCCGAGACGCTCGCCGCCTATTTCGAAGACCACAAGACCCAGTTCCGCGCACCCGAATTTCGCAAACTGTCGTTCATCGTGGTCAGCCCCGAGGAACTCGGCAAATGGTCCGAAGTCTCCGACGAGGATGCGAAGAAGGTATTCGAGCAGAGCCGTAACCGGATCGGTACGCCCGAGAAGCGCGAAGTGCAGCAGATGGTGTTTCAAAACGCCGAGGAAGCCCTCACCGCGCGCAGCCGCATCACATCCGGAATGTCGTTCGACGACGTCGCCAAGGAACACAACGCCAATCTTGTTGACCTCGGCATGACGGCAAAATCCGCCATCATCGATCCGGCCATCGCCGACGCGGCGTTCGCGCTGTCCTCCGGCGAGGTGAGCCAGCCGATCAAAGGCCAGTTCGTCGTGGCGCTGGTCAAGGTCGGCAAGATCGAACCGGCTACGACGCCTTCCTATGAAAGCGTCGCGGCGCAGATAAAAAAGGAAATCGGGACCGAGCGGGCGCGCGGCAAGGTCGCCGAACTCCACAACAAGATGGAAGACGAGCGTGGCGGCGGCGCCAGCGTGGTGGAAGCCGCGCAGAAGCTCGGACTGACCGCAGTCACCATCGAGGCCGTCGACCGCTCCGGCCGCGGCCCTGACGGCCAGCCGGTCGGCAATATTCCGCGTGGTCTCGACGTGGTCTCGCAAGCCTTCGCAAGCAATGTCGGCGTCGACAACGATCCGATCCAGTTTGCCGGCGGCTATGTCTGGTACGACGTACTCGGCGTTACACCGTCGCGTGAACGCAATCTCGACGAGGTCCGCGCCCAGGTCGAAGCCAAGTGGCGCGAAGACCAGATCTCGAGCAAGCTGCGCGCGAAGGCGACCGAGATGGTCGGCAAGCTCGAGCGTGGCGGCACCTTGGCCGAAGAGGCCGCGTCGATCGGCTCGAAGGTCGAAACCGCAACCGGCTTCCGGCGCGACGCCGCTCCATCCGGCGTGCCCTCGAGCCTCATCACCGCGGCGTTTCGCACCGCCAAGGATGGCGCCGGACAAACCGCCGGCGCCGGGGGCAGCGAGTGGATCGTGTACCGCGTCACCGATGTCAGCATGCCCTCGGTCAACGTCGCTGCCGACGAGGTCAAGAAACTGAAGGAGACATTGCTGCGGGGCCTCACCGACGAACAGGTTGCGCAGTACGTCACGAAGATCGAGTCAGAGATCGGCACGACCATCAACCAGGCGGCCTTCGCACAGGTGACGGGCGCGAACAGCAACTGAGCATGATCCGGGACGTGGGCACCGGTTTTCCCTCGACAAGCGCGTAGCGTTTGCTCGAAGGTCATGCTCAAGAGATAAAGACGTCCCAATCCTGAAAGCAACGCGATGGACGACCTCAAATCTATCATCGGAAAAGTCGCCACCGGTGCGACGCTGTCGCGTGAGGAGGCCGCCTCCGCCTTCGACAGCATGATGTCCGGCGAGGCGACGCCTTCGCAGATGGGCGGACTATTGATGGCGCTGCGGGTGCGCGGCGAGACGGTCGACGAGATCACCGGCGCGGTGTCGGCGATGCGCGGCAAGATGCTGCGGGTCAAGGCGCCGGCTGAGGCCGTCGACGTGGTCGGCACCGGCGGCGACGGTTCCGGGTCGGTGAACGTGTCGACCTGCGCCTCCTTCATTGTCGCGGGCGCCGGCGTGCCCGTCGCAAAACACGGCAACCGCGCGCTGTCTTCGCGCTCCGGGGCGGCCGACGTATTGGCCTCGCTCGGTGTCAGGATCGACCTTTCACCCGCCCAGGTCGGCCGTTGCGTACAGGAAGCCGGCATCGGATTCATGTTCGCGCCCGCCCACCATCCGGCCATGAAGAACGTCGGCCCGACGCGGGTCGAACTCGCCACGCGTACGATCTTCAACCTGCTCGGACCGCTGTCCAACCCGGCCGGCGTCAAGCGGCAAATGGTCGGCGTATTCTCGAGGCACTGGGTGCAGCCGCTGGCGCAGGTGCTGAAGAACCTCGGCTCCGAGTCGGTCTGGGTGGTGCACGGCTCCGACGGTCTCGACGAAATCACCCTCACCGGCCCGAGCTTTGTCGCGAGCCTCGAGAACGGCAATATCCGCACCTTCGAGGTGACGCCGGAAGAGGCCGGCCTCGCCCGCGTCGGCGGCGAAGCGTTGAAGGGCGGCGATGCCGACGCCAACGCAGTGGCGCTGCAAAGCGTGCTCGACGGCAAGCCGAGTGCGTATCGTAACGTTGCTCTCCTGAACGCCGCGGCGGCGCTGATCGTCGCCGGCCGCGCCAGGGATTTGAAGGAAGGCGTCGCGCTGGGCACCAAGTCGCTCGACGGCGGTGCCGCCGCTGCAAAACTCAAGCATTTGATCGCGGTGTCCAACGGCTGACCGCGGGAGCGCCTGACATGTCCGACATCCTGAGCAAGATCGAGACTTACAAGCGCGAGGAGATCGCCGCCGCCAAGCGGACGCATCCGCTGGCAAGCCTGGAAGCACTGGCCAAAACCGCGCCGCCGCCGCGCGGCTTCTTGCGCGCGATCCGTGAAAAGCTTGATCGCGGTGACTATGCGCTGATCGCCGAAGTGAAAAAGGCTTCGCCCTCCAAGGGGCTGATCCGTGCCGATTTCGATCCGCCGGCATTGGCGAAAGCCTATGAAGCCGGTGGGGCGGCGTGTCTGTCGATCCTGACCGATACGCCGTCGTTCCAGGGCCACCTCGATTTCATGGTCGCGGCGCGTGCGGCGACCAATTTGCCGGTGCTGCGCAAGGATTTCCTGTTCGACACCTATCAGGTGGTCGAGGCCCGCGCCCATGGCGCCGACTGCATCCTGATCATCATGGCCGCACTTGACGACGGCACGGCCAGAGATCTGGAAGATGCCGCCATCGCGCATGGCATGGACGTGCTGATCGAAATCCACGACCGCGCTGAGCTCGATCGCGCGCTAAAGCTTCGCTCGCCGATGATCGGCGTCAATAACCGCAATTTGCGCAGCTTCGAGACCACGCTGGTGACCAGCGAGGCGCTCGCGCCGCTGATCCCCGGGGATCGCCTGATGGTCGGTGAAAGCGGCATCTTTACGCCGGCAGACCTGGCGCGCCTCGCGCGCGTCGGCATGGCGACCTTCCTGGTCGGCGAAAGCCTGATGCGCCAGGCCGACGTCACTGCGGCAACGCGGGCATTGCTGGCCCGTACCGACGTGCCGCGCGCCACCGGGACGCGCTAGGCGATGGCGCGGAAGGCTTCCAAAGGCGGCGCCCTCACCCACATCGATGCATCGGGCGAAGCGCGGATGGTCGACGTGTCGGCCAAACCCGCCACCGAACGCACAGCCGTGGCCGAAGGCCGCGTGGTCATGAGCAAGGCGACGCTCGAACTGATCGTCTCCGGCAACGCCAAAAAGGGCGACGTGCTGGGCACCGCCCGCATTGCCGGCATCATGGCGGCCAAGCGTACGTCGGATCTGATCCCGCTGTGCCATCCGCTGGCGCTATCGAAGGTCACGCTCGACATTACGCCCGACAAGAAATTGCCCGGCTGCATCGTCCGCGCCACCGTGAAGGTCACCGGGCCGACCGGCGTCGAGATGGAAGCGCTGACGGCGGTGTCGGTCGCATGCCTGACGATCTACGACATGATCAAGGCAGTCGAGCGCGGTGTGCGGATCGAAGGCATTCACCTGGTCGAGAAAAAGGGCGGCAAGTCCGGACATTACCGCGCCGGGACCTGATCGCAATCGGCGAGGAAACACCGTTCAGTCGGTCGTGACTGAGTCACGGGTCACAGTGATTTATCCGGCGTTGCGTTGTCGCTTGCGATAGCTGCGTGTCTTCATCCGGTTCCCGCATAGCGACGACATGCACCAGCGCCGCGTCGATGGTTTCGAGCGATCGAAAAACACTCGGCGGCATTCGTCAGACGCGCACATTTTCAGCCGGTCAAGAGTTCCATTTCTCGAGCCGTCATAGAGTTCTGCGACAATCGGCGACAGTCCTGCGAGCGCTTCTTCGCGCGCCCCCCGCAGCACCATGCCGTCATCCCCTGCGGCCACGACCAGCGGAAAATATTTCAGCGCTTTGCTCAGCGCGCGGACTGCATCCCTGTTTCCGCGCCGCTCCAGCGGATCGCACTGCAGATAGTCGCGCACCAACGTCCGTAGTTCGATCGCGGTCGTAAACATCGCCGTCGTGATCTTCGCGCTGGTGGGCGCCAGCCCGCGCTGCGACATCCAGCTCGAAAGCTCCCGCGCGCTGGTCAATTCATCGCCTTGCGGATGCGGCACGCCGTGATGCGTGAAGTGCCTGACATCGAGCGTATTGGCGAAATCATAGAGATTGGCCAGTTCGTCCGGAACGCCGAACTTTTTTGATTCCCGCGACATCGACACCAGTAAAACATATTTACCGGTTGACAGCAAGGGACACCAGTATAATCAGTATACCGGTGTTATACCCAACCGTTTCGAGAGGAGCCCGCCATGAGCCACGAGGCAACCTGGTCCCGTACGGGGATTTTCTACGGCTGGTTCGTCGTGGCCGCCGCATTCGCGGTGACCTTTGTCGGTTTCGGCTGCGCCTATACGTTCAGCGCGTTTCTGGAGTCGCTGCAGCGCGATTTCGGCGCCTCGCGCGGCTCGGTCTCGCTGGTGTTTTCGCTCGCGGGCTTTCTCTATTTTGCCCTGGGCATCGTCAGTGGCCCCCTCGCCGACCGCTACGGCTCCCGCCGCCTCGCGCTGGCAGGCATGCTGCTGATCGGCCTGGGGCTCGCCGCGGCGGGTGCGGCACGCAATCTGGTCGAGGTCTATGCCGCTTACGGCCTCGGTGTCGGACTTGGCATCGGCTTCGCCTATGTGCCCGCGGTCGGCGCGGTGCAGCGGTGGTTCGTGCGGCGGCGCGGCTTTGCCTCCGGTCTTGCCGTGAGCGGGATCGGGGTTGGCACGCTGGTGATGCCGCCGCTGGCGACGCTGCTGATCGAGGCCTTGGGATGGCGCGGCGCTTACCTCGCGCTCGGCGCCATCGCCGCTATCGTTGGCGGCGGGATGGCGCTGCTGCTGGAGAACGATCCTCGCGCGCGCGGTCTCAACCCTGACGGCGATCCGGTCCTGCCCGGCGCCATCCCGGCGCAGGCGCAGGGCGCCACGGTCAGCGAAGCGATCCGCTCACCGCACTTCGTTGCGCTTTATGCCGCCTGCCTGATCTGCTCGTTCGGCCTGTTCGTGCCGTTCGTGCACCTCGTTCCCTATGCCGGGGATCACGGCGTTGCAGCCTCCTCCGCGGTGCTGCTGCTCGGTGTCATCGGCATCGGTTCTACCGCCGGCCGCTTCTTCCTCGGCGGGCTCGCTGACCGGATCGGCCGCCAAACCGCCCTGCTGCTGCTCTTCATCGGCATGGCAGGCGCGCTGGCGATCTGGCTGGTCTCGACGAATTTCTGGCAGCTCGCCGGCTTCGCCTCGTCTATGGCATGATCTACGGCGCCTGGGTCGCAGTGCTTCCGGCCGTGGTGATGGATTATTTCGGCGGACGCGATGTCAGCGGCATCATCGGCATCCTCTACACCAGCGTCGCGTTCGGCACCCTGATCGGTCCCAGCACCGCCGGCTACGCATTCGATCTCACGGGCGATTATACGCTGCCGATCCTGGCCGGCGTCGCCGCCAACATCATCGCCGCCGCCATCGTCGCAATCATGTTCCGCCCGACCCGCGCACCCGTTTGGAACTAGGCCCTGCCGAGGTTGTCATGGGCCACATTCGCTACCTGGCTAACGTTTCGTTAACCAGACTTGCTAATGTCAATTCCATCTCGGCGCGGTAGCACAGTGACGGGCCGGAAGTACGCAACACTGCTTCCGGGATTATTTCCTGGCAGCGATCTCGTTCAATGGGTTCCATCAACACCGCCTCATTCAGGATCAAGCCCATCTTTCGCGGCGGTCCGATCCGATGGCTGATCCTGGGCGGCGTGCTGCTGATCGCCGCGATCGCGATCGGCGCGACCGTGATGGCCGGCAACTTCCGCGAACGCGCGCTGCGCAACAGCGAGCGCGAGCTGGAAAACACCGTGCTGCTGCTGGCGCGGCACTTCGATCAACAGCTCGAAGATTTCGAGGTGGTCCAAAAGGACCTCATCACCTTCATGCGCACCAACGGGATCGCCACGTTGGAGAACTACAAGCGTCGGATGTCCACCGAGGAAATCCACCTGATGCTGAAGTCCAAGATGGACGCGCTGTCCTATGTCGGCAGCGTCAACGTTCTGGACGCCGACGGCCAGCTGATCAATTCGTCGGCCGCCTGGCCCGCACCGCCTGTCAATGTGGCGGACCGGGCTTACTTCAGGACTTTCAAGTCCAGCCCGGATTCGCCGGCGATGCTGATCGAGCCGGTCCACAGCCGCATCACCGGCGCCTGGACCACCGTGCTCCTGCGCAAGGTCACCGGCCCGAATGGCGAGTTCCTCGGCGCGATCGGCCGAGGCATCGAACCGGCCAATTTCGAGAGGTCCTTTGCCACGGTGGCGCTCGGCCCCGATGCGGCGATCGCCATGCACCACCGCGACGGCACGCTGCTCGCCCGTTATCCGCACGCGCAGGAATTGATCGGCAGGAACTTCAAGACCGGCCCGGCCCGCCAGCAACAGGTCTTCGACCAGGACCAGACGACGTCCCGCCTGACCAGTCCGCTCGACGGCAGGGACCGCGTGATCTCCTCCCGCGCGCTGAGCAAATTTCCAATCGTGATCGTCGCGTCGACGACGACATCGGCCGCGCTCGCCGACTGGCGCGAGCAGATCAGCCTCCTGATCGCGGTGGCCGGCCTGTCCGTGCTGGCGATTGCCGTGCTGTTGTTTCTGGTGGTGCGCAAGCTCTCGCACAGCACCGCGCGTCGCGGCAGCGGCTGACGCTGGAAAAACAGCGGCTCGACACCGCCGTCAACAACATGACGCAAGGCCTGCTGCTGTTCGATTCCTCGCAGCGCCTCGTCATCTGCAACCAGCGCTATCTCGACATGTACGGCCTGTCGGCCGAGATCGTGAAGCCGGGCTGCAGCTTCCGCGACGTGATCGCGCATCGAAAGCAGACCGGATCGTTCACCGGCGACGTCGACCGCTATGTCGTGCGGGTGCTGCGCGACGTCGGGCAGCGCAACGCGATGATCATCACGACGCCCGACGGACGTTCGGTCCAGGTCGTCAACGAACCGCTGGCGGACGGCGGATGGGTGGCCACCCATGAAGACGTTACCGAACAACGCCAGGCCGAGGAACGCATCACCCACCTCGCCCATTACGACGCGCTGACCGACCTGCCGAACCGCACGCTGTTCCACGAACAACTCAAGCAGGAATTGCCTCACGTCGCGGCCGACCGGCAGCTTGCGGTGCTCTATATCGACATCGACGAGTTCAAGAGCATCAACGACTCGCTCGGACACATGATCGGCGACGAGTTGCTCAAGGCCGTCGCGGTCAGCCTCCGTGCTTGCGTGCGCGAGACCGATTTCGTGGCGAGGCTCGGTGGCGACGAATTCGCCATCGTGCAGACCGGGGTGACGGGCGCCGACGAGGTCACCGAACTCGTCCACCGCATCTATGATGCGATCCGCGCTCCTTACGAATGCCTCGGCCATCACGTGACCACCGACGCCTCGATCGGCATCGCGCTGGCGCCGCAGGACGGTTCCGACCTCGACCAGATCCTGAAAAACGCGGATCTGGCGATGTACGCCGCCAAGGCCGCCGGCCGCCGCACCCATCGTTTCTTCCGGCCGGAAATGGACGCCCAGGTGCGCGCCCGCCGCGTGCTGGAAATGGACCTGCGACAGGCCATCGTCGATGGCGGCTTCGAGGTTTATTACCAGCCTTGTCTGGACCTGCGGGACGGCAGGATCACCGGCTGCGAAGCGCTGGTGCGCTGGCGCCATCCGCAGCGCGGCATCATCTCGCCGGCGGACTTCGTGCCGATCGCCGAAGAGACCGGCCTGATCAATCAGCTCGGCGAATGGGTACTGACCACGGCGTGCGCCGAGGCCGCGACCTGGCCCGACGATGTCCGTCTTGCGGTCAACGTTTCGCCGGTACAGTTCAAGAGCGGCACGCTGGCGCTGAAGGTGATGGCTGCCCTTGGGGCGTCGGGCCTGGCCGCGGGCCGGCTGGAGCTCGAGATCACCGAAGCGGTGCTGATCCGCGACGACGATGCGGCGCTTGCCATCCTGCACCAGCTTCGCGCCATCGGCGTCAGGATAGCGCTCGACGATTTCGGGACCGGCTATTCCTCGCTGAGCTATCTGAAGCGCTTCCCGTTCGACAAGATCAAAATCGACCGCTGCTTCGTCACCGATATCGGCGAGCCGGAAGGCTCGGCCAGCATCGTCGAGGCGGTGGTGAACATCGCCGCCGCGCGCCACATGACGACGACGGCGGAAGGCGTCGAGACCGAGCAGCAGCGCGAATTGCTGCGCGCGCTCGGCTGTTCGGAGATGCAGGGCTATCTGTTCAGCCCGCCACGACCCGGCGCCGACATCAAGCCCCTGCTGCTCGCGCACCGGCCGATGCCTGCCGCCGCGAGCCCTGATCGTTCCCGCAGGCGCAAGCCCGCCGCCTAGAGCGAACGCGCTAGTTCGGCACCGGCCGCTTCGACGACGCAACCGCCGGCGCATTGGCGTTGACGGTGACGCCGCGCAGCAGATTGTAGGCGGCACCGAGCGCCTTGTCGTCCTTTTCGGACGGCGGCACGTAGGATTGCGAACCGGTCTGCTCGGCGCCGTCCCCCGCCAGGTGGCCGCGCATCGACGCTTCGCCCTTCAGTTCGGCACGGTTCTTCAATTCGTCCGGCACGTCCTGCAGCACCTCGATGTCAGGCGTGACACCCTGGGCCTGGATCGATTTTCCGGACGGCGTGAAATAGCGCGCGGTCGTCAATGCCAGCGCGCCGTTGGACTTGCCGAGCGGAATAATCGTCTGCACCGAGCCCTTGCCGAACGAACGCGTGCCGATGATGGTGGCGCGCTTGTGGTCGCGCAAGGCGCCGGCCACGATCTCGGACGCCGATGCCGATCCGCCGTTGATCAGCACGACGAGCGGCTTGCCTTTGGTCAGATCGCCGCCGCGCGCGACGAAACGCTGGGTTTCCTCCGGCGTGCGGCCACGGGTCGAAACCACCTCGCCGCGCCCCATGAAGGCGCTCGACACCGACACCGCCTGGTCGAGCAAGCCGCCCGGATTGTTGCGCAGATCGATGACATAGCCGACGAGCTTGTCGGACGGGATCGACTTTGTAATCTCACCGATCGCCTTGCGCAGGCCGTCGGTGGTCTGCTCGTTGAAGCTGGTAATCCTGATATAGCCGATATCGCCGCCCTCGGTGCGGAAGCGCACCGGCCGCACGCGGATGATTTCGCGTACGATCGCGACCTCGACCGGCGTATCGGCGCCCTTGCGAACGATCTTCAGGCGGATCTTGCTGTTGGCCGGCCCCTTCATCTTGCTGACGGCCTGATCGAGCGTCATCCCCTGAATGGCATCATCATCGATCTGCGTGATCAGATCGCCCGACATGATGCCGGCCTTGGCGGCGGGCGTGTCGTCGATCGGCGCCACCACCTTGACGAGGCCGTCATCCATCGTCACCTCGATGCCGAGACCGCCAAACTCGCCATGCGTGGTCTCCTGCATGTCGTTCCAGCCCTTCGCATTCATGTAGCGCGAATGCGGATCGAGCGAGGAGATCATGCCGTTGATGGCGCCTTCCATCAGCTTGGAATCGTCGGGCTTCTCGACATAGCTGGCGCGAATGCGCTCGAACACGTCACCGAACAGATTGAGCTGCGAATAGGTTCCGTCGGTGCGGGCCGCAGCCTTGGCGGCCGCAACCAGATGCGCCCCCTGCGGTCCGGCGACCAGAAAGGTCAAACAGGCGCCCGTGACCGTGCCGAGGAGAAAGGTGAGATTCCTGCGCATTTGCGATCCTTCTCGCTATCATCAGCCAAATTCAGGTGAATCGGCGTCCCGGGCTCCGGCGCGGTCAACCAACAACGGCTTTTTGGTCGGATCAAGGCGGTTTCGGTCCGGGCCATTACGGGTTTGTTAAGTATAGGATTTTGGCTGGATCGGACTGTTTTTGGGGGGCATATGGCACCCTGTGAATCGTCGTCCCGGCGAACGCAGATGCGCAATTGCGCATCGGAGGACCCATACCGCGTGATCTCTCTATGAAACTCGGTAGTAGAGACCTTCCGCAAAACTACTCCCTGGGGTTATGGGTCCCGGCGCAAGGCCGGGACGACGCAGATATAGTTTCGCATTCTCGCGGCGCATTGCGCCCGAGGTTTGCAGGAAATCTTCTCGCCCTCTCAATTCAGAGGGCGCAGGGAATGCCGGATGCGCGCTGCACCCGCGGTCTCATGTGCGATTGTGCATAAGAATGCTGCACATGAGCATACAGGGCAGCGGAGAACATCCGACATTCCCTGCGCAATGGCTTTACGGCTTATGACGCGCTCTCCCCGGTG
>NZ_JAFCLS010000060.1 GCF_018131075.1 Bradyrhizobium sp. JYMT SZCCT0428 | reverse complement strand
AACGACCTCCCATAAACCCCGCAACGCCCGCCTCGATCGCCTCATCTTAATCGAGGCACCAAGACTTACGACCCATACGCCGCGGCGGGTCTTGCCTTGGAAGGTCTTTGAGGCCAGCGTTCTTATCGATAGGACACGGCGTATGGGTCCCGGATCGGCGCTCGCTATGCTCGCTTGTCCGGGACGACACCGGTGATCAAGCAAGCCGCCCCCTCAACCTGACTTTCCCAAATGTTCGAGCGCGTCCTCGGCGCGCAGCGGCACCCGCGAGGCCTCGTTGTTGAGATCGACGAGCTGCGTCATCAGCGCCAGCAACACCTTGCGGTCGGCGGCCTTCAGCGGCTGCAGCATCCGCGCCTGCGCGCGCTCGACTGATGGCATGATCTCGCGCAGCGTGGCCGCGCCCGCCTTGGTCAGATAGAGCAGTTTGACCCTCTTGTCTTCTCGCGCGGGCTTGCGCTCGACCAGGGCTTTGGATTCCAGCCGCTCGATCACGTTGCCGAGCGTCGAGCGGTCGAACGCGATCACCGCCGAGAGCCGCGTCGCGTCGATGCCGGGATGGGTGTGGATCGAAACCAGCGCGGCATATTGCACCGGCGTCAGGTCGAACGCCCGGCATTCCTCGACAAAGATCGCGACCGCGATCTGCTGCATGCGGCGGAACAAATAACCGGGCGCCGCGTAGACGGCGTCCATCGTGATGGCTGCGGGCTTACTCGGCATCGGGCTGCTTGTCCGGTGCGGCGTCGGCGAACGCCTTGATTTCCTTCGCCGCGGCTTCGGCCTGAAGCAGGCGGGGGAATGCCGAGACATCCACCCCAAAGCGCCGTGCGTTGCCGAGTTGCGGCACCAGGCAGAGATCCGCCATCGTCGGCATCGCGCCAAAACAGAATGGGCCAGCTTCAGCGGCAACCAGGGCTTCGCAGGCCGTCAGCCCCTCACGGTTGACCCAGGCCGCCCACTCCGTCACCTTCTCTTCGGGCAAACCAAGCCCACGCAATCGATTCAAGACCTTGAGATTCTGTACCGGGTGAACGTCGCATGCCAGCGCCATTGCAAAGGCGCGCACCTTGGCGCGGCGCAGCGGATCCTTCGGCAGTAGCGGCGGCTCCGGATAGGTCTCGTCCAGCCATTCGATGATGGCAAGCGATTGGGTCAGCACCGTGCCGGCGTCATCTTCCAGGGTCGGGACCAGACCTTGCGGATTGATGGCGAGATAGGCCGGCGCGCATTGTTCGCCCTTGCGAAGATGCTGCGGCAGATGATCGACGCTTCGTCCCTTGAGATTGAGTGCGATCCTGACCCGATAGGCCGCCGCGCTGCGAAAATAGCCATGCAGCTTCATCGGAACCTCCCCTTGATTTTGTCGTTAGGGCCCGCAGCCCGCATTGACGCTAGCCAGATTGTAAGTATGCTGTCAATTAGGCGGGATGACAAGAACCGGACTGAGAAAAATAACGGGAGGCTGACCATGGAAGCCGTGCAGAAGACCCCGGAACGCGAGGCGTTCTACAAGAAGATCGACGGCGAGAACCTCTCCGCGCTCTGGAACGTGATGGGCGATTTGATCACGCCGGAGCCGCGCAGCGCCTGCCGGCCGCATCTGTGGAAGTTCGACCAGATCCGCGACTACATGACCGAGGCCGGCAAGCTGATCACCGCCAAGGAAGCCGAGCGGCGGGTGCTGGTGCTGGAAAATCCGGGCCTGCGCGGCCAGTCGAAGATCACGACCTCGCTGTTTGCCGGCGTGCAGATGGTGGTCCCCGGCGACGTCGCCCCGGCGCACCGCCACAGCCAGTCGGCGCTGCGTTTCGTGCTCGAAGGCAAGGGGGCGGCAACCGCGGTCGACGGCGAGAAGACGCTGATGGAGCCCGGCGATTTCGTCATCACGCCGTCGATGACCTGGCACGATCATTCCAACGAAACCTCCGAGCCGATGTTCTGGCTCGACGGGCTAGACATTCCGATGGTGCAGTTCTTCGACGCGTCCTTTGCCGAAGGCTCGAACGAGGACCAGCAGAAGATCACGCGACCTTCCGGCGACAGCTTTGCCCGCTACGGCCGCAACCTCCTGCCCGTCGACGAGAAGCGAAAGTCGAAGACCTCGCCGATCTTCAACTATCCCTACAGCTACACCCGCGAAGCGCTGGAGCAGGCCAAGACCCGCAACGAGTGGGACGCCTGCCACGGGCTGAAGCTGAAATTCTCCAATCCCGAGACCGGCGATTTCGCGATGCCGACCATCGGCACCTTCATCCAGATGCTGCCGAAGGGTTTTAAAACGGCGCGCTATCGTTCGACCGACGCCACCGTGTTCGCGGCGATCGAGGGCAAGGGCCGCACGCGGGTTGGCGATCAGACGTTTGAATGGGGCGCGCGCGATCTGTTCGTGGTGCCGAGCTGGCAGTGGGTCACCCACGAGGCCGACGTGGACTCGGTGCTGTTCAGCTTCTCCGACCGTCCGGTGCAGCAGAAGCTCGATTTGTTCCGCGAAGACCGCGGGAATGCGTGAGAGAACCGGGCTCTATCCCCGTCATGGCCGGGCTTGACCCGGCCATCCACGTCTTACCCGCTGCGGGTAAGCAAGACGTGGATGCCCGGGTCAAGCTCGGGCATGACGAGTCTGAAAAACTCACCGCCAGTGCAGCAGCCGCGCCTCCAGCAGATTAATCCCCTTCCCCACCACCAGCCCGAACACCGACAGGATCACGACGCCGGCCAGAAGCTGATCGGTCTGCATCAGATTGCCGGCCTGCAGTACGAAGGCGCCGATGCCGTATTGGGCGCCGATCATTTCCGCGCTGACCACCAGCAGCAGCGCGACCGACGCCGTGATACGAAAGCCAGCGAGGATCGAGGGCAGCGCGCCCGGCCAGATCACGCGGCGCACGATCAGGTGGAACGGCACATTAAAACTCTGCGCCATCCGGATCAGATTGCGGGGCACCGCATCGACGCCGCTATAGACCGAGATCGCGGTGGAGAAGAACACGCCGAGCGCGATGGTTGCGATCTTCGGCTCCTCGCCGATCCCAAGCCACAGGATCAGCAGCGGCAGCAGCGCGATCTTCGGAATCGGAAACAGCGCCGAGATGAAGGTGATGCCGACGCCCCGCGCCAGCGTCGACAGCCCGATTCCAAATCCGACGATGACGCCGGCGATGGTACCGAGGATCCAGCCCGATCCGATCCGCATCACCGACCAGGACAGATGTTGCCAGAGCGCGCCCGATAGCGCGAGCTTGTAGATCGCGGCAACGATGGCCGAGGGCGGCGGCAGGAACAGCGCATTGACCCAGCCGGCGCTGCCGGCGAGTTGCCAGAACGCGATCACCAGCGCGAGCGCGATCCAGCCCGAATAACGTCCCGCGCTTGGCGTAAAGCCCGCGCCGCGAAACGCCACCGGCCGCGGCCTGGTCTCGTCCTGCGTCTCCTGCGGCGCGCGGTCAAGCATGCTGGACCTCGCGCTCGGCGTCGATCGCCTCCTCACGGATCAGCGACCACAGATCATTCTGTATCGCGAGCAGTTTTCCGCGGGCATTGATGTCGCCGCGCTCGTCGCGCGTCATCGGGATGGACACGACCTCGCGGACGCGGCCGGGGCGGCGCGACAGCACCACGATGCGGTCGGCGAGCCGCACGGCTTCCTCGAGATTATGCGTCACGTAAACCGCGCCCATCGAACCGTCGGCGAGCAAACGGATAAAATCCTCCATCAGCAATTCGCGGGTCTGCGCATCCAGCGCCGACAGTGGCTCGTCCATCAGCAGGATCGCCGGCCGCACCGCGAGCGCCCGCGCAATGCCGACACGCTGGCGCATGCCGCCGGACAATTGCTTCGGGTAGGCGCCGCGAAAGTCGGTGAGCCCCGTGCGGCGCAGCGCGTCGTCGACCACGGCGCGGCGCTCGCTTTTCCCGAGCGCCGTGTGTACCAGCGGAAACTCCACATTGGCTTCCACCGTGCACCAGGGCAGCAGCGCAAAATCCTGGAATACAAAGGTCAGCGGGTTGAGGCTGCCCGCCGGCGGCGCGCCGCGCAGTTCGGCCTGGCCCTCGCTCGGCCGCAGCAATCCCCCCAATATCGACAGCAGCGTGCTCTTGCCGCAACCGGACGGCCCGACGATCGCCACCACCTCACCCGCGCGCACCGTGAACGAGACGTTGTCGAGCACGTCCAGCGTACCGAAGCGGTGGCTGATATGGTCGGCGATCAGGTCCATGTAGTCCTTATATCCCGAAGTTGGTTTTCGCCGTCATGCCCGGGCTTGTCCCGCGCATCCACGTCTTATCGGTACAGCTGCAAGGAAGACGTGGACGGTCGGGTCAAGGCCGGCCATGACGAAGGTGCCCGTCAATCCGCCTTCACATATTCCTTGGCGATGATCGCATCCACGCCGAATCCCTTGTCGACGAAACCCTGTTCCTGCAACCAGCTGATCTGGTTGGCGACGTTCTTGACGTCGAGTTTGCCGTCGGGATCGATATAGGCGCAATTGCCGACCACCTGCTCGACCGGCAGGATGGTGTATTTGGCGATGATCTCCAGCAGCGGTTTTGTCTTGTCGTTGATCGCGGCCTTGCCGTCCTTCACGGACGCCAGGATCACGTCATGATATTCGCGGTCGGCGCGGACCAGCGCGCCCAGCAATTTCGTCACCAGCGCGTTGTTGGTCAGCGCCTTCGGCGAAGCGAACACCGCGCCGAGCTGCCAGGGCGTCTCGTCGCCGACCCAGCCGAGCAGTTTGGCGCCATCGGAATCGATCAGCGTGCGCGCGGTCGACACCGGCAGCAATGCAGCATCGACGGTCTCGCCCTTCAACGCCGCGGCGGCGTTCGACAGCGACTGCAGCGGCAACACTTTGATGTCCGCGAGCTTGAAGCCGTATTTGTCGGCGAGCAGCCCCAGCGAATAATGGAAGCTGGAGCCGACCTGCGTCACCGCGATGCGTTTTCCGGCGAGATCCTTCGGCGTCTTCAGCCCGGCGGCATAGGCGTTGTTGCTGGCGAAATAACCGATCAGGGGATAGCCGGCCTTCTCGCGGCTCATGCCGCCGATCACCTTCAGCGTGCCTTTGCCGGCGAGATTGTAAAGTCCCGCCGTGAACGCGGTGACGCCGAAATCGACATCGCCCGAGGTGGTCGCCACCGCGATCGGCTGCGCCGCGTCGAAGAATTTCAGCTCGATGTCGAGGCCAGCCTCGCGAAAGTAGCCCTTGTCCTGCGCGATGAACACCGGCGCCGACGAGGACAGCCTGAGCACGCCGATCTTGGCCTTCAGCGCGTCATCGGCCCGCGCGATGCCGCTTGCCGCGATCGCCAGCAGGGAAGCCAAAGCGAGCCGTGCAAATCCCGTCATTCCGTTTCCTCCGTAACTTCTCTTACAGCCCTTCGGGTACGTCCTGGCCGCGGCCAATGAAGGCGCCCTGTTGTTGCAGTGCTTGTTGCAACTTTTCAACGGCAATGTCGCGTGGAATCGTGTTGCCTGAAAGCGCCAGGTCGGCAGCGATCCCAACCGCCTCGCCCATCGCAAAGCAGGCGCCGGAAACCCGCGCCGCCGACTGGCCGTCATGCGTCATCGAGGCGCAGCGCCCGGCCATCAGCAGATTGTCGATACCCTCGGGCACCAGCATCCGATACGGCAGCTCGTTGAAGCCGCGCGATTCCGGGATCGGCGGGAACTTGAAGACCACATCGCCCGCGACATGCGACTCCATCGGCCAGCCATTGACACCGATGGAATCCTCGAACGAGGCGCAGCCCAGCACGTCCTCGCCGGACAGCATGTAGCCGCCGACGACGCGGCGAGTCTCGCGGATGCCGAGCTGCGGCGGCAGATCGACGATGTAGGATTGTTCGAAGCCGGGCACGGTGCGCAGGAACTCGAATGCCTGCACCGCCTGGCGGCGGCCCTCGATTTCGCCGCGGGTCATATCGTCAGGCTCGAGGCCGTTCACCGCCGTGCCGTCCTCGCGCGCGAGTTGGGTAAAATTCACCCGCCATTCGACGGCGTGGCGCTGCGGCCGCACAATCGCGGCCTTGCGCGGAAACTTGTGTGTGCCTGCGGCCTCGGCCTTTTCCATCAGCGCCGGAATGGTCCGCCAGGCGTCGCCGGCTCTTTCGGGATCGATGCCGTTGAGGCGGAACATCATCGAGGGGTACATCGTGCTGCCGGCATTGTCGCCGACCTCGAACGGCGCGCCGGCCCAGGCCGCGAGATCGCCGTCGCCAGAGCAATCGATATAGATGCCGGCGCGCACCGCCTGCCGGCCCGCCTTGGTTTCCACCATCAGCGCATCGATGCGCCGCTCGCCATGCATCACCACGCCGGCGCCGAGCGCATGAAAGAGAATGTCCACCTTGTGCGCAGCCAGCAGATCGTCGGCCGCGATCTTGTAGGCCGCGGTGTCATAGGCCTGCGCGAAGATCTTGCCCAGGATCAGATGCGGCGCGTTCAGCCCGCCGAGCCGGTCGATTCGATCCAGCAGTTCGGTCGCAATGCCCTGCACCACCCGGTGCATCTCGCCATGAACATTGGCGTGCAGCCCGCAGAAATTGGTGACGCCCGCCGCCGTGCCCATGCCGCCGAGGAAGCCATAGCGCTCGATCAGCAGCGTGCGCCGCCCCGCGCGCGCTGCGGCCACGGCGGCCGCGATGCCCGCAGGCCCGCCGCCCAGCACGACGACGTCATATTCGCCATAGATCGGTATTTGGCGCGCTGGTTCTTCGATCACATTGGCCCGCACTGGCGGCGCTCCCATTCCCTTGAATTTTGTTAGGTAGCACTATCAATTAACGCGAAGCGGACTACAATCCAGAAAAAAGTGCGAACACCTTTCTCGAATCGCGAAAAGCGGATGGATACGCTCGTCAACCTTCAGGCCTTCCTTGCGACCGCCGACGCCGCCGGCTTCTCCGCTGCCGCGCGCAAGCTCAATGTCTCGACCTCCGTGGTGGCCAAACGCGTCAACCAGCTCGAGGACCAGATCGGCGCCACGCTGTTCCATCGATCGACACGTCAGTTGCGGCTTACCGAGGCCGGGCAGCAATATGTCCATCGCGCGCGCAGCGTGGTGGCTGACGTCGGCGATCTCTTGTCACGCATGGGCGAAAAGGGTCCCGATCTCATCGATCATCTTCGCATCAAGGCGCCGACCTCGCTGACCATTGCGCGCCTCGCCGATGTCTTCAGCGCCTTTCAAACGCAAAATCCGCGGCTGAAACTTGAGATCGTCCTGATCGACCGACCGGTCGATCCCGTGACGGAAGGATTTGACATCGCCATCGGCGCATTCCCGCATTCCTTCGGCGGCGTGGTTGACGAACCCTTGTGCCAACTCAAACGCCTGCTGTGCGCCTCTCCAGGCTATCTCAAAGCCCACGGCGTGCCGAAGCACCCGCGCGATCTGGTCGAGCATCGCTGCCTAAGCTTTCTGCCCACCGGGCCGGAGTGGATGTTCGACGGACCACGTGGCCGCATCACCGTCCAGGTGCGCCCACTGTTGAATTCGAACGAGGGTCACGTTCTCGTAAAAAGTGCTATCGCGGGCAATGGTATTGCCTTCATTTCACACTATCTCGCCGCCGACGCGCTGCGCGACGGAACGCTGCAGGTGGTGCTCCCGGAATTCCCGATCCCGGATCTATGGGTCAAAGCGACCATCCCGGAGCGACGCGCCAACGCTGCTGCAATCCAGGCTCTGCTGAGAGAGTTGAAGCACGCGCTGTCACCGGTGCTATGATCGCCTGCGTTCCAGCAAGAGCAAAGGACTGACCATCTTGAAACTCCTCGTGCTCCTCGCGTCTTGCCTCTTATTCGTCGCCTCTCCCGCGCTTGCGGAGGTGGAAACATGCCGGTTTATCCAGGCCAAGCCCGAACGCGAGGCCTGCTACGCGCGGCAGGAAGCGGCGCTGGCCGCCAAGCGCAAGCCCGAACCCGCCATTACCGACACGCGCAGCACCGACGCCCGCATTATCGAATCGCTGCAGCAGATGCGCCGCGACGATGCCGAGGTCTACCGGAGTGTGAACGGCATCTGCCGGGGCTGCTGAGTCGCCAAACTATCCCTTGCCCGAGCCCCAATTCGCCGCCCGCTTTTCGGCGAACGAGGCCAGCCCTTCGGAAGCCTCCGACGTACGTCGCCGGTCCGAATGCATCTTCACCAGCCGCGCATAGGCGTCATCGTCGACACTCATGCCGCCAAAGGAGCTTTCGAGCGCAAGCGCCTTGGTTTCGGCCAGCGCCTCGGGGCCGTTGGCCAGCAATTGCTCCACGACTTTGGCGCCGGCGGTCTCCAGTTCCGCCAGCGGCACCACCTCGTGCACCAGACCAATGCGGCGCGCATCTTCGGCGCCGAAGCGCTCGCCGGTCAGCGCGTAGCGGCGCACCTGACGGACACCGATGGAATCGCAGAGCTGCGGAATGATGATCGCCGCGGTGAGGCCCCAGCGGACTTCCGTGATCGAAAACACCGCATTGTCGGCGGCAATCACCACGTCGCAAGCCGAAATCACGCCGGTGCCGCCACCGAAACAGCCACCCTGCACCAGCGCCACCGTCGGGATCGGCAGCGTATTGAGCCGCTGCACCGCCTCGAATGTGGCGCGCGACACCAGCTCGTTCTCGGCAGGCGATTTCGGCCGCACGCCATTGATCCATTTCAGGTCAGCGCCGGCCTGAAAATGCTTGCCGTTGCCCTTCAGCACCGCGACGCGCAGGTGAGACTTCTTGCCTAATTCATCCATCGCCGCGAGCACGCCGTTGATGAGCCCGGCATCGTAGGCGTTGTTCACTTCCGGGCGATTCAGCGTGACCGTCGCGACGCCGCGTTGATCGAGATCCCACAAAACCGGATTGGCAGACATTGACGGTCCTTTTTTGGTTGCAGTTGTTTCGTCAGGCAATATGCCGACACACCGGCGATTGATCTATCCCTTTCCGTGATGCCTGCGATGCAAACGGCATCGGCGGTTGCGCTGCGGTGCAAGCTTGTGGAAACTAGTGCCTCACGGTTCCCCTCAGCAGGACATCAACTCGATGCGGATATGCGTTTTCGGTGCGGGCGCCGTCGGCAGCCATTTCGCGGTGCGGCTGGCGCTGGCCGGACACGACGTTTCCTGCGTGATGCGCGGCCCGCACCTCGAAGCCGTGAGGGCCAACGGCCTGACGCTGCGTGCCGGGGAGGCCGAGTTCAAAGCCGAAGTGAGCGCCTCCGACAACCCCGCTGATCTCGGCCCGCAGGATGTCGTGATCAGCACGCTGAAGGCGACGGGCGTAAGCGCGCTCGCCGCCGGCCTGCAACCGCTGTTGCGCGATAATACCGCCGTGGTCTTGGCCCAGAACGGGATCCCCTGGTGGTACGATATCGGACTTTCCGCAAAACATCCGCCGACGCCCGATCTTGGCTTCCTCGACGCCAACAGCCGGCTGCGCGCCGCGATACCCAGGGAACGGATCATCGGCGGCGTGATCTATTCATCCAACGAGATCATCGCGCCTGGTGTTGTCGCGAATCTCTCGCCTGATCGGAACCGTCTCCTGATCGGCGAATGCGACGACCGCCACAGCGAGCGGATCGCGCGGCTGCGCACGGCGCTCAATGAAGCTTCTATTGAATCGCCCGATGTCGCCGAGATCAGGGAAGCGATCTGGTCCAAGCTCCTGACCAACATGTCGATGTCGGTGCTGTGTCTGCTTACCGGCCAGACCGCCCGCGGCGTCCGGGACGAGCCGGCACTCGCCGAGGTGATCCCGCGTTTGCTGGATGAAGCCAACAGCGTCGCCCAGAGCTGTTACCCCGAGGTCAAGCGCGTCACGCGCTCCGGCCCCGCGCCCGCTCACAAGCCGTCGATCCTGCAGGATTTTGAGCTCGGCCGCGCCATGGAGATCGACGTGCTGGTCCGCGCGCCCGCCGCATTCGCGCGGGCGGCCGGACTTTCGACGCCGATGCTCGATTTGATGGCGGGACTTGCAATTCGGCAGGCGCGCGACAAGGGGCTTTACCTGACTTGAACACCACGCGCGGAACACGCCGAACAAAGAGGGAAGCTGCAACATGAACGTCAAAGGCAAGGTCTGTGTCGTTACCGGCGCCGCGAGCGGCATTGGCGAAGCGGTCGCGCGTGCTTATGCCGAGGCCGGCGCGCGTGGCGTGGTCGTTGCCGACCTGAAAACCTCGCGCGACCGGCTGGCTGCGGTCGCCGGCGACATCGACGGATTGGCCGTCACCGCCGACGTCGGCCTTGAAGAAGACATCAAGGCGCTGATCGCCGCCACCGAGGACAAATATGGTCCCGTGGATGTGTTCTTTTCCAACGCCGGCCTGTCACGCAAGGGACAGGAAAGCGCGTCCGATGCCGACTGGGACGTCAGCTGGCGGGTCCATGTCATGAGCCACGTGTTCGCGGCGCGCGTGCTGGTGCCGGGCATGCTCGCGCGCGGCTCGGGCTATCTGCTCAACACCGCATCCGCCGCTGGCCTGTTGGCGTCGCTGAATTCGATGCCCTACGGCGTCACCAAGAACGCCGCGGTGGCGCTCGCCGAGCATCTCGCCATTCAATATGGTGATCGCGGCATCCGCGTGTCGGTGCTTTGCCCGCAGTCGGTACAGACAGGCATGACGACGCCCGGCCCGAGCGCCGCGCGGGTCGATGGCGTGCTGCAGGCGCCCGAAGTCGCCCGCATGGTGATCGAGGCGATGGAAGCCGAACGGTTTTTGATTCTGTCGCACCCGCAGGTCGCCGAATACATGCTGCGCAAGGCGTCCAGCCGCGAGCGCTGGCTGGCCGGCATGCGGCGGCTGCGCGACAAGATCTACGGCGCGCCGCAGTCAGGCTGAAGCCTTCTCAATTCTTCTCGCTCTTGGGCGCGAACGGTGCCAGCAGGCCGGTGTAGTCCTTTGCGCCCGGCAGCGCGTAGGAACCGCGCCGCGATGTCTTGAGCCTCAAGCCGACCAGCGCCTCGGCCTGCTTCACCGCGGCCGCGACGCCGTCGACAACAGGGACACCGAATTTTTGCGAGAGTTTTGCGGCGAGATCGGCCATCCCGGCGCAACCGAGCACGATCGCTTCCGCGCCCTTGTCGAGCGCTTTCGCAATCTCGGCGTCGAGTTTCTCTTCCGCGCCGGAGCCGGGCTTCTCGAGATCGAGCACCGCGACATTGCAGGCGGTGACATGCGCCCGTTCCGCAAAACCGTAACGCCGCACCAGCTCTTCCAGCGGCACGATCGAACGCGGCAACGTGGTCACTATTCCGATGCGTTTTGCCAGTTGCCCCGCCGTCAGCAGCGCGGCCTCGCAAATCCCGACCACCGGAAACGGCGCGACTGACCGCGCGGCGTCGAGGCCGGTGTCGTCGAAACAGGCGATGATGCCGGCATCGGCATCCCTTGCGTTCAACAGCGCCTCGATCAGGCCGGGGACAGCAAAAGCCTCGTCATAAAATCCTTCGATCGAGACCGGCCCCATCGCCGACGTCACGTCGACGATCTCGGTGCCTGACGCTGCGACCGCGCGCGCGGCCTCGCCGATGGTTTTCGTCATTGACGCGGTGGTGTTCGGATTGACGATGAGGATCTTGGCCATAGGCCTGATTAGCATCCGCGACGCGCTTCGCCAACGCTATCCTGCGCCGATCTTGCCGGCCCACGCCGCGAACGCATCCAGCACCTCGGTCATCACCTCGCGGTCGTTGCGGCCTGAACTCTTCAACACGTGGAAGGAATGATCGGCCGCATCAACCAGGTGCAGCGTCGCCCGTTTGCCCAGCCCTTTGACGACAGGGTTAAGCAGGCTCAATTCCGCCAGCGCGTCGCGCGTCCCCTGCAGGAACAGTATGGGGATATCGACTTCAGCAAGATGCTTGGCGCGGTCGCTGGAAGGCTTTCCCGCCGGATGCAGCGGAAAGGCAAAGAAGGCGAGCCCGCGAACGCCCGGCAAGGCATCGATCGCCTGCGCCTGCGAGGTCATGCGCCCGCCGAAGGATTTGCCGCCCGCGATCAGCGGCAGCCCGGCGCAATTTCGCGCCGCTTCCGCCACCGCGGCCCGCACGGCGGCGTGTGCCACACCAGGCGAATCCGGCCGCTTGCTGCCCTTTTCCATGTAGGGAAACTGATAACGCAGCGTCGCGATGTCGCGGTCGGCAAGACCTGTCGCGATCGTCTCCATCGAGGCATGGGCCATGCAGGCGCCCGCCCCATGCGCGAACACGTAACACGCGCGCGCCTGCGGCGGATGGATCAGCAACGCGGACACCGGGTCCGCAGAGGTGATTTCGATCTTGAGCGGTTGCGCGGTGGCGGCTTTCAAATCGGCGATCCCGGGATATGCTATTCCTTGATTCTACATTCAGGGGCGGCGCGTGCAAACGCGTTCGGCGAACCCACCCGGCGGATTCGAAACGGCACCTTCCGCTGCAGCAAAACGGCACAACGCGCGAAATCGGCTTTATGGACAGCCAGCTCATGCTACTATAAGATGGCAAAATATTTGATCGCACGCCAAGGCTGAGTACGGGTTTGGCGATTTTTTAATGAGATACGCATATTTCGCGCTCAAGCGGCGCAATTGAACAAGGGGCTGATCATGCGGGGCAGGACCAAAATTGTTATCGCAGCCTTGATCGCCGCCGCCGGCTACGTCGCCTTCAAGGACGACATCGCAAAACTCTGGGAAAATCTTCACGTCAGGATCGCGGAATACCCGCAGCCGAAGAAAACCGTCTGGCTCGACCAGGGCATCAGCAAAGAAAAACTCAGCTGGTTCTACCACGCCGACCAGGGAACGCGGACCTTCGGCATGCCCTATGAATGGTTCATGGCGCTGGAGCAGCCTGTCATCCCTTGGCTGGTCTTCACCGACGCCGGCCCCTTCAACGACCCGGCCTATCTCGATCGCTACGGCTTCATTCCGGACACCATCATATCAGGCAAGAACGCGCTGCCGATCGGCATTGCGCAGGGCGGTCCGATGCTCGACCCGTCGGGCGCGCCATGGCGCAACCCGCGCAACAAACAGGACATGACCGGCGTCGGCCTGACCTGCGCGGCCTGCCATACCGGACGGTTCACCTACAAGGACACCGCTGTCATCGTCGACGGCGGGCCGGCACTGACCGACCTGTTCAAGCTGAAGCAGGGAATGGGTGTGGCGCTGCTCTACACGCGGCTGATCCCCACGCGCTTCGACCGGTTCGCCGAACGGATCCTGGGGCCGGACTCGGCGGTCGCGGATCGCGATATCCTGAAGTACCAGATCGACCAGGTCCTCAAGCAAATGAAGGCCGTCAAGAATCTCGAGGAGGCCGTCGCTTCCCAGAGCGTCCTCGAAGGCTATGGCCGGCTGGACGCGCTGAACCGGATCGGCAATCAGGTGTTTTCAATCGACCTGAAGAAACCGGAAAATTACGCGGGCTCCTCTGCGCCGGTGCATTACCCGCGGATCTGGAACACGCCGTGGTTCGATTGGGTGCAGTATAACGGCTCCATCATGCAGCCGATGGTGCGCAATGCCGGCGAAGCGCTGGGCGTATCGGCCGAGCTCAATCTGCTCGACCCGTCGAAGGGCCTGTTCAAAACGAGCGTCGACATCGACAGGCTCAACGAAATGGAGCAAATGATCGCAGGCGATCCGCCGAGCCTGGAAAAAGGCTTCTCGGGTCTGAGGTCACCGCGCTGGCCGAGCGACATCCTGCCGGCGATCGACGAAAAGCTCGCGGCACAGGGCGGCGAACTCTACAAGGTGCATTGTCAGGAATGCCACCGGCCTCCGGTCTCGACCAAGGCGTTCTTCGATTTCAACAACAAGGATTGGTGGACCAAGAACGAGACCGGCCAGCCGGTCCTCAAGATCGAAAATATCCCGATCGAGCATATCGGCACCGATCCTGCCCAGGCCGCGGATATGATCGCCCGGAAGGTCGCGATTCCCCCGCATCTCGGTATCGACAAGAGCGATTTCGCCGACGCGCTCAGGCTCCTCGTCGCGAAGACCGTCAACGTCATCTATGACCAGCGGAAACTGGACGACAAGCAGCGCAACGCCATGAACGGCAATATGCCCAATGAGATCCTGGGCGAGCTGGTCTACAAGGTCCGTCCGCTGAACGGGGTTTGGGCGACCCCGCCCTACCTCCACAACGGCTCGGTTCCAAATGTCTACGCACTGCTGTCTCCGGTCGACGAAAGGCCGAAGAAATTCTATCTCGGCAACCGCGAGTACGATCCGGTGAATCTCGGCTACAAATACGACAAGCTCACCAACGGCTTCGAATTTGACACCTCGATCCGCGGAAACTGGAACACGGGCCACGAATTCGCCGACAAGCCGCCGAAGACCAAGGGCGTGATCGGCAAGAAACTGGCTCCCGACGAGCGCAAGGCGATCATCGAGTACCTCAAGACGCTCTGAGACATGATGCCGCGCAGGCCGGACCGGCTCCGGCCGCGCTGCAACACGCTTGCGGAAACGAACGGGCCACGACCGTGCGCAACCCGCCCATGCGGTGGCGCGATTGACGGTTTGCGCGCTTTGGTCTGATGTAGACACAGCTTTCGTCTTCATCGGGAAAAGCGCATGGCTGCGGGCAAGCAAGATCAACAACAGCGTCCGGCCGAAGTTGATACGGTGTTTGACGCGGTCATCGTCGGCGCCGGGTTTGCCGGCATGTACATGCTGCACCGACTGCGCGGGCTTGGCTTCACCGCGCGGGTCTATGAGGCCGGCGGCGGCGTCGGCGGCACCTGGTACTGGAACCGCTATCCCGGCGCGCGCTGCGACGTCGAGAGCATGCAGTATTCGTTCTCGTTCTCCGAAGAACTCGACCAGCAATGGGACTGGTCGGAGAAATACGCACCGCAGCCGGAAATCCTCGCCTACGCCAATCATGTCGCCGACCGTTTTGATCTCCGCCAACACATCCGGTTCGACACCCGCGTCACCGCTGCAAGCTTCGATGAAGCCGCCAAAGGCTGGCGCATCGAAACCGACCGCGGCGACAAGGTGTTCGCCAAATTCTGCATCATGGCGATCGGCTGCCTGTCGGCGGCAAACCATCCGCCCTTCAAAGGACGCGAGGATTTCAAGGGGCCAGTTTATCACACCGGCGAATGGCCGCATGAAGGGGTCGATTTCACCGGGCTTCGCGTCGGCATCATCGGTACCGGATCGTCGGCGATCCAGTCGATTCCGATCATCGCGCAGCAAGCCTCCGCGCTTACCGTATTTCAGCGCACCGCGACCTATTCCGTGCCGGCCTGGAACGCAAAACTGACGCCGGAGTACCGCCGATCGATCAAGGCGGATTATCCGGCGCTTCGGGCGAAAGCGCGGGCGCGGCCGACCGGCTTCTATTTCCCGTTCAACATGAAGCCGGCGCTGGAGGCCTCGCCGGAGGAACGCGAGCGGCAATATGAGGAAGCCTGGGAACGCGGCGGACTGCCGTTCCTCGGCGCCTTCGGCGACCTCTTGTTCGAGAAGGAAGCCAACGACACCATCGCCGAATTCGCACGCAACAAGATCCGCGGCATCGTGAAGGATCCCGCGACCGCCGAGCTGCTGTGCCCCTCCAACGTGTTCGGCTGCAAGCGTCTGTGCGTCGATACCGGCTATTTCGAAACCTATAATCTACCGCACGTAAAACTGGTCGACGTCTCGAGGACGCCGATCGAACGCTTTACAAGCAAAGGCATCGAAGTCGACGGCACAGAATATCAATTCGACGCCATCGTCTCCGCGACCGGCTTTGCAGCAATGACCGGCTCGTTCGACAAGATCAGTATCACCGGGCGCAATGGGCAGACGCTCGCCGAAAAATGGCGCGCCGGCCCCCGCGCCTACCTCGGCGTCGCGACCGTGGGCTTCCCCAATTTGTTCACCATCACCGGGCCGGGCAGCCCGTCAGTGCTGGCGAGCATGATCCAGGCGATCGAACAGCATGTCGACTGGATGGCCGACTGCATCGCGCATATCCGCGACATCGGCGCTGCTACAATCGAGCCCATCGAGCAATATCAGGATGAATGGGTCGAGCACGTCAACGAGGTGTCAAAGATCTCGCTGCGGTCGACCTGCAGTTCCTGGTATGTCGGCGCCAACATCCCCGGCCGCCCGCGCGTCTTCATGCCCTATATCGGCGGCTTTCCGATCTACGTGCAGAAATGCAACGAGGTCATGAGCAACGGTTTTGAGGGTTTTGTGATCGACGGCGCCGACCCGCGCAACGAAGCACCGCGCGTGCGGCTGACCGAGCGCTGGCGTGTCCCGCTCGACATCGACGTCATTTCACCCGCGGCGGTCGCCGCCCGGCGCGTACCCGTGGTTTGAGGCGCTTACTCTGGAGTGCCTACCTGGAGACCACCAGCCGCAACCGCGGCTTGATCGTCTCATCGAGTTCGGCCTTGAGCTCGTGCACGCGCGGATCGTCGGAACGCGCGGCACACACCGAGTATTGATTGACTGAACGCACCAGCGCGCGGCGCTCGTCGGCCCGCTTCGTCACCTGCGGGCTGGACAGCCTCAGAACCATTTGCCCGAGCTGCACCAGCAACTCGTCGATCGCCCGGTCTATCGCGGCAACTTCCTTCATCGCGCGTCTCCTTCCAGAGGAGCAATGAACGGCAAAGCCAGCCGTTCCTCGCACAGGCCTGATGGATAATCAGCCGTAAACGGGGAACCAGCCTACCAAGGCGCGCGCAAATTCTGCTTGATGGAATTCTTCGCAATTTAGCAAACTCGGCAGCATTCCCGTTCGATGTTGCGTCGCCAAAACTGAGCTGGCGCAGCAGCGCGGTATCCCATAGCCATGCGGCAAACGTAATTGCGGCAGCTTTGCGCGCGACCTAAGGTGCGGCCTGTCCAACGCGAGGCATTCTGCATGGTTACGCCGCTCGATCCCGTCATCGCCCAGATCATTCCGCTGTTGCCGCTGCGCGATCCCACGACGATGACGCCGCAGAGCGCGCGCGATGCGCTTCGCGCGCTGGCGGATGCCCGTGCCGCGGTGCCGCCGCCTCCGGTCGCGAGTGCCGAAAACATCAAGGTCAAGGGTGCTGCCGGTTTCCTTGCCGCGCGGGTCTACCGCAACACGGAAGACAAATCACCGACGGTGGTGTTCTTCCATGGCGGCGGCTGGGTCGCCGGCGATCTCGAAACCCACGACCGGCAAGCGCGCCTGCTTGCGATCGAGACCGGCGCCGTCGTCATTTCAGTCGACTACCGGCGGCCGCCCGAGGTGCGCTTTCCAGGCGCGTTCGAGGACGCGTTCGCCGCCATCAGGGACATCGTCGAGCGCATCGCCGAGTTCGGTGGCGACATCAAGCGCGTGGGCGTCGCCGGTGACAGCGCCGGCGGCAATCTGGCGGCGGTGACCGCAATCGCCTGCCGCGATGCCGGCATCAAGCTCGCAGCGCAATTACTGGTCTACCCCGTTACCGACGTGTTCGGCAATTTCGCGGATACCAACGAGAACGCGCGCTTTCCCTCCCGCGCTGAAAACGCCGAGGGCTACTTCCTGTCGCGCGCCGTCATGGAATGGTTCTGCGGCCATTATCTTGAAAGCGCCGCTGACGGCGCCGACTGGCGCGTCTCGCCGCTACGCGCAAAAAGCCTCAAAGGGCTGGCGCCCGCGGTCGTCACCACGGCATGGTTCGATCCGCTCCGCGACGAGGGCAAGGCCTATGCGGATGCGCTCGTCGCCGCCGGCGTCGCCACCAAATATTATGACGGCCCGGGCCTGATCCACGGCTATTTCGGGCTCGGGGAAGCCTCCGAAGCAGCTAGACGCGAAGCGCAACGCGCCCGCGCCGATTTCAAGACGCTGCTGGAAGCGGGCGCATAAAGCCTTGTCAGCACGATCGAGCTAAGCAACTATCCCGCTACATCGGGCCACCGTCAGGTGCGGCCGGGTCGTTCGGACGTGAAGATCCGATCAGGGAGGATAGATATGCACGCATCCATCCGTTTACGCGGCATTGCCGTCACCGCATTTTTGCTCGCGGCCATCTCCGGCGCATACGCCGAAGGCCCCATCACCGCCAAGCCCGAGGAGACCGGTTTTTCGAGCGCAGGGCTCGCGCGCATCGATGCCTATCTCAAGAACGAAATTGCCACGGACAAGATTCCCGGCGCGATCATGATGATCCAGCGCAACGGCAAGACCGCCTATTTCAACAGTTTTGGCGTTCGCGATCCCGGCACCAAGGCGCCGATGACGCCTGACACCATTTTCCGCATCTATTCGATGACGAAGCCGATCACGACGGTGGCGGCGATGATGCTGGTCGAGGAAGGCAAGCTGCAGCTCGACGAGCCCGTGTCCAAATACATCCCGGCTTTCACCGACGTGAAGGTCGGCGTCGAAAAGAAGGGCGAGGACGGCAAGATCGGACTCGATCTGGTCCCGCCCAGGCGACCGATGACGATCCAGGATTTGATGCGCCACACCTCCGGCCTGACCTACGGCGTCTTCGGCGATGGCGCCGTCAAGAAGCTCTATCGCGAGGCAAACCTGTCCGAGGGCGATCCTGACAACGCGCAGTTTGCCGAACGGCTGGCCAAATTGCCGCTGGTCTATCAGCCCGGCTCGACATGGGAATACAGCCAATCGACCGATATCCTCGGCCGCGTCATTGAGGTGGTCTCCGGAAAATCGCTCCTTCAGTTCATGAAGGAGCGCCTGCTCGATCCGCTCGGCATGACCAATACGACCTTCTATGTCACCGATACGGCCAAGCAATCCCTGATCGCCGAACCCTTTCCGAGCGACCGCAAGATCGGGCCCGGTGCTGACATGGGCGACCCGCGCGTCGCGCGAAAGTACGAGTCCGGTGGCGGCGGCATGGTGTCCACCATCGGCGATTATTCGCGCTTCGCCGCGATGCTGGCCAATGGCGGCACGCTCGATGGCAAGCGATATCTCAGCCCGAAGACTGTCGCCTATATGGGCTCGAACCATATCGGGCCGGGATCAGGCGTGACCCCGGGACCCGTCTATTCGCCGGGACCCGGCTTCGGATTTGGGCTCGGCTTCGCCGTCCGCACCGACGCTGGTGTGAGTCCGATCGAGGGATCGGTTGGCGAGATGAGCTGGTCAGGCGCCGGCGGCACGACCTTCTGGATCGATCCGAAAGAAAACATGTTCGTCGTCTTCATGTCGCAGACGGTCGTCCACCGCGGCAGGCTCCGCATCGCTCTGAAAAATATTGTCTACGGCGCTTTCGAAAAATAGGGATCATCGAGCGACCGTCAGGCAAGATTCCGCTTGCGCAGAGCGCATGGACGCGCGCGCCTTGAGCCTGAACCAGAGCTGCGGTCTGATTCAAACAGAATCGATCGTGCTCTACGCCGCCCGGACGCCGGCCAGGAAGCTCGACACTTCGTCCTGCAGCGCCTTTAGCTTGCGGCCGAGCCGGTCGCCGGACTGCAGCACCATCTGCGCTTTCTCGCCGGTTTCCGTCGTCGCCGTGGTGACGTCGGTGATGTTCAGCGAGACCTGATTGGTACCGGCCGCGGCCTTCTGAACGCTCGAGGCGATTTCCTGCGTCGCAGTGCCCTGCTGTTCGACAGCGGCCGCAATCGAGGACGAGATCTCGTTCACTTCCATGATCGTCGAGCGAATGCTCTGGATGTTTTCGACCACCTGCTGGGTCTCGGCCTGAATGGCGTTGATCTGCGCGCTGATCTCTTCCGTCGCCTTGGCGGTCTGGCTGGCGAGCGACTTGACCTCGCTGGCGACCACCGCAAAGCCCTTGCCGGCTTCGCCGGCTCGCGCCGCTTCGATGGTGGCGTTGAGCGCCAGCAGATTGGTCTGCGAGGCGATGTCATTGATCAGGCCGATCACTTCACCGATCTTGTGGGCGGCAATCGCGAGGCCCTGAACGGTCTCGTTGGTGCGCTGGCCGTCGGCGGCGGCCTTGTCGGCGATCTGGGCGGCGTGACCGACGCGCTGGGTGATCTCGGAAATCGACGCGGAAAGTTCTTCGGCGGCCGACGCCACCGTCTGCACGTTCGACGACGCCTCATGGGAAGCCATCGCCACCGCCTTGGAGCGGTCGCTGGCCTGGCTGGCGGTATGGGACATCCCTTGCGCGGTGCCCTGCATTTCGCTCGCATCCTTGATGACGTCACCGACGACGGCCTGAACGCTGGCTTCGAACCTGCTGGCCAGATCCATCATCGATTTGCGCTTCTCGGCATCGGCCTCGGTCTTCAGCTGCGCCTGCTCGGCGTGCATCTTGGTCACCGCCTCAGCATTGTCCTTGAAGACGCGCAGCGATTTGGCGAGCGCGCCGACCTCGTCCTTGCGCTGCGTATAGGGCACCTCGAAAGCGGTATCGCCGGACGCCAGCCGGTCGGTCAGGTTGGTGATGGTCGTGAGCGGCCGCGTCACGCTGCGGCCAATGAAGAACGAGCTGATCAGCACCAGCGCGAACACGGCCAGGCACACCAGCGCGAACATATGGGCGGTCTGCCGGAACACCACATCGACGTCGTCGAGATAGATGCCGGTGCCGATGATCCAGCCCCAGGGCGCGAAGCCCTTCACATAGGAAATCTTCGGCACCGGTTGGTCGAAGCCGGGTTTTGGCCAGAGATAGCTGTAGAAGCCGGCGCCCTTCGACTTCACGACGTCGACGAATCCAATGAACAGCCGGTTGCCGTTCGGATCCTTCATCTCGCCGAGGTCCTTGCCGTCAAGCTCGGGCTTGATCGGATGCATGATCATCTTCGGCGACATGTCGTTGATCCAGAAATACTCGACCTTGTCGTAGCGCAGGCTTTTGATTTCCTGGATCGCCGCCTTCTGCGCGTCGTCGCGCGACAGCTTTCCGTCGGTTTCCAGCTTCTGGTAATGGGTCAGGATGCCGTTTCCGATGTCGACCATCTGCTGCGTCTTGACCTGACGATCCGTCATCATCTGCCCGCGCATGGTGTAGAGCGCGATCGGGGCCATGACGACCATGCCGGCAAGGCTGAGACCAATCATGACGGCAAGCTTGAAGCTGATGCGGGAAAAGAACATCGGGTCAAATCCTGGGCCTGAGACGGGAAAACGACTGCCTCAATATAGACAGGACTTGTTAGCGAACTTTTAAGCATGCGCTGGGCGACTGCAGGGACTCGGTTGTATTGATATTGTTGAGCTTTGTGGTCGCCCTGGAACACCTGAGCACCCGGCCGGCGTTACCCGTTTCGCGCGGCAGCCAGGTGTTGGGGCGTGTTTTCGTGCCGATCGCTCAAATGGAATGCTTTGGCTTGCGTGTTCTGGGCGCCTTGATCTGGTCGAGCGCCGTGACAAGCCAGGCAACGCCTGCATCCATCATTGCAACCTTTGGGAGAACCGCATTGATGGCGAAGTGCGGCAGCGCGATCGGCGCCTTGATGGCGACAATTCCAAAGCGCGGACCATGCATCTCGACGAACCGTCGCGGCAACGCCGACACCAGATCGGTTTCAGCCAGCACGCCGAGGGCAAAGGTGAAGTTCGGCACCGTCAATGCAACGCGGCGCGACAATCCTTGCCGGGCGAGTTCGACATCGACGAAACCATAGGCATCCCCGGTATGCGAGACGACCAGATGCTGCATCTCGCAGTAGTTCCGCAAGCGCGGCGCTTTCTGAAACGGGTGTCCCGCGCGCGCGGCGATGACAAACTCTTCCTCATAGAGCGTTTGCTTGTGGAATCGCAGCGGCACATCGTCGAACGGGATCACGGCAATATCCATGTCCCGCGCTTCGAGATCAGCCAGCGCTACCTTCCAGGCGATATCGGGCGTGGGCTGGCCCTGCGTCGGTAGAATCTGGCGAATGCCGATGTCGATTCCGGGCGCGGTCTTCCCTAACGTTTCGAGCAATGGCGGCAGAAACACCACCGACGTTCCATCCGGCGCGCCGATGACGAAGCGGCGGGTCGAGCGCGCCGGATCGAACGGCGCGCTGCTCGACACCACGCCCCGGATACGCGTCAGGATTTCGGAAACGGGCGCCGCGAGTTCACTGGCCCGCGCCGTCGGCACCACGCCCTTGGGCGTCCTGAGAAACAAGGGATCATCAAGCAGCTTACGCAGGCGTCCGAGGCCATGGCTGACCGCCGATGGCGACAGGTTCAACCGCTCGGCGGATCGGCCGGCGTGGCGCTCCTCCATCAGGATTTCGAACAGCACCAGCAGGTTCAGGTCGGCCCTGGATAGATCAGTTCTGTTCATCATATCGATGAAATCATATCATTTTATTCACCTCTGATGAAGTGGCAAATGCAACCCGTCGGACGTCCTGGATCCGGCCGAAATCAAATCGGGAGTGCTCACATGTTCGGATTCTTGCGCAGAACACCACGGCCATTGGACCAAGTTAAACCCTCTGCTTGCCCGCTCGCCGGCCTATCGAGGCGCGCGGCGATGACGGCCGCGCTGACGGCATCCCTGTCGTTCCGGCCATCGGGATGCCTGGCCAATTCAGCCGCCAGGCGCGGGAAACCCGCCCGTTGAGCTGATCCGGCGCACCGAAGCTCAAGCGGTTGCCTTCATGCGTGGCAAGATGGACGAATGGTCCAGGATGGTTCGTATCGCTGATGACTTCACGCTGATGCAGCCGTTCGGCGGACCGGCCAGCCGCGGCTTTGATGCCAGCCCCGAACGTCTGGCACAGCTCGCCAAATACTTCAGAAACGGCGGCGCGAAACTCGAACTCGTGCAGAGCTACGCGTCCGACGGTCTGGTGGTCCTCGTGATGATCGAGCGCCAGCATGGCGAGGTCGGCGGCCTGCCCGATCAGGACTGGTCACTCCGCGTCACCCAAGTCTATCGCAAGCACGGTTCGGAATGGCAGCTGGTCCATCGCCATGCCGATCCCCTGGTCCCTTACGTCGGCCTGGAGACGGCCGCGGCCATCGCCCGCGGCGCGCCGGCTCGGCGAAAAGTCCTGAGGCCGTCGCGTCTTTAGGCCGCCCGGACTGAACTCAGGAACTGGCCAACCTCGCGCTTGAGCCGGCTGCTTTCGCCGGACAACGACTTGGCCGCAGCGAGCACCTGGGAAGAAGCCGATCCGGTCTCGCTGGCGCCCTGCTGAACATCGGCGATGTTGGAAGAGACCTGCTGGGTGCCGTGCGCGGCCTGCTGCACGTTGCGGGCAATTTCCTGCGTCGCCGCGCCTTGCTCCTCGACTGCGGCTGCGATCGCGGATGCAATTTCGGACATCCGGCCGATGGTATCGCCGATTTCCTTGATGGCGCCGACGGATTCCTGCGTCGCCGCCTGGATGCCGTTGATCTGCTGGCTGATCTCTCCGGTCGCCTTGGCCGTTTGCTCGGCCAGCGCCTTCACTTCCGAGGCCACTACGGCAAAACCGCGCCCCGCCTCGCCCGCCCGCGCCGCCTCGATGGTGGCGTTCAGCGCCAGCAGATTGGTTTGGCCGGCGATGGTGTTGATCAGCTCCACCACATCGCCGATCCGGGCCGCGGCTTTCGCGAGCTCGCCGACGCGATCGTTGGTTCGCTGCGCCTGCTCCACCGCTTCAGAGGCGATCCGAGCCGAATCCTGCACTTGGCGGCTGATCTCGTTGACCGACGATGCCATTTCCTCGGTGGCGGAGGCGACCGACTGGACATTGGTGGAGGCTTCTTCGGAGGCTGCCGCCACCGTGGTGGCCAGTTTCTCCGAACGGTCCGCGTTCGAGGTCAGCGTGCCGGCCGATACTTCGAGTTCGCTCGAGGCGGTCGAGACGATCTCGACGATCTCGCCGATCATCGATTCGAAGTCGCGGGTAATGGTGTCGACGCGCTGGCCGCGCTGGATCTTGGCGTCGGCCTCCAATGCGGCCGCCTCATCGGCGGCCTTCTTGGCGATCAGGGCTTCCTTGAAGACCTGCAATGAACCTGCCATCGCGCCGATCTCATCGGCGCGGTCGCTCGTCGGGATGGTAACGTCATGGCGGCCCGGCGGCGAGGTCACCGACGATTTCGGTCAGATTGGCGAGCGGCGTAATCACCCGGCGGCGCAGCATCATTGTGACGCCGGCGAGCACGCCGAGCAGTGCCACGACGGCAAGCCCCGCCAGCGCCAGCATCGTCAGCGCCCCATCGCGCGCAGCGCCGGCGCGTTCGGCGGCTTCAGCCAATGCCGCGTCGCGCACGGCAAAGAAGCTTTGCACCGCCGGCACGATCGTGGCGGCGAGTTCAACATCGGATTTGATTCCATAGTTGCCGTCGCTGCGCGCGGCCGGCATCTCTTTTTCAAGCCATGGCGCGGCCTTGCCGAAATAGAGATCGATCGCATCCTTCAGCGGTTTGACGAGCCTTGCCGGGCTGCCGATCTGATCGACGCCGGCTTCGATTCGCTCGCGATTCAGGTCCACGCGGCCCTGGGCGCGGTCGAACGAAGATATTTCGGCTACTGTCATCGGACGGCGCGCGCTGATCGCAGGAGACATCGAAGCGGCGCGCCCGCCGGCGGAGATCCGCATATCCTGGGCTGTACGCGCGATGCCCATGAGCGCCGTCAGCGACGCGTCGGCAGTGGCCACCTGATTTTCAAGGCGATTCAAGAGCGGCTCGACAATCGCGACAACCTGGGCAACGCCGGGCAGGAAGCCCTTGACCGCCGCCGCATCACGCGCCGCCATGGGTATGGCGAGCGCGCGATCATTCGCAGCGCGGATATCGGCAAGCCTGGTCGCCGCCTGGTTGAGGCCCGCAACGATCGTCGCGCCATCGCTGAGGGCGCCGACCGCCGTCCGGGCGTTCGCGAAAGCGGCATCGGCCTGTTGCACGGCCTTTGCAATCGTTTCGAGCTGAGCCGGTGTAGCGGTCCCCTCCTGGAACAGCGGACTGAGATACGGCGCGCGATAGCCCGCGACCTGTTGACCAACCGCCAGAACCGCGCCGAACGCCTGCACGGCCTTGATCGCCTCATTCTTGCTCGCGAAGGTACGATATTGCGGGACGAGAACCCCTGCACCAAGTACGACCGCCAGGATCGTCACCGAAAGCATTGATACCGCAAAGAGCCGACCGATTCGCATGTTCTGTTTCCGCTGTCGTGAGGACGGCAAAATACGCAAGCAGGGACTAAAGCGGGCTTAATGGACGAACGGTATAATTACGGGAGTGCGCCGAGTCGCGAGCGTGAGGACGCGCAATACTGCGCAACGACATTTGGCTCGGCCAAACGAAAACGGCCCGCCAAGGCGGGCCGTTTCTGTCAGTTAGGTATCGGTGTCGCTGGTTTGATCGGGCGCCAGCTTGGGATCCTTGTCACCCTTGCCGGGAGCCTGACTCTGCTGGCCCGGATTCTGACCGCCGCCCTGCTGTTGACCAGGCTTCTGACCCGGCGTTTGATTCTGCTGACCGGGTTGGTTTTGGTTCGTCATGTCGTTTCCTTTCATGGGAACGTCATAACAACGGATCGAAGCCCGCGACGTTCCGATCAAGGAAAATCGGCAGTTCGCGTTGCCGCCACGATGTGACGGCGATGCGGGCGTATTCGCGTTTGTCGCTTCCGTTCGTTTTGCTGCGTTCTGCGATTGCGCTGGCTTGAGCGGCGATTGCCCTGGTGCGACACGGCCGGCAAGCACCGGGGTTCCGGAATCATCATACGAACACACAAGCAACGCCCAATGACCAAGCGGGAACCGCTGCTTTGGCGCAACCATGAGCGATGCGAGCCATTGGTTCGCTGTCAAGGAAACAAAGGGACATCAAAAATGTCGAATGCAAACCGCAACAACTCGAACCAGAACTCTACGCAAGAAGCCGATAACGAACGGGTCGACGTAGCGACCGCGTCATCCACCACCTTCCCCGCCGGCTTTCAGGCGCTTGCCACGGCGTACGGCGACTACACCAAGAAATCGTTTGAAGACACCAGGTCCTTCGTCGAGAAGCTCTCGGGCGTGAAGTCGTTCGAGAAGGCGATTGAAATTCAAACCGAATACGCGAAGACGGCTTACGAAACATTCGTAACCGAGTCGCAGAAGATTGGCGCGCTGTACGGCGATCTTGCCAGGCAGTCCTACAAGCCATTCGGCGGTTTCGGCGTTGGGACCAATTCGACGAACCGATAGTTCTTGTAGTTCGTTAGATCACTGCAAATCGAAAGGTATTGCCCCGCGATGCCAGAGCAACGTCGCCTGTGCATCGCGGGACCTTTTCCGATACCCGCTCAATTCGTTCATTTTTTCCAGCACGCGAGAGACTGCGCTCGCAGCTGTTACGAGGAGCATCATGACCATATCCAATCCACGTTCCCGGAATCGCTCGCTCGATCCGGAGGAGGTCTTGGCCGTGAACCAGGCGTACGACCTTGCATGTCAAACGCTTCAGAATATCGGTCAGCTCGAAGTGGATCGTGAGATCATCGCCCGAAAGGTTTTGCAGGCCGCCGAGAGCGGCGAGCGCGCCCCCGAAAAAATATGCGCGCGTGCGATCCATGGCCTGACCGCGTTCGATTACCGGCAGCATGGCACCTAGGGCGCCACCGCCAACGGAAACGAGCGGAATTTAAGCGGCCAGAGGGAGTCCTGCAGGTGAATGCAAGACTCCCTCGTAGGCCTGACAAGACACTGGCGGCAGTCTGTCTTGCCCGGTTGCACTTTGGGGCCGTCTCAGTGCTATGCAGATGGCGCGTTGGCGGTGTCCACCTCTTCCTCATTGCGCCTACCCGCCGCCAAATCCATCTTCGGCGGTGGGATCTAAACTGTCTGTTCAATTTTGATCATGCGAGCAAATTTCTTGGCCGGCGGTTTGCGATGACCGAAGTCGGGGCCATGGCCTCGGCTTCGAAACGGAACATGGTTTGCGTTTAATTTATTTCGGAACCTGAGCGATATTGAGCAGCGCCCCCGATACAAGGCGAGCATGCTGATTCCATCACCGCCCGCCTCGGCATCTTCCGGTGACTGAGAGCTTTGCGCTCCCGCCTGATTCAAAGGGTGGATTGCAATGACCGCTTACCCAACTGCTATTCCGCTGCTCGCCATACAGCACCTCCGCTGCCAAACATGTCAAACGCGCATGAACCTTGCGCAGATATCGCCTGGACCCACCGGGTTTGAGCTTCGCACGTTCGACTGTTCCAGGTGCGGCAACGTCGAGAAAATCGTTATCGCGTCAGATCCAATGAAGTCCGGCGATGTTGGCTGGCTCGTTGGCGAACTGCGGCCAGTGACCTAACGTCATGCAACCGCCCGACTCGCCCGCAACGCCCCGATCGAAAACACTCGATCGCGCCCTTTCGCTTGTCGCGGCATTCATTGTCGCCGCCATCATAGCCGTCATCAGATACTGATCCCGCGGGGCCGAAACGACCGTCGCTGGCAAATTGAGCACCGTGGCGAGGCCTGGCCCGGCCAGACCGCGAAAATGGCAGCGGATCGGCGCACGGTCGCGGCAGCAGCGACCTTGCCCACCACCGTATCGTTCCTGGCCGCAACTCCACGATAGAATAGCTCTATAGCTGCTATGTGCAGGCTTCGGTATCCCGATCGGGCGGTGTCGGCTAGAAGTACACGATGGGTTGATGCACTCGGTTTTCACCCCGCATCACGTCCTTCGACTTGTCGAACTCCATGGAGTAAACCCGATGCGACTGCCAGCGATCATGGTTGCAGCTATTCTGATGACCGTCTCCGCAAATGCGAGCGAGCTGACCGGCACGCTGCAGAAGATCAAGGAGACCAACCGGATCGTGCTCGGCATCCAGGAAGCCTCGGTGCCGTTCAGCTATCTGGACAGCGACCAGAAGGTGATTGGATACGCCGTCGATATCTGCATGAAGATCGTGGACGCGGTGAAGCAGGAGCTCAAGCTTTCCAACCTGAAGGTCGAGACAAGCCCGGTGACGTCGTCCAATCGCATTCCGCTGATGATGAATGGAACGGTCGACCTGGTCTGCTCGTCCACCACCAACAACGCGGAGCGCCAGCGCCAGGTGGCGTTCACAAACTCGCATTTCCTGTCGGCGACCCGGTTCGCGGCGCGGAAGGCCGACAACATCGCCACGATCGACGCGCTGAAAGGCAAGCCTGTCGTTGCCATCTCAGGCTCGACCAATATGGTGCAGCTCACCCAGGCCAGCAGCACACGAAATCTCGGCGTTGCGGTGCTGGCCGCCAAGGACCAGGCGGAGGCGTTTCTGATGCTGGAGACCGGCCGCGCCGCCGCCTACGTCCTCGACGACGTACAACTCGCCGTCGCGATCGCGCGGTCAAAGGACCCATCGGCCTACATCATCAGCGAAGAGGCCTTTTCGAAGGCCGAACCCTACGGGATCATGCTGCGCAGGGATGATGCCCCGTTCAAGACCGTGGCGGATCGCGCGACCGCGAACCTGTACCGCAGCCCCGAGATCGAGGTGATCTACAAGAAGTGGTTCGAATCGCCGGTGCCGCCGAACGGCCTCAACTTTCGCAATCCGATGCCCAAGGTTTTGCGCGACGCATTCGCAAATCCGTCCGACAGCGCGGACCCGGCAAGCTACGAGCGCTGAGGGCGCGTACAGGGAGGAACGCCGTGGATTGCCTGGGGCCACACTCTCTAGACCTCGATCGGTTTGGCGCGCAGCGCTTCCTCAAATGCGCTGACGATGGCCTTGATCAGACGTCCGCTGATCCTGTCCCTCTGCCACAGCGCCGTCATCTCGACGGGTGACGGCTCCCAGTCCGGCAGGACGGGAACGAGTGCGCCGGTTGCCACGGCCTCCTCGATCAGGAATTTCGGCAGATTGGCGATGCCGAGGCCGGCGCGGGCAGCGTCGACAAGAATGGTCTGACGGTTTGCGGCAAAGCCGATCCTCGGGCGGATGATGGCGCGTATCCCCTCGGCATTTTTCAGATCCCATTCGATCAGGTCGCGGCGGATCGCCAGCGCCGGCAGCACTTCCACGTCTTGCGGCGTGCAGAGACCGGAATGTGCAGCAAGGAAGGCGGGGCTCGCGACCAACGCGCGCGGCAGGTCCGCGATTTTCTTGAACATCAATTCGGAGTCCGCGACCGGTCCCATGCGAACGACGAGATCGTAGCCTTCCTCGATCAGCGAGACCCTGCGATCCGCAAGCGTCATCTCGATGATGACGTCGGGGTATCTGCTCTTGAACCCGATCAGTGCGGGGCCAAGAACCGCGGTCGCCATATCAGGGGGAAGCGACAAGCGAACGGTGCCCGACAGCGCGACGCGCTCGTCCTGAACCTCGGCGACAGCCTGCTCAGCCAGCATGAGGGCAGACCGGCCGCGCTCGAACAATTGCTGTCCCTGTTCGGTGAGTATCACGCCCTTCTTGGTCCGGCGCGCAAGCCTGACATTCAGGGTCTCTTCCAGAGCCGACAGCCGGCGCGAGAGCGTGGCCTTCGGGATGCCCGTCGCGCGTTCGGCTGAGGCCAGACCGCCCGCCTGGACGATACGGATGAACAGCGCGAGGCCGTCAAAATCACCGAAGGTTTTCATGTTTCATTTTTGGAACATAAGGTAGAAAATTTCAAGCCTCCCCGGCAGCTCGTTCCAAATGTAGTTCTCTAAACGAGCAATAAAGCTCGTAACGGGCACCGGAGACTGGTTATGACCACGACATTCACCCCGAAGAACTCGGCGCTTCTGCTGATCGACCACCAGGTCGGCACGATGCAGCTCATCAAGAATATCGACGTCGCACAGGCCAAGCGCATGTCCCTCGCGCTGGCCAAGGCCGCCAAAATCCTTGGCATCCCGACCGTGCTGACCTCCAGCCAGGAGGATCGTTTGCAGGGGCCGCTGCTGCCGGAGCTGAAGGACATTCTGCCGGACGCCTTCGAGAAGCGCGTCAAGCGCGAAGGCATCGTCAACGCCTGGACCGATGCCAACTTCAAGGCGGCTGTGGAAGCAACGGGGCGGAAGAACCTGATCATGGCCGGCGTGACCACCGACGTCTGCCTCGTCTTCCCCGCCATCGACGCGGTGACCGAAGGCTACAATGTGCAGGCCGTGATGGACGCTTCGGGATCGCCGTTCGAGTTGTCCGAGGACATGTCGCGCCGCCGCATGCAGGACGCCGGCGTCGTCCTGACCGCCACCAACACCATGATCGCGGAACTCGCCCAGAACTGGGGCACGCCCCACGGCCAACAGTTGATCCAGTTGCTGTTCGCCGAGGTGCTTCCGCCGATCCAGTCGTAACCGGCGACGAGACGCGTTTGTCGAAGAGCACGCGCGCGCCTGGACCCCACCACAGATCAAGAAGGCTGAACGGAACATGACCCAAAAGCAGATGCCGATCGTCCATGCGCCCGCCGCAGGTGAGGCCAACAGCGCTTTCGGATTCAAGCGTTATTTTCGCATCACGCCCGAAGATACCGGCGGCGCGTTCTGCGTGTTCGAAGAGGAAATCGAAGAAGGCGCAGGCCCTCCTTTGCACATCCACCATGTCGAGCACGAGATGTTCACGGTGCTGTCCGGCTCGGTGAAGTTTCACTGCGACGGAACGGAAGCCGTGGCTGAGGCGGGAACGACCGCGTTGATCCCGCCCGGCGCGTGCCACGCCTTCAAGGGCATCGGCCCCGGCACTTCCCGCGTGCTTGTCATGCTGTCCCCGGGAAACGGCGAAGGCTTCTTCCGCGAGGTCGAGAAAGAAGGGCTGTCATCGAAGGACGGAATGGACCGGGTGAACGAGATCGCCGCGAAGTACAGCGTCGAATTCGTCGGCCCGCCCCTCGACTGACCACCACCGGCGCCCGGCCATCCCGTACACGGCAGCGAGTCCTTGAAAATGTTGAAAATCCTACGCGCAGAGCGCAGCCGCGGCTTCGAGCAAGGATCGTTCAAGATCCGTCGCGTGCGGCCGGGCCTCGTCCTCGGATCGAACGCCGATCCGGCTTTCAGGCCGCTCGCCGTCCTCGATCACGCCAATCTCGGCGTCGGCACGCTGGTGCGCTTCCACGAACACGTCAACGACGAGATCCTGAGTTACATGTGGCGCGGCACCATGGTGCACGAGGACTCGTCCGGCAACCGCGTTGCGCTGTCGCCGGACAGATTGATGATGATGAACGCGGGCCGGAGCTTCTGGCATGAAGAATCCGCGCCCTCGGACCCCGTCGAAATGCTTCAGATCTTCATCTGCCCGCGCGAGGCGGATCTGCCCGGCGAAGTCCAGTTCCACGACCGCGACAACACCGCGGCCGACGGCAGGTGGCATCTCATCGCGGCGCCGGAGACAAGCGACGCGCCGCTCAAGATCCGCCAGCAGGTCATCGTCTATGACGCGCACCTGCCGGCCGGCCGCGAGATCGAGATCCCGAAGGCCGATGGCATGGATCAGCTGCTGTATGTCTTTGACGGAGAGATCAATGCCGGCACCGCGCATCTTTTGAAGGGAGATGCGCTCGCCGACGACGAAACCCCGCTTCCGGCCATCAAGACCATTCGTCCTTCCACACTGGTTGCCTTTCTCGTGGATCGCCATGCGCCCGCCACGCGAGCCGGCACCATCAGCGGCGGATGATCGGCGCAAAAAATGTCCACGCCCCTGCCTCAGCTTCCCGCACAGTCCGCCGAGGTGCAGCCGGCGCCATCCGAGCGCACGTCGCATCCGCAAGCGGAACAGACAAAGCCGCCCACCTCGTGGGGACCGCTCGGACGATTCGGTATCCCGCTGTTCGCGCTGGCGATGGTTCTGGGCTTTGTCACCATCGCGATCACGCGATGGGACCGGTGGATCGGCCAGGCCGCGGTTCAGGAAACCGACAACGCCTACGTTCGAACGGAGATGACGCGCCTCGCGAGCAGGGTCGCCGGCATGGTGCGCACGGTCGCAGTCAGAGACTTCCAGCGCGTCAAGGCGGGCGATCTGCTGGCGGAAATCGATCCCGCTGATTACGCCGTCCAGGTTGCTCAGGCCGAGGCCGGCGTTGCCGCAGCCAGAACGGCGCATGACAACCTCAACAACCAAATCGCGCTGCAGCGCGCCACGACGCGTATCCATACCGAAGCACCCCGAAATCAGGAAGCTCGGCCATGAGCGGCCCGGCAGAGACAGGCAATGCCCACCCGGCCGACAAGCCTGCTTCGCCGTACCGCCCACTCTTCGCGGTGGCCGCCGTCCTGTTGGGCCCGTTCATCGTCAGCTTTCACAGCCGCTTCTTCGCGATCGGACTCGCCGACATCAAAGGCGCGCTGGGCCTGAGCTTCGACGAGGGCGCCTGGCTCAGCACGGCCGGAACCGCGTCACAGATCATGATCGCGCCAGCCGTCGCCTGGCTCGCATCCACGGTCGGCATCCGACGACTGTTCGTTGCTCCGACGCTGCTCTACACCATCGTCTCGCTCGCCATCCCCTTCGTGCGCTCGTACGACCTGCTGCTTGCGCTGCACATCGTTCACGGGCTGTGTCTCGGCGTCTTCGTGCCGGCCACCATGATGGTGATCCTGCGCAGCCTGCCACCCCGATGGTGGCTGCCAGCCATGGCGCTCTATGCGTTTCGGCTGGCATTCACGGCGAATGCCGGGATCTCGCTGGTCGACGTGTATGTGCAGACCCTCGGCTGGCAATGGGTCTATTGGGGCGATGCGCTGCTCGCTCCTCTGATGGCCCTGTGCGCCTGTCTGGGCGCCCGTTCCGAGCCGATCAATTACGATCTGCTGCGCCGGGCGGACTGGGGCGGCATGCTGTTGTTCGGCGCAGGAATTACTTTGCTGTTCGCAGGACTCGATCAGGGAAATCGGCTGGGCTGGCTCTCTTCCGGCACGGTCCTGGTACTTCTGTGCGGCGGCGCAGCGCTGATCGCGGCATTCCTGGTGAATGAGGCCGTCGTGCCGGAGCCTTGGGCCCAAGCGAGCGTGATCTTCTCACGCAACATCGGACTGATGCTGCTCGCTGCTCTCTGCTTCATCGTGACCAGCCTTTCCAACGTCGCGCTGATACCCAACTTCCTCACGGCCGTTCGGCAGTTGAGGCCCGAACAAATCGGCCCGCTGCTGCTGAATTACGTCGCGCTGCCGCTCGTGCTGCTGGTTCCGATTGCCGTCATCCTGCTGCGACGGATCGACGCCCGCTTCGTGCTGGTCCTCGGTCTCTCGGCCTTTGCAGCCGCAGGCTTGCTCGGCACAAAGCTGACCAGCGACTGGGATCCCGCAGCCTTCGTGCCCATCGCACTTTTTCAGTCCGCCGGTTACGGCCTGACGTTCCTTGCGATCATGGTGTACGCCTTCGCCAATGCCGATCCGGCCCGCGCGACGGCGTTCTCGGCCTATATCCAGGTTTTGCGCCTCGGCGGCGCGGAAATCGGCGTTGCGCTGATCACGACCTGGCTGCGTGTCCGCGAACAGACCTACTCAAACCTGCTCGGTCAACACGTCGTCGCCGGTGACGCCGGCGTGACACATGCCCTCTCTGTGGTCACCGCGCCGTTCCTCAGCCATGGATCGGATATCGCTTCAGCCCGGGGGCTCAGCACCCTGGCTGCCTTGGTCCGGCGCGAAGCCAATGTTCTCGCCTACATCGACGGGTTTTGGCTGACATTCTGGGCAGCCCTTCTGGGACTCGTGCTTGTCGCATTGATGACGTCTTCGCCGGAAGGGCTCTTCACGCCCAGAACGCGGCATGCACCGGAGCGCGTGCGGTGAGATATCCCCGTCTTTATCCGGGTTGCTGGATTCTGAAACTGGCGATCCCGGCATGACTCGAACATGCGACCTACGGTTTAGGAAACAGCCTATCGGACATTTCACGGGCTTGCATACCATTACATCGAATTACACTCAAATCATTGTACTTATTGACTTTTTTTTCTGTATGACAACTCATGTATTTGCTCGCATTCACTCGGCATAACGCGGCCTTCTGTGCCCCCTAGTGCCCCCAGAGGCCCGCAATGGCGAAGTTGCTGACAGCGGCGGCGGTTCAGAAGATCAAGCCTCAAGCGCAGCGCATCGAGGTGCGTGACAGTGGATGCCGCGGTTTGATCCTCGTCATCCAACCAAGTGGTCACAAGTCGTGGGCCATGCGGTTCCGCGATAGGAATGGCAAGCTCGTGAGGATGACTCTTGGAGCCGTTGACCTCACTGGCAACGAGACAGCCGCCGAACCGATCATTGGCTCCGCACTTACTCTAGTCGCCGCGAGACGTACGGCCGCCGAAATCAACCGTCAGCGCGCCTTCGGCCATGACGTTGTCGCAGCCAAGCATCGCGAAGAACTAGAGCGAAAAGTTCGCGGTGCAAAGACGTTCGACCAAGCCGCGATTGACTTCGTCGAGCAGCACGTCAGACCAAAAACCCGACGTTGGCAGTCACAGGCGAGACTTCTCGGTCTTCGGCCTAAACCTGAAAACGAAGAATTGGAGCTCATCCCCAAAGGCCTTGCCGACCGATGGCGCGCGAGGCAGGTTGTCGAGATCGACGGTGACGATATTTTCTCTATCGTCGACGAGACGAGGCACAAGGGGGTGCCAGGGCTCGAACGGCGCAACAAGAAGCTGAGCGAACCACGGGCCCGAACGATGTATGCGACTCTTTCCAAGATGTTTTCTTGGTTGGTCCAGAAGCGCCGGGCTAAGCAGAATCCCTGCGCAGGGGTGCACAAGCCGGACACGCCAAACGCCCGCGAGCGTGTCTTGAGCGATGCTGAAATCGTCGGGTTCTGGGCTGCTTGCGGTGAAGCCAACGAGCCGTTCGGCCATGCTCTCAGATTGCTACTATTGACTGGATGCCGCCTCAACGAGGTTGCAAAACTGAAGCGATCGGAATTGAGCGACGACGGCCAAACCTGGACGATTCCCGGTGATCGGACCAAGAATCACCGCACGCACGTCGTGCCATTGCCGAAGTTGGCACAAGAAATCTTGCGGGGCGTCCGCTCCGACGGGGACCTTGTTTTCACTACCAATGGCAGAACGCCGGTCTCGGGTTGGTCGAAGACCAAGAAGCGGCTCGAGGAAGCGATGCTCGGCACAACGTCGGCGGCGGAAGATCAAAATGCGGACAAAGTCAAGATCCCTCCATGGCGGCTGCACGATTTGCGGCGAACCTGCGCAACGGGCATGGCGGAGATCGGAATCGCACCCCACATCGTAGAGGCATGTCTGAACCACGTCTCAGGCGCAAAGGCTGGCGTCGCCGGCACCTACAACCGTGCGGCTTATGCTGCGGAGAAAGCGGCCGCACTTAACCGATGGGCGGCGCATATCTTGAATTTAAACGCAAGCCGACCCGCACGAGTCTTTCCATTAAATCAAACCAGAGGGTGAAATGACGGATATTGCAAGGGAGAATACTTTCACGCGATATGCCGCAACGTTCATGATGAAGCGGTACTTGCAAAGCCTTGAGGCCCGCGGTTTACAAAGCCTTATTTTTCCTAATACCCTGGATGACGATCTTTACTCGGTGTTCCTGACCGACCTTATCGAAGTAGCATACGCCATCGACGTCAGAGACAACCCCGAACAGCATCACGAACCGTGTACCTCTGAGCGACACTCCGGATGTACCTCCGAGCGAGACGCAGAATTCGGTAACGCGCTATGTGAAGAATTGAAAAGTTCACTCCTATCGCCGCGCGCTAGGTTCATTCTTGACGATAGTAACTGCCGCCGCGAGAGGAAACAAAGGAGGTCTGGAAACAGAGGTCGGCTCGCAATTGCAGCACATGAGATTTCAATTCACGAGCTGCGTCTGCTTCAGGCCGTAGAAGAAGTGGAACAAAAAATTAACATAGCGGGCAAGCAGTGTATTCCCACAATTGCGCAGCACCGTGGCATTGAAGTTGAAAGACTTAGGAAGGCCGTGAACGGTAGGAACGGACACGTGCAGTTTCTTTTTACTAAGATCTCCAATTTGAGTTGCATGAATTAAAAGTGAAACGAGCTCCTACAGCTAGCACTTTTTGCAATACGTGCTCGCGCCAAGGAACGGCGCAGTTGCAGAAAGGAAAAACGGATGGCGACGATACAGGATTTCCTCTTGTCGGAGGCCGGACAGGATAGCATTGACCGCGAGTTCTCGTCTCGGTTGATACGGTCGGGTGCGCGAGTCTTAACATTGCACACTCTCATGCGCTTCGCCCGAGAGCGTTGGCCGAGCAACTACCCCAGGGATTATCGAGAATCGACGATCGAGATGCCCTACGGGCGTGAGGCAATGAGAGAACTATGGGGTAAGTATTTGCAGTGGTGCGATGAAGAAGCGCTGCAAGGCTAGTGACGCGTTGCCTTTAGCCGTCCCTAATTAGGGGCGGCTTTTTTCCAAGATTGAAGGCCAACTTTCAAACGCGCGGTTGCGCGAGCGAAGTCGCGTGAGACCAAAAATGATGAAGATCAAAATCGAGGTCGAGACCGAGCATTTGATACAGTCCAGGTTGATATTGGAGCTGTCTAACAAGCTCGTCGCCGACGTCTTCTGCGCAGCTATCCCGAATGGTGGCTACAGACGGCCGCGGGATAGGGAGCGATTAAAGCGTGAGGGCGTGAGGCGGGGATCGCCGGACCTCTATTTCGTCGCACCAAACGGCGTATCCGCATGGTTGGAATTGAAGACGCCCAGGGGGTTCTTATCCTTCCATCAAAGGCGCTTCGCAAGGATGTGCCGACGTAACAGGCACCTTTGGGCCGTCGCCCACTCCGTGGAAGAAGCCCTTGAGATCATCGAGCGATGGGGCTTCTTGAGATAGAATATTAGGCTCACTTCTTTGCCCCGATCAAAAAGTGAGACCCCATTTCCCTTGCCAATGATACCGGTAATTACAGGTAATCATCCTCATTTATAAAGAGCAGAAAATGCCTGATACAACAAAAAAGAGCGGATGGTTTCGCAATAGGGACGTGGCGAGACATCTGAACGTCACGGGCGTGACCATCTATCGATGGCAGCGAGACCCCGCGATGAGTTTTCCGCAACCGAGCGTCATCAATGGCATCCCCTATACAGACGTCGAAGAGATCGATGCGTGGATTAGGTCTCGTGCTGTTAATCTTGCGAAGGCGAAAACGAACGCCAGGGTAACTTGAAACTATCTTGAAACCAAGATCATCGCGATAGATGCCATAGGGAGCATCGCGCGGTCAGCAGTACCCACCAACGTAAGCAGACAACAGCAGGCGCCGATCGTCCGACCCTGACCGGGGGCCATGGAAGCCGCGCCATGACGGGTTTCGAACGCCGGCGATGGGGATCTCACTATGAGTGGAAGGGATGTGTCGGACGAACGTAGAGACGAAAACACTCCTGCATCGACCGCAAACAGGCACGCCGAATGCGTCGAGTTTCTCCATTGCCTTCGACCGAACGACCCTTGGATCCTGACGGCCATCGTGCCTGACGGTCCAACCACGACTAGTAGCTTTACTGCTATCCAACGCATTTGGGAGTTCATTGCAAAACACGACGGTCAACGAAATCTCTATTATTCGGTGAACCCCGTGCACCACTCAACGAGCCGAAAAGCTAAAAAACAAGACATTTTAGCCGCTGAGTACATACTTGCTGATCTCGACCCGATTGACGACGAGACGCCCGAACAGGCAAAGAAGCGGTACCTAGTCGCGATCGATAACTCCGGAAAGCCGCCGACAATGACCGTCGACACCGGCAACGGCTTACAGGTCCTCTGGCGTTTACAGTCGCCAGTCCAACCAGAAAATTTCGACGACGTAGAATCGCGTACGTTAGCGCAGATCTTGAGACTAGGCGGTACAAGGGGAACCCAGAACGTAGACAGGATCTTTCGCCTTCCTGGGACGATGAACCTCCCCACCAGGGCCAAGATCAGAAGAGGTCGAGTTCGCTGTCAATCCAGGTTGATTAGCGTAAATCGGGATGCCGCATATCCGTTGTCTTCGTTCCCACGTAACATCAACACGGTCGGCACTGTCAGTCTGCGCGACGCTTCAAAATTCAGGAGCCATGCCTCCGAGAAAGCCACTAACCACGACGAACACGATGAGGTGACGCGAACGATCCGCGACGGTGGCCGCAATCCCGACGGTAGCTTCCGCCACGGCGAGAGCCGATCCGAGAACGCCTGGTACGTTGCTTGCGCGATGGTACGCGCGGGCCGAACGGATGAAGAGATCTTGGCGGCCTTACTGGACGCGGATAACGGGATTTCGGAACATATCCTTGAGCAGGGCGATCCCGACAGCTATGCGCGCAGGCAGATAGAAAAGGCAAAAAAGGCGGTAAGTGAAAATCCTTTGCTCGATCCCTCTGATCCAATGAGATCGGCGCGGACTATGTTTGGGGCCAATTATCTTCATTCCTCGGGAACTGCAACGTTGGTCCGCCACCGGGGAGCCTTTCTTTCGTGGACGGGGTCTCACTACCAAATTCTCGACAATGAAGCCAAACGGGGGAGGATCTGGCGCTTTCTCGAACTCGCATTAAAGATGGACAAGAACGGAGACGTTTCCCCATTCAAACCAAAAATGGACCACGTCAGCAACGTATTCGATTCGCTTTGCGCTATCTGCGAGCTAGACAGCAACGTAGAGCCGCCTACCTGGCTGGATAGCAGCGAAAGCAGACCTCCACCCACCGAATTTTTCGTAGCCAAAAACGGCTTACTTCATCTTTCCACGCAGACCATCTACCCACCCACGCCCGCGTACTTCGGCGTCACCGCGTCGGAAGTGGAATTCGATCCTGGTGCTCCCCCTCCGGAGCAGTGGCTGAACTTCCTCGGCCAAGTCCTCGTCGACGCGGACGCGATTGCCTGCTTGCAGGAGTGGTTCGGCTATCTCTTGGCGGCTGACACTTCGCAGCAAAAAATCCTGTTTTGCATCGGCCCGAGACGGTCTGGCAAAGGAACGATGGCTCGCCTCCTCGCAGGTTTGCTCGGCAGGAACTCGGTCGCGGGACCGACGATGTCCTCACTCGGAACGCAGTTCGGCTTGCAGCACCTGATCACGAAGTCTTTGGCGATCATCTCGGACGCCCGAATTGGCAAGAAGACCGACCAATCTGCTGTCGTCGAAAGACTGCTCACGATTTCTGGCGAGGATACCATCACTGTCGACCGCAAGTTTCTGGACGCGTGGACAGGGCGACTGCCGACCCGAATCGCGATTATGACGAACGAACTTCCAAGTTTGACCGAGGGATCAGGCGCACTGGCGGGTCGATTCATCGTCCTAGCCTTTCAACAGAGCTTCTTCGGCAATGAAGATACAGGTCTGACGGACCGCCTTCTGGGGGAATTAGGTGGCATCTTGAACTGGGCAATTGAAGGTTATCAGCGGCTGCACGAGCGGGGTCATTTCTTGCAACCCGAGAACGCGCGAGAAGAGATCGAAGCCATCGAGATGCTGGGCTCGCCGGTCAAGGCGTTCATCCGCGACAGGTGCGACGTGGCGCCCGGAAATCGCGTCGCCGTCGACGATTGCTTCGACGCATGGATTCACTGGTGCGAAGAGCAAGGACACCGTGCCCCGGGCACCAAGGAATGGTTCGGCCGCAACCTCAACTCGGCGGTACCCGGCTTAAGAATAATTAAGCCCATGATCGACGGCGTGCAAGTTCGGACCTACGCGGCGATTGGTTTGAGGCCGTCACCCCCTTTGGACCTCAACGCTCTTCGCTCGATCAGACGATGATGGCGTGGGCATGGGCTACGTTCGAGGAGAGCATTGGTCCCCCGACCATCTTGCAAAAATTCATGGGCTACCAAGAATGCCGAGGCTGGCCTGAAAGCAACGCAAAGCAACGCAAAGTGATGCATTTTCCGACCTACCAAACAGGTGCTTTCTTACTTTGTTTTTTTAAGCCAATTTTTTTATCTTTTCTCCCGCGTTGCATTTGGAAATGCATCAATATGCGTTGCTATGGTTGTCTAATTTGGGCTGCCTCGACAAAACGGCAAAGTACCGAAGTCTGCTTTGGGCACTAAAAACAGTTCTCAGACAAAGTTGTCGATCTTTCCTGTGGAGGCTTTCATGACCGTGATGTCGGGTGACGAGGACTTTGCGTTAGTCCACCGGTTCGCGTGCTCGTTCTGTGATGGCCCTATCCGTGGCCCGTACGTCCTTTGGAATTGCCACAGGGACCTGATTATCTGCGCTACTTGCTGCGGTCATATTAAGGAGGGTTTCATTTCTGACATCATAGTTTGCGCAGGCATTCCCGAGAGCCGCGAGCGCGCCAGGCGCTTCCTCAAGCGAATGAAGAACCGTAGGGCGAGGAATACGGCTCCGAGAAGTCCGTCATAGCGTGGGGTCCTTGCGCCCTTTGCTTGCAAAACGACGAGCAGGCAAAAAGCGGCAAATTGGCAAAATGGCCCGCTAGCCGAAATCCGATCAAAAGTTCTCATTTCGTGCTCAGAAAAGGTGGGGTCTGCGCCCGTCTTTCCGACGTAGAGCCCCGCGGAACGGGCCATGAGATCACGACTAGGGCGGCCTACGTCGTGCAGGGGCTCAGCAGGGCACAGCAACCACCCTCGTCTTTTGGCGCATCCACGCCCCCTGCTCGCGGTTGCCTAGCCGACGACAAAGGTCGCGCGGGTGTGGGTTCGCTCCCTTGACCTGTCGCCAAGGCAGCCTTGCTACCTCACCAGCAACAAGATTTACGGCCCCACGGAAGGCCGTCACAACATGTCAAGACTGCTTGATGAGGAGAGACGGATGGCCAACGGCAAATGGGTTTCGTATCTGCGGGTGAGCACTAGCCGCCAAGGAGCGTCTGGTTTGGGTATTGAGGCGCAGCGCAACGCAGTCTCTGCCTTCTTGAGCGGGGGCCAGTGGACGCAGCTCAAAGAGTTCGTGGAGGTGGAGAGCGGCGCTAAGGCGGAACGCCCTCAGCTCAACGAGGCACTCAGGATGTGCCGCCTCTACGGCGCCAAGCTCGTCATTGCCAAACTGGACCGCCTGTCTCGTGACGCGCACTTCCTGCTAGGGCTGGAAAAGGCGGGTGTGGACTTTGTCGCAGCCGATATGCCGAACGCCAACAGGCTCACCGTAGGCATCTTGGCGCTGGTCGCCGAGCAAGAGCGCCGCCTCATCAGCGAGCGTGTTAAGGCTGCGATGGCGGCGGCCAAGGACCGGGGCGTTAAGCTGGGAGGCCAGCGTCCCGGGGCTCTGTCCGCCGCGTGCAGGGTCGCAGCTACGAGAGCCAGCAGGCGACGCGCCGAGGCGCGTGCGGCGGAAATCGTGCCAGCCATCAGGGCGCTGCAGTCGAGTGGCGCAACCAGCCTCTGGGCCATCGCTGCGGGCCTGAACGCACAAGGCATTCCCACTCCCCGCGGTGCTGATAAGTGGCGGGCCGCCCAGGTCGCGCGCGTGCTCAGTAGGTGCCCCTCCGCTGCAAGGTAGAAGGGCACTCGGCAGCCATGGCCCTCTGTGCGAACCTGAGGCTCCAACGCCGCTCCTCGAGGAGGCATGACCCCTTCCGCCTCGTTGCAAGACCGGTGTAGTCTGTTCCCGCAGGGCGTCCAGATGGATTGAAAATCCGCGACGTAGCGCCCTGTGGAGGGAGTATCATGAAATTTCCCCGCCGCACATTCTTGCAGCTGGCCGTGGGTGCTGCGGCGCTGCCGGCCTTGCCTCGCACTTCGTCGGCGCAAGCCTATCCGTCCCGGCCGGTGCGGATCGTCGTCGGCTTCGCCGCCGGTGGTGCCACCGACATCCAGGCGCGGCTAATGGGTCAATGGCTGTCGGATCGCCTCGGCCAGCAATTCATCATTGAGAACCGCGCCGGCGCCAGCGGCAACATCGGCACCGAGGCGGTCGCCAAGGCACCCGCGGATGGCTACACATTGCTGCAGATCGTGACGCCGCATGCGATCAATGCCGCGCTCTACAGCAATCTCAGTTTCGACTTCATCCGGGACATCGCGCCGATTGTCTGCTCCGCGCGGCTGGCATATGTCGTCGTGGTGCATCCGTCGGTCCCCGCCACGACGATCCCTGAATTCATCGCCTACGCCAAGGCCAACCCGGGCAGGGTCAACTACGGGTCGGCTGGGCCCGGCACCCCGCAGAACATTGCTTGCGAACTCTTCAAGATGATGGCCGGGGTGAATCTGGTCCACGTCCCGTACCGCGGCGGCGCGCCTGCGACTACCGATCTGGTCGGCGGCCAGATACAGGTGATTTTTGCTCCCGTGTCCGAGTCGATCCAATACATCAAGGCGGGTACCCTGCGCGCGCTCGCAGTAACGACCACGAAGCGTCTGGACGTGTTGCCGGATGTTCCAACGGTGGCAGACTTCGTGCCTGGTTATGAGGCCAGCGGCGTTGCGGGCATTGGCGCGCCGAGGGACACCCCGGTCGAAATCATCGACATGCTGAACAAGGAGCTCAATGCCGGCCTCGCCGACAGCAAAGTCAAAGCCCGGATCGTCGAGCTCGGCGGCACAGTGCTTGGCGGCTCGCCTGCGGAATTCAGGACGATCATCACGGATGCAACCGAAAAGTGGGCGAAGGTGATCAAGTTTGCGGGCATCAAGGCTGAATAGTGCCGAGCGTTTGCTCCAAAGTGTCGGACATTTCCCATGACTGACGGTCAGGTCAATCTCATCGTTCAGCACTTTTGCGAGATTGCACTTGGCGCTCTGATTGAATAGCAGCAAAGCACATCCACCAAACGCCAAGGACATTGGATCGATCCTGCCTCTGTAAGAACTGTTTGCTGACCGGGTTGCGTTCGGCGGGTGTCGCGATCCACCCGTCGTGGTCTTAAACGCAAACCCAAC
>NZ_JAFCLS010000006.1 GCF_018131075.1 Bradyrhizobium sp. JYMT SZCCT0428 | reverse complement strand
GCGGCACCTTGAACTCGGTGTCCTCGTTGCGGCGGGAGATCTCCAGCAGCTGGTTGCGGGTCAGCACCAGCTCGGAGACCATGGTCATCAAATGTTCCAGCGTGTCCACGTTGACGCGGATCGACTGGTTGGCGATCTTGTCGGCTTCCTGGACGTCGCCGACATCGGCGGCGGCAGTCGCCTTGCGGGCCGGTTTTGCCTTTACTTCTTTTGCCGCCTGCGGCGCAGGGGCGACTTCCGGCGCCGCCGCGGGAGCTGCTGCCTTGGGAGCGGCTGCGGGCGCGGGTGCGACTTCGATCGCGGTCTCGCGGAAGGCGCGCTCGAGTTCGTCGAGCGAGACTTCGCCCGGGCGCAGGGGCCGTTCCAGCACCTGATCCACCAGCGTGCCATGAGCCACCTGAGCCTCCTTGGGAGCCTGGGGCTGAACCGGGGGTGAAGCGATGACGGGGGCGGGCTCGGCAACGGCTTCCGCCGGCGCATCGTGCGAACCTCCCTGCGCCAACAGATGCAGCTTCTCGATCAGGTCCTCGTCGCTGCCTTCCGGCTCGTTCTCGGTGGCTTCGAGACCTGCGAGGATTTCCTTGATGCGATCGATCGAGGACAGGATCAGCGTGACGGCCCCGGCGGTGACCGGCATGCCGTCGCGGAATTTGCCCATCAGGGTCTCGCCGGCATGAGCCAGCGCTTCCAGCCTCGGCAGGCCGAGGAAGCCGCAGGTGCCCTTGATGGTGTGCACCAGGCGAAAGATGTTATCCAGAATCTTCGCGTTGTTCGGGTCCTGCTCGAACCGCACCAACTGATTGTCGACCGTATCCAGGCTCTCGCTGGTCTCGGTCAAAAATTCCCGCAACAAATCATCCATGAAACCGGCCTTCGCACGCACCGGCACGCGACATCGACGTGCCCCGACGGAACTTGGCCAGCTTCTATGCAAAGCGTTTAATATTGGTTGAGCAAATGGAAAAGAACGGCCTCAACAAAGAGATAAGACGGCTGCAATGAATCCAGCCGTCCAATATCAACCTTTGGTTAACCATAATCGCCGCGTGGCGGCGCTCAGGCGGCGGTAATGAGCACCTTGTCGCCGTCGAGCGCGAGCGTCACGGCGAGCCCGCAGGCCTGCGCCAAAAGCCGCGTATAATAAGGCTGCACCGCATGCGCATCGATGGCGGCGCTGGAACTCGCACTCAAGAGGTCGGCGATGTTTTGCGGCACGCGGGCATTAAGGCCGGCCGTGGTGACGCAAAAGCTCATCGTCTCGCCGTCGCCGATCGGGTCGATGGTCAGCGTACCGCCGCGCGGAATGGTCTGCTGCGCAATGACCAGCATGTTCAAGAGCAGCTTGACGCGGTTCTTGGGCAGCAACAGCCGCGGCAAATTCCAGGTGATGGTGATCTTGCCGTCCTCGATATGGCCGCGCGCCATGGTCTGGGCGTCGCCGAGATCGATCTGCGCGCCGGCCGAGCCGGCCGCGCCAAACGCCAGCCGGCAGAACTGCAGCCGGGCCGAGGCGGTCTTGGCGCTCTTACGAATCAGATCGAGTGCGAATTCACGATCTTCGGGCTTGGGATTGTCGTCGAGGACCTCCAGCCCATTGACGATCGCGCCAACCGGACTGATGAGATCATGACAGACCCGCGAACACAGCAGTGCCGCAAGTTCGAGGGCGTCGGGAGCGACGCCGGGAGAGGGAGTGCCAGACATCGGATCTTCCTGGAAGGCCGCACAGTCCCCAATCGCTGCAAGAGACTGCCGGCGGACAATTACGAATCACGCATGCTAGGTGGTTTGATACACTGCGCAGGCGCGAGCTGCCAGCACAGGGCGGCACCGGTCAAGGGAACACGAACAGCAAATGAGCCCGCCCATGAATGAGGCAACTCCGCCCGTTATCGATCATGTGGCCGCTAGCGCGCTGATCGAGCCGCTGACCGATCTGGTGATCCAGGCCGGCGCCGCGATCCTTGCCGTCAACCGCGCCGCCATGACGGTCGACGGCAAGACCGACGGATCGCCGGTCACGGAAGCCGATCTCGCTGCCGACCGCATTATCGGCGAAGGCCTGGCGCGGCTGGCGCCAAATATACCGTCATTGTCCGAGGAGCGGACGCATCTGGCGAAGCTGCCTTACAAGCACAGCTTCTTCCTGATCGACCCGCTCGATGGCACCAAGGAATTCGTCGCCGGCCGCGCCGAATTCACCGTCAACCTGGCGCTGGTGACCGGCGGGGTGCCGCTGCTCGGTATTGTCAGCGCGCCCGCGCTTGGATTGATCTGGCGCGGCATCGTCGGCCGGGGCGCCGAGCGGCTGACCCTTATTGACGGCGGCGCGCCGCGGATCGAGCCGATCCGGACGCGGCCCTGCCCGATCAAGGGAAAAGCCTGGACGGTGGCCGTCAGCCGCTCGCATGGCGATGACCGCACCGAAGCCTTTATTGCCGCAAGGCCCGGAGCTGCGCGCGCCGAACTCGGCTCGGCGGTCAAATTCGGCCGGGTCGCGGAAGGCGCGGTCGATATCTATCCCCGCCTGTCGCCGACCTGCGAATGGGATGTGGCGGCGGGCCATGCGGTGGTTACAGCCGCCGGCGGCAAGATCACGGATTCGACCGGCGCCGCGCTGCATTTTGGTTGTGGCCGCGAAGACTTCATCGTGTCGGAATTCATCGCCTGGGGCGATCCCGAGGCCACGCTCTGACTTACTGCGCCAGGCCCTGTTCGAGCCGGGGCCAGCGGGCGGCGGCGTCTTTCAGGAAACGCGAAGGATCGGCCTGGAACGCATCGCGGTTTTCCTCGCGGCCGAACAGATAGAGCCGCTGGCCCGCGACCACCCAGAACCGCGGGTTACCGGCATAGGTAACGCCTCGCCCGAGATCGACCGGATCATAGCCGCCGAACTGGGGGCCATAGACCTCGGGGTGGGCGACAAAGGAAGCGCGATTGCCCTCGTTGCGAAAGCGCCAGACGGCGCCGGCCTCGGCGACCTCGAAATCCGCCACGCCCTGGACGGCTACGGAATCGGTGAAATAGGCGACGGGATCAAACCCCTCGATCGCAAGGCCGGAATAGCGATTGATCACTACCCGCTCGGTGGTCGCGGCAAGGGCGGTGAAATCAAGGCAGAGAACGCCGAAAATGCCTGCCCATAGGGCGAAAATGGCCATTCCGGGGCGCCAACCATATCTTTCCTGCCGTTGTGCCGTCATAGTTGATACCGATAACATACGAGTCGAGGGGACACTGGGCGCAACCTAGAGCCGTGCTTGTTGGCGTCAGGTTAAGGCTGCGGCCAGAATTTCGATACCAGGGGTTCTTTGATGATTTTCGTCTCTCGCCTTGCCGCGGTAACGCTCGCCGCGCTGATGTGCTGGACTGTGCCCGCACCTGCGCAGCAGTCGGGGCCGATGCAACAGGCGCCGCTGCAGGCACCGGGCCAACAGGCCCCTTACCAGCAGGCTCCCGTGCAGCAAGCGCCGTACCAGCAGGCACCGGTCCAGCAGGCACAGCCGCCGCAGCGCGCGCAGGGCCCGGCGACCTATGGGCCGGACGAACTCGTCAACGCCGGCCACAAATTCTTCGGCAACGTCTCGCGCGGGCTGGCATCGATCATCGAGCGCGCGGTGAGCCAATGGGGCCTGCCGAACGGTTACGTGCTCGGCGAGGAAGGCTCCGGCGCCTTTGTCGCCGGCCTGCGCTACGGCGAGGGGACGCTCTACACCAAGAACGCCGGCGACCTCAGGGTCTACTGGCAGGGTCCGTCGGTCGGCTTCGACTGGGGCGGCGACGGCGCTCGCACCATGACGCTGGTCTATAATCTGCCCGCCACCAACGCGATCTATCAGCGCTTCGCCGGCGTCGACGGCTCGGCCTATATCGTCGGCGGCTTCGGCATGACCGCGCTCACCGCCAACAACATCGTGCTGGTGCCGATTCGCTCCGGCATCGGTCTGCGACTCGGCGCCAACATCGGCTATCTCAAATTTACCCCGCGCGCGACCTGGAACCCGTTCTGACCTTTTCAACGGTTTTCTGAACAGCAGCACACATTGATCTTCACGATTCAGGTTAACGCGGCATTGGGCTGGCCTTTTGCCGGTCCCCCATGGCATTGTGATTAACGAATTCTTTATGCCCTCGGGGAGTGACCATCCATGATCGAACCGATCATGTATCTGGCGATCGGTTTTCTGGTCTCGATGCTGTTTGGCCTGATGATCGTGCCGCTGGTGCATAACCGCGCGGTCCGGCTGACGACCCGGCGACTGGAAGCGGCCACCCCGCTGTCGATGGCTGAAATCCAGGCCGACAAGGACCAGCTGCGCGCGGAATTTGCGATGTCGGCGCGGCGGCTCGAGATGAGCGTCGACCAGCTCAAGAACAAGACCACCAGCCAGCTTGCCGAACTCGGCAAGAAATCCGACGCGATCAACCGCATGAAGATCGAGCTTGGCGAGAAGAACGCCACGATCTTCGGGCTCGAGGCGCGCGAGAAGGCGGTCAAGGAACAGATGCGCGCCACCGAAGAGGAGTTCGCGGCCAAGACCGAGATGCTGCGCGGCGCCGAAAAGGCGCTGACCGACAAGCAGGGCGAACTTGCCAAGATCAATCATGAACTAAACGATCGTTCGATGGTGGCGGACAGCCGCCAGGTCGAGCTGGTCACGGTGCGCACCCAGATCGAGGAATTGAAGGGCCGCGTCGGCGACGCCGAAAAGGAATTCGCGGCGACGCAAGCCCGGCTCGCGCAGGAGCGCGGCGAATCCGAGAAAGCGACGCGCGAACTGAGCGAGGCGCGCAGCCGCGTCGAAAATCTGAGCCAGCGCGTCACCGATCTGGACCGGCAGCTGATCATCCAGGTCAAGGAAGCCGAAATGCTCGGCAACCGCGTCAACGATCTCGAAGCGCGGCTCGCCACCCAGGGCAAGCTGCTGGCCGAACGCGAATTCGAGAACAACCAGCTCAAGCAGGCCAACGACGTCGCCGAGCGCACGACCAAGGAATTGCGTGTCGAGATCGCGGCCCTGAGCCAGGGCGGCCATTCGCCCGCGATCGAAAAGCTGCGCAGCGAGAAAGCCGCGGTCGAGGAACAGCTTCGTGTCGCGCGCGACGAACGCGCCAAGCTGCAGCGCGACATCAACGCAATCCAGCAGCAGGCCGAAAGCTCGTGGGCCACCGAGCGCATGGAAAACGCGCTCTTACGCGAACGCATCAACGACATCGCCGCCGAGGTCGCCAAATTGGCGATCCAGCTGGAGGGACCGAATTCGGCGATCGAGGCCATGCTGGCCGCGGAACCGGCGGCACCCAAGCCTCCGGCCAAGCCGGCCAACGACACTGCCGCCACCACGCCTTCCGAAGGCGGCGGCACCCTGGCCGAGCGAATCCGGGCCCTGCAATCGCACGCCTCCCGCGCCCGCCAGCAAGGGGCGTGATTTCGGGGGCAATGGTCTCAAATCGCCGCTTTGTTTGCTTGACACCATGGGCTAGCACTTCGTAAATCGCGGGCTCTGACGAGGCGTTCTTCGCCGGATCCCGGACGCATAGCTCAGCGGGAGAGCGTTCCCTTCACACGGGAGAGGTCCAAGGTTCGATCCCTTGTGCGTCCACCATCGTCCTACGGGACGAGTTCAGGTTTGAATTCAGACAGCCAGGCATCCCGTCGTCGATCCGTCATTGCGAGGAGCCAACGGGTCGCGCGAATGCGCGCCCGATGACAGGCTCCGCGACGAAGCAATCCATTCTTTCTTTGCGCGGCAAGATGGATTGCTTCGCTGCGCTCGCAATGACGTCCAAATATGCGTTCCCGATCCCGCGGCGCGAAGCGCCCGAGTTGTAAAGTTGGTTTCGCCCTCATGAAAACAGAGGGCGCAGGGAATGCCGGATGCGCGCTGCACCCGCGGTCTCGTGTGCGATTGTGCAACAAGATGGTGCACACGAGCATACAGGGCAGCGGAGAGCATCCGACATTCCCTGCGCAATGGCTTTACGGCTTATGACGCGCTCTCCCCGGTGAGACGGCCTCTATTGCCACCGTCGCCCCTCGGAAGCGTTAGCTCCCTTAAGGCTTGACGCCGTTACGGGCGCCAGGACCACACGCTTTCGCCGTACGCCTCAGCCGCGACCGTCAATCGCAACTTCAGCGTCCACCGCGACCCGCCCCTCGTTGTGACGATGGCCAACGCCCCTCTGAGTGGGACGGGATGGCGACATATATGCCCCTGATTTGATTTCTTTAAAAGAGAAATATTTTTTATTTCGGGGCTTGACACGATTTCCGTAAATCAGAAGGTATTTGCCCGTCGGGTCAGTTTGCCGCGCAAAGGAGCAGAGCGATCAGCGCGCAGACTGCATTTGCCGAGGCGCATTCGGAAGCGTCGCGGCTTTCGCGTTTTCCGACCGCTCATCGGCAATCGCTTTGGCCGCCTGCGATGGCCGTCGCGTATCGGAGTACTCCGGAAGAGTGACTGCAGCTCGCTGACCAGCCGGGCTATGATGCCCATAAGTAGGATCGCGACTTAGGATGGAAGACAAAGTTTACTTCGCGCTGGTCGGCGTAGCCGGGCTGATCGGATCGATTGTCACTGCAGCCTTCATGCCGTTGAGTGGGCGATAGCAGTATCTGACTGCCTCTTCTCTCACTTATCTGCCTGACGGGCTCGGCCGAATGCGGTGCAGGTCTCTGCAGGGTCTTGGCTATTGATGCCACGGAAAAGTGCGGCGGTTGGCAAGAGCGGATGTACCTCTTGCCGATGCCTGGGCCCCGGAGCGATCCGGGGCCTTTTCGCCGTCCTGAAGCAATCACTCTGCGCTGTTGTGATACGGGTATCGTTGCGTGGAGTTGCTTTATGAGTAAGTCCATTTGGACCCCATCGATCGTTCCAAACGAGCACAATCGAGAAGTCTACCTGGTGGTCGATGACTTTGGCACCCTCGGTCGAGCATGGCGGGGGAGTGATGTCTGCGCTACCGACCTGGAAACGGTCGTGCGCGATCTGCTGGAGGGTCAATACTGCAACCCCGTGCGCGTTGCCGGTTTCAATGTCGCTGAAGGATGGTGCAGAGACGTTTCAGCAGAGGTCGCCCACGAGCTGCAGAAACGTTGCTCGGATCAGATGCGAGAACTGCCGAGCTTCCTGCAGGAGTTCGTCCGCCGGCACGCCGGAAAAGCGGCGCCCAGGTAGCGCCTGCCTGGCAGCACGTTGTCGACCGAACGAGTCTTTAATCTTCCCACGTGCGCTGGCCGCACCGGCATTCAAACATGTGGACGATGCAGCCGGTGCGAGGATTCACTATCGTTCGAATCAGGGCCAACCGCTTCCCGCATGTGCTGCAGATCTTGTTGGTGCGGCTTTCCAAAACAGCCACCTCTTCACCGCGGATTAATTCCATAACCGCCTCCATGCCGAGTTCTGTTTTGAGGGGTCAGACCTTAAGTCAGGTCGCCGACATAGTACGAGGGGGCGCGAACTATTCCAAATGAATTCGAAGCTGCGCCTCCGTTCGAAAAGGGTCAGCCTGCAATACCTACCGCTCCGCGCTATTCGCTGGACACGCAAGGTCGCCGAAGCACCTGACTGCAATGAATTGTCGGCTAGCGGGCAGACAACAACACCAGAAACGATTTCAATCCGTCGTCGCCTGAAGGCCGTGCAATCGCTCAATTGAACAGGTGGAAGGATGGCTCACCAGATCAACAGATTGGTTGTCGGCACTCGTTTCAAGGTGAATCAACTCGGATCAGTCCGGTGTCCGGCGCTGGCCGGCAAGACCGGGACCGTTACCGGAATTAGCTATCGCAACACCGGCGTTGCCGTGCTGTTCGATGGCACCAAGAGACCAACTTACCTGCACAGGGATTTTATCAGCTCCATTTCCGATCGTTCGTTGACGACAAACGAGGCGGGTTACGCAAACGCCAACCCGCACCACGAGCTCAAGCCAAGCAATCGGCTGCATGCATAGCTAACCATCTTCGACGTGAGACTGCGCCGCTGGCTTCCGCGAGCGCGAATCTCGCTCGCAGTGTGCGCGACGGGATCAAATTTGTCCCAGCGAGAAGAAGACCGCTCAGCGCGTGGACCGGTTGCCGAAATATACCGCACCGGACGATTGCCGACGCTGCCAATGCTGTCCCGCAAACCATGGATTTTTTCGCCCAGCGTGAATTGATAGCGCGGGAGGTCGCTCGCGAATTGGTTGGCCTAACTCGCATCTCTCCACAGATATGGGGTGCGCTGCAATATTTGATCGGGCAGAAGCGGCACGCTGCCGATGCCTCGCGCCTCGTTGCTTCTTCGCAGACAGGAACGGAACCAAAGCTGACCACTGCGGTTTGATCGGCTGATCACGTCGTCAACGCCGCCACCAAGGATCAGCTCAAGGCGCTGCCGAAATTCAAATACTGATTCGAATGGCCCCGGCCAAATCGTCGAGCCGTTTTCAGGAAGCTTCATACTGCGATTGAATTCTTCAGGCGACACGAAAAGCGCGCCGCCTATGGAGGTGGCAAATCATGGTTGACCAACATCAGGTTAACTCGATCATCGCGGAGGCCATTTGCGAATGCTTCAAGGAGCATCCCGAGCGAAGCGTTGGCTTTGAGGAAGCCAAACAAATGGCAAAATGCGTCGTCGAGGCCCTGGCCGACGCACGGCTGGAGATCCGCGTGCGTGAACAGGATTGAATGTTTGCGAGGTGCCCGGGCTTCCATACTGCCGTCGATGTCAACGGACTACACGGCCCTTCGCGCATCCCTGTTGGGCTAATCCGCCCCCCGGTCTTTCATTTACTGAATCGTCTCATGCACGTCGAGAATGGGCACATCCGGCGTGTTCATGATCTCGGCAATGATATTGTATGAAACGTCGACCGAGCCCGGCTTGTTCGGGTCAATCTTGACATCCTTGACGTGAAGCGTCGCGCGAACCAGCCGGCCGTCGCTCAGGGTGATTTCGGTGACGCCGTGACGAACGCGGGAAACGACAGTTTTCGGGCGATAACCGATGTTGAAGGAGAATGGTTGTGCGTATCCGAACTTCATCGCCTCACCCTCGCATTTGAGTCGCAGTCTCGTAACTTGCGCACTTGGCTCCGATCAGATTTTCGGCGCCCGGCCTGCGCGGTCGAATACCGGCACCTTCTCGACATCGTCGGGTGCAGCGGCAGACGGCGTATCTTCGGCAGCGTGCCGCAACGCCTCGGTCTCGGCGTCGAGGCCGTCAATGGTTTCATTGGCCTGACTTCCCGAGTCGTGCGGTCGTGTCGGAACCTTGCCGTCGGTCTTGGCTGGATTCTGGTTTGCCATTGTCTGTCTCCTTGGAGGTCAAGACACCAATGAACCGGGGCGCGGTCGGTTCCGTTCCGTTTATGTGATCGCGAGCAGCAAACGCAAAAGGGCCCCAGCGTAAGGCTGGAGCCCTTCGACGATGATGTCCACTTGCCTGATTACGCAGCCTGCGCGGTCTCGGCGTGCTGGTTGACCTCGGATATCGCCAGCTGGGTCAGGGCGCTGTCCGTCGCTTTTTCTTCCTTCAGCGTCGCATCGAGGAGCTTCACGGCGTCCTTGTAACCCAGTTCGTTCGCCCAGGTTCTGAGGGTGCCGTAGCGCGAAATCTCGTAATGCTCGACGGCTTGCGCGGCAGCCAGAAGGCCGGCATCAAGCGCGGGCATGCCCTTGTACTCGTCCATGACTTCCTTGCCCTCGTCGAGAATTCCCATGATGGCATCACAGGTCTTGCCCTTCGGCGTCTCGTCGATCGACGCAAACACCTGCTCCAGCCGCTCGACCTGGCCATCGGTCTCGGTCAGATGCTTCTCAAAGGCTGCCTTGAGCTTCGGCGACTGCGCCGCCTTGGCCATCTTCGGCAATGCCGAGAGGATCTTCTTTTCCGCGAAGTAGATGTCCTTCAACGTATCGAGGAACAGGTCTTGCAGTGCTTTCTCTTTCGCCATAATGGCCTCCAGCTGTTGGATTGTGTTGCGGTAGAACCAGCCGTACCGGGAGTTGTTCCTCAACAGCGTCCCGCTGCGACGATTCATTTTTCTCGGCTTGTTTTTTTGGCGGCGTTGCAGCGGCTGTAGGTAAATTACAAAGGCGCTCGTTGCACGCGTTGTCGCGATATCGCTTAGAGCGTGATCGGCAAGACCGCTACCGACCGATCGATGGAAAGGAACCTCACGGCTCTTGCTCGGGATGGAGCGCCGCCTTTTCGGCCAGCATTTGCTTTATTAAACCGGCGATCCCGTCCAGCGTGAGCTGGTCAGTCAGATGGGTTGATATGCGCTTGTAGTGTTCGATCTTGTCATCGAGTTCGCTGCACCTTTTGCACATTGCTCACCCCTGCATTCAGGCGGGAGCACGACACTCTCGACGCCGGTAGAGGCCAAGGGCAGGACGGCGATAACACGGCAACTCCGATCTTTATGTCGCGTTCCCAGTGACCTCTGCTGGATCGGAGCAGGGCGGATAAAACGGCCACCGGCTGCGATGCTACGACAGAATCATCCATGGCGAGGCGGCCGCGGCGGAGTAGCCATCGTCTTCGGCTGCGAAGGCGCGAGGCTTGGCATCCCTGTTTCGATGGCCGGTTTGGCGCCTTCGGCCGCGCGATTCTGGCGGGAAGCCAGGATCTGTTCGGCGAGGTATTCCCACCGCTCGGCCTCACCGAGCAACCTCCAGCTATTGTCCGGATCGCACGCGGCCTGTTGACGGCAGAGCAAGGCCGTCGCGCGGTACGCTTCAGCACTCTTGAAACCGCTTTCCATAGAATCCTCCCCAGCTTTCGCGAGGTGCGACCAACCCCGCGTGCGGAGCAGAACGTTCCAGCCGGAGCCCTGTTCCTAAGACGCCAGCGACAGGCCCTGTTCGGTTCGAAAACGCTGGTAGGCGGCGATGGCGGTGTTGGAGAGAAGCAGCCGGCGGCGCTCGCCGCGGCGAACCATCGTCTCGATCGTGTCGAGCAGGTGATTGGCCGCGGTGTCGGGATCGCCGAGTTCGCCCGTTGCCTCCAGATAGTCCCAGGCGACCTGGAAGGAATCTTCAATCGTTGTCATCAGCGTCTCGGTCATGAAGGCAAACGCCGCCGAGGATGACCTGTTCCGCGACCATCTGCCGCTCGCAGTAATCGCGTGCGCCGGCGGCTCGGGCGACGTCGCGCATCACGGAACGTGATCGTTCCTGCTGCCGCCGATCCGATGCGGCTTGTTCAGGAAGTATCCGCGATTGCCGAGTGCGGCTTCCGCGTACTGGTCGATCGAGACGATGATGGCCTGGACGTGCTGGTAGCACCAGCCTTCGCGGCAGGCCAACGTCCGGACGTCGGCGAGCGCCTTGATCCAGGGCGGATTATCCGCGTTGTGGTCGTACCATTTCAGCGGATCTGACGGCATCGGAATGGCCTCGCTTCATCAAATCTTCCAGCTCCGCCCGCTTGCGTGAAAGCAGGAGGTCAGCCGTCGCGTTGTCGAGGCCGGCTTGATTGAGCCGGCGAACTGCCGAGCCCAGTTCGGCAAGCTGCCTGCGCAGCTTGTCGACTCTTGATTTCCGGGCCTCTTGATATCCAGGCTCATCGCACACGGCGGCCGCGCGTGCCCTTCAAAGGCCCACGGCCGGCGGCGCGGCAATCCGCTTTCAGCCGCTCATCGACATCGAGCAGGCGTTCTTCGCCGCCGAGCCTGTTCCGCTCGCTGATCAGCCCGAGCATCACGACGCGCATGGCCATCAGCTGCATCGAGGCCTCGGCGCAGTCTTCGTCGCGGTTGATGTGTTGGCGGATGGTACTCTCGGAATCCAGCATTTGAGAGCGCAAGAACCTGATTTTCCTGCGGATTTCGTTCAACCTGTTGTCCATGGCTCACCTCACCGGGGGTTGGAGCCTATAGAGAACAAACAAAGAACAAATATCAAGTTAACAATTCGGGCGGAGCCAAGAATCTTTGCGGTGTGGGTCGCACCCGATCGGCTGGTGAACGGGCGCAGGCGCAGGCCTGCGCGTACCGGCGACAAGCAGTCGCGCGAGCAATCGCGGAATCAGATCCCGAATACCCAGACCGCGACGATGGTGCCCAAAGTCGCGAGCCCGCTGATGGTCCATCCGGTTGCGTAGAGAAGGTTGTCCTCGCCGGTGCCGCGCATCGCGTCGGCATCCGCGGTTTCTAATCGCCAGTGCATGGCGCATCTCCACAGAGCCTGCCCGCGCTGATAACGCCAGCGGAGGTTCCCGGTTCCATCATTCCGAGATCACACGATCGACCATTGATCGCCGGCTTGAAGGGTGGCCAAGACCAAGGCCGGCGCCCCCGAGCAGGTCACAAAAAAAGGCCGCCCCCCGGGCGGCCTTCTGAGGGCTTCGCGCCGTCGGCGAAGACCATTACACCAGCAACAGACGCTCCGTCTTCGCGGGTGCCAGCTCATCCTCGTCTCTGACGATGATGGTAACGTCCCAGCCTTCGCTGGCCCACACCCGCGCCTTGGCGAGTGCCATCAGCGAACTCATCCTGTCCATCCGGACGGTCTCGTTTTCCCGTTCCGCCACGATCCTGTACGCCATGAAAGTTCCCCTTACGCGTCCTGACTGGTGGAACATTCGAATCCGGCTTTGACCGCAATTTGCTGACAATTTGTCCAATTGGCGGCCCGCCGGCCGGCCCCGACGGCAAAAGGCCATATTTCGCCGCCCCCGGGAACGTTTGCCTTTGTGACGAATTAGCGTCGTGCGGGCGGGGAGAAGTATTATGTTGAATTTGTTCAGGCATTCCGAAGCAGCCGATCTCGAAAACATCCTGGCCCGGCATGCCATCAGGAACACCGCCGCAGCCGACGACACCGAGTCGCAAGAGAAGCAGTTCCGAGATCTACTGCAGGCGTTGCCCGCCGCCATCTACACGACAGATGCCGAAGGCCGGATCACGTTCTTCAACCAGGCCTGCATCGAGTTCGCCGGCCGCACGCCGAAGATCGGCGAGATGTGGTGCGTGACCTGGAAGCTGTTCTGGCCGGACGGCACGCCGCTGCGCCACGAAGACTGTCCGATGGCGATTGCGCTCAAGGAAAACCGCCCGGTGCGGGACGTCGAGGCGATCGCCGAACGGCCCGATGGCTCGCGCATATGCTTCATGCCCTACCCGACACCGCTGCGCGACGAGACCGGCCGGCTGCTCGGCGCTGTCAACATGCTGGTCGACATCACCACCCGCAAGCAGGCCGAAGAGCGCATGATGCTGCTGACCGGCGAAGTCGATCATCGCTCGAACAATCTGCTCGCCGTGATCCAGGCCATGCTGCGGCTGACCAAGGCCGACAGCGCCGAAGAGTTTCAGGCCGCATTCCAGGGGCGCTTGAGCGCGCTTGCAAATGTGCAACGGCTGTTCTCGGTGTCGCGCTGGACCGGCGCCAGCATCCAGACCATCATTCATGAAGAACTGAAGCCCTATGGCTCGACGAGGGTCAGCATGACCGGGACCGACGTCCGGCTTCCCGCCTCGCTCGCGCAGGCCATCGCGGTGGCCATCCACGAACTCGCGACCAATGCCGCCAAATACGGCTCGCTGTCGGGCCCCGCAGGCAAGATCGACATCCACTGGCAGATCGATGAGGCTGACAGCCTGCAGCTGCGCTGGACGGAATCCGGCGGTCCCCGGATTGCCGAGCCGATGCGGAAAGGATTTGGCGTCGACGCCATCGACGGCATGGTCCGCACCCTCAGCGGCCGGATCACGCGGCAGTGGAAGCCCGAGGGGCTCGACTGCGAATTGTCGTTCCCGGTGATCGGGGCGTAGCCCACATTGCTCGTCATGCCCGGCCTCGTGCTGGGCATCCACGTCTTAGCTTCAGCTAAAGTAAGACGTGGATGGCCGGGCATAGGCGAGCGGAAGCGACGCCGTCCTTCTGACGGCTATGCCCGGCCATGACGGACGACCCTACTTCCCCTGCCTCACCACCAGCGCCGGCTTGGTCACGCCATCCAGCCCCGTCAGCATCAGAACCGTCAGCAGCGCGTTTTGCGGGCCGAAATACGCATCCGTCGGCTTGAACCATTCGTTGCGCGAGTGCCAGTTGCCGCCCTCGCCGCCGCCGCCGATGGTGACGGCGGGAATGCCGAGCGACATCGCGATGTTGGAGTCGGTCGAGGAGCCCGCAAAGGTCACGCGCGGCGCGCGGGTGACGGCGGCGACCGCGCGTTGCGTCGCCTGAACGATCGGGGAATCCATCGGCACGATTCCGGCGGGCCGGTCGCCGATCATCTTGGCCTCGACGTTAAGCTTGTCGGACTTCCAGCGTGCGTTTTCATCCGCCACCGCCTCCTTGACCAGATCGAGCAGGCGCGCCTCGAGCTTGAGCAGTTCCTCGGTCGAATTCGAGCGCATGTCGACCGCCATCCGCGCTTCGGCCGCGATGGCGTTGACCGAGGTGCCGCCGACAACGGTGCCGACCGTGAAGGTGGTCTTGGGATCGGACGGCGGCTGCAGCTCGGAGATCTTGGCGATCGCGCGGCCCATGGCGTGGATCGCGCTCGGCAGGCCGAATTCCTGGAACGAGTGGCCGCCGGGGCCCCTGAAGATGAACTCGTAGCGATGGCTGCCGGTCGCCTGGTTGACGACGCGGGTGATGCCGAGCCCGTCGATCGAAATGAAGCCGTCGATGTCCTTGTGATCGCGGAACAGCGCCTTGACGCCGCGCAGATTGCCGAGTTCCTCCTCGCCGACGGTGCCGACGAACATGATGTCGCCGACCGTCGCGATCTCGTTGGCGTTCATCGCCTTGATCAGCGACAGCAGCGCCGCCAGCCCTCGGGAATCGTCGCCGATGCCGGGCGCGACAAGGGTGCCGTCCTTTTCCTTTACCGTGACGTCGGTGCCTTCGGGGAATACCGTGTCGAGATGCGCCGACACCACGAGTTTCGGACGGCCGCCGCCCGTCCCCTTGCGCAGCGCGATGACGTTGCCCTCGCTGTCGATCGCGGCATCCTTGAAGCCGAGCTCCTGCATCCGCTTCTGATAAAAATCGGCGCGGATCTTTTCCTTGTAGGGCGGCGCCGGAATTTCGGTGATGCGCTTTTGCTCGTCGAGGGTTCGCGCATCGTCGGCCTTGATGTCCTCAAGCGTCTTGGCGACCTTGGGATTGGCGAGGATGGCTTCCACCGCCGGCGCGGGCGCGGCCTGCCCAAAGGCCTGCGAAGCTGCCGCGGCAAAGGCGATCGTCAGGATCGTGCGTTTGAGATTCATGAATGACTTCCCTCTCTCCTCGCAGGCCTCAGCCTGCACTTAAGCCTGTATCCTTTAACCGTTCGGCGAACCAGACCGACAAAGCCGGGTCGATCACGCCACCGGTATAGACCTCCGACATCGCGACCTGCTTCTTGCCGAGCGTCACGAACACGCCGATCCAGTAGGCGAACCACAGATGCGGATCGGTCAGCGCCCGCAGCTTGTGCTGGTCGTGTTCCAGCGGCTGGTGATTGGCGGATTTCCGGACCTCGATCGTGAGCAGATTGTTGGGGATCTCGCGCTGATGCACGACGATATCGGGGTAGATCGATTTGCCGAGATGGTCGTCGGTCGAGATGATCGAACCGTGCGGCAGCCGCAGCGTCCGCTCGCCGAGCCGGTCGTAGTCGCAATCGACCTGCCAGCCGGCAAACTGATGTTCAAGATGCACCGCCAGCCGGTGCGTCAGCGGGCGCTCGCCGACGTCCTTTTCGAGCAGGAACGTCTCGTGCGCGTAAAACTCCGATAGCGCCGTGACGACCTTGTTCAGCTCGGTCTGCATGTCGCCTCCGACCTTCCGTCATTCGAATGACGGCTTTGGAAGCCGTCACATCTGCACTTCGATCAACCGCGGCCCCGGCTCGGCGACGGCTTCCGCCAGCGCCTTGACGAAATCGTCGACATTGTCGACCGCACGGGCTGGCACGCCCATGCCCTTGGAGAGCCCGACGAAGTCGATGGTCGGGCGGTCGATCTTGAGCATGTCGAGCGCACGCTGTCCCGGCTCGCCGGCGCCGACGCCGTCGAATTCGCCACGCAATATCTGGTAGATGCGATTAGCGAACACGATCGTGACGACGTTGAGGCCTTCGCGCGCCTGGGTCCACAGCGATTGCAGCGTATACATCGCGCTGCCGTCGCCGACCATGCAGATCACCTTGCGGTCCGGGCAGGCGATCGCGGCGCCGGTCGCGACCGGCGTGGAATATCCGATCGAGCCGCCCAGATTCTGGATCCAGTCGTGCGGGGCGCCGGCCGCCATCACCGGAAAGAATGCTCGCCCTGTGGTGACGGATTCGTCGACGACGATAGCATTTTCCGGAATAGCCATGGCGATCGCCTGGGCAATCGAGGCATGGTTCAGGGCGCCGGTCGGCTTGACGAGTTCGACATGGGTCTGCGGCTTCACGTCCGCCGGCTTGGCGCCCAGCGCGGACGCCAGCGCCTCCAGCGCCGCGACCGAATTCTCGCCGCTCGAAGTCATGCGATGGACCTCGCACCCCTCAGGCTTGAGCAGGCTGGGCTTGTTCGGATAGGCGAAAAACGCCACGGGATCGTTGGCTTCGACCAGCACGATGTGCCGAAAACCCTTCAGCGCCGCTTGCGCCGCTTCGATCACGTAAGGCACCCGATCGATCGAAAACCGCCCGCGGCCGCGCGCCATTCGCGGACTGGCCAGCGGGCCCATCACCCTGCAGCCGGTCTTGCCGGCGATTTGCGCGGCCAGCGCCAGCCCCTTCTCCGTCACCGCGCTGCCGGTCATCAACAGCAAGGTCTGTTCGCCTCCGCGCAGCACCTTTGCCGCCTTCTCGACGGCCTGCGGGGAGTAGCTCTGACGCTGCGATTCCACCGGGACTTCGGCCACGCCGTCGGCTTCGTTCCAGGCGGTGTCGGCCGGCAGGATCAAGGTTGCGATCTGCGGCGGCGCCCCGCTCGCCGCGGCGATGGCGGCAGCGCCGTCACGGGCGACCGATTTCGCGTCCGGCGAAGTCCGAACCCAGGACGACATCGGCCGTGCCAGGCCCTCGATGTCGGAGGTCAGCGGCGCATTGTATTCGATGTGGTAGGTGGCATGCTGGCCGACGATGTTGACGACGCCGGAATTGGCCTTCTTGGCGTTGTGCAGATTGGCAAGACCATTGGCGAGCCCGGGGCCGAGATGCAGCAGCGTCGAGGCCGGGGTGCCCTTCATGCGGAAATAGCCGTCGGCCGCCCCCGTCACCACGCCTTCGAACAGGCCGAGCACGCAACGCATGCCCGGGACCTTGTCCAGCGCGGCGACAAAATGCATCTCCGAGGTGCCGGGGTTGGTGAAGCAGACGTCGACGCCGCCCGCGACCAATGTCCGCACCAGACTTTCCGCACCGTTCATGGTCTCGCCCCCGTTCGCGATTGATCTCAAGACGGCCCAAGATCAATCATTGTTCACCCGTTTCGTCAAAGGTTTAGCCGACAATGCAGCCATCGCCTCCGATGTGTTGCCTTTTTTAACCGCCGCGTCCGAAAATGGCGCGCTCACGGGCTCTTTGCTTGCGAAACCGCGGCAGTTATGGCCTGTCTCGCTGCATATTCTGATTTTTCACGAGGAAGAAAAATGACCCGGGTTTTGACTTTGTTATTTGCGGCGTTGACGGTGCTGGCCGGTGTCGGCCAGGCGCAAGCCCAGGACTTCGGGGGCTTCTTCGACTCGCGCGGCATCTTTGGCGGCGGCCCGGACTTCCGCGGCGGATCGAGCCCGATCAGGCGGCAGACCGTGAACTTTGCGGGCAACTATGCCCCGGGTACGATCTACATCAACACCGCCGAGCGCCGGCTGTATCTCGTGACCGGCAACGGCCAGGCGCTGCAATACGGCATCGGCGTCGGCCGCGACGGCTTCCGCTGGAGCGGAACCCACCGCATCACGGCGAAGAAGGAATGGCCGAGCTGGACCCCGCCGTCGCAGATGCTGGCGCGGCGGCCCGATCTGCCGCGGCACATGAAAGGCGGCATCGACAATCCGCTCGGCGCCCGCGCGATGTATCTGGGATCGACGCTGTACCGCATCCACGGATCGAACGAGCCCGAGACCATCGGACAGGCGGTATCGTCCGGCTGCTTCCGCATGACCAATGACGATGTGACCGATCTCTATAGCCGCGTCTCGGTCGGCACCACGGTGATCGTCAAGAACTAGCCGCATCCAGCGTCAGGGAACCGGCGGCGTCTGCCTTGACGCGCGAACAAGACTTGTTGACCTGAACCAGCCTCGCCAGGCGTGAACAAGTCTTGCGCGCACGCGCCGATTGCGGCAGCGTCGCGCCATAATGAGCGCAATTGGCCGGCCTCGATTCCCGCGAATGCTCGCAGCCGCTCTGGCTGCCGTAGCCCTCGGCGAAGTGTTGCTGCCCGCCGCGGCGTTGGCCGGGGATCCCTCCGTCACCCAGCGTCAGCGCGCCCAGAAGAAGATATTCACCGACAGCGAGATCATCGAAGGCTTCTTCAAGGTCGCGTTCGGCGCCGAGTATCACCTTGCCGGCCGCGTCGACCGCATCCGGAAATACGAAGCGCCGGTGCGGGTGTTCGCCGACGGCACCCGCGCCGACCGCAAGGCCCAGCTCGCCAAGATCGTCGCCGACATCGCGGCACGGGTTCAGCACCTGGATATCGCGATGGCCGCGAACAACGACGATGCCAATGTGCTGGTCAAGCTGGTGCGCGACCGCGACCTCAACCGCACCATCATAACCTTCTACGGCAGCGAACGGGCGCGCGAGATTCGCTCCTCGCTCGACCCGCAATGCCTGAGCGGCTTTCGCAAGAACGAAAGGTTCGAGATCGAGCATTCCGACGTGATCCTCACCGTCGACAATGGCGACTTTGTCTTCTTCGATTGCGCCTATGAGGAATTGCTGCAATCGCTCGGCCCGATCAACGACACCCCGACCGTGCCCTGGACCATGTTCAACGACAATGTGTCGATGGGTTATTTCGGCGTCTACGACCAGTACCTGCTCAACCTGCTCTACGATCCCCGGATCAAGGCCGGCATGACCGTGGAGGACGTCAGGGCGATCTTGCCCGACGTGCTCGCCGACGTCCGTGCATGGGTGCGCAAGGTGAATAATCTGCCGGAGTGAAATCCATCGCGATCACGGCGTTGACCTCCGCGAACTTCCTATCCTTCCGATGCCGCCGTTGCGATGCCCGCTTCGAGGGGAAGAGCGGTGGTCGTGGCCAGACTGTCAAAATGACGCGAATGATCCAAGGCGGACCTGATCGGCCCCTATCGGCCCAACTTCCGACATTGCCCCCCAAACGGACGTTGCGCTCCCCAAGGCAGGAACTGTGGTATCCTCCGTCAAACGCGATGGGACGTTTTGCTGCTCGTGCTGAGCGTCCTCGTGTCCTGCGATTGCAAACGGATCAGAAGATAGCTCTCCCGGATCTCCAGGAGGACCAACGTCGTGAAGCGGGACTTCGACCTCATCGTCTATGGTGCGACGGGTTACACCGGCCGTCTCATCGCCGAATATCTGGCGGCGTCCTATCGCGGCGACGATGCCCCGTCCTGGGCGATTGCGGGACGCTCGACCGACAAGCTCCAGAAGGTGCGTGCCGACATCGGCGCACCGGACAGTTTGCCTCTGGTGAAGGCGGATGCCGCTGAGCCGGCCAGCCTACGTTCGATGTGCGAGCGTGCAGCCGTGATTATCACGACGGTCGGGCCTTATCAGCTCCACGGTCCCGAGCTTGTGGCGGCCTGCGCGGCCACGGGCACGGCGTACGTTGATCTGTGCGGCGAACCTGCCTGGATGCGGCGCATGATCGACGCCCATCACGAAGAGGCGAAACGGACCGGGGCGCGCATCGTCTTTTCCTGCGGCTTCGATTCCATCCCGTTCGATCTCGGCGTGCTCACGTTGCAGGAGAAGGCGCGCGAGAAATTCGGACGCCCGGCGCGCCGGGTCAAAGCCCGCCTGCGCAACGTGAGAGGCGGCATGTCTGGCGGCACCGCAGCGAGCGCTCGGGCGACGTTGGCCGCCGCCGCGCGCGACCCGGCCCTGATCCGGCTGCTGAACGATCCCTTCGCGTTGACGCCGGGATTCACCGGGCCGTCTCAGCCGTCGGGCCTGGTCCCCGAATTCGACCCGCGCATGAACGTGTTGCTCGTGCCGTTCCCCATGGCGCCGATCAACACCAAGAACGTGCACCGCACGAATTTCCTGCTGGGTCATCCCTATGGCAAGGACTTCGTTTACGACGAGATGATGGTCGCGCCGGGATTTGGGGAACTCGCCCGCGTGACGACGGAGACGTTCGCCACGATGATTTCCCTGGTCGCGACCGGCGGTCTCAAACCCGGCGCAGGCCCGACCCGGGAAGCGCGCGAGAAGGGCCTCTACGACATCCTGTTCCTGGGCGAGCTGCCGGATGGTGGACGGGTCGAAGCGGTAATCACGGGCGACCGCGATCCGGGCTACGGCTCGACCAGCAAGATGATCGCCGAGAGCGCTCTCTGTCTCGTACGCGACGTGCAGGGCGAGGGTGGCATCTGGACGCCGGGCGCGCTGATGGGTCCGGCATTGCGCAAGCGCCTGAGCGAGCGCGCCGGCCTCACCTTCAGCGCGCATTGAGGTAGCGTCCAGAACTGCAGCGGCGTGCCGGACGACGTGGATCGTAACCAGCAAAAGCGGAGGAGACCAGCATGACGATTTACGTTTCTCAAGGTCGTTACACCGCCGCGGCCATCAAACGGATGTCTGCGAAACCGGAGGACCGCTCCGAGGCGGTCGCCGAGTTGTTTGCGGCCGCCGGTGGCCGGCTGATCAGTTGGTATCTGACTTTGGGGCCCTACGATTGGCTGATCATAGCTGAAGCACCGGATGAGCCCACGATGATTTCAGCGGTGCTTGCCGCCGCGGCTGGCGGAAGCCTTTCGGACATAACAACTACCGTGGCGCTCACGGCGAGCGATACGACGAAGGCCTTCCAGCGGGCAGGTGAGCTTACTCTGAAATTCAGATCGGCGGGCCGAGCCGATTACTACGGAGTAGGGATCGATTCGGAGCATGAGATCGGTCAGGCTTGACTACCAAATTCCGGGATGCGCGATACCGCTTGCACCACGAAGCCAACAAAATGTCGGCGGCTATAAGCGTGGCCGGCGCGGCCCTGTCAGGCCGAGCGTGGGCTGATCGCTAATGCAACTCGAAAGGAATGTCCGCGCCCGCAGACGGTGTGTTGGCGCAAACCTCATTCGGAAACCTGAGCAGAGGGGGTATAATCACTTGGGGCCCGCACCCGAGGAGCAACAACATGAAGCAACACATCTCAGAGGAACTTTCCACCAGGTTGATCCACTGGAGTCCCTTCGTGACCATGGACAACGCGGTGCCGCCCCGAGATCCTGATGAAGACGAAGAGGACGAAGAGGAAGAGGAGGAGGACGATGCCGACGAACCGGCGGTCGTGCGCGAGCCGGACGACGACTAGACTGGCCTGTCGTTGGCAGCCGGTGTAGAGTATCTCCCATGAGTTGGGATGCAAAAGACGTAGCACTGCTCAAAAAACTCTGGGCGGCTGGACAGAGCGCCAGCCAGATCGCGCGTCGTCTCGCGTGTAGTCGTAACGCGGTCTGCGGCAGGCTAACTCGTCTGGGCCTGAAGCGTGGTCACAAGTCGCCAACAGCAAAACCCAAGATAAGGCCGGTCCCGAAACGAGGGCCGGCGTTATTGGCGGCCTGTGCCCACCCGGTGGCAAAGAAGGTGTCGCGGAAGGCAGTAGGGAGACAACCCAAGAAATTCAGCAAGAGCCAGCTTTACGCGATGCTTGCTGACGCGGTCAGGAATACGGGCTAGCCCGTTCACCGCGACCTCGTTGCGGCACTGCCTCCGGTCCTCGTTCAGTTCGAACGGTTTCCTTGGCGAAGCGGCTATTCCCGGCAAACAATCCCGTCATGATCTGCCGCAAAACTCAGGATCTGTTCGGCGCAGGCCCGCGGCTGCAGCATCCCGAGCATCGCGTAGGGTGTGTCGAGATGCGTCACGCGCACGGAGGCGATGTTGTCGCGCAGCGCGGCTTCCTGATCGGCGGACGAGATATTGCTGCCGGTCGGATAGAGCGCGAGCGTCGGAGCCTTGATCTTCTGCAGATAAGGCCTGGCGTCGACGGAGCCGGCGAACTCAACCATCGCGGCGACGACATCGACGTCGGCCTTCCCGACTTCCCTGGCGTACCAATCCATGAAGGCGGGATCGAAACCGACCGGAAACCGCGCCAGCGTGTTCGACTTGCGCACCCAGCCCTCGACGCCGAGCGCCCTGATGGCCTCGACCCAGCTTGGAAAGCCGACCGCATAGGCGTTGCGAATCCAGTCATTGGCCCACACCGCCGGCGCCAGCACCGACAGCGTACGCAGGCGCTGCGGCCGTTCGGCGGCGAAAATCAGCGTGATGGCGCCGCCGATCGCCTCCCCGACCAGATGGAAATTCGATGCGCCCGCGTGATCGGCCACCGCCTCGATGTCCCCGATGTAGGCGGCAAGCGAGAGCGCGTGCGCCGGATCGTTCAGCGGCGTGGATTGTCCGAGCCCGCGCAAATCAGGACAGATCACGCGGTAGAACCGCGCCAGATACGGCACCATGTTGAACCAGAACTCGCCCGAGCGGGCGAAGCCGTGGATCAGGATGATGGTCTCGGCCTTGCGCCAGCGGTCGGCATAGTCGTGAACCGCGTAGTGCAACGGTGTGCCGTCACCGGCTTTGACGGTCGGCATGGCGGCGCTCCCGTCAGTTCGGTTTCAGACGCAGCTCTCTGGCGAGCTGCTCCATCTGGACGAATTCGCTTTGCGCGTATTTGGCGGCGTCTTCGGCGCTGATCACCCAGACCTCCTCGCCCCGCTTGGCCGCCATCGTCTTGAATTCGGGGCTTTGCGCCGCCCGGGTCAGAACGTCGCGCAGTTTTTCAAAGCGATCCTGAGGGATGTCGCGCGGCGCGATGACCGCGCGCCACAGCAATGTCTGGGATGGCGCCATCTTGACGTCATCAAGGCTTTCGACATCGGGCAGCGTCGGAAAGCGCCGCGCCGTGGTCAGCAGCAGGCACTTTGCTTTTCCTTCGGCGACAAACTGCGCGATCGAGGCGATGGCGCCGCCATAGATGTCGATGGTGCGCGCAAGGAAGGCCGTTACGGTCTGGTCGGCGCCGGTAAAGGGGATGATCCGCTGGCGGATGCCCTGGGGTTGAAAAATCCGCGCGGTCGAAAACTGCACGAAGGCGCCGACGCCGTCCGAACCATAGGTGTATTTGTCGGGGTTGTTCTTTAGCTCGGCGAGGAACTCGGTAGCGTTCTTCGCCGGAAAATCCGGGTGGACGCAGAGCACGCCGGCAGCCTGCGTGACCATCGCGACAATGCGGTAGTCGGCCTGCTGGAAGCTTTGCGCCGCAACATGCGGCGCCATGGTGATGGCGCCGCTCGGCACCCCGCCGATGGTGTAGCCGTCCGGATCGGACTTCGTCACAAAGCCGACGCCGATGGTGCCGCTGGCGCCGGGCTTGTTCAGGATCACGATCGGCTGGCCGAGCATCGGCGCGGCGACCTGGGCCAGCGACCGCATGATGGTGTCGGTGCTGCTGCCGGGCCCGGCGGGCACCACCAGTTGAACCGGCCGTTCGGGATAGTTGTCGGCCGACGCCGGCGAAACTACGCCGGCCATGAGGGCAGCTATTACGGCTGCCGCGCCGATTCGGGCCGGCCTGGCGAAGCGGCGCGACCAGGGCCACCACATCATGTCGGCGAATTTCTCCGTCTTGCCCTCCCCAATTGCCAGCCAGCGCTGTGATCTGGGTTTCGGCCAGCGACAACGCTGGGTTTTGTCTACGAATACTTGTGACTTGCGGCAGCAAATCTTGTCTAATGAGTTAAAGGAAATCTGGTATAAGCTTTTCAAATGAATGACCTTCCCCGTACCCAGGCCCTGCGCTGCTTTATTACCGTAGCGCGCGAGGGCGTTGTGTCGCGCGCGGCCAGTTTGCTGAACCTGACCCAGCCGGCCGTCAGTTTGCAGCTAAAAGGGCTGGAGGAAAGTACCGGCCTGCTGCTTTTCAACCGGACACCGGGCGGCTTTACCCTGACCGAAGCCGGCGCCGCCCTGCTGCCGCTGGCGCACAAGGCGATATCGGCCTCGTCGGACTTCAAGACGATGGCGGATTCCCTGCGCGAGTCGGTACGGGGATCGCTTCGGGTCGGCACGATCCTGGATCCCGAGTTCATCCGGCTTGGACCGTTCGTGCGGAGCCTCGCCACTTCCTTGAAACAGACCGAAGTTTTCCTGCGCTACGGCATGAGCGACGACGTGCTGGCGCAGATCGGCAGGGGCGACCTCGACGTCGGATATTATGTCGACGCCACGCCTGACGAATCCCTGTCGTTCCCGAGCTTCTCCGAGCGCCACATCGACGACGGAAAGTACCAGCTCGCCCCGTTGATGAGCTACCCGTACCGGGTGATTGCCCCAGCGGAATGGAGCGACCGGGTGGTCGGCAAGGACTGGCCCGACCTGATCGGCCTGCCGTGGCTCGCGACGCCGCCGCACTCGGCGCATCGGCGCCTGCTCGACAACATCTTCCGCCCGATGGGCTCGCTGCCGAAGCGCGTCGCCTATGCCGACCAGGAAGAGGCCATGATCGACTTCGTCGAATCCGGCATCTGCCTCAGTCTCGCGCGCGACTGCACCCTCGATCGCATCACCCGCAAGCGGAACTTCGTGATCGCCGACAAAGTGACGGTGACCTGCGACCTCAGCTTTGCCTGCCTGACATCGCGGCGGCACGAGCCGGTGATTTCGCACGCCTTCTCGGCCATGCAGGCGGTGTGGGATTTGAAGCCGACCAACGCCCTGCCCGCGCCGGTGGCCGCGCCAAGGTCACGGAAAAGCGCGCGAAGATAGCCAGCCCCGCCGAATTAGCCGTCAGATCTTGCCATCGGAATCGCAGATCGATTTCAGCGCCTGCCATTCCTCCGGCGTCAGCAGCGGCGGCTTGCTGGCCGGCCGGTCTTCCCGGGTCATCCGCGCCAGCCGATCCTCGCTCATCGGATGGCTGGAGATGATGGAGAGGCCCTTGCCTCCCTTGCCGGTGACGCGGACGAGCAACTCGCCCATCGGCTTGGTCGGCCGGCCCAGGCGGTGCATGACGTCGATCGAGAAGCCGTCGGCATCCTGCTCGGCCTCGCGCGAATGGGACGAGGTGACCAGCGTCTTTGAAGCAAAGATCAGGGCGCCGGAGCCCGTGATGTCGCCGAACAGCAACCCGACCAGAAACGCCGTGCCGCCGTCGCGGATCAAGCCCCGCATGTTGTCGCGATGCTTGTGGTGGCCGAGTTCGTGCGCCAGCACGCCTGCGATCTCGTCGGCGTTCTCGGCCTTCGCCAGCAATCCGTTGAACATGTAAACCCTGCCGCCCGGCAGCGCGAAGGCATTGGGCACCGACGACGACAGCACGCTGGATTGAACGGCCGTATCCATCCCGGCGGATTCGCGTATCGCGGTCATCAGCTTGACGAAGGCTTTTTGTCCGGCCGCATTGTCGCAGACCTTGGCGTCGAAGATCGTCTTGACCTGACTTTCGGCGGCCTCACCGAGCCGCCGTTCGAAAGCCTCCGGCACCAGCGGCGCCAAACGATCGGCGGCGAGCGGGACACCGAACAATACCACCGCGATGATCGAAACCGTGGCGGCGAGCGACCAGCCGACGATCGCGGCGACACCGCGGCGGCCCGGCGTGTTCTCATCCAGCGTTGCGCAACGCGGATCACGACGTTGAGCGCCAGTGCGAACACCAGGTAGCCGAGGCCAGCAAACACCAGCAACAGGATGCTCTGAGAAGATTCCTGCGACTTGAAGAACTCGCCAATTCCCTCGCCGCTCATGCTGGCAACCAGTGCCGTGGCAGCTGCGAGGTAGACCGAGAAAACCAGACCGAGCACGACGATCCAGCCGACCACCTTCCAGTACAGGCCGATCAGCCGGCTGCGTGGCAATTCCGATTCCAGGCGCACGCCGCCGATCCGGATGCCGGACAGCCACCAGCGCCATTCGACCGCCTTGAACGCGCCGTAGATGAAGGGTGCGAACAGCGGCATCAGGAACGCCATCGGCGCCAGCAACCACAGCCACCAGCCGCGCTTGAAGAATTCCCAGCCGCTTCCCTCGAACTTCCCCTGCAGATCGCCATAGTATGAATGGCGCATCTTGTAGCGCTCGAGCGCCGCCGTGCGCCAGGGCGGCGCCAGGCCGAAGGTCACCATCGACAGCATGCCCCACAGCGACGCCTGCAAGGCATAGATCCAGCCCGAGCCACTCATCCAGAACCGAGCGCCGCGCCACACCGTGCGCGTCAGGCGATAGCGGCGGGCGCGAAAGATCGCGAACTGTCCGAACAGATAGAAGAATGCGACCAGCGGAATGCTGGCAAACGCCTTGTAATGCTCGGCTTCGAGGCCGGCGAGAAAGTAGGCCAGATAGATCGGCACCAGGATCGCGAGGGCAACCAGGAACCCGATCAGCAATTCCCGGCCCCGGCCGGTATATTCGGCGCCGTCGCCGTCGATCTGGGTATTGCTCCAGAGATGACGGCGGATGTCGGTGGTGAGCCAGAAGCGGTAGAAGCCCAGCGTGACCAATTCCAGCCCGGCGCCGCGCTTCACCAGATGAAAGAATTCATCACGCTTGCCGGAAAACCCCACCGGCATCGGCGGCGGTTTCGGCAGCGGCGGCAGCGATGGCGGCCCGAGCGGGGTCCAACTCATCTCGTTCACGGGTCAACTCCAGGGCAGCGGGCAACAAATCGGATTTACACCAATTTGTCGACCGGAGTGTGATCCGGTTCACTTACGCCGACTTGTCGAACAGCTCCCGCCCGATCAGCATGCGCCGGATTTCGCTGGTTCCAGCACCGATCTCGTAGAGCTTGGCGTCGCGCAACAGCCTGCCGGTTGGATAGTCGTTGATGTAGCCATTGCCGCCGAGCAGTTGGATGGCGTCGAGCGCGCATTGCGTCGCCTTCTCGGCGGCATAGAGGATGGCGCCGGCGGCGTCCTCGCGCGTGGTCTCGCCGCGGTCGCAGGCCTTCGCCACCGCATACACATAGGCGCGCGAGGCGTTCATCGTGGTGTACATGTCGGCGATCTTGCCCTGCACCAGCTGGAAGGTGCCGATCGGCTGGCCGAACTGCTTGCGCTCATGCACGTAAGGCAGCACCACGTCCATGCAGGCCTGCATGATGCCGATGGGACCCGCGGCCAGCACCGCGCGTTCATAATCGAGGCCGGACATCAGGACGTTGACGCCGCGGCCGACTTCGCTGAGCACGTTCTCTTCCGGCACTTCGCAATTGTCGAACACCAGTTCGCAGGTGTCGGAGCCGCGCATGCCGAGCTTGTCGAGCTTTTGCGCGGTGGAAAATCCCTTCATGCCCTTTTCGATGATGAACGCCGTGATGCCGCGCGGGCCGGCATTGGCGTCGGTCCGGGCATAGACCACCAGCGTGTCGGCGACCGGGCCGTTGGTGATCCACATCTTGCTGCCGGTCAGCACGAAGCGGTCGCCTTTCTTGTCCGCGCGCGTCTTCATCGACACGACGTCGGAGCCGGAATCCGGCTCCGACATTGCCAATGATCCGACATGTTCGCCCGAGATCAGTTTCGGCAGATATTTGCGCTTCTGCGCGTCATTGCCGTTGCGGCGGATCTGGTTGACGCAGAGGTTGGAATGCGCGCCGTAGGAAAGCCCGACCGCCGCTGACGCCCGCGACATTTCCTCGACCGCGATACAGTGCTCGAGATAGCCGAGCCCGGTGCCGCCATATTCCTCCTCGACGGTAATGCCGTGCAGGCCGAGCGCGCCGATCTTGGGCCAGAGATCCCTTGGAAACTGGTTGCTCTTGTCGATTTCGGCCGCGCGCGGCGCGATCTCCTTGCTCGAAAAGGCAAACACGGTTTCGCGAATGGCATCCGCGGTTTCACCGAGATCGAAATTGAACATCCGGTACGCATTGGGAATCATGGTCGGGCGACCTCCGGCGAAATATCTTTGTTGGGATAAGCCTTAACCCCTGCAGGCGCGCTTGTCACGAGGAATGATACGGCTCCGTATCGGCCCCGGCCGGGGGTAAAGTTCATTGCGGCCGAAGCAACAAAACTGTCCCTTGCCCCGGCACGTACGAACGGCTGTAATCACCCCAAAATACCGCCACCGGGCGAATCCCGGCGCGCGGAAAACAATCAGGGAGCCGCTCATGCAGGGAACCGTCGAACTCACCCAGGATTCCATTGAACTGGACTCCCGGCAAAAGACCGCACGCGAGCGCGCTTATTCGCTGCCGCTGGCCGAGTTCGACCCCGGCGATCCCGAACTCTTCAAGACCGATACGTTCTGGCCGTATTTCGACCGGCTGCGCCGGGAAGCGCCGGTGCATTACTGCAAGGACAGCATGTTCGGGCCGTATTGGTCGATCACCAAATACAACGACATCATGGACATCGAGACCAACCACGCGGTGTTCTCGTCGGCGGCCTATCTCGGCGGCATCACCATCCGCGACGTCGCGACCGATCTGCGCCGCGAGAGCTTCATCGCCATGGACCAGCCGCGCCACTCGGCGCAGCGCAAGACCGTGGCGCCGATGTTCACGCCGACCCATCTCGACCAGCTCGCGATCAACATCCGCAAGCGGTCGGCCGAATGCCTCGACAATCTGCCGCGAGGCGAAGTGTTCGACTGGGTCGACCGGGTCTCGATCGAGCTCACCACCCAGATGCTCGCGGTGCTGTTCGACTTCCCCTGGGAGGACCGCCGCAAGCTGACGCGCTGGTCCGACGTTGCGACGACGATACCGGGGCCCGGCGGCCTCGTCCCGACCGAAGAGGCGCGGCAGGCCGAGCTTCTGGAATGCGCGACCTATTTCGCCACGCTGTGGAAAGACCGGATCAACCAGCCGCCGAAGAGCGACCTGCTGTCGATGATGGCGCACAGCGAAGCCACCCGCGACATGGACCCGAAGAACTTCCTCGGCAACCTGATCCTCTTGATCGTCGGCGGCAACGACACCACCCGCAACACGCTGTCGGGCAGCATCTATGCGCTGAGCAAAAATCCGGATCAGTACAAGAAGCTGCGCGACAATCCCGCGCTGATCGACAGTTTTGTTCCCGAGGTAATCCGCTGGCAGACGCCGCTGGCGCATATGCGGCGCACCGCGCTCGAGGATATCGAGTTCCGCGGCAAGCAGATCAAGAAGGGCGACAAGGTCGTGATGTGGTACGTCTCGGGCAACCGCGACGAAGAGATCATCGAACGCCCCTACGAGTTCATCATCGACCGGGCCCGGCCCCGCACCCACATCTCGTTCGGCTTCGGCATCCACCGCTGCGTCGGCTTGCGGCTGGCGGAACTGCAATTGAAGATTATCTGGGAAGAGATCCTCAAGCGCTTCGACAAGATCGAGGTGATGGACGAGCCGAAGCGGGTTTATTCAAGCTTTGTCAAGGGTTACGAGACCCTGCCCGCGCGCATCTCGAACTAGGCAGCCAGTTCCGCAACTACCTGCACGGGCTTTGCGCTTAGAAGGCCTATAAGTTATAGTCTAATACATTCCTTCTACGTTTCCTTGTACCCGGGGATGAACGACGATGAACGTCCAGGCCGCGATCCGAGCCGACAGACAAGAGCTTCTGCGCGCCGCGCGCGAGGAGGCCTACTCGACGCCGCTCAGCGAATTTCATCCCGGTGCGCCAAAGCTGTTCCAGAACGATACGTTGTGGCCGTGGTTCGAACGGCTGCGCAAGGAAGAGCCGGTGCATTACTGCACCAACGCGCCGATCGAGCCGTACTGGTCGGTGACCAAATACAACGACATCATGCATGTCGACACCAACCACGGCATCTTCTCCTCCGACTCGACGCTCGGCGGCATTTCGATCCGCGACGTGCCGCCCGGCTATGACTATCCGAGCTTCATCGCGATGGACCAGCCGCGGCACTCGGCGCAGCGCAAGACGGTGTCGCCGATGTTCACGCCGACGCATCTGGACGAGCTGGCAAAACTGATCCGCGAGCGCGCCTGCAAGGTGCTCGACGATCTGCCGCGCAACGAGACCTTCAACTTCGTCGACCGGGTCTCGATCGAACTGACGACGCAGATGCTGGCGACGCTGTTCGACTTCCCCTGGGAAGAACGCCGCAAGCTGACGCGCTGGTCCGACGTCTCGACCGCGCTGCCCAAGAGCGGCGTCGTTGAATCGCCGGAACAGCGGCGCCAGGAAATGGACGAATGCTACGGCTATTTCTCAAAGCTCTGGAATGAGCGCGTCAACAGCGAGCCACGCAACGATCTGCTGTCCATGATGGCCCATAGCGAAGCGACGCGGCACATGGACCCCGACAATCTGATGGGCAACATCATCCTCCTGATCGTCGGCGGCAACGACACCACCCGCAACACCATGAGCGGCTCGGTGCTGGCGCTGAACGAGCATCCCGAGCAGTACCAGAAGCTGCGCGACAATCCGGCAGTGATCGACAGCATGGTGCCGGAAGTGATCCGCTGGCAAACGCCGCTGGCGCATATGCGGCGCACCGCGCTGGTCGATACCGAGATCGGCGGCAAGAAGATCGCAAAGGGCGACCGTGTCGTGATGTGGTACGTCTCCGGCAACCGCGACGAAGAAGGCATCGAGAAGCCCGACGAGTTCATCATCGACCGCGCCCGGCCCCGCACGCACCTCTCGTTCGGCTTCGGCATCCACCGCTGCGTCGGCATGCGGCTGGCCGAGTTGCAGCTGAAAATCGTGTGGCAGGAAATGCTGAAGCGGTTCGACCGCATCGAGGTGGTGGGCGAGCCGAAGCGGGTCTATTCCAGCTTTGTGCGCGGCATCGAATCCCTGCCGGTGCGGATTTCCTGAGAGCGCCTGAGGCTATCAACGCCAAAGGCTTTACCGGCGCCCCTATAAAATCGCGGCATGGCAGCTTGAACCAGATGAGAAGGCCGCACCGCGGTCTTCTGGGCTAAACCTTGGGCGTGGTCACGCGGGAGACGTGACCCGGAACCGAGGCTGCCATGAACGATGTTGCTGTCAGCGATGACGCCAAAGACGATACCCAGGCCGGCCAAAGCTGGCCGCTGCAGATCTACAAGACGCTGAAAGCGCATGGCGTCTCGCAAATCTCCTATGTTCCCGATGCCGGCCACTCCCGGCTGATCGAGTTGTCGCACGCCGATCCCGCGATCCAGACCACCGTACTGACCACCGAAGAGGAAGGCGTCGCGCTGTCCGCCGGTGCCTGGCTCGGCGGCGACCGCTCAGTGCTGTTGATGCAGTCGAGCGGCGTCGGCAATTGCGTGAACATGTTCTCGCTGGCCGCGAGCTGCCGCCTGCCTTTCCTGACATTGGTGACGATGCGCGGCGAATGGGCCGAATTCAACCCGTGGCAAATCCCGATGGGGAAAGCGACGCCGCAGGCCTTCGAAATCATGGGTATCACCGTGTTCAGGCTCGAACGGCCTGAAGATGCGGAAGAGGTTATTTCGGCCGCCTGTTCGCTGGCATTCGAGAGCGACCAGCAGATCGCGGTGCTGATTTCGCAGCGCATGCTCGGCCGCAAGAAATGGACGGAGACGAAGTGATGGTCCAGAATTTCACGCTTGGTCGCCGCGAGGCCGTCAGGTCGTTGCTCGCCGATCGCAAGGACCTGCTCGTGGTAACCGGGCTCGGCTCGGCATCCTACGACGTGTTCGATGCCGGTGAGCATCCCGGTAATTTCTATTTGTGGGGCGCGATGGGCGGGGCCGGCATGGTCGGCCTTGGCCTTGCGCTGGCGCAACCGAAGCGGCCGGTGGCCGTCATCACCGGCGACGGCGAGCAGTTGATGGGGATCGGCAGCCTGCTGACGATCGCCACCAAGACGCCGGGCAATTTGACCATCGTCATTCTCGACAATGGCCATTTCGGCGAGACCGGCATGCAGGTCAGCCATTCCGGTCTCGGCGCCCAGCTCGATGTGATCGCGACCGGCGCGGGCTTTCGCTCGGTCACCGAGATATCAGACATCAAGGGCGTCAATGATTATCGGCCGACGCTGCAGCGCATCGACGCCGGGCCGCGGCTGACGCGCATTCGTATCGCCACCGGCCATGTCGATCGCGCGCTGCCGCCGCGCGACGGCGTGTTCCTGAAGAACCGGTTCCGGGAAAATCTGGGGTTTGCGGTTACGTAGGTGGTGATGCCGCTTGGTGCTAGCAGCGCGCTCGCCGTCATCCTGAGGTGCGAGCCCAGCGGTGCACTTGCACCGCTGGACGAGCCTCGAAGGATGGGCCACGGGCCGTCTATCCTTCGAGGCGCGCAAGAGCGCGCACCTCAGGATGACGGAGGTGCCAGTGGTTCAGCCGACCTGGATATCCCAGAGGCCTTCCTTGCGGCAGGCATCGACCTCCTTGCGGAGCAGATCAGTGACGAGCGTGATGGCGGTCGAACCGGGATGCTCGATGGGGGACGCGATGGTGAGTTCGCGCATCGGCGCCGGTTTTGCAATCGTGGCGACTTCCAGCCGGCCGTCGGCGACTTCCGCGCGCAGCGAGGATGGCGGCAGCAGCGCATATCCGAGGCCCTCCTCGACCAGGCTGGTCAGGACGCGAAAGGAATCGGCCTCGACCTGGACATCGAGCTTCAGTTTCTTCTTTGCCGCCGCATGCTCGATCAGCGTCCGGAGCCCGTGCGAATGACTGGGCAACACCAGCCGCTGCCGCAACAGCCAGTCGATATCGACCTGCTTCTTCTTCGTCAGCCCGCAACCGCGCGGGCCGACGGCCACGATCTTGTCACGGCCGAGGTGTTGCACGGTGAGGTGCAGATCGGCCGACGGTCCGTAGATCACGGCGAGATCCATCTGGCCGCGGTGCAGCCACTCAATCAGATGTCCGCTGTAACTCTCGACGATGCAAAGCGAGATGCCCGGATAGCTTTCGACGGTGCGCCGCGCCAGACGCGCCGAGATCACGCAGCTCACGGTCGGAACCAGCCCCAGCACCACCCGTCCCGACGGCGGTCCGCCGGAGGACTGGATATCGTCGCGAATTTGATCGATTTGCCGTACGATGCCAGCGGTCCGCGCCAGCAGCAGACGGCCGGCTTCGGTCAGCACCATGCCGCGGCCGTTGCGGGTAAACGGCTCGGCGCGCAGCTCGTGCTCGAGCAGCTTGATCTGGCGGCTGAGCGCCGGCTGCGCGACCCGCAACGTGTCGGAGGCCTTGCTGAGGCTTCCGAGTTCGGCCACGCAACTGAACGTCCTTAGCTGTCGGAAATCCATGCTTGCCAATCTTGGAATGCAGGTTAATACGCTATAACAATTGAGCATAGGGACTTCACGGTGGTTTCACAACTGCAAGCCCATCCCCAATCACAACGACGGCACTTCAAATGACCGCACACGAACAACCCGACGAGTTCGCCGATATCCGCAACGCAGTCGCGAAACTCTGCGCCCAATTCCCCGGCGAATACTGGCGCAAGCTCGACCGCGAGATGAAATATCCGAGCGAGTTCGTCGATGCGCTGACGCAGGCCGGCTATCTCTCGGTGCTGATCCCCGAGGAATATAACGGCGCCGGACTGAAACTGTCCGCGGCGGCTGCGATCCTCGAAGAGATCCAGCGCGCCGGCTGCAATGGCGGCGGCTGCCACGCCCAGATGTACACGATGGGCACGCTGCTGCGGCACGGCAGCGACGAGCAGAAGGCAAAATGGCTGCCCAAAATCGCGAGCGGCGAATTGCGGCTGCAGGCGTTCGGCGTCACCGAACCGACCAGCGGCACCGACACCTCCTCGCTGAAGACCTTTGCCAAACGCGACGGCAACAACGGCTACATCGTCAACGGCCAGAAAATCTGGACCAGCCGCGCCGAATATTCCGACCTGATGATCCTCTTGGCGCGCACCACGCCGAAGGAGGACGCCAAGAAGCGCACCGATGGTCTGTCGGTGTTCATCGTCGACATGCGCGAAGCGAAAGGCAACGGCCTCGAGATCCGCCCGATCCGCACCATGATGAACCACGCCACCACGGAAGTGTTCTTCACGGACATGCGGGTGCCCGCCGAAAACCTGATCGGCGAGGAAGGCAAGGGTTTCCGCTACATCCTGTCCGGCATGAACGCGGAACGCATCCTGATTGCCGCGGAATGCGTTGGCGACGCCAAATGGTTCATCGCCAAAGCCACCGCCTACGCCAAGGAGCGCGTGGTGTTCGGCCGTCCGATCGGCCAGAATCAGGGCGTCCAGTTCCCGATCGCCAAGGCCTATGCGCAGATGCGCGCGGCTGAGCTGATGGTGAAGGAAGCCACCCGCAAATATGAAGCCGGGCTCGAATGCGGCGCCGAAGCCAACATGGCCAAGATGCTGGCAGCCGACGCTTCCTGGGAAGCCGCCAATGCCTGCGTGCAGACCCATGGCGGCTTTGCCTTTGCCGAGGAATACGACGTCGAGCGCAAGTTCCGCGAGACGCGGCTCTATCAGGTGGCGCCGATCTCGACCAATCTCATTCTTTCCTTCGTGTCCGAGCATGTGCTCGGCATGCCCCGCTCCTACTGAGAACACATAATGCTGCCGTTAGAGGGATTGATCGTCGTCGCCGTCGAACAGGCGGTCGCTGCGCCGTTTTGCAGCTCGCGGTTGGCGGATGCCGGCGCCCATGTCATCAAGGTGGAACGCCCCGAGGGCGATTTCGCCCGCGGCTATGACGCCGCGGCGAAGGGACAGAGCAGCTATTTCGTCTGGCTCAACCGCGGCAAGAATTCCGTGGTGGTCGATCTCGCCACCAAGGACGGGCGCGCGGCGATGGAAGAACTGATCGCCAGCGCCGACGTGTTGCTGCAAAACCTGAAACCCGGCTCGATGGACAAGCTCGGCTTCTCGCTGGAGCGGTTGCGCAAGGATTATCCGGCGCTGATCTGCTGCACCATATCAGGCTATGGCGATGACGGCCCCTATGCCGACCGCAAGGCCTATGACCTCCTGATCCAGGCCGAGAGCGGCCTTGCGTCGATCACCGGCGGGCCGGAGGGGCCTTCGCGGGTCGGCATCTCCGTCGTCGATATCGCGACCGGCGCCACCGCGCATGCTTCCATCCTTGAGGCGCTGATCGCCCGCGGCCGTACCGGAAAGGGCGCCGATATCCGGATTTCGATGTTCGACGTGATGGCCGACTGGATGGCGGTGCCGCTGATCAATTCGGAAGCCGGTAATCCGCCGAAGCGGATGGCGCTGGCGCATCCGTCCATTGCCCCCTACGGCGTATTCCAGTCCAAGGACGGCAAGGGCATCCTGATCTCGATCCAGAGCGAGCGCGAGTGGAAGAAGCTCTGCGCCGAGGTGCTGGACCAACCCGATCTGCCCAATGATCCCCGCCTGGCCAACATGGTCGAGCGCGTCAAAAACCGCACTGTGACCGACAAGATCGTGGCCGACAGTTTTGCCACGATGGATCGCGTCGATCTCCTGAAGCGGCTGGCCGACGCCGACATCGCCTTTGCCGAGGTCAACACCATGGCCGATCTTGCCGTGCATCCCCATCTGCGCCGCATCGAGGTCGATACGCCAAAGGGCAAGGTGAGCTACGCCGCGCCGGCCGCGATCTTCGTCGGCGAGAACAGGCATTACGGCGCGGTGCCTGCGATCGGCGAGCACATCGAACTCCCCAAAGCCTCTGCACGGGCCAAATCTTCATGACGGAAAAACTCGACCTCGATCACTTGCGCGGCTGGATCGGAAAAACCACGGAGGCTTCGGACGCCGTCACCGCGCAACTCGTGAAGGGCTTGCGCGCGACGCTGTTTCAGGAGATCGGCGAGCCCAAGACAGGCGATGCCGCGCCCTGGACCACGCATTGGTGCCTGGCGCAGCCGGTGTTTCCGATGTCGATGCTCGGCCCGGACGGCCATCCCACCCGCGGCGGCTTCCTGCCGCCGGTGCCGCTGCCGCGCCGGATGTGGGCCGGCGGCGAACTCGAATTCCTGGACGCGTTGCGCGTCGGCGATGAAGCCAAGCGTACCTCGCGGATTGCCGACGTCACCATGAAGACCGGCAGCACCGGCGCGTTATGTTTTGTCGCGGTCGAGCACATCATCACAACCTCGCGTGGCGTAGCGATCCGCGAGCGCCAGGATATCGTCTATCGTGACCTGTCGAGCACGCCGCCGGCGGCTTCCGGCAAGGCGCCCCCGCCGCCACCGGTCGCAAAGCACCGCGAAAGCCACATGGCCGACCCCGTGCTGCTGTTCCGTTATTCGGCGCTGACCTTCAATGGTCACCGCATCCATTACGATCGCGATTACGTCACCAAGGTCGAGGGCTACCCGGGCCTGGTGTTCCACGGCCCGCTGCAGGCTGCCCTGATCGTGGAGTTCGCCGCTAAACTGCACGGCGGCGCGGCGCCGAAGAAACTTGGCTATCGCGGCGTGCAGCCGCTGTTCGAAGGCAGCGAGTTCTCGGTCAATGCCAACGACACCGGCGCCGGCATGGAGCTGTGGACCGCCAATTCGGCCGGCCGGCCGACCATGAAGGGTACGGCCAGCTGGTAAGCTAGGTCGTCATTGCGAGCGCAGCGAAGCAATCCATCTTGACTGCGAGCAAAAATCTGGATTGCTTCGTCGCTTCGCTCCTCGCAATGACGAAATAAGGACATCCCTTGTCCCGCAAGCCCACCGAAACCAAATCCACCACCGTCAAGGACGCCACCTTCAACCTGCTGCGGGCGTTCGGCGTCAAGAAAGTGTTCGGCAATCCCGGTTCAACGGAACTGCCGTTCCTGAGCGACTGGCCTGACGACATCGATTACGTGCTGGGGCTGCACGAAGCCTCCGTGGTCGGCATGGCCGACGGCTATGCGCAGGCGACCCGCAACGCCGGCTTCGTCAACCTGCATTCCGCCGCCGGCGTCGGCAATGCGCTGGGCAATATCTTCAACGCCTACCGCAACCAGACGCCGATCGTCATCACCGCCGGCCAGCAGGCGCGCTCGATCATGCCGCTGCTGCCGTTCCTGTTTGCCGAACGGGCGACGGAATTTCCGCAGCCTTACGTGAAATACAGCATCGAACCGGCGCGGCCTGAGGACGTACCGGCCGCGATCGCGCGCGCCTACTACGTGGCGATGCAGCCGCCGTGCGGACCGACCTTCGTCTCGGTGCCGGTCGATGACTGGACACGGCCGACACAGCCGGTCGAGGCGCGCCAGGTCAGCCGCGAGCTCGGGCCCGATCCAGATGCTATGAAGGCGCTGGTATCAGCGCTCGCCGACAGCAAACGTCCTGCCCTCGTTGTCGGTCCCAGTGTCGATCGCGCTGAGGCCGTCGACCTGATGGTGCGCGTGGCGGAGAAAGCCCGCGCCGCGGTGTGGGTCAGCCCGTTCTCGGCGCGCTGTTCGTTTCCGGAGCGGCATCCGCAATTCGCGGGCTTTTTGCATGCCTCGCCGGGACAGGTTTCCGACGCGCTGCGCGACCACGACCTTGTGGTCGTGATCGGCGCGCCGATTTTCACCTTCCATGTCGAAGGTCACGCCGCGATCTTCGATGGCACCACCACGATCTTCCAGATCACCGACGATCCGACCGCGGCGGCGGTGACGCCATCAGGCACCAGCATCGTCGCGACGATGAAGCCGGCGCTGACGATGCTGCTGGACCTGCTGCCCGAGACCAAACGCGTGATCCCGGCCGGCCGCGCGCCGTTGCCCGCGCCCACGGCCGCCGATCCGATCCCCACCGAATTCCTGCTGGATGCGTTGTTCCACGCCATGCCGAAAGACGCTGCGCTGGTCGAGGAAGCGCCGTCGCACCGCCCGGCGATGCAGAAATTCATGCCGATGCGCGGCCAGGACAGTTTCTACACCATGGCGAGCGGCGGCCTCGGCTTCAGCCTGCCCGCCGCTGTTGGAATATCGCTGGGACGTCCCGATGTGCGCACCGTCTGCCTGATCGGCGACGGCTCGGCGATGTATTCGATCCAGGCGCTGTGGACCGCGGCCCAGCGCAAGCTGCCGCTGACGGTGGTGGTGATCAACAATTCCGGCTACGGCGCGATGCGCTCGTTCAGTCAGGTGATGCAGGTCCGCAACGTGCCCGGCCTCGAACTGCCGGACATCGATTTTGTGAAAATCGCCGAGGGCATGGGGTGTCACGCGGTTCGCATCAGCAAGGCATCGGAGCTTGGCGCTGCGCTGAAGCGCGGGCTGGCGCATCAGGGTGCCAGCCTGATCGAGGTGATGGTGGATTCAGCGGTGCCGCTGCTTTACACGAAGAAGGATTGACAAAGAACCTCATCCTGAGGAGCGGCCTCTTGGCCGCGTCTCGAAGGATGGCCAAGCATCCGGGCCTTCATGGTTCGAGACGCGCGCAAGCGCGCTCCTCACCATGAGGAGCAATTATTTCCCGTACGCTTCCCGCATCTTGGCCTGGATCTTCGCCATGCCTGATATCCAGCGATCGTAATTCTCGGTCTTCTTGCGCATGTAACCGAGCACCTGCGGGTGCGGCAGGATCGCAAAGGTTTCCTGCTCAAGCCCCGCGAGCACATCCTGCGCCACCTGCTCCGCCGACAGGTCGCCGTCGCCGGATTGCGGGCCTTTTGGAATCGACCTGAGCATCGCGGTATCGACGCCCTGCGGGCACAGGATCGAAACCTTGATGCCGTCGGCCTTGTGCGAGATCGCCAGATTCTCCGCAAAGCCGACCGCCGCATGTTTGGTGGTCGAATAGGCCGGGCTGCCGACCTGCGACAGCAGTCCCGCCGCTGATATCGTGTTGAGGAAATAGCCGCCGCCGCGCGCCTTCATGCGCGGGATCAGGTGCCGCGCGGCATAGACATGCGCCATGACGTGAACGGCCCAGCTTCGCGACCAGGGCTCATCCGAAGTTCCGCCCGCATTGGTGGACAACGGATCGAAGCCGCCCCCGATGCCGGCGTTGGAACAGAACAGCGCGATCGGGCCGAATTGCTTCTCGGTCTCCTCGATGACGTGCAGGACATCCTTCTCCTTGCCGACATCGCATTTGAACGCCGCGCCATTGATCGGCGTGGCGACGGTTCGCGCGCCGTCCGGATTGATATCGGCGACCACGACCTTGGCCGCGCCGGCGCGGTGGAAGGCTTCGCACAGCGCGCGGCCGATGCCGCTGGCGCCGCCGGTGACAACCACGACTTTTCCGGTCACCTGCATGGCCGTTCTCCCTTGATTACTGTTTTCAACTGAACCCGGATCGGAAACGTAAGCCTCGCCCGGAAAATTGTCACGGAGCGATAAAACGTGCCCCCTGGATCGTCAATGCGCTGTCCGATCCCCCGGCCGGCATCGCAACTGAAGCTTGATTTTGGCCCGCCAATCGCCACTTTTGCGGGTGATCGCCCGCCCATTGTCTCCTGCCCTCTCATCGAGCCCTCCACGACGCATGGCCCCCAGTTTTCAGGATATCGTCGAGGAAGCGCGGCTGTCGGCGCGGGCGCTGCTCGATTACGGCGACAGCTTCTTCCATCCGACCGTGCGGCTCGGCGTCACCGGCCTGTCCCGCGCTGGCAAGACCGTGTTCATCACGGCGCTGATCCACGGCCTCACCCGCGGCGGCCGTTTTCCGGTGTTCGAAGCATATGCGACCGGGCGCATCGCCCGCGCCCGCCTCGAGCCGCAGCCTGACGATGCGGTGCCGCGCTTCGACTATGAGAACCACGTCCGCACCCTGATCGAGGAGCGGCGCTGGCCGGCCTCCACCGTCGACATCAGCGAGTTACGACTGGTGATGGACTATCAGCGCCAGAACGGCGCCGATCGCACGTTGACGCTTGATATCGTCGACTACCCCGGCGAATGGCTGCTCGACCTGCCGTTGCTCAACAAGAGTTTCGAGCAATGGTCGGCCGAGAGCCTCGCGCTCTCACGCGAAGGCCCGCGCGAAAAGCTCGCCACGCCGTGGCATGAACAGCTGGCAACGCTGAATGCCGAGGCCCGCGAGGACGAACCGGCGGCGCGCATGGCAGCCAAATTGTTCACGGATTATTTGCGCGCCTGCCGCGACGAGCGCTTCGCGATGAGCCTGCTGCCGCCCGGCCGTTTCCTGATGCCGGGCAATCTTGCAGGTTCGCCGGCGCTGACCTTTGCGCCGCTCGACGTGCCCATCGACGGCACCGCCCCTGACGGTTCGCTGTGGGCGATGATGCGGCGGCGTTACGAGGCCTACAAGGACGTCGTGGTGCGGCCGTTCTTCCGCGATCATTTCGCGCGGCTCGATCGCCAGATCGTGCTGGTCGATGCGCTCGCGGCGTTCAACGCCGGACCGGAGGCGCTGCACGACCTGGAAGCCGCGCTCGCCGGCATCCTCGATTGTTTCCGGATCGGCCGCAGCACGATCCTGAGCAATCTGTTCCGGCCGCGGATCGATCGCATCCTGTTTGCCGCCACCAAGGCCGACCACTTGCATCATTCGAGCCATGACCGACTCGAAGCCATATTGCGGCGAGCGGTCGCCAAGGCGGCCGACCGCGCCGAATATGCCGGAGCGTCCATCGACGTCGTAGCGCTAGCCGCGGTGCGCGCCACCCGTGAGGCGATGGTCGCGCGGGGCCGGGAAAAACTGCCCTCGCTGCTCGGCACGCCGGCCTCAGGCGAAGTCGCCAACGGCGATACGTTTGACGGCGAAACCGAAGTGGCGACGTTTCCGGGTGACCTGCCCAGCGATCCCGAGGAACTGTTCAAGGGCACGTTCCGCGGTCTCTCCAGCACGCCTTCGGAAAAGGCCGACTATCGCTTCCTGCGCTTCCGGCCGCCGCTGCTGCTGCGCGAAGGCGGCGAGGAACCCGCTTTGCCTCATATCCGCCTTGACCGCGCCCTTCAGTTCCTGATCGGAGACAAACTGCAATGAGCGAGAAGACGCCCCATCGGCGGCCGGCGACGTTCAAGCTCGACGATCCCGGCGTGGTCGTGATGGATCCGGATGATGCCAGCCGCCCCGCCCGCGGCACGGTGCACATCACGCCGGAGCCCGACCCTGCGCAATTGCCGGTGCCGATCGACAGGCCCCTGGTCCCGGCCAGGCGCGGCTTCCGCTGGGGCACGCTGTTCGGGACCGCCACCGGCGGGCTGGTGCTGCTCGGCCTCGGGCTCGGCGTTGTCAATTTGATCGAGGATCTGTTCGCGCGCAGCCAGACAATGGGTTATGTCGCGCTGACGTTTGCCGTCGCCGCGGCGCTGGCGCTGACGGTTGTGATCGCGCGCGAAGCGTTCGGGCTGGCGCGGCTTGCCGCCATCGAGAAGCTGCACCAGCGCGCCGCCGAAGTGTTGCTTAGCGACGATCGCGCCGCCAGCCGCGCCATCGTCAACGACCTCTTGAAGCTCGCGCATCAGAACCCGCAACTGGCGCGCGCCCGCGCCACGCTGGTGGGTCACGCCGACGACATCATCGACGGCGCCGACATGATCAAGCTGGCGGAGCGCGAATTGATGGCGCCGCTCGACGAGGAGGCGCGGCGGCTGGTCTCCACGGCGGCGCAACGCGTCTCGGTCGTGACAGCGGTCAGTCCGCGCGCGCTGATCGACGTGCTGTTCGTGTTCGTGGCCGCGATGCGGCTGATCCGGCAACTGGCGCGGCTCTATGGCGGCCGGCCGGGAACGCTCGGCATGCTCAGCCTGCTGCGCCACGTCATCGGCCACCTCGCCGTTACCGGCGGCATGGCGATTGGAGACAGTCTGGTGCAGCAGATGCTCGGCCACGGCATCGCGGCAAAGCTCTCGCAGCGGCTCGGCGAAGGCGTGCTCAACGGGCTGCTCACCGCGAGGCTCGGCCTCGCCGCCATCGACGTGACGCGGCCACTACCCTTCACCGCGCTGCCGCGGCCCGCGCTCGGCGATCTCGCGAAAGACCTTCTGCGCAAGCGCGACGGCGAGGAGTGACATTCCCGGCTGCGCATTGCCGGCCAACACGCGCCAGCGGAAGAGCGGCGTGTCCGGCGGCGGCGAGAGTTCGGGCGTCCAGCCGGTCAGCTTCTCCAGCGCATAGGTATCCATCACCACGCCGCGCCAGCTGCGCTCGACGCGTTCGAGCGGCTGCCGCTTGGCTGAGGTGAAATCCCAGATCGGCAGGCGGTTGTCCGGCTCGCGCGCGACGTAGAGGCCGGCGTGGTCCCGGATGAGGTTCATGCCGGGATCGCGAAAGCCCTGAAATCTGCCGCGTTCGTTGATTTGAATGACCGGCACGCGGCCGTTGAAATACCAGCGCAGCATCGCGTAGGTGCGATAGTCCGTGGTCGCGATCCAGGTCGCGCCGGTTTTTTGCAACTGATCCTGCGCGCGCGCCACCACCTGCTCATAACCGGCCTCGCCGCCGACCGGATCGGCGCGGCCGATCAGGTTCCAGGGGACGGCGACATAATAGAAGAACACGCCGACGACAAAGGCGATGCCTGAAATCACCGCCACCCTCGCCCATTTGTTGGTGGACGTGATCATCCATTCCGGCCAGCCCTCGCGCGGCAGCATTGCAAGGTTGATGGCGGTGGCGGCAAATCCGGCCGGCCACAGGAACATCGGCCAGGTGTCGCCGACGCGCAATGTCAGCGACTTCCAGAAGAAGTAGCCGAACGGCACGATGACAGCGGTCGAGAGCAGGATCGCGACCGGCTCGCGATGGCGATAGCCGCGCCACGCCGTCAGCGCCACGCCCGACAGCACCACCGGCAACAGCACGAAGCCGACGAGGCCGAACTGCAGGCCGAGATAATCGCCGACGGTGCGGAGCGACAATTGATGGGTCGCGACTGCGCGCACGAACTGGAAGCGGAACGAGGCCCAGTCGTGCTGGTAGTTCCAAATCAGCACCGGCGCAAACATGATCAATGCAATCAGCGCCGCTGCCCACGGATAGGGACTGAGCAGCCAGCGCCGCCGCCAGTCCGGCACCAGCGCAAACGCCAGCACTGCGGGCAGCAGCATGATCACGGTGAATTTCGACAGCATCGCCAGGCCGGCGAACAGCCCGGCGGCGAGCCACCAGCGCGCATTGCCGCTTTCGTGCAGCCGGACCAGCGACCACAGCATCGCGACCGCGAGCGGGATCATCGCCGTATCCGGCGCCACCTTCGCCATCAAGAGCCCGTAATAGAGCGCGGCCTCCGGCATCAGCAGGGCGAACACGATAGCGCGAAAATCACGGGTGACACGGCGGACGATATCGGCAAGCAGCAACTGCGTGATCAGCATCGCCACGATGCCGCCGAACCGCACGCCGAGATTGGTGTCGCCGAAAATCGCAGTACCGAACCGGATCAGCCAGGCAATCCCGGGCGGATGGTCGAGGAAGGTCAGCGCGCTCTCCTTCGACCAGGTCCAGTAATAGGCCTCGTCGGTGCGCAGCTCGATGATTCCAGCATAGATCAGCCGCATCGCCGTCATCGCGGCGATCAACGCCACCACGGCAAGCCATGGCCGGCCGGCGCTATCCGGTTTGTTGCTGTTGTCGGGGGCGTTCGTCACGGCGCTTTTTCTTCGACTCCCGAGGGGGTGTCAACGTTTCGCGGCGGAAAAGGTGATTGCCGGGGCCACGTTGCAGGGTGTTCACCAAGCGAATAAGGCAATATTGTCGCCGACAGCTTCACTGATGGACCGCATGGCCTCCCTGTCCCGTCAACAAATCACCGCCACCCTGCGCGGCACCAGCCTGCGGCAAATCCGTCTGGCCAGCGGCGTGGTGCTGTTTGCCTATCTGGTCAGCCATTTCGTCAACCATGCGCTCGGCAATATCTCGATGGAGGCCCTGGCCAGCGGCGTCTATTGGCACACGCTGTTCTGGCATTCCCTGCCGGTCACGCTGGTGTTCTATGCCGCCTGCCTCATTCACACCGGGCTCGGCATCTGGGCGCTGTACGAGCGCCGGCAATTCCGCTGGAAAGCCATCGAGCCGCTGCAGCTTGTGCTGGGCCTCAGCATTCCCGCGATGATCATCACCCACGTGATCGGCGTGCGGCTCGGCTATTCGCTGTACGGCCTCGAAATACTCTACCCGCAGGTGTTCTTTGCCTACTGGATCTCATGGCCGCCGCTCAAAATGTGGATGCTGTTTGCGGTCCTGGTGATTTCCTGGACGCACGGCTGCATCGGTCTGTATTTGTGGCTGCGCATGAAGGCGTTCTTCAAGACCGCCGCGCCCTATCTGCTGGCCATCGCGGTGCTGATTCCGACGCTTGCCATGCTCGGCCTCTATCAGGGCGGACGCATCGTCGTCGACAGCGACAGCGTCGAATGGCGGGCCGAGAATCTCAAACGATCCCAGACGGGGACATCGGCCGAAAAAGCCGTGCTGAACGAAATCACGGACTATCTTCTGCTCGGCTACTGGGGCCTGCTCGGATTTACACTGCTGGCAAAGGGCGCCCGCGCCATCCACGAGCGCCGCGGCGGCATGATCAACCTGTCCTATGGCAACGGCCGAACGGTCCGGGTTCCCAAGGGCCTCAGCGTGCTCGAGGCCAGCCTGCGCCACAACGTGCCCCATGCCAGCGTGTGCGGCGGCCGCGCGCGCTGCTCCACCTGCCGTATCCGCATCATCGGCGACCACGACGACCTGCCCGCGCCCTCGCAGCGCGAAGCCTTCGTGCTCGGCCGCGTCGGCACTTCGGATCCGTCGATCCGCCTCGCCTGTCAGTTGCGGCCGGCGAACGACCTCTCCTTTTTCCAGCTCTTCCTGCCGCACACGATGTCGGCCGACGCACCGTCGTCCAGTCCGACGCGGATCGGCCAGGAGCGTTATCTCGTCAGCATGTTCGTGGACATGCGCGGCTCGACCAAGCTTGCGGAAAAACGCCTGCCGTTCGACACCGTCTTCATCGTCAACCGATTCCTCGGCGCGGTATCGCAAGCGGTGATCGAAAGCGGCGGCCGGCCGAACCAGTTCGTCGGCGACGGCATGCTGGCGCTGTTCGGGCTTGCCACCAACCGGCAGGAGGCCTGCCGGCAGGCGCTGCGGGCCGCCGCCATGATCGCCGCCAATGTCGACGAGGTGAACAGGTTTCTGGAACATGATCTGCGCGAACCGATCCGTTTCGGTATCGGCATCAATGGCGGCGAGGTGATCGTCGGCGACATCGGTTACCGCGACCATATGGTGTTCACCGCGCTCGGCGATCCCGTCAATGTCGCCGCACGTCTGCAGGACATGACCAAGAGCCTTGCCTGCGAGGTGGTGATCTCGGACGAGGTTCGTGCCGCCGCAGGCCTGTCCGCCGACGCGCTGCCGCAACATGAAGTCGAGATCCGCGGCCGCAACGAGCCGATGATCGTGCGCAGCGTTTCGGATGCGAAGGAATTGTCGGCGCTGATCGACGATGTGACGCCTGCCGCGGCGTGATGGCGATGTAAGCCGATGTCGTAGGGTGGGCAAAGGCGCGTTGCGCCGTGCCCACCATTCTCTCGCGCAAATGCCGAAAAGGATGGTGGGCACGCTTGCGCTTTGCCCACCCTACATTCCATTCGCGATCCTCACCCTCCCTGAACAAGCATTCAGAAAATTCTGTCCAACCGAAACGCAAATTTCTCGAACCCGCTTTTTGGCGGGTACGACTGATGGGCGATGGGTAACTAAAACCCAGGCTGAAACTGAAAGATCAACCCGCGCCAGGACAAGATGTCGAACGCGCATCATTGAAGGAGAAAGACCATGCGTAAAGTTGCTCTCGCTCTCGCCGCCGCCACTTCCCTCGGTGTTATGGCGCTGGCTCCCACCACCGCTTCGGCGTGGCATCACCACCACCATCACCACGGCCATCACCACCACGGTCACTGGGGCCACGGCCACGGCTTCCGCATCGGCATCATCGGTGGCGGCCATGACGGTTGCTACGTGACCCGCCGGGTGTTCACCCCGTACGGCGTTGTCCTCCGCACCGTCAACGTCTGCTACTAATCCAACCACACGTTCGGTTCAGAAACCCCGGTCGCCCAGCGCGGCCGGGGTTTTCTGTTTCGGGTGCTGTTAGACGTCATTGCGAGCGAAGCGAAGCAATCCATCTGGCTAAGCAATAAAAGAATGGATTGCTTCGTCGCTTCGCTTCTCGCAATGACGAAAATGCCTTTTCGCCGTTCCACACAACGCTCCGTTTAACGACGTGAAGTCCGGCGCAAACCGCGCCGCCTAGCCCATCGCGGCTTTCCGTTGTGTGATCTATTTCACATCTGAACAGCCATTCAGGTAGTTGTCCGCAATGTAATGCGGCTTTCTCGAACCGGCTTTCTCGCACGCACGACTGATGGGCGATGGGTAAGACTGAAACCTGAACGATCAACCTGCGCCAAGACAAGATGTCGACCGCGCTTCACTCAAGGAGAAAGACCATGCTTCGTAAAGTTACGCTCGCTATCGCTGCCGCCGCCACCCTCGGCACCATTGCAATGGCTCCGACCGCCGCTTCGGCGAAGCCGGTGCACTGGCCCGCCTTCCCGCATCACCACCACCACGGCCATCACCATCACCACCACGGCTTCGGCTTCAACGTCGGCTACATCGGTGGCGGTTACGACGGCTGCTACGTGAGCCGCCGCGTGTACACCCCGTACGGCGTTGTGTTCCGCACCGTCAACGTCTGCTACTGATCGAACCACAATTTCGGTTCAGAAACCCCGGTCGCCCAGCGTGACCGGGGTTTTCTGTTGTTGCAATGCAAATGCAAGAAGAAGGTGCAATCGATGCCGATCCGGAATCCGGCCGGCTGTTCGCGCACATCGTCGAGACCGTCGAACGCGAATTGATGCAGAACAATTGCACCGCTGTCATTCCGACGACAACGTCAAGACGCGCCGCGCGGCAAGAAGTTCAAGAAGGATTTTTGGGCGGCCGAAGTGACCAGGAAGATGAACGTCTAACGTCGCGCCTATTGACGATGCGAATGTCGGCAAGATGGTGGATTATCTCACCGCGAACGACTGAAACGAGCGGCGGATGAAGGCGCAGATGCCCCAACTCGGCGCGTCTATTTTGTGGTGCCCCCCTCCTCCGCACGTCAGGCGAGGCAGGATTTCTGGTCAATCCTCCCATCGACGAGGCTCGCGCCGGCCACGATTTCGCCGCGTCAAATGAGCGCGAAACGGGCAAAACGGCGGAAATACGGTACGATATGGCGGATTTTTGCGGAATCCGTGGTGCCGTTTGCGCTACCCAGTCCGCCACAACCCGCGTATCCTGAAGTCTCGGGCATGCCCGGTATGTGCGGGGACCGGCGGCTCGGATATTTTTTTGATTCCGCGGAGACGACGTGAATGGCTAAAGGTACGGTGAAGTGGTTCAACCCGACCAAGGGTTATGGATTTATCCAGCCCAGCAACGGCGGCAAGGACGTTTTCGTTCACATTTCGGCAGTTGAGAAAGCTGGGCTTTCGACGCTTAACGAAGGGCAGACCGTTGAATACGAAGAGATTGCCAATCGCGGCAAGACTTCGGCCGAGAACCTCAAGGTTTAGCGCTACCGCGCGATCGGCAACGGCGCGCTCTCGGAACTAATCCGGGAGCCGGGCTTGAAAAAACTCTCAAAAAAACTGTGAGCGTTCGGCGGAGCGAGCACCGTAGTTGCTCGCACTCTCTTTGGGCCGACCGGCCGCTCAATCTTCCTTCACCCATTTCTCGACCGGCATGACGTCCGGAGGCTGCAGATAGCCTCGCGGCCAGAGGTCGACGACCCATTCGGCCCTGGTTGCGCGATCGACCAGCACGGCGGTGTTGTGCGGCGTCTGCAGCACCAGCGTATTGCCGCGATAGCGGGGATCACCGATCGCATGATGCTTCAGCAGCCCCCAATCCCGCAGCACCAGTAACAGGCTGGTGGTATTGCGGGTGGTGTCCCAGCAATCGTAATTGTGCTTGTCGTCGAAGTAGCGGAAATCCGCTTTCGCCACGCGCTTGTTGGTGCCGAGGATCGGTCCCATGCGGCGGTCGAACCACACCACGGCCTTCTGCACCGCCGCGCGCTCGGCCACGGCCGACGCACGGCCCGCGGCCATGATCTGCGTCAGCGCGGTGCGGTCTTGCGGCGTGAACTCCAGTATCTGGCGGCGCCGGCAGACGAAGCCGTAACAGACCGTCATCGAATTCGCCGACGGCGGATAGATCGACACCGACGTATAGAGGTCGGCGACCGCCGAACTCATTTCGGCCGCTTCGGAAGGCGCGCCTGACAACGCCGCCCCGACAACGCCAAGCACGCCCGCAAGCCGGGCAAACGTCTGGCGTAACGCTCGATCGGCGTCTCTCATGATCCCTGCTATCCAAACCACGGCGGTGCCCGAGAATTAGCGCGTGCCCTTCACGCTGCCAAGTTGCAAGACCGCCACCTGTGGAACAGGCCACGGCTATTTTTGGCATGGTGCGTTTTGGTCACGGTCGTTTTGTTGGCGCTACCCGACCGGCAACGGCGCGTCGCGCTTGACCTCTTCCATCACGGCGTAGGTCCGCGTTTCGCGCACCCCCGGCAGCGCCAGCAGGGTCTCGCCGAGAAAGCGCCGATAGGCCGTCATGTCGGCGAGGCGGGCCTTCACCAGATAATCGAAGCCGCCCGCCACCATGTGGCATTCCAGTACTTCAGGGGCCGATTGCACCGCTTTAGCGAAGCGCTCGAAGACATCGGGCGTGGTCTTGTCGAGCATCACCTCGACGAACACCAGCAATCCCAGCCCCAAGAGATGCGGATTGAGCCGGGCGCCATAACCCTCGACAAAGCCGTCGCGCTGCAGCCGCTTCAGGCGCTCGCCGATCGATGTCGGCGACAGCCCGATCCGCTCGGCCAGTTCGACATTCGCAATGCGGCCATCCCCTTGAAGAATAGAGAGGATTTTACGGTCTATCTTGTCAATTTCCATTGTTTATCCGGTTAACTAGATCATATTCCACATTTCCTAAGGCAAAATGGCGAATTTGTCTATCGAACTACGGCTGGAGCAGCGGTAAATTGGGTTAGACCGAGGGAATCACCATGCCGGACCGCCCACCGCCTCTTCCGCCCTTCAAGGCGGCCTGCGCGCCCGATGATTGGAAAATCGCCGCCCGCCTGCTCGCCACCGCCAAACTGAGCGGCGAGCAGGAGGCGCGGATCGACCGCACGGCAACGCGCCTGGTCGAAGCCGTCAGAGCCAATGACGATCCGCTCGGCGGCGTCGAGGACATGCTGCGCGAGTTCGCATTGTCGACCAAGGAAGGCCTCGCACTGATGGTGCTTGCCGAAGCGCTGTTGCGCGTCCCGGACGCCCGCACCGCCGACCAGTTCATCGAGGACAAGCTCGGCCAGGGCGACTTCGTGCATCACGAGACCAAGTCCAGCGCCTTCCTTGTCAATGCCTCGGCATGGGCGCTCGGCATGTCGGCGCGGGTGATCCAGCCCGGCGAGACGCCGCAGGGCACCATCGGCCGGCTGACCAAGCGGCTGGGCGCACCCGCCGTGCGCGCCGCGACACGCCAGGCGATGCGGCTGATGGGCAGCCATTTCGTACTCGGCGAGACCATCGAGGCCGCGCTGGCGCGGGCCGAAGCGCATGCATCGCGCCATCGGCGCTATTCCTTCGACATGCTCGGCGAAGGCGCGCGCACCGCCGCCGACGCCGCGCGCTATTTTGATTCCTATGCACGCGCGATCGATGCGATCGGCCGCGCCGCCAACAATCGTCCCTTGCCCGACCGGCCCGGCATTTCCGTCAAGCTCTCGGCGTTGCATCCGCGCTTCGAAGCGGTCAGCCATTCACGCGTGATGAGCGAACTGGTGCCGCGCCTGATCGATCTGGCGCGGCAGGCCAAAACCTTTGATCTGAATTTTACCGTCGATGCCGAGGAAGCCGACCGGCTGGAATTGTCGCTCGACGTGATCGCGGCGGCATTCGCCGATCCATCCCTGGCTGGCTGGGACGGATTTGGCCTCGCGATCCAGGCCTATCAGAAGCGCGCCCGCGAGGTGATCGACCATGTCGATGGTCTCGCGAAAAGCCTGAACCGCCGCATGATGGTGCGGCTGGTGAAAGGCGCCTATTGGGACACCGAGATCAAGCGTGCGCAGGAGCGCGGCCTCGACGGTTATCCCGTGTTCACCCGCAAGGCGATGACGGACCTGAACTACGTCGCCTGCGCGCAGCAATTGCTGGGCTTGCGGCCACGGATCTTTCCGCAGTTCGCGACCCACAATGCACTGACGGTCGCGACGCTCCTTGAACTGGCAAAGGACAAGAGCGGGTTCGAATTCCAGCGCCTGCACGGCATGGGCGAGGCGCTCTATGCCCAGCTCAGTGAAGACCATCCCGACATCGCCTGCCGCACATATGCGCCGGTCGGCAGCCACCGCGATCTCCTCGCCTATCTGGTGCGGCGCCTGCTCGAGAACGGCGCCAATTCGTCGTTTGTCGCGCTCGCCGCCGATGAGGCTATTCCCGTATCAACGCTGCTCCGGCGTCCGGCGGATGCCATCGGCAGTGCCGACAAGGCCATGCATCCGAACATCCCATTGCCGCGCGATCTTTTTTCGCCGCATCGGGCGAATTCGCGCGGGCTGGAATTCGGCGAGCGCGCGGCGTTGGGCCGGCTCATTGCTGGTGTTGCCGCGGAGACCACGCCCACGGCCGGCAGTATCGTCGATGCGACGCCGGCCGCGGTGAATACAGCGATATCGGCCGCGCGCGACGGCTTCAGGAGCTGGAGCCGAACGCCGGCCGCGACGCGCGCGCGCGCGCTGGAGAGAGCCGCCGACTTGTTGGAACAACGCACAGCACATTTCATCGCGCTGCTGCAACGTGAGGGCGGCAAGACGCTGGATGACGCCCTGTCGGAAGTCCGCGAGGCCGTCGATTTCTGCCGTTACTATGCCGCGCAAGGACGCGCGCAGTTCGGTGACGGCAAGGCGATGCCGGGCCCGACCGGCGAGAGCAATGTGCTCGCCTTGCGCGGCCGCGGCGTCTTCGTCGCGATCTCGCCATGGAATTTTCCGCTCGCGATCTTCCTGGGGCAGGTTACGGCGGCGCTGATGGCCGGCAACGCCGTCATCGCAAAACCTGCCGAGCAGACGCCGCTGATTGCGGCCGAAGCCGTGCGGCTGTTGTATGAAGCCGGCGTGTCACCTTCCGCCTTGCATCTGGTGCAGGGCGACGGGCGGACCGGTGCGGCGCTGGTGGGACATCCCGACATATCAGGCGTCGTCTTCACCGGCTCGACCGAGGTGGCACGATCAATCAACCGGACGCTGGCGGCCAAGGACGGCCCGATCGTGCCGCTGATCGCGGAAACCGGCGGCATCAATGCGATGATCGTGGATGCCACCGCGTTACCCGAGCAGGTCGCCGACGACGTCGTCACCTCGGCGTTCCGCTCGGCCGGCCAGCGCTGCTCGGCGCTGCGGCTGTTGTTCCTCCAGGACGACGTCGCCGACCGCATGATCGAGATGATCGCCGGCGCCGCGCGTGAACTCCGGATTGGTGATCCCTCTGATCCTTCAACCCACATCGGGCCGGTGATCGATGCCGAGGCCAAGCAACGCCTGGATGCACATATCGCGCGGATGAAGCAGCAAGCGCGGGTGCACTTTGCCGGCACCGCACCGGAAGGCAATTTCGTCGCGCCGCACATCTTTGAACTGTCCGATGCCGGGCAATTGACCGAGGAGGTGTTCGGCCCGGTGCTCCACGTGGTACGCTACCGCGCCGACCGTCTTCCCCACGTGTTGCAATCGATCGAGGGCTCCGGCTACGGACTTACGCTCGGCATCCACTCCCGGATCGACGATACCGTCGACGACATCATCGACGCCGTTCAGGTCGGCAATATCTACGTCAACCGCAACATGATCGGCGCCGTCGTCGGCGTGCAGCCGTTCGGCGGCCATGGCCTCTCCGGCACCGGCCCCAAGGCCGGCGGACCGCATTATCTGGCGCGGTTTGCCACCGAACAGACGGTGACCGTCAATACCGCCGCCGCCGGCGGTAATGCAGCCCTGCTCTCGGGCGGGGAGTAGTTGCTCTTACCCTCCCCTGGAGGGGGAGGGTCGGCTCGCATCGCGCGAAGCAAGATGCGAGACGGGGTGGGGTGATCTCTCAACTCGGGGACCGTTCAAGAGGAAAGACTGTCACCCCACCCCGCCGCTTCGCGTCGACCCTCCCCCTCCAGGGGAGGGTATGCAAGAAGCGCCGTTGCATCCGCTGCCCAAGATGGGCCAAATGACGCTGCAATATTTCCAAGCGGAACAAGACCAACAAACGTCACGGGAGCGACATCGAGATGGAAAAAGGCATTTTTGACGGCCTCAAGGTTCTGGACTGCGCGAGTTTCATCGCAGCCCCCGCGGCCGCCACCGTGCTGTCCGATTTCGGCGCCGACGTGATCAAGATCGAACCGCCGGTTACCGGCGATCCCTATCGCAATTTGCCGAACTTGCCGGGCTACCCGCACAGCGAACACAATTTCGCGTGGATGCTGGAGGCCCGCAACAAGAAGAGCCTGGCGCTCGACTTGACGAAGCCGGAAGCGCAGGCGGTGCTTTACAAGCTGGTCGCCGAGGCCGACGTCTTCATCACCAACATGCCGCCGCAGGTCCGCACCAAGCTCGGCATCACCTGGGACCACCTGGCGCATCTCAACGACCGGCTGATCTATGCATCGTTCACCGGCTATGGCGAAAAGGGCGAGGAAGCCAACAAGCCCGGCTTCGACTCTAACGCCTATTGGGCGCGTTCGGGCCTGATGGACCTGGTGCGTGCGGACGAGCACACCACGCCCGCGCGTTCGATCGCCGGCATGGGCGATCACCCCTGCGCGATGGCGTTTTACGGCGCGATCGTGACCGCGCTGTTCAAGCGCGAAAAGACCGGCAAGGGCTCGCATGTCAGTTCCAACCTGATGGCCAACGGCGTCTGGGCGGCTTCGGTGCTGGCACAGGCCAAACTGGTCGGCGCCAAGTTCGGCGAGCGGCGGCCGCGCGAGCGCGCGCTGAACGCGGTGACCAATCACTACCAGTGCCAGGACGGCCGCTGGCTGATCCTGTCGCTGCTGAACGAGGACCGGCAATGGCCGACGCTGGCGCGCTGCCTCGGCCGCGAGGACCTGGTGAGCGACCCGCGCTTTGCGACCAAGAAGGACCGCCACGCGCGCTCGCTGGAACTGATCAAGATCTTCGACGAAATCTTTGCCGGCAAGGACCTCGCCGAATGGCGCAAGATCCTCGACGGCAACGGGCTGGTGTTCGGCGTCGTCGGCATCCTCGACGACATTCCGGGTGACCAGCAGATGATCGAGAACGAAGTGCTGGTGCCGTTCGAGAACGACACCATGATGACCATCAGCAGCCCGATCTGGGTCGACGGCAGCAAAAAGGTCCAGCCGCGCAAGCCGCCCGGCCTCGGCGAGCACAGCGACGAGATTTTGCGCAACGCCGGCTATGACGAGGCTGCGATCAAGAAGCTGCGCGCGTCCGGCGCGGTGGCGTGAGCCTGCGGAACAGCGGCATGACGACCTACCGCCTGCATTACTTTCCGGAGTCCGGAAACAGCTACAAGCTTGCGCTGATGCTGACCCTGTGCGGCCAGACCTTCGAGCCGGTCTGGACCGATTTCGGCGGCGGCATCACGCGCACAGCGGAATGGAGGCGCACGGTCAACGAGATGGGCGAAATCCCGGTGCTGGAAGAGGACGGCGTCCGCCTCACCCAGACCGCGCCGATCCTGCTGAAGCTCGCGAGGCAGTTCGGCCAATTCGGCGGCGAGACTGAACAAGAACAGTTCGAACTCCTGCGCTGGCTGTTCTGGGACAACCACAAGCTCACCGGCTACATGGCTTCATACCGGTTCATGCGGACGTTCATCCCGTTCACCGATCCCGCGGTGCTGAAATATTACCGCAAACGGCTCGACGATTTCTTAGGGATTCTGGAAACGCACCTGCAGCAGAATGCGTTCGCGATCGGCGCGCGGCCGAGCATCGCCGATATATCCATGATGGCCTATCTGCATTATCCGAGCGACGAGACTGGATATGATTTTGCGGTGAGCCACCCGGCCATCAGCGCCTGGCTTGGCCGTATGGCTGCTCTGCCCGGCTGGAAGTCAGCCTACGATTTGCTGCCCGGCAAGCGGCTGACGCATTACGCGTAGTGCGACGCGTTCGTACTGTCTCCCGTCATCCTGAGGTGCGAGCGCAGCGAGCCTCGAAGGATGAATCGGCCACAGCCGGGCCGTCGTCCTTCGAGGCGCGCAAGAGCGCGCACCTCAGGATGACGGGACCTCACCGGTTGAGCCAGGCCCACGCGATGCCAAAGACGATCACACCGGCAAGGACGGTGAGCGCGATCGCCCAGGTGCTGACGCGGACGTTGCTGACCGCCTCGCGCTTGGCTTCGTTCTCGGCGATTTCGCGATTCCGCTGCCTGTTCTCCTGGTCGGAAGAGCTCATCGCCGGTCCCCGCTCGGTTGGTCGCTACCCACCACTCTAGCATCAAACGGTGACGGTGCATCGGCACCCTTGCCCGCTGCCAGGGCCGAAACCTGCCTAACGGCTTTTCACGAAACACATGCCCATGCGTGCGGTCTTGCCGCTGACCTGACAGGCCAGCCCCTCAGCGCAGGTCCAGGTACGGAAGCTCGCGTCGTTGCTGGCCGCTATATTGCTGGGAGCGTAGCAATGCGCGCCCCAGCCGTCGCTATATTCGGTCCCCACCAGTTCCGTGCTGCCGCGCAATTGCGGGCGGCTGGCAAAGCCGCGGGAATAATCCGGCGCCTTGCCATCCCTTACTGCGGTGAGGATGTCACGGCGGCGAACCTGGTCGCCGAAGAAGTGCGGCGAGGCCGGAACGACCGTCGAGTTGGAAGGATTGACCGCCATCCAGTCGACGCCGGGAAAATGAAATCCGCCGATGCCGCGCGTCTGGTGGCACCCGGAACAGGTGACATCGTTCAGCCGCCGCTCGAAGCCGCCGGCCGAGCGGATGTTTTGCAACTTCATACCGCCAGCCGCGGCCTTCTTCAGCGCCGTGACAACGTCAGCTTCGCTGAACACCGCCTTGGCCCCCTCGCCCTGCATCAGGCCGAATTCAGGCTGCAGGTCGGAAGCTTCAAATCCGGCCGGCGTTGCGGCAATCGCGCCGTTGGCAAGGAATTTTTCCGGGATCAGTACCGCGCCGGAATCGAACTCGGCGAGGTGTTTGGGATCGAGCAGCCATGACTTGAACTCGCGCCCGAGCGCGTCGTCAGCCAGAATGCGGTCGCGGTCGATCTGGTTCTCCATCGGCGCTTCCCGAAATTCCCGCGCCGCGGCGTCATAGCGAAACACCTTCAACAGGTAATCGGTGCGGAAATCCCGCACGGGCGATTTCGGCGCATGCGCGATCTGCAGATTGGTCTCGATACGATCGATGTTTTCGTAACTCAGCAGTTCGAGCGGACCAGCCTCTGCCAGCAGTCTCTCCGCGAGCGGCGCACCAGTCAGCGAAGATTCGCCCGCGGCGAGCCAGCGTTTTGCGATTTCGGAACAGGTGATGGATTGGCCGTTACGGTCGATCCCAAGGCCGGCCTTGGCTTTCAGCACAAGATTCAACGTCATTGGCAGACGGGGCAAAATTGCCCTGTCGTCGGCCCCCGGCGTTTTCATTCGCGTCAGCCGATAGATCAGCCGGATGTCGCCGCAGCTGGCCTCGTCGACATAAGCGCGATCCATGCGGTTGACGATGCCCGCCAGCACGAAACGGGTGTCGGCGGAATCGAGCTGGATGCGGTCGAACAGTTGAAAGGCAAAGCCATCGCCGACGCCGATGGTCTCGTTCGGCAGGCTACTTTTGTGTCGCGCAATATAACGGTCGAACTCCGCGTCGATCGCCTGGCGGACCGGAACCATCGACGGCAGGGTGAATAGCTGGCCGCTCGTGGGCGGAGCATCGGCCGATCGCTCCGGCCACAACAGACGGCGGATGCCGAACCTGCCGCCGTCGAGTTCGCGCAGCGCCAGGGGATCCGTTATCGCGATCCCACGCTCCAGTGGCGCGGCGGACGCCGGCAATGCGCCGCACAGCAGGGCGAATAGGGTGACAAGAAATCGCAGCGCGCGGCTCATGCCCCCACTAACACCGCGCGAAGTGGCCTATTCAAGCAAAAAGGCGCTTCACATCCCGGTGAAGCGCCTTCTTCATTCAGGTTTCGCGTAATCAGCGGGCGACGATCAGACCCTTGCTGGTCACGACCACCCATTTGCCGTCCTGCTTGCGGATGGCATCGATGCGGCCGAGACCCGGGACGGGATCGCCGGCATAGACTTCAAAGATGCCCTGGCGGCCTTCGATCAGCGCGCTGCCATTAGCGGCGTCACGCAGCACCCAGCCGTCCACGGTCGGCAGCCGTGCAATCTCGGGCTTCGGTGCGGGGAGCGGCACCGCCGCGGCCGTTGCGGGCGGCGACACCGTTCCCGTGACGTCCCTTGCGGCGGCCGGCGTTGCGGCGGCGACGGGTGCGGGTGCAGCAGCTTGCGCGCGGAGTTTTTCGACGGCCTCGCTGAGCTTGGCGAGCTTGGCGGCCGGCTCGGCCTGCGCCTTCTCGACCTTGTCGAGGCGATCGCTGGTCTTGTTGAACTGGCTCACCCCGGTTTTGGAGGTGTGCTCAACGCTGGCCTTCAGCGCCAGGATATCGGCATCGATCCGCGCCACCGAGGCTTCCAGCGCGCTGTTGCTGTTCGCGACGGCGGAATTTCCGGCCATCACGTATCCAAGGCCCGCGGTTGCGAGCGAGCCACCAAGCGCACCGGCGATCGTCGCCAGCGCCACCACGGCTGCCATCGCCGACATCCTGCGCTTGCCGGACGCCCCTTCGGCTGCCACCGCTTCCGGCTTCGCATCGGCTTCGTCGCCGTTCCACGCGCGCTCGCCGGGCGACATAATCAACAGCTTGCCGGGAATCCGCGGCGGTTCAACTTTCGGAGCTTCCGATGTGGCCGCTTCGACTTTCGTCGGTTCAACTTTGGCCGCTTCAACCTTGGAGGCCTCGACCCTGGGCGCTTCCACTTTGGGCGCGTCCGGCTTGGGAGAGCTTTCTACCTGGTCGGGCGCCAGCATCGGAGGCTCGATCGCCGCCGTCACCGGCTCTTTGGCTGCGGACATATCGGGAGCGGCCGGCCCGGCGCCGACGGAACCGGTTTCACCGCTGGTGGCCTCGGACTGCTGTTCGCTCACGTTCAATTCTCCAGAATGGGTTGAACTTTTGGTAACTTTTATTGCTTGCGAAATCGTTACCGGGTGGGACCTGACCGATGGCCTTACCTAAATTTTAGGAAGTCATCCGGGCCGGTTTGCGGCCGCAAGGCGACGGCGGCGCGGCCGGCGATTCCCGGCTTTCGTTCATCTTGCCGTCGTTCATGTTGCCCTGCGACAATCCGTCGACAGCTCCGTTGGCGTCCCGTTCATTTACCGATTAACATGGCCCGACCATCCAGCCAGAAGGCAGGAGGCCGCCATGACCATCGAAAAATGCATCAACGAGTTTGATGTAGATGACGTCATTTTTGAGGAAGGCTCGACCGGGCGTGAGCTGTTCGTCGTGCTCGACGGCAAGGTCGAGATCGCCAAGGTTAACGGTGCCAGCAAGACCGTGATCATCACGCTCGGCAAGGGAGAATTCTTCGGCGAGATGGCCGTGATCGACGGCTCGTCGCGCTCGGCGACCGCGATTGCCGCCGCAGCGCACACCCGCGTGATGCGGATCAACCACGCCCGCTTCGTCTACCTGGTCAGCCAGCAGCCGGCGTTTGCCCTGATGATCATGGATGCGCTGAGCAAGCGGCTGCGTGCCTCGAACGCGATCACGTTCAAAGCCGCGGCCAATCCATGAGCGAGCGCAGGCCGAGCCCGTTCAAGACCCTGCTCGAAAGCGACGTCTGCACGCTGATCGAGGCCGCCGAGGACGTCTATCAGATCCGCTTCAAGAACCGCGCGGCGAACGCCTATCTGGTGCGCGGCAGCTCGCGGACCATCATGATCGATGTCGGCCTGTCGTCGAACTATCCGCATCTGCTGAAATGTCTGCAACACGTCGATTGTCCACCCGAGAAAATCGACATGGTGGTGCTGAGCCACGAGCATCTCGACCATATCGGCGCCGCCTATCATTTCAATGGCCGCGCCTTCATCGCCGCGCATCGGCTGGCCGCCAACAAGATCATGCTGCGCGACGACTTCTCGATGCTGCGCAAGATGTTCAACGAACCGAATATCCCGATCAATGTCGACATCTGGCTCGAGGAAGGCAATCTGCTCGACCTCGGCAATTTCCGCCTCAACGTGATGTACACGCCCGGCCATACCTCGGCCTGCATCACGCTGTTCGACCAGGACAAGGGCCTGCTGTTCGCCAGCGACACGCTGATGCCCGGCGGCGTGATGGGCGGCGTGTTCGGCTCCGGCAGCATCGCCGACTACATCCAGTCACTGGAGCGGCTGAAGGGGTTGAACTCGAAGATCCTGCTGTCCGGCCACGGCCGCCTCTCCGACACGCCGCAGGACGATGTACGGGTCGCCATTCAACGTTCGCACAATTTGCTGTCCGACACCGCGCAATTGTTCGATGCGCTGGATGCGCGCTCGAACTTCGAACCGATCATGCAATCGGTGCGCGACCTCAACAAGCTGGATGATGGCTAGACAGCCAACACTACCGAATAATTGCGCCATCCGGAATTATTCCCCGCCTGACAGATCCTGACGTGATTCCAAATCACACTCGCTGGCCTTCCGCTGCGGCCCATCCATTTGACAAAATTTATGGCGGCCTGTTCAACAACAGCAACAATGACGCCTCCAAGAGGCACTGGGGAGAGAGCACCATGAAACTTTACGACTCGGTCGGACCAAACCCGCGCATTGTCCGCATGTTCATGGCGGAAAAGGGCATCGAGATGCCGAAGCAGACGGTCGACCTGCGCAAGGGCGAAAACCGCGAGGCCGAGCATTTGCAGCGCAACCCGCACGGCCAGATGCCGGCGCTTGAACTCGACAATGGCAGCTATCTCTCGGAAGTCATCCCGATCTGCGAATATCTCGAGGAGAAGCACCCGGCGCCTGCGATGATCGGAACGACACCGGAAGAGCGCGCCGAATGCCGGATGTGGGCACGCCGCGTCGATCTCAACATCTGCGAACATCTCGCCAATGGGTTTCGCTTCGGCGAGGGCCTGAAGTTCTTCGAAAAGCGCATCCTCTGTGCGCCGGAAGCCTCACCCGGCCTGAAGATGATCGCGGCCAACCGCCTGCAATGGCTCGACGGCCAGATGGCGGCGAAGGATTACATCTGCGGCAAGCGCTTCACGATGGCCGACATCCTGCTTTATTGCTGGCTCGATTTCGGCGGCACGGTCGGGCAGCCGCTGGATCAGAGCAACGGCAATATCGTGGCGTGGATGGCGCGGGTTGCGGAACGGCCGTCGGTGAAGGCGTAGACTCTGCCGTCATTCCGGGGCGATGCGAAGCATCGAACCCGGAATGACGACGACCTCACTAAATCACCACCGGCTTGTCCGGCAGTTCATTCATCCCGCCGCCCTGCGGTGGAAAATGCGCCGCCAGTTCGCGCGACACCGCCTCGATCCCCTTGATCACGCCGCGCTCGAACTTACCTGCCCGAAATTCCGTTTCCATCTCGACGCAGATTTTCTCCCAGCCGGCGGTGCCGACGTGCGCGTGGATGCCGCGGTCGGCGACGATTTCGACGTCGCGGTCGGCCAGCAGGAGATAGATCAGCACGCCATTGTTGTGCGCGGTGTCCCAGATCCGCAGTTGCGAGAAAACATCCAGCGCGCGTTCCCGCGCCGGCTGATTGCGGAACAACGGCGCGCCGTCGAGCGCGCCCTCGACGACGAAGCGGACCTGGCCGGAATGCGTGGCCTCGCCCGCCCTGATCGCGGCCTCGATCGCGGCCAGCACTTTCGGTGGAAAGTTGCGCCGCTCTCGCCAGCGGTGTTGCAGAAGATGCCTGCCAATGCGTTTGATATCTGCCATCTACCAGCTCCCCGACGCGCCGCCGCCGCCGAAACTGCCGCCCCCGCCGCCGCTATCGCTCGAGCTGCTGCTCGAACTGCCTCCGGACCATGAGCCACCGCTGCTGCCCCCTGACCAGCCGCCGCTTCCACTGCTCCCCGGCGATGACGACACAATGGAGTCGCTGAACAGGACGAAAAACACGGCGATCAAGCCGGCGAATATCGCCGCGGCCAGCGAGCCGAACAGGAACCAGGCGATCAGCATCACCACGCCGCCGCCAACGCCCGCGCCGACCAGCCGCCCGAGCATGGTCCGCATCAACCCGCCGAACAGGAACACCGGAATCAGGAGGAACGGATTGAACATCGCATCGACGTCGAACAGCCCGGTCTGATCTTGCCAATGCGGCGGCTGCGGCTCCGGCAGTTTCTCGCCATCGATGATCCGGATCATCTTGTTGAGGCCGGCCGAGACGCCGCCGGCGAAATCACCGGACTTGAACTTCGGCGTGACCTCCTCGTCGATGATGCGCTTGGTGGTGACGTCGGTCAGCGCGCCTTCGAGGCCATAGCCGACCTCGATGCGAAGATGACGATCGTTCTTGGCGATGACAAGCACGGCGCCGTCGTCGACCTTCTTGCGGCCGATCTTCCAGGCTTCCGCCACGCGGAGCGAGAACTGCTCGATCGCCTCGCCGTCCGTCGTCGGCACGATCAGCACCGCGACCTGGCTGCCCTTCCGCGCCTCGAAACTCCGGATGGTCTGGTTCAGCGAAGCGATATCGCCGCTGGTGAGCGTCCCGGTCTGATCGACCACGCGCCCGACGAGCGGCGGCACCGCGACGACGGCCAGGGCTGAAGCAGCCCAGAACACGAGCAGCGCAAGAATGGAAACTCTTGCAGCATTCATTGCGATTGATCTTTGATCCGCTACTTCGCGGGCGCGGCCGGTGTCGGATTGAAATCCACCTTCGGCGCCGTGGAGATTTCCTTCTCGTTCTCGACCGCGAAGTTCGGCTTTTCCTTATAGCCGAACATCATCGCCGTCATGTTGTTCGGGAAGGTGCGGATGCCGACATTGTAGTCCTGCACCGCCTTGATGTAGCGGTTGCGCGCCACGGTAATGCGGTTCTCGGTGCCTTCGAGCTGCGCCATCAGATCCTTGAACAGCGCATCGGATTTCAGCGCGGGGTAGTTCTCGGTTACGACCAATAGCCGCGACAGCGCGCTGGAGAGTTCACCCTGGGCGGCCGTGAATTTCTGAAACGCGGCGGGATCGTTCAGCACCTCGGGCGTGGCCTGGATGCTGCCGACCTTGGCGCGGGCGTTGGTGACCCCGAGCAGCACGTCCTTTTCCTGCTGCGCAAAGCCCTTCACCGAATTGACGAGGTTGGGCACCAGATCAGCGCGCCGCTGGTACTGGTTCACCACCTCCGACCAACCCGCCTTGACCTGCTCGTCATTGGTCTGGATCGCGTTGTAGCCGCAATTGGTCAGGCTCAGCGTCGCCAGCGCCGCCAGCACGTTCCAAAATCTGCGCATAAAACACTCCCGGTATAATTTCGCGTCACGGTATCAGAATGTCGTGCTTTCACACAATTATTCCGGGGCTGGGCCTAATGGCCCATCCCGGAACGACGGCGGTGATTGAATGAACTTCGGGCCGCTTTCGTTCCGATGGCTCTTGCCTATCGTCAGCTGAAATAGTCACATGGCTGCATAATAATAACGGGAGGGCCCATGACCGCATTCGAAACCATCGTCGTGGAGCGGCCGGAGCCGCGCATCGCGCGGATCGTGATGAACCGGCCCGAGGCGCGCAATGCGCAGAACCTGCAAATGACCTACGACCTCAACGCCGCCTTCGATGCGGCGGTGCAGGACGACGCGGTCAAGGTCATCATCCTGGCAGGAAGCGGCCCGCATTTTTCCGCCGGCCACGATCTGCGGCCGGGCAGCAAAAATGAAGCCGGGGTGGATTTTCCGCCGGTCGGAAATTGGGGCGGCTTTGCCGAACCCAACGCCCATGGCCGCTTCGCCCGCGAGCAGGAGATCTATCTGCAGATCACGCGGCGCTGGCGCAACCTGGCGAAGCCGACCATTGCTGAAGTGCACGGCAAATGCATTGCCGGCGGCCTGATGCTGGCATGGGCCTGCGACATGATCGTCGCCAGCGCCGATGCCGAGTTCTGCGATCCCGTGGTCACCATGGGCGTCTGCGGCGTCGAATGGTTCGTGCACCCCTGGGAGCTGGGCCCGCGCAAGGCCAAGGAATTGCTGTTCACGGCGGACACCTGGAGCGCGGACGAGGCGCACCGGCTCGGCATGGTCAACCACGTCGTGCCGCGCGCGGAGCTTTCCTCGTTCGTGATGACGCTGGCGCAGAAGATCGCGGCGAAGCCATCGTTCGCGCTGAAGCTGACCAAGGAGGCCGTCAACCGCTCGGTGGACGTGATGGGACAACCCGCCGCGATCGACCAGGCGTTCGCGCTGCACCAGCTCTGCCATGCGCATAATCTTCAGGAGTTCGGAATGGTGGTGGACCCCGCGGGCCTGCATCCCTCCGTCAGGAAATCAGCGGTAACGAAGTAGATCATATGGACCTGACCTTGAGCGACGAGCAGCGGCTGCTGCGTGAGAGTGCCGAACGTTTTGTCGGCGAGACGTATGACGCCGAGCATCGCCGCAGGGTGGCGAACGATCCGCTCGGATTCAGCGCCGAAATCTGGAAACAGTTCGCCGAGCTCGGCTGGCTGGCACTGCCGATCGCCGAGGAGCATGGCGGGCTTGGCGGTGGCGCGGTCGAGATCGGCATTTTGATGGAAGCCTTTGGTCGGGGACTGGTGTCTGAACCCTATCTGTCGACGGTGGTGATTGGCGCAGGGCTGATCGGTGCATGCGGCAGCGAGGCGCAGAAGCAGGCGCTGCTGCCCAAGGTCGCCGACGGTTCGCTGTATCTGGCGCTCGCGCATTCGGAACGCGCCGCACGGTTCGATCTGGCTGAGGTCGCGACCAAGGCTTGGAAGACGGCAGAGGGCTGGCGCCTCGACGGCCGCAAGACCGCGGTGCTCGACGGCAATGCCGCCGGGCAGATTATTGTTTCGGCGCAGGTCGCCGACGACAATGGGGTGGGAGAGCTCGGCCTGTTCCTGGTGCCGGCGGAGGCGGCTGGTCTCACCAAGCGCGATTTCCCGCGGCTCGGCGGCGGCCGCGCATGCAACCTTGACCTTCGCGGCGTCCACGTGGGCGCCGACGCCCTGCTCGGCGACGGCAGCGATGCGCTGCCTGTTATCGAGGCCGTGGTCGATCGCGCGATGGCCGCACTCGGCGCGGAAGCCGTCGGCATCATGCAGACGCTGCTGGATCAGACGCTCGAATACACGAAGATTCGGAAACAGTTCGGACGGCCGCTGTCCGCCAATCAGGTGATCCGCCATCGGCTCGCCGACATGGCGATGAACTGCGACGAGGCCCGCTCGATGGCGCTGCGCGCCGCGCTGATGATCGATGCCGAACCGGTCGCGCGCGGGCGCGCCGCCTCGGGCGCCAAGGCCAAGATCGGCAAATGCGCGCGCTTCGTTGCCGAACAATCCGTGCAACTGCATGGCGCGATGGGCGTCACCGAAGAGCTCGACATCGGTTCCTACTTCAAGCGGCTGCTCGCCTTCGACACGCTGTTCGGCGGCAGCGCCCATCATTATCGCCGCCACGCCGCCCTCGGCGGCCGAACCGTACAAAGTTAGCGGGAGCACACCATGGATCTCACCTTCAGCGCCGAAGAGCGCGCCTTCGAACAGGAAGTCCGCGACTTCATCGCCCAGAATCTGCCGGCGGAAATGAAGCACGCGCAATCGCTGACCCCATCGGTGTTTTCCGATCCGGACATTGGGATCGCCTGGCAGAAGGCGTTGCACCGCAAGGGCTGGGGCGCGCCGGGATGGCCGGTGGAGCATGGCGGGCCGGACTGGACGCCGGCGCAGCGCTGGATTTTTGAAGCCGAATGCGCCCGCGCCGGTGCGCCGAACGTCAATGTGATGGGCGTCAAGATGGTCGGCCCCGTCATCATCGGGTTCGGATCGCCGGAGCAGCAGAATTTTTATCTGCCGCGGATCCGCTCGGGCGAGGATTACTGGTGCCAGGGCTATTCCGAGCCCGGCTCCGGCTCCGACCTCGCCTCGCTGAAGACGCGCGCGGTGCGCGACGGCGACGATTACATCATCAACGGCACCAAGATCTGGACCACGCACGCCCACCACGCCAACCGCATGTTTGCGCTGGTGCGCACCAACGAGACCGAGCGGCAGCAGGACGGCATCTCCTTCATCCTGATCGACATGAAGAGCCCGGGCATCACGACACGGCCGATCCTCACGATCGGCGGCGACCACGAGGTCAACCAGGTGTTCTTCGACGATGTGCGCGTGCCCGTCGCCAACCGGGTCGGCGAGGAAGGCAAGGGCTGGACCTACGGCAAATATTTGCTCGAATTCGAACGCGGCTCCGGCATCGCCTCGGCCAAGTTGCGCGAGGCGCTGAAGACGGTATCCGACCTCGCCGAATCCGAGGCCACCGGCCGTGCCATTGACGATCCCGATATTTCGATGCGGATGTCCGAGATCGAGGTCGATATCGACACGCTCGAGATGACCGAATTGCGGGTGCTGTCGGCGCTGCAGACCGGGCAGAATCCCGGCGCGGTGTCCTCGCTGCTCAAGTTGCGCAACAGCGAGATTAGGCAAGCGGTGACGCGGCTCGGTGTCGATGTGATCGGCCATGACGGGCTCTATGTCGAGCCGATGCGGCCGTTCTACAAGCTCAACGAGGCACCGGGGATTCCCGAGGAGATGCTGCCGGTGGTGCCGGAATATCTCAACAGTCGGGCGTACACGATCTTCGGCGGCTCATCGGAGATCCAGCGCGATATTATCGCGAAGATGGTGTTGGGACTCTGAGGACTCACCTACCGTCATTCCGGGGCGTGCGAAGCACGAACCCGGAATCCATTTCACGACGGAGCATGCGGCTTGATGGATTCCAGGTTCGCGCTGACGCGCGCGCCGGAATGACAATTCAAGCCACTGCCTGCCGCCGGCCCACAATCTCGTGGGCCGTTGCGGCGTTGCCCAATCCGATCGCGGTGAGCAGCTTCAGCATCTCCAGCCGCGCGGTGACGTGCGACATGGTGGGGCGGCTGCCGAGCGTTATCTCGTCGAGATCATCGACCGCCGTCAGGCCCCGCGGATAGAATTCGCGGAAGATCACGCGTTCGGCCAACCCCTCGATGCAGCGGAAGTTCAGCCGCTGCGACAGCTGCTGGATACTCTCGCCGACGAGGCGCTTGTTGCGCGAGCCGAGCGTCGAAAGGCGATTGCGCAGCACGATCCAGTCGGTGACGCCGAGATAGCGCACGCGGCGCCTGCCGCGCGCTTCCTCCACCATCTCTGCATAATGGCTGGTGCCGGTGACGCGGAAGGATTCCGGATCGACGGTGCCGAGCACATCGAGATCGACGAAGCTGTCATTGAGCGGCGTGATCAAGGTGTCCGCCATCGCATGCGCGACATGCGTCAGATAATCGTCGTGGCCGGGGGTGTCGATGATGACGACGCCATAGCGACCGGCGAGTGTCTCGACGGTCTTTTCCAGCGCCCGGCAGCCGGCGGCCTGTTCGTCGGCCGAGGGATAATCGAGTTGCTGGAAGCAGAAATGCTGGGGCATGCCGAGGTCGCGGCCGACATGACGCGCCCAGGCGCGCCGGTTCTCGATGTGATGGGTGAGGCTTTTCTGCCTGGTATCGAGATCGATGGTGGCAACTGCCTGGCCCGATTTGATCAGGGCGATCGCGATATGCATCGCGACGGTGGATTTTCCTGACCCGCCCTTCTCGTTGCCGACGACGATCACACGAGCAGACAGTGCCCGCATCGCACCTTCAACCGACATCGGATCGCCCCCGAGAGTGTGACCGCATTCTTGCTTCTTGACGTTGTCATTGGCCTTGATTCGGCGGATTCTCGCAACGGTGCGGGCTGCTGATTTTTGAGGCGTGCTGCTTTGAGTCGCAGCTTGCGAAGATGGACGCTACTAGTCGTCATGCCCGGGCTTGTCCCGGGCATCCACGTCTTTGGTGTCCAAGCAAGCAAGACGTGGATGGCCGGGACAAGCCCGGCCATGACGGAGTTCTACGATTGCGCGAGCGCCGCCCGCGCATCCCTGATCGCCTGCCAGACCTTGGCCGGCGTCAGCGGGGTGTTGAGCTGCTTGATGCCGAGCTCGCTGAGCGCATCCATCACGCCATTGGTGATGCAGGGCGGGCCGCCGATGGCGCCGGATTCGCCGCAGCCCTTGGCGCCCAAGGGATTGGTACGGCACGGCGCGGAATCATCCAGCGTGACTTCGATCGGCGGAATGTCGTCGGCGCGCGGCACGCAGTAATCCTGATAGCTCGCGGTCAGGAGCTGGCCTTCCTCGTTGTAGGACACGCCTTCATACAGCGCCTGCCCGATGCCCTGCGCGACGCCGCCATGCACCTGGCCGGTGACGAGCATCGGATTGACGGCGATGCCGACATCGTCGACCGTGGTGTAGCGCACCACCTTGCTGACGCCGGTTTCCGGATCGATCTCGACCTCGCAGATATGCGTGCCGTTCGGCCAGCTCGGGCCGTCGACCTCGCCCTCTGAGTCGACGCTGAGCCGCGCGCCGTCTTCCTTCCTGGCGATCTCGAACAGGCTGATGCGTCTGTCGGTGCCGGCCACCGTGAGAAAGCCGCCCTGATACTCGATATCCTCGACCGAGGTCTCCAGCACGTTGGAAGCTTTTTCGCGCGCCTTGTTGATCATGTCGTTGGTGGAAACCGCCACCGCCGTGCCGCCGACGAACAGCGAGCGCGAGCCGACGGAGCCGAAACCGGTCGCGAGATCCGTATCGCCCTGCACCACGTCGATCTTGTCCATGGGGATGCCGAGCGTATCCGACACCATCTGGGTGTACGTGGTCTGCAGGCCCTGCCCCATCGCCATGGTGCCGGAATGCAGGATGATGCGCCCCTCGGCCGTCGCGTGCAGTGAGACCTTTTCGGTGTGCGCGCGCCCGCCGGTCCATTCGATGTAGCTGGTGAGGCCGCGGCCGTAGAGCAGGCCCTTCTTCTTCGCGGCTTTCTTGCGCGCGGCAAAACCGTCCCAATCGGCGAGATCGGAGGCGCGCTGCATCATGTGCGCGAAGGCGCCGGAATCGTACACCTGGCCGGCGGCGTTGGTGTAGGGCAATTGCGCGGGCTTGATGTAATTGACCTTGCGGATGGCGCGCGGGTCCATGCCGATCTGGCGCGCAGCGGCGTCCATCAGCCGCTCGACGATGAACACGGCCTCCGGCCGGCCCGCGCCGCGATAGGCGCCGACCGGCGCGGTGTTGGTCATCACGGATTTGACTTCGAAATGCACCAGCGGAAGATCATAGACGCCGGTCTGCACGAACGGCCCGAGCACCAGCGGGATGATGTTGCCTGCGCCGCTGCTATACGCGCCGGTGCCGCCGATCGAGCGCACGCGGTAGGCCAGCACGCGGCCCTTGGCGTCGAGCGCGAATTCGCCGGTCGAGGTCAGATCGCGGCCATGGGTGCCGCCGACGAACTCATCGGTGCGGTCGCCGCGCCAACGGATTTTCTTGCCGAGCTTGGTGGCGGCATACGCCACCACGCCGTCTTCCGGATAAAGGCTGGTCTTCTGCCCAAAGCCGCCGCCGATATCGCCGACCAGCACGCGGACGCTTTCCTTCGGCCGTTTCAGGATCGATTCGGCGAGCAGGTCGCGGGTCGAGCCCGGGGTTTGCGATTGGACGTGCAGGATCAGCCGGCCGGACTTCTTCTCGATCTCGGCAATGGTCGAGCGCGGCTCCATCGCCGATGGAATGAGGCGCTGGCTGACCAGATCGAGCGACACGGTATGCGCGGCGCTGGCGAAGGCCGCTTCGACCTTGGCGGCATCGCCATAGCTCATGGCGCCGACGATGTTGTCGGGCGCCTCGGGCCACACCACAGGCGCGCCCGGCTTGACCGCCTCAACGGGATCGACCACCGACGGCAGCACCTCGTAATCGACCGCGATCGCTTCGGCCGCGTTCTGCGCCAGCACCCGTGAGGTCGCAACCACGGCTGCGACCGGCTCGCCGGCAAAGCGCACGACCTCATGCGCCAGCAGCCGCCGCGGCGGCACCGTCATCGGCGAACCGTCCGGCCGCTTGAAGATCGCCAGCGTCGGGATGGTGCCGATATCGTCCCTGACCAGGTCGGCGCCGGTATAGATGGCTTCGACGCCCGGCAGCTCCGCCGCGGCCCTGGTATCGATCGCGACGATCTTGGCGTGGGCATGCGGCGAGCGCAGCACGTGCAGCCACAGCGCGCCCTCCTCCGGCCTGTCGTCGATGAACTGCCCCTTCCCGGTAAGCAGCCGCTGATCTTCCAAACGCTTGACCGGCTGGCCCGCACCAAAACGCATATTGCCGGGAAGAATGTTCATCAGTTGGTCCTTCGATTTTCTTCGCAAAAGTTGGGCTGGTTCTAGCCGATAGATAGGGTGCGAGCCAACCCTATGGAAGCGCCTGGGAAATAGGCATTTGTCTTGCTCAGCGTCGTCCCGGCCTTACGATCGTCGTCCCGGCCTTGAGCCGGGGACCATACGCCGCGGCGGTTGTTGTTGCGGAAGGTCTCTAACGCCGGTGCTCATATCGATAGGCCGCGGCGTATGGGTCCCGGCGTTCGCCGGGACGACGGGGATATACGGCCGCGATCTCGCGGCACATTGCGCCCGAGCTCTGCCAGAAATTCCTTGCCCTTGAAAATAGAGGGCGCAGGGAATGCCGGATGCGCGCTGCACCCGCGGTCCCGTGTGCGATTGTGCTAAGAAAGCTGCACACGAGCATACAGGGCAGCGGAGAACATCCGACATTCCCTGCGCAGTGGCTTTACGGCTTATGACGCGCTCTCCCCGGTGAGACGGCCTCTATTGCCACCGTCACCCTTCGGGAGCGTTGGCTCCCGAAAGACTTGACGCCGTTACGGGCGCCAGGACCACACGCTTTCGCCGTACGCTTCAGCCGCGACCGTCAATCGCAACGTCAGCGTCCACCGCATCCCCGCCCCTCGTCATGACGACGGCCGACGCCCCTCTGAGTGGGACGGGATGGGCATAGATGTGCAGGTGATTTGGGGTCGAAGGAAAGGGAAATATTTTTGATTTTCGGCAATTCTTGACTTGACACGATTTCCGTAAATCGGAATTGATTTGCCCGTCGGGTTGTTTTGTCGCACCGCGGATCCCGAACTGTGCTTGCCGGCGGGGCGAAGCAGTTTGCGGTCTGCAACATCAACCTGAAGGCCAAAGCAGATTTGAGCGGGCTGGCGACACGGCGTCGCGCAGAATCACACCCGATTCTGCCGGACGTTATCCACCCCCGGAACCGCATGTCTGTTCCCGGAGGTAATGTCAGTAACCACGACGCCGATCACATCACCAGAACAGCGATGCGATCATGGAATCCTCTACACCCGCGGTGGCAGATAGATGCACACCGGGAGGTTGGCGACGCAGACATGACAATTACCATCGGGCGAGGCGCGCAGCGTCCATCTCGGAAACGTCCTGTCTCGCCAGCGCCAGCCGTCATCGCCGAGATCGATCACCTCGTTGCACGGCACCGGGCGGCAATGATGATCTTCGCAACATTCGTGCGAATACAGCATGTGGATGAGGATCAGCACCGTCTTCATCTTCGTCATCCTTGGCGATGATAGCTTGTGACGTTCACCATCAGCAGTCGGTTTGTCCGATGGCCGTCCTATCCGCACACCGCAGTTTGCCTTAAATGTGACCTGTGGATCACCGACAGCTATTGTGCACTGAGCGGACGAGATGCGCTCCACGCTTGATGTCAGTTCACGGCGTCAGAGCGGACATCACTGATGCGAGGACCGACTTTCGTTTTTGCCCCGAAGCGAACGTGTCGTCGACGCTACCTTGTGGGTTCGTCAGCCCTCTCGCGGTTGCGAGATGGACAGCCATTCTCTTGATCGTTGGCTCGCGTTGAAAATCAAGCGTCTGCAGATGGCTGTTTAAACGTCGAAAGCGAAGAAAGCTCTGGTCGCGGTCATGATTTGCGATAGGGTGCAGAAGCTTGTCCGATGGTTCAGCGATTAGGACGTTACCGGTGCAGTCAGCCGCACCTGTGCAGGAGCCCTGACCCTATCGGTGTGAAGTACATTGCAGACCCGCGCGGTTGGGTATGCTATTAACCATTTCAGTTTCTCGCGATCTTACGTGCCGACCAGTGGACGCTTCGGTTGTCCTTGGGTCGCCTACACCAGTTACATGGAAATAGGGCTGCCTGTAAAACGGGAGGAGAGACTATGGATCGCCGCCAATTCGTTGCGGGCGCGAGCATTGCGGTCGCCGCCGCTTCTGCCTTTCCAGCGCCTGCCATCGCCCAAGGCGCGCGCGAACTCAAGATGGTCACCATATGGCCGAAGGGCTTGCCGGGCCTGCAGTCAGGCGCCGAACGTGTCGCACAGTCGATTACGACGCTGTCGGGCGGCCGACTGCAAGTCAACGTCTTCCCCGCCGGTCAGCTGGTCGGCGCAATGGAATCGTTCGATGCCGTCTCCTCCGGACTGGCTGATCTCTACCACGCATCAGAAGTCACATGGGCGGGCAAGTCCGCCACCTTCGCCTATTTCTGCAACGTCCCGTTTGGATTTACCCCGGACGAGATCAACGCATGGGTTTACTACGGCGGTGGTCAGGCGCTGTGGGACGAGCTGAGCGCCGGGTTCGGCCTCAAGGCGTTCCTGTGCGGCAATACCGGTCCTCAGATGGGCGGCTGGTTCACCAAGGAGCTCACAAGCATCGATGCCTTCAAGGGCCTGCGCTATCGCATGCCCGGCCTGGGTGGCGACGTGTTGCGCCGGCTGGGCGCCGTGGTGGTTACCTTGCCGGGCGGCGAGATCATTTCGTCACTTCGATCAGGCGCGATCGACGCGAGCGAATTCGTGGGTCCCTGGGTTGACATGGCGTTAGGCCTGCACAAGGCGGCTAAGTACTACTACTATCCGGGCTTCCATGAGCCGGGGGCGGCGGTCTCGCTTGCCGTAAACAAGAAACTTTGGGAAAGCCTCGGCAGCACCGACAAAAGCATAATCGAGGGTGCCGCCGCGCTCGAGAACACACGTTCCCTTGCTGAGGCCACCGCCGCTAACGCCACTGCACTCGAGGAGCTTGTCAAAGATCCCGCGATCCAGATCCGCAAGGTCGATGACGCGATCTTGCTGGAGTTCGGCAAGATCTCCGGCGAAGTTCTATTCGAGTTAAGCCGCAAGGACGACCTGGCGCGGCGGGTCTACGACAGCTTCATGAAGTTCCGTACCGCGGCCGTTCGCTGGAGCGACGTTTCGGAACGCGCGTTCCTGAATGCGCGGGCGCTGCCGTATCCATTTGGAGGGTGACGGAGGCATTTCGCACCCTCAGGCCAAGGCGAGAACATGGGTCTGGCGAGGTCTAGCCGGTCAACAGCGCTCTTGAGTCCGAACCTGCGGACATGGGTGCCATCTCGGCTCGGCGTAGCAAACCGACTGCTATTGGCCTTCCTCGGAATCAGCGGCCTGGGTGTCGTCGGTGCGACCGTTGCAATCTTCTCCTTCCGCGATATCGGCCAGGCTCTCGATCGCATCACGGCACGACGCGTGCCCGCCGCACTGGCTTCAGTGGAAGTATCGCGACGGGTCGAACGGATTGTTTCCGCCGCGCCGGCCCTGCTCTCTGCTGCCACGCCAGCCGATCACAACGAGAGTTCGCAGAGGATAGGCATCGAGATGCAGGAGCTCGCCGCACTGCTGGAAAGCCTCGAGCACCGTGGCGCCGACAGCGATGCCCTCGGCTCAATGCGATCAGCCGTTGGTCGTCTGCGGACCAATCTTGAATCGCTGGACAAGCTGGTCGCGGATCGCATGATCGTAAGCGCGCTGAAGCGCGGCCATTCGAGCAACGCGCTCAGTACTCACAATGAAAGCCAAAGCCTGCTGGCACCCTGGCTCCAGATTGTCGAGGGGGAGGTCGCGCAATCGCGCCGCGCGTTCGACGACGCCAAGATGAGCGCCCAGGAACGGATTGCGGCCGGCAGCGGGCTGGTCCGCTCCACGGCGTCCTATCATGCACTCCAGCGCGTGCAGTTTCTCATTACGTCGGTAAGTGACAGGTTGCAGCAGATCTCGGCAGCAAGCGATTCAGACAGCGTGCGTGTGCAAATGTTTCGAATCCAGCAATCCCTGCGTGAGACGAGGCAGATAACACCCAACCTGGATCCGAGATTGCAACCGCTTCTGATTGGCAGGCTCGAGGAATTCCGTGCACTTGTCGAGGGGATCAACAGCATTCCCGAGTTGCGGTTGCAAGAGCTTGGCATCGTTGCTCAGGCTACCCGCAACCTGACGGAGAATGCTGCGCTCTCGCGAGACCTCACTCAGGCGGCGAATCGCCTCGTCTCAATTGCAAACCGCGATATCGTGCAGGCTAATGATGAGGCGTTCGCGGTTCAGCGATTCAGTTCGACCGTCCTGATCGCAGCGGTAGCGCTCAGCCTACTCAGCTCTATCGGGATTGTTTGGTTGTATGTGGGGCGCAACATCGTCTCGCGGTTGACCGCACTTAGCCGCAGCATGCTGGCGATTGCCGAGGGCAATCTTGCGACCAGCGTACCGACCGGGGGTAGCGACGAGATCTCGGAGATGGGCAGAGTAGTCGAGGTTTTGCGTAAGAACACGCTCGAACGGAACGAATTGCTGATAGAGAGAGAGCAAACGGCCGTGCGGCTCGAGAAGCAAGTCGAGGCGCGCACCATCGAGCTGGCCCGGTCGGTTGAGGAGCTTCGCGCGCTCGGCGACGTCAGCCAGGCGGTCAACTCGACCATTGATTTGCAAACGGTGCTGTCCACGATCATCTCGAAAGCGGTCCAACTATCGGGCACCGACGCCGGCACAATCTATGCGTTCGACGATGCCCGTCAGGAATTCCAATTGCGCGCCAGCTACGGCATGGACGAGGCGTTGGTCGCAGCCATAAAGGACCGCAACGTCCGCCTGGGCGAGACCCTGATCAGTGAGGCGGCGATACAGCGCAGGCCCGTTCAGGTTGCCGACATTAGCAAGGATCCTACGTTGGTCCTCGACATCATCAGGCGCGCTGGATTCCGTGCGCTGCTGGCTGTCCCGCTGTTAGGCGCAGACCGGATCGTCGGCGCGCTGGTGGTCCGTCGCAAGCAGCCGGGCGACTTCCCCCAAGGCACGGTTAACCTATTGCAGACCTTCGGGGCACAATCGGTACTAGCCATCCAGAACGCTCGCCTCTTTGACGAGGTACAGTCGCGCACACGCGAATTGGCGAAGTCGCTGGAGGGCCTGCGGGCCACGCAAGACCGTCTCGTCCAGACTGAGAAGCTTGCCTCGCTCGGCCAGTTGACGGCCGGCATCGCGCACGAGATCAAGAATCCGCTCAATTTCGTAAACAATTTTTCGGCCGTTTCCGTCGAGCTTGTCGATGAACTGCGGGAGGCACTCGCAAGGGCCAGCCTTGCTCCCCAGTTGCGAGGCGAGATCAGCGAGATTTCGGATATGCTGCAGGACAATCTTGACAGGGTTGTGCAGCACGGCAAACGGGCCGACTCGATCGTCAAGAATATGTTGCTGCACTCGCGCCAGGGATCCGGGGAGCATCAGCCCACCGATATCAATGCCGTCGTCGAGGAGAGTCTCAATCTCGCATACCACGGTGCACGGGCAGAGAAGCAGGATTTCAACGTCACGCTGGAGAAGTCCTTCGATCCTGCGGCCGGCGAGGTCGATATGTTTCCACAGGAGATTACGCGCGTGCTGCTTAACCTCATCTCGAACGGTTTTTATGCGGCGACGAAACGGAATTTGGAAGCCAACGGACGCGGCTACGCACCCACGCTTGCCGTTCTGACCAGAAATCTGGGTGAGAGCGTCGAAATCAAAATTCACGATAACGGTACGGGAATTCCAGCCGAGGTGAAGGAAAAGATGTTCGATCCGTTTTTCACCACAAAACCCCCGGGCGAGGGGACAGGCCTCGGTCTTTCGCTCAGTTACGACATCATCGTGAAACAGCATGCGGGATCGATTGAGGTCGATACGCAGCCCGGCCAATTTACCGAATTCCGGATTGTCTTGCCGCGGCGCGCTGCGAAGCTCGCCCAATTGGGAGAGCGCTCGTGAACCTTCTTATTCTTGTTGTCGACGACGAACCGGATGTGGAGGCGCTTTTTCGCCAACAGTTTCGGCGCGATATCCGCGCAGGCCGGTTCACGATGGAATTTGCGCAGTCTGGTGACGTCGCGCTCTCGCGCATAAGCGAAGCGCGTGAGCAATCGCTCATTCTGATCCTGTCGGACATCAACATGCCGGGAATGAGCGGCCTGGAAATGCTTCCCAAAGCGAAGGCGATACGGCCGGATGTCCCGATCATCATGATCACGGCCTATGGCGATGCAGAAACCAAACGCCGGGCGCTGGATGGTGGCGCCGAGGCGCTTCTGACAAAGCCGATCGACTTTGGGGCACTCCGTGGCAAGATTGACAGTCGTGTTGAAAGGGCTGCGTGACTGGACGAATGTCCGTTGTTGGGCACGAAGCGGACCCAAGTCATTGTCCGCTCTTCTTTGGCTTTTGGCGGAACGGCGGACTGGGCGCCATCGATCCAGCACGATTGATGATTGCACGACCTGGCAAGCCAGCTAGCTGACATCCCTTAACGCTGCCTCGACCACCTTGCGCTGCTCCGCCGTCAGCGCCGCCTGCGGCGGGACGGGGTCGCCGACGGCGTAGCCTTGAATCTCAAGGCCGGCCTTGATGCAGGCCGCGAGGTTGAAGCGGGCGAAGGCTTCGTTGATGCGCCACAGCTTGCGCTGCAGCGTCATCGCCTCGTCCCAGCGTTTTGCGTGGCAGAGATTGTAGAGCTCGACGCTCTGGCGCGGGATGATGCAGGCCGGGCCGGCCATCCAGCCGAGGCCGCCGATCAGCATCACCGCCGCCGGAATGTGCGCCGAGGCCGAGAACACGCGGATAGAGTCGCCGCAGCGGTTCATGATCGACAGCAGCCGGCCGGTGTTGGTCGAGGCGTCCTTGATGTAGCCGATGCGCGGATGCGCGGCGAGGCGCTCGATTACGTCGAGCGTGAGATCGGAGCGCTGGAATTGCGGGTTGGTGTAGATCACGACGGGAATCTCGACCGCGTCGGCAATGGCACGGAAATAGGATTCCACCTGCGCATCCGAAATCGGAAAGTAAGCTTCGAGGATCGCGAGAATGCCGTCGGCGCCGAGCTTCTGATACGCCTTCGCCTGCGCCACCGCGTCCGCCGTCGAGGTCGAGGCGACGCCGGCAATCACGGGCACCCGGCCTCTGGCGGCCTCGATCGTGGTCTGCACCACGGCGGTGCGCTGCGCCTGGTTGAGATAGGCGAACTCGCCGGTCGAGCCCAGCGGTGTCAACCCGTGCACGCCTGATGTGATCAGATCGTCGCAGAGCCGGCTGAGGACGTCGGTGCGGATGTCGCCTTCGGGGCCAATCGGTGAAACCAGATAGGGGAAGACGCCGTGCAGGTCAGCCATTGAGACAAACGCCTTTTGAAACCCGGGAACGGATGGAAGCGATCGCCCATATATCAAACGGGCCTGGTCGTTCAAGTTCAGGAAGCCGTAAGCGCCATCCCGTCGGTCGCTGGATCGGCACCACCTTGCATCCCTTCAGAAGAAATCTTGATACCGTGTACCCAACCGAATGTGTGGCTAAGTGCGGATCGTACCGTCTGATATCCGAGCCCATTCAGCGCCCGCTCGGCAGAGCGCGGGATCCGGTTCGAGAGATCGATGATATCGCTGGTAGCCGAAAAGCGGGGCGTTGAGACCGCCTCCAGCATCGACATTTCGAAGTCGAGGACGTTCAGCGATACCTGGAGCACGCCCATGGCGATCTGGGTCGCACCGGGTGCTCCGATCACCAGGACGGGCTTGTCATCCCTGAAGACGATCGACGGGCAAATGGAGGAGAATCTCGCCTTTCCCGGCGCCAGCGAGCCGGCGCGGCCGGGCCGCGGATCGAAGACCCCCATGCATCCATTGTACATGAAGCCCAGCCCCTCAGTGATCACGCCAGATGGCAACCCGAGCGAATGGGTCATCGAGATGCAGTTGCCGTCGGCATCGCATATCGAAACCTGTGTCGTATCCTTGCTCGGGAGGCCGGCATTGAGCCTGACCACGTTGACCTTGTCGCCACGCTTGATGCCATCAGCGATTTCGGCGCAGTGCTCCTTGGAGATCAGGCGATCGGTCGGAACGTCAACGAAGGAAGGGTCGCCGATAAAGAGATCCTTGTCGCGCGTTGCGGCCTTCATGGCTTCGGCAACGACGCGAATGTATTCGACGCTGTTGTGACCGATGGACTTCAAGTCGAAATTCTCGAGCGTCCGAAGCATCTCCAGCAGCATGATGCCGCCGCCCGGCGCCTGATTTGTGGTCACCCGTGAGTTTCGATAGGTGGCTGAGAGCGGCTTGTTCCTTGCGGTTCGCAGCTTCTCGAGATCAGAGCGGCGCAACAGACCGCCGTGGGCCCGCATGTCCGCGTCGATGGCATCGGCGATCTCGCCGCGAAAGAAGGCGTCGGGTCCATCCTTCGCGATAACCCGCAGCACGTTTGCATAGTCCCGATTGACGACGCGATCTCCCACACGCTTCGGCGACCCATCCGCTCGGCAATAAAGCGCCTTGGCCGATGGGACGAATGAAATTCGGTTGGCATTGCCCACCCGTCCCATCGTTCCTTCTTCCGACCACCAGCTGTAGACATGCGGCCGGACGTTCCAGCCGCTTTCCGCGTAATCAATGGCCGGGCCAAACAGCTCCGACCAGGGCAATTTGCCGAGATCACGGTGCGCGTCGGCAAAGGCCCTGAGCGAGGAAGGCACGCAGATCGATTGATAACCGATGTCGTTCACGTTCCCCTTGAGAATAAAGCCGTATCCGTCACGCGCTTCGCCCTCGATCAGATCCTGCCACATGTCAGGTCGTACGGCTGATGGCGCCGGGGCATGGAAATCGTAGTAGGTATGCACCTTCTTCGACGGGAAATAGGCGGCCAGGCTTCCGAAACCGGCAATTCCGCACATCATGGGGTCAACGACTGTCTGAACCAGCGCGGCCGCGATGGCAGCATCGATCGCATTGCCGCCGGCGACGAGGATGTCCCTGCCCGCCTCTGTGGCCTCGGGTTGCGGAGTTACCACCATGCCCTTGTGCGTCACGTTCTTCTCCCTGGCGCCGTGAGTTGAGATCCGGTCGCTGCAAGGAGCGAAGCAGCTAAGAATTCTTTTGGCAACAGCGCGATCGGCATGGGCCTTTGCGAGACAAACCAAACCTCGGGCAGCCGTACGGATCTTCGCGACTTTCCTCGGTGTCAAACTCTTCACGCTCGCGCGGTGGACTCGCGGCATGCCCAGATCGGCTGCCAGCAGGCCGCAACTGGGCGCCTACTTGCAGCGCATGATCGGCCGGCCGGCTGTGCAGCGTGCTCACGCACAGGAGCACCTGCCTCAGCCGTGGGCTTAACAGCGAGCGCTTCGTCAGAACGCCTTGGCGATCGCGGCTTTGGCATCGCTCTGGATCTTCCCGAGATGATCCGTGTCGCGAAAACTTTCGGCGTAGATCTTGTAGACGTCTTCGGTGCCGGACGGCCGTGCCGCGAACCAGCCCTGATCGGTCTCGACCTTGATACCGCCGAAGGGCTGATCGTTGCCGGGCGCCTTGGTCCGGATCGCCGTCACCGGATCGCCGGCCATTTCCTTCAGCCCAAGCTGATCCGGCCCGAGCGCCTTGAGCGCGTTCTTCTGCTTTGGCGTTGCCGGCACGTCGATCCGCGCATAGACCGGCGTGCCGAGTTCGGCGGTCAGTCCCGCAAACAACTCGCTGGGATTGCGGCCGGTTTTGGCGAGGATTTCAGCCGCCAGCAGCCCCATCACGACGCCGTCCTTGTCGGTGGTCCAGACCGATCCGTCGCGTTTGAGGAACGAGGCGCCGGCGCTTTCCTCGCCGGCAAAGCCGAATGCGCCGCTGCCGAGCCCCTCGACGAACCATTTGAAGCCGACGGGAGTTTCAACGAGCTTGCGGTTCAGCTTCTTCGCAACGCGATCGATGATCGAACTGGAAACGATGGTCTTGCCGATCGCGGCATCCCTGCCCCATTGCGGCCGGTGCTCGAACAGATAGGCGATCGCAGCCGCAAGGAAATGGTTCGGGTTCATCAACCCGCCGGTGCGCGTCACGATGCCGTGGCGATCGGCGTCGGTATCGTTGGCGAAGGCGACGTCGAACCTGTCGCGCATCTGAATCAGGCTCGCCATCGCGTAAGGCGAGGAGCAATCCATCCGGATCTTGCCGTCCCAGTCCGCGGTCATGAAGCGGAAGGTGGGATCGACGACGTCGTTCACAACAGTGGCGTTGATGCCGTAGTGCTCGATGAGCGGCTGCCAATAATGCACGGCGGCGCCGCCGAGCGGGTCGATGCCGATTTTCACGCCGGATGATTTGATCAGGGCCATGTCAACGGCATTGCCGAGATCGGCGACATAGGGGCGGATGTAATCATGCAGGTGCGTCGTCGGCGCCTTGCGGGCGCGCTCATACGGCATCCGCGCCACGCCCTTCATGTCCGCCGCCATAAAGGCGTTCGCGGCTTTTTCCACCCTGGCCGTGACATCGGTATCGGCCGGCCCGCCATGGGGCGGGTTGTATTTGTAGCCGCCGTCCTCGGGTGGATTATGCGACGGCGTGATGACGACGCCATCGGCAAGGCCGCCCGTCCGGCCCTTGTTGTAGCTCAGGATCGCGTGCGAGATGACCGGCGTCGGCGTGTAGCCGCCGCGATCGTCGATCATGATCTCGACGCCGTTGGCGGCAAACACTTCCACCGCGCTCACCAGCGCCGATTCCGCCAGCGCGTGGGTGTCGATGCCGATGAACAGCGGGCCGGTCAGCCCGGTTTCGCGGCGGTAATCGCAGATCGCCTGCGTGGTGGCCAGAATGTGGTTTTCGTTGAAGGAGTTTTTCAGCGACGTGCCGCGATGACCCGAGGTGCCGAAGGCAACGCGCTGCGCCGGATCGGCCGGATCGGGTTTTCCGGCGAAATAGGCCGTCATCAGGCGCGGAACATTGACGAGATCAGCGGAACCGACCGGTTTACCCGCGGCAGGATTGGTTGCAGTCACATGGCCTCTCAGGAAGGAGTGGTTTCCTGAGAACATACGCGAAAGGATGGCGGCGACAAAGGCGCTTTCGGCCGCTCACGATGCCGGAAATGCAAGCAGGCCCGCCATGACGATGCCTTGATCGTCACAGCCGCGGAATATTCGCGGTCTTGATCACGTCGGCCCATTTTACGATTTGCGACTGAATCAGCGCGCGCATCTCTTCCGGCGTACTGCCCTGCACGTCGCCGCCGATCGCGGTCTCCAGCGCCGCCCTGGTTTCGGGATCGGCGAGGGTTTCCAGAACGGCCTTGTTGAGGCGCTTGATGATCGCCGGCGGTGTGCCTTTCGGCGCCAGCAGCCCAGCCCAGGTGCGCACATCGAATCCCCTGACGCCGGATTCATCCGCCGTGGGAACGTTTGGCAAGAGCTTGCTGCGCGCAGGTGACGTCACGGCAAGCCCGCGAATGGCCCCGCTCTCGATCTGCGGCGCCAGCAGCACCGGCGTTCCCACGATCATTGGAATCTCACCGCCGAGCAGCGCGGTGACGGTGAGCGAATCGCCGCGATACGGAACGTGCACCATCCTGATGCCGGCCGTCGTTTCCAGAAGGGCGCCGGCCAGATGATGCGTGCTGCCAAATCCAACCGAAGCGTAATTGAGCTCGCCGGGTTTTGCCTTAGCGAGCGCGATCAATTCGCCGAGCGATTTTGCCTCGTAGTCAGCGCGAACCGCGACCACGAGCGCGTAGTAGACGGCGGTCGAGATCATCTCAAAACTGTCGACGGAATCGTAAGGCAGCGACTTGTAGAGTGCCGGGGATATGGCGTGGGCGCCGGTGACGAGCCCGATGGTGTAGCCGTCGGGCTCGGCCTTGGCGATCTGGGCCGCGGCGAGATTGCCGCCCGAGCCCGGCTTGGCCTCGATCACGATCGGCTGGCCAAGCCGTTTCGAGAGCCCGTTCGCCAGAATGCGCGACAGCGTGTCGGCGGCGCCGCCGGCGGCAAAACCGTGGAGCAGCCGGATCGGCCGGGTCGGATAGTCCTGGGCGCTGGCAGCGCTAATCGATCCCGCGATCGTGGCGATGAACAGCATCGCGAACAGTCGCCCGATAAAGCGGCGACGAACTGAACTACGCGCTGATCCCGCCATTTTCGTCTCTCCCCATATCGATCGTTGTTTTCGTTGTTCGTGGAAGCTCCGCGCGCTTATTTTCCGCCGCGCATCTTCGGCGAAAACTCCGCCGCGTCAGGCGACGGGCCGACGCCCCAGATATCGCGCGGCAATCCGATCCAGGTCTTCGGACGCTGCGGCCGGTCGCGATGCCAGGGACGCGGCTCGAAATAGCCGAGCTCCTCGTCGGCCATGCGGTCCATGTCGTAGAACAGCTCGATGAGATAGCCGTCGGGATCGCGATGGTAGGTCGCGATGTTGTGCCCGGGGCCGTGGCGCACCGGTCCCCATAGCAGCGGGATCTTTCGCCGCCCGAGCAGGTCGCAGGCCTGCTGCATGTGGGAAGCATCGCGCAGTTCGAACGCCATGTGATGCAGCCGCGCGTCACTCCCGCGCGCGAAATTGATGGCGTGATGCTCGAAGCCGCAGCGCATAAAGACGAAGTTTTCCTCGATCCGGTCCGAATCGCGGAAACCCAAAACGTCGGCATAGAATTTTGCGGTGCGGTCCGGATCGGGCGCGTACAGCGCCATGTGGCCGAGTTTGCTGACGACGATGCCCCGCACCTGTTCGCTCGGCGGGGTGAATTGCCACTGCGTGAACAGCTCGATCTGCCGGCCGTCGACGTCTGAGAAAACCAGCGTGCGCGGTATTCCCGGCACCGAATCGGAGCGGAGTTCGGACTTGATGCCGAGATCTTTGAGCTGTTTGCCGACATCGGCGAGTTCGACATTGGGGGCGATCTCGAATGCCATGGCCTTGCAGGATGACGCCGTATCCTGCTCCAGAACCAGCGTGAGTTCGCCGGACTCCGAGGCGAACAGCGCGCGGCCGGCCTGCCTTTCGACAATGCCAAGACCGATGATCCCCTGATAATAGTCGATCTGCTGTTCGATATCGGCGGTCGCGAACGTCGCGTGCCTGATGCGTTTGACACCTATCATCGTAACTATCCCCGTCAGTCGCGCGTCATGATGATCTTGCCGAGTGCCTTGCCTGAATCCAGCAGCTCGTGCGCCTGCCGGACTTCGGACAGCTTGAAGCGGGCGAAGATCGCCGGCTTGATGCTGCCGTCAGCCAGATGGCCGATCATGCGCTTCATGATGGCTCGGCGGCCTTCGCGGTCGTGGTCGTAGATGTGAAACGAAAAACAGCGGATGGCCGGGCACACGTCGAGATGCTTGCGCATCTCCTCCATCATGTTCTGCGTCGGCAGGCCGTCGAACGCGTTGTAGGAGACCACCGTTCCCCACTTGGCCAGCGCGCGCAGATGGCTGAAGAAATCAGGACCGCCGACATGGTCGAGCACGAGATCGACGCCGCGCCCGCCGGTCAGTTCGCGCGTGCGCGCGACGACGTCTTCACCACGATAGTAGATGATGCCGTCGGCGCCCATGGCGCCGGCGAAGACCGCCTTCTCCTCCGAGCTGACGGTGCCGATCACGGTCATGCCCGCAAGTTTTGCCAGTTGCACCAGCGATGAGCCGACGCCGCCGGCCGCGCCGATGACGAGCACCGATTTCGGCGGGCGCGACGATCCGCATTCATTCAACAGCGCCCAGGCCACCTGGTAATTGGCAAGGCAAACCGCGGCCTCGAGATCGACCTGCTCGGGCAGCAGATGGACGGCATCCGCAGGTGCTGCGACCATCTCGGCGTAGCAGCCACCGCGCTGCGCCAGATCGCGGGCGCTCAGCAGCACCTTTTGTCCGACCTTGATGTCACGGACGGCGCTGCCGACGGCCTCGATCCGGCCCGCCACGTCGTTGCCGGGGTTGGCCGGCAGCGGCGGCATCCATTTGTAGACGCCGCTGCGGATCAGCTTGTCGGGCTGCCCGACCCCGAAGGTCTCGGCCCGGATCAGCACATCGGTTTCGCCGGGCACAGGCATCGGAACGTCCTGATATTCCAGGGCGTCCGGCCCTCCCGGGCGGTGTACCAAGACAGCCTTCATGCGCGCTCCCACCCGTCCTCAAACTGTATTTTCGAAAATACTACCGCTTACGAAAATTATTGCAACAGCATTCTCGCCTCGATAGACTCGAAAGGCGATCGGAGAGCGATTCCAACATGAACGTCACGGCCTTCAAGCGCCGAAAGGAATTCGGCAAGACGCTGGCGTCCGATATCGCTCACCGGATGCGCAACGAGATCGTGACCTGCCGGCTCAAGCCCGGCGAGGTGCTCAAATTCGATACGCTGCGGCTGGCCTATGGCGCGAGCTTCACGACGCTGCGCGAGGCGCTGACGTGTCTGGCCGCCGAGGGGCTGGTGGTCGCCGAGGAGCAGCGCGGCTTCAAGGTGGCGCCGATCAGCCTCGCGGACCTGATCGATCTCACCCGCGCCCGCATCCTGATCGACGTCGATTTGATCCGACGCTCGATCGAAAATGGCGATGATGACTGGGAAATCGCGGTTATTTCGTCGATTCACCGACTTGGAATCATCGAGGGGCGCGAGGTCGAGGACTACGCCGACAATCCGGAATGGAAGGTGGCGCACCGGGAGTTTCACGAATCCCTGGTGGCGGCATGCGGCTCGCCGACCCTGCTTGGCATCCGGCAATCACTGTTCGAACGCGCCGAGCGCTATCGCAATATTTCGGCAAGGTTCCGGCCACGTCCGCGCGACAAGGCCGGCGAGCACCGCGCGCTGATGAAGGCCGCCGTTGGGCGCGATGCCGACCGCGCCTGCGAGCTGATCGCAAAACACATCCAGAGCACCACCGACAACGTCATCAAATACGCTTCGGAATTGTTCAGCCAGAATTGAACCCGATCAGGCCTTGGCGACCGCGCGGAAATGCGTGCTCCCGAGCCGAAAATGAATTCCCCTTGTTTAATTTTCGAAAATAGTGTCTTTTACGGAAATCTTAAATCAGGTCCGAGGATCGCGTTCATGAAGCTCATCTCTTTCCTGCGGCAGCAGACCGAAAGCTGGGGCGCCGTGCGCGGCGACGAAGTCGTCGATCTCGGCAAGGTGCTCGGCGGCACGCTGGCGGATTTCATCGGCAGCGCAAAATTCGCCGAGCGGGAGCAGATCGCCGCCGCCTACAAGCCGGACGTAGAACTGAGCGAGATCAGTTTTCTGCCTGTGATCCCGCGGCCCGAAAAGATCGTCTGCGCCGTACGCAACTACCTCGATCACCACAACGAGGCTGTCGCATTCGGCATGAAGCGCGAGATCACCGAATTTCCGCCGATCTTCCTGCGGGTGTGGCGCTCGCAGGTCGCGCACAACGCGCCGGTGATCCGGCCAAAAGTTTCCGACAGCCTGGACTGGGAAGGCGAGCTCGCCGTCGTGATCGGCAAGGGCGGCCGTCACATCAGCCAGGCCGACGCCTGGAATCACGTCGCGGGCTATTCGATCTACAACGACGTCAGCGTCCGCGACTGGCAACGGCATGCGCAGCAGATCGCATCCGGCAAGAATTTCGTCGGCACCGGCCCGTTCGGTCCATGGCTGGTGACGCCTGACGAGATTGCCGATCCCACCAATCTGAAGTTAGAGACCCGCGTCAATGGCGAGACGGTGCAATCGAGCAATACGTCAATGCTGATCTTCTCGATCCCGCGGCTGATCGAATATTCCTCGACCATTTTCGACCTCGTGCCGGGCGACGTCATCGCGACAGGCACGCCGGCCGGCGTCGGCTTCACGCGCAAGCCGCCGATTTTCCTCAAGCCCGGCGACGTCGTCGAAGTCGAGATCGAACAGATCGGCGTGCTGCGCAATCCCGTCATCGACGAGTGAACCGATGCCATCGTCCGCAGCCTATGAAATTCGCAAGACGTCGCTGAGCGTCGAGACGATTTGGCACGAGCGTGGTCCCCGCCGCGAACAGCCGCTGCGCGTCGGCACGGCGATCGCGGTGATCCGCAATCCCTTTGCCGGCCGCTACGAACCGGACCTGATGCCGTTCCAGGCGTCACTCCGCGAACTCGGCCGCGAGCTTGCCACGGGACTGATCGCACAGCTCGGCGGCGCCGCCGGCATCGAAGCCTACGGCAAAGGCATCGTCGTCGGCGAGGACGGCGAGCTGGAGCATGGCGCAGTGTGGCACGAGGCCGGCGGCCAGGGCATGCGCGAGGTGCTCGGCCAACCCAAGGCCATCGTTCCCGCGGCGAAGACGATCGGCGGCCCGGGCACGCGCCTGATGGTTCCGCTCGGCCATATCAACGCCGCCTATGTGCGCAGCCACTTCGGCACCGCCGAGATGACGATGTGGGACGCGCCACGCCGCGACGAAATCGCGTTCGGCCTTGTGATGGCAACCGGCGGCCGGCCGCACGCCCGCATCGGCGGCCTGTCCGCCGACGCGATTTCAGTCCATGACGGGCAACGCTGACGTCGCGTACCGCCCGTCCGCCGCTGTCAACCGCCCTGCAGGCCCGTTTCCTTGATCAGCGGACCCCATTTGAGCCGCTCCCGCTTTTCGAACTGGGTCAGCTCGGCGGGCGTTCCGCCGCCGGGATCGAATCCGAGTTCCAGCAGGCGCTTCTTCGTTTCGGGTTCGGCAAGCGCCTTGGCCAGTTCCTTGTTCAGGAGATCGACGATCGGCTGCGGCGTGTCGCGCGGCGCGTAGAACGCGTTCCAGGCGGTCACTTCGAAGTCGGCTACACCCTGCTCGGCGATGGATTTCACACCCGGCATCAGCTCGGTCGATTTCAGCGAGGTGATCCCGAGCGCCTTCAGCTTGCCGCCGGCGACGTGGCCGCGCAGCGCCGTCACCGTGTCGATGATCAGCGGCACCTGGCCGCCGAGGACGTCCGTCGTCGCCGTCGCCGATCCCTTGTAGGGCACGGAAAACAACGACGCACCGCTCCGCCCTTTCAGGAATTCAAAGACGATGCGGGCCGTCGTGCTCGGCAGGGCAATATCGACCTTGTCCGGCGTCGCCTTGGCCGCGGCAATCAGATCGGCCAGCGAATTTCCTGAAAACGACGGATTGGCCGCGAGCACCATCGGCAGCTTGCCGACCAGGATGATCGGCACAAAATCCCTGGCCGGATCGAATCCCGGCGATGCGTACATGAACTCGTTCATGCTCTGGGTGGCATTGGTGCCCATCATCAGCGTATATCCGTCAGCGTCCGAACGCGCGGCCTGCTCGGCGCCGATATTGCCGCCGGCGCCCGGCTTGTTCTCGACATAGAAGCGCTGGCCCATCGTCCGCGACAATTGCTCGGCGAAGTATCTGGCCACCACGTCCGTACCCTGGCCTGCCTGATACGGCACGATGATCCGCACCGGCCTCGTCGGATAAGACTGCGCAACCGCCGCGCAGCTCCATAGCAAAGCCAGCAATCCTGCGGTCCATTTTGCAAAACTCAGCATAACGGTTTCCTCTCCAGATTTTATTTTTTGTTGTCGGTCTTCTTATCGTTTGACGCGACGATGCCGGTCTCGATCAAGCCATCGATATCAGCCTGATCGAAGCCGGCCTCGCCCAGGATTTCGCGGACATGTTCACCGAAGCGCGGTGGCCGCCGTCCGGCGCCGCCGGGCGTCTGCGCGAGTTTTATGGGAATGCCGGGTGCGCGGTGGCCTTCGCCCTCAATCAGCATGTCGCGGTGCGCCACATGCGGCTGCGCGAATGCCTGCGCCACATTGTTGACGGGTCCCGCCGGCACGCCCGCGCGCATCAAATCGCGGCAGAGATCGTCGGACTTGAAGCCGGCCAGCGTGCGCTCGAGTTCGGCGCGAAGGGCGGCGACGTGCTGGAGCCGGTCGGCATTGGTCCGAAAACGCGGATCGTCGAGCAGATCTTCGCGCGCCACCTTCTGGCAGAAACGGCGGAACTGGCCATCGTTGAGGATCCCAAGGAAAATCTCGCCGTCGCTGGCTGCGAATTTGTCGTAAGGCGCGATGTTGGGATGGGCGCTGCCGAGCCGGCCCGGCACGTTGCCCGAGCAGAGCCAGTTGGCTGCGTGCGGGACCAGCAAATTGAGTGCGGTGTCGAACAGCGTCACCTCGACGCGCTGCCCCATTCCGGTGCGCTCGCGCGCCGCCAGCGCCAGCAGCACGCCGGTGAGCGCATTGTATCCCGTGACGTAATCGACGATGGGAACCCCGACGCGGGTGGCGCCGGATTGCTGCGTGCCGTTGATGCTCATCAAGCCGCACATCGCCTGCAGCACCGCATCGTAACCGGGCAGCCCACCCAGCGGCCCGTCGGCGCCGAAGCCCGAAATGGCGCAGTAGATCAGCCGCGGAAAGCGCGTAGACAAAACATCAAAGCCGATGCCCCAGCGCTCCATCGTGCCGGGCAGGAAATTCTCCACCAGCACGTCCGCATCTTTGAGCAGGGCTTCGAGTACGGCGCGCCCCTCGCTGCGCGAAAGGTCGAGCGCCATCCCGCGCTTGCCGCGGTTGACGGCACTGAAATACGCCGCCTGCCCGGCCGCATCGAACGGCGGCCCGAGACCACGGGTCTCGTCGCCCGCCGGCGGCTCGATCTTGACGACGTCGGCGCCATGATCGGCCAGCATCTGCGTGCACAGCGGCCCGGCGAGCACGCGCGACAGATCGACGACCTTGAGGCCGGTCATCGCTCCGCGCGTGAGCTCGTTTGCGGGCATGGTCAATGGACCGTTCGGTTGTCAGGAACGAAGCTTCTTCAGGAACGGCTTGGCAATTCCACGATGCCGGTGCCGAGCACCGATACTTCATTGTCCTGGTTGTAGGCTTCCTGCTCGATCTCGACGAGATGACGTCCGCCCTCGACGAACTTGCGCTTCACCTTGCCCTTGATGAACAGCATGTCGCCCTCGGGATTGTGCCGGCGGATCTTGCAGGTCGCGCGGCGCAGGAAGCCGTCGTCGCCCATCCAGTTGGTGAGGTGGTGGGTCAGCCAGGAGCAGCGTTCCGGACCGTAATCGTAGGCGCCGGGCGCGCCGACTTCGAGCGCGAACTCCTCTTCCCAATGCACGCGCTCGGGACAATCAGGAATATTGAAGCGGTTCGGGATGCCGAGACCGCGATGGGCGTCCTGAAGCTTCCACGCGAGCTTGTTGGCGCGGATGTAGAGGCCGCCCCAACCTTGCGCATAGGCGATGAAGCCGGTGACCGTCATCGGCCCCTTGAACATCACGGGCAGCGCCTCACCCTCGGTGACGTCCTGCCAATAGCGCTTGCGCGAACCCTGAATCCGCTCCTCGGCATAGAGCTTGTAGGCCTCGGCCAGTTCCTGCTCGCTGTAACGGCGCGGCGCGCGGGCCTTGACCTCCTTGTATTTGGTGCCCTGCTCGCGCGCGTGGTCGCGCTCGGTGCGGAAGCACCAGCTATCCGCTTCGGCGACGAGGTCGCCCTGCTGGTTGAAGAAATCGACGTGATAGGTCTGCTGGATCGCCCGGCCGGCAAAACGCGTCTGATGCTCGACAAGATCCTTCAGCTTGGCCTCGGTCGAAATCACGTCGTTGCGACGGACCGCCTTGTGCCAGGTCCAGTCGGCGCCCGACCACATCGCGTGGACGCCGGGCAAACCGCCGACGTAACCCGACACGATGCGGCTGGTCGAGAACAGGAAGCTCGGCAGCGCGATGATGCCGCCATGGTTGGTCTTGGCGGCGTAATCAGGGTCGCACCACAGCGGATTGTCGTCGCCGATGCCGTGCGCGTAGTGGCGGATGTTGTCGCGCGTCGCCTCATAGCACCAGGGCTCGGCGGTGACGCCGATGGAGACGCCGATGCGCTTGCGCAGATCGTCGAGGCCGTCCTCGGTGATTTTCGGAAACCTGGTTTCGACGGTATCAAGCATTGACGTTCCTTCCTTTCAGGCTTTTGCCTCTATCTCGCTTCTGATTTCGTGATGGCCTGCTCGCGGTCGCGCAGCACCTTGCGGTTGACCTTGCCGGCCGGCGTCTTGGGCAGTTCGGTGACAAAACTGACGACGCGCGGATATTCGTGATGGCTGAGGCGCTGGCGCACGACGTCCTGGATCTCGTGCTGGAACGCCTCGTCGCCTGCCCGGTCGGTCACGACGAAGGCCTTTACGACTTGTCCGCGCAGCGGATCGGCGACGCCGATGGCGGCGGCCTCGCGGACCTGCGGATGCTTGAGGATCGCGTCCTCGATTTCGACGGCGCTCATGGTCCAGCCGGCGGAGATGATCACATCGTCAGCGCGGCCACCGTGATAGAAGTAGCCGTCCTCGTCGATGCGGCCGAGATCCTTGGTGGCGATCCACTGTCCGTGGCGCCAGACCTTCAGTTCGCCGGCGACGCCGGGCGGGCATGGCTGGCCTTCGGCATCATGGACCTCGACGCGCCCGCCGGGGATCGGCTTGCCCAATGAACCGGGCTTGACGACGAAATCGCCGGCGCCGGGATAGCTCACCAGGATCACGCCGATCTCGGTGGTGCCATACATGCTGCAGGCCGGCCGGCCAAAAATATGCTCGACGAACGAAGCGGTCTCGCTGTCGATCGGCTCGCCGGTGAAGGACAGTTTCTCGATGGCGTAGCGATAATTCGGCGCCTCGCCGGAATTCCGCATCATGCGGTAATGGGTGGCGGCCGCCGAGATGTTGGTGAACTGGTGCTGCTGCAGCGCCAACAGCAGCCGCTCCGGATTGAACTTGCCGGCATAGGCGCCAATGGTGATGCCGAGCGCCAGCGGCGCCAGCGTGCCGTGCCAGAGACCATGGCCCCACGCCGGCGACGACGGGCAGATGAAGCGATCGCCGGGGCGCAAACCAGTTCCGTAGAGCGCCGCCACCATCAGCGTTACGATCGCACGATGGGTGTGCTTGACCGCCTCGGGAAGCTCGCGCGTCGTCCCAGATGTATATTGGAACAGCGCCAGCGCGTCGGCCGCCGTGTTGGGCGTAAAGTGCGGCGAGAAGCGCTCAAGTCCGTTCAGGAACGCATCGTCGGCGACCACGATTTTCGCTTCGATGCCGTCCAGGCTCGGTGCCTTCTCGGCGTTGGTCACGATCAGCCGCGGCGTGCAATCGTTGACGCGCAGCTTGACGCCATCGGGTCCGAACAGCGTGAACAACGGCACGGCGATCGCGCCCGCCTTCATCGTGCCGAACACCGCTACATAAAAGGCCCGCGACGGCTCCAGCATGATCGCCACGCGATCGCCGGGCTTGACGCCCTCGCTCGCCAGGTAGTGGGCGAAGCGCGACGAGGCTTCCGATATCTCGCGAAAGCTCAACAGTTCATCCGGCCCGTCGGCGTGAACGACAATGACAGCCGGATTGGAACGCCCCGCATGCCGGTCGATGCATTCATGGGCGATGTTGAGACGTTCGCGGTTGCCCGCGAACAATTCCCAGAGTCTGGCGGAAGAGAACTCCGCCTGCGCATCCGCGTAGCTCGTGAAGTAGGTCAGCTTGGTCATGGCGGCAAAATACCGAAGACGAACCAATTGTCAAATAGCGTTTATAATTGTATATGTACAATTAGCTCGCTGCGTTGTTGCGGCGCAATCAATGTTGTACAGAGACAATCATGCCGAATCCCAAAGCCCCACGGGTCCGCGCGGTACCTGCCGTCACCCGCGCCATCGCCATTCTGCGGCTGCTCAGCCGCAGCCGTTCGCCGCAAAGCCTCAAGGCGATTGCGGAGAGTCTTGACCTCGTGCCCAGCACCGCGCTTCACATCGCGCGCGCGCTCGTTGCCGAAGACCTGCTGCAGGTCGATCCCCTGACCAAGCGCTACAGGCTCGGTGTCGGCATGCTGCCGCTGGCGCGCGCCGTGCTCGAGAACAGCGACTTTCCGAACCTGGTGCGGCCGAAGCTGGATGATCTCTCACACCGCTACGGCGTCATGGCGATCGGCGTCGAAGTGCCCGACCTCGACAACATGATCGTCATCGCCCTGGCCCGCAGCCAGGCGCCGGTCCGCCTGCATGTCGATGTCGGGAGCCGGTTTCCCGCGTTGATCAGCGCCACGGGGCGATGCGTCGCCGCGTTTTGCGGGCAGCCGCAGAAGGAGATCGAGAAGCGTTTTCGCCTGCTGCGCTGGCACAACGCGCCGAGCTACGATTCCTGGCGCAAGGAAGTCGAACTGGTACGCCGTCAGGGTTTCAGCATCGATCGCGGCAATTACATTGACGGCGTCACCATCGTGGCGGTGCCGGTTCTGAACAGCCAGGGCACGATCTCGCACACGATCGCGGCCGTCGGCCTCGGCAGCCAGCTCGATCGTGCACGCTCGCTGGCGCTCGCAAACGACATGGGCATCGCCGCGCGCGAGGTCGCCGCGCAGCTGCCGCCGCAGTTCTGACGTTCGATCGTTACTGTTCAGCCTCATTCAGAACCATGGGCCGAGAACGCACCTCCACGCCGGCCCATCGCTCGAATGGACGCACCATGCTGGTGAAATCGGATTCGGGACCGAACATCGCCTGCGTGATGCCGAGAACATGCCGGATCGCGCTGCCGACCGGTGTCGGGACGCCGAGCGCTTCCGCTTCATCGAGGCAGAGCTTCACATCCTTGAACGCCAAGGCCGTCGAGAAGCCGAAATCGAACGTGCCCGGCAATACCGACCGAGGAAACTTGTCCAAGGTTGCGGTATTTCTGCCGCTGCTCGCGTTGAACACCTCGCACATGATCTTTGGATCCAGGCCGCCCTTGACGCCGAATACGAAAGCTTCCGACGAAATCGCGATCGCGCAGGCGGCGAGCAAGTTGTTTGCAAGCTTCATGGTTTGCGCGGCGCCCGGAATTTCGCTGACGAAGATCGGCTTGCCAAATACCCTCAGCAGATCCTGCACCTGTTCGTAAGCCATGGCCGGGCAGGATACCATCAGCGCCAGCGTGCCGTTGCGCGCGCCGGCCAGACCGCCGCTCACCGGGCAATCCACTGCCGTAATGCCCTTGCTGGCGAGGCCTTCGGCGACGATGCGGGCGATCCGGGGTCCTGTCGTCGATAGATCGACAAACAATTTTGTCGTGGCGCTCTCCACAATGCCACCGGGCCCGAGCGCAACCTCGCGCACGACGTCCGGCGTCGGCAGGCTGGCAAATACAACTTCCGACTGCGCGGCGAGATCAGCCAAGGCGTTGGCACGCATGGCGCCGGCCTTCACCAATGGCGCCACTGCACGGTCGTTCGCATCGAACACGATCAGAGGATGGCCTCCTTCGATCAAGCGCGCTGCCATCAACCCGCCCATCTTGCCGACGCCGGCAAAGCCCAATCTTGAAGTAGTCATTATCACTCCTGATCTGTGTCTTGCTCAAACAGCGACGTCGCCGATCACACAAGCCGTCAAATGTCCACGTAGACGGCGCCCTCCCTCACCGTGACCGGATACAGGACGAGCTTCTTGTTGCTGTGGCCGCACAGGGTGCGGCCGGTGTTCAGATCGAACTCCCAGCCGTGCCACGGACATTGCAGGATCCGGTCATCCATGCCGAACACGAAGGTACCGGGATCGCTAGGCAGCATCGTTCCCTTGAACGAACCTCTGCATACCGGTGCACCCTTGTGAGGGCAGACATTCCGCACCGCATGGACCCTGCCGTTTGACTTGATGAGGCCGATCGACCGTCCAGCCACGGTGAAGACCATGGGTGTCGCGTCCTTCAACTGATCCAGTTGCGCGACCAGATGTAAGCTCACCGTACCCTCCGTCGATAGCACTTTTGTTTGACGCGTTTTCTTCGCGCTAGCCGGTACCCACTTCGCTTGAAAACGCTATGGCCGCTCAAGCCAAATTGAAGAGGTCAGCGGCATTCTGAAAGAATATCCGCTGCCGCAGCGCTGTTGGAATTCCCGGTAACGTGAGACGGGGAAAGTCATTATCCCAGTGCGGATAGTCGGTGCTGAACACCAGCGTGCGATCGGCATGGATCATCTCAAGGATGCTGGTCAGGTATTCCGGCTTCTCCGGCTCCTCCATCGGCTGCGACGTGAACCGCACATGGTTGAGCACGGTCTCGCTCGGCTTCACCTTCACCCACGGCACTTCCTTGCGGAACTGATGCCAGTTCTGATCCATCCGCCACAGAAAATGGGGCAACCAACTGAAGCCAAACTCCGCTGCAAGCAACTTCAGCCCCGGAAATCGGTGGAACACGCCTTCGAAGATCATACTGTTGATGCTGGACATGCCGATCTCGGGAAAATTCGTATGGCGCTCGATATACGTGCTCGGCGTTCCCCCCGCGAAGGCGACCGCCGTTGGAAACCCTCCCTCTGTTCCCGTGGGGTGGATCAGGATCGGAAGCCGCAGGCTCTCGGCCGCCTCGTAGATCGGGTAGTAGTGGCGCTGCCCCATCAGGATGTTGAGCAGCGGCATATAGACCGCAACCACGTTCGGCAGATGGCCGATGCGGCGGATTTCGGCCGCTGCGGCCAGCGGATCATGCGCGGCGACGACCATGGCCAGCTTGTAGCGGTCGTCGACGGTAACGAACTCGCTCAGAAAATATTCGTTGAAGGCGGTCGCAAGCGCCACCGCCTCGTTCGCAGTGGGAATCGCCGCAAGCTTGCCAGCCTGTATCGATGACAGCACCGCGTGGCTGATATTGTGCTTGTCGAGATGTTCCTTCTTCATGAACACCGGATCGGAGCCGGGCTCGCCGCCCGACGGCGTGATGGCGTCGATACGGTTGGAAGATGCCCGCGCCAGCGGCGGCCGCAGCCAATGGTTCGGCAGCACGTAACGGCCGTCGAAATGCTCCCACCAGTCGCGTGACAGGTATTTCTTCAGACCCTTGATGTCGCCGTTGATCCAGGGATGCACGTCGGCATCGATGATCTTCTCGCGCACCTTGGCTTCGTCTCTTGTCAACGTTTCGGACATATCAAACCTCAGTCAGGCCGCGTTCGCGACCAACACATCGGGAGCGTGAGCCGCAGGTGAATCGGCCTAGTTCGCCTTGACGCCTGCCGCCTTCACCGTCTTTGCCCATTTCGCGATATCTTTTGCGAGCAGATTGCGAAATTGCTCCGGCGAACTGATCAGCGGCGTTCCTCCCTGCTTGGCGAGCACTTCGAGGACGTCAGGCGCCTTTAATATCTCGGCGAGATCGGCGTTGATCTTGCTGACGACCGACGGTGGAAGACCCGCCGGACCAAAGATCCCCCACCACGGACTGACATCGAAATCCTTGACGCCGCCTTCGGCAATCGTCGGCGTGTCCGGCGAAATAGCTGCACGTTTGCCGCTGCTGATGGCGAGCGCGCGCACCAATCCCTGCTGGACCGAAGCGATAACCGACGGCGCGCTGGCAAAGGCCGAATCGAGGTGACCGCCGATCACGTCCGAGATGGCTTGCGGGGCACCCTTGTACGGCACATGGGTAATACGAATACCAGCCTCGACCTGCAGCATTTCGCCAAGCAGATGATTGACCGAGCCGTTGCCGGCCGAGCCGTAGTTCATCTTGCCGGGATCGGTGCGCGCCAGGGCAAGAAATTCCTGGAATGTCTTCGCCTGCACCTTTTGGCCGACAATCAGGAGAAACGGCGTCGTTGCAATGGTGCCGATCGGCGTGAAGTCCTTGATGGAATCGAACGGCAGGTTCTCGTAAAGACTGGGGTTGATCGCCTGTGAGCCTTCGTAGGTCACCAGCAGCGTGTATCCGTCTGCGGGCGCCTTCGCGACCGACTCGGTGCCGATCACCCCTCCGGCGCCTGCGCGATTTTCGATCACGACCGGCTGCTTCCAGTGCTCGCTGAGCTTCTGTCCGATGGTGCGCGCAAATGTGTCGGTGGCACCGCCGGGGGATTGCGGCACGACGATGCGGACCAGCCTGGTCGGAAAGTCTTCCGCCATGAGGCATGACGGCCAGAGAGCCCATGCAGCGGCGACTCCTGCGATCAGCGAACGAACCACCTTCATGCGTTGCTCCCAATGGTAGCTATCGTCTTGAGTCTTCCGCATGAGCACGTAGGCTCGACGCTTTTTCTTGTTCAGGGTCCACCCACCAGTCACCCGCGACGGCGGCCGAACAGCCTGACTAGCGAAATCATAGACACCGGCCTATGATCAATCTATCGAGATTATCTGATCGATTATTCAGGTTTCTTGATTTAACGTTTCCGCACGGGAACAGCGAATGACAAACGTCAACTTCAAGCTGCTGCACATCTTCATCGCGATCGCCGACAACAAGAGCTTTCGGCAGGCCTCGGAAAAGCTGAACCGGTCGCAATCCGCGGTCAGCATGCAGGTCAAGCAGCTCGAGGAACAGGTCGGTGTGGCCTTGTTTCACCGGACAACCCGACGGGTCGAATTGACTGCTGAAGGGCTGAAGTTACTGACGTTCGCTCGGCGCGCATTGGGCGAATGGGAGAATGGCCTTCGAGAAGTTCGCGAAGCCGTGGACATCCAGCGGGGAACGCTGTCGTTCGCGTGCATCCCCACCATCGCAGCGACAATACTGCCGCACGCGCTGCACGCCTTCCAGGCGAGCTATCCCGGGATAAGTATCAGTCTCCGCGAACTTGCCGCTGCAGATTTGATCGAGTGCATTCGCCGCAGAGAAGTCGACTTCGGAATAGGGGTCGAGATGGAACGCTCGACTGAATTTCGGTTTGATAGCCTGTTCGAAGACCCTATTTATGCGATCGCGACAAAGAGCTTTCGGTTTCGACGGCGTACGTCGGTCGACCTGACCGAACTCTGTGCCTATCCGGTGTTGCTCAACTCCAGGTCGGCGGCCTTGCGCATCATGCTCGACCGGGCCTTGGCCGTTCGCGATCTGCACATGGAGATCAAATTCGAGGTGGCGCACACGCACACCCTGATCGCGCTTGCAGGCGCTGGAATGGGGGTCGGCATCCTGCCGAAAATCGCTTTGCCAAGCCCGCTTAGGAAAAACCTGCAGGCCGCTCCCATAGCGAACCCCGGGTTGACGCGCACCGTGTCTATCGTGACTTTGAGAGGCCAGTCTTTATCACCCGCCGCACGCGCGCTCACAGGCGAAATTCAGAAACTTCTCAAGAGGCAGACCTAGATTTCCGCAAGATCCCGCCGCAGTGAACAGAGGCTGCTCGAACCTTGTCATGCTGCCGGCGCCCAGATCTGCTGCCTGCGCTCAAGTCCGCGCAGGGCAAACGTGCCGACCAGCTGCAGCGGACGGGCGCAGCGTTCAGCGAACGTATCGGAGACCAGCACAGGGCAGCCTGCGTCGTCGCACAGTTCCTCGATACGGCTGGCTTCGTTCACCGCGCGGCCGATCACCGTGAAGTCGAGCCGACGGCTGGTTCCGACATTGCCGTAGACCACCTGACCGAAGTGCAGCGCCATGTGGACTTCCAATTGCGGCAGGCCAACTAAGCGACGTCGCTCGTTCAATGCACGATTGGATGCAAGCGCCCACTCCGCGGCATCGAGGGCAACGCCGCAGGTCGCGCATGGCTGATTTTCCGGATCCGACACCGGAAAGATCGCCAGGAAGCCGTCGCCCATGAATTTCAGGATTTCGCCTCCGCAGCGCGTGACCGGCTCGCCGATGGCATCGAAGTGCTCGTCCAGCCAACCGACCACCTTCACGGGATCGTCCTGGTCGGTGAGGGTCGTGAAGCCGCGGAAATCGGCCAGCAGGATCGCAGCGGCAACCGTCTTGCCTTCACCGCGGCGAATATTGCCTTCGAGGACCCGCGTGCTCGTCTCCAAGCCGAGATAGGTCGCGAGCGCTTCCTGCAATGTCCGCGACAGGCTGAGTTTGCAGATGGCAAGCCCCAGCGCAGGAAGCACTTCGTCCAGGACAGCCATGTCGTCGTCGCTGAAGCCGGACGGAGCGTCGGTCGCGAACGAAATGGCGACGCCTTTCAGCGCGGTTCCCGGCGCGAACCAGATCAGATGCAGGACATAATCGGTGCCGCCTTCCGCGCGCAGGTCGAGCAGTTCGGGAACAGCGCTTGCGGCATTCGGATCAGCTCCTAGACGCCATCGGGCGAAGCTCCGGCCATCGGCCAGCAATGCGTGGAGCGGACTGCGTTCGAAGGCACCAAAATCCTCGTCGTCATAGCTTGCGGAGGCCAGCGATGCGCCGCGGTCGCTGTGCCAGTCGAAGCTGAACCCGCGCACGGACGGATCGAGCGCGTTGGTCACCACGCTCATGCGCCAGAGCGGGAGCCCCTGATCGCGCAAGGCTTTGCAGAAACCATCGAGCAGAGCGACGCCGTCGTCCAGTACCGTCGCCTGCTCGGTGATCCAGCGAACGATCTGCCGGGTGCACGGCTTCTTGCGGCTATGACTTCCAACGATCATCTGAGGATCCGCGGAGCGCCGGGGCTGTTGGGCGAATGAGGGAAGCGCGCCGATACGATTTGGCATCATTGCAATTGCGCCACCAGCGCTTCGGCGCCCTTGTCGATCCCGGCCTCCGCCGCCGTCAGCCGTCCCACGCTGGCCTTGACGTCGTACGGGCTCGGATATTGCTTGGTGACGAAGGCGCTGAGCAGGCGGGACGTCCCCGCATCGAAGATCTCGACGGCGTAGACGACCGAGCCTGTCAGCGATCCCTCGCCGTCACGCGCGGTCTGCACGCCGTTATAGACCAGGCCGGCGACATCGAACCGCGAGAGCGTGCCGAGCACCGGCGTGTTGGCGACGGCCCCCGTCAGCGTCAACCGCACGCGCAACGTGTTTGGGCCGCGCTGACTTGTAAGCGTGAAGCGGCCGCCCAGCTCTTTGGTGAAGCGCGTCCGCATATAGTTCGCCAGCGTGGTCTTGTCGGTTCCGGACAGCTCGCCGAACTGCTGGTCCGGGCCCCGGTAGATCACGACCGGGTCGAGAATCACCTTGTTGTAGGGGCGCCAGTCCACGTCGGCCGAGTAGCGATACGGAATTCGCCCCGACGCATCGGATGGATTTGGCGCGAGATAGGACGACGAAGCCATTTCCGAATAAGGGATCGGTGTCACGCTGGCGCATCCGCTCAAGGCAGCAGCAAGGGTTAGGGCCGCCAGACGGCGGTCCGCTCGCGAGAGGGCAGACATTTCAAACTCCAGGATATGTTGGGAACGGTTGAGCGAAGCAGATCGAAACGGCGCGAATTGACTCGCCGGTTCTATTTCGCGGCTCTTGCCATTGTCGGTGGATTCGCCTGCGCCCACTCCCTGTCCGCCCTGGGTCCGGTGGGATCGCCGGTCATACCGACCAACTGGCCGGGCAAGGCATTCGTGGTCTGGGTCCAGATCTGGGTGGCGCACAGAATAGACAGCATGCAGCCGGTGACGTTGAGGTCGCTGGCGCCGCGCGATAGCGAGATTTCGTAGCTCTTGCCGTTCTCGGCATTGTAGATCTGACCGTTGAAACGTCCTTCCGCGACGGGCTTGAGACCCAGGATCAACTGGTGACCGAGAAGCGGCCGCGGCCGCTTCGCGGGGTCCGGATTGTTCTGATCCTTCAGCGGCTGGCCATTCGCGTCCACCGGCTCCTTCATCCAGACGATAAAGCCGCAAACCTGCTCCAGCCTGGCGCCGCAGCGCTCGATGCGAACGCGCGCGCGGCCGTCTTGCGTAAGCCAGGTGCCGCTCGGGTCGGCCGCGCCCGCGGCGTTGCCGGGCCCCGCGATCAGTATCTGAAAGAGTGCGAGCGCGGTGCGCAGTATCGTCCGGGAAATCAACGTCATCAGCTTCATTTCCAGTTCCTTTCGGGGACGCAGGCGCAGGCTTCCGTTCGCCCCGAAACGGCTGCCGCCGCCCGAAACGCCCCGCGTTAATCAAACGATATCGTACTATTATACACTTCCGTAGCCGGGCGCAAGCCGGTATGAGAAGGATCTGACGATGCGACCGCGCCGCCGGACAGGCCGCGCGGGCAAATGCCCCGGAGAGAACCAGCTAGATGAATGTCACCAAGGCCAAGCCGGCCAAGACCGTGCGACGACACAGCGGACGGCCGACCAAGGAACAGGCCGGACAGATCGCCGGGCAGCTTGTCGACGTGGCGACACGGCTGTTCCTGGAATCGAGTTTTGAGGCGGTCAGCATCGATCTCATCGCGGCGACGGCGCGGGTCTCGAAGCAGACCTTCTACGCCCGCTTCGCTTCCAAGGAAGAGTTGTTTGCGGCCGTCGTCCGCAAGGCGATGAATGATCTTCTGGTACCGGCCGTCTCCGAATCCAATCGGGACGAGCCGATCGAAGCGACCCTGATCCGGATCGGCGTCGAACTCTCGAAACGCGCGCTGGCACCGGCGGCGATCGCGATGGACCGGCTCATCACCTCAGAAGCGCATCAATTCCCGGAACTGGCCCTCACCTATCACGAGAACGCCATCTACGTGCGAGAGCTGATCGCCGACATTTTCTCCAATGCCATGCGCGACGGCCAGATCCGATCAACGACGGATGGGCGTTTCGCCGCAGAGCAATTCCTCTACGCGGTGGTCGATGGCCCCGCCCGCAGCGCGATCCTCAGCGGCAAGACCGTCAGGCCAGAAAAGGAGCTGCGTGAGCGCGTCACGGCCGCGGTCCAGTTGTTTCTGGATGGATGCCGCGACGGGACAACGCGGCGGTAACTCAGCGGCGCCAGATTTTATCCTCGCTCCAGCCAAGCTCTGCAAACTCCGCTGCGCGCAACGGCGCCTCTTCCGCGGCAAAGAACTCGTCGAGCTGCGGCGGCTTGACACCGGTCGCGCTCAACATCGCATGAGCCTGGCCGCGATGATGAATCTGATGCTGGAACAGATGCAGCAGCAGCCGGTCCATCCGCTCATGCTGGATGCGACTGCCGCGGTGGACGTTGACGATGCGATCGAGATCTTCAGCGCCGAGGCGCTCGACAAAGGCAATCAACCGGCGGTCCATCTCGCCTTGCGCGTCGCGGAGAATGCTGACGGTTTCGCACGGCTCCTCGTTGGCCCAGGCCGCCGGCCCCAATGTGCCGCCTTCCAGGGCGTCGATGTAAAAGCGGTCGATGATCAGGATGTGATTGAGCGTGGCGCGCAGGCTTGGAAAGAAGCCGGTGCGCGGCGCGGTGAAATCCGCTTGCGACAGCGTGGCACAGGCGGTCAGCAAACGATGATTGGCCCAGCCATTGTTATAGGCCATGGTACGGAAGGGAAGCACGGCATCCATCGTATCTGCTCCCGCCTGACGGCTCAGACCTTGACGAGGCGCACGCGCGTGCCCCAGGGGTCGGCGGCCTCGAAGCCACCGGCAACAGACGCGACCTGAACGCCGGCCTGACGCAGGCGCTCTTCCTTTGCCGCGAACAGATCCGCCTTCTCGATCTCCAGCGAAAACCAGGCGAGGCCGGTGGCCGCGTCGTCACGGCGGCCGGCACCGGCACTTTGCCAGACGTTGAGACCGAGATGGTGATGGTAGCGCCCCGAGGACAGGAACGCGGCGCCGCTGCGCGCCCGCGTCGGATCGAAGCCGAGCGTGCCGCGGTAGAAGCCGTCGGCCTTGGCGAGATCGCCGACGCGCAGATGCATATGCCCGATGCGCAAGCCGTCGGGCGCCTTGGCATAATCGCTGACGTTGGTATTGGTGAGCGAGACAAGATTGTCGATATCGAGCTGGTCGGTCCCCATCGTCACGGTGCCCTCGCTCCATTGCCAGAGCGAGGGATCGCGATCGGCATAGACCTCGATGCCATTACCTTCGGGGTCATCGAGATAGACGGATTCGCTGACGCGGTGATCGGCAAAGCCCGACAGCGGCACGCGGTGGATCGCGGCATTGACCAGCCAGCGCGCAAGATCCTTGCGCGTCGGCATCAGGAAAGCGGTGTGATAGAGCCCGGCGGCGCCGCGGGCTTCGTTCGCGGCGTCCGGGCGCGCCTCGAGCGCCAGCAGCTTGACCCCGCCGGCGCCGAGCGCGGCGCCGGTGGCCGAGCGTTCCATCACGGCAAGCCCGAGCAGGTCGCGGTAATAATCCGCCACCACATCGAGCTTGCGGACGCGGATCGTCACCATGCCGATCCGCATCGGCGTGCGGTTGGCGAAAGTCGGCCCGCCGCCGCTACCACCCTGCTCGGCGTGCGCCGCGGCCGCGGCGGCCGCCGCGAGTGAGGAGGCGCCGGCGAGATGCAGCAAGGTGCGACGGGTCATATCGAGGTTCATGGTGAGCGTGTTGCCTGTTTTCGGACGGGAATGACGGCGGTCTATCATATTTTCGACCGGCGAACTGCCCGCCATCGCGCCCGTTTCAATCACATCTACGTCGGCGGAATGGCAGTCACCCGGAGGTTACTAGGCCGCCCCGAGCGCGCGATATATCCCGCGCTCGAACTGCCGGTAGGCCAGCAGCGCCTGTTTGTCGACGAAGGGCAGGATCTGCATCATGATCACGCCCGCAATGCGCTTCTTCGGATCGATCCAGTAATAGGTATTGAACAGGCCGGCCCAGGTGAGGCTGCCCGCCGCGCGGCCTTCGCGGACCGGATCGACATTGATCATATGGCCGAGCCCCCAGCGCAGATGGACGCGCGGAAAAAAATCCACGTCGTTCGAAAGCGCCGGATTGGCGGTCTTGAGAATTCCTGCCTCGATATTGCCGATCTGGTTGGTCGACATCATTGCGACGGTATCCGGCCGCAACAGGCTTGTGCCGCGAAAACGTCCGCCGTTCAGCAACGCCTGCAGCAGGACCAGATAGTCCGGCGCGGTCGAATAGATGCCGCCGCCGCCGGAAAAGGCCGATGTCGGGGCCAGCTTCTCGAACGGTTTTGCGACGAGCTTTCCGCTGGCGTCGCGCACATGCAGGCTGGCCTGGCGGGCACGCTGCTGCTCGGTGATGACAAAGCCGGTGTCGTTCATGCCGAGCGGGCCGGTGATGTGTTCACTGAAATAGCGATCGATGGTTTGCCCGCTGGCGATCTCAACCAGCTGGCTGACATTGTCGATACTGCCGCCATAGGCCCATCGTGCGCCCGGCTCGAACATCAGCGGCCGGCGCGGCAGCGCCGGATCCGCCCGCGCCGCTTTCTGGTAGCGAACCACATTCGGATCCCACAGCGGGTAGCTGAAGCCGGATGTGTGCGTCAGCAGGTTTCGCAGCGTGATCGGCTTGTGCGCCGGTCGCAGCTGCGGCGCGCCTTTGGCATCGAAACCCGCAAGCACTTGAGGCGCGGCGAGCGTCGGATCGATGTTGGCGGCCGGCTCATCCAGTTTCAGTTTGCCGCGCTCGACCAGTTGCAAAGCGGCCACCGAGGTCAGCAGTTTGACCATCGAGGCGATGCGAAAAACCGTATCTGGTGACATTGGCATTGTGGCCGCGACGTTGCGGGTGCCGAACGTGCCCTGATACACGACCGAGGTTTCGTTCGCGGCCATCGCGACCACGCCGGGTATTTCCCTGGCCGCAACTTTCGCCTGCAGCGCGGCGTCGATCGCATCGCCGGAAACCGGCTTGCGGACAGGTGCGGCAAAGCCGGCCGTAGAAACCAGGCCTGCCGCCGCAAGCCCCGCGCTCCGCACCAACGCATCACGCCGACTGAGCAATCCTGTCATCGCGTTCCCGAATGCCGCGCCGAGATTCGGGCATTCTAGACGCTTCGAAACCGAAGACGCCAGTGGGCTAAACCGGCGCGGGCGATGCCGCGCCGGGCGCGTTCAGCTCTTGCTACTTCCACTTCGCCAGATAGAAGCGCGGCAGTTCGTCCGAGTACGGCGTGAAATCGAGCTGCTTGGAATAGCCGTAGGTCGTCACATAGGTGTGCAGCGGCGCGAAATAGGCCTGCTGGGTGACGCGCTGGATCACGGCCGAGTAGGCCTTGTTGCGGACTTCCGGGTCGATCGATGAACCGCCTTCGATCAGCCATTTCTGCACGTCCGGATCGCGCGCATAGTCGTCGGCGCCGCCGTCAAGGAAGTTCGGCATGAAAGCCGACACGTCGTTGATCGAATAGCTGCCCCAGCTTCCGATGTAGGTGCGCAGTTCGCCGGCCTTCGCCTTCTGGATCAGTGCCGCCGTCTGCAGCTGGTTGAGCTTGGCGCGAATACCGACGGCAATCAGGTAGTTCTGAACCGCCGAGCCCCACTGCGGCAGCACATAGCTCGCCACTTCGAGGTCGAAGCCATCAGGATAGCCGGCCTCGGCGAGAAGCTGTTTGGCCTTGGCGGGATTGTAGTCGTAGATCGTCGCGGCCTCGCCGTTGCAGCCGAACTGGGTCGGGAAGCAGGGCGCCGCCGGAACACGGCTGCCGCCGGTGACGAGCTTGTCGGCCATCGCCTGCCGGTCGATCGCGTGCCAGATCGCCTGGCGTACCTTGAGCTTGGTGATCGGATTATCAGCGCCGGTGCGGCCGGCCGCGTCGAGCGAGAGATAGCCGACCCGCATCGATTCCTTGCGCACGGCCGCAATGTGCGGAAGCTTGTTCACGTTTTCGAACTGGTCGGGATTCATGTTCCAGATCCAGTCCGCGCGGCTGGCCAGCAACTCCGTCATTTCCGTCGTCGCGTCTGGAACGAAGCGCACGCTCATCTTCTTGATCGCCGGCTTGCCCTTGGGGCTGCCGGCCCAATAATCCTCGAAACGCTCGAAGTCGATGGAGGCGCCCGCCTCAACCTTGGTGATCTTGTAGGGGCCGGTGCCGACCGGCGCCTTGGCGTAGCCTTCCGCGCCAACCTTCTCGCGATAGGCCTTCGGATAGATCGGCACGACCATGGCGAAATAATCCAGCGCCGCGGGCGTCGGCCGCTTCAGCTTGACGCGTACCGACAGGTCGCCGGTCTTCTCGGCCTTTTCAATCCAGTTGTAGTTCGCGGGCGTCGACACCTTGCTCGCGGGATCGGACACCAGATTGAGCGTGTAGACCACATCATCGGCGGTGAACGCGCTGCCGTCGTGGAATTTGACGCCGGGCCGGAGCGTGAATTCGATTGTGGTCGAATCCGGCAGCTTCCACTCGGTGGCGAGCAGCGGTTCGTTCTTGAACGTTTCAGGATTGCGGTAAACCAGCCCGTCCCAGGCCTGGTGGTGCATCACCACGCCGGTGCGCAGATTGTTATAGTAGGGATCGACGTTCGGCAGCGCGTCCCGCATCGTGATCCGCAACGTGTCGGCGGACTTCTGCGCCAGCGCCGGGGATGCGCCGGCACCGACCAGTGCCGCCGCGAGGATCGCCGCACCAAATCTCAATTGCACGCCCATGCCGTCCTCCTTTGGTTCCGATCGCAAGACCGATTTCAAGCACACTCTATGCCAGATGGCACTCTACCATTCCCTGGGGCGCGCGGACCATGGGCGTTGGTGCCACACGGCGGCAGCGTTCGACGGCGATGCCGCAGCGCGGGTTGAACCGGCAGCCCGGGGGAATATTGGCCGGATCCGGCATGGCATCGCCGAGGCCGATGTCGGGCACGCCACGGCCCGGCTCCGGCGTCAGCACGCTTTGCAGCAACGCCTGCGTGTAGGGATGACCGGGCGCACGAAACAGCGCGTCGGTTTCGTTGCGCTCGACGAAACGGCCGAGATACATCACCGCGACCTCGCTCGCGACATGCTCCACGACCGCCAGATTGTGGCTGATGAAAAGATAGGTCAGTCCGAGATCGCGGCGCAGATCGGCGAGCAAATTGAGGATTTGCGCCTGCACGGAAACGTCGAGCGCGCTGGTCGGCTCGTCGCAGATCACGATCCGCGGCTCGAGCACCAGCGCACGGGCAATCGCCGCCCGCTGACGCTGCCCGCCGGAGAGTTGCGAGGGCATGCGCTCGCCCATCGCCGCCGAAAGCCCGACGCGTTCGAGAATTTGAGCGACCCGGCGCTCGATTTCCGCGCGTGAGAAGGTGCCCTGGGCGGTCAATGGCAGCGCAACGATGTCCTTGATGCGGTGCCGCGGATTGAGCGAGGCGAACGGATCCTGGAACACCGGCTGGATCAGCCGCGCCCGCGCCTTGCGGTCGAGGTCGAACAGGCGCTTGCCGTCGACCAGCACGGTCCCCGCCGTCGGTTTCAGCAGCCCGAGGATCAGCCGCGCGAGGGTGGATTTTCCGCAGCCGGATTCGCCGACAATGCCGAGCACGCTGCCCGCCGGCACGCTGAAGGTAACGTCGTCGACCGCGATCACGCGTTTTTCCGCCGCGAACCAGCCGGCGTTGACCCGGAACTCGCACCGCAAATTCTGGACTTCGATCGCGACGCTCATGCGGGCTGCGGCTCCGAAAATTCCGGTGCGAGCCGGCACAGATAGTCGTGCGCGCTACCTGCCTGACGGCGCGGGATTTCGCGTTCGCAGCTGGCGTCGGCATGGGAACAGCGCGAGCGGAACGCGCAGCCTGCAAAGCCCGGTCCGATCGCCGGCACCACACCCGGGATCGAGCCGAGCGGCCGATCACGCTGCACCCGGCCCGGCACCGGCACGCAGGACAGCAATCCGCGCGTATAGGGGTGTTGTGGGCTGCGGAACAATTCCGCGGTCGGCGCGCGCTCCACCACCTCGCCCGCATACATCACCGACACCCGGTCGGCGACGCGGGCGACGATGCCGAGGTCATGGGTGATCAGCAGGATCGCAAGGCCGAGTTCGCGCTTCAAGGTCGCCAGCAGCCGCAAAATCTGCGCCTGCACGGTAACGTCGAGCGCGGTGGTCGGCTCGTCGGCGACCAGCAGTTCGGGATCGCACATCAGCGCCATCGCGATCATGACACGCTGACGCAAGCCGCCGGAAAGCTGGTGCGGGAACTGGCCGAGCCGCATCTCCGGCGCGGTGATACCGACGCGGCCCATCAATTCGACTGCCCGCTCGAGCGCGGCGGTGCGGGAGCCGCCCTTGTGGCGGGTCAGCACCTCAGCCATTTGCGAGCCGATCGTAAAGGCCGGGTTGAGGCTGGTCATCGGCTCCTGGAAGATCATCGAGATCCGATTGCCGCGCAGGCGCGCCATCTCGCGGTCGGACAGCGAAAGAAGGTCCGTGCCGGCGAAGCTCATGCGTTTGGCGGCGCGCCGGCCGCCGCGCGCGAGCAGGTTCATGATCGACAGCGCGGTCACCGATTTGCCGCAGCCGGATTCGCCGACCAGGCAATGGGTCTCGCCCTTCTCAACCTGCAACGAGGCGCCGCGTACCGCCGCGCTGCGGCCGCCGAACATCACTTCGAGATCCTCGATATCAAGCAATGCGCTCATCGCGACCGCTCCGAACCGAGCAGATTGCGCAATCCGTCGCCGACAAGATTGATGCCGAGCACCAGGATGAAGAGCGCGACGCCGGGCACCATGATCACCCAGGCCGAAAAGAACATGTAATCCTTGCCCTCGGCGATCATCAGCCCCCACGACGGCAGCGGCGGCGGCACGCCGAGGCCGAGGAACGACAGCGCCGCCTCGAGCAGGATCGCGAGCGCCATTTCCAACGTTGCCACCACGGCAAGATGGCTCGCGATGTTCGGCAGGATCTCCTTGATCAGCAGATGCGGGGTCGAGGCGCCGGCGCAGCGGGCGGCATTGACGTAATCGAGGCTGCGAATCTGCATCGTGGTCGCGCGCGCCACGACCGCAAAACGATCCCATAACAGAAGCCCGAGGGTTGCGACCACGAGGCCAAGGCCCGAGCCCATCAACCCCACGACCGCGAGCGCGACCAGCACCACCGGGATCGACAGCCGCGTGGTGATAGCGAACAGCACGGCGTCGTCGATGCGGCCGCCGAAGAAGCCGCCGAGCACGCCGAGCGTGATGCCGATCAACCCCGACGTGATAACCGTCATGATGCCGATCAGCAGCGAAATGCGCGCGCCGTACACCAGCCGCGCCAGATAATCGCGGCCGAGCTGATCGGTGCCGAACAGATGCCCGGCCTGGGTGCCCTCCATCCAGAATGGCGGCTTGAGGCGGTTGCCGAGGTCCTGGGTGAAGGGATCATGCGGCACCAGCTGATTGCCGATGATTGCGGCCACCGCGATGATCCCGACGATGACGATCCCGACCGTAAAGCCGGCCACGCCGACCCGCGACGTCAGCGGCGCATGGATTGCAATCGGTTCGCTCATCCGGTCCGGAGCCTCGGATCAAGCAGCGCGTTGAGGATGTCGGAAAGCAGCGTGAGGCCGATATAAATCGCGGCCAGCACCAGGACCACCGCCTGCACCACAGGGAAATCGTTCTTGGCGATGCTCTCCCAGCCAAGATAGCCGACGCCATGCAGCGCAAACACCGTTTCGATGACTATGGAGCCGCCCAGCATGAAGCCGAGCTGCACGGCGGCAATCGACACCACAGGAATCGCGGCATTGCGCAGCGCGTGCTTGAAGATGATGCGCGCGCGCGACAGGCCCTTGGCGCGCGCGGTGCGGATATAGTCGGACGCCATCGCCTCGATCATGCCGGAGCGAGTCAACCGCGTCAGTGCCGGGATTGCCGTAAAAGCGAGCACGATGCCCGGCATTACGAAGTGCTGCCAGGTTCCCGTGCCAGAGATCGGCAGGATGCCGAGATTGAGACCGAGCACGATCATCAGGATCAAGGCGAGCCAGAAGCTCGGGATCGCCTGCCCCACCATCGTGAACATGGTGACACCGCGGTCGAGCCAGGTGTTCTCGCGGACCGCCGCGAGGATGCCGAGCGGGATCGAGATGATCAGAGCCAGGCTCAGCCCCACCAGGCCGAGCGTGAGCGTGATGGGCAAGCGCTTCGCGATCAGGTTGGAGACGCTGTCCTTGAAGAAGTAGCTCTGGCCGAAATCGCCGACCATGGCGCGGCCGACCCAGCTAAAGAACTGGACGTAGAGCGGACGATCGAGGCCGTAGGCCTTGCGGATGATTTCGACGTCGGCCTGCGTCGCGGAAGGCCCGGCGATTGAAATGGCAAGGTCGCCCGACAGCCGCGTCAGCATGAATGCAAGCGTCATCACCGTGAGCGCGACCAGCAGGCCGAGACCGAGACGCCGGGCAATCAGAAGCAGCATCGAGAAGTCCAATACCGAAACGCAACGAGAGTGTTCAGGTCGGTGTCCCCTACCCGAAGCGACCGCACGGTGTCATCAAACAGACCCTCCATGCAAGAGCACGACTTGCCACATGCAAGAGCCGCGCCGCGGCCACGAGCAAGAGCCGCGCCGCGCCGCGCGCCGGTTTCAAGATGCAGGCCGTACCCGAGAGAGCTTCGAGCGTTGCGTACGGCACGTGAGACTTCGGCTTGAGACCTTCAGGCGACCTCCGGGCTCATCAACGTCTCCAGCTTCGCCTTGAAAGCCGCGCCGTCGGCGCACTGGCGCAGCGGTGGACGCACCCGCAGCCAGCCGGCGTCGCCGCTCTGCGCGGCGAGAATTGCCTTCAACGTCGCGGGGAACGACGGCCCGCTGGCCACGACGTCAATGGCGGCCTGCATGCGCGCTTCCGCGCCGGTCCCGTTGATCATGGCCTGAACCAGGCCGGGCACGACGTTGCCCATTCCACAAATCGTGCCGGCGCCGCCGGCTGCGATGGCGCGGGCGATATCGGCCTCGTTGCCGACCGTAATCGCAAGCTCGGGCGCGGCGGCACGAAACGCCTGGAATTGCCTGAAGTCGCCGCTTGAGTCCTTGAGGCCTGCGACGACAGCGCCGTAGCGCTTGCGCAGATTGGCCGCCACCGCGACCGGCACGGCGACGCCGGACACCTGCGGGATATGATAGAGCGTGGCGCGAAGGCGGTCGTCAGCCACGGCATCGAAGATCGCGGCGAACGAATCCTCGATTCCCTCAGGCGTGACGGCACGGTCGAAATAGGGCGGCAGGATCAGCACATGGTTCAATCCGAGGCTCAGCGCCGAACGCGCCAGCGCAATGCTGTCGGTAATGGCGGGAAAGCCGCCGCCAAGCCCGATGCGCGACGACGCCACGCCGGCCTTGAGCAACGCCTCGACGGTCGCGATCCGCTCGGCCATACCGAATGAGGTGCCCTCGCCGGTGGTGCCGAACAGCACGACTCCGTCGACACCCTTTTTGAAGAGGTTGAGGGCGTGTCCCGCGAGCTTCGCGTGATCCACGGTCCCACTGGCCGTCAGCGGTGTGGGCGCAGCCGCCCAAAACCCGCGAATTGCTGCTGTCATGACCTCTCCCATTGCATTTGGACGCCCCAAATGGGCTTCTTGACTTATCTTGTACCTTACATACAAGAAGACCTCAACTCGGTATTGAGCAGGCCGCGCTGCCAAAAACGCATGGACGCGCGACGGACCAACAAAGGCTCCGCCATGGATGCGATGACGCGACCCGAACGACCGCTGGAGCTGCTCAGTGCCTTGCAGCTCAAACTCGGCCCGCAGGCGGTGCTGACCGGCGCCGATATTCCCGCCCGCAACTGCAACGACTGGAGCGCGAGCCTGCCGCAAACACCAATCGCAGTGGTTCGGCCGCTGGACGCGGCCGGCGTATCCGAGGCGATCTCGACATGCCGCAAGGCGCAGCTGCCATTCGTGCCGCAAGGCGGATTGACCGGCCTGTGCGGCGGTGCCGCACCGGAGCCAGGCTGGGTCGCCATATCGCTGGAGCGAATGGTCGGCATCGAGGAGATCGATCGCGCCAGCGCGACCATGACGGTGAAGGCCGGCACGCCGCTGGAGACGATTCAAAAGGCCGCGGATGAAGCCGGCTTCTTCTTTCCGCTCGATCTGGGATCGCGCGGCTCCTGCGCCATCGGCGGCAATCTTTCCACCAATGCCGGCGGCAATCGCGTTATCCGTTACGGCATGACGCGCGAACTGGTGCTTGGTCTCGAAGTGGTGCTGCCGGACGGCACCATCGTGACCAACCTCAACAAGCTGCTGAAGAACAATGCCGGCTACGATCTGAAGCATCTGTTCATCGGCTCGGAAGGCACGCTCGGCATCATCACCCGCGTCGTATTGCGGCTGTTTCCGAAACCGCGCTCCACTATGGCGGCACTCTGCGCCGTAGCTGATTATCCTGCGGTGCTTGATCTGCTCGACGCGGCGCGTGGCGGGCTCGGTCCACTGCTGTCGGCGTTCGAAGTGATGTGGCCGGACTATTGGGAGGTGATCACCGCGCGGGCCGGCGTGCGCTCGCCGGTCGGCACCGGTCATGGTCTCTATGTGCTGGTGGAGGCGCAAGGCACCGATGAGAGCATCGATACGCCGCATTTCGAAGCCTGGCTCGAAGACCTGATGGCGCGGGGACTGCTGCAGGACGCCGCCGTCTCGCAATCGGTGGCGCAGACCAAGGCGTTCTGGGCGGTGCGCGACATCTGTTCGGAATTCGGCCAGGTGCTCGGCCCGCACATTTCCTACGACATCGGGCTTGCGGTGGCGCGGATGGACGAGTTCGTCAGCCGCTGCAAGGCCGCGCTGGCCGCCGGCATCACCGGATGCGAGAGCGTCTATTACGGCCATATCGGCGACGGCAATTTGCATCTGGTGTCCTGGGTCGCGGGCCTGCCGGTCGAGCGCCAGCCAAAGGAGGCAATGGACGCGATCATTTACGGCCTGGTGCGCGAGATGGGCGGCAGCGTCTCCGCCGAACACGGCATCGGCACGATGAAGAAGAAATGGCTCGGCCATGCGCGCAGCGAAGCGGAGATCGCGCTGATGCGCACGCTGAAGGCGGCGCTCGATCCCGATCATTTGCTCAATCCCGGAAAGGTGATCTGATCGAGGCGGAGGCAAGAGGGCCCATGAAATCGCTCAAGCTCGATGCACCGAAGTCGCTGTCGCAGCGGGTCATGCTGCGGCTGCGTCAGGCCATCATCGATGGCGAATTCGGACTGGGTGCGGTCATTTCCGAAGAGATGATCGCGCAATCGTTCGGCGTCAGCCGAACGCCGGTGCGCGAAGCGATGGGTCTGTTGCAATCGCAGGGGCTCGTGGTGATAAGGCCGCAGGTCGGCAGCTTTGTCTTTACCCCGAGCGCGGCCGACATCTCGGCGCTTTGCGCGTTCAGGATCATCATCGAGCCCAAGGCTGCCGAGCTCGCCTATCGTCATGACCGCGCCGGCGCACTCGCGGCGATGCGGTCCGCGATCTCGGAGACGGAGCTGGCGCTGGCGGCCAAGGACAACGTCGCCTATGGGCGAGCGGATACCGCGCTGCATGAGGCCTTCTTCGCGCACTGCGGCAATCGCTATCTCGTGGAGTCCTATCAACTGGTATCGGGACGCGTGGCCGCGCTGCGCACCAATTTGAGCGCACCGGTCGACGTCCAGACACCAGCCTCGTTCGACGAGCACCGCAAGCTGCTCCACCTGTTCGAGCGCGGCGAGCTCGCGGCTTTCGAGACACTGATGACGTCGCACATCGCCAATTCAGGGCTGACCTACGCGCGGGCGCTGGAAGTCGCGTAGGCTATCGCCCCGCCGTTGCGCTTCTCAAGCGATCGGCGGACGCGCGGAGGCCCATGGACGTACGGCCTCGAAAGCGGCGGACATTTGCAGCACGCCGAGATCGTCACAGCGCCGGCCGACGATCTGCAAGCCCACCGGCAGGCCTGATGCGGTGAACCCGCAGGGAAGCGACGCGGCCGGATTCTGCGCCAGGTTGAAGGGATAGGAAAACTCCGCCCACGACATCCAGTCCCACGGATGTTGCGGCCAGTGGTCGGGTTGCAACTGCGTGGCGGGGAATGCCGCAACCGACACCGCCGGTGTCAGGAGGAAATCCCAATCCTCGAAGAAATGGTGGATCTCCGCGCAATAAGCGAGTTTTGCGACTTTCATTTTCAAATAGTCTGACAGCGTGATGTGCTGTCCGGCCTCAAAACATGCAACAAAGCCCGGATCCAGCCGGTCGCGGAATTCGGCGACGCGATCCGCGTAACGGCTGTAATGCGCCGGCCAGAAGAAGCGCGCCAGTTCCGGGCCCTTTGGCCCCCATGGCGTTGCCACCTGTTCGACGCGCCAGCCGAGCTCGGTTTCGAACACCTCCGCGGCCTTGCGCACCAATGCCGCCACATCAGGATCGACGCGGGCATGGCCGAGATCCGGACTGAACGCGATACGCGGCGCGCGCGGCCGGCTCGCGAACTGTGCGGGATAGTCGGCAGGCGGTCCTTCGAGGCTCGATTGATCGTCAGGATGGCGGCCGGCCATCACTTTGAGCATCAGGGCAGCGTCGGCGACCGTGCGCGTCAAAGGGCCGAGATGCACGGTGTTGTCGCTCGGGGTCATCGGCGATTGCGGCACGCGTCCGTAGGTCGGCTTGATTCCGTAGACGCCGCAAAAATGCGCGGGCATGCGGATCGAGCCCGCGCCATCACTGCCTTGATGCAGCGGACCATAGCCCGCCGCAGCGCCTACGCCGGCGCCGGAAGAAGACGCGCCGGCGTTCAAACCGAGCTTCCAGGGATTATGCGTCACCCCGGTCAGCGGGCTGTGGCTGACGCCCTTCCAGCCGAATTCGGGCGTGGTGGTCTTGCCGAGGATGATGGCGCCCGCCTCGCGGAGCCGCGCGACCGCGACGTTATCTGCGGGCGCGACCTCGCCGCGGAACAAATAGGTCCCGCGTTCGAACGGCATGCCGCGCACCGGTTCGAGGTCCTTGATGGTCACGGGGACCCCGTGCAGAGGACCCATAGAGGCTCCCTTGGCAAGGGCGGTGTCGGCAGTTTTCGCGGCGGCCATCGCCTCTTCCGCCGCGAGATGGGCAAAGCCGTTCAGTTTGGGCTCGAGGGCTGTGATGCGCTCCAGCACCGTCGACGTGATTTCGACGGAGGATAGTTTTTTGGCGCGGATCGCGCCCGCCAGCTCCGTTGCCGGCGTGAAGCAGAGATCGACTTTATCCATGACCTAGCTTCCGCGCTTCGCGGTCACGGGCGGATCATAGGCCTGGATCGGCGGCAGATTGCCGGTGAAACGTTCGACCTCGGCGGTCGTCAGTTGTCCGGTGCAGCCCTGCGCCAGAGAGGACGTGCCGACGTCCCGCGTCAGCACGTTCGGATTGCCGTGCACGCAGAGCGAGGCTTCTTCCTGGGGATCGGCGGGATCGTACCACGCGCCGGTAGCCAACTGGATCACGCCCTGCCGGATGTCGTCGGTGACGCGTACGCCTGCAAGACACGCGCCGCGCTCGTTGAACAGGCGAATGATGTCGCCATCGGAAATCCCGCGCGCGGCGGCGTCGATCGGATTCATACATGCCACCTCGCGTCCGCGGTGCTTCGACGCTGCACTGTGGCCACCGAAATCGAGCTGGCTATGCAACCGCGTCGCCGGCTGGTTGGCGACAAGAATCAGCGGCGCCGAAGGCGCCGGCACCTGGACCCGCTCGAGCCAGGCCGGATGACCCGGACAGTCGGCCTCGCCAAAGCCCGCGATGGTCTCCGAGAAAATCTCGAGCTTGCCGCTGGGCGTCGGCAGTTTTGCATTTTCCGGATCGTCGCGGAAACGGCGCAACTGCCCGCCATCGTCGGGATGCTGCGGCATGATCAGGCCGTCGCCCTTCCAGAATTCGTCGAAACTCGGCGCCGCTAATCCGCGCTCCGCCAGCCCTTTCCGCGTCGGCTCGTACAGATGCTCCAGCCATTGACGAACATTGCGGCCTTCGGTGAACTCTTCGCGCTTGCCGAGGCGTTCGGCGAGATCGGAGAAGATGGCGTAATCGTCCCGCGCTTCGCCATAAGGCGGCGCAATCTGCTGCATCGGCACCAGCAAGGGATCGTTGGCGTTGGCGCCGATATCCTCGCGCTCCAGCGTCATGGTGGCGGGCAGCACGAAATCGGCATGCCGCGCCGTCGCGGTCCAGCCCAGTTCATGCACCACCAACGTATCGACCTGCGCAAAAGCCTTCCGCAGGCGATTGATGTCCTGATGATGATGGAAGGGATTGCCGCCGGCCCAATAGACCAGCTTGATGTCGGGATAGGTCTTGGTCTTGCCGTTGTAGCGATAGGTGCCGCCGGGATTGAGCAGCATGTCGGCGATACGGGCGACCGGAATGAATTCGGTGACGCCGTTGCGCGCTTGCGAAAGTGTCGGCGTCGGCACGGAATTGTAGCGCCGTCCGTAATACGCGATGGCCCCGAGCGCGTAGGCGTAGCCCCCGCCCGGCAGGCCGATCTGCCCCAATGCTGCGGCGAGCACGGCGCCCATCCAGACCGGCTGCTCGCCATGTTCGGCGCGTTGCAGCGAATGCGAGACCACGATCAGCGCGCGGCGGCCGTGAAGCTTGCGTGCGAGCGCCACGATGGTGTCGGCGGCAACGCCTGATATCGCGGCGGCCCATGCCGCGTCCTTGGGCTGGCCGTCCGTCTCGCCCAGAACGTAACGCTCGAACACCGGCCAGCCGACCGTGAAGCGATCGAGGAACGCGCGATCGTGCAGGCCCTCGACGACCAGCGTATACACCAGCGCCAGCATCAGGGCGACATCGGTGCCGGGAATGTTGCTGATCCATTGCGAGCGGGCTTCATCCGGCAAATCGCCGCGCAGCGGGCTGACATGGACGAACTGGCAGCCGCGTTCGGCGGCGCGCGCCATCGCGCCACGCTCGACGTGCTTGCTGGTGCCGCCGCCGGCCACCATGCTGTTCTTCAGCGCCATACCGCCGAAGGCGAGCACGACATCGCTGTGCTCGGCGATCTGCTCCCAGGAGACGTTGCGCTTGGTCAAATCCTCATAGTCGCCGATGATGTGCGGCACCACGACGGTGGCAGCGCCGGAACTATATGAATTGACCGACTTGACGTAGCCGCCCATGGCGACGTTCAGGAAGCGATGGACCTGGCTTTGCGCATGGTGAAAGCGGCCCGCGCTCGACCAGCCATAGGATCCGCCGAACACCGCGCCCGGACCGTAATTGTCCCGCACCCGGGCGAGTTCCGCGCCGAGCAGGTCCAGCGCGTCCTTCCACGACATCGGGACAAATTCATCACGTCCGCGGCGCGCGTCCGGGCCGCGTTTTCCTTCGAGCCAGCCGCGGCGCACCATCGGCTGCGCGACCCGCGCGCGGTGGCGCAAGGCGCCGGGAAAATTATCGATGATCTGGTTCGGATCGGGATCGTCAGGATGCGGCCGAACCTCGAGTTCATCGCCCTGCCAGCGCGCCGAAAACACGCCCCAATGGGACGAATGCGGCCGGAAAGCTGCGTCGGCCGGGGAAGCGGGAGGGGTTTTCTCGGTCACATCGGTCATTCGCAATCTCTCATCGCCATTTGGTGCATGCCAGCACAAATCTGCCGCCGACAGTGTAGACCCATCGGGCGCTAAGAGTATTGCGAAATTAGGGAGAGAGGCCTGCTCGACCCGCGCCCCTGGCTATGCGGCCGGCAAGGGCGAGGCTAAGCTCACTGTCTGATCCGATTTAGGACGCTGCGCACGCATTCTACGAGGTTGCCAAGCCGAGCCGATCATTCGCCGTTCCCGCAGGCCTACCTCTACAACCCCGGCAATACCGCAACCGGGATGGCGATACTCGATGACTAGGAGTACGAGACCGGCGAAATTCGGCGCAAAGACTTGCCCTGATCCGGCGCTCGTCATGCGCGATGGCAACTACGACTTATCCTTCAAAAACACCCGGCTGGCGAGCACGTCCGACGCCTGCAGCGACATCACGTCGTCGGCGTCCAGCATGCGGTCGAGATCGGCGACGAGACGATTGGCCTGGCGCAGCCGCATGCGGTCGAGCGCGTTCCGGATCGAGCGCGCGTTGGAGAACAGCGGCTGGGTGACGCGTGCCGCGATGTAGCGGATGAACGCCTGCCGCGCTTCGTCGCTGAACTTGTAGTTCATGTCGTGCAGCATCAGCTCGGCGATGGCAAGCAGCTCATCATTGGAATAGTCCGGAAAATCGATGTGATGGGCGATGCGGGAGCGGAAACCCGGATTGCTGGCGAAGAATTTTTCCATGCGGTCGCCATAGCCGGCAAGGATCACCACCAGATCCTCGCGCTGCGATTCCATCACCTGCAGCAATATCTCGATCGCCTCCTGGCCGTAGTCGCGTTCATTGTCCGGCCGATTGAGATAATAGGCCTCATCGATGAACAGCACGCCGCCCATCGCCTTCTTCAGCACCTCCTTGGTCTTGGGCGCGGTGTGGCCGATATATTGTCCCACCAGCTCATCGCGGGTGACCGAGACGACATGGCCGCGGCGGACGAAACCAAGCCGGTGGAGAATGCCCGCGATCCGCAGCGCCACCGTGGTCTTGCCGGTGCCGGGATTGCCGGTGAACGACATGTGCAGTGTCGGCGTGTCCGTCGTCAGATTCATGCGCTTGCGGATACGTTCGATCAATAGCAGCGACGCGATCTCGCGAATGCGGGTCTTGACCGGCTTCAGCCCGATCAGCTCGCGGTCGAGCTGCGTCAGGATCTCCTCGCTGCCGACGGCCTCGAGCTCTTCGCGGAGATTGACCCGGTCTGTCATTGGTGAGGCATCCAAATCCATCTGCGAACCGCCTTTCGAGAAAAAAACTCCGTCGCCACCCTTATGGCGACGGAGCAGTACTTCCGGCTGGGGTCGATGAGGGAGCACCGCCGGCCGGCAGGAGAAACGAGCGAGCTAACCGTAGCGACCGCCTTCGGGGCGATCGACCGCGTAGGACTTCGTGGTGTAGCGGATGTTGCGGCCGGCCATCTCGTGCCGCTCGAGGCGGAAGCCGGGTTCGTCCTTTGGCCGGTTGACGATGAAGGACAGCCGCACCGATTCCCAGCCGTGGCTGTTATCGAACGCCGACAGGCGGATGTAGCTGTTGCCATACACCTTGCGGCATTGACCGAGCTCCATCATCACGCCGGCAGCGTCGCGGAGATCGAACATCGGCAATCCCCACATCTCCCAGAAACTGTTGCGAGGATGCGGATCGTCGGTGAACTCGATGTTCACCGCCCATCCCTTCTCCAGGCAATACTGGACCTGGCGGGAAATCTGCTCGTCGGTAAGGTCCGGCAGGAACGAGAAGCAGCCCTGGGTAATACGCATGATTTCGCTCCTTACATTGCGACGCTGGGTGTGGGGACGTAGTCGGGCATGTCGGTCGATTCGTAGTTGAAGGTGACGTTCTTCCAGACCTCGAGCGCCGACTTCAGCGGCGTGCAGGTCTCTGCCGCCTTGGCCAGAATTTCCGGCCCTTCGCGCAGATAGTCGCGGCCCTCGTTGCGGGCGAGGATCATCGCTTCCAGCGCCACGCGATTGGCGGTCGCACCGGCCTGAATGCCCATCGGGTGACCGATGGTGCCGCCGCCGAACTGCAGGATCACGTCTTCGCCGAGATGATCGAGCAATTGGTGCATCTGCCCGGCGTGAATGCCGCCGGATGCGACCGGCATCATCCGGTTGAGGCTGGCCCAGTTCTGGTCGAAGAACACGCCGTGCTCGAGCCGCACCGGATTGTAGTCCTCGCGGCAGATGTCGTAATAGCCGCGCGTGGTCGCCGGATCGCCTTCGAGCTTGCCGACCACGGTGCCGGCATGGATATGATCGACCCCGGCGAGCCGCATCCATTTCGCGATGACGCGGAACGAGACGCCATGACTGCGCTGCCGTGTGTAGGTCGAATGCCCTGCCCGATGCAGATGCAGGATCATGTCGTTGCGGCGCGCCCACTTCGCCATCGACTGGATCGCGGTGTAGCCGATGACGAGGTCGATCATGATGATGACCGAACCGAGCTCCTTGGCGAATTCGGCCCGCTCGTACATGTCCTCCATGGTTCCGGCGGTGACGTTGAGATAGGTACCCTTGATCTCGCCGGACGCGGCCTGCGCCTTGTTGACCGCCTCCATGCAGTAGAGGAAGCGCTCGCGCCAATGCATGAACGGCTGCGAGTTGATGTTCTCGTCGTCCTTGGTGAAGTCGAGCCCGCCCTTCAGCGCTTCATAGACCACGCGTCCGTAGTTGCGGCCTGAGAGCCCGAGCTTCGGCTTCACGGTGGCCCCGAGCAGCGGGCGGCCGAACTTGTCCATGCGCTCGCGCTCGACCACGATGCCGGTCGCGGGGCCCTGGAACGTCTTCACATAGGCCACCGGCAGCCGCATGTCCTCCAGCCGCAACGCCTTCAGCGGCTTGAAGCCGAACACGTTGCCGATGATCGACGCCGACAGGTTGGCGATCGATCCGTTCTCGAACAGATCGAGATCGTAGGCGATATAGGCGAAGTATTGCCCCGGTGAATTCGGAACCGGATCGACGCGATAGCACTTCGCACGGTATTTTTCCGCCGCCGTGAGCCGGTCGGTCCACACCACGGTCCAGGTTGCGGTCGAGGATTCGCCGGCCACGGCCGCCGCGGCCTCGATCGGATCGACGCCATCCTGCGGCGTGACCCGGAACAGCGCGATGATGTCGGTGTCCTTTGGCACATAGTCGGGCTCCCAATAGCCCATCTTCTTGTATTCCATGACGCCGGACTTGTAGCGTTCCTTGCCGCGAATGGTCATCGAGTGCTGGTTCATCTTGGTTTCCTCTTGTTGCGTGCGGCGGCTGGTCGGAAGCGTGGGGATCAAAAGATCAGGCGGCATGGGTCATCTCCCCGATGCGTGGGTCGAGCGCGCCGGAGCGATAGCGCCTCGCCATCTCGGCCAATGGAACGACCTTGATCTTCGAGGCGTGGCCGGCGGTGCCGAATTGCTCGAAGCGCTCACGGCAAAGGTCGCGCAGCGCGTCCATCGCCGGTTTGAGGAATTTGCGCGGATCGAATTCGCTGCGGCTTTGGGTCGCGACCTTGCGGAACGCCGCGGCCATCGCCAGCCGGCAGTCGGTGTCGATGTTGACCTTGCGGACGCCATGCTTGATGCCGCGGACGATCTCCTCGACCGGCACGCCCCAGGTTTGCGGCATCTCGCCGCCGAACTGGTTGAACATGTCCTGCAGCGGCTGCGGCACCGAGGAGGAACCGTGCATCACCAGATGCGTATTCGGCAGCCGGCGATGGATCTCCTCGACCACCCGCATCGCAAGGATGTCGCCGTCCGGCTTGCGCGAGAATTTGTAGGCGCCGTGCGAAGTGCCCATCGCGATCGCCAGCGCATCGACCTTGGTGGCGCGGACGAAATCGACCGCCTGGTCCGGATCGGTCAGCAGCTGGTCATGACTGACCTCTCCTTCGACGCCGTGGCCGTCCTCCTGCTCGCCGCCGCCATGCTCCAGCGAGCCGAGCACGCCCAGTTCGCCTTCGACCGAAGCGCCGATCCAGTGCGCCATGTCGACGACCCGGCGGGTGATATCGACGTTGTAGTCATAATCCGCCGCGGTCTTGGCATCGGCCTTGAGCGAGCCGTCCATCATGACGGACGTGAAGCCATGCTTGATCGCGGTGGCGCAGGTTGCTTCCTCATTGCCGTGGTCCTGGTGCAGGCACAGCGGAATCTGCGGATACATCTCCTCCAGCGCGTCGATCATCTTCGAGAGCATGATGTCGTTGGCGTAGGAGCGTGCGCCGCGCGAGGCCTGGATGATAACAGGCGCATCGACGGCGGCCGCCGCCTCCATGATCGCAAGGCCCTGCTCCATATTGTTGATGTTGAATGCCGGCACGCCGTAGCCGCGCTCGGCGGCATGATCCAGCAATTGCCTCAGTGTGATCCTGGCCATTGGCGCCTCCGTGTCGTTGCTTGTTTGCAGCCGGTCATGTGTCGCTTGCCGCCATCCTTGCCCGTGCGATACAGCGCAGGGCGGCCTTCGCTACCCCGTCCGCGGTGATGCCGAACTCGCGGTAGAGCGTTTCGGCCGGTGCGGACGCGCCAAAGCCGGTCATGCCGACGAATTCGCCGTCATCGCCGAGCCAGCGCGCCCAGTCGCCCTCGACCGCGGCTTCGACACCGATCCGTGGCACGCGTCCGAGCACCGCGGTTCGATATTCGCGCGATTGCTGGCGAAACAATTCGAAGCACGGCGCCGAGACCACGGCCGCGCGGACGCCGACGCTTGCCAGCAGTTCGGCCGCGTGCATGGCGATCGATACTTCCGAGCCCGTCGCGATCAGGGTGACGTCACGGCCTTCCTCCGGATCGACCACGACGTAGGCGCCAAACGCGACCAGATTCTGCTCGCCGGCTTCGCGGAACGTCGGCATCGCCTGCCGCGACAGGCACAGCAGCGACGGGCTATTTTGGGCGCGTAACGCGCAGTCCCAGGCCTCCGCGGTTTCAACGGCATCGCCGGGGCGAAACACCAGCAAATTGGGGATCGCCCGCAGCGATGCCAGATGCTCGACCGGCTGGTGAGTGGGGCCATCTTCGCCCAGTCCGATCGAGTCGTGCGTCATCACATGGATGACGCGGATACCCATCAATGCCGCCAGCCTGATCGCGGGGCGGCTGTAGTCGGCGAAGCTGAGAAAGGTGCCGCCATAGGGAATGAAGCCGCCATGCAACGCGATGCCGTTCATCGCCGCCGCCATCGCGTGCTCGCGGACGCCGTAGTGAATGTAGCTGCCGTTGAGGCAATCGGCCTGCACCGGCCGATGCGTCTTGGCGCGCGTCAGGTTGGAATGGGTCAGATCGGCGGAGCCGCCGAGCAGATTCGGCAGCGCCTCGGCGATCCCGTCGATCACCAGCTGCGATGCCTGCCGGGTCGCAATGTTCGGCCGCTCGGCAGAGAAGCGATCGCGCAACCCCGCTATCGTGTCAACGTAGCCGCACGGCAGATTGCGATTGAGGGCATCGTGAAACGGCGAGCGCGCCGCGGCACAGCGCTTGGTCCGCTCGATCCAGCTGCGGCGGGCGGCATGCCCGCGTGCGCCGGCATTGCGCCATTGCGCCACGATATGCTCCGGAATCTGGAATGGCGGGTGCGGCCAGTTCAGCGCATCGCGGGTCTTTGCAACCTCATCGGCGCCGAGTGGCGCGCCATGGGCTTTTTCACTGCCCTGGCGGTTCGGCGCCCCGAAACCGATCAGCGTGCGGCAGGCAATCAACGACGGCCGGTCGCTGGTGCGGGCCCGTTCGATGGCGGAGGCGATGGCTTCGGGGTCGTGGCCGTCGATCCGGCAGGCCGACCATCCGGAGGCCTTGAACCGCGCGAGCTGGTCATCCGAACACGACAGCGAGGTCGCGCCATCGATCGAAATCTCATTGTCGTCGAACAGCACGATCAGCCGGTTGAGCCTGAGATGACCGGCCAGCGAGATCGCCTCATGGCTGAGGCCTTCCATCAGGCAGCCATCGCCTGATATCACATAGGTGAAGTGATCGACGTAGTCGTCGCCGAAGCGCGCATTCATCAGTCGTTCGGCGAGTGCCATGCCGACGGCGGTGGCGATGCCCTGCCCGAGCGGCCCGGTGGTGGTCTCGACGCCAGGCGTGTGGCCATACTCCGGATGTCCCGGCGTCTTCGATCCCCATTGCCGGAAGGCCCTGAGTTCGTCCGACGTCACGCCCTCATAGCCCGTCAGGTGCAACAGCGCATACAGCAGCATCGAGCCGTGACCGGCGGAGAGCACAAAGCGATCGCGGTCGGGCCATGCCGGGTCGGCCGGATCGAATTTGAGGAACCGCGAGAACAGGACAGTCGCTACGTCGGCCATGCCCATCGGCATGCCGGGATGACCGGATTTCGCCTGCTCGACCGCATCGATCGCCAGAAAACGGATCGCGTTGGCCATTTCCGCGTGCGAAGCATCCGGACGGGTGACAGTGCGGGACAGGGGAGCGTTCATGTCGTGCGCCTCTTGCGTTCCATCAGTTGCAGGATCAGCGGGGTGAGGATGAGCTGCATCGCCAGATCGAGTTTCGCGCCATGGATCACGATCGAATTGGCGCGCGACATGAAGCTGTGCGGGATCATCGACAGCAGATACGGAAAATCGATGCCGCGCGGATTCTTAAGGCGGATCACCACCATCGATTCATCCGGCGTCGGAATCCAGCGCGCGATGAACGGGTTCGAGGTATCGACGGTCGGCACGCGCTGGAAATTGATGTCGGTCTCGGCGAATTGCGGGCAGATATAGTTCACGTAGTCGGGCATGCGCCGCAGGATGGTGTCGGTCACCACCTCCGCGGTATAGCCGCGGGCGCTGCGGTCACGGTGCAGCTTCTGGATCCATTCCAGGTTGATGACAGGCACGACGCCGATCTTGAGATCGGCATGCTGCGCGACGTTGACCTTGTCGGTCACGACGGCGCCGTGCAGTCCTTCGTAGAACAGCAGGTCGGAATTCTCAGGCAATTTGCGCCAGTCGGTGAACGTGCCCGGTTCGGCGCCGTACAGCTTCGCCTCTTCGTCGTCGTGGATGTAATGACGCGTCGTTCCGGTGCCGGATTCGCCGTAGTCCCGGAACACCCGTTCGAGCTCCACGAACAGGTTGGTTTCCGGGCTGAAATGGCTGAAATGCCTGTTGCCGCGCTCAGCCTCCTCCAGCATTTTCGTGCGCATCTCGAACCGATTGTAGCGGTGGAAGGCGTCGCCTTCGATATAGGCCGCAACCACCTTTTCGCGGCGGAAGATCTGCTCGAACGTCTTCTTCACCGACGTCGTGCCGGCGCCCGACGAACCCGTGATCGATATGATGGGATGAGCCCGTGACATGTCGATCGCCCCGTCAGAGAAACAGACCGCGCCGCGCAAACAGCGGTGCGTCGCTATTGTCGAACATCGGTTCGATCCTGTCGTGAATGGCGGTTACGTCGCGCACGTGGTGCACCGATCCCATGATCAGTGGCACCCGCTGATGCGGGGTTTTTGCAGCCAGTTCCAGAATTCGCCGGCGCCCGGTCGACGCCGCGCCTCCAGCCCATTCCATGATCAGCGCCATTGGATGGGCTTCGTACAGCAGGCGAAGCCGCCCTTCCCGATAGCTCGGGCGGGCATCGGCCGGATAAAGAAACACGCCGCCACGCACCAGGATGCGAAGCGCTTCGGCCACCAGCGAACCGATCCAGCGCATGTTGAAATCCGCCTCGCCGCCGCCGCTGGTGCCGGAGAGACACTCGTCGATATAGGTGCGGACCGGCCCGTGCCAGTGGCGGTGATTGGACGCGTTGATGGCGAACTCCGGCATATTGCGTGCGATCTGCACGCCCTGCCGGGTCTGCACAAACTCCTGCGCGTGGCGATCGAGCATGAAGACATCGACGCGCGCGTTGAGCGCGAGGACGAACGTGGTCTGCGGACCGTAGACAATGAAACCCGCGGCACACTGCGCCGTGCCGGGCTCGAAGAAGGTCGAAAGCAGGTCGTTGCCCCTGGGGCGGATCGAAAAGATGGTGCCGACCGAGATATTGTTGTCGAGGTTGGCCGATCCATCGAGCGGGTCGATCGCAACACAGAACGGCGCCGAAGGACGCAAGGTTTCCGGCAGCGCCGCTTCCTCGGAAAGAACCGCCGCCACCGGGGTGCCGCGCAAGGCGCGCCGTATCATTTCATCGGCGGCGACATCGATATCCTTTTGCTGATCGCCGTCCGGATTGATGCCGCCGTTCCGCCCGGTGATGCCTGCGAACGGCCCATCCGCGATTAACCCGGCAAGCTCGATGGAAGCGGCGGCAATCGCCTTGATCACGTCGGCAAGCGCAGCGCCATGCAGCGGCGTCTGCAACGCGGACCGATCGAGATGTGAACGCAGCGTCACGCGCTCGTCCATGGCCGTCTCCCATGTGCCCTCTTTCGGGGGCTCTCAAGCGTCTCGCCGGTTTGGCAATCCGCAATGTCAAAGGAAACGCAGTTTGCCGAATTAGTAAAATTTTGTTATCTTTGGTCTGGGCAAAGTTTTTGTTATAAAGGGTGCGGCAATGGCAGGCCGGTTATTGCGGGAAGTGACGATCCGCCAGTTGCGCGCACTGGCCGCTGTTCAAAAAAGCCGATCGGTCACATCAGCGGCCAAACAGCTCCATCTCACCCAGCCCGCGGTCACGCTGCAGCTTCGCAATTTGCAGGCACTCGCCGGGCTGCCGCTGATCCAGCGCACCGGCGACGGCATGCTGCTGACGGATGCCGGGCGCGAAGTGCTGGCGCTGACTGAGCGGATCGAGGCGGCGATATCAGATTGCGAAACCACGATGGCGATGATGGCGGGCAAGACCGCCGGCCGCATCTCGATCGGCGCCGTCAGCACCGCGAAATATTTCGTGCCGTTCATGATTTCAGGATTTTCAAAGCGGCACCCGGACGTCGAAGTCACGCTCTCGATCGGAAACCGGCAGGAGATCGGCACGGCATTGCGCGGCTACGATCTCGACTTTGCGATCATGGGCCGCCCGCCGGCCGACATCGACATGAACGTTCACCTGATCGGCGACCACCCCCACGTCATCATCGCGCCGACCGGACATCGGCTGGCGCGAAAAACCCGCATCGCGCCGGGCGAGCTTGCGAGCGAGACTTTCCTGACGCGCGAACCCGGATCCGGAACGCGCGGCCTGATGGAGCAGCTGTTCGAATCCGCCGGCATTCGCCCCAAGATCGGCCTTGCCATGAGCAGCAACGAGACCATCAAGCAGGCCGTGATTGCGGGTCTCGGCATTGCATTCATTTCCGCGCACACGGTGGCTACCGAGCTGGACGAACGGCGATTGACGACCCTCGACGTGGTCGGCCTTCCCGTGGTCCGGCAATGGTTCGTGCTGGCCCGCAAGGACAAGGTCTTGCTGCCGCCGGCGCAGGCGATGCTCGATTTTCTCTCTACCAGGGGCAAGCAGTTTCTGCCGCGCACCAATGGCCGCCTGCGTCTTACCCGGTCATCAACCCGCAAAAAGCGCGGCTGAAATGCCCCGCAAGTTCTGCTCACGCTGCTACCTTTGGCCAAGGAACCCGGTACTCTGGAAGGCGCAATGCTCTCTCGTATCAAATCGTGGGCGAAGGGTCTGAAACGCGACGCTCACGCGATCTATCTCGCGTCCCGCGATCCGCGCGTGCCGTGGTACGCGAAGGCGCTCGCCATCGCAGTTGCCGGATATGCGCTGTCACCGATCGACTTCATTCCAGACTTCATCCCCATCATCGGCTATCTCGACGAGTTGATCCTGCTCCCCTTGGGCATCTGGCTCGTGGTGACGTTGATTCCCGATGAGATCATGGTCGAATGCCGCGCCAAGGCGAACGCGGCCGCGCAGCGTCCGACCAGCCGAGCGGGAATGGCTGTTATCATCCTGTTGTGGATTGCAGGCGCATTGACGCTGGCATGGATCGGTCATGCCTGGTGGAACCGGCCGTGAAGGTTCGCCTCAGAAAGTCGCCTTCAGGCCCGCGTAGAAGGCGCGTGGCCGCGCCGGGCTGAGCGATCGCGCGTCGGTGAAGGGTGCGCCGCCATTGGCGAAATTGGGCACGTCCCCTGTATCGAAGAAGGTGCCAAAGGTCGCATAGCGGTTGTCGAAGATGTTATCCACGCGCCCATAGATCTGAAGCGTCTTGTTGATCTGATACGAGGTGTGCAGGTTGAACACCGCATAAGACGGCAGTCTCGGCGCCTGATTGGATTCGTCGCCAGCAAAATACTGGTTGTCGACAAACAGCGCATCGCCTCCAACCTTGAAGGCATCCGTGATCGCGTAGTCGATGCCGAACTTGATCCGGTTGCGGGGGATCGCCGGAATTCGATTTCCCGGCAGAATCTGGACATTGCCGTTGTCATCGGCGAACGGGCTGTTGGAGCCGACCTGCAGCGTGTCGAGGAAGCGCGCATCCACGAGGGCGTAGCTGGCATATAGTTGCAGTGTCTTCGACGTCAGATTGACCTGGGCCTCGATGCCCTGGCGCTGGGTCCGGCCTACGTTCTGGAAATAGCCAAATCCCTGCAGCTCCGGGCTCGGAATCGCGAGGATGTCATCGGCATTGGTGGCACGGAACGCACCAACTTTCCAACTCAAGGTTCCGATATTGAGCTCCGACGTTCCGCGGAAGCCTGCCTCGATGGTGCGGGACACGACTTGTTTCAGCGGCGGGTCGGCGATGAGGAATGCTGCAATGAGACAGGGGCGCAAGGGGTCGGCGCATGCGAGTTCCAGCGGGGTCGGCGCACGATTGGCTTCGGAATACCCGGCATAAGCCGTCAAGGCGGGCGTGATCTTGTAGGTGCCGCCGATCATCGGGTTGAAGCGGGTAAACGTGTGCTCGCCGTTGAGCGCCGTACCGATCTGATCCTCCAGCTTAATATGCGCATGGTTGAACCGGCCGCCGCCCGTGATCGAAAATCTATCGGTCACGTCGAGCGTGTCTGACGCGTAGAGCCCGGTGTACCGGTTGGTGGCGCGAAGCGAAACCGGGCCGATCGAGATCGGCTCGCCGGATGGCCCGAGATAGATGCCGCTGCCATTGACGACGTAATTTGAACCGATGGTTCCGAGTTCCGCGCTGGCCCCGAAGCGGGTGACACCGGAGTCGATACTGGCGCCAACCATGAACTGGTTGTTGTGCCCGAACAGCTGGTCGGTATTGGTTGCCTGCAGGGTTGCCCCGGTCGTGACCGAACGTGTTGTGGTTCGGTCGATCTGTCCCAGCACGGCATTGTCGGGGAAGGGATTGGCGAGCTGGACGCCGTTCAGGCCATTCGCCGGCACGTCGTCATCGTTAAAGCAAAGCAGCCCCGGATCGGCACCGCATCGCTCCGTCTCGGTCGGATTGCCATCGACCGTCTTTTGCCTGAAAGCGCGGACGCGCGCCGAACCTTCGATCGTCCAGGTCGGCGTGGCCTCGACCTTTCCGGTCAGATTGGCATAGGCAACCTGGTTGGACGTCGTCTGCGGCGTGGTGTAGGTGGCGCCCCAGTAATTCTGCAGCAGTTCAACCGGCACCGTCGCAGCCGCGCCGAAATTGTTCTTGGCTAAGCCGACGTTGAGGTGAAATTCACTGCTATCGGTCCGGTAGCCGACATCGCCGTAGAACCGGCGAATGGCCGACTCCGAAAAATTGCGAAAGCCGTTGTCACGCACGCCTTCGAGCGCGCCATAGACGGAAAAATTGTCGACCTGCTTGCCATACTGCGCCGAACTCTGGATGCGTCCGAACGAACCGCCCATCGTGTTGATTTCGGCGCCGCGATAGTTGAAGCCATCCTTCATCTGGACGTTGACGGCGCCGCCAAGCGCATTGAGACCAAAGGCGGGATTGTTGGTGACGACGGTGACCGACCTGATCGCGGCCGTCGGGATCAAATCCCAGTTGACGGTGTCGCCGAACGCTTCGTTGACGCGCACGCCGTTCTGGTAAACCGCCAGTCCCTGAGGCGTTCCGGCGACTGGAGATGCGACGAAACCCCGAAACTGTATGTCAGGCATAAACGGATTTCCGGTCGTATCACTGATGATGATACCCGGCACCTGTTGCTGTAATGCGTCCGCGATGTTCAGCGAGCCGGTGCGCGCAATCTGCCCGGCCCCCACCGCGTTGACGCTTGCCGCCACCTTGTCGACATCCATTCCGGAACCGGCCGTCGGCGTGGGCGCGGTCGGATAGACGAAAACCCTGCGGACGTTCCTGGTCGCCCGCGGCGCATTTCTGTTGCGTGCGGGCCTGGCAGCTGTCCCCGGCGAAACCACCTCGATGGCGGGTAAGACCTCGGTCGCACCGGGCGCGTCCTGGGCTTGAGCACAGTCACTCCCGGGAACCAGACACAGTGATATTGTCCCGATAAACAGGAATCGCGCGCCCATTTTACTTCGTCCCATCCCAATCCGGCTGCATTGGTGTCTGCCGGTACGCCGCGGACGATCTTACGGGCGTCAAAAAAGTTGCGCACCATTCAAAACGTCCCGAACGGGTTCGGGAAAAATTCCCGAACTCGAGCGTTTTCCAGAGAAGTGGACACGGTTCGCGTGAAGAAAACGCGTCCAAAAAGAAGCTAGCGCCCCACGTCCCGGGGAACCAGGGCCTCGACTGTTACGCCGCTATCCCCTGATGCAATCGTAAGCGAGCCGCCCAGCGCCAGAATGCGCTCCCGCATGCCGGTTAGCCCGAAGCCGAGCTTGTGATCGGGCCCCAGTCCGTTGCCATTGTCACGAACCCGCACCAGGGCGCCGCCGCGGCCGGTACGCGCAAGCCCCACAGGAAGTTCGGCCGGTTCAACGCTTACCTTGATGCTGGTGGCGCCGGCATGGCGAAAGGCATTGGTCAGCGCTTCCTGGATGGTGCGGTAGATCGTCAGATCAGCCGTCTCGCCGGTGTCGCCCAAGGACGGCGAGATCGCCGTTTCGATAGCGACTTCGGGATGCGACTCCCCCCACAGGCGCAGCAGCGCCCCGAGCGCCTCGCGTAGGCCGAGTTCCGTCAGTCCCACCGGGCGCAATTTTTCAAGAACCCGGCGATTGGACGCCTGCAAGGCATTCAGATGTTCCAATATGGCACTGCCGTGCCTTCGGGTGGCCTCCCCGTTCGGGTCCCCCGCATCCGCAATCCGCGTCAGCGCGCTGGCATGTACCCGCAAAGCAAAGAGATAGGGTCCAAATTCATCGTGCAGTTCGCGGGCAATTTCCTTGCGTTCGACATCCTGCAGCGAGACGACGCGCTCGGCGAGGCGCCGCTTGTCCTCAACCGCATCGCCCAGAGTGGCCGCAAGGTGATTCAACTTGTCGCAAATGGCAACGAGTTCCGGCGGCCCGTCCGGTTTCACGCGCGTGTCGTAACCGCCGGCCTCGATCTTCGCCATCGCTCCGGAAAGCGTCTGGATCGGCGCGAGTGCTTTGCCAACGACCCTGCTGGTAATGAGGAAAAGAACGATCGCAATCGTGGCGCCGACCAGGAGTTGGGTGAATATCCCGTCCCAGATCTCGGCTACCTCGTCGTTTGGATGCGACGTGATCAGCAGCGCGTCCGGTTTTCCCCTGATCGAAATCGGCACCTTCACGGTGGTTTGTTCGGGGTGAACAAGCCGGACGAACCATGCCGGCGGCGAGCGTGCGTCGGGATTGTCGTCCGGCTTGTCCGCGATCCCGGATCTAGCGATGGCTTCGCTCTGTCGTGTGATGCTGACGTGGCGCAGCTTGTTGAGGTCGTGAACGATCTGGTTCAGTCGCGCCTCTGGATCCGGCGCCTCTTTTAGTCCTGCAACGATCGTATCGATGAACTCGCGCGCCAACCGTATGACACTTTGGTCTTCAGCCTGAACCCGGGGCCCGGCCTCGAGCACAAGCCGCGCAACATTGATGGCCAGACCAAGCGTGAGGACGAGCGCGAGCAACAGGTTGATCCGGGCGCGCAAGGAAAGCTTTTGCCACATATCATTTGTCCAGGAGTGAAGTCGCTTAGTCCGAGAGCGAAATCGCCTTCGATTTCCTATTGATGGGAGCGTTGACAGATAAAACACGCGTCTATCTAATCGAAACGTATAGCAACATCGCCCGGGTTGCATGACCATCGACGGCAGGTATCGCCCCGAAGTCTGCGCCGGTGTTTCACCTGATGCGGTGCACAACGGGATTGACGGGGCTATTCGGGACCAATGCCAATGCGCGTTCTGATCGTAGATGATCATCGCATCGTAGCTTCAGGCTGTCGTGCCCTGTTCGCGGACGAGCCGGAGATCGATGTCGTGGAAGCCTCCGACGCGGAGAGCGGCGAGCGCGTGTTCGGCGAGCTGCATCCGGATATCTGCGTGCTCGACATCAACCTGCCGACGGTGTCCGGTTTCGAACTGGCGCGACGCCTGCTCGGGCGCGATGCGTCGGCGCGCATCATCATGTTCAGCATGAACGATGACCCGGTATTCGCCGCGCGCGCCATCGACGTCGGCGCCAAGGGTTTTGTCTCCAAGACCGGGGATCCCCAGGATCTTGTTGACGCCATCCGCGAAGTAGCAAAGGGCGGCGTCTATTTGCCGCCGGCGATTGCGCAAAGCATTGCATTCGCCGGCCCCTCATACGCAAAGAGCCCGCTTTCAAAACTGACGGCGCGCGAGATGGAGATACTGCGCCTGCTCAGCGCAGGAAAATGCCTGTCCGAAATCGCGTGGCTGGTCCATTCCTCCTACAAGACCGTCGCCAATACATCCTCGATCATGCGCCACAAACTCGGCGTGCGCACATCCGCCGAACTGGTGCGGTTGGCCATCGACAACGGCGTGGCCTAAAGACGGCGCGACGCGGCACGGCAACGGAGAGTTCATGACAGTTCAGACGGTTTCGCTCAACAAATCGCATGGCGGCACGCAAGGCGTTTACAAGCACGCCAGCGCCGAGACCGGCACCGACATGACATTTTCGGTCTACGTCCCTCCCCATCAGAATGGCGCAAGGCTGCCGGTGGTCTGGTATCTGTCGGGACTGACCTGCACGCACGCCAACGTCACGGAAAAGGGTGAGTTCCGCAGTGCCTGCGCTGACCTCGGACTGGTGTTCGTCGCACCGGACACCAGCCCGCGTGGCGACAAGGTGCCCGGCGATCCCGCCGGTGCGTATGATTTCGGGCTCGGCGCCGGCTTTTATGTCGACGCAACGCAGGCGCCATTCGCGCGTAACTACCGGATGTGGAGCTATGTCACCGAAGAACTGCCGAAACTGGTCGCCGCGAATTTCCCGGTCGATGCCGGGCGGCAATCCATCCTCGGCCATTCCATGGGCGGCCACGGCGCCCTGACCGTCGCACTGCGCCATCCCGACCGATACCGCGCCGCCAGCGCTTTTGCGCCGATCGTCGCACCCTCACAGGTACCGTGGGGCATCAAGGCGCTGGGAGGCTATCTCGGCGGCGACAGGCAGGCCTGGCGTAAACATGATGCGGTGGCGTTGATCGAGGACGGCGCCAGATTCTCCGATCTACTGGTGGATTATGGCGACGCCGATTCATTTCTCGCCGAGCAACTTCGCCCCGAACTGCTGAAAAGCGCCTGCGAGAAGGCGAACATTCCGCTCACGTTGCGCCGCCAGGGCGGTTACGACCACAGCTATTTCTTCATCTCCAGCTTCATGGGCGATCATCTGCGCTGGCACGCCGCGCGCCTGAAAGCCTGAAAATTTTGCGCAGTTCATCAGGGCTGGGGCCTGCCGTAATTGGGCGCCAGCAACCGGTTGCGCACGAGATAGTTGGTCGCACGCGTCCAGGATTCATCGGTGTTGCCGCGAAAATCGGCATTCATCGCCGTGATGAGCTGTCCGGTGTGGGCGTCGCGCACGAAGATGGTCAGGTTGAGGATAAGGGTCGAGATCTTCTTCATGACACCGGTGATGACGAGATCCGCGCCGATGCGCTGCGCATACTGGACGTCGCAACCGCCGCATGCCTGCAGATTGCTGCCCTCAGCCGCAGCTTTCACCGGCGAGATGTCCAGAAGCTCGAACCTGCTGGATTTCGTCAACTGCCGGCGTACCAGATCGCTGATGCGGATCAGTCGATCATGCTCGTCGGCCTGAGGTCCCCTCATCTCGCCTTCGAGGCTGGTATCGAGCAGCTCGAAATCGAAAATCGCGAGCTTCGGCGGATCGGCACGTGCCGGCACCGACACCAGCAGCATCAGCGCGGCAAAGACAAACTGCGCTCTCATGATCGTGATCCCTCACGTCGACGTCCAAGCAACGACAAAATGCGGACTTGCAAGCTAGAACAATTCAGTCAAGTTTCAAGCCGCGTGTGCTTGCGGGACAAGTATCCCTCCATCGTCGTCAAGTCGAGGAGGAGAATTCAGGGAGCGTCCATGATCCGATGGTTGATCGGCGCAATCGGACTAAGTTTCGTGGCCAGTTCCGCGCTCGCGGCCGACCCGATCGACATCCGCGTCGGCTATCTCGGTCAGGCCGGCATCAAATCGAAACTGTCCCTTGTCGAGCAACCGTCGGAAAATGACGGCATCGCCGGTGCGCGGCTGGCGATCGAGGACAACAACACCACCGGAAAATTCCTCAACCAGCGTTTCTTCCTCGAGGAAATTCGCCTGAAAGATGGCGAGGACGTCGCCAAGGCGGCGACGGCCCTCGCCGACCGCAATGGCATCATCATCGCCGATCTGCCTGCCGACGCGCTGCTAAAGGCGGCCGATGCACTGCGCGATCGCAAAACCGTGCTGCTCAACGCCGGAGCGATCGACGACCGGCTACGCGAGCAGGATTGCCGCGCCAACGTGATCCATGTGGCCCCGACCCGCTCGATGCTCGCCGACGCGCTGGCGCAGTATCTGGTGTGGAAGCAGTGGAAGCGCTGGCTGCTGGTGGTCGGCTCACATGAAGCCGACAAGCTTTACGCCGATGCGCTGCGGCGCGCAGCGGCCCGCTTTGGCGCCAAGATCGTTCAGGAAAAGGTCTTCGAGGATACCGGCGGCGCGCGGCGCACCGACAGCGGTGTAACCCTGATCCAGCGTCAAATGCCTGTGTTTACGCAAGGTGCGCCGGCCTATGACGTCCTCGTCGCGGCGGACGAAAGCGAAGTGTTTGCATCCTATCTGCCCTACCGGACCTGGGACCCGCGGCCGATCGCCGGCTCGGCAGGCCTTGTGCCGACAAGCTGGGACGCGGCGCACGATCAGTGGGGTGCGATCCAGATCCAGAACCGCTTCGTCAAATTGAATTCGCGGCGCATGACGGCGCGGGACATGCAGGCCTGGACCGCCGCGCGCATGATCGGCGAAGCCACGTCGCGCACCAACTCCGGCGACCCGAAAACGGTGTTTGAATTTCTCAAGAAACCGGATTTTTCGGTTGCCGCGTTCAAGGGACAGCGGCTGACGCTGCGGGATTGGAACCTGCAGCTTCGCCAGCCCATCCTGCTGGTCGACGGCCGCATGGTCGTCTCGGTTTCGCCGCAGGAGGGTTTCTTGCATCAATACTCCGAACTCGACACACTCGGCGTCGACCGGCCCGAAACCAAATGCAAACTGAACTGAAAACGGGGGAATAGCGGATGTGGCGTCGGTGTCTGCTCTCCGGAATGGCGGTGTGGCTCGCGGCCACCAGCCCCGCCTTGGCCTTCGTCGCCTATGTATCGAATGAGAAAAGCAACACGGTATCGGTGATCGATACCGACAAATGGATCGTCACCCATACCATCAAGGTCGGTCAGCGCCCGCGCGGTATCGAATTCACCAAGAACGGCAAATTCGTGCTGGTCGCAGTCGGCGATGACGACAAGATCGAAGTGATCGACACCGCGACCCATCAGGTGGTGGACAGCCTGCCCTCCGGTCCCGATCCGGAACTGTTCACCCAGGATGCCGCCGGCAAACTCCTCTATGTCGCCAACGAGAACGACAACACGGTAACCATCATCGACCTCGAAAAGCGCGTCCGCCTGGGTGACATCCAGGTCGGCGTCGAGCCCGAGGGCATGGCCCTCAGCCCGGACGGCAAGATCCTGATCAATACGTCCGAAACCACCAACATGGCGCATTTCATCGACACCGCGACGCGCGAGATCGTCGCCAACGTGCTGGTCGATGCGCGGCCACGCTATGCCGAGTTCAAGCGCGACAGCTCCGAATTGTGGGTATCGTCGGAGATCGGCGGCACCGTTTCCATCCTCGACCCCGCCAAGCGCACCATCACGGGCAAGATCGAGTTTAACATTCCCGGCCTGCGGCGCGAGGCGATCCAGCCGGTCGGCATCGGCATCACCAAGGACGGCAAGACCGGCTTCATTGCGCTCGGCCCCGCCAACCGCGTTGCCGTCGTCGATGCCACCACGCACAAGGTCACGAAATATCTTCTGGTCGGCCAGCGGGTCTGGCACATGGCCTTCACCCCGGACGAAAAATATCTGCTGGTGACCAACGGTGTTTCAAACGACGTCTCTGTCATCGACGTGTCGGCGCAAAAGGTGATCAAGACAATCCAGGTCGGCGAGCTGCCCTGGGGGATTACGTTTGCTCAACCATGACAGCGATCGACGCACACAGCACAGGACCCGCACCGCCGGCCCCTCGTCCCCGGGGCGATCCCGCGGCAACGCCCGCATTGTCGATCGAGGGCATCAGCCATTCCTACGGCACAAGGCGCGCTTTGATCGACGTCAGCTTCGCGGTTGCACCGGCAAGCTTCACGGCGCTGCTTGGCCTCAATGGCGCCGGCAAGAGCACGTTGTTCGCGCTGATCACGCGGCTGTTCGGAACCCAGGCCGGACGCATCGGCATTTTCGGCCACGACATCAGCCTTGCGCCAGGCGAAGCGCTGCGGCTGCTCGGCGTGGTGTTCCAGTCACGGACGCTCGATCTCGATCTCTCGGTGACGCAAAACCTGCTCTATCACGCCGCCCTGCATGGCATCGCCAAGCGCGAGGCACGGCTGCGCAGCGACGAAGTGCTGACGCGCATCGCCCTTGCGGACCGCGCCGGCAGCAAGGTTCGCGACCTCTCGGGCGGCCAGATGCGGCGGCTGGAAATCGCGCGCGCCCTGCTGCATCGTCCGCGCTTGCTGCTGCTTGATGAGGCGACCGTCGGGCTCGACGTCAAGGCCCGCGCCGACATTCTCGGCCACGTCCGGCAGCTCGTGATCGAGCAGGATATCGGCGTGCTATGGGCCACCCATTTGTTTGACGAGATCGCGCCCGGCGACGACCTCGTGGTCCTGCACCAGGGCCGGGTTCTTGCGCATGGCCCGGTCGACAATATCATCGCCGACGCCGGCGCCCGCGACATCAATTCCGCATTCATGCGCTTGACCGGCGCTGCGGTGGATCCCGGGAGCCCCGCGCCATGAGCTCCGTGACCGTCAACCGACACCACAGCGGCTTCTCGCTCGGCCAATATGTCACCTGCCTGAACGGCATCGTGTGGCGCGAGGCGCTGCGCTTCGTGCACCAGCGCGAACGTTTCGTTTCGGCGCTGGTCAGGCCGCTGGTGTGGCTGTTCATCTTCGCCGCGGGCTTTCGTCAGGTCCTCGGCATTTCCATCATCCCGCCATACGAAACCTACATTCTCTATGAGGTCTATATCGCGCCGGGATTGATGGCGATGATCCAGCTCTTCAACGGCATGCAGTCGTCGCTCTCGATGGTCTACGACCGCGAGATGGGCAATATGCGCACCCTGCTGGTGAGCCCGTTGCCGCGCTGGTATCTGTTGTTCTGCAAGCTGGTTGCGGGAACCGCGGTCTCGTTGCTCCAGGTCTACGCCTTCCTGTTGATCGCGTGGTTCTGGGATATCGCGCCGCCGCCGATCGGCTATCTCACGGTGCTGCCGGCGCTGGTCGTTTCGGGCCTGATGCTCGGTGCGCTCGGCATGCTGATCTCCTCCGGCATCAAGCAGCTCGAGAATTTTGCCGGCGTGATGAACTTCGTGATTTTCCCGATGTTCTTTGCTTCATCGGCGCTCTACCCGCTGTGGCGGGTGCAGGAAGGAAGCCCCTTGCTCTATTATGTCTGCCTGTTCAATCCGTTTACGCACGCCGTCGAACTGATACGCTTTGCGCTGTATGGACAGATGAACTGGATTTCGCTAGCCGTCGTGGTTTGCTGCACAACGGCTTTCATGATCGGTGCGATATACGCCTATGATCCATCACGCGGCCTGGTTCGCCGCGGGCCCGCCGGAGGCGAAGCATGATCTGCCGGAGGCAAAACATGAGATGGCAGATCGCAATCGGAACGCTCTTCCTTGTCGCGGCATCGACCGAGGCCGGCTTGGCCGCCGATCCGCGCTATCCGGACTGGCCGTGCACCCAGGCCAAGGTGCCGGAAATTTCGCTCACCGCGGTGTGGGCCGGTCCGCCGCTCGACGACGTCAAGGACAAATGGAAGGACGATGCCAAGGTCAGCGCGCAGGTAGCGAGGCTGGCCGCAAGACGGACTTCGCTCGACGAAGCCCAGAAGCTGATCACGGAGTTTCTTGGCAGCCCGGCGACCGACAAGGCCACGACAGGCAAGCTCCTGTTCGCCGGCCTGTTCGACAGCCTCAACGCGCAGCGCGCGTCGGTCATGAACGGATTGGAACGGATCACCCGCAAGCAGCGCGAGGCCGCGGACAAGATCCGGTCCGACGTGTCCGCACTGCATGCCCTGCAGAGTGCGTCCCCGCCCGATCAAGCCAAGATCGACGAACTCAGCAATCAAATGGTCTGGCAAACCCGGATCTTCGAAGACCGGCAGCGCGTGGTCAAATTCGTCTGCGAGGTGCCCACCGCGATCGACCAGCGGTTGTTCGCGCTTGGCCGCATGATCCAGCAGGAGATCGAGTAGCGATGGCTGCTACCCTAATCGCGTCATCCTGAGGTGCGCGCTCTTGCGCGCCTCGAAGGATGAGCAGCGCCCGGGGCCCATCCTTCGAGGCTCGCTACGCTCGCACCTCAGGATGACGTATTGCGCTATCGCTGCGGTCGCCCTTCCTCATCCGTTCTGGGTTCAGGCTGTGATTCAACGACCGGCAGGTTGGCGTGCTCCCATCCTTCGGTTCCGTCCGGGTACCAGGCCACATTGGGATAGCCGTAGGACAGCACCCGTTTCGCCGCGTTCCACGACATCCAGCAATTTTCCTGACAATAGATCACCAGCAACGCGGCCTTGTTGCCATGAGACACCCGCTCGAGCCCGCGCCGCAGATAGGCCTCGGTTGGCTCTGCCAGTTTGCCGTACCCCGTATCGGGCAACCAGATGCTGCCGGGGATGTTGAAGCGCGGCTTGTCGCGCCAGACCGTGCCGCCGGGAAGATTTGGCGGCTTCGGCGCACGCGGCAGCACGTCGATAAAAACACCGCTGCCTGCGCGCCAGATCGCTTCGGCCTCTGCCGTCGTAAGGACGCGTACGCCGGCGAGGGTCGCAGGAACAGCCGCGCGATAATTATCCGTGCGATATCCGTCCGGCTCCGGCACGTTCTGCTGCGCGAACACGCTCGCTGCGAGGGCAAAGGTCGCAACGACCACGCACGCCAGCGTTCGTATCACGGCGACTTCTTCGCCGTCTCCGCGCCGATCGGCCGGTCATTCTCGTCGAGCAAGGGAACGCCGAAGTCGAGCAGTATCCTGTTGATGGCCGGCTGGTTCTCCTGGATCAGACGGTTGAGCATCCGCTTCCAGTTCTGGTCGGCCGGCCGGACGCCCATGCCGATGCGATAGACGAGCCGAGGCCCCGTGGTTTCCTTGACAAGCGGCGTGACATGAAGCGGCGGGTTTGCCTTTTTGGCGTAAAAGCCCGCGAGCGGTCCCCACAGAATGGCGGCGTCGATCTTCCCCGACGTAAGATCCTTGATCATGACTTCTGCCGATGAATCGATCCGCGTATCGACCATCAGCGGATAGGACTTGGCTTCGGCCATCAGACCATTGGCGGTCATGTTGGTGGCGGGCGGCGTGCCGGCAACAATGCCGATATGCTTGCCCTTCAGGCGTGCGTCGCCCAGCGCCGCGACATCGTCAAGGCCGCTGCCTTGCTTGACCACCAGCGCGTAGGCGGTCCGGTAGTAGGGATTGGTGCTCTGCACCAGGTCGTCGCCTTGCGGATAGCCCAAGATGACGTCGCAACGATGCGCGGCAAGCGTCATCCGGACAAAGCCGGCCGCCTGCGGATAGTAAGCATAGTCCAGCTTCTTCTGCAGCTTTTCGGCGAACAGCTCACCGAGCTTGTTTTCGATTCCCTCGCCCTTGTCGTTCGAGAACGGCAAATTGCGCGGGTCGGCGCAAACCCTTAGCACCTTGGGATCGATGAGCTCGATGGACAGGTCGGTGCTGTCGTTGGTCTGCGCTCCGGCGATATCGCGACCGGCGAATATTGCTGTGATCGCGAGCAGCGAGACCAGCAAGCGGCGGCGTTGTCCCCAATCTGTCATCATGCATTCCCTTCTTGATCGAACGCCCGCTATCCATCAATTGCTCAGCGTGCCAGAGCGTGCAACAGGAATATCCCCGTGCTGGATTTGCGTTGCATGCTGCGACGCAAACCAGCTCGACGAAACCCGAGATCGCTTCCGGACGGGACTGAGGCAGAAACATGGCTCATGGCGTTTCGGTTCTTGCCTTGCTTGTGGTTTTCGCGACGTCCACCCTAGCGCAGGCGAAGGCGCAAGAATTGCCTGTGAGCGAAGTCGCTCCCGGAATATTCGTGCACCAGGGCCAGACCGCGCTGATGACGGGCGAGAACGAAGGCGCGACCGCGAATATCGGATTCATCATCGGCGAGAGCGCGGTGGCGGTGATCGACACCGGGGGGAGCGTTCGCGAGGGCCAGCGGCTGCTTGCGGCGATCCGTGCGCGAACCGACAAGCCGATCCGCTATGTCATCTACACACACGGCCATCCGGACCATGTCTTTGGCGGCGCCGCGTTCGCAGGCGATGGAACCGAGTTCGTCGGTCATCGGAACCTGCCGCGCGCGCTGGCGGCGCGCGGACCATTCTATCTCGACGCATTTCGCCGGATCATGGGCGCGCAGTCCCTGGATGGCGTGCGCATGATACCGCCCACGCTCCTTGTCGATGGCACGATCAAACTCGATCTCGGCTCGCGAACCCTGACCTTGAAGTCGTGGCCGGCGGCGCACAGCGACAACGACGTCACCGTGTTCGACGAGCAAACCAAAACCCTGTTCGCGGGCGATCTGGTGTTCCTTGGCCACATTCCGGTGCTGGACGGCAGTATTCGCGGATGGCTCGCCGTGATCGACGAACTCGGCGCGCTTCCCGCGCAACGCGTGATTCCCGGTCACGGACCTGTGAGCGAATGGCCGGGCGCCCTCGCCGACCAACGCCGTTACCTCGAAACGCTGGCGGCGGATGTTCGCAAGCTGGTCGCCCGCGGCGCCCCGATCACGGTCGCCGCCGACACCGCCGCGGCTGGCGAGCGACCGCGGTGGCAACTGTTCGACGACTACAATGCACGCAATGCAACATCTGCATTCTCGGAAATTGAATGGGAATAGCCCGCCCGATGCCGTATATTGACGGCGTTACGTTCCATCCCAGCGAAGGGGTGCCGCCATGCCCGGACGTCGTTTCCACCTGCTCTGCATCGCCAGCCTCCTGAGCGTCATGCTCGCCGGCGCGCGCGTTGCGCCTGCGGCAACGCCCGAGGCCAACGATCCGTGGCCGGGACTGGTTCAGGACATCTTCAACAATCGCCCGATGAACGACGGCGCAGACGTGATCGCCATCGAGATGCCGTACCGCGCCGAGGATGCGGCGATCGTTCCCGTCACCCTGCGCACCAAGCTCCCGCCTGGCGACAGCCGCCGCGTGTTGAGAATCACGCTGGTGATCGACCAGAATCCGGCGCCAATGGCGGCAAAGTTCGAACTGGGGCCGGACGCCAATGTGACGGAAATCTCGACGCGCGTGCGCGTCAACAACTATACCGATGTTCATGCCGTGGCCGAACTGAGCGACGGCAAGCTCTATATGACGAAGACTTATGTGAAGGCCTCCGGCGGCTGTTCCGCACCGGCCACCAAGGTCGCCGACGAAGCCAAGAACCGCCTGGGGCAGATGCGATACCGCCAGTTCGCGCGGGCTGGTGAAGGACGTGCTGGTCAAGGATCTGGCCAGGGTCCCGCCAGCGGCACCCGCGAGGCGCAGATCATGATCGGTCATCCGAGCCATTCCGGCCTGCAGATGGATCAGGTGACCCAGCTCTACATCCCGGCCTTCTTCGTCGACCAGTTGCGGCTGTGGCAGGACGATAGCCTGGTGCTGGCGATGGAAGGCGGAATCTCGATCTCGGAAGATCCCAATATCCGCTTTACCTATGTTTCGAACGGCGCGACGCGCTTCCGTGCCGAAGCCAGGGATACCGAAGGCCACGTATTCCAGAAGGAATGGAAGGTCGACGATTCCGGGATCTGACGCAACGCGGTAAGCCAATATCGCCCGCGCGTCGGGGCTACCTCTAGAAACATCTCACTTCCGCTTCGGCCTGTGCGCGCCTGAGATCATTGAGTGCGCCCGCGGCCTGCTCTGACGTGCGGAACTGCCCGCCCAGATTGCCCCGGACCTGCGCCATGCTGAGGACGGTTTCGGCCGAGACATAGCGCTCGTAAGGTATGATCGATGCGATGATATCGATCGAGCAGGAGCATTGTTCGATCGCCTGCCGCGTCTCGCCATTCGCCTTGAGACAACCAAAGACGTATTCGGCGCGCGCCGACGTCGGATAGTCGTTGATCACTTCGGCCCGCGCCATCGTTGTCGCCGCCGTCAACACTGACAACGCGGCGACAATACGTCGTACCGATCCGACAGCTGCCATGATCTTCCTCCCGCTACGAAGCGTGGAAGCTATGCTATGACGGTCCCGCTGAAAAGATGCTCGCGGAAACGGCTCACCATGACAATTTGCATTCGCATGCTGCTGGCTGCGGTTATTTTGTCCTTTGCGCAGGTCGGTACATGCCACAGCGCTGAGACCGTGCGGGTTGCGGTGCAAAAAACCGGAACATTCGCCTGGGAACTTGCCGTGATCCGCGCCCATGGTCTCGACAAACAGGCCAATCTCTCGGTGGGGGTTGTTGAGCTTGCGAGCCCCGAGGCGGGCAAGATCGCGTTACGCGCCGGGAACGCCGACATCATTGTCTCCGACTGGCTGTGGGTATCGCGCGAACGCACCCTTGGCGCCAAGCTGACATTCTATCCCTATTCGAGCGCGCTCGGCGCCGTCATGGTACCGGCCGCATCGCCAATCCAGACATTGGCCGACCTTAAAGGCCGCAAGCTCGCGGTTGCCGGCGGCCCGATCGACAAGAACTGGCTGCTGTTGCAAGCGTGGCTGAAACAGGGCGGCATCGACCTGAAGTCGGAGGCGACCATCGCTTACGGCGCGCCGCCGCTGCTGACGGCAAAGACGCTCAGTGGGGAAATGGATGCCACCATGAACTACTGGAATTTCTGCGCCGTGCTGGAAGCCAAAGGCTTCCGCCGCGTCGCCGGCGTTGAGGATCTGCTGCCGAAGCTTGGCGCCACCGGCCGCACCGCGATGATCGGCTACGTCTTCGACGAAGCATGGGCGAACGCCAACCAGGACACAGTGGCCCGCTTTATCGCCATGACCCGCATGGCGAAAGAGATCCTATCGACCTCGGATGCCGAGTGGGAGAAAATTGCGCCGCTGACCGGCGCCCCCGACACCGCAACGCTCCGCGTCTATCGCGATCGCTATCGGGAGGGAATTCCACGTCGCCCGATCGCCGACGAGGAAGCCGACGCGCGCATCCTCTACCGCGTGCTGGCTGGAATCGGTGGCCGCGAACTGGTCGGGGCGGCGCCGGAACTCGCTTCCGGCACTTTCTATCACGCGATTCCGGGAGACTGAGGTGCCGCGTCTGGTTTCATTCGCCGTGTTTTTCGCAACCTGGTGGATCGCCTCGCTGCTCGCCGGCGATGCGAAGCTGCCGCCTCCGCCCACCGTGCTCGCGGCCATGCTTGTGGAAGCGAAGTCGGGTGCCTTGTTCCTCAATCTCGGCGTGACATTGGCGCGCGTGGCGCTCGCCTTCACCCTGGCGATGACGCTGGGTGCCGCCATCGGTTACCTGATGGGCCGGGTGCGGCTTGCCGATCGGCTCGGCGATCCCTGGCTGATCCTGCTGCTCAATCTGCCGGCGCTCGTGGTCATCGTGCTCGCCTACATCTGGGCCGGATTGACCGAAGTCGCCGCAATAGCGGCTATTGCCATCAACAAGCTGCCGACCGCCGTCGTTACGCTGCGTGAGGGAGCGCGGGCACTCGACGCGGCGCTCGACGAAATGGCGACAGTATTCGCGTTGCCGCGTGCAAGGACGTTCCGGCACGTCATATTGCCGCAACTGGCGCCCTATATCGCAGCCGCTGCGCGATCGGGACTTTCCCTGGTCTGGAAGATCGTCCTTGTTGCGGAGTTGCTTGGACGCCCGAACGGCGTTGGCTTCGAGATTGGCGTGGCGTTCCAGTTGTTCGACATCCCGCTTCTGCTGGCCTATTCACTGAGTTTCGCGGCGGTCGTGCTCGTCATCGAAACCCTGCTGGTGCAGCCATTTGAGGCCCGGCTATCCCGGTGGCGCCCCCGTGCGGCTTGACGTCGACATCGCCAGCAAGAAATTCAGGAACGCGGCGGGCGAACAGCACGAGGTGATCGCCGGCCTGGCCTTTGCGCTCGATGCAGGAGAGGTAGGCGTGTTCGTTGGCCCATCCGGCTGCGGCAAGAGCACCATGCTGAGGATTCTCGCCGGCCTCGACCACGACTTTCAAGGGCGCGTCGTGCGTCCCGCCGGCGCACGGATCGGCGTCGTGTTCCAGGAACCGCGACTGCTGCCATGGCGATCGGTCGAGGAAAACGTGCGGCTTGTCGCACCTCTGGCCGACGAGGCGAAGCTTTCAGCGCTGTTCGAAATTCTGGAATTGGGCGCGCATCGCAAGCATTTCCCCGGCGAATTATCACTCGGCCTTGCCCGGCGCGTCGCGCTCGCCCGCGCATTCGCCATCGAGCCGGATTTCCTCATTCTCGACGAACCGCTGGCCTCGCTCGATGACGCCCTCGCCGTCCGTCTGCGCGATCAGATTGCCATGCTGGTCGACGGCCGTTCCGTAATGACGCTGCTGGTCACCCATGACGTGGAGGATGCGGCCCGTCTCGGCGACCGACTGTTCCTGTTGTCGCCGCGACCGGCGCGGGTTGTTGCCGAGCTGCCCATCGGCACGCCCCGTCGCGCGCGGGGCGACGCCGAGATCGCTGCAATCAAGTCGGACATCATGCGGCGGATCGACGGCGGTCTCACCGAGCGGGATGCCTGATAGGTGCTTGACCTCATTCAGCGAAGGCACCAGAAAATTTCGAGGCGGCGAAAAACCGGAAACGTCTGATAAGGTAGCAAGCGCTTGAGGTTTGCCGCGGGAGAATCTGATGATGCGATGGATACTGGCCTTGGTCGTGCTGTTGTCGGTGGGCGCCGGCGAACTCGCCGCGCAGAGCAAGGGCAAGGGCATCCGGCTCTGGAACCTGACCACCTCGACAATATCGGGTTTCCAGCTATCGCCGGCCGGGAAGGACGCCTGGGGACCTAATCTGACCCTGAACGACAAGGACAAGGAGGTCGACCACGACGAACGCCTGCGCATCACCGGCGTGGAGCCGGGACGCTACGATGCCAAGGTGAGCTATCCCGACGCAAGGCAATGTCTGGTGAGAGATATCGAAATCAAGGCGGATGCCGTGTTTTCGATTGCCGACAAGGATTTAAAGGACTGCAACAAATAGTCCTTGCGACGCCCTGACACGATGGCTTCAGCCTGCGGGCGCAGCTTCGCCCTTATCCGCCCGGTCGTTGGGGCGCGGATATTCGCAGCGCCACTTCACCGCGGTCCATTTCGGATGCTCGCCCACCCATTGCGCGATATAGGGCTGCGCAGCCATGACGCATTGCCGCGGGGAAACATCCGAGGAAAACACCAGATGCCTCTCTTCGCAGGTGGCCGGCGACAGCACGGCACACACTGTCAGTACCAGATCGATCGCATTCATGCCTGAGATCCCAGAGCTAGTGCGTTGAATAGATAACACAAACAGCTACGTAGCAGGCAGCGAAAAGTTTCACCACACCGTGAAAATCCGGCAACCTGGCGACCTCGAGTCAGGCCCACAGGCTCAAAAATTAACGCCGAAAATCAGCCGCGCGTGATGGCGCTCGAAGTTGACGAGGTCGAGCGCCGCATTCGATCCGGCCGGACGTCCCCATGCCTGAACGCTCCAGGCCGCGGTCAATCGTGAGCGCGGCGACAATTGAAAATAGGCCGTGGGCCCGACAAACAGCGCCTGGCCTTCGAATTCCTTCAACCCGATCCCTTCATACTGCCTGAGATAGCGGGCTTCGCCGCCGAGAAAAAAGCCCGGACGTGTTTGCACCATCAAGGCGAGCGCAGCACCGATGGTCGATTCCTGCTCTGCGGCTCCGGTGCCGACAACGCGCGTCCATTCCGGCTGGTAGATCAGATTGAGTGCAGCGACGGCGACGTTCGGAATTATTTCGCGGTCGAACGCCAGTGTTAGTCCCGCCCCGTAGCTTCGCACCGCCGCTGCCGTGGTCTCGTCAATGCGGCTGCCGTGGCTTTCTACCGCGACGGTAAAGCCAAATGGGGCCGCGTCCCGATCGAGAAACCGGTAGCGCAGGTCCAAGGACACGCCTTCCCACGACAACTGGCGCCGATCCTCCAGACCGGGAACGCCGCGGATATAATGGGACGCAAAGCTGGTTCCCAACTCCACGCGGACATTTTTGGCAGGCACGAATTCCAATTCGAATTCCTGCCCGATCGCGCGGTACTTTCCGCCATTCTTAGAAAATCGTCCGGTGGTCTCGCTCTGCAGCTCGCGCTCGCCGACACTGCCGATATCCGTGCCGATCATGAAGCCGAACAGATGCTCGGTATCAATGCCCTCCGCGCAAACACCACCCGGAAGCAGCGCAGAGAGACAGACGAATACCGCCCGGCAGGTGTTCGAACGAATTGGCATCCACGAGCCACGAATGAAAACGACGGGAATGAACGAGGCGTCACTGCCGGCACCCTAGCATGGCGCAGGTGGCGGCCGCCAAGGAATCGGAAGACCTATTCCCTGAATTCCGGCCATGGCAGCCGATGCCGGCGCGAGGGCGCCAATGAGGGAAAATGGAATGCCAAGCTTCTTCTGCAAGTAGCCTGACGGCGTCGAGACTTTCGACACAAGCCGATCAATGCAAAGGGAGTTGGGCGCTGCGTAATTTCGCGAGCCGATGTTCTGAAATACTGAGCCGGCTAAATCTCGCGCCGGACTAAATCTTGAGCCGGACCAGATCTTGAACCGGACGCCTGCCACGGCTCGTAGCAGCAGAGTGCAGCCAGAGCCGGGCAGAACGTTTCGATGCAGTCTACTTGCGCGATGCGCAGGCGTACATGTTGATTTCCATGCCCACCGACACTTCGACGATCTTCGGAGTCTTCCAAGTCATTCGGGGTCCTCCCAACTAGTTTGGCGCGACGTTCACGCCGGAGCAGAACCTAGGGCCGCCCCGGACGCAGCGCAAGTATGGAACATCGACGGCACAACGCTAGAGTGCCGCACTTACGGCCCGAAATTTCTCTCTCGGACAAAGTTACTTCTCTCTTGGGCAAATGCGGAACGCCTCGCGGCATGAGCGACATAGCGCATGGCCCGTGAAAGACCCTGTGCCCAACGGAAGCTTGAATCGCCATTTGACGAATTCGGTTTGCCTGCCCATGCGACATGTGGAAGGTTGGCGTTCTCTTGGGTCGAGGTTCTTAGGTCGAGGTTCTTGGGTCCAGGTTCTTGGGTCGAGGTGTCCGGATGCCAACGGCGAGTGGCGATCTTGATTCTTTTGGTGACCGCGGGCCTCTGTTGCGATGGCTGGTCTTCACCGGGCTGTGGATTTTTGCGTTCTTTCTGTTGTGGCGCTTCGGCCTCGTTCGGCAGATGATCGCTGGCGATCGGACCTATCTCTCGCCGATCATCGCTCTGCTCTATGTCGCGACGTCGCTGCACTGCCTGTGGCGCACGATCGTGATCGCACGCGAGGGCGACGCGGCGCGCCGCACCGGCGCATTGATCGCGTCCGGATCGGGTCGCCTCGATCTTGACGGCGACGCCGTGGTCGTCGAAGGCGCCGGCCTGCTACCAACCGGTCTGGTCGCGGCCCACATTCGCGACCTTGCCGTCAAGGCACGCCTGCAGGGATCCCGGAAGCTCGATCAGACGCTGCTGCTGCGCGGGCTGGCCAGCCGGCTACGCGGCTCCAACCAGTTTGGCGCCTTCGCCAGTGACACGCTGATGAAGCTTGGCCTGCTCGGCACGATCATCGGCTTCATCATGATGCTGGCGCCGATTGCGGGGTTAGATCCCAGCGACCGCAGCACGGTCAGGTCTTCGATGAATCTGATGAGCGACGGCATGGCGGTCGCCATGTACACGACGCTCGCCGGTCTCGTCGGTTCCATCCTCGTCCGGATCCAGTACTACATGCTCGACGACGCGACCGCGAAGCTGTTTGCCTTCGCCGTCGGGCTGACGGAAGTTCGCGTCGTTTCGATCCTGGAGAACAGGCCTGAGGCGGCGGAATGATCGACGAATATGACCTCATGCCGCAGGAGGAGCCGTTCGATCCGTTCGCGGTCATGCTGTTCAAGGCGCTGCAGGTCCTCGCCTTCCTGTTCTTCGTCGCATTGCTCGCCATCGCGCCCGAGGCAAAGGATGGCAAGATCGACAGCAAGGCGGAATTCCTGGTCACGATGGCCTGGCCCGACCAGCATCCTGATGACTTCGACATGTTCGTTCAGGACCCGCTTGGCAATATGGTCTGGTATCGGCGGCGCGAGGCTGGATTCATGCTGCTCGACCGCGACGATCGCGGTGGCGCCAACGATTTCATTCTGGTCAACGGCCGCAAGGTCCTGTCGCCGATCCGCCAGGAGACGGTCAGCATCCGCGGCATCGTCGCCGGCGAATACACCGTGAATATCTATCATTTTATCGCGATGGGCCGCGAACCCGTGCCGGTTTCGGTGAAGGTCGAGAAGCTCAATCCGACGGTTCAGGTCGTCCACTACGACAAGATGATGATGCAAAGCGCGGGCACCGAACGCACCGCCGTCCGCTTCTCGATAGACGCCGGCGGCGGCATCGTCGATGTCAACCATCACGAGAAATCGCTGCTGCAGACACTGCGCAGGCGGCCGAGCAAAAGTGGCTGACCATGGAATTGCAGAAGGAAATCCTGGGTCTGTCGATCGCCTACGCGCTGCTGGCGGCGTTGTTGCTGGTCATTGCGTTGCGCGCCCGCGTCTCCTGGAAGCTCAAAGCAGCGGCCGTGCTTGTCACCAGCGTCTACTACTGCGTGGCGTTTTTCCGCATCGAGGGCTTGGCCGGCTGGTCGGCGCCCGCACCGCTGCCGTCGCAGTTCCAATTGTTGTGGGCGCGGGTCGTTGAGCCGAACCCGCTCGATCGCGATCCTGGCGCGGTGCATATCTGGGTCGAGGAACTCGATGCGGCCAATCTTCCGAGCGGTCAGCCGCGGGCCCATCGCTTGCCCTATTCCGCGGCGCTCGCCCACAAGGTGACCGCGGCGCGCGACGAGATCATGAAAGGCCATCCGCAGGGTGGACGCGCGGCCGATTACGGATCCGGCAATGGACAACCTGCGCCTGAGGGACCCTCCGATGTCTCGACACTGCGCCCGACGGCTGCGCCGGGCGGCGATCCGATGAGCGGCGGTCCGCTCGATCTATCGTTCCTGACCGGTGAAGCCGGCAATATCGAATTCGCGCCGCTGCCCGCTCCGATTCTTCCGCCGAAGGACGGGCCCTGACGCTGTTCGGTGCAGCGGCGTGCCGGTCAATGAGCACGCCGAATATCTCTGTATCGCGGCTAGCCACAGCCGATCACGATCGGCGGTCCCGGCCAAATCACAGCTGTCCTAATCACAGGCCTTTTCGGCCATTAGCTGATCAGACTTGGCGCCTTGGGCCTGCTGCGCCGCCGTCGGCTGACCTTGCATCTGCTTTTGCGTATCCTGCGAAGACGCTGCAACATCGCTGGCGGCGCGGTTCATCGTGCTGGTTGGCGCGTGTTCCTTGGCATCGGAAGCCATGCCGGTGGTCTGGCCGGTGCCAACCGATGCAGGTCCGGAACCCGCATCCTTCAGGTTTGCGGCGCGACCGCTGGTGTCGCACGGGGCGGCCATTGCGCTGCCGATGCTCAGAACAGCGATCGAGCAAGCCGCGAGAATGAGTCGTTTCGTGTTCATCTGATCCTCCTTGGACCTGCCGTGCGCCCCGGCACGCAGGACGGATGAGCAACCGGTTCGGAGGCCACGGGTTCCGGGTGGCGGGTCGAATCTCGCTGTTGTCTAATCGGGCGCACCTCATGTTTCCGATCAGTGTCTACAATTTGCGAGGCTAATCACATGCGACCATTGATCTGCGGAACGCTCGGAGCCTTCCTCGCGATTGGCCTCGCGACGGCGGTCGAGGCCCAGGACAACTCGCAACTCGGGCAGCCGACACCGGGCTCCGCAAACCCGCCTGCAACACTGACCGGCAAGGAACGGCTCGGCAGGAAATGGATGGATGAGCAGCGGATCGACAATTGCAATGTGCCGATCGACAAGCGTGGGTCCCAGAAGCGGCCGAGCATCTGTCCGCATGTTCCGATGGGCTGATCAAGCGCTCATACGCCGCCGGGCTGGACGTAACAGAACACGTGACCGTTGCGGTTCATGAAAACGACGCCGTGCCCCGTGGGATTCGACTGGTCCCATTTGAGCTTGTAGTGCGGGATTTCGATTTCCGTTCCATTCTTGACGTGGGGCCGGCCGAGCGGTTCATCCGGCCGGTCATCGGTGATGCGCACGTAGGTCTTGCCATCCCGGACGTGGATTTCATCGGCCCAGTAGGCGTCAGCCTCGCCGCAGCATGATGCGCTGGGAGCGTCGGGCTGCATCAGCGATTGGTACCACTGCCGGATCGCAGGATCCGCGTTTTCCCATTGACCAAGGTCGCGCGCGCCGACCCCTGCAACGGAACAACCGAAAATTCCCAGAAAAAGGATGATTCGCTTCATCCGTCCCGCTCCTGTGTTCTCCGGCGGGATGATCAAAGCAATGTTTGTGCCGCCAAAAGCCCGTAAGGAACCGGGCCAGGCAAGGCTCCATTGGGCGACGAGCCGCCGCGTCATCGGAGCTTCGATCTACGGATCGCGTTCAGATCAGGGGACGCTGTTGCGAGTTGAGGAACTCAGGAAGCGTCTGGAGCCGGGCTGTTGTGCTGCGCCTTCTGGATCGAAGACGGAACGATGCCGAAATACCTGCGGAAGACCCGGCTGAAATGGGACGAACTCGAAAAGCCCCATGAGAATGCGACATCCGTGACGGTCTTGCCGCCATGCGTCTCCAGTTCATGGCGGCAGTTCTGCAACCGTGCCTGCCAGATATAGTCGCTGACGGTCATGCCCCGGTCGCTGAACAGCATGTGCAGGTAACGCTTGGTGCAGCCCAGTGCCGCGGAAATCTGATCGATGCACAGATCAGGATCGCGCAGATGTTCGCGGATGAAGGCCTGGGCGCGAATATACATCGCCTCGGGGCCACCGCGATCGAAACTCGCGTCCGCCTCGCGCAGCGGCAACAGCAACAGATCGATCAGCGAATCGGCGACGACGACCGCGTTGTTCGGCGACAGCCTCGCAGCCTGGTCAAATGCCGCATGAACGAAGTCATAGGCAATCCGGCCGGTGCCTGTGCGCGCCGAGAGCTTGCACGCCGACATCCGCGCCGTATGGAAGCCGCGCTCCTGCAGCAGCGCCTTCGGCACGATGACGACTTCGTGGCGCGTCAGCGCCGGACTGACGATCGTATGCGGACAGGATACATCGTAGGCAAGACAATCGCCGGGCATCAGATCGATACGCCGGCCCTCCTGCTCGAAATAGGAAACGCCGTGCGTCTGAAACAATATCTTGACGTAGGGATGCTCGCTCGCTTTTGAACGGGACACGGTGTGCGCGATGCGATGCTGGCTGACCTCGATCTGGCAGAGCTTCAGCTTTGAGACCGTCGTGTAGTTGACACGCGCTTCGAGCGACGAAGCTTTCAACGGATCTATGTCAAATTGGCCGCAAAGATCCGTCAGTGCATCCGACCAGCACTGGATCTGCTTCTTCGGCGACAATCCCGAAGTGGTAAGCGAGTGGAGCGTATCAACCATTGCCAGCCACCGATTCGAGAAATGTAACTGTTGCCGCGGGAGACTCGGTCACGGTGAAGTTTGATTTACCTCAATTTAGAACGATCGTTGTTGCCTAAGCAACGTATGTCCCGGCATCCACTTGACAATCCTCCGACTTAGTTTCTGCGCCGTCAAGGGGAAGGTTACCTCGATCGTGCGACATCCGTCGTAGTGCGCCGCACAGCGGCCGCCCAAACGCTGCCTTATGTGTGGCAACGCCCACAGCGATTCCAGCAGAAAACAGAAAGTTCGCCGAGGTTCGCTTTGGAGCAAATGCCCTTCCCTCTTGGGCAAGTTTCCCATTCCCGAACGGGATAAAGATACGGGACAAAATCGAAAAAGTGGGCCGCCACCTCGGCGGTACCTGGGCTTCATCAGTGGGAGGACGCAATGCGCAGACTGCTATTTGCAACTTGTCTTGGTTCCATGGCGGCGTTCGCCGTGGGCAGCGCCGTAGCCAACGAGGAATTGATCAAAATGTCGCAGAACCCGAAAGATTGGGTGATGCCGGCAGGCGACTACGCCAATACGCGCTACTCGAAACTCAACCAGATCACGGCAGCCAATGTCGGCAAGCTCCAGGTCGCCTGGACCTTCTCGACCGGCGTGCTGCGTGGCCACGAAGGCGGACCGCTCATCATCGGCAACATGATGTATGTCCACACGCCGTTCCCAAACAAGGTCTATGCCCTTGACCTATCCAAGGACAACCAGATCGTCTGGAAGTACGAGCCGAAGCAGGATCCGAACGTCATTCCGGTGATGTGCTGCGACACCGTAAACCGTGGCGTGGCCTACGGCGACGGCAAGATCTTCCTGCACCAGGCCGACACCACGCTGGTCGCTCTCGACGCCAAGACCGGCAAACTTGAGTGGTCGGCGAAGAATGGTGATCCCGGCAAGGGCGCAACCGGCACTTCCGCGCCGCTCGTCATCAAGGACAAGGTCCTGGTTGGCATCTCCGGCGGCGAGTTCGGCGTGCAGTGTCACGTCACCGCCTACGACCTCAAGTCAGGCAAGCAAGTGTGGCGGGCCTTCTCCGAAGGGCCGGACGACCAGATCATGGTCGACCCCGACAAGACGACCGATCTCGGCAAGCCGATCGGCAAGGACTCGAGCATCAAGACCTGGCAAGGCGATCAATGGAAGATCGGCGGCGGCTGCACATGGGGCTGGCTGTCCTATGACCCCGCGCTCAACATGGTCTACTACGGCTCGGGAAATCCCTCGACCTGGAACCCGAAGCAGCGCCCGGGCGACAACAAATGGTCGATGACCATTTTTGCGCGCAATGCCGATACCGGGATGGCCCGCTGGGTCTACCAGATGACGCCCCATGATGAATGGGACTATGACGGCGTCAATGAAATGATCCTGAGCGATCAGCAGTTCAATGGCGCGGAGCGCAAGCTTCTCACCCATTTCGACCGGAACGGGCTCGCCTATACGCTCGACCGTGTCAACGGTGAGCTGCTGGTAGCCGAGAAGTACGATCCGAAGGTCAACTGGACCACCGGCGTCGACATGAACAAGAGCTCGCCGACCTACGGCCGTCCCAAGGTCGTCAGTCAATATTCGACCGAACAGACCGGCGAGGACAAGAATACCAAGGGCATCTGCCCGGCCGCGCTCGGCACCAAGGACGAGCAGCCGGCAGCCTACTCGCCGGACACCCAGCTGTTCTATGTTCCGACCAACCACGTCTGCATGGACTATGAGCCGTTCAAGGTGAGCTACACCGCAGGCCAGCCCTATGTCGGGGCGACGCTCTCGATGTACCCGCCCCCCGGCGAATCCCACATGGGCAACTTCATTGCCTGGGACAACAAGACCGGCAAGATCGTGTGGTCGAACAAGGAGCAGTTCTCGGTGTGGTCCGGTGCGCTCGCCACCGCCGGCGGCGTGGTGTTCTACGGAACGCTCGAAGGTTACCTCAAGGCGGTCGATGCCAAGACGGGCAAGGAACTCTACAAGTTCAGGACCCCGTCCGGCATCATCGGCAACGTCACGACCTATGAGCAGGGCGGCCGGCAGTATGTCGCAGTGCTGTCCGGCGTCGGTGGCTGGGCTGGCATCGGCCTTGCGGCCGGTCTGACCGATCCGACCGCTGGTCTCGGCGCGGTCGGCGGCTACGCCGCACTGAGCAACTACACGGCGCTCGGCGGATCACTGACCGTATTCGCCCTGCCGCAGTGAGCTGAACCATCTACGTTCCGGCGCATGGACTGGCTCCATGCGCCGGGGCACTTCCCAACGAATCCCGAGGACAATCTCTTGCGTAAAATCTGGTTTGTGGGCGCCGCAATGATCTTCGCGGTATCCGGAGGAGTTACATCAGCTGCAGACGCGGTCGATCCGACGGCCGTCAAGTCCGAGGACGGAAAGTACTTCGACAAGGAAGGCACTCCGACCTTCAAGGTCGCCCCTGACGGCACGGTGGATTGGTACACTTACTCGGGATACCGCCGCTATCACTCGGAATGCCATGTCTGCCATGGCCCCGACGGGATGGGATCGACCTACGCCCCTGCCCTCACGGATTCGGTCAAGACCATGAGCTACGGAGACTTCGTCGGCGTTGTCGCGAGCGGCCGCAAGAATGTGAGTTCGTCGCAGGAGAACGTGATGCCGGCGCTCGGCGATAATCCGAACGTTGCCTGCTACATGGACGACCTCTACATCTATCTTCGCGCCCGCGCCAATGACGCGGTCGGGCGCGTGCGTCCTGCCAAAAAGGAAGACAAGCCTGACGCCTACACCGAGGCGGAGAATTCCTGCATGGGCAGGAAATGATCATCCGGAGTGAGCGCGGGGGACAGATGTCCTTGCAGCGCCCTCAAGACGAAAAGTGGAGTCTGGAATGAAGACGCGCGCTGCTGTCGCTTTCGAAGCGAAAAAGCCTCTCGAAATTGTTGAAGTCGATCTGGAGGGGCCGAAGGCCGGTGAGGTCCTTGTCGAGATAAAGGCGACCGGGATTTGCCACACCGACGCCTATACGCTTGACGGTTTCGACAGCGAGGGAATCTTTCCTTCGATCCTCGGCCATGAGGGCGCCGGCATCGTTCGCGAGGTCGGCGCGGGCGTCACGTCACTGAAGCCGGGCGACCACGTGATCCCGCTTTACACACCCGAATGCCGCCAGTGCAAAAGCTGTCTCAGTCAAAAGACGAACCTTTGCACTGCAATTCGCGCCACGCAGGGCAAGGGCGTGATGCCCGACGGCACGTCGCGGTTCAGCTACAAGGGCAAGCCCGTCTTCCACTACATGGGCTGCTCGACGTTCTCGAACTTTACCGTGCTGCCGGAAATTGCGCTGGCGAAGATCCGCGAAGACGCCCCGTTCGACAAGAGCTGCTACATCGGCTGCGGCGTGACGACCGGGGTCGGCGCGGTGGTCAACACCGCCAAGGTCACGCCGGGCGCCAATGTGGTGGTGTTCGGACTTGGCGGAATCGGGCTCAACGTGATTCAGGGCGCCAAAATGGTCGGCGCCGACAAGATCATCGGCGTCGACATCAACGACAGCAAGGAAGCATGGGGCCGCCGCTTCGGCATGACCCATTTCGTCAACCCGACCAAGGTCGGTGGCGACATCGTTGCGCATTTGGTCACGCTCACCGACGGCGGCGCCGACTACACCTTCGACTGCACCGGCAACACCACCGTGATGCGCCAGGCGCTCGAGGCGTGCCATCGCGGCTGGGGTGCCTCTGTCGTGATCGGGGTAGCTGAATCCGGCAAGGAAATCGCGACCCGGCCGTTCCAGCTGGTGACCGGCCGGGTGTGGAAAGGCACTGCGTTCGGCGGCGCGCGCGGCCGTACCGATGTCCCTAAGATCGTTGACTGGTACATGAACGGAAAGATCGAGATCGACCCGATGATCACCCACGTCCTCAAGCTGGAGGAGATCAACAAGGGCTTCGATCTGATGCACGAGGGCAAGTCGATCCGTTCGGTCGTCGTTTTCTAAAGCCAAAGAACGTCAAACATAAGGAGGATAGGCCCATGACTGTTCACATCCACCCATCGGTCGACAACGGCGTCAAGAAAGGATCGGGCAGCTTTGCCGGCGGCACCCTTGCCTGCAAGTGCGCGGACAAGGCGGTCAAGGTCGGCATCAAGGGTGATGTCGCCCACAACCACGCCTGCGGCTGCACCAAATGCTGGAAGCCGGCCGGGGCAACCTTCTCGGTGGTGGCGGTCGTGCCACGCGAAAATGTGTCGGTGCTGGAAAACGGCGACAAGCTGCAAATTGTCGACGCGTCAGCGGCGATCCAGCGCCACGCCTGCAAGGCCTGCGGCACGCATATGTACGGCCGGATCGAGAACAAGGGACATCCGTTCTACGGCCTCGACTTCATCCACCCCGAACTATTCCAGGAAACCGGTTCGGCGGCACCAGGGTTTGCCGCGTTCGTATCGTCCGTGATCGAAGCCGGTGTCGCTCCGTCCGACATGGCGGGGATCAGATCCCGCCTTACAGAGCTCGGGCTCGAACCCTATGATTGCCTGTCGCCGCCGCTGATGGATGCGATCGCTACCCACGTGGCGAAATCGAAAGCCAAAGCGGCCTGACCCGGCCATCGTCTGCGACCGCCGGTGAGCTTACTGCCACCGGCGGAGCCGCGATCAGCCGCGCAAGATTCGGCCCCCCTCTGCTGCAAGAATTCCCCCGTTCGTAAGCTGTACCAGCAAGGCTTGCGCGAATGCGCCGTGGCGGGTGACCTTTTGCGACCTCCACAACCTACTTGCCCAGCAAGTCAAGCCTCTCGAAGTCGGCTGAAACGCATACTGAAGATGCATTTCTCGAGATTTGATGGCATAATCTTCAAGGGTTGCTGAGGCTCCGAGACCGGGGATTGCGCGCACGTGATCAATCCCGGCCAAAGCGATGCGCTCAAAGAGATGCACTCCAGAATCAAGCGAACGATCGCGGCTGCGGTCAGACGGCGAGAGAAATGGAGGACCTTATGGCGTCGTGGCGTGACGACAAGGCCCGGGCGACCCTGATCCACGAAGCCGCGGGTAACGTGCAGCCGGGCAAGGCGCCCCGATCCTTTGCCGAGCATCTGTTCGGCCATACCAATCTCGAGGACCTCGCCAACTACGATGCGGCCTCGCTGGCCTTCCTGGCGGAACAGGCCTGGGAGCATGTGCAGCAACGCACGACGGGCCGTGCCGACATCCGTGTCGTCAATCCGATGATGCCCGACGGGCGCGAGATTTCCGTGCTCGAAGTTCTCAACGACAACATGCCCTTCCTGTTCGATTCCACCATGGCGGAGCTCGCCGAGCGGGGCATCGAGGTCACGCTGGTCGCCCACCCGATCATCGCCGTGGAGCGCAACGAGCAAGGCAAGCTGGTGCATTTCTACGGCGAAGCGCTGCCCGAGGGAGCAAAGGGCGAACGCGAAAGCCTGATTCATTTCCACATCGCGCGCCTGGACGCCGATGCCGACCGCCAGAAGCTGATCGAGGGCCTGACTAGGACGCTTAACGACGTGCGCGCCTGCGTCGCCGACTGGCGGGCCATGCGCGCCCGGGTCGAGCAGGCGATCATGACCTTCCGCTCCAATCCGCCGCCGCTGCCGATCGACGAGGTCGCCGAAGCCAACCAGTTCCTGCAATGGCTGTGCGCCGACAATTTCACCTTCCTGGGCTTGCGCGAATATCGATTCTCGCCCGACGCCGATGCGCCGGACGACATCAGCACCGGCGAAGGCCTCGGCATCCTGCGTGATCCCGATGTGAAGGTTCTTCGCCGCGGCGCCGAAATGGTGGTCATGACGCCGGAAATCCGCGAATTCATGCGCGAGCCGACCGTCCTGATGGTGGTCAAGGCCAATGTGAACAGCCGTGTTCATCGGCGCGTCCGCATGGACTATGTCGGCATCAAACTCTATGCACCCGACGGGCGGCTGGAGGGCGAGTTGCGCCTCGTCGGCCTGTTCACCTCGGGTGCCTATACCCGCTCGGCGCGGCAGATCCCCTATGTCCGCCACAAGGTCGAACTGGTGTTGGAGCGCGCCGGCTTCGACCCGGCCAGTCACTCAGGCAAGGCCGTCCTTCATATCCTCGAAGACTATCCACGCGACGAGCTCTTCCAGCTCGATGCCACAACGCTCTACAATTTCGTCATGGATGTCCTGACGCTCTATGAGCGTCCCCGCGTGCGGGCACTGGCACGGGCCGACAAGTTCGACCGTTTCGTCTCCATCCTTGTCTTCATTCCGCGCGAGAAATATGACACCGATGTGCGCATGCGCGTCGGGGAATTCCTGGCGCAGGTCTACAAGGGGCGCTTGGCCGCCTCGTACGCTTCCTTCCCCGAAGGATCGCTTGCGCGCGTCCACTACATCATCGGGCGCTATGAGGGCAAAACGCCTGTCGTCGAGCGCGCTATGCTGGAATCCGAGATCAGCACCATCGCCGCGACCTGGGGCGACAAGCTGAAGGCGGCGCTCGCCGCCTCCACCGACGGCATGCGAGCGCGCATGCTCGCCAACCGTTACGCCCAGGCCTTCACCGGCGGCTACACGGAGGCCTTCGGCACCTCGCAGGCGATTGCCGATATCGCCACCATCGAAAAGCTTACCCCGGCGCGGCCGGTGGCGATTTCGGCCCACCACATCGAGGGCGAGAACGATCCAACGCGCTTCGGTCTCAAGGTCTTCTCGCTTGGCGCACCCCTGTCGCTGTCGTACCGGGTGCCGGTGATCGAACATCACGGCCTGCGCGTCGTCAACGAGCGCACCTATCAGATCGTGCCTCGCGCCATGCCGGCGCCGGCGCCGGTATGGCTGCACGACATGACGATCGAGGCCAACGACGGCAAGCCGATCGTGATCAGCTCGGAATTCGGCCATCGGCTGGAAGCCTCGATCATGGCGGTGGTCGGCGATCGGGCCGAATCCGACGGATACAACGCCCTCATCCTGCGTACGGCCCTGAGCTGGCGCGAGGTTTCGACCATCCGCGCGCTGTCCCGCTACCTGCACCAGATCCGCGCGCCGTTCAGCCAGGACTACATGTGGGAGACCCTGCGCAAGAACACCGCGATCACCGCCAGCATGGTCGCGCTGTTCCAGGCCCGCCTCGATCCGCGCCTCGCCGCCACCGACGCCGAGCGCTCGGCACGTGAAGCGACCCTCCTCACCGAGATCGAGGAACAGCTCCAATCCGTCGCTTCGCTCGACGAAGACCGCATCCTGCGCCGCTTCACCAATCTGGTGCAGGCAACCATCCGCACCAATCTGTGGCAGATCGGCGAGGATGGACATCCGCGTCCGGTGATCTCGTTCAAGTTCGACGCGCGCAAGATCGAGGACCTGCCGGCCCCGCGGCCGCTCTACGAGATCTTCGTCTATTCGCCGCGTGTCGAAGGTATTCATCTGCGCTTCGGCAAGGTCGCACGCGGCGGGTTGCGCTGGTCTGACCGGCCGCAAGACTTCCGCACCGAGATCCTCGGCCTGGTCAAGGCCCAGCAGGTCAAGAACGCCGTGATCGTGCCTGTCGGCGCCAAGGGCGGCTTCGTGCCCAAGCGCCTGCCGCCGCCCTCCAATCGCGACGCCTACATGGCCGAAGGCACCGAAGCCTATCGCATCTTCATTCGCTCCATGCTCGAACTCACCGACAATCTCGACGGCGACGACATCGTGTCGCCGGACTCCACCGTGCGGCATGACGGCGACGACCCCTACCTCGTCGTCGCCGCCGACAAAGGCACCGCCACCTTTTCCGACATCGCCAACGCGATCTCGACCGAGAAGAACCACTGGCTCGGCGATGCCTTCGCCTCCGGCGGCAGCCAGGGCTATGACCACAAGAAGATGGGGATCACCGCGCGCGGCGCCTGGGAGGCGGTAAAGCGCCACTTCCGCGAGTTCGGCACCGACATTCAGACCATGCCGTTCACCGTCGCCGGCGTGGGCGACATGTCCGGCGATGTGTTCGGCAATGGCATGCTGCTGTCGCCGGCGACCAGGCTGGTCGCGGCTTTCGATCACCGCGACATCTTCATCGATCCCTCGCCCGACCCGGCCGTCAGCCACGCCGAACGCCTGCGCATGTTCAACCTGCCGCGCTCAAGCTGGCAGGATTACAACAAGGGGCTGATCTCGCAAGGCGGCGGCGTGTTCTCGCGCTCTCTCAAGGCCATTGCGCTCGCTCCGGAAGTGCGCACCCTGCTTGATCTCGACAAGCCGCAAGCCACGCCGTTCGAGGTGATGACGGCGATTCTGAAAGCGCGCGTCGACCTGCTCTGGTTTGGCGGCATCGGCAGCTATATCCGCGCGTCGGGGGAAAGCGACGATCAGGTCGGTGATCGCGCCAACGATCCGATCCGCGTCACCGGCGCCGATATCCGCGCCCGGGTGATCGGCGAGGGCGCCAACCTTGGCGTGACGCAGCGTGGCCGCATCGAAGCCGCGCAAAAAGGCGTCAGGCTCAACACCGACGCGATCGACAATTCGGCCGGCGTGAACACCTCCGACGTCGAGGTCAATATCAAGATCGCGCTGGCGCGCCCCGAGCGCGAGGGACACCTCAGTGCGGCTGACCGCAACAGCCTGCTGGCCGCGATGACCGACGAGGTCGGCGCCCTGGTGCTGCGCAACAATTATCTGCAGACGCTGGTGCTTTCGCTGGCCGAACGCAAGGGCCTGGCAGAGACCGGCTTCCTCGCGCGCCTGATGCAGTCGCTCGAGCAGCGCGACCTTCTCAGCCGCGCTGTGGAATTCCTGCCCGACGACGCAGCGATCGCCGAACGCGCCCGGCGCGCCCAATCCCTGACCCGGCCGGAACTTGCCGTGCTGCTCGCTTACGCCAAGCTGACGCTTTACGACGATCTGCTCGCCGCCAGCGTGCCTGACGATCCGTATCTTGCCCGCGAATTGTCTCAGTACTTCCCGCGCGAGCTTGAGGACAAATTCCCCGCTGCAGTGGAGCAGCATCGCCTTCGTCGGGAGATTATCGCCACCAATCTCGCCAATGCCGTCATCAATCGCGGCGGCCCGGCATGTGTCGTGCGCCTGATCGACGAAACGGACGCCGAGGTGTCGACCATTGTCATGGCCTTCGTGGCGGTGGATGAATCCTACGGTCTGAAGCGGCTGAACGACGCGATCGATGCGCTCGACAACCGCATCGACGGGCAATTGCAGCTTACCCTCTACGCTGCGATTCAGGATCTCCTGCTCTCCCGTATGGTCTGGTATGTGCGCAACGTCGATTTCAAGGCCGGTCTGGACTCGGTCATCGCTCGCTTCGGCCCCAGCATCCGCGAGATCGTCGCCGGACTCAACGAGACCCTTCCGGAGGACATGCAGTCTGGGCGCAGCAAGCGACGGCAGGACCTGATCGATGCCGGCGTGCCAGCCGACGTCGCAGGCGAGTTCGCCGATCTCGACGCCTTGGTCTCGGCACCGGATATCGTGACGGTGGCGGAGCGCGCCAGCCGGACCATCGGCGACGCCGCCGCCACCTTCTTCGCTGCCGAGGCCAATTTCCGTCTCGATCGCCTTATCGCCGCGGCACGCAGCGTCCCGGCCAACGATAACTACGAACGTCTCGCCATTGATCGCGCCATTGACCAGATCGCCGCCGCCGAAAGAAGGCTGGCTGCGGACATGCTGGCAACCGGCCAATGCGGCCAGGAGGCCGCCGAGAACTGGCTGGCGGCTCATCCCGAAGCGACGCGCATCCGCCGCTCGGTCGAGGAGATTGTGGCCAGCGGCCTGACGCTCGCGAAGCTGACGGTGGCGGCGAACCTGCTCGGGGATATGGTGAAGGGCTGACGCGCGCTCACATGCGATTCGGGGTGCCGGTTAGCCCGACCATTCTTCGCCCCAAACCTGGACGACGTGGCCCGGTGTGACCTCGCGGTACTGGCGAACCGGAGGCTGGTAGTCGGGCGCGCGCACCGGACTTTTGATTTCGTCGTTGGATACACCGCGCTTCTCGCGCGGCGCGCCGGATCAGGGATCGGTACGGCCGCCATCAGCTTCCTGGTATAGGGATGCTGCGGATTGCCGAACACCGCCGCACGGGGACCGATCTCGACGATTTCTCCGAGATACATGACAGCGACACGGTGGCTCATCCGCTCGACCACCGCGATGTCATGCGAGATGAAGAGATAGGCAAGGCCCATGCTCGCCTGAAGGTCGAGCATCAGATTGACCACCTGCGCCTTGACCGAGACGTCGAGCGCCGAGACCGCCTCGTCGGCGATGATCAGCCTGGGCCCGAGCGCCAGCGCGCGGGCGATGCAGATGCGCTGGCGTTGCCCGCCGGAGAACTCGTGCGGAAAGCGCGACGCCATATCTGCCGTCAGTCCGACGCGAACCAACAGATCGGCAACCTTGTCGCGCGCCTGCGACGAAGAAGCCAGTCCATGGGCATAGAGCGGCGCGGCGACCGCCGAGCCGACCGACATGCGCGGATTGAGGCTCGCGAACGGATCCTGGAACACGATCTGCATACGCTTGCGCAAGGCGCGCAGGGCCCAGGCGCCCATGCCGAGGACATCCTCACCGTCGACCAGCACGGAGCCGCTGTCCGGCTCGACCAGCTTGAGGATGGACCGTCCCGTCGTCGACTTGCCGCATCCGGACTCACCGACAAGCGCCAGTGTTTCGCCGGCGTGCACGCTGAAGGATATGTTTTCCACCGCATGGACGCGGCCCGAGACCTTGCCGAACAGGCCGGAGCGGATCGGAAACCGCGTGGTCAGGTTGGCGACGTCGAGCACCGGCCGCTCTGATGCGGCGACCGTATCGGGCGTCTCCGTCGGTTCGTCCGACGTTCCCGTTACCTTGTCGACGATCGGAAATCGCATCGGCCGCGCCCGCCCTTCCATGGAGCCGAGACGCGGCACGGCGGAGAGAAGCGCGCGGGTATAAGGATGCGAAGGCGCGGCGAAGATCCGTGCGGTGCTGTCGGCCTCGACCGCCTGGCCGTCATACATTACCACGGTGCGGTCCGCGATTTCGGCCACCACTCCCATGTCATGCGTGATGAAGAGGATCGCCATGTCCTCTTCTTCCTGCAGAACCTTGAGGAGCTCGAGGATCTGCGCCTGGATCGTGACGTCGAGCGCGGTGGTCGGCTCGTCGGCGATGAGCAGCTTCGGCCTGCAAGCCAGCGCCATGGCGATCATCACGCGCTGGCGCATGCCGCCGGAGAAGCGATGAGGATGTTCGTGGAAACGCGACTTCGCCGCCGGGATGCGGACTCTCTCGAGAAGACGAACGGTCTCGGCTTCGGCCGCCGAGCGCGACATGCCCCGATGGTAGATCAGCGCTTCGGCGATCTGGAAGCCGATGGTCAGCACCGGATTGAGGCTGGTCATCGGTTCCTGGAAGATCATGGCAACTTCGTTGCCGCGCACATCCTGCATGGTCTGTTCAGGCAGCGTCAGGAGATCGCGGCCCGCAAGCTTGATGCTGCCCTCGATGCGGCCGTTCTCTTGCGGAATGAGCCGCATGATGGAGAGCGCGGTGACGCTCTTGCCCGAACCCGACTCCCCGACGATCGCCACCGTCTCTTTCGCGGCAACGTCGAACGACACGTTCCGGACGACGGGAATCCATTGCCCATCGCGGATGAACGAGGTGGTCAGGCCCGCGATCGACAGCACCGGCGAACCCGCTGCCTGGGCCGGCTTCACGCCGGTGGCGAGATGGTCAAGTCCGCTCTTTGGTACTCTTGGGCCAATACTCATCCTGAAGCTTTCAATGCCCGGTTTCAGTAGCCGCGGTCACGATCGACACGACCCGGCAGGGCTTCACCGCGGCGGTGGCGACCGATGGTATCGAGCACGAATTCGACCGCCGCTTCCGGCGTCGTCATGCTGGCGATATGTGGCGTAAGGAGAATGCGCGGATGGCTCCAGAACGGATGGCCCGCCGGCAACGGCTCGGGTTTGGCGACGTCGAGAACGGCTGCCGACAACAGGCCGCGCTCCAGAGCCGCAATGAGGTCTGCCTCGACCAGATGCCCGCCCCGCCCGACATTGACGAGTTTAGCACCACGCGGCAGCGCCTCGAACAGACCTGTGTTCAGGATGCCGCGGGTTTCATCGGTCAGCGGCAGCAGGCAGACAAGGATGTCGGTCTGCGCGAGGAAATCGGGCAATGTCTCCCGGCCCGCATAACACCTGACACCCTCGATGGTGCGTGGAGAGCGGTTCCAGCCCGCAAGCGGAAAGCCGAATAGTTTGAACCGTTCAAGCACCGCCTGACCGAGCAGACCGAGGCCCATCACGCCAACACGTCGTTTCGCAGCCGGCGTGACCCGGATCTCGCGCCATGTCTGCTCGCGTTGCTGGTCGATGAAGTGCAGGAGATCACGGTGCAGCGCAAGCACGGCCATGGTGACATATTCAACCATGCCCTCCGCGATGCCGGGCTCCAGCATGCGGATCAGCGGAACATGGGGCGGGATCTGCGAGAAATCGAATTGATCGACCCCTGCTCCGACCGAGAAGATGAGTTCGAGATTGGGGAAGGTTGCGGCGATGTTTTCCGGCGGCGCCCACACCGTCAGATAACGCACCTCTGCCGGATCGCCGATATCAGGCCAAAGCCGGAACGACAGCTCCGGGGCACGCTCTGCAAAAAAGCGCGCCCATTCCACACCTCGGATCGCGTTCGCCTTGTAGAGGAATGTCATGGCGCGGCCCCGATCCGATACCGCTAGAACAGGCTGACCGGCGCCAGCGGCCGGCCGTCGATCAGGCGGGTATGGCTGTAGGCCGCCGGATCGACCAGCGGCGTTTCGCCCGTGACGAGGTCGGCAGCGAGCTTGCCGGCTGCCGGGCCAATGCCGAAGCCATGACCGCTGAAGCCGGTCGCGAGGAAAAACCCCGGCATCGCATCGACACGTGAAATCACCGGAATGGTGTCGGGCGTCGTATCGATTGTGCCTCCCCAGGCCTCCGCGACTTCGATGCCCTTCAAATCAGGGTTTGACTTGATCAGCGCCGCGAGCGCCGAAGTGACCAGCGACATATCAGGCGCGGGATCGCGCACCCGCTCGGTCTCGAACGGCGAAGGCTTGTCGAGGCTCCAATTGGTGCCGCGCATGATCTGATCGAAGAACGACTTTCCGAACGACAGCTTCAGTCCCTTGCGGCGCTGCTTGTAGGTCGGCCAGAAGGTTTTGGCATATCGAAACAGATCCGGCGACACTTCCACCGTGCCGCGGCCGCGCAGCGCCAGCGTGAAGCCGCCATCGAGGCGGCGGCGAATGCAATAGAAGTCGGTGCCGAGCGCGCCCATCGTGATTTCCGGCGCCGGCGTGGTGCGGCACGCGGTGGCGTTGACGAGGCCGATCGGCAGTTCGATGCCGTGGCGCCGGCAAAACAGCGACGACCACGCCCCACCCGCCAGCAGCACGGACTGCGTGCGAATAGCCCCCTTCTCCGTGACGACCGCGCTCACCTGTCCGCCCTGGGTTTCGAGCCCGCGCGCGGCGCAGCCCTGATGAATCGTCACACCGTGCTTGCGCGCGGCGGCCGCGAGCGCCGGTACGGCCATCGAAGGCTCGGCGCGCCCGTCACTCGGCGTGTGCAAACCGCCGACCCAGGTGTCGGCATTGCCGGGCACGCGCTCAGCGACCTCAGCCGCCGACAAGACCGTCGAATGCACCTGCTGTTCGCGCGCAATCTCGGCCCACTTCTCCCACGCGGCCAGTTCCTGCGGGTTCTTGGTCAGGAACAAGACGCCGGTGCGCCGAAAGCCGGCATCGACGCCGGCGTCGTTCTGCATGTCTTCCCACAGCCGCAGCGCCTCGCGGGCCAGCGGGATCTCGGCGCGGGCACGGCCCTGCTGGCGGCACCAGCCCCAGTTGCGGCTCGACTGCTCCGCGCCGACATGCCCCTTCTCGATCAGCGCGACGGAGTGTCCTTTCTTCGCCAGATGATAGGCCGCCGAAACGCCGATGACGCCACCGCCGATGACGACAACATCGGCTTGCGACGGCAAGCGCTCGTCGCTTGTGATGCGGCTGAGTGGCGGGGACATGAGACTCTCCTGACAGCAAAGTTGACCGAAGCTAGAGCCTTTCCGTTCCGATTGTATCGGAACGGGGCTCTAGGTTTTTGTTTTGACGCGTTTTCTTCACGCGAACCGGTATCCACTTCGCTGGAAAACGCTCTAGTTGGCTCTTCATGGGATGTTCATGCGCGGGTCGAGGGCGTCGCGCAGTCCGTCGCCGAGGAAGTTGAAGCTGGTCACGGCCAGCGTGATGGCAATGCCCGGCGCAATCGCCAGCCAGGGCGCGCTCGTCATATAGATCTGCGCATTGTTGAGCATGTTGCCCCAGCTCGCGGCCGGCGGCTGAATGCCGAATCCGAGGTAGCTGACATAGGATTCGAGCAGGATCGCCTTGGCGACGTTGAGCGTCGCCGCAACCACGATCGGCGCCATCGCGTTGGGTACGAGTTCGCGGAACATGATCCGCAGGTTCGACGAACCGAACGCGACGGCGGCGATCGCGAACTCGCGTTCGCGAAGCGAACGGACCTGCGCTTCCACCACGCGGGCGACGCTCATCCACGCGGTGGCCGCGATCAGCAAGGTGGTGGTCATCAGACCCGGCTCGGTGAGCGCCGCTAGCGCCAGCAGCAGAAAGATCGCCGGGAAACAAAGCACGGCATCGACGAACCGCATCAGCACGGCGCCGATGACGCCGCCATAGAAGCCCGCGAAAGCGCCGACAAGGATGCCGACCGCCATGGCGATGGTCATGGCGACGATGCCGATGGAGAGCGATACGCGACCTCCCATCATCAGCCGCGCCAGCACATCGCGGCCGAGCTCGTCAGTGCCAAGGATGTGGGCTCCCGACAACGGCGGCGCGAACCGCTTCATGATGTCGATATAGGTGTCGTCGAACGGCAAAAGATAAGGGCCGAACGCCGAACCCAGCACGAGGATGACGATGGTCACGGCACCCGCCAAAGCGAGGCGGTGACGGCGGAAGCGCTGCCAGGCGGCCTGGCCGGGAGCAAGTTGGACGGTCTGCAAGGCTGCGGTGCTCATCGCCTATCCCACCCTGATCCGAGGATCGACGACGGCATAAAGGATGTCGGCGAGAAGCGAACCTATCAGCACCATCATGGCCGAAAACATCAGGATGCCCATCACGACCGGATAATCGCGATAGCCGATGGAATCGAGGAACAGCCGGCCCATGCCGGGCCAGGTGAACACGGTCTCGGTGACCAGCGCGCCGCCGAGCAATGTTGGAAACTGAAGACCCGCAACTGTTATCATCGGCAGCAGCGCGTTGCGCAAGGCATGCACGGTGAGGATGCGCCACTCCGGCATTCCCTTGGCGCGCGCCGTGCGGATGTAATCCTGGTTGATGACCTCGAGCATGGAGGAGCGCATGAAGCGTCCCCAGATGGCGGTCTCGACAAGTGCCAGCACCACGGCCGGTGCGATCAGATGATGCAGCAGATCGAGAAATGAGCCGTCACCGATCGTGTGCCGGTTGCCGGACGGCAACCAGCCGAGCTTCACCGAAAACAGATAGATCGTGACGAGCCCGAACCAGAACGTCGGAATGGAGAGCGCGATCATGGCGCCGACAGTTGCCAGCGAATCGAACAGGGAATAGCGGCGCACGGCGCCAAGCACGCCGATCCAGCAGCCGAGCAGAACCGCGATGAGGGTTGCGGTCGCCATCAGTTCGAGCGTGGCGCCGAGATGCGAGCCGATGACGGACAGCACGGCCTCGCCGTCCCGATAGGAGCGACCCCAGTCACCCCTGACCATGCGGCCGAACCAGTCGAGATACTGGATCGGCAGCGGACGATCGAGGCCCAGCTGTTTGGTGACGCGATCGAGGTCCTCCTGCGTCATTTGCGCCGAGGCGGCGAATTGCGAGAGCGGGCCGCCAGGCGCCAGATGGAGGATCGCAAAGCCGAGCGCCGAGACGATCACCAGCAACATGATCGCCTGCGCTAGGCGATTGGCGACGTAACGGGCCATTCAGGCAATCCCCCGGATCAGACGCGTCAGGTCCAGTACCATTCGCGAATGTTCCAGCAGTTGGACGAGGCGTTGATGTTGTGCCGGAAGCCTTGCAACCCTTCCTTGACGCCCTCGGTGATGGTGCCCTGGAACAGTGGCAGCACCGCGAGGTCGTTGCGGATCAGCTTCTGAAGGTCGCCATAGATCGCCTTGCGCTTTGCAAGATCGAACTGCTTGGCGCCCTCGGCGAGTAGCCGGTCGGCCTCCGGACTCTGGTATTGATAGGTGTTGAAGCCGCGTCCGCCTTTGGCCGGGATGGCGCCCGAGCCGAAGCGCGGCGTCACGTCCGGATCGCTGCCCAGCATGAAGTTCACCGACACCAGGACCGAGTTGAACTTCGACTGCTGCCAGAACTCGCCCCAGATGACCGCAGCCGGCATGTTGTTGACGCGCATCGCGGCGCCGATCGCGCGCCAGTCCTGAATCAGCAGCTGCTGGGTTTGCTCGCGCACGGCGTTGCCGGACGTGGTCGAGTTGGTGAATTCGAGCTTGGCGCCGCCCTTCTCGCGGATGCCGCCCGCGCCGCGGACCCATCCCGCCGCATCGAGCAGCGCATTGGCCTTCGCCGGATCGTAGCTGTGCTGCGGCAGGCCCTGCTGGAACGACCAGGCCTGTTGCGGCACGAAGCTTTCGGTCTGCGTCGGCAGGCCGTAATTGAGCGCGTCGATGATCGCCTTCTTGTTGATCGCGAGATAAAGCGCCTCGCGCACCGTGCGGTCGGTGAATGGACCGAAATCCAGGTTCGGCGCGACATGCTCCACCGAGGCCGTCGACGATACGAAAATCTTGCGGCCACGCAGCGTTTTCGCCTCTTGCACGAAGTTCGGCAGGATTCCCTGCAAGCCCGTGTAATCGACCTGGCCGGTGCGGAACTGGGTGTCCAGGACGGTCAGGTCCGGGATGTATTTGAAGACGACGCGCTCGAGATAAGGCCCCTTGCCGTGGTAGCCGGCATGGGCGTGCAACAGGATGTGGTCGCCCGGCACGCGCTCCCCCCAACGGAACGGTCCGGTCCCGACCGGTGCATTGTGGAACGGCGAGCTGTTCGGATCCGACACCTTCTCCAGGATGTGCTTGGGCACCATGCAGGTCAGCGACAGGATCGACATGTAGGGCGAATACGGCGCCTCCATGCGCCAATGAACCTCGTCGGGCGCGACGACCTTGATGTCCTTGACCAGGCTATGGCCGACGCGGTTGCGCGCGCGGAAATCGGGGTTGTTGATCAGCTCGATGGAGAATTTGACGTCGTCCGCCGTGAACGCCGTGCCGTCGTGCCACTTCACATTGCTACGCAGCTTGATCTTCCAGATCAGCCCATCGGCCGACAGCCCACCGTTCTCGATGGTCGGGATTTCGCGGGCAAGGTCAGGGACGAAGTTGCCGTCGGGATCGATGAACCACAGCTGCGAGAAGAGCTGCCACCAAACGCCCTGATCGACCTCGATACCGGGCATCAGGGGATGAAAGACGGTCGGCTCCTGCGACAGCGCCGCGATCACCTGCCCGCGTGGCTTGGCGGGCGGATTGCCCGGACGTTCGGTCTGGGCAAAGGCGGAAGTCGAAACGGTCAGTCCGGCCGCGGCACTGGCGCCGAGCAGCATGAACTGTCGGCGGTTCGGGATACCTGCGGTCAGATTGCCCAGCGCTGGAACGTCGAACTTGCCAATTTTGTCCGCCATGAACCCTCTCCGTTTCCGCACGAGGCGTCGTTTCCCCACGTCCGGGCTAAAAACCCGGCAATGGAGGGGATTGATCGAACTTTAGCATTTCTAAATATTTGCACAGAAATTTCATCACAGCTAAATAATCGAGTCAATCGTAATGATGGTATGACTGGTCAGTTTAGTAGGACTGATCGCGTTTGGTGCCGGCACGAAAAGGTTGGGCGGCGAGATATGGAGAACGATATGGGTGGCCGCAGCGGCGCGAGCGTTCCGAAGAACACCCAAACGATCGAAAGCGACGACGCGGTCGATCAGCGGCGGCTTGGCGAGACCGTGCGGTTGCTGCGCCAGCGCGCAGGCCTCTCTATCCAGGACGTCGCCAAACGTACCGGCCTGTCCACCGGCATGATCAGCCAGCTCGAACGCGCGCTCGCCATGCCGTCCGTGCGCACCTTGCGTCTCCTCAGCATCGCTCTCGAGGTGCCGATCTCCTATTTCTTCGGAGCAACCGACGCCGGCGAACCGCAGCGCTACATCGTTCGGAAGAATGATCGGCGGCTGCTTCGGCTCACCGCCAGCGGCGTCGTCAAGGAAGCACTCACCCCTGCCGAAAAGGGTGAACTCGAACTCTATGAACTCACGCTCAACCCCGGCGGCTCGTCGGGCACCGACTTCTTCCAGCACACCGGCGAAAAGGCAGGCTACATATTGTCGGGCAGCCTGCGTCTGTGGCTCGACCACGAAGCCCATGTCCTGGAGGCGGGCGACAGTTTCCGCTTCCCAAGCATCGTGCCGCACATGTTCGACAATCCGACGCAGCAGGTAGCGCGCGTCATCTGGGTGACGACGCTGCGCCGAACCGATCCGCCTGCGAGTTGAAGTGCGCGGCCGCCGACATTGTGAGAGCCGCAACGTCTCACGCGATTCTGCGCAAATGGAAAAACAGCATAGCGTGGCGAGCTGCTGACGCGGCCTGTGATCGGCGGCATGGCGCTCCCTAGGGGAATCGAACCCCTGTTTCAGCCTTGAGAGGGCCGCGTCCTAACCGCTAGACGAAGGGAGCGTACGGCAGAGGGAATAGCCGCGAAATCGTCCGGCTGCAAGGCGCTGAAGGCCATGGTTTTGCGTGATTTTGGCGGTCTGGCAGCGAAATCAGGCTTCAGGCGCCTTCAACTGAGCGACGGCGGCGACGGCCCCTGAGAATCCGGAACTCAGTGAGGACCGGGCGCGCATCTGCTGCCGGTGCAACGCCGGGCGCACGAACTCGATCTCCTCCGTTGCCGGGCCTCCGCCGTGGCGAGGAAACCGCCCGGCCGCCCTGCTCCTGACCAAGCGGCAAATCCAAACACCTGTCTGTGAAGTCACCGCGTCGTTAACGTCTGATAGCATCGCGGCATTCTTCATGCCGAGGCCGGCCAGGCCAGATCTCGAAAGGACATCCGCAAACAGCAAATTGCCTTGGAACCCGCGCGGCGATCCGAGCGAATGGAAATGTGTTCCGGCTCGCGCCGCAAACAGATCAACAGCTTAAAAAGAGCGAGGGACAGCCATGATCAAGGTGAAGATAAACGGCCAGGAACAAAATTGGGATGGCGATCCGGACCTTCCGTTACTCTGGTTTCTCCGTGACGAGGTGGGACTGACGGGGACCAAATATGGTTGCGGCCAGGCCCTGTGCGGCTCGTGCACCGTCATCATCGACAAGCAGGCCGTGCGCGCCTGCATCACCTCGGTTTCCGACGTGGCCGGCCGCGACGTTACCACCATCGAGGGCCTGCACCCGACCGGCGATCACCCGGTGCAGAAGGCCTGGCGCCAACTCAACGTCCCGCAATGCGGCTATTGCCAGACCGGCCAGATCATGCAGGGCGCCGCGCTATTGATGGACAACCCAAAACCTTCCCATGACCAGATCCGCGAAGCGATGGCGGGCAACATCTGCCGCTGCGGCTGTTACCAGCGCATCGAGAACGCCGTGCATCTCGCGTCAACGGGGGTATGATCATGAATATCCTCACCAATCCCAAAAAGCTCCGCGGCTTTGAGCGGCACCTCAAGGTCGAGAACGTCTCCCGCCGCAGCATCCTGAAAGGCCTCGGCATCGCCGGCGGCTTTGCGCTCGCGGCGCCCGTGATGTCACGCCCGGCTTTCGCCGCCTACGAGACCGGCGCATCGAAGATGCCGCACGGCACCGTGGTCGATCCACGCGTGTTCGTCTCGATCGCCCCCGACGGCATCGTCACCATCGTCGGCCACCGTGCCGAGATGGGAACCGGCGTGCGGACCAGCCTGCCGCTGATCGTCGCCGAGGAGATGGAGGCCGACTGGTCTCGCGTCCGGGTTCAGCAGGCGCCCGGCGACGAGGTTAAATACGGCAACCAGGATACCGACGGCTCGCGCAGCACGCGGCATTATCTGATGCCGATGCGCCAGATCGGCGCCTCGGCGCGCTCGATGCTGGAGGCCGCCGCCGCGAAACGCTGGGGCGTGCCGGCGACCGAAGTGAAGGCTCGCAACCACGAGGTGGTCCACGCTGCAAGCGGTCGCAAGATTGGCTTTGGCGAGCTTGCCGCCGATGCCGCCAGGGAATCGGTGCCTGGCATCGAAGGTTTGAAGCTGAAGGACCCGAAGGATTTCCGCTATCTCGGCAAGGGCCAGATCGGCATCGTCGACCTCAGGGACATTACCGTCGGCAAGGCGCATTACGGCGCCGATATTCGGCTGCCGGGCCTGAAATACGCCGTCATCGCCCGCCCGCCGGTGACCGGCGGCAAGGTGAAGTCGTTCGACGCGGCGGAAGCGATGAAGGTCTCCGGCGTCGAGAAGGTATTGGAGGTCAAGGGCTGGCCGTGGCCATCCAAATTCCAGCCGCTCGGCGGCGTTGCCGTGATCGCCCGCAACACCGGGGCGGCGATCAAGGGGCGTGACGCGCTGAAGATCGTCTGGGATGACGGCGCCAACGGCAAATACGACTCGGTCGCCTACCGCGCCTCGCTCGAGGAGGCCGCGCGCAAACCGGGACTGGTGGTGCGCAAGGAAGGCGACGCCGATGCGGCGTTGAAGAGCGCCGACAAGGTGATAACCGGCGAGTATTACGTGCCGCATCTGGCGCATGTCAGCATGGAGCCGCCGGTCGCGGTTGCCGATGTCAAAGGCGACAAGTGCGAAATCTGGGCGCCGGTGCAAAGTGCCGGCGGCACCCGCGAAGATGTCGCCAAGACGCTCGGCATCCCCGACGCCAACGTCACCGTCAACGTCACGCTGCTCGGCGGCGGTTTCGGGCGCAAATCGAAATGCGATTTCGCGATCGAGGCAGCGCTGCTGTCGAAGGAACTCGGTGCGCCCGTGAAGGTGCAATGGACGCGCGAGGACGATGTTCGTCACGGCTTCCTGCACACCGTTTCGCTGGAACGCATCGAGGCCGGGCTGGACAAGAGCGGCAAGGTGATCGCGTGGCGGCACCGCAGCGTGGCACCCACGATTGCCTCGACCTTCGCAGCTGGTGCGAAGCATGAGGCACCGTTCGAACTCGGCATGGGACTGATCGACAACCCGTTCGAGATCGCCAACCTGCAATGCGAGAATCCGGAAGCGGCCGCGCATACGAGGATCGGCTGGTTCCGTGCGGTGTCGAATATCCCGCGCGCCTTCGCGGTCCAGTCCATGGTCGCCGAAATCGCTTCTGCGACCAAGCGCGACCCGAAGGACATGCTGCTGGAGCTGATCGGATCGCCGCGGCTCGTCAACCTGTCGTCGGTTAAGGATCCCTGGAACTATGGCGAGCCCTATAGCAGCTATCCGATCGACACCGCCCGCCTTCGCAAGGTGGTCGAGCTGGTCGCCGACAAGGGCGGCTGGGGACGGTCCGTGCCGAAAGGCCACGGGCTCGGCATCGCCGTGCACCGCAGTTTCGTCAGCTACATCGCGACCATCGTCGAGGTCGCCATTGACGACAAGGGCAAGCTCACGGTGCCGAGGGTCGATACCGCGATCGATTGCGGAACCTATGTCAATCCGGAGCGCATCGAATCCCAGATCGAGGGCGCTGCGATCATGGGGCTGAGCCTTGCCAAATATGGCGAGATCACCTTCAAGGACGGCAAGGTGCAACAGGGCAATTTCGACGATTTCCCTGTGATCCGCATGGACGAATCCCCGCTGGTAACCCACGTCTATATCGTGCCGCCCGGCCCCGACACGCCGCCCAGCGGCGTCGGCGAACCCGGCGTGCCGCCGTTCGCACCGGCGCTGATCAATGCGATCTTCGCCGCCACCGGAAAGCGCATCCGGAGCCTGCCGATCGGCAAGCAACTGGAGGCTTGATAAGGAACGTTAAAGGGCTGTGGCCGTTTTCATCGATCTGACAGGAGCCAGGTCGATGAAAAGGTCGATGAAAATCACGATGGTGAAGTTGGGGACGCTCGCGGCAACCTTGCTGTCGGGCGTCCTGTTTTTTGACATGCAGGCAGCGAACGCCCAAACCAACGCTGCGCCGGACACAACGGCAACCCGGCCGGCGAAGACGCCGTCAGGCCAGACTTCGATTCCAAGCAGCGGGCCGCCGGCCACGACGACGCAAACCACCGGCGAAGCCAGCCGGGATCCGACCATCAAGCAGATGAACGAAACCGAAAAGTCGAAGGTCGATTCCAAAGGCAAATGACTTGAAAAAAAGCGGCGGGTTGAACCCGCCGCTTTCTACGCCACCCCTTCCGCCGATTTGTTCGGCCGTCACTTCTTGACGGCGAATACCCAGACGACGCCGCCCTGCGGCACGTTGTTCTCGATGCCCACGTTATTTTGGGTCGCCAGCGCGTCCTGGATGCGCTGCGCATCCACGCCCCAGCCGGACTGCACCGCGATATATTGCGTGCCATCGACCTCATAGGCGATCGGCATGCCCACGATGCCGGAGTTGGTCTTCTGCTCCCACAACTTCTCGCCCGTCTTGGCGTGATAGGCACGGAACATCCGGTCGTTGGTGCCGCCGACGAAAACGAGGTCACCCGCCGTCGCCGTCACCGAGCCGAACAATTGGGATTTGGGGAAATTCTGCTGCCAGACCTTTTTCCCGGTGGCCGGATCCCACGCCTGCAGTTCGCCAAAATGATCGGCGCCGGGGCGAACCTTCAGGCCGATGTCTTCGGGCTTGGTGCCGAGCCAAAGCTGGCCCGCAACCAGCGGCACTTTCTCGCCGGTGAAGCCGCCGCAGAAATTCTCGTTGGCGGGCACGTAGACCAGGCCGGTCTTCTGGCTATAGGCCGCCGACGGCCAATCCTTGCCGCCCCACAATGACGGACAGAATTCGACCCGCTTGCCAATCACCGGCTTGTGCGCGGGATCGACGATCGGCCTGCCGGTCTCCGGCTCGATGCCTTTCCAGACGTCGGTGTGAACAAAGGGCCAGCCGCTGACGTAGTTGATCTTGTCCGCCTTGCGCTCAAGCACCCAGAAGATCGCGTTGCGGCCGGGGTGAATCAGGCTCTTGATGGTGCGGCCGTCCTTTTGCAGGTCGACCAGCATCGGCGCTTCGACTTCGTCCCAGTCCCATGAATCGTTCTGATGGTACTGGAAGTATGTCTTTATCCTTCCGTTCTCGGGGGCGAGCGCGAGCACCGAGGTGGAGTAGAGATTGTCGCCGGGATGCGTATTGCCCGGCCAGGGTGCGGCGTTGCCGGTGCCCCAATAGATGGTCTTGGTTTCGATGTCGTAATTGCCGGTCATCCAGGCCGGCGCCCCGCCCGATTTCCAGTCGTCACCGCTCCAGGTTTCGTGTCCGGGTTCGCCAGGGCCCGGAATCGTAAAGGTGCGCCACAATTCCTTGCCGTTCTCGGCGTCATAAGCGACGACATAGCCGCGCACGCCGAACTCACCGCCGGAACCGCCAACAATCACCTTGCCGTCGACGATCAGCGGCATCAGCGTCAGGTACTGACCCTTCTTGTAGTCCTGAACCTTGGTGTCCCACAGCACCTTGCCGGTCTTGGCGTCGAGCGCGACGACGTGATCGTCGGTCGTCGCAAGATACAATTTGTCCTGCCATAATCCGACGCCACGGTTGGTCGGGTGCAATTGAAAGAGATCGTCGGGAAGCTGGCGCTTGTATCGCCAATACTCATCGCCGGTCTTGGCATTGAGCGCGATCACCTGCCCCGCCGGGGTCGCGACGAACATCACGCCGTTGTTGACGATCGGCGGAGCCTCATGGCCTTCGACCACACCGGTCGAGAAGGTCCATACCGGCGTGAGGTCCTTGACGTTCGAGGTGTTGATCTGGTCGAGCGGGCTGTAGCCCTGCCCGTCATAGGTCCGGCGATACAGCATCCAGTTGCCGGGTTCGGGTTTTTCGAGGCGGGCCGACGTCACCGGGCTGTAATTCTCGATCGGTCCAGCGCCGGCTGCGGCAGAGACAAGGCACGTGAATGCGACAGAGCTCGACAATAACCATTGTTTCGTGGTCATGAGACGCAACCTCCCTGTTTTGTTTTTTTCATTCATTCCATGGTCGTGCGAATACCCGATGCGGCTTCATCCTCGAGTTAGGTACCTACCTTTCCGATGAATGTTGCAGTGACGGTGAGGGCACCATCCGTGATCGCCAGCGGAAGCGCCGCGAGGCGCCGCGGCGCTGGCCCGAACAGGACTTTTGCGCTTTCCCGCGGATCATATTCGGAGTTGTGGCAGGCACATTTGAACACGAGCTTGTCGCCCGACGCCTGTTTCACCCAGCCGGTGACCGGACATCCCGTGTGCGAACAGATCAGCGAATAGGCGACGATGCCGTCGGCGCTGCGTGATCGCGTGTCATCATCGAGTTCGGCTGGATCGAGCCTGACCACCAAGAGCTCGTTCAACCGCGAGCCCTTGCGGATCACGGCGGTCTTGGGGTCCTTTGGCCAGGCGCGCACAGGAGGCCCGCCGAGCTTCAAATCCTCCGGCTTGATGGCCTCACCGGCGTGGTCGCCTTCCGAGAAAACGAGCGTGTCGGCTTTTTGCGGCCGCAGATTGCTGCCCGGCTGATCATCCTCGGCAACGGAGTGCTCTGGAGCAGCAAGACAGGCGCACGTCGCAAGCGCCGTCAGCAGCATCGCACGCCGCGTTGGATCGGAACATGAAACCGCGCCATCGTGTTCGACGATCTCGTCGACGGGAACCGCGGCGCTGGGGTTGGATTCCGACATGGCGCAAGCTGAGCGTGTAACTCAGCCAAAAAAATGGCGAGCGTCCAGCTTGCCAGCGTTGCTGCTACGCGAAAAATCGCCTTGCATTCTGAAGTTGAGTTCGACGAGCGGCTGTTAATCGCTCCGCTCAGGGCTCGCTCACGAATTTCAGCTGCCCTACAGGTTTCAGCGTCTTTGCATCAAATGTGCGGATTTCAGTTACGCCGCCGATATCGAGGGTCACGACCAGCCGGTCGCCGGCGACGCCGGTGGACACGATACGGGCGCCTTTCGGCAAGCTTGCCGTGGTATCTGATATCGCTGCGGGGCTTCCCTCGCTGCGATAAAGACGATAGCCGATGGCGGTCAGGACGATGGCGACGGCGAGCGCCGAGGTCAGGCCCGCAATCAGCATCATCCGCCGCACCCGCGCAAACAGCGCGGCCTGTTCGGGGGTCGGTTCGGGCGCAACGGTATCAGTCATGCAAAGGCTCTTCTTTGGAACAGGTCACGTCTTCGAATAACGGCGAGCGGCTGGAGGTCACGGTCGGCGGCGACGAAGGATCGCCCCGGCTCGACCGTGTGCTCGCGGTGCTTCGCCCCGAACTGTCGCGGTCCCGCCTGAAGGCGTTGATCCTCGCCGGTTCCGTCACCGCCAAGGGCACCCCCATTCGCGACCCCGCTTATCATGTTGCCAAAGGCGATACGATCACAATCGACGTTCCCGAGGCCACCCCGCCCGAGCCAAAGGGCGAGGATATCGCGCTCGATATCGTCTTCGAGGATGAGGACATTATCGTCATCGACAAGCCAAAGGGCCTGGTCGTGCATCCCGCGGCCGGCCACGAAACCGGCACGCTGGTGAACGCGCTGATTGCCCATTGCGGTGCAAGCCTTTCCGGCATCGGCGGCGTCCGCCGCCCGGGCATCGTGCACCGGCTCGACAAGGACACGACGGGGCTGATGGTCGTCGCCAAAAACGACCGCGCGCATCAATCGCTGACGGCGCAATTCGCCGACCATGGCCGTACCGGCCCGATGCGGCGCGGCTATATGGCCTTTATCTGGGGCGTGCCGAACCGCCAGCGCGGCACGGTCAATGCGCCGATCGACCGGCATCCCTTTGCCCGCGAGAAAATGGCGGTGCGCGACAGTGGCCGTGAAGCGGTTACTCATTGGGAGTTGCAGGCGGCCTTCAATGGCCGGGACGGCAAACCGGTCGCCTCGCTGCTGGCTTGCCAGCTCGAGACCGGACGGACCCATCAGATCCGGGTGCATCTTACCCATATCGGCCACCCCCTGATGGGCGATGCGGTCTATGGCCCGCACTTCAAGACCAAGGCCGGCCAGCTCGGGCCCGGAGGTCAGGCTGCCTTGGCCGCCCTCGGCCGGCAGGCCCTGCACGCCTACCTGCTTACCTTGGAGCACCCAAGGACAGGGGAAATTTTGCACTGGGAGGCGGCTCTGCCGGAGGATTTGCTTCTCCTGCAGGGCACCCTCGAAGCGGCGCTATGACGCAGCCGATTCAGAAAAGTGATGCTATGCCAATAGGTTATGGCAGGCACACGGGGACGTGACGTCAGCATTCCTTCCCTATCGGCCCCCATTTGGTGTATGTTGCACCTGCGCTGAATATCCAGCGCGGAACATCGCAGCCTGGTCGGCTTTAACACAGCGATCACCTGCCGGGCCCGCCGCTATCGGGGGCCTGAACCACTGGAGGGCGCTCAATGGCCCGTACAGCTACGTTGCCGGTTCTCAATGGAGAATCCGGCCTTTCTAGATACCTCGCCGAGATCCGCAAATTTCCGATGCTGGAACCCCAGCAGGAATACATGTTCGCCAAGCGTTGGCGCGAACATGACGATCGCGACGCGGCACATCATCTTGTCACCAGCCATCTCCGGCTCGTCGCCAAGATCGCCATGGGCTATCGCGGCTACGGCCTGCCTATTTCCGAGGTCGTCTCGGAAGGCAATGTCGGCCTGATGCAGGCGGTCAAGCGGTTCGAACCCGAAAAGGGCTTCCGACTCGCTACCTACGCCATGTGGTGGATCAAGGCGTCAATACAAGAGTACATTCTGCGTTCCTGGTCGCTCGTCAAAATGGGCACCACCGCGAACCAGAAAAAGCTGTTCTTCAACCTGCGCAAGGCGAAGAGCAAGATCTCCGCGCTGGACGAGGGCGATCTCCGCCCCGATCAGGTGGCGATCATTGCCAAGCGCCTCGGCGTGACGAATCAGGACGTGATCGACATGAACCGCCGCCTCGGTGGCGACGCGTCGCTCAACGCTCCGATCCGCGACGACGGTGAAGCCGGCGAATGGCAGGACTGGCTGGTCGATAACTCGCCCAATCAGGAAGCCATCATGGCTGAACACGAGGAGTTCGATCATCGCCGGCAGGCGCTGAACGGCGCCATCGGTGTGCTCAACCCGCGCGAACGCCGCATCTTCGAGGCGCGGCGTCTGGCGGAAGAGCCGATGACGCTGGAAGACCTCGCCGCCGAATTCGGCGTGTCGCGCGAGCGCGTGCGGCAGATCGAGGTCCGTGCTTTCGAGAAGGTGCAGTCGGCCGTCAAGGGCACGATTGCCCGGCAGGAAGCCGCAGTGCTCGAAGCCGCGCACTAGTTTCGCGGCCAAGCCAATGAACGACGAAAGCCGGCGGCAACGCCGGCTTTTTGTTTTGGGGGGTGTTGGTTCTACACCACCGCTGTCGTCCCCGCGAAGGCGGGGACCCATACGCCGCGGCCGACGTGAGAGAGGCAGCGTTAGTTGCCTTTCTTACCACGTCGCATCAATGAACATTTGTGGCTATGGGTCCCGGCTCAAGGCCGGGACGACGAACTCACTAATAGTCAGCAATTAATCCGCGATGCTGGTGGACTGGTTCAGCGTGCTCCAGCGCCCCGAGATTGAAGCCTACTCGCCCCACTCCCGCGCCAGCTTTGCAAGCTCGCAGCCTTCGCAATACCGGGCGTCCTTGTAGTCGATCCAGTTATGCGCATAGACCTGCGTCAGCGGGATGCCGTAACGCGCGCGCAGTACCTTGACCAGGATGCGCCACGCCGCCACCTGCGCCTCGGTGGGGCCGCGCGTCACATCGGGGAAATTGCCGGCGAATTCCACGCCGACCGAATTGTTGCCGACCACCTGACGAAAGGTCGGGCGGTTGTCGATGTATTTGTTGTCGTTGCGGTTGCCGCCATCGCCGTGGGTCGGCACCAGATTTTCCGGCACCGCCCAGTACACGGTGCCGTCGGTTTCGACCCAGACCATGACGCCGCGCCGCGTCGGATTTTTGGACTGCGCCTGCGCGCCGCCACGGGCCGAGCCGGCCGGGCCTTCGGTCTGGTGAACGATGATGTTGCGCCAGGGATGCGCCTTTGCAACGTCGCCCCATGGCGCCAGCCAGACCATCTTCAACCCCGGAATCTCGGGCGTGCCGGACGATCGCGCGATGCTGGCGAGGTCGGGCGTTTGGGCGGATGCGGGAAGAGTGAACGCGATGGCGCAAAGCGCGATCGCAAGGCGGCGGAGCTTCATACGCTAGGGATCCAGTGACGACCCCTTGAGTAACATGCTTCAGGCGCGCTTGCGCAAGCTCGCATCCGCCAGCACGGATATTTCGATCCCGGGCGCCAGCGGCGGCGCGGGCTCGTAGGTCGCAAAGCAGTTTCGGCCGCCCTTCTTGGCGTCGTAGAGCGCGTGGTCGGCGGCCGCGATCAGACGGTCGGGGAACGCCCCCATCTCCCGGGTCCATTGTGCGACACCGATCGAGACCGAGATCGGAATATCCTTGCCCATGCATTGTTCGGCATCGGCGCGGCATACTTCCAGCACCCGGCGCGCGATCATCGCGCCCTCGCGCAAGGTCGAGGACGGCAGCACGATGCAGAACTCGTCCCCGCCCGACCGCGCCAGCATGTCGCCGGGGCGCAGGCGGGTTTGCGCCATCAGGGTGAAATGCTGCAGGCAGGCATCGCCGGCGGCGTGACCGTAGGTGTCGTTGATGCCCTTGAAGCCGTCGAGGTCGATCACGAGCAGTGCGAACGGCTGGTTGCTGCGCTCCGAGCGGGCGCATTCCTCGGTCAGGCGCTGCACCAGATGGCGACGGTTGCCGACGCCGGTGAGGTCGTCGAGCAGCGCCAGATCGGCGACTTCGCTGCGCAGATGGTCCATCGCCATCAGCAGGAAGCCGAAATTCAGCGCCATCGACAGGAACACCATCACCAGGATCATACCCGACTGCACCGGGCTGAACTGCATGTAGTTGACGCTGCCGACGATGCCGCCGACCAGCCGGATTCCATAGATGGCGATGATGAGGCTCGCGACGATGGCGGCCAGCCGCGCGCCCGGATTGACGCGGCCCTGATGCGGGGTCAGCAGCAATCTGATGCTCAGCGCCAGCGGAAGAACCTGGGCGATGGTGAAGATGGTGATGCGCGCCGGCGCGCTGTCATAGGCGAACATGAAAAAGGAAAGGCCGGCGAAGCTCAGCCCCATCACCAGCCAGGTGGCGCGCCACGACACCGGCTTCTCGAAGAATTTCTGGACGCCCATCGCGGCGAGGCAGAGCGCGAAAATCATCGCGGTGCCCGCGCCGAGCAGCGGCCAGAGTGCGTCGGTCACGACGCGCAGCATCGCAACGGCCGCGCCTGCCGCCGCCATGAACGAGGAGCCGGTCCAGTATCGCGCGGCGTAGAATGACGGATAGCTGCGGATCACGTAGGCCCAGATCAGGCCCAGCGCGAGAAAATTGATGACGAACACCGTCCACAGCGTCGGAACGCTCAGCATCGCGTGCCCGGGACGTTTGCGGCCCCGTCTCCCCTGTTAGATCGCCCCAATAAATCGCTCAAGGCTTTCACCTCCGCGGGCGTTTCCCCGATCGACAATCCCCGTTGTCTTGCGGACAAGGTGCGCCCTTCTCGCTTAACGGACTCTCACCGTCGCCGGGTAATCAATACCGTGGTTTTAAATTGATGAAGAGCGCACGCGTTGGGGCATCGTTAAGCATGACACGGCAGGCGCGATCGGCGCTACCGAACGGCATTTTCGCGGAAAAGCACGTCAAAATGCATAACAGCTGTGGATAACGTGATGACGGCGACGTGACAGCACGCGGCATCGCGCCGCGAATCTGTTGCAATTGCTCTCGAGGATGTTGCGAGGTTGGCCCTCCGCCAAGCATGCCTCGGAGTCGCGTTTCAATCCATTAAAACCTTGAGAGGATTTACTATGGCTAAGAAAGCGAAGAAGGCGAAAAAGGCGAAAAAGGCGAAGAAGGCCAAGAAGTCGAAGAAGTGAATTTCAGCCCGGGTGGGGCGCTCAGTTCCGCCCGGGCTTCCACTTTCAAGGCCGCCACTTTCAAAGCTCGACTTTCAAGGCTGCACTTTCAAGGCTCTACATACGTTCAAGGCTTTCACGTTCAAGCCTCCCAATTGCAAAACCATTCGATTTCGAAAGCAGCGGGCCTCGGGCCCGCTTTTTTGTAACCCGAATATACGCTGAGCCTTTTTTGCCCTGAGTCTATCTCTCCGCAAACGCCAGCTTCGCGCCCAGCGCGGCAAATCCCGCCGCAAAGCTGCGGCGCAGCCAGGCCATCACCCTGGGCCGGGTGATGACGCGGTCGCGGACGCCGGCTGCGAACAGGCCATAGATCGCGAACACCGCAAACGTCATCGCCATGAAGACCCCGCTCAATTCCAGCATCCGCGCCAACGGATAGGCCTCGTCGACGGCGATGAACTGCGGCAGGAAGGCGAGGAAAAAGATCGAGAGCTTTGGGTTGAGGATGTTGATCAGCACCGCCGTGACGATCACCCGCCGGCTCGATCGCCCCGGCGCCGGCCGGGCGTCGATCGCAAGCGCGCCGGTTTCGCGCAGCGCCTGCCACGCCATGAAGAGCAGATAGACCACGCCGCACCATTTCAGCACCGCGAACGCCAATGCGCTGGTGTGCAGCACGGCGGCAAGCCCGAGCATCGCCGCCAGCATCTGCGGCAGGATGCCGAGCGTGCAGCCGAAGGCGGCGGCGATCGAGGCGCGGCCGCCTTGCGTCAGCGCCACCGCCAGCGTGTAGAGCACGCCGGTGCCGGGGGATGCGACCACGATCAGCGTGGTAAGCAGGAAGGACCATGTCATCAACGAGACCCCATTGGCTGCGAAAGCGGCGCCGGTCGGCCATATCATGGCGCGGCCGGTTGCGAAAGCAGCGCACCCGAAACCCTGGGATCACGAAGCCGTGCTGGCTTCTGCTTGATTACGTCACGCCCGGCCTTTGCCGCCAAGACGTGGATGGCCGGGTCAAGCCCGGCCATGACGAGTAAATGGATTTCCGCTTACGCCTCGCCCATCCGGCTCCAGGCGATCGACATCCTTTCCGCCTCGCGGATCACGTCCAGCGGCGCCCAGGGCTTCGCCCAGAATCTGGCGCCATCCGGCAGCTGCTGCCGCAGCGGTTTGCCCGAGGTGACGATCACATCGATGTCCGGATTGAATCTCTTGGCGACATGCGCGAGCTCCACGCCGTTCTTGTGGCCGGCGAGCTGGACGTCCGTCATGACAAGCACGAGGCTCGCCCCCGCCTCCTCCAGCACCAGTTCGGCGGCCTCCGCGCTTTCGCACTCGATCACGTCCATGTCGCTTTCTTCCAGCAACAGGCAGATCATTTCCCGCTGCATCGGATCGTCTTCGACAACGAGTGCGGTCGCACGAAAGGGTTTTGATTGTCCCATGAGTCGCCCTCCTGAATGGGTATTCATCAACCTAACGGGGGTTAAAGCGGAAAATAGCTTTATGTTCGGTTCCAATTTGCGAAAGATGCGGGAACCCGCGCAACGCGGCCTGCCTGTTTTCTCATCTGTTGGAGCTGACCTCGCATGACTGCCATCAATGGATCGGCCGCCGCCGTGACCGGCGCGGCCAGCGGCATCGGCCGCGCTTTGGTGCTTGAACTGGCCGCGCGCGGCTGCGATCTCGCGCTGGCCGACCGCGACGAGGCCGGGTTGCAGCAGGTCGCCGCCGAGATCGGGAAGGCGCACCAGCGCAAGGTCACCACGCACCGCGTCGATGTCGGCGAACCCGGCCAGATCGCGGAATTCGCTGAAGCCGCCAGCGCGGCGCATCCCAGGCTGAACATCGTGATCAACAATGCCGGCGTCGCATTGCTCGGCCAGTTCAGCGAGATCGAACAGGCGCAGATGGACTGGCTGTTCAACATCAATTTCTGGGGCACGGTGCACGGCACGCGCGCGTTCCTGCCGATCCTGGCGAAGCAGCGCGAGGCGCATATCGTCAATCTCTCCTCGATCTTCGGCATCATCGCGCCGCCCGGCCAGACCGCCTATAGCGCGGCGAAATTCGCGGTGCGCGGCTTCTCGGAAAGCCTGCGGCACGAGCTCGCGATGGCGAACAGTTCAGTGCGATTGTCGGTGGTGCATCCCGGCGGCGTCGCCACCAGCATCGTACGCAATTCCCGCACCGTCACCGGCGTCACCGACAACGCCCGCCGCGCGCAATCGATCGACCGCTTCGATGCGGTGGCGAAGACGACGCCGCCAGTGGCGGCACAGCGCATCATCCTCGGCATCGAGAAAAACCAGCCGCGGATTCTGATCGGCAACGATGCGTGGTACATGGATTTGCTGCAGCGATTTCGTCCGGCGACGTACTGGGCGGTGCTGGCGAAGCGGCTGGAAAAGGCTGTCAATGCGGGGGTGAAGTAGCTCACCGCACCGGTACGTTCCCTCCCCCTTGCGGGGGAGGGTTAGGGAGAGGGGTTCTCACGGGCAGTCTCGCTTGGAGCCACCCCTCTCCCCAGCCCTCCCCCGCAAGGGGGGAGGGAGCCGACCATTCGCGTAGCGTGAGCGATGCTACGTAGCAGAAAACACACCTTCGCATTCCCGCGGCACGTTTCGCCCGAGTTATGCAAATTCGTTCCGCCCTCCATTCAGAGGGCGCAGGGAATGCCGGATGCGCGCTGCACCCGCGGTCTCGCGTGCGATTGTGCATAAGAATGCTGCACACGAGCATACAGGGCAGCGGAGAACATCCGACATTCCCTGCGCAATGACTTTACGGCTTATGACGCGCTCTCCCCGGTGAGACGGCCTCTATTGCCACCGTCGCCACCCGGAAGCGTTGGCTCCCGAAAGACTTGACGCCGTTACGGGCGCCAGGACCACACGCTTTCGCCGTACGCCTCAGCCGCGACCGTCAATCGCAACATCAACGTCCACCGCAACCCGCCCCTCGTCATGACGACGGCCGACGCCCCTCTGAGTGGGACGGGATGGGCAGATATGTGCAGGTGATTTGGGGTGGAAGGGAAGGAAAATATTTTTGATTTTCGGAAATTTTGGACTTGACACGATTTCTGAAAAGCGGAATTGATTTGCCCGTCGGGTTGATTTGTCGCACATTAGCTTGTCATGCCCGGACTTGATCCGGGCATCCATCAATCTTCAAAAGAGTCTCGCGAAGGGGATGGATTGCCGGGTCAAGCCCGGCAATGACAGAGTAGCGAGACCTACCGCCCCGCCAGCTGATCCGCAAAGTACCCGATCGTCTTGCGATAGATCGTGGCTCTGTTCCACTCGCGCATCGCTTCGAAATTCGGCGTGCCTTCGCTGTAGGGCGCGCCGGGCTTGAAGCCGGAGACGTGCAGCAGGTTGGCGGTGGAGGCGAGCACGTCGGGGACGCTGTGGCGCAGGTCGACGTGGCCGTTGCCGTCGAAATCGACGCCGTACTTGATGTAGGACGACGGCAAAAATTGCGTCTGGCCGATCTCGCCGGCGAAGGCGCCGATCAGATCGCGCAGCGGCAGGTCGCCGCGTTGCACGATCTTCAGCGCGGCGATCAGCTCGCCCTGGAACAATTCGGTGCGGCGGCAATCATGCGCCATGGTGGCGAGCGTACGGACGACCGGCATCTTGCCGACGTCGCCCTTGCCGAAATCGGATTCCAGTCCCCAGATCGCGACGATGATCTCCGGCGGCACGCCGTATTGCTTCTCGATCCGCGACAGCAGCGAGGCGTGCTTCAGCAGCATCTGCCGTCCCATCTTGATCCGCCCGGGCCCGACACGGGTCGAGACATATTGCTCGAACGTCTTGTTGAAGGTGCCGCGCTGGCGCCGGTCGAAGGCCAGCACCGCCGGATCCTGCGTCACGCCCGACAGCGCCTGCGAAATCACGCCCTGCGAAACGCCGGCGGCGGCAGCTTCCTGCGATATCGCCGCCACGAAGGTGTTGAAATCGCCGCCGCAGCGGGCGGCCTGAGCGGGGCTGGCGGCAATGACGGCGCCGAACAAAACGGCCAAACAAAGCTTGAGCATGCGAATCCCTTGTGACGTGCAGGTTGTGTCGATCATGCCATGAGAAAGGAGTGCGGAGGAGATGATACTTTGTCGTCCCTGCGAACGCAGGGACCCATACTCCGCGGCCCCCGTTGTAGGAAAAGGAAGATAACGACCAGCGTGTAAACCAACTACGGCCGGTGGCTATGGGTCCCGGGTCAAGCCCGGGACGACAGCTTTATTTGAGGTTGCCCTCTCCCCTCACTCACTCCCGCCATCGATCTGCCGGCCCATCAGCGCAATCGCCTTCTGATAGACCCCCGCGGCGTTCCAGGCCTGGATCGCGGCGAAGTTGGGTTCGCCGGGCTGGTAGCCGGCGCCGGCGCGCCAGCCATGGGCCTTGAGGAAATTCGCGGCCGAGCTCAGCGCATTGGCGGAGTTTTCCAGATTGCCGGTGCCGTAGGCCAGGATCGCCTTGGGCATGAACTGGGTCTGGCCGACTTCGCCGTGCATGGAGCCGCGCTGGTTCGGCGACAGCACGCCGCGATCGATCAATTGCAGCGCCGCGTAAAGGTGCTCGGTGAAGTAGGCCGTGCGCCGGCAGTCATAGGCCAGCGTCGTGATCGACGAGAGCATGTTCTGGTTGCCGCGCACGGCGCCGAAGCCGGTCTCCATGCCCCAGATCGCGAGCAGCGGTCCCGGCGGCACGCCATAGCGCTGCTGGATGGAGGAAAACAGCGCGGCCTGCGAATTCTTCAACTGACGCCCCTTGGCGACGATCGCGTTGGCGCCGCGCTTGGCGAGAAACTGATCGAGCGACAGCTGAAAACTGCGCTGGCCGCGATCGGCGTTGATGGTCGCCTGCGCGTAGTTCGTCGCCATCAAGGCCTGGATGGTCCCGGCGCTGATGCCCTTGGCCCGCGCTTCGCCGGCGAACGACTGCTTCCAGGCCTCAAAGCCGGCGGCGGAGTTGCCGCATTGCGCGGCATATCCTTGCGAGAACGACGCAAGAAAAACGGCAAGAACAAGGGAGCAGCAGGCAAAGGCATGGCGAAAGACGTGCATGGGGGAAACCATCTTCAGTGTGGGTGCCGGAATATCAGGTCGGCTTCTAGCACGTCTGCCGCCGCGCTTCGAGCGTTGCGGCAGGGCCGCTTGGCCGGTATCTTTCCCAAAAATGCAGAGATTTTCCGAATGGCCCTCCCCCACGCGATCATCAAGCCGCTCCTCGTCCTCCTCGCCTTGTCGCTCGCGCCGGCCGTGGCCCTGGCGCAGACCCGCGATGTCGCGGGCTCAAAGGATTTTCCCGGCATCGGCCGCTTCGCCGGCAGCGTGATCTCAGGACACCAGGTGAAGAGTTTCGATGTCGCGCGCATGCAGGCGGCCCCCTTCAAGGACGGCAAGCCATCGGATACGCCGCGCCTCGAAGGCCGCATCACCCGCATCGCCTATCGCTCTGCTCCCGGTCCATCGATCGTCGAGGTATCCCGGAATTTCGAGACCCAACTGACAAAGGCCGGATTCGAGACGCTGCTGAGCTGCGACACTGACGCCTGCGGCGGTATACCCTTCACCGAGGCGATCGAGGCGCTGCCGATTCCGCAGATGTGGGTGGACGGCTTCAACTACCATTACTTTTCGGCGCGCAAGAGCGAGAACGGACGCGAGACCTATGCCAGCGTCGTCGTCAGCGAGAACAACAGCGATATCTACGCGCAGCTCACGATCGCCGAACTCGGCGCAATCGAGAACAAGATGGTGGATGCCACCGTCATGGAGAAGGGCCTGCGCGAGACCGGCCGCGTCGCGCTCTACGGCATCTACTTCGACACCGACAAGGCCGTCATCAGGCCCGAGAGCCGCCCCACCCTCGAACAGATCGCGAAGCTGATGGCTTCGCAAGTGGCGCTCAATGTCTTCATCGTCGGCCACACCGACAGCCAGGGCCCCTACACCTACAACCTAGACCTCTCGCGCCGCCGCGCCGAGGCGATCGCCGAAGAGCTGGTGAAGACATATCATATCGGCGCGCCGCGGCTGCGCACCGCGGGCGTCGCGCATCTGTCGCCGGTGGGGTCGAATGCGAGTGAGGCGGGACGGGCGATGAACAGGCGGGTGGAGTTGGTGGCGCCGTAAAGTGTCACGCAGAAGTCGTTGCAGCCGCACCGGCTGGGCGTGAACCAGTGCTGCTTCGCGCCGTGTTCATCGCACGCGGCGCATTGATCAAACTCACCAGCGTGTAGCTGATGATCAGCAGCAGAAACCAGGAGCCGAGCTTGTCGATGGAGACCATCGACCAGCCATGCCGCTGCGACGGATAGAGCCAGATTTTCGTGAATGTCCCGATGTTTTCCGACAGCCAGATGAACACGGACACCAGCAGGAGGCTGAGCAGCATCGGCATCGTGCGGGGCTCGTGCCAGACCCTGAAATGGATCGTGGTGCGGCCGAACAGCCACGCTGATGCTGCGAATAGCAGCCAGCGCGGATCGACAATGAAATGGTGGGTGAAGAAGTTGAGATAGGCCGCAATGCTGAGCACGATCAGGCTGCGCCGCCGCGGATGATTTGAGAACCGAAAATCGAACAGGCGCCAGGCGCGGCAGAGATAGCTGCCGATGCAGGAATACATGAAGCCGGTAAACAGCGGCACGCCGCCGATGCGGAAGAAGCTCGCCTCCGGGTAAATCCAGGAGCCCATCGAAGTCTTGAAGACCTCCATCGCGGTGCCGACCACGTGATAGATCAGGATGATCTTTGCCTCGTCTGATGTCTCCAGCCGGCCTGCGAGCAGTGCTGCCTGGACGGCGATCATGCACAGAAGCAGGAAGTCGTAACGCGGAACTACTGCATCCGCCGGATAGTAGCGCCAGGTCGCGATCATCAGCGCCACCGCGATGCCGCCGAACAGGCAGGCCCAGCCCTGCTTCAGCCCGAAGCGCAGGAACTCGTAAAGCCATGCCGTCCACCGCCGCTGCGCCTTCAAGCGGCCAACGCGCCGCTCGCCCGAGATGAACGGACGAAGCGGCGGCCAGATCGCGGCGGCGCTCAGCTCTGGCGTGTCGGGGGTTTGATCGGGGTCGCGATGCATGCCATCGACGGTGGCGGCGGAACGCGGTGCAAAGTAGGCGAATATTTGCAGATTTCGCTCAGTTTGCGCGCCGTCTATGCGTCCCTCATTTTTCTTTGACAGCGGCGTCCTTATCGAGGACAAGCCCGCATGGCCAAGAAACCCGGGACCAATCCCAAAGGCGAGTTTGCCTTCTTCAATGTCGTCTATGAGGACGACTCGCAGCGCTCCAACCGGCGCGTGCCTGCCGAATTGCTCGGCGGGCTCGACGGCGACGAGCCGGCGCGCGCGTTCATCCTCGAGCAGGACCGCGAGATCGCCGAGAAATCCGGCCGCACGCCGCTGGAGATCAAGAGCATCAGCCGGGTCGGGGCGAAGAAGAAGTAGGGTTTTCGTCATGGCCGGGCTTGTCCCGGCCATCCACGTCTTTCTTGATTAGTTGAAACCAAGACGTGGATGCCCGGGTCAAGCCCGGGCATGACGATTGTGAATGCTGGACGATCCTCGCCCCTGTGACTCAGCGTGACTCGCGGAGGCACCCCCACCCCGGCCCTCCCCCGCAAGCGCGGGAGAGGGAGCGCACCGGCGGCGTGGAGGCAGCGTGATCCGGTCTCATCGCGCTCATCGCGGCGGCAGCTTGATGCAAGGCACGTGCAGGCGCGATCGCGCAACAAACAAAAACGGCGGGCCTAGGCCCGCCGTTTTGCTTTTGGATGGATTGCCGGGTCAAGCCCGGCAATGACAGTCAGCACTGACTGAAATCAGTTATCCAGGAAGCTCCGCAGCTTCCTTGACCTTGACGGATGCTTCAGCTTGCGCAGCGCCTTGGCTTCGATCTGACGGATACGTTCGCGGGTGACCGAAAACTGCTGGCCGACTTCTTCCAGCGTGTGGTCGGTGTTCATGCCGATGCCAAAGCGCATGCGGAGCACGCGTTCTTCGCGCGGGGTCAGCGAGGCCAAAACCCGCGTCGTGGTTTCGCGCAGGTTCGACTGGATCGCGGCGTCGATCGGGAGGATCGCGTTCTTGTCCTCGATGAAATCGCCGAGATGCGAATCTTCCTCGTCACCCACGGGGGTTTCGAGCGAGAGCGGCTCCTTGGCGATCTTCAGAACCTTCCGCACCTTCTCCAGCGGCATGCCGAGCTTTTCGGCGAGCTCTTCCGGGGTCGGTTCGCGGCCGATCTCGTTCAGCATCTGGCGGCTCGTGCGCACGATCTTGTTGATGGTCTCGATCATGTGCACGGGAATGCGGATGGTGCGCGCCTGGTCGGCGATCGAGCGCGTGATCGCCTGCCGGATCCACCATGTCGCATAGGTCGAGAACTTGTAGCCGCGGCGATACTCGAACTTATCGACCGCCTTCATCAGGCCGATATTGCCTTCCTGGATCAGGTCGAGGAACTGCAGGCCGCGGTTGGTGTATTTCTTGGCGATCGAAATCACGAGACGCAGATTCGCCTCGACCATTTCCTTCTTGGCCTGGCGGGCTTCGCGCTCGCCCTTCTGCACGCCGTGCACGATCTTGCGGAATTCGCCGATCTCAAGCCCGGTCAATGCGGCCAGCGACTGGATCTCGTGGCGCAGATCCTTGATGCGGTCCTTTTCGTGATGGACGAAATTCTTCCAGCCTTTTGCGGAGAGTTTCGAGACGCGGTTGAGCCAGCGCGGATCGAGCTCGGAGCCCTGGTAGTTGCGCAGGAAGTCTTCGCGCGCGACGCCGTGGCTGTCGCCGAGGCGCAGCAGGCGGCCTTCGAACGAGACCAGACGCTTGTTGATGTCGTAGAGCTGCTCGACCAGTGAATCGATACGGGCCTGGTTCAGCCGCAGCGACTTCACCTCGACGATGATTTCGTCCTTCAGCTTCTTGTATTTGCGCTCCTGCGAGGGCGACAGCGTCTCGCTCTGCAGCTGGTTCGCAATGTCCTGTTCCTGCAGGCGCCGCAGCTTCTTGTACTCGGAGGCGATCTTGTCGAAGGTTTCGACGACCTTCGGCTTCAGCTCGGCCTCGATGGCCGCGAGCGACATCTGGTTTTCGAACTCGTCGTCGTCCATGTCGCCTTCGGCGGCGGCTTCAGCCGGATCCTTTTCCTCGGTGTCGCCACCGGGTGCGGATGCTGGTGCTGCGCGGAACGGCGTCGCCGACGGCGGGGCGGCCGGGGGTGCTACATGCGAAGGCGCCCCATTGCCGTTGGCAGCAGCGACCGGCTGGCCGTCGGGGCCGACGGGCGCCGCCAGCATCGCCGGGTTCATGTTGTTCTTGGCGTCGGGGCCGGCATAGGTGGCTTCGAGATCGATGATGTCGCGAAGGAAGATCTTTCCTTCGTTGAGTTCGTCGCGCCAGATGATGATGGCCTGGAAGGTCAGCGGGCTTTCGCAGAGGCCCGCGATCATCGCCTCGCGGCCGGCCTCGATGCGTTTTGCAATCGCGATTTCGCCCTCGCGCGACAGCAGCTCGACCGTGCCCATCTCGCGCAGATACATGCGGACGGGATCGTCGGTGCGCTCGCCGGGCTCGGATTTCTTGACCTCGGTGACGGCCTTCTGCGTGACCTCGACAAGCTCGTTGTCGGTCTCGTCGTCGGCCTCTTCCTTCTCGTCCTCGCTGTCAGCCTCTTCGGCCTCGGACACGTTGATGCCCATGTCGGAGAGCATCGACATGATGTCTTCGATCTGTTCGGGCGAGGTGGTGTCGGAAGGCAAAACTTCGTTGAGCTGATCGAAGGTCACGAAGCCGCGCTTCTTGGCCTGCTTGATCATCTTCTTGACGGCGGCATCCGACAGATCGAGCAACGGCGACGGGGCGTCCGGCGAGTCCTTCTCGGGGGCGTCCGCTGCCTTGTCGTCTTTTTCCTTGTCTTTAACCTGCAGCGTCTTTGCCTTGGTGGCCATTCATCAAGCTCCCGAAACGCGCTCATGCAGGATGCGGCCGCCGCACCTTGCAAAGAAAACAAAAGTTACTCGACGCGGAAAGGGCGGCGCAGACTATCGCCACCCCGAATCCCCGTTTCGCCGGTTATGTCTACTAGCCGTAAGGCTCTTAAGCTTCGCTTAACCCTGTTTTTGCAGCCAAACCATGGGTTTGGCGAGTCTTTTAACGGCTCCGGCACGAGCCGTCCGCATCATTTTTTCATCTGACGCTTAATCAGACGCTTTGCCGGAACCGGCCTGAAAGCTCGCCAAAACCCTCAATCAGGGCCTCGGTGCCGTCCAGCGACTCCAAACGGGCGCTGACGTCCTTTAACCACGCCAGATTGGCCTCGCTGGACTCCTCGCCCAGGGCCAGCTCGGCATCCTTCTTTTCCCTAAGTAGGGCGTGCGTTTTCTGATGCAAGGCAACGAGTTGCTGCCAGGTGGAAAGAACGTCTTCCCGGGCGGCGCCGATTTGCACCCCCCACACCGCCCCGGTCGTGATCGCGCTGCCAACCCTTTGAAGTACTTGTGAAAATCCGCGCGATTCGAGATCGGCGCGCATTTTCTCGGCCTGTTCTTCGACATCGGGGGAATGGTGATGGTCGCTGGCAAAGGCTGCAATAATACCAGCGCGGAGCTTGTTGGCCTCCGGATGGGCCAGTTCCAGGGCCGCCACCTCCTCCAGATGGTCGTGCAGCAGCCAGGGGTGGTTGATCAGGGACTGCAGAATCAGAGCTTCCCGGCGGGACATCGCGCTGCGCTGGCCGCGCATGATCGGGCTGTTTGCAAGCTGGGGGCTGGCGGCCTGGTAGGGGCCGCGGTTGATGGTCTGGCTGGCGGAGCCCGCCTGCCCGCGGCCGCCATAGGGGGCGACCCGGCCCGCCGGGCCCGGGGTGAAGGAGGCGCGGGAGGCAAAACGGCGGCCTGATTCGCTCGCTCTTCCGCCGCCGCCGAAATTGCTTCGGCCATAGCCGCCGCGGCCGCCTTCGGGCGCGAAGGTGTTGCGAAGCCGCTCGGAGAGATCCTGGCGATAGTAGCGCCGCACCACTTCGTCGCGGATGCCGTTCGAGAGTTCGCCGATCCGCGCTTCCAGCGCCGCGCGCCGCTCCGGCGTTGCAAACGTGCCGCCTTCGATCTCGCGCGACCAGACGATATCGGCGAGCCCGCGCGCCGCCGAAATAACTTCCTCGATCGCGGCGCGGCCGCCGGAGCGCGCGAGGTCGTCGGGATCCTGTCCCTCGGGCAGCAGCGCAAAGCGCAGACTTTTTCCGGGCTTCAAGTGCGGCAGCGCCAGATCAGCCGCGCGCCACGCCGCTTTCTTGCCGGCCTTGTCGCCGTCGAAACAAAGGATCGGCTCGTCCACCATCTTCCACAGCAGCATCAGCTGGTTTTCGGTCAGCGCGGTGCCAAGCGGCGCGACACTGGCCTTGAAGCCCGTGGTGACCATCGCGATGACGTCGACATAGCCTTCGACCACGATGAGCGGCGCGCCGTCATGCGTGGCCTGGCGCGCGGTGGCGAGGTTGTAGAGATTGTCGCCCTTATGAAACAGCGGGGTTTCCGGCGAATTCATGTATTTGGCGGGGACGTCCTTTTCCAGCGCCCGGCCGCCGAACGCGATCACACGATTACGAACATCGGTGATGGGAAACATCACGCGGTCGCGGAATTTGTCGTACGGCACCGGGATATCTTCGCCGCCGTTGAGCAACCCCGCCTCGACCATGTCCTCGGTCGGAATGCCCTGCGCGCCCAAATATTCCTTCAGCGCAAAGCGTTCGCCGGGCGCGTAACCGATGCGGAATTGCAGCTGCGTCGCCGGCGAAATCGCGCGGTCGGCGAGATAGCCGCGCGCCTTGGCGCCGCCCCGCGAAGCCAGCGTGTCGGCGAAGAATTTGGCGGCGAGCTCCATCACGTCATACAGCGTCCTGCGGCGCTGCTCGTGCTTTGCCGCATCCGGCGTCACCGCCGGGAGCGCCATGCCGGCCATCGAGGCGAGGCGCTCAACCGCCTCGGTAAAACCGACGCCTTCGGTCTCCATCAGGAACGAGATGATGTCGCCATGCTTGCCGGAGGAGAAGTCGTGGTAAAAGCCCTTCTGGTCGTTGACCGTGAAGGACGGCGACTTCTCCTGCTGGAACGGCGACAGCCCCTTCCACTCCCGTCCCGCCTTCTTCAGCTTGACGCGCCGCCCCACGACTTCGGAGACCGGAAGCCGGGCGCGCAGTTCTTCGAGGAATTGGGGCGTAAAGCGCATGGTGAATTGGGGCCTTTGAGTCGCTGGGCCGGATTCTAGCACGTTGGCCAACCGGCCATGGATATAGCGACGCGCCGGTAAAATACGAAGCTAATCGGGCTTCTCGCCGCTATTCACAGCCCCTGTTATCCCGGATGGCCCGGATGACATCTTGCCCCCCGCCCGGTTCCACGCTTCCATGTCGCCATGTTCACGACCTTCAGAGGCGGACAAAGCGGGGCCTGGCAGGTGGTGTCGCAGGCCGCCGTCAAGGGCACGGGGCTATTGCGGGCGCCGGCGCTCTCGATCGTCCATTCCCCCTCGATCGCGCTGCCGATCCTGCCCTCGCAGACCTCCTGGCGGCTCGCCGGGATCGCGAGCCATGTGCGCTATACCGAGCGCGCCGAGAAGGAAAAGCTGGTGGCGGCGCAGGCCGGGCTCGGGCGCCCCGAAGCGACCTGCGCGGCGCTGATCCCGATCAAGAAGAGCGCCGCGTGGTGGGACCTGACGCAGGAAGAGCGGCGCGGGATTTTCGAGGACAAGTCGCAGCACATCGCCGCCAGCCTGAAATATCTCCCCGCCATCGCGCGCCAGCTCTATCACTGCCGCGACTTAGGTGAGCCCTTCGATTTCCTGACCTGGTTCGAATACGACCCGGCGAATGCTGCGCTGTTCGATGAACTGGTCGCGATGCTGCGCGCGACCGAGGAATGGAGTTACGTCGAGCGTGAGGTCGATGTACGGCTGGAGCAGGAACCGCTCGGGGCGGGTTAATTTTCGAGGAAGCGCCCCGATACGATCCGCGGCAGGCCGGTAACCGGCCAATTGTAGACATACGTCCACGCCTCGCTCGCGCTGCCGTCATCGAACGTGACGTTCAGCATCTGCCGCAAATATTCGGTCGGCGCCGGAAAGCCCGGGCCGCAGGCCTCATACATGTCGAACTCGCCGAGCAACGCATCGCGGTCGCGCAGGCGATACAATTCGCCGGACACGATGTCCGCAGGATCGTCCGACAGCACCAACCCCGGATAGTGCTTGATGAGATAGAGCCGGCCGCGGCATTGCGCTTCGCCGATGAAGTCGGCGCTGCGCGACAGCAGCTTCGCCATCGGATGGTCGAAGCCGCGCATCAGGGTGCCGTAGACGAACAGACGATCTGAAATCATGGCCCTTCATGTCATTGCGAGCGCAGCGAAGCAATCCATTGTGAGCGGCGCAAGAACTGGATTGCTTCGCTGCGCTCGCAATGACGGCGGAGAGTGCGCGACCTAAGCCACCACCACCTCGTCGCTGACGACGACGAACTTCACGAGGTCCATGCGGCCAAAACTCGTGGTCAGCGCCACGTCGGCGGCGTCGCGGCCGGTGCCCATCAGGATGCGGCCGATCCGCGGATGATTGTGCCGCGCGTCGAAGGTGTACCACTGGCCGGACAGGTAGACCTGAAACCAGCCGGAGAAATCCATCGGCGCCGGATCCGGCGGGATGCCGATGTCGCCCATATAGCCGGTGCAATAGCGCGCCGGGATGTTCATGCAGCGGCAGAAGGTCAGCGCCAGATGCGCAAAATCGCGACAGACGCCGGCGCCCTGCTCGTAAACGTCGTGCGCCGACTTCATGTGATGCGCATGCTCGTAGCCGAAGGTGACATGGTTGTGCACGAACTCGACGATCGCCTGCACCCGCGCCCAGCCCTCGGGCGTGTTGCCGAACAGCGACCAGGCGATGTCGGTGAGCTTGTCGGTCTCGCAATAGCGGCTCGGCATCAGATATTGCAGCACCTCGTCCGGCAACTGGTCGATCGGGAGCTGCTGCGCCGTCGGCATCACAATGTCAGGCAGGCCGGAATCGCGCACCAGCGCGCTGCCGCGCAAGGTCACGCCGCCGGCGGGCGCCACCAGGCGTCCGCAGACATTGCCGAAGATGTCGCGATAGAAACCGATCGGCACGTGAGGCTCGGCGACAATGCTTTCCGTGCCGACGATGTCGGAAAAACGCGACGGATGGATCGAGAGCATGATCACCATCGGCGTCGGCTGCACGGCCGCATAGGCAATCTCGAAGCCGACCTTGATCTCCATAATCAGACCTTTTCCGCCTGCGCTTCGTCAATGACGGAAACGACGTTGATATTGACTTCCATGCCAACGAAGGCGTCCGCCGAGCCGAGATAGGCGCCGTGCAGCGGGATCGCCTGGCGCGGATCGCGCGCTACCGCCACACGAATGAGGTCGCGGGTGCCGATGATGCCATTGGTCGGATCGAACTCGATCCAGCCCGCGCTCGGCAGATAGACCTGCACCCATGCATGCGTCGAGCCGCCACCGACATAACCATGCGCACTATCGCCGGGAATGAAGAGATAGCCGGACACAAATCGCGCGGCGATGCCGAGCCGCCGCAGCGCCTCGATCATGAACAGCGCATAGTCGCGGCAGGTACCCGACTTCGTCTGCAGCGTATCGAGAGGATGCTGTGTGCCCTGCTCGTGACGCTTGCGATAGGTGAACGCTTCGCGGATGCCATGGGTCATGCCGCTGAGAATGTTGTAGGTCCGCGTCGGCCCGTCGGCTTCGAGAAATCCCCGCGCCCAGAACGACAGCTCCCCGTTGGGATCGCCATATTGCGGCGTGATGAACTGCACCAGGTCGGGAAACTCTTCGTCGTCGTACTGGAAGGGATAGAAGTAGGCCGGGTCATCCGCCGTCAGCGCGAATTCTTCCGCCGGGTTGTGCTCGATCGTAGCCATCGACGTGAACGACAGCGTCTGCGCGCGCTCGTCGAAGGTCGCGATCGCGACGCTGTTGCCGAACACGTCATGGATCCAGCGCAGCTGCATCGGCTGCGGCTCGATCTCGAGGCTGCCGGACAGCACGCGCAGGTCATGGCCGTCGCGCGGACGCAGCATGATGCGATGTTCGCCGAACGCCACCGGGTGCGTGTAGCGATATACGGTCTTGTGGTGAATCGTGAGTAACGGCATCGTCAAACAATCATCGTGATTTTGGGCCAGCTAATCTATACAAAAACCTGCTCATTTGTAGACCGATATGCCGCTTCGATAGGCAATACGTAAGGAAAAATGGCATTGAACCTCGCCGGCGACACATCATTACTCCTGGGGCCTGCGGATGTTCCCCCGGTCGGCGAATATTGTGATTCGAGACGCTCGCCGTTTCTGCTCACTTGTGACCATTACGGGCGGCTGATTCCGCAAGCGCTCGGCGATCTCGGATTGCCGGAAAGCGAACTCGTGCGGCACATCGCGTGGGACATCGGCATCGCGGGGGTCGCCGAGATGCTGTCGAAACATCTCGGCGCGCATCTGATCGTGCAGCGCTATTCGCGGCTGGTGATCGACTGCAACCGCCCGCCTGATGTCGCAAGCTCGATCCCGCTGATCAGCGAAACCACGACGATCCCCGGCAATGAAGGCATCGCGCGAGAAGCCGCGGAATTGCGCCGAACGCAGATCTTCGAGCCCTATCACCACCGCATCGGCGAGATCATCGACGCGCGCCGAGAGCGGAAGATGCCGACGATACTGGTCTCGCTGCACAGCTTCACGCCTGTCTATGCCGGCATCGCGCGTCCCTGGCACATCGGCACGCTCTATCAGCGCGACAAGCTATTGCCGCCGCTGCTGCTGCAATTGCTGCGCGCGGAGCCTGATCTCGTCGTCGGCGACAACGAACCCTACGCGGTGAGCGACCAGACCGACTACACCATCCCCGTTCACGCCGAGGCGCGCGGCCTGATGAACACGGGAATCGAAATCCGCCAGGATCTGATTTCGGATCAGGCCGGCGAGAAAGCCTGGGCCGAACGCCTGGCGCGGATTCTTGGAGAGATCGAGAAGATTTTTCGGTCGCGGCAGGTGATTTAGCTTCACCGGCTCATCGGCCGCCCAATTTATCCAGCCGCTCGCGGGCTTCTTTCTGCCGCTGACGTTCGATGTCGGTTTTCGCCGGCAGTTCGATGCACTTTCGGTAATCCGCCGCGGCCCGCTTGGAGTTGCCCGTCTCCTCAAACGATGCGGCACGGCCGAACCATGCCAAAGGCCAGCCGGCATTGATATCTATCGTGCGATCGAAGGCAGCAATGGCTTCGCCGTGATGCCCGATAGCTCTCAACTGATTGCCTCGCTGCATATACAGCGCGGCCACCAGAGTTCGATTGAGGCGCATGGCGTTGTCCATATCGACGGTCGAAAGTTCGCGTTGACCGACGGCTTGATGGGCCATTGCCCTGCCGAAATGCGCCTGCACCAGATCGGGGTCGCGCCCTATGGCTTCGTCGAAATCGCGTATCGCAAGTTGGTGTTCACCTTTGGCGTCGTAAGCCAGGCCCCGTTCAAGATACAGCCCGGCAATATCGGGATCGATGCGGAGCGCGGCGTCGAGATCGGCGATGGCACGGTCATACTCGCCGCCAACCCTGAGCCCGATGCCTCTGTTGGCGAGCGCATTGAGGTCTGCGGGATTTGACTGAAGGATTTGCGTGCATGAATCGACCCGGCCGGACTGGCAATCTTTTCCGACATCAGCCGCCACGCAGGTCGTTGCGCTGAAAAGGATCAGCAGAACTGTCAATGATCGGAGGCTCGGGATCTGCAAAGGTCGCACGGGATTTTCTCTTGTGATGAGCGGCAAGGGTACGACAGGCCAGGCGTGCTCACTGTGATTACGCTCACAGACCTTGAGGGAGACGCGTCACCGAGGGTTCTTCAGGCAACCTAACCGTGGAGGGCGACGTAATAGGTCAGCCCCGCAAAGGCGAGCACCAGCAGCCACAGGAACCACACGAACGATGCGCGCGGCTCCAGCGTCGCTTCGGATGGATTGGCCGGATTGACCCAGACCTTGACCCTGGCGCCGTCCTGATAAGGCGGCGTGAGTTTTCGCGTCAGCCAGTCCGAGCTCGACGCGACGTTGCTGGCGAGGGTTGCGTGCGTACCGGTGTAGGACTGGTCGTTGTAAGTGTAGGTGTAGAGCACCTTGCGCTGATACATGATCTGCCCGCGCGGCCCGTCATCGGTTCGCGCGGCGCGGTATTGCTCGAGACCGGACAGTTTGATGGTGCCGTCTACGATTGGCCATTTCCTCGCGAGCGACACCTGCTTGTGCATCGCGAGCGCGAACAGCGCGATGACGCTGCCGAACGCGCCGAAGGCAATGACCAATGGCGACGCCGTCGGATGGGGCAGCATCGTGGCGACGAATTCGCTCAGCTTGTTCAGCCCGATCGCCGAGCCGAACACGATCACGAGCGTGATCGCGGTGCCGATCCCGAGGCAGCCCCACAGCCCCTTGGGCAGATCGCGTTCCAGCACCGCTTCCTTTGGATGCCGCGGATTGTAATAGACTGTCACGGCGGCGCCGACCGGATATCTGGCGATGGTCTCAGCGACCTCGAAATTGCCGAGGTCCTCGCCGATGCTGACACGGTTGTTGCGCAGCGTTTTGCCGGCCACGGAATATTCGTAGATGACGTTGGCGAAGTTGCGCTGCTCGGTGCGATAGCCGCCTTCCCGGTTGCTGTCGATCACCCTGACCTCGCGCACCTGGGCGTGCGAGGCCACGATCTTGCCGGCCGCTGACGGCCATTCGCGGGCGGCGCGCACCTGCAGCGTCTTGTAGACCGCGGCGCCAAGCAACAGCCCGAGCGGCGCGAGCAGCATCGCAAAGACGAACCAGGGCAGATCGGGCACGAAGATTTTCCCTCAGACGACGGCGCGTTGCATTAGACGCGTCATCGCCGCCCGCGGTTCAAGCGTGCTATTTTGCCCTTGTCAGCGCCAGCCAGATGCCGCCGCCGATCATGAAGCCGCCTGAAATCCGCGACACCAGCCGTGTGCGCTCCGCCGAGAAGAAAAGCCGGGCCCGGCCGGCGAGCAGCGCATAGACCGCGTCGGTCATGGCGGCAGTCACCATGAACGTCGCGCCAAGCAGCGCCACTTGCGGGAAGTGGTCCTGATTCATGTCCATGAATTGCGGGATGAAGGCGCCGAAGAACACCAGCACCTTGGGGTTCGAGAGCAGCACCAGAAAGCCCTGCAGGAAGAAGCCGCCGCGCGGCGGCGGTGGCGGTTCGTCTGATTTGATGCCCTCCACCGGCTCACGAACCAGCTTGATGCCGAGCCAGATCAGATAGGCCGCACCGGCGAAACGCACCCAGTCGAACCAGTAGCCCATCGTCGCCATCAGCGAGGTCAGGCCAACCGCGACGATGCCGATCACGATGGCAAGGCCGACCTGGGCGCCGGCGACATTGATCAGCGCCGCGCGGGTGCCGTGGCGCAGGCCGTTGGCGATGATGAGCGTGACCACCGGACCTGGCAGCAACGCCAGCGCGATGCAGGCGGCGACGAAAGCGAGATAGACCTGGAGGGACATGGTGGAACTCGGGGTGGGAGGAGCTTGCGCCATTTATGCACGTGAGGACTGGAGATGGAAGCGGCGCTTTCTTCCTTCTCCCACCCAACTCGGGTTTACGCGAGTTGGGCATATCAAATTGTCGAAGTCGGATAAATCCGACTTCGATGGGAGAAGGGAAGAAAAGCGGCCTCGCCTTCTCATCATCGCAACCACCAACCGACGCGCCGGTACCACACGCTTGACACGCAACCTTTTGGTTGCCTATTATTGCTGCCATGGATGAAGTCTTCCGAGCGTTGGCCTATACCTCGCGACGCGCGCTGCTGGACCGGCTTCATGCCAGGAACGGACAGACATTGGGCGAACTGTGCGATGGCCTCGCCATGACGCGGCAAGCCGTAACCAAGCACCTTGGAATCCTCGAAGCAGCCAGCCTCGTCACCACGCTCAGGCATGGCCGCGAGAAGCTGCACTATCTGAACCCGGTTCCGATCCATCAGATCGGCGAACGCTGGATCAGGAAATTCGAGCGCGGCAAGCTCACCGCGCTCAGCGAATTGAAACGGCAGCTGGAGAAGCGTGATGAGTAAGGTGGAATTCGTCGCCCGCCTCGGCATCGAGGGCGTGTCATGAACATCGACAAATTCAAACCCGCGATCGTCTACACCATCTACATCGCTGCCACGCCGGAGAAGGTTTGGCAGGCGCTGACATCGGCCGAGTTCAGCCGGCAGTATTTTTCCGGCTTTGCGATCGAGGCCGACCTGAAGATCGGCGGATCGCCCGCGCGCCTGACGGTTCGGTGCATATCAGCGGCGAGGTGATCGAATGCGATCCGCCACGGAAATTGACCGTGACCTGGAACGTCAACTGGCCGGCATTGGTGGAAAGACTCGGGGCCCACGCTGGTGACCTACGAGATCGAGCTGTCGGGCGAGGTGGTGAAGCTGACGATGCTGCAATCGCACGACCGCATCATCAGCGACGATATCCTCTCCGGCGGCCGCCAGGGCTGGCCGGCGATCCTCTCCAGCCTCAAGAGCGTGCTGGAGACGGGTCAGCCGCTCGCGATCAAGATGGCGCCGCCGCAGCGCATGCTGGACGCCCTGAAGGCGATGGGGATCGGGACGCCGTAGTGCCGGCGTCGTCCCGGCGAACTTCTTTCGTCGTCCCGGCGGACGCCGGGACCCATACGCCGCGGCCGTTGTTGTTAGAAAAGGAAGATAACGACCAGCGTCCAAAATAATGATCGCCGGTGGTTATGGGTCCCTGCGTTCGCAGGGACGACGGCGGAAGTTGCCGGCATCCCAGCGCCACACGACGCCCCATCACCCGCCATGATTGCGATAGCCGACCAGAGTCTGTAGGGTCGCTCCGAGGGATTCCAATAGAAGCTATTTGAAAGCGCCGCCCCGGTTTGTCGCAAGGGGCATTTGTCATCCCGCGGCGGACGCAGCGGCACATGATTGCCGCACATTATTAGTTAAAAATGCAACTGTCTGATTCGAGCGCGAAAATTACGAACCGATGAGCCTGCGCACCCGGCTACTGATACTCGTTATCGCGGCCATGCTGGTGCCGGCCATCCTCGTGGGACTGCGCTTCGCTCAAAATCGCACCAGCGAAGTAAACGCGGCGCTCAGCAATTTGTCGGCGACGGCCGACGACATTTCCAAGGATCTGGACGAGAAAATTCAGGGCACGGCGCAACTTCACTATGGCCTGGCCCGCGCCCGCGACCTCGACACGTCAGACAAGGTGGCGTGTTCGGCCTTCCTCTCCGCGGTGCGCGAGGAATACCCGCAGTTCACCGGCATCCTGACCATCACGCCTGACGGCGCCCTGTTCTGCGACTCGCTGCGGACCAACCGCACCCTCGACTTGCGGGACCGCGCCTATTTCAAGCAGGCCCTGACGGCGCACGGTATCGTCACGCTGGAGCCGGTGTTCGGCCGGCTGACCGGCACCTCCGTGCTGCAGATCGCGTACCCTACCCGCACGGAATCCGGCGAGCTGAAATTCGTCCTGCTTGCGTCGTTCAACTTGCGCAAATTCGCCGAGTACGACACGCGCCTCCTGAACGGCAAGGACGTGCTGCTGGTTGACAGGAAAGGCACCGTCCTGGTTGCCCCGCAGGGCAAGGGATGGACCGTGCCCGCCGGTGCATCGATCGCAAACTCGGATCTGTTCCGGTTTGCGGCCGCAGCTGACCGAGGGCCGTTTCACGAGATGAAGAATGCTGAGGGCCGGACGCATGTGTGGGCCGTCGCCCGCTCGCCTTCGACCCGGGATGCCGGCCTCTATATCATGGTGGGGCTGCCCAAGGACGGCCTGTTTGCCGCCGCCAACCGCCGCCTCTACGAGGATCTGGCGATGCTTGCGGTGGCCTCGCTGCTGCTGCTTGCCGGCGTATTGCTGCTGGCGACTTTGGGTATCGGCCGTCAGGTCGGACGGCTCGCCGGGATGGCGCGAAGGCTCGGGCTTGGCGACTTGAGCGCGCGGATTCCCGAGCCGCATCCAGGCGGCGAACTGGGCGGGCTGATGACGCTGCTCAACGACACCGCCGAGTCGCTCGAGCGGCAGCGCGCCGCCATCGACGAGCTCAATCAAAAGCTCAGCCAATCCCAGAAGATGGAGGCGATGGGTCAACTCACCGGCGGCGTCGCGCACGATTTCAACAATCTGCTGACCGTCATCCTGGGCAACGCGGAATACCTCGCCGAGAAGCTGGCCGCGAACCGGGAACTGCACAGCATCGCCGACAGCATCGCAACCGCCGCCGAGCGCGGCTCGGACCTCACAAGGAGCCTGCTCGCCTTCGCCCGCAAGCAGCCCTTGACGCCGCAGGACATCGACATCGGCCAGAAAATTCTCGGCATGGAACAATTGCTGCGGCGGACCCTGGGCGAACATATCGAATGCGAATTCCTGATCGATCGGGACTTGTGGCGCGCCAGCGTCGATCCCGGTCAGCTGGCGTCCGCGCTGCTCAATCTGGTGCTCAACGCGCGCGATGCGATGCCGCAAGGCGGCAAGCTGACGGTCGAGGTCCGCAATATCGCGCTCGATGAATCCGACCTCGACGTCAATGGCGAGGCCCGGCCGGGCGATTACGTCAAGGTGTCCGTGACCGATACCGGCAGCGGCATGATTGCCGAAGTGGCCAGCCGCGCCTTCGAACCGTTCTTTACCACCAAGGAGGTGGGCAAAGGCACCGGCCTCGGCCTCAGCATGGTCTATGGGTTTGCAAAACAATCCGGCGGCGCGATGCAAATACGCTCCGAGCCGGGACGAGGCACCGCCGTCAGGCTTTTCTTCCCCCGCATCGATGCGCCGCACCGAGGCGCCGCGCCGCCCGCTGACCCGCTCGCCGCGCATGCCGGCACCGAAACCATTCTCGTTGTCGAGGACAATGATCTGGTGCGTGCGTATGTTGAAAAGGAGCTGAAGGAGCTTGGCTATCGCGTCATCGTGGCACGCAACGGGCGCGAGGCGCTGGAGGTATTGCGCCAACGCAATGAAATCGATCTGCTGTTTACGGATGTCGTGATGCCCGGCGGCATGTTTGGACCACAGCTTGCCAGGGAGGCATCGCGGCTGCGGCCCGAACTTAAGGTGCTCTTCACTTCAGGCTACACCGAACATCCGGTCCAGAAGCTCGACGGCCTCGACAGTGAAGCGAAAATTCTGAACAAGCCGTACCGGCGAAACGATCTGGCGCTGATGCTGAGGCTGGTGCTGAAGGGCGGTTGAACGATCAGGACGACAGCAGCAGGAAGACCACGACAAGGTTTGCCACGAACAGTGTTGCGTCGATGACAAAGATCCGGAGCATCGGGCCCTTCAACACGGGCCAGTATGCGACCCCGACTCGCCCCCCACGCATCAGGACCGGAAGGTTATAGGCGAACTGACTGAAGTGACACGCGGCAAAGAACAGGAATAACGCAAGCTGCGCGTCGGTGGCCCCAAAGAAGGGCGGCCGGGCCAAGAGATACAGCGACAGCAGGCCGATCGGCAGATTGATCCCGCCCAGGAACGCCACGCTGGCCGACAAGGTCGGCGCGATCGGATTTCCCCGCTCTTCCCGCGGCACCAGTATTTTCAGCGTATTGCTCTGGGCAATGCTGAACTGGATGAAGGCGCCGCCGAACCAGAGTGTGTTGAGAAGCAGAACGAAATCCGAAAATCGCATCGTTACTTTCCGTACATGGCTATTTTCCGTAGAAGGCCTCGCTGCGCACCACACGGCCCGCAGCGTCGAAGTCCATGAATTCGCTGGCGCGCGTCTCGCCCAGTTGCCACCAGACCGTCAGGCGTGCGATCGCGTCGTCCCAGCTCCAGCTCAGGATTTTAAGGTCCGCGCTCTCGATGTGTCCGTAGGCCTTGCGCCAGTAGTCACGAATGTTTTCGGCGCCCGCGACCACAGGGGAATCCGTCAGTTTGATCGCCAAAGGGGAGCGCATCTCCGCGTTCTCGGCAAAGTGCGAGACGACGGCGTCGATATCAACCTTGCACCAGTTTGCGCACCACGCCTCGACAAAGCGTCCGGCGGCTGCCCGGTCCATCGTCTGTTTGCTCAAGCTCCCGCACCTCCCCGGCATCACTGCAGAGAAAGTTGTCACGGCACGGCTTTCAAGTCAACTATGTTGACCTTAGAAATCAATTGCTGTCAGCGATGGCCCCCATGACGGCCATCCACGCCGCAGCGCCACGGGGTCCGACACGATCAAACGCCTCGCTCACGACCTTGCGCTCGTAGTCTGATGCCCGTTGTTCCGTGCGTTTTCCTGCTTCCGTCAGCCGCAGCAATTTGGAGCGATGCTGCTCGGGCGACCGCCTCGATGTCAGCATTTTGCGCTCCAGCAGCAGGTTGAGCGGCCGGTTCAAGGCTTGTTTGGATATGCCGAGAATTTCGATCAGCGAACCGATCGAGACGTCGGGCTGCCTGGCCACCACATAGAGAATGCGGTGGTGCGGGCGCGACAGGCCAAGGGTCGCAAGATACTGATCGGCGGAAAGCGTCATCCCGCGCCAGCCGTAATACATCAGCTCCAGCGCCGCATCCAAATCATGGAGCTTCTTGATCGAGGCGCGGTGCAAGCCCGCAGCGTGAGGCACAGTTTTTTGCATTTTCCTACCGCATGGAATTGACCGAACAGATTTACCCCAGCGCCCTTAGTTCGCGTCGCAGTACCTTGCCGGTCGCGGTCATCGGGAGGCTTTCCGCGAACTGCACGAAGCGCGGATATTCGTGGGCGGCGAGTTGCACCTTGACGAATTCCTGGATCTCGCGCGCCAGCGCGTCGCTGGGCGCAAAGCCCGGACGCAGCACGATCCAGGCCTTGATCGATTCGGTACGGATCGGATCGGGAATACCGACCACCGCCGACATCGCCACCGCCGGGTGCTTCATCAAGGTGTGCTCGATCTCCGACGGCCCGACGCGATAGCCGGCCGTGGTGATGACGTCGTCCTCGCGGCTGACATACCAGAAGTAACCGTCCTCATCCTGCACGCCGAGATCGCCGGTCAGCAGAAACTCGCCGGCATACTTCTTCGCCGTCGCTTCCGGATTGCGCCAATATTCGATCATGGTGCAGGGACAAGGCTGGCGAACGCCGATGACGCCGCGGGTGCCACGCGGCAGCTCCTCGCCCTGGTCGTTGACGATGCGCACGTCAAAACCGGGCGTCGCCCGGCCCATCGAACCCGGCCGGATCGGAAACAGTTTTGAATTGCTGCCGATGACGAGATTGCATTCGGTCTGGCCGAACACTTCATGGGCATCGACGCCGAAGGTCGCGCGCACCCAGTCCAGCAGTTCGCCGCCGAGCGACTCGCCGCCGGTGAAGATGCTGCGAAGATTTACGCCCGCGTTCTTCACGCCGGCCTGCCGCATCAGCTTCAGCGCGGTCGGCGGCAGGAACACGTTGCGGATGCCGTGCTCGGCCATGACCGCCATCGCCGCCTGCGGTTCGAATTTGCGGGCGCGGTGACCGACCAGCGGCACGCCGTGATACCAGAAGGCAAACAGGCCGTTGATCAGGCCCCCGATCCACGCCCAGTCCGCCGGCGTCCACATCAGGTCGCCGGGTTTCGGAATGAAGTCGTGGCACATCTCGACATTGGGCAGATGGCCGAGCACGACGCGGTGCGCGTGCAGCGCGCCCTTGGGATTTCCCGTGGTGCCCGAGGTGTAGATGATCAGGCCGGAATCGTCGGCCGACGTATCGACGGTCGCAAAGTCAGGTGATGCGGCTTTCAACGAAGACCAGAACGGCTTGGTGCCCGTGGGCGCGCGATCGCCGATCACATAGATGGTCTTCAGCTCGGGCAGGCGGCCGCGGATTTTTGCGAGCTTGTCCCAGCCGGCCTCGTCGGTGATGACAGCCCTGGCCTCGGAGTTACCGAGACGAAACTCCAGCGCGTCCTCGCCGAACAGCGCGAACAGGGGGATAGAGATCAGGCCGGAGCGAAACGCCGCCAGATGCGCGATCGGCAATTCCAGCGATTGCGACAGGAACACCGCGACGCGGTCGCCGCGGATGAGGCCATCGGCTTTCAGCACATTGGCGAAGCGGCGCGACATGTCAGCGACCTCGTCGAACGAGGTTCGCGTCGCGGTGCCGTCCTCGTCGATATAGATCAGCGCAAGGCGGCCGGAGCCATCGGCATGGCGGTCGCAGCACCCGGTCGCGATGTTGAACCGCGCCGGGATGTCCCAGCGGAAGTTCTTGTAGAGCTCGTCGTAGGTTTTGGCTTCCGTGAGCATGGGGAGAGCGGCCCTCGAATTTTTCGGGTTTGTCGTCCCGGCCTTGAGCCGGGACCCATACTCCGCGGCAGTTGTTGTTGGACAAGAAAGACAATGACCAGCGCGTAAAAACAATTACCGCCGGTGGCTATGGGTCCCGGCCTTCGCCGGGACGACAGCAATCTAGATCCCACTCACCCCGCCAGCGCCGCCTTCACCAATCCGCTGGCTTTGCCGAAATCCATCTGGCCGGCGTATTTCGCCTTCAGCACCGCGATCACCTTGCCCATGTCCTTCATGCCCGCGGCGCCGGTTTCAGTGACCGCGGCCGATATCGCCGCCTTGACGTCGTCCTCCGACATCTGCTTCGGCAAATAAGCGGAAATCACCGCGATCTCCTCGCGCTCCTGCGCGGCAAGTTCGGCGCGGCCGCCCTTGTCGTAGAGTTCGACGGATTCCTGGCGCTGCTTGATCATCTTCTGGAACACGCCGAGCAGGTCGGCATCGCTGAGCGGCGGCTTGCCCTCCCCGCGTGCGGCGATGTCGGCGTTCTTGATGGTTGAATTGACCATCCGCAGCGTGGACAGCTTGCGCTCGTCCTTGGCCCGCATCGCGTCCTTGACCGCATTGTTGATGTCGTCGCGCAGCATTTTCGTATCCTTTGGCTTTCAGAGTCCTGATCTAGGCGCTTCGCGCCGGCAGAACAACCATAGCGTTTTCGAGCGAAGTGGAGACCGGTTCGCGTCAAGAAAACGCGTCAAAACAAGAATCTAGCGCAACCATTCCGTCAGCGCGTCGGCGGTCTCCTGCGGCGCTTCCACCGGTGGCAGGTGACCGCAATTGGCCAGCACCACCAGTTTGGCCCCGGGAATGCCGCTCGCCATCTCCATCGAGAGCGAGTTCGGGATGGTGTTGTCCTGGTCGCCGGTCAGCACCAGCGTCGGACATCTGATCCACGCCAGCGTGGGGCGCGAATCCGGCCGGCCGATCACGGCGGTCTGCTGGCGGACAAACGCCTCCGGCCCGATATCGTCGCCCATGTCATGGACAAGCTGGCGCAACGCGGCATCGCCCTGCCGCGACGGGTGCACGAAGCCGGGAAACAGCTCGTCGAGCACGGCGCGGTATTCGCCGCCTTTGGCACGGGCGATCATGCCCTGGCGGCGGGTCGTCGCCTCGCCGGTGTCGGGCCGCGCCTGGGTGTTGATCAGCGCCAGCTTCGCCACCCGCTCCGGCGCCTGCCGCATGATCTCGAAGGCGATGTAGCCGCCCATGGAATGCCCGGCGAGCGCAAAGCGCGGCGGCGCCTCGGCCAGAATCCGCCGCGCGATCGCGCCCATATTGTCGTCGCGCTTGTGGTTGGCGACCGTCACCGGCCCGAGCTGCCACAGGGCCGGCAGCACGGGCCCAAAGAGCCGCGGCGAGCACGCGAGACCCGGAACGAGCAGGATCGGCATCGTATTGTCCATGCGGACTCCTGATTGGGCGCTTTGGGGTGAAAAGCGGCCCTAGCTTCTTGTTTTGACGCGTTTTCTTGACGCGAACCGGCGTCCACTTCGCTCGAAAACGCTATGAAATGGGAACTCCAGATTAGGCTGGTGGCACAGCCTGTCAAATATGCAGTGAAACGCGTGTGAATCCGCGTTTTTGGGGGTTCACGCGGCGGGGTACGCCGACTATGTAATGCGCTCATGACAATCCCTGAAAACTCGTCAGCCTGGCCGGACCTCAAACCGACCGCGCTCCTCGTGCTCGCCGATGGCACCGTGCTGGAAGGCTTTGGCCTCGGCGCGGAAGGCCAGGCCGTTGGCGAAGTCTGCTTCAACACCGCGATGACCGGTTATGAGGAGATCCTCACCGATCCCTCCTATGCCGGGCAGCTCATCACCTTCACCTTCCCGCATATCGGCAACGTCGGCACCAACGACGAGGATATCGAGACGGTGAACATGGCGGCGACGCCGGGTGCGCGCGGCGTGATCCTGCGCTCCGCCATCACCGATCCCTCGAACTACCGCTCGGCAAAACATCTCGACGGATGGCTGAAGGCGCGCGGCATCATCGGCCTTTCCGGCATCGACACCCGCGCCCTGACCGCGCTGATCCGCTCCAAGGGCATGCCCAATGCCGTGATCGCGCACGCCAAGGACGGCAAGTTCGACCTGCACGGCCTCAAGGAAGAAGCGCGCGAATGGCCCGGCCTCGAAGGCATGGACCTGGTGCCGATGGTGACTTCCAGCCAGCGCTTCACCTGGGACGAGACGCCATGGGGCTGGGAAAAGGGCTTTGGCCGCCAGACCGCGCCCGAATTCAACGTGGTCGCGATCGACTACGGCATCAAGCGCAACATCCTGCGGCTGCTCGCCGGCGAAGGCTGCAAGATCACCGTGGTGCCGGCGACGACATCAGCCGAAGACATTCTGGCGATGAAGCCGGACGGCGTGTTTCTCTCCAACGGCCCCGGCGATCCCGCCGAGACCGGCAAATACGCGGTGCCTGTGATCAAGCAGGTGATCGATTCGGGCACGCCGACCTTCGGCATCTGCCTCGGCCATCAGATGCTGGGCCTCGCCGTCGGCGCCAGGACCAAGAAGATGCATCAGGGCCATCACGGCGCCAATCATCCGGTCAAGGACGAGACCACCGGCAAGGTGGAAATCACGTCCATGAACCACGGCTTTGCGGTGGACGAAAAGACGCTGCCGAAGGGAGCCACCCAAACCCACATCTCGCTGTTCGACGGCTCCAATTGCGGCATCCAGCTTGACGGCAAGCCGGTATTCTCGGTGCAGTATCACCCGGAAGCCTCACCCGGCCCGCGCGATTCGCACTACCTGTTCAAGCGGTTCGCGGATTTGATGCGGGCGAACAACAAGGCGTAAGCCGCCACCGTCATTGCCGGGCAAAGCCGTCTGAAGGACGGCGTCGCTTCCGCTCGCCTAGGACCCGGCAATCCATGCTCTTTGAAGATCGATGGATGCCCGGATCAAGTCCGGGCATGACAATCTGTCGTCCGCATATGACAATCTGTCACTGGATTGCCGTCCAAAGTCTTAGTATGATGTCGGTAATATTAAACAGGAACCTCCTCATGGACACCGCCCCCGCCCCCAAGGTCGAATACGGCGTGACGCCGACCAGCGTGATGGCGTCGATGACCGGTCTCGAATTCGTCCGCGCGATCTTCGAGGGCAAACTGCCGGCGCCGCCGATCATGGAGAATGTCGAGCCGTTCGCTTCCACCGCCGAGAACGGCGTGGTGACCTTTCACAGCGTGCCGGGCTTCCGGCACTACAACCCGATCGGCTCGGTGCATGGCGGCTACGCCGCGATCCTGCTGGATTCCGCGATGGGCCTCGCCGTCCACACCACGCTGCCGGCCGGCACCGGCTACACCACGCTGGAATTCAAGATTTCCTTCATCAAGGGCATGACCAAGGATACCGGCCCTGTGAAGTCGGAGGGCCGCACGCTCAGCGTCGGCCGCCGCACCGCCACCGCGGAGGCGCGCATCACCGATTCCAAGGGCCGCCTGCTCGCCCACGCCACCACGACCTGCCTGGTGTTTGAAATCCCGAAAGCATGAGCCAGGGGAACGCGAGGCCCTGACAGCGGTTGAATCCCGACATATGGTGTGTACGCGGGAGAACGATCATGTCCGTCGTCAGCGAAGACCTTCAGCCGCTCACCTTCGACTTCGTCGATGACGGCCTGGTGCCGAACAGCAAGATGCCGTTCCTGGTCTACAAGCGCGCGATCGACGTCGACAACGACCATCCCGAAAAAACCATCGAGGGCCTGTTCGGCGCCAATGGCTGGGGCGCGATGTGGCGCAACGGCGTCTATGATTATCTGCACTACCACGCCACCGTGCACGAAGTGCTCGGGGTCGCCCGCGGCAACGCCATCGTGCGGTTCGGCGGCGACAATGGCACCGACCTCGCGATCGCGGCCGGTGACGTCGCGATCCTGCCCGCCGGCACCGGCCATCAATGCCTGTCGTCGAGCGCTGATTTTTCCGTCGTCGGCGCCTATCCGCCCGGCCCGCCCGCCGAAATCACGCGCGCAACGCCGGAGAACCGCGCGAAGGCGCTGAAGACGATCCCGGAAGTGAAGCTGCCGAAGACCGATCCTGTGATGGGCGCGGACGGTCCGCTCGTGAAACTGTGGAAGCGTGGCTGACAGTTCGGTTCGAACGGGATTGCGACGAGGGCGCGCAAGAGCCATTGACGCGGTTACGGAAACGAGACTGACCCTTCGGCTCAAGTATTTTTGAATCCGTGTGAGCATTTGGGCTTGACGCTTTCTACCTTGGGTAGATAGTCGCGAAATTATCGTTTCCTTACGCCCGCGCCCATTCGTTTCGACATTATGTAAATTAGATGGAGGGTCGCCATGTTCACGAACCAATGTCGCTGCATCAACTGCATTACCCCGCCTCACATCCTGAAGAAGCTGCTCGAAAATCCGGAGCGCAGGATTCGCGATGCTGCGCTACGAACGCTGCTATCGACCTCACGCCTGCGCGGCGAGCGAGCTGTAAGGGGGCTCCTTGCGTCCGCCTTGGCGACCTCAACGCATGGCCGACGCACGGTCTTCGACTGCAGCAACAGCACCAGTCTTTCGTTGGCAACGGTTGCACGGACCGAGGATGGTCCCGCCTCGGCGGACAACTCGGTAAATAACGCATTCGAAGGCCTCGGAAGTACCCGCGATTTCTACAAGGAGGTGCTCGATAGGGACTCGATTGACGGACAAGGCATGCGCCTGAATGGCTACGTTCATTTCGGCGCGGACTTCAATAATGCGTTCTGGAACGGTAGCCGGATGGTTTTCGGCGACGGCGACGGCGTGCTATTCACCGACTTCACCAGATCCCTCGACGTCATCGCCCACGAGCTGACGCACGGGGTCACCGAGTTCACGGCCGGACTGGAATATGAAAATCAGTCAGGTGCGCTGAACGAGTCGATGTCCGACGTCTTCGGCTCGCTGGTCAAGCAGTGGGCGCGCAAGGAGACATCCGACCAGGCCGACTGGCTGATCGGCGCAGAGATTTTCACACCTGAAATCGACGCGGATGCCCTGCGATCGATGAAGGCGCCGGGAACGGCTTTCAACAACTCGCTGTTCGGACGCGATCCACAGCCCGATCACATGAGCAAGTTTGTGATGCTGCCTAACACCGATGACGGCGACAATGGCGGCGTCCACATCAATTCTGGGATTCCGAACAAGGCGTTCTATCTTACCGCGATGGGCATCGGCGGACACGCCTGGGAAGCGCCGGGACACATCTGGTACGCCGCTCTGAAGGCATCTTCGCAATTCACCAATTTCCAGGAGTTCGCAGATCTGACCCACGTCACTGCCGGCCAGCTCTACGGGCCGCAGAGCGCGGAGCAACAGGCCGTGGTGTCTGCTTGGAAAGATGTCGGCATCCGCATCAGCGGCATTCAGGCATTGGCTGCAGTGACCAGCCGGATGCGCTACCAACCGGCCGCGGCAGCCTCCAATGGACGCCACGACGATTCGGCGGAGATGGTGCGGAAGATCGAGCAGCTCTCGGGCCAGCTATCGAAGCTGACGAAGGAGGTCGCAGGCCTGAAACCCAAGCCGCATCATTAGCGGTGGCGGGATGCGAGCATTGTCTTGGGCCTGACCGCCGCCTAGATAGGTAGGCATGAAAGTTACGCTTGCCCAACACGGCGGTCAGGCGGCGGGGATCAATCTGCGCCGCCCGCCCAAGATCGTAGACTCGGCAGCTTTGGACGAGTCCCAGGCTTCCGAGCTCGAAAGGCTCGCGGCGGCCGCGACCTCAACACCTGCGCCCGTACGTTCCGGACGAGCGCGGGACGAGATGAGCTATACCATCACCATCGAGGATGACGGACGCGAAACCGTGCTCTCGCAGTCCGATACCGCGATGTCGGCCGAGTTCGGCAAGCTGCTGGCCTGGCTGCAGCGCCAATCCGGCAAATAACGCTGAAGACGATTCCAAACGTGAAGCTGCCGAAGGCCGATCCGGTGATGGGAGCGAATGGTCCGCTGGTAAAACTGTGGAAGCGGGGCTGACACTTCAGTTCGCGTGCGCTTGCGACGATTTGTCCCGTCACGTCAGGGCATCGACTCACCTGTATCAGTTGCTTGGCACAAACTGCATACGCGGCGCGCGATCATTCGAGAACGTGAATAATTTTGCGAGAACAAACGCTGACGACGCAGCGACGGTCGCAAACAACCAGCGCGTTGCGCGAAACGGAATTTGAAGACGTCACCTGCAACGCGAACATGCAAAGGATGGCGCAGCGACCGCGACTGTTCCTGATGAGCCGTCTGTGATAAAGTACTCTTCGTCGAAGGCCCGCATGACAGGCAGGTGAAGCGGCCCTTGAAGCGACATTCACAAGCGACATCCGTAAAGTCAGCCTAATCGAATCTACTTTTATCGACCCTGTTTCGATTCCGCGTACGCTGGGGCGTTTATGCGGCCGGTGCGGCATGTTCTCACGACAGCAGAATCCCGCAGGAGGACACGGCGCAAGCAGCGACGGCGAACATCAAGAGACTGCACACATCAGACGAGGAGGATTCGACATGCTTCGAGGAATTCTGACGCTGACATTGTCTCTCTGCCTTGGCGCAGCCGCTGCGCCACGTGCGCTGGCCCAGGCGGCGGCGCCCGTCACCGAACAGGAGGCGCACGCCATCGCGGTGGACGCCTATGTGTATTTTTACTCCATCATGTCGATGGACATATCCCGCAAGCAATTCACCAACGGCACCACCGATTTCAGGGGCCCGATGAACACCTTCGTCAACGTGGCCGAATACCCGCCGGCGGATTTCAAGGGTGTCGTACGCTCCAACTTCGACACGCTGTATTCCGTCTCCTGGCTCGACATGACCAAGGAGCCTGTCGTCATCTCGGCGCCCGATACCGATGGACGTTACTATTTGCTGCCGATGCTCGACATGTGGACCGATGTCTTTGCGTCGCCGGGCTGGCGAACCACCGGCACCAAGGCCGCGACATTCCTGGTGGCACCGGCAAGCTGGCGGCCAGATCTGCGCGACAGGTTCGCCGAGGAGTTCAAGCTTCCAAAGGACACCCAGCGCATCGACGCGCCGACGCCTTACGTCTGGCTGATCGGCCGGACCAAGACCGACGGACCGCCGGACTATGACGCGGTCCGCAAGATTCAGGCCGGCTACAAGGTCGCGCTGCTTTCCGAGTATGGCAAAACGCCAAAACCGGTCGAATTCAAGCCGGACCCCAGTGTCGACATGAAGACGCCGCCGAAGACGCAAGTCGATACGATGTCGGCCGGCGTGTATTTCGCCAATGCAGCCGAATTGCTCAAGCTGCATCCGCCGCACGTCACCGACGAGCCGATCATCGCGCAGATGAAGAAAATCGGCATCGAGCCCGGCAAGAGCTTTGACATCGGCAAGCTCGACCCCGCCGTGCAAAGGGCGCTGGAAACCGCACCGCAGGACGCGCAGAAGCTGATGGCCTGGAAGCTGCCGACACTGGCGCGGGTTGCCAACGGCTGGTCGATGAACACCGACACGGTGGGCGTCTACGGCAACTACTACCTGAAGCGGGCCATTCTCGCGCAGCAAGGGCTTGGCGCGAACGTGGTCGAGGATGCCATCTATCCGCTCAATCTCGCCGACGAATCCGGCAAGCCGCTGGATGGCGCCAACAAATACACCGTCACCTTCGAGAAGGGGGCCACGCCACCCGTCAATGCGTTCTGGTCGATCACGCTCTACGATCAGGACGGATTCCAGGTCGGCAACACCCTGAACCGCTTTGCGGTGAGCAGCTGGATGCCGTTCAAGTACAACGCGGATGGTTCGCTCGATCTCTATTTCCAGAACGCGAGCCCCGGCAAAGACCTCGAAGCCAACTGGCTTCCCGCACCGAAGGCGCCGTTCAATCTGACGATGCGGCTGTACGCGCCGAAGTCGGAGGCGCTGACCGGAAAATGGAATCCGCCGCCGGTCGCGAAGTCGCAGACAACGGTCGGTATATCGGCCCAGTGAAGGCTGACGGCACGCCGGCGCTCGTGCGCCGGCGTGCAATCGCGCGAACGTGAAATATCCCAAAAGAGGAGCCAGCATCATGTTGACGAAACGCGATCTCCTTCGTTCCGCCGCACTTGCTGCGATGACAATTGCGACAACAACGCCTGTCCCGGCGAACGCGCAGGCTAAAGCCGAATGGCCTGACATCCGCGAGGCCAAGGCCATCGCCGAGGAAGGCTTCATCTACGGACTGCCGATCGTGATGAACTACGCGGTCATGTACGAATATTCGGTCGACAGGAATTCGGAGCAATTCAAGGCGCCATTCAATCAGATCAAAAACGAGGCGCGCGTCTTTACCTACAAGGACACATCGATCGTCACCCCCAACAGCGACACGCCCTATTCCTTCCTCTGGATGGATTTGCGCGCGGAGCCGATGGTGCTGTCGGTGCCGGCGGTGGAAAAGGGCCGCTACTACGCGGTGCAGCTCGAAGACGGCAATACCTACAATTACGGCTACATCGGCAGCCGCGCCACCGGCACTGAGCCCGGCGACTATATGGTCGTTGGCCCGGACTGGAACGGCACGACGCCTCCGGGCGTCAAGAAGGTATTTCGATCCACGACACAGTTTTCCGTGGCGGGCTATCGCACCCAGTTGTTCGGTGCGGACGACATGCCCAACGTCGAGAAGGTCCAGGCGGGTTACAAGGCGCAGCCGCTCTCGGCCTATCTGAAGCAACCAATGACGACCGCCTCGTCAGCAATAGACTTCCCCAAGGTCGACAAGGAACTGGTGAAGAAGAACTTCTTTGAATACCTCGACTTTTCCCTGCAGTTTGCGCCAGCCACTCCGGAGGAGAAGGAAATTCGTGCCAAGCTCGCGCGCATTGGCGTCGGTGCCGGCAAGACCTTTGAATTCAAGGACCTGCCGATCGCACACAAACTTGAAATCGGCCTTGGCATGAAGGACGGCGAGGAAAAGGTCGACAAGTACCTCGAGGACGGCTTCAAAATCGTCAACGGTTGGAAAATCGGATCTTTCTTCGGAGACCGGGCTTTTTTCAGCGGCGACTGGTTGAGGCGGGCGGCTGGCGCCAAGGGCGGCATCTATGGCAACGACGCCGCGGAGGCCGTGTACCCCTTTACCAAGAACCTGGCCAACGGCGATGTGCTCGATGGCTCGAAGCACAAATACACGATCACCTTCCCCGCCGGACAACTTCCGCCGGTGGAAGCATTCTGGTCAGTGACCATGTACGACGGCAAGAGCCAGTTGCTGATCGAAAACCCGATCAACCGGTATCTGATCAACTCACCGATGCTGCCAGGCATGAAGCAGAATGCGGACGGGTCCCTCACGCTGCATGTTCAAAAGGACTCCCCCGGCACGGACAAGGACTCCAACTGGTTGCCAGCGCCGAACGGTCCGATCTATCTGGTGATGCGGCTCTACTGGCCGAAGACCGAAGCGCCGTCCGTCTTGCCTCCGGGCGATGGCACCTGGAAGCCGCCGGCGATCATGGTGGCGAACTAGCACCCGACCGGCCGCCGTCACCACCGTGGTGACGGCGGCCGCAGCATCGATGCGAATCGAGGGTTGATCAATCCGATCGCCACGAAGTGACGGATCAACGCGCCCACTGACCCATCTGGAGGCAGGTCTGCAGGCTGACGTAACTTGGCGTGCCGCCAATGCTCTCCTGCGAGACACAGCTCGCGCGGCTGGATGCAGGGAATTTGGACCACTGGCTTCCGAGCTGCTGGCGCGCTTTCTGTTCATCGCTGATGCAGGTCTTGAGCGACTGATCGACGGTGAGTCCGGCGGTAGCGGCAATGTCGAGCTTGCAGTTTCGCGTGATATCGAACTTCGGCACGCCGTCAGCGACGGGCATAACCAGTTGCGAACCCAATACGATCATAGAGACGGACATAGGCATTTCCGACCTCCTGCTACTCTGGCTCGCTTGCATCGTAGCGCAAGCCGGCCGGACCGCTAGTAATATTTGGCTACTGTAGCGTGCGCAGGGTGAGCACAACCAACGGGTCGCGCGAACGCGCGTCGCGTCCCCGCATTGGAGGCATGACGCACGGCGCTGGATCAGCGCCGCCGTTATGTGATTGACTTTCCCCTGCCCGAGATCAGACCAACATGATCCGGGCCAGCACAGGGAAACGTCCGATGACAGCCAACCCAGACATGACCATCCGTGACATCCGCGTGACGATGCTGCGCCTGCCCTGGGCCGACGATCCCTGGCTGAAGGGGGCCGCGCTGGGCCCGACGCGCGACATCCTGATCTGCGAGGTCGAGACCGCAGGCGGTGTCACCGGCATGGGCTATCTGTTCGTGTTCCGCCCGGGGATCAAGTCGATCGCGGCCTGCCTCGACGAGTGCATCATCCCCCGCGTGAAGGGCAAGGATGCCACCGCGATCGAGGCGATCTGGCGCGATCTGTGGACGGCGACGATGACCTATGGCCGTGGCGGCATCGCCGCGATGGCGATGTCGGCGATCGACATCGCGCTGTGGGATGCGGTCGGCAAGCGCGCCGGCCTGCCGCTGCACCGGCTGTGGGGCCATTATCGCTCGGAAATCCCGATCTACGGCTCGGGTTGTTTCCGCGGCGCGGGCGGCGACGGCATGATCGAGAAGGCGCTGCGCTTCGTCAAACAGGGCTACAAGGCGATCAAGATGCAGGTCGCGCATGTTCACACACCCGCGCAGGACCTCGACAATGTACGCCGCATGCGCGAGGCGCTCGGGCCCGACATCGACATCATGATCGACGTCAACATGGGCTGGAGCGCCGATGTCGCGATCGAGATGGGACGCAAATTCGAAAAATACGATATCTACTGGCTCGAGGAGCCGGTGCCGGCCGACGATTTCGCCGGCTACCAGCGCATCGCCGCAGCGCTCGACATGCGCGTGGTCGGCGGCGAGACTCATTTCACGCGCTACGATCTGCGGCCGTTCTTTATGAATCCCTGCCTGCCGATCCTGCAGCCCGACCCGATGCGCGGCGGCATGACGGACCTGCGCAAGATCGCGGCGCTGGCGGACACGTTTGGCATCACCATCGCGCCGCATCTGTTTCCCGAACTCAACGTGCACCTCCTGGCCTCGATCCCGAACGGCATCTGGTGCGAGAACATGGGGCTGATCGACGACCTCTGGGTCGATCCGCCCGAGATTGCCAACGGCATGATCACCGCGCCGGAGCGGCCCGGACACGGGCTGCAATTCAAGGAAGAGGTGATGAAGTTCAGGATTTAGCGGCGTCTCACTTCCTTCTCCCCTTGTGGGAGAAGGTGGCGCGCGAAGCGCGACGGATGAGGGGTTCTATCCTCATCGCAAGTCTTACAGTGAGGAGAGAACCCCTCACCCGTCGCCTCACTGCGTGAGGCGCCACCCTCTCCCACAAGGGGCGAGGGAAGAAAGATCACGCCGCGTTGGCGCTTTCCTGGCGGCTGGCTTCGAACAGGAACCAGGTGCGGCGCTCGGTCTCGTCGACGAACAATTCGAGCAACTGCGCGGTGCCGGTATCTTCGTGGTCGTCGCAAAGCTTGTGGGCTTTGCGCATGGCAGCCGCCATGTGCTTGTTGTCCTCCATCAATTCGCGCAGCATTTCGCGCGGCGGGACGTAAGCCTCGTTGTTGTCCTGAATGGTCTGCAGCTTTGCGATCTGCCCGATCGAGCGCAGCGTGACGCCGCCAAGCTTGCGCACCCGCTCGGCTAGCTGGTCGGTGGTACCGAAGATCGCTTCCGCCTGCTCGTCCAGCATCAGATGGTAGTCGCGGAAATGCCGGCCGGAGACGTGCCAGTGGAAATTCTTGGTCTTCATGTAGAGCGCGAAGGCGTCGGCCAGCAGCACGTTGAGCGACGCCGAAATCTTGTCCACCGCAGCCTGCGGCAGATCGGTCGGCGTATCGAGTTCGGGGGATACTTTTTCGGATTTGTTGGCTTTGCTCACGTTGAACCTTCCTGTTAGGAAACCGGACAGCGGTGGCATTGGACATTGGCCGCCGAACACCCTAACGCATCACTTTCCCGGCGGTTCCTTGCCGGAAACCCCTGTTTTGCCGGACGCAGCCCCGATGGACGAATGGATCGACTATTACGATTCCACGCATACGATCTATGCGAGCAAGCTGCACCGGGACCTGCATTTCCAGATCATCGCGCGCGACATCATCGGCTACATCTCATCGCCTGACGCCGTCGTGCTGGACTATGCCTGCGGCGAGGCGCTGTCGGCGGCCAGGGTGGCGGACGCCTGCGCAAAACTCTATCTCGCCGAACCCGCCCCCGGCGTGCGCGGCCGGCTGATCGCGCGCTTTGCGCCGAACACCAAAATCCGCGTCCGTTCGCTCGATGAGCTCCGGAGTATGGAGGCGCACTCGGTCGATCTCGTCGTCATGAACTCGGTGGCGCAATACATGACGCCGCAAGAGCTGGATTCCGCATTCGCGGTTATTCGCCGGCTGCTGAAGCCGAGCGGGCGGCTGGTGCTGGGCGATATCCTGCGGCCCGAGGTCGGCATGGGGCGAGACGTGCTGGCGCTGTTGAGATTCGCAAGCACCCACGGCTTCCTGACGGACGCGCTCTACGGCCTCGCCTCGACCGCGCTGTCGGACTACCGGCAATTGCGCACCCGCGTCGGCCTGCAACGCTACAGCGAAAGCGAGATGATCGAAAAACTCGGCCGCGCCGGCTTCGCCGCTTCGCGCGCCCCCGACAATATCGGCCATAATCCCTGGCGGATGACCTTCGTGGCGCACCATCCCATGGCGCGATAGCGCCTTTTGAAGCGGTTTTTCGCGATTGCCAGCCGGTTAGGGTTAATCAAAGGTAAACATGGCTCACCGGCCCGTGATCGGTAATGATCGCCTTGGCCCGGTGGCGGAAGCGACAACGCGAGAACGGTGCATCGTTCTTTATCCTGGTTCAAATCCAGGCCGGGCCTCCAGCCTTCGCTTGCTGCGCAAGCTACGGCTCGGCAAGCCCCGTCGTAGCGAAGGCTGCCGCGGCGTAGCCCGAAGGGCGAAGACGGGCCTCAGCCAGCCTTCCCCCTCACACCAAGCCGCAGCCAAATTCCCGCAAAATGCCGGTTGATGGCCCGTTTTTGGGGGTTTCGCGGGTGCGGAATCTGGTCTAAAGACCACCCGCGCGCGAGGGTAACCCGCGCTCTTGGCTTAGGGGACGCGCAGCATGCGCGCCCTTTTTTTGTGCCAAAATTCCAGTCCGCGAGACCTGATGCCCAAAAGAACCGACATCTCCACCATCCTGATCATCGGCGCCGGCCCCATCGTGATCGGCCAGGCCTGCGAATTCGACTATTCAGGCACCCAGGCGGTGAAGGCGCTTAAGGAAGAAGGCTACCGCGTCGTCCTGGTCAATTCCAATCCGGCGACGATCATGACCGACCCGGAACTGGCCGATGCCACCTATATCGAGCCAATCACGCCGGAAATCGTCGGCAAGATCATCGAAAAGGAACGCCACGTCATTCCCGGCGGCTTTGCGCTGCTGCCGACCATGGGCGGCCAGACCGCGCTGAATTGCGCGCTATCGCTCCGCCGCCAGGGCACACTCGACAAGTTCGACGTCGAAATGATCGGCGCAACCGCTGATGCCATCGACAAGGCCGAGGACCGCCAGCTGTTCCGCGAGGCCATGACCAAGATCGGGCTGGAGACGCCAAAATCGCGGCTGGCCAACGCCTCGGCGCTGAAGAAGTCCTACCGCGACAAATACCTCGCCGAGCGGGAGAAACTGTCGGGCGATGCGCTGGAAGAACTCGAGCGGCAGTGGACGCTTGGTGAAAACGAACGCCGCAAGCGCTATCAGGAGCACGCGTTCGGCGAGGCGCTGATGGCGCTGTCCGAAATCGGCTTGCCTGCGATTATCCGGCCCTCCTTCACGATGGGCGGCACCGGCGGCGGCATTGCCTACAACAAGGAAGAATTCCTCGACATCATCGAGCGTGGGCTCGACGCCTCTCCGACCAACGAAGTGCTGATCGAGGAAAGCGTGCTCGGCTGGAAAGAGTACGAGATGGAGGTGGTGCGCGATAAAAAGGACAATTGCATCATCATCTGCTCGATCGAGAACCTCGATCCGATGGGCGTGCACACCGGCGATTCCATCACCATCGCGCCGGCCCTGACGCTGACCGACAAGGAATACCAGATCATGCGCGACGCCTCGCTGGCGGTGCTGCGCGAGATCGGGGTCGAGACCGGTGGCTCCAACGTGCAGTTCGGCATCAACCCGGCCGACGGCCGCATGGTCGTGATCGAGATGAACCCGCGCGTGTCGCGCTCTTCCGCCCTTGCCTCGAAGGCCACCGGCTTTCCGATTGCAAAGGTCGCGGCCAAGCTCGCGGTCGGCTACACGCTGGATGAGATCGCCAACGACATCACCGGTGGCGCCACGCCGGCCTCGTTCGAGCCGACCATCGATTACGTCGTCGTCAAGATACCGCGCTTTGCGTTCGAGAAATTCCCCGGCGCCTCCCACACGCTGACCACGTCGATGAAGTCGGTCGGCGAAGTGATGGCGATCGGCCGCACTTTCCAGGAGAGCCTGCAGAAGGCGCTGCGCGGGCTCGAGACCGGGCTCACCGGCCTCGATGAAATCGAGATCGAGGACCTCGGCCGCGGCGACGACAAGAACGCGGTCCGCGCCGCCTTGGGCACGCCGACGCCGAACCGCATCCTGCAGGTCGCCCAGGCGATGCGGCTCGGCTGGTCCAACGAAGAGATCTTCAATTCCTGCAAGATCGATCCCTGGTTCCTCGCCGAGATGCGCGGCATCGTCGACATGGAAAGCAAGATCAAGGCGAACGGCCTGCCCGGCAACGCGTTCGGCATGCGGACGCTGAAAGCGATGGGCTTTTCCGACGCACGGCTCGCCGTGCTTGCAGAGGCCACCGAGGCCGAAGTGACCGCCAAACGCCACGCGCTCGGGGTTCGTCCGGTGTTCAAGCGCATCGACACCTGTGCGGCGGAGTTCGCCTCGCCGACCGCTTACATGTACTCAACCTATGAATCGCCTTTTGCCGGAAATCTTGCCGACGAGAGCGCGCCGTCCGACAAGAAGAAGGTCATCATCCTCGGCGGCGGGCCGAACCGGATCGGCCAGGGCATCGAGTTCGACTATTGCTGCTGCCACGCCTGCTTTGCGCTGCATGACGCCGGCTACGAGACCATCATGGTCAACTGCAATCCGGAAACCGTCTCGACCGATTACGACACCGCGGACCGGCTGTACTTCGAGCCGCTCACCGCCGAGGACGTGCTTGAAATCATCGCCACCGAACGGACCAACGGCACGCTGCACGGCGTGATCGTGCAGTTCGGCGGCCAGACCCCGCTGAAACTGGCGCGCGCGCTGGAGGCCGCCGACGTGCCGATCCTCGGCACCTCGCCCGACGCCATCGACCTTGCCGAAGACCGCGACCGCTTCAAGCGCGTGCTCGACAAGCTAAGGTTAAAGCAGCCCAAGAACGGCATCGCCTATTCGGTCGAGCAGGCGCGGCTGGTGGCGGCCGATCTCGGCCTGCCGCTGGTGGTGCGTCCGTCCTATGTGCTGGGCGGCCGCGCGATGCAGATCATCCGCGAGGAAGAGCAGCTCAACAATTATCTGCTCGGCACGCTGCCCGAGCTGGTGCCGGCCGACGTCAAGGCGCGCTATCCCAACGACAAGACCGGGCAGATCAACACCGTGCTCGGCAAGAACCCGCTGCTGTTCGACCGCTATCTTTCCGACGCCACCGAGATCGACGTCGACTGCCTGTGCGACGGCAAGGACACGTTCGTCGTCGGCATCATGGAGCATATCGAGGAAGCCGGCATTCACTCCGGCGATTCCGCCTGTTCGCTGCCGCCGCATTCGCTGGATGGTGCGATGATCACTGAGCTCGAACGGCAGACCCGCGAACTCGCGCTCGGCCTCGACGTGGTCGGCCTGATGAACGTGCAGTACGCCATCAAGGACGGCGACATCTACGTGCTCGAGGTCAACCCGCGGGCGTCGCGCACCGTGCCGTTCGTCGCCAAGGTGGTCGGCACGCCGGTGGCGAAGATCGCGGCGAGGATCATGGCCGGCGAGAAGCTTGCGGACTTCAACCTGAAGAAACGCAAGCTCGGCCATGTCGGCGTCAAGGAATCGGTATTCCCGTTCGCGCGCTTCCCCGGCGTCGATACCGTGCTCGGTCCGGAGATGCGCTCGACCGGCGAAGTGATGGGCATCGACCGTTCGTTCGAGGTCGCCTTCGCCAAGAGCCAGCTCGGCGGCGGCACCCGCGTGCCGCGCAAGGGCACCGTGTTCGTCTCGGTGCGCGAGAGCGACAAGACCCGCATCGCGGACGCCGTGCGGCTGCTGCATTCGCTCGGCTTCAGGGTGATGGCCACATCGGGCACCCAGCGCTTCCTCACCGATTCCGGCATACCCACCGAAAAAGTGAACAAGGTGCTGGAGGGCCGGCCGCACATCGTCGACGCCATCACCAATGGCGACATCCAGCTCGTCTTCAACACCACCGAGGGGCCGCAGGCGCTGGCCGACAGCCGTTCGTTGCGACGGGCTGCCCTCTTGCATAAAGTGCCATATTACACCACTCTTTCGGGTGCTGTGGCGGCCGCACAGGGCATCCGCGCCTATCTGGGCGGAGACCTTGAGGTCCGCACGCTGCAGAGTTACTTTTCCGAAAACTGATCGTTCGCCGGGCCAAATTGCCCGCTAAACGATTGGCAACAAAGCCGTATGGCTGGAACCCACCGCTCGTTTGGAAGTTGTATCGGCCCTTGACGGGGCCGAAAATTAATAGGCTGGCGGGCTCGCGTTTCGGGCCCGAAAGGCTCCGAATCGAAATCGAAAGACTGCTTCGTGCGCGCAACTTCTCAAGGAGCGGCTCGCACGGGCGAAGGACGGAAAAGATGATGGAAAAGGTTCCGATGACCGCCGGCGGGTATGCCGCCCTCGAGGTCGAGTTGAAGAAGCGCCAGTCGGAAGACCGGCCGCGCATCATCGAGCACATCGCCGAGGCGCGCTCGCATGGCGACCTTTCGGAGAACGCGGAATATCACGCCGCCAAGGAAGAGCAGTCGCATAATGAAGGCCGCATCGCCGAGATCGAAGACAAGCTCGCGCGCGCCGACATCATCGACATTTCAAAGCTCTCCGGCGACACCATCATGTTCGGCGCCACCGTCACGCTGGTCGACGAGGACACCGAGAAGAAAGCGGTGTGGCAGATCGTCGGCGAGCCGGAGGCCGATGCCAAGAAGGGCCGCATCTCCATCACCTCGCCGCTGGCCCGCGCGTTGATCGGCAAGAAAAAGGGCACCACCGTCGAGGTCATGGCGCCCGGCGGCGCCAAGGCCTACGAGATCACCAAGGTCGAGTGGCGCTAGGCTAAAGTCAGGTTTGCCCCGGCGGGCACTGCCCGCCGGTCCGGGGCCGGTACATGCGTTCATCGCCTTGAGGAAGATGGCATGCGGCCAGACCACAATCTCGTTGCGTGCCTCGCTTTCGCACTGACGAGCGTGATCGCCGGATGCAACATCGCGGCCGCGGCCGAGCTTGCGATTCCGCCGCGCAAAGCGCCCAAAGACACCGGCAATTTTTCGTTGCAATCCGGTCCACCGAACTGCGGCCGCTGGACCGACGGCTGCGTCAACTGCACGCGCGGCGCCAAGGATGAGCCCGCGACTTGCTCCAACATCGGCTTTGCCTGTCAGCCCAAAGCCATCCGCTGCCTCGGCGCGCAGTGATTCCAGTGCGGCTTCCTGCTTGGGTTGGATGGCCTCGTAGTTCGCGACGCACCGCCTCGCCGCTCCCCACCATGAGGGTCTCCGACCTCAGATCGCTGAACCGGAGTACGCTGTAGCGGCAGAGTGCCGCAGCGAAGTCACCTGGAAGTAACCTCGCGCAAGACGCGGCAAACACGCAGCGCTCCGCATAATTCCTTTGCTGCTCGCCAAAACGTCATCGGATTCCGGCCGCCGCGCGCTTTTCCTCCAGGCCGCGACACGATACCAAGTGGAACTCGATCCAACTTGGGGGACTACATGGACGCAATCGACAATGCACTTGCGAAATTTCAGCCGGTGGCGCTGAGCCTGTTTCGTTTCATCACCGGGCTTTTGCTGTTTCAGTACGGCATCGCCAAGCTCTTCAAATATCCGCCCGTACCGATGTTCGCCAAGGTCGAGCTGATGTCGCTTTACGGCGCGGCCGGCACGCTCGAACTTGTGTTGGGCGGGCTATTGATGATCGGCCTGTTCACGCGCCTCTCCGCGTTCATCCTGTCGGGCGAAATGGCGTTCGCCTATTTCATGGGCCACATGTTCAAGGATGCCGCCAAGCCGGTGTTCCTGCCACTCCTCAATGGCGGTACCGCCGCGATCCTGTTCTGCTTCGCCTGTCTCTATCTGTCGACGGCCGGCGGCGGACCGCTCAGCGTCGACGCAGCGCGCGGGAAGCGTTGAGCGTTACCCACGTCATTGCGAGCGTCGCTTGAATTGATCTCGTCATTCCGCAATGCTCCGAAGGAGCAGATCGCAGGTACGCAATTGCGCACCTGGGAATCTCGAGATCCCGGGTTCGCCTCGCGCCCCCAGATGCGCAATATCGGGGGTTCGATGCTTTGCATCGCCCCGGGATGACGGGATAACGCGCAGCGTTATCCCGTCACCTTCAAATCGAGCGGCACCGCCGCCTCGTATTTCGAATTGTGCAGCACCAGCGACGTCCTGACATTGCGCACATGGGGCGCCGACGTCAGATGGGTGACGAAATCCTGGAACGTCGCCATGTCGGGCGCCACGCATTTCAGGATGAAATCGACCTCCCCCGACAGCATCCAGCATTCGCGCACCAGGGGCTCGGCGCGGACAAATTCCTCGAAGGCGCGCAAGTCCGCTTCGGCCTGGCTCGACAGGTGCACGGAGGCAAACACGGTGACGTCGAAGCCGAGCCGGCGCGGATCCAGCATGCCGCGGTAGCCCTGGATGTAGCCTTCTTCCTCCAGCGTCCTGACCCGGCGCAGGCAAGGCGGCGGCGAGATGCCGACCCGTTTGGCCAGTTCGACGTTGGTGATTCGGCCATCGGCCTGGATTTCGGAAAGAATTCTAAGGTCGATTTCGTCGAGATTCTTCGACACGCGGTCCGGTTCCTTTGGGTTCCCTAGGTTCTTTGGGGCTGGCTGGGCTTGGGAAGGTGTTTGCCGGCAACACTCTTAGCGCAGCTGCCATCGATTGCGCAATTTTATTGCGCGTGCACTGCGCCATTTTGCGTGAATCGGGAGAAAATACCGCAGTTCCGGGGAAAATTCGCTTATTTGAATTGCAAATCTTGCATGGCTACCCAGATATCATAGACTTGGATTTGACACTTTTAGCGCCGCGCGACGCATTTCCCGGCGCTTCCCGCACAAGTCCTCATCAAAATCCTCCAAAGAGAGGGAATCGCCGATGCCCGCGCCTATCCATGCCAAGGTCGTCATTATCGGTTCCGGCCCCGCCGGGTACACCGCAGCGATCTACGCCGCGCGGGCGATGCTTGAGCCGGTGCTGATCCAGGGCATCCAGCCCGGCGGCCAGCTCACCATCACCACCGACGTGGAAAACTATCCGGGCTTTGCGGATGTCATCCAGGGTCCTTGGCTGATGGAGCAGATGGAAAAACAGGCGGCCCATGTCGGCACCAAGCTCGTCACCGATCTCGTCACCAAACTCGACACCACGCAGCGGCCGTTCCGCCTGACCTGCGACAGCGGCGATGTCTATCTCGCCGAAACCGTGATCCTTGCCACCGGCGCGCAGGCGCGCTGGCTCGGCATGCCATCGGAAGAGAAGTTCAAGGGCTTTGGCGTTTCGGCCTGCGCGACCTGCGACGGCTTCTTCTATCGCGGCAAGGAAGTCATGGTGGTCGGCGGCGGCAACACCGCGGTCGAGGAAGCGCTGTTCCTCACCAACTTCGCCTCGCAAGTCACCATCGTGCACCGCCGCGATCATTTCCGCGCCGAGCGCATCCTGCAGGATCGCCTGTTCAAGAACCCGAAGATCAAGGTGGTCTGGGACAGTGCAATCGACGAAATCTGCGGCACCGACAATCCGGGCAAGGTCACCCATGTGCGCCTGAAGAACGTCAAGAGCGGCGCGCTGACGGAGGTGCCCGCTGACGGCGTCTTCATCGCCATCGGCCACGCGCCGGCAACCGAACTCGTCGCCGGCCAGGTCAAGCTGAAACCCTCCGGCTATGTCGAGGTAGCGCCGAACTCGACGGCGACGTCGGTGCCCGGCCTGTTCGCCGCCGGCGACGTCGCGGACGAAACCTGGCGGCAGGCGGTCACGGCCGCCGGCCTTGGTTGTATGGCGGCCCTCGAGGCCGAGCGCTTTCTCGCCTTGCGTGCGAGTGATCGGGCGGCAGCAGAATGATTACGCGTCGAACACGGGACGGATTCACGGACATGGATTGGGACAAGCTGAAGGTGTTTCACGCGGCGGCGGAAGCGGGCAGCTTCACCCATGCCGGCGAGCAACTCGGGCTTTCGCAATCGGCGGTATCGCGGCAAGTCTCGGCGCTGGAGCAGGAGCTTGCGGTGTCGCTGTTCCATCGCCATGCGCGCGGGCTGATCCTCACCGAACAGGGCGACCTGCTGTTCCGCACCGCGCATGACGTGTTCATGCAGCTGCAGGCGGCGCGCGCCAAGCTCACCGACAGCCGCGAGCGGCCGTCAGGCGACCTCAAGATCACCACGCCGCCGGCGCTCGGCATCAACTGGCTGATTCCGCGGCTGGACGAGTTCACCAGCCTCTATCCGGATATCCGCATCTCGCTGATCGTGACCGACGAGGATCTCGATCTGTCGATGCGCGAGGCCGATGTCGCGATCCGGACCCGCAAGCCGACCCAGCCGGATCTGATCCAGCGCAAGCTGTTCTCGATCGGATTCCACGCCTATTGCTCGCCGGAATACATCAAGCGCTTCGGCACGCCGCGCACCCTCGACGACCTCGACTCGCATCGCATCATCATGCTCGGCGATTCCCAGGTGCCGCCGCATCTGCAGAACCGCAGCTGGCTGATTGACGCCGGCCGCAACGGCTCGGGTCCGCGCGAGGCTTATTTCAAGGTCAACAACATCCTGGGTCTTGTCAGGGCCTGTCAGCAGGGGCTCGGCATCGCCGCCCTGCCCGACTACCTGGTCGAGGAGAACAACCGTCTGGTGCAGCTGTTCGGCGAGACCGACTCGATCCAGATCGACACCTATTTTGTGTATCCCGAAGAGTTGAAGACGGTGGCGCGGGTGCAGGTGTTCCGCGATTTCGTGGTGAGCAAGGCGCAGCGCTGGCCCTCCTAGCATTTCGGTTGTGACTGGAATTTCGGTTCTGCAAGAATCTAGAGCTATTGAATCATAACCGAAGCTCTAGATTCTTGTTTTGACGCGTTTTCCTGATGCGAGCCGGTATCGATTCCGCATCACGTGCGGCACGGGCTTCGCTCGAAAACGCTTTCGCAGCCGCTGACGTTTCCCGCCTTCCGGATTAGCGGCTCTTATAAAGCCCCCGGTCTCCGCATGTCAGACATGCGGCTTAACCGGTTTACGCAAGCCGCAGATGGGGATCATAGTGCTTACACGCTGAGCGATCGTGTCGCGCATATGTCCCCCTCCTCCAGTGGCGCGGGCGCTCAGTAATCCCTCTTGGAAGGTGATTGTGTCGGCCTCACGTGGCCAATACCTTAAGCCGGGCTCTTTTGGGCCCGGCTTTTTTTCTTCTCCGGATCGCTTCGTCCGCAGAGGATTTCAGCTGAGCCTTCTTCGTCTCCAGTTCTTTTCTTCTCCCGTAAAACAAACGTCATCGAGCGTGCGCGGATTGACAGCGCGCCGTTGCACCATCATCATCGAGACATGATCACGAATTCGTGCGCCGCTCTGTCGTCGAAAAAAGGTCCCCACCCGGGGACCCGAGATCGACGCGCGCGATAGATCAACCGCCAAGCCGATCCCGAAACCCCGCCGTCTGGACGGGGTTTTTTCATGTGTCCCGTCTCCGGCAACAGCCTTCAAGGAGATGGAACCATGTCTACCGATTCGCAAAACCGATTACAGGGCCTGTGGCTGCCCCTCGTTACGCCGTTTCGCAACGGCGAACTCGATGAGCCGTCGCTGCGCCGCATGATCAGGCACTACGTCAACAGCCCGGTCGACGGCTTGATCCTCGCCGCCACCTCGGGCGAGGGCATGACTCTCGACCAGGGCGAGCTCGAGCAGCTGGTGTCGGTGACCCGGGCCGAGATCTCGGCCAGCGGCCGCTATATCCCGATCTGTCTCGGCCTGTCCGGCGCCAGCACGCGCAAGATGCTGGATACGCTGGACGAGACCGCCGCCTGGCCGATCGACTTCTATTTGATCGCCAGCCCCTATTACACGCGGCCGTCGCAGCGCGGCCTGCTGCGGCATTTCACGGTGCTTGCCGATCACGCCTCATGGCCGATCGTGCTCTACAACATCCCCTACCGCACCGCGGTCAATCTCACCAACGAGACCCTGCTGCAGCTCGCCGCACATCGCAACATCGTCGGCATCAAGGATTGCTCTGCCGACCGCGCCCAGTCGATCGAGTTCCTGGCGCGGCGGCCGAAAGGTTTTCGCGTGCTGACCGGCGAGGACGCGCACTATCACGAGGCGCTGGTCGACGGCGCCGACGGCGCCATCCTGTTGTCGGCGCATCTGGAGACCGAAGCGTTCGCCTCGGTGCGGACGCTGATGCAGCAGGGCGACCATCAGGGCGCACAGGCGTGCTGGGACAATATTTCCGAACTGACGCGGCTGTTGTTCGCCGAACCCAGTCCGGCGCCTGCAAAATACTGGCTGGCGCGCAGCGGGTTGATCGACAGCGCCGAGGTCCGGCTGCGGATGGTGGAAGTCAGCACGGAGCTCGCGGCGCGGCTCGATGCGGAGCGGGAACGGCGCGCGCCGGCCCTGTTGCGGCGGGCTTAGCAAAGGCGTCGCAGCCGGGTCCCTCGCTTATGGGGAGCCGTTGCGCACAAAAAAGCCGCCGCACGCGGAAGACCGCGGCGACGGCTTTTCTGTCGCTCCACACCGGCTCGGATGATGCGGAGGCGCACAAGGTGACCGGAATATCTTCCAATGGCGTGGACGCCGGCCGGAAAAATTGCCTGACCGCGTTGGCGCAATGTTAACCGCATTCGCCCGCGCTCGCCTCAGCCGATCGCCGCGTCACCTTTGCGAACGCGGCGGCCTTCCGGAGCGCTGGTTAACGGCTGGTGAGGGCGGCGCTTCAAAATCGTCCAAAGCATTGCCGTCAACTTTAAAATCTCGGGCGTATTGATGTCCGCATTGAGAAAACGGGGGGATATCAAATGATCGACCACACCAGTGACAATTGGAAATTTCCGACCAGCGAACGCGTCCAGCGCATGCAGGACGTTCTGCTGGTTTCGTCCTTTGCCTTGTGGGCGACACTGATCGGCTTCGCGCCGGTCGTGACCTGGCGCCTGCTGATGGCTTGAACGGAAACGCAGCGGGCTGCCGTGGTTAATCGGCGGTAGCACCTGCGGTCAAATGCGAGCGAAATTGCGACCGGGATTTTAAAAGCGGTCGCGTATCAAGCTCGTCACAACGGAAAAAACGCGGGGGCGCGTCGTGGAAATCGAAAACAATACTCTCCCTGATCAACAGGGCTTTACGACCGAGGACGTTCTTTGGGCGGTCGGCATCTGGTCGGTGATCCTGACCATGTCGCCGGTCGTCGTATTCTATATGCTGATGGTGGCGTGAGCAGACTTGCTCCGTCGGTCATTCCGGGGCGCATCAACATCCCATCGGACAAAGAAAAACGCGCGGAGTCCCGCGCGTCTTTTTAAGTCCATAAGCGGCGTTGTTACGCCGCTTGCTTGTGCATGGCGCCGGAAGCCGACGCGTTGCCGCGGATGGCCTTGATCGAACGTTCGATCGCAGCCCACAGCCGGCTGATTTCCGCAGCGGCTCGGCCTTCCGCATAATATTCGCGGGCGCCTTCGCCGTTGCCAAGCGCCAGCAACAGATCGGCACGGTTGGTGATCTGACCGCTCCACACCGGCGCACGGAACTTGATCAATGCTTCACGCGCGATGGTGACGATGCGGCTTTCAACGCCGTCCCGGCTCGCGGGGGCACCGTTGATGACGACCGCGTAGGGCTTGCGCGCCGCACGGCAGGTCTGAATGGTTTCCTGCACGGCATTGACGTCAAACACGCCGGGCCGCGCCGGAATGATCACCATCGTGGCGTTCTTGATGGCGTCGTCGACGACGGCCGACAAATTCGGCGGCGTGTCGATGAACACCCATTCGATACCGTCGCGCTTGGCAGCGGCGATAATTCCGCTGACAGAGTTTACCGCAGCCTTGATCGGCGGCTCGTTCGTTCCACGCAATTTGTGCCAGAGAGTAAGCGATCCCTGCGGATCAGCATCAACCATTAAACAGGGCTTCGTCGACTTATGGACGTGCGCAGCAATGTGGGCAGCCAGGGTACTTTTTCCCGAGCCCCCCTTACGCGAAGCAAAAACTATGACGTTCATACCTTGGCCTCCAGATTGACCCCAGAAGCCGAAAATGAATCAGCGCACTGATTCGTGAAAGAAAAATTTGCTGCTTATTGCGAAGAAGCCACTGATTAGCCAATAAAGTTGCTTTTTGAGTCACACTGCGTGCGACCGCACAATCCGTGATGGAATCGCAAAAACGGAATCGCCAGAGGGGCTTGATCGATTCAGTGCATGCTTTTTGTGCGCTGTCGTTCGATCCACTTGCGCTCGATCCATCCGAGCAGCTTCGCCATCGGCGGCTGCAGAAACGGGACATCCTGCGCGAACAAAAGGAGTCCGAGCGGCAGCATCCAGAGTCCAAGCACCGGCAAGATGCTGAAAATGCCGCCGAGGATCAGCAGAATAGCGATCGGAATCCTGACGTAGCGCGACGACGGCTTGCGCAGCCAGCTAACGAATCTGGCCGGGCCGGCCGGCAGCTTGGCTTCGAACCAGGCAAAATGCCGGTCGAGCTCCATTTGCGATTCTTTGCTCAATTAATCTCTCCTCCTGCTGACAGATGTTGACTCGCAGCTGGAGTCACAAGGCGTCAGTCTGTCGCGCGAAGGGGGCTTGAAATGGCGTGCCGCGTTCAGGTCGAGGCTGGTTTTGCCGATTTCTTGGGTTTACGCGCCTTGGCCGCGGATTTGCGCGGGGCCGGCTTGATCGCCATTGGCCTGCCGGCGGGCGCTGAAGCGGCCCGGCTCGGTTCGGGACCGGATCTGAATTGCGCCCGGCACGGCGGCGAAAGCTGCGACTTCTTGGCGACCATGCAGGCCGTGACGCGCTCGACATTGGGGATTTCGGAGCTGCAAAGCCGGAAGGCGTCGCTGGTGCAGGCCTGTTCCTGTTCAGGGGTGTAGCTCTGACCCGAAGCCGGCAGCGATGAAAATGCGAGCGCGGTCGCCAGCACCAAACCCCACCCGAAATTGCTGATCCGAACAGTCGACATGAATCCCCCCGAGGCAATGATTCCACGAATTGTGGGTGAACCGCCCGGGATTGGCAAGCAGGGGTGGACAACACGTCACAGCACAAGTGCGGCGACCAGCGCTGATTTCACCCGCCGGACGGGTGGCAGAATAGGCAAGTGAATTAGAGAATTGGCAAACTTGGCAACGCGATGACCTTTTCGGAAGGGCCTGCTAACCGCATAACTTGCCGCGATCAGTTCGCGGAGCCGAAGGATAAAATTGTTGGCCGACCAACCTGACCTGTCCTTAGGGGCCATCTTCCGTTCGGTGTGGAATGGCATGCTCGACGTGTTCGTTCGGCTGCGCTTCCTTTCCCTGGTCGGCCTGCTGATCTATCTCGTCGCGGGGATTCTGGGATTCGTTGCGCCTGATATCGCTGACAACCCGCTGCTCCGGGAAGGTCTCGATGCGATCAAGACCATCCTCATTCTTCCGCTTGAGATCGCGATCTACCGCCTGCTGATCCTCCGCGAAACCACTTCCAACTACGATTTCGCGATCTTCGCGCCACGCTTCCGGCGGTTACTCGGTTGGACCGCCGTGCTGTGGGCGCTCATCACCCTTCCACCCTATTTGCCAGGCCTGATCGCGCCGTCCGAGGACGCAGATTCAATCGCGACCATCGCAACCGCGATCGTCGTCGTCGTCCTCCTGCTGCGGCTGGCTATTCTTTTTCCGGCGATCGCGGTTGATGCGCCCGGTGCCTCGCTGCGCAATGTGCTGGCGGATACGAAGGCTCGAAGCTGGTTGATCCTGAAAAGCTTTTTTATTGTGCTGCTGCCGGTATTGGCCGGGCTCCTGGCGGTCGGCTTGATCAGCGAGCTCGACGATCTGCCCAGCTGGTGGAGCGCCGCCAGAATAGCGTTCGACAGCCCGCTCGAGTTACTGGCAACGGTGTTGGCCGCCACGACCGCATCACGGCTATACGGCTGGATCGGCCATCAGGTGAAGGGCGTGCCGATCTGATCCGGCCAGGCATCATTGACCGGACACGCGCTGCGACAAGCGCAACGAATCGGGCGGTCACCGGGAATATCCGCGATGGGGTTGGTACAGTTGGGTGGGCTCGAACCACCGACCTCCTGTTCCACAGACAGGCGCTCTAACCAGACTGAGCTACAACTGCATCCTGCGCGAGCCCCCGAAAAAAGGGGGTGGCGAATGGGCGGGAAACTAGGTGCAACGCCACGCTTTGGCAAGGCCACCAGCCACCCGATTATCAGTCGTTTCGGGGACGGACAAAGTTCATTTGCTTCGGGCATCGATGGCCCGCCCCTGCGAAAGACCGCCCCAGGGGCGACAAAACGGGCAACAAAAAAGCCCGGGCTAAGCTGCCCGGGCTTCTTCGAACCTTAATGCGGGCTCAGGCGGCCGGCTGCTGGTACTTCGCGGCCGACGCCTTGATCGGCTCGACGGTTTCAGTCGCAACCTTCTGGCCGAGTTCGGCGAGTTCCTTGGCCTGGGCCGAAAACGTCTCGAACTGCTTCTTGGCGTGCGAGGTCCACAGCTCCATGGCAGCTGCCGGCGTCTTCACGCTGAGCAGGTCCTGTGCGAAGTCGAGTGAGGACGTGGTGTTGGCCTTGAAGAACTCGAACAGCTTGGCCGAGTAGGCGCTGGCACCCTTGCTGGCCGAGGTGAACACGGCTTCCATGGTGCCGTTATGGCTCTCGGCCACATCCTTGAATTTGGCGTAGTTGTCGCGCGCCTGCGAAACGCCCTTTTCGGCGAACGCACGCACCTGCTCGGGGACTTCGAACGGAATGATGGAGGCGGAGAACGGATCGGTCGAACTGGTCATTCGCATGCTTCCTTCGCAACGGGGTGAATCGTGGTGACCCCCTGCGAACGCCACCGGTGAAAACGCCGGTCGCGCCGTACTGGATCACACGGTCTCTGCTTGTCTGAGCACGATCTTCTCGGAATACCGGTACATATTTCCGGATCGAACTCCGGTCTTGGGGAGTGCCCATCGTCGGGCATGCCCAATAAACACCCTTATCATGTCAATTTTGTGCAACGCAAAGCAAAACAATGTGCACTGCGAGATACATTGCTCATGCCAAGGTGTACTTTAAGATTATATACCCTAAAGTAGAATAGGCGGGGCTTTTGAAGTAAATGCCCTTCAGGCCGCTCCTCAGCTCTTGGGCTTCGCCGCATCCATCGCGGCGCGGCTGACGATCTGACCCATCTCGCTGGCCTGCTCCGCCAGCGCACGCATCTGGCCCTGCACATACTCGCTGTGCAGCCGCATCACCTCGGTCAGATCCTTGGCCTTCAGCAGCGCTTGCGCGTAGTCGAGCGAGGTCTGCACGTTCTTTTCGGCGAAGGCGACCGCCCTGCTGCCGATATCCTTGACGTTGGTGCGCGCGGCAGCGCCATGGTCCTCGAACGAGCCCGCGGCCTGGTGGGCGGAGGAGAGGAATTTCTCGAAGGTCTGGCGGGCCTGCTCGAAGCTCGCCTCCGCCATCGACCGCATTTCCTTTGGAATCTCGAAACGGCCATCGTCGCTCATGGTCCCACTCCTGTGGCGTTGGGGGCTGCTTGGCAGGCGTCCAGGTATCGCTAAAAGACCTCACCGGCATGATGCCCGTGTCGGCAGTTCCGCATCGTGCACCTTGGGCTGTGGCCCTCGGGTTCACATCGTGAACCTCCGGCGGTCTTTTGCAACAAGCTCAACGCCGCAGAGGCCGGTTCGGTTCAGCCGGATTAAGGTTATCGCGGCTTAGAATACCGCTTGGGTCCGCCCGGCCGTGGACCTGCCGCGCCGCGCTTGCGATACTGGTGATCCACTTGCGATCCTGTAAGGGCAGTCAGCGTTTGGCCGCCGATTCGCAAAAATCATCTTCGAGCAGAAGGCTCACATCCACGGTCATGTCGCGCTGATGAATAATGCCGAACTCCAGATGCTAGCGCTCGGCGATCCGCGGCTGGCGGGGCACGCGACGAGCGCCCTGGCCGCCTGGCTGTGGTCGAGCGACGGCACGCGGGTTCTGTGGGCCAATCCGGTCGGCGCCCGCTTGTTCGGCGCGGCCAACAGCACGGCGCTGGCGGGAAAAATTTTCGGACCGGCCGATCCGCATCGGCGGCAGATCGCGCGGCTCGCCGGCCGCCTGCTTGCGGGCGGCGCGGTCCGGCTGGAGCGGCTGCAAGGTTTTGGCGCGACGCCCGGCATGCTCGCGACCTGCGGCTGTTCGCGGCTCGATCTGCCCGATGGCAGCCACGGTATCTTGATTGCCGCCGGCAACATCTCGGGCCGCGCCACGCCCCTGACGGAACGGCTGCAGCGGCTGGTCGAGGGTCTCGCGATGCCAGTCGCGGCCTTTACCCGTGACGGCATCCTGGTTGGCACCAGCGATGCGGCGCGTCCCCTGCTCGGCTTTCAGAATCTGGTCGAGGCCGGTCTCGACGACGCGCGCCAGGACGCGCTGAAGCAGGGCGCCGTCGCAACCGCGATCGACATCGGCCGCATGGTGCTGCAACGGGTTGGCGCCGGCGCCGACATCGGCCTCGTCGCGCTGATCGTGCCGGACGCCGTGCCTGCCGCAGCGCCGGAGCCCGTCGCGGCGGCGCAGCCGCAAGAAGAGCAGCGGCAAGAAGAGCAGCCGCAAGAAGTATTGCCTGAACCACGCGAGCCGCCGGTGGCGGGCGTTGTCGCGAACGATCCCGCACCCGAACCGCCGCAGCCCGCCCCGATGGGCGAAGCGCCGGCCGCCTTGGCGCTGTTTGACGCGCTCGCAGAGGCGCCGGAAGAAGAACCCGAAACCGGGCCGGTCGCCGCGGCGGCGCCGTCCAGCAGCGAACCATCCGCCGCGTTGCCGCCTGAACCATCGCCTGACGTCGAAGCAATCACCGACGAAGCCACGCCCTCATTCGCCGGCGCCGCCGCGCCTGAATCATCAGCCGAAAACCTGAAAGCGCCGATCGCCGCCGCACCCGTCAAGGCGCCGTCCTGGTTCGAAGAGCCGTCGCCGCATGCGCGGCGGCTTCCGTTGCGCTTCATGTGGCAGATGGATCAGGAAGGCCGCTTCACGCTCGGCGCCGATGAATTCACCCGGCTGATCGGCCCGCACACCACCGCCGGCTTCGGCCGGTTGTGGAGCGAGATCGCGCAAGCCTTCGGGCTCGATCCCGAAGGCCGCGTCATGAAGGCGTTTGCCACGCGCCAGACCTGGAGCAGCATCACGCTGAACTGGCCGGTCGATGGCGGCGAGCGGCTGCCGGTCGAATTGTCGGGACTGCCGATCTTCGATCGCGCGCGGCATTTTGCCGGTTTTCGCGGCTTCGGCGTGTGCCGCGATCTCGACGGCCTGGCACGGCTGGCGGCCTTGCGCCGCTACGAATTCTTCGGTGGAGCACCCGCGCCGGTCGCGCCGGAACCGCGCTCGGCTGATATCGTCCAGGCGGGCCCAGCGTCGGATTCGGTCGGCCCGGAGCTGCCCGCACAGGACCCGTCCGCAGAGGACGCGCCTCAAGAAGCGTTCCCGCAAGAAAATTTCAGCGAGAACGTGACCGCGCAGCCGACCGCGGCAGAAGACCCGCCCGCGGAATTTGTCATCGAGACCAGCGTCGCGTCGCCTCCCGTTACGGAATTGCCCGAGCCGATTGCTTCCGAGATTTCACACCCAACCGATCTGGATGCCGCCGTGGATACCCCAAAGGATACTCTGGCAGAAGCGCAGGCGGAAACGCCGAAGAACGTTCTGCCGTTCCGCCCCCCCGGCGACGCCAAGCCGCCATCGCTGACGCCGGTTGAAAACAGCGCCTTCAACGAACTCGCGCGGCAATTGTCGGCGCGGCTCGAGAACGAGAACGGCAACGAGACGACACCAGCCGTCACCGGCCTCGATGAAACCGTGGTCGAGAACGCCGCATCGACGGACGCGTATGCGGCAGCTTCACAGGAAGCCGCGAGCGATGCTCCGGTGCAGCCGGAATGGCTGACCCCCTCCGAGCCGCCGGCGCGCGGCGAAAGCAGGCGCGACAAGGCGCTGCTCGACCTGCTGCCGGTCGGCATTCTGATCTACCGGCTCGACCGGCTGCTTTACGCCAATCCCGCCTTCCTCACGCAGATGGGCTATCCGAGCCTGCATGCGCTGGAAGATGCCGGCGGCCTCGACGCGCTCTATGTCGAGCCCGGCGTCTCCAACGCGCCCTCGACGTCGGACACCGGCACGCCGGTGATGATCTCCGCGAGCCAGCCGCAAGCTGCGGAACAAGGCTCGGAACAAGACTCGGACGGGCCGGCATCGACGCCACCGGCGGCGACCGACGCGCGCCTCTACACGATTTCATGGGACGGCGATTCCGCGCTCGCTTTGATCTTCTCGGGCGCGCGCGGCGAAGCGGCGGCCGTCGCCGCTGCGATCGCGGAAGCTGTGCCGGTTGCCGAACCGCCGGTTGCTGAACCACTCGCCCCCGAACCGTTGCCGGCGGGCCACGCCGATGCCGAAGAACTCGGCGCCATCCTCGACACCACGGCCGAAGGCATCGTGATGTTCGACGCCGAGGGCAATATCAGCTCGGTCAATCGCAGCGCCGAAGCGCTGTTCGGCTATGACGGCGAGGACCTGGCGCAGCGCAATCTGGCGGATCTGTTCGCGCCGGAAAGCCAGCACGAGGTGTTCGACTATCTCGCCAGCATCAAATCCGAAGGTGTCGCCAGCCTGCTCGAGCACGGCCGCGAGACGCTCGGGCGCGAAAGCAAGGGCGGCTTCATTCCGCTGTCGATGACCATGGGACGGACCAAGGCCGACGGCCGGAATTTCTTCGCGGTGTTCCGCGACCTGTCGCAGGCCAAGCAGAGCGAAAACGAATTGCGGGAAGCGCGCCGGCTGGCCGAGCGCGCCGCCAGCGCCAAGGCCGATGTGCTGGCCCGCATCAGCCATGAGGTGCGCACGCCGCTCAACGCCATCATCGGCTTCTCCGAAGTGATGATCGGCGAGCGCTTCGGCGCACTCGGCAATGAGCGCTATGTCGAATACATGAAGGACATCCGCGCTTCCGGCGAGCGGGTGATATCCATCATCAACGACCTGCTTGATCTCTCGAGGATCGAGACCGGCAAGCTCGATCTGTCGTTCACCAACCAGAATCTCAACGAACTGGTCGAGAGTTGCGTCGCCGTGATGCAGCCGCAGGCCAACCGCGAACGTATCATCATCCGCACCTCGCTGGCGCACACGCTGCCGCCGGTGGTTGCGGACGCGCGCGCGTTGCGCCAGATCACGCTCAACCTGATCGGCAATTCGATTCATCTCGCCAATGCCGGCGGCCAGGTCATCGTCTCCACGGCGTTGTCCGATTTCGGCGAGGTGATGCTGCGGGTCCGCGACACCGGCCACGGCCTCAACGACAATGAAGTCGCCGCCGCCCTGGAGCCGTTCCGCACCCCGGCACCGTCCGATCAGGCCTCCGACGGCGCCGGCGTCAGCCTGTCGCTGACCAAGGCGCTGGTCGAAGCCAACCGCGCCCGATTCCAGATCAAGACCGGCGCGCGTTCGGGCACGCTGATCGAGGTGGTGTTCTCACACGCGACCGCGAAGGCGTAAGCGCGGCCGGAGACTGCCATGGATGGACCTGGTGAAGCCGTAACGCCGCAAGCCATCTCAGCGTGCGAGAAGATCATCCGGCCCTATATCCGGCGCACGCCCGTGATCGAGACCGATGGCCGCGAGTTCGGGCTGTCAGTCGGCGCAATCTGCCTCAAGCTCGAATTGCTGCAGCACTCGGGAGCGTTCAAGGCCCGTGGCGCCTTCACCAATCTGTTGACCCGGGCGATCCCCAAAGCGGGCGTCGTCGCAGCGTCGGGCGGCAACCACGGCGCTGCCGTCGCCTATGCTGCGATGAGGCTCGGCATACCGGCCAAGATTTTCGTTCCCAGCGTGTCTTCCCCGGCCAAGACCGCGCGCATCCGCGAATACGGCGCCGATCTTACCATCGAGGGCGATGGCTATGCGGACGCGCTCGCCGGAAGCGAAGCATGGGCGAAGCAGACCGGCGCGCTGCCGGTTCACGCATTCGACCAGAACGAAACCATCATGGGTCAGGGAACGATCGGCCTGGAGCTCGAGCAACAACTTCCCAACATCGACACGGTCCTCGTTGCAGTTGGCGGCGGCGGACTGGTTGCAGGGATAGCGGCCTGGTACGCCGGCCGCATCAAGGTGATCGGCGTCGAGCCGTTTGCGTCGCCGACGCTGACCAGGGCGTTGGAGGCCGGACATCCCGTCGATGCGGAGGCCGGCGGGCTGGCGGCGGATTCGCTGGCGCCGCGCCGCGTCGGTGAAATTGTATTCCCGATCGTGCAGAAATACGCGCCGCGAACCGTGCTGGTGACCGACGACGCGATCGCCGAAGCGCAGCAGACGCTGTGGCGCGCCTTGCGCATCGTGGCGGAGCCGGGCGGCGCCGCCGCCTTTTCGGCGATTCTGTCAGGCGCCTATCGGCCGGCCGACGGCGAACGCGTGGCCGTTGTCGTCAGCGGCGGCAACACGGCCGCGGTGAACTTCGACATCACGCGCTGAGAAGGCGAACTGCGGGTATCTGCCGCTCCCGGATCGCTGCGTCACGGCACAATTTTTGCTCGAATCCAGCTGCCTGAATGCATCCGGACCCGGATCGCCCATTTGTCAGGCAACTGGATTGGCCGATTATGCGCTGTCTCGTTGTCGCGGACCTGCATTATTCATTGCCGCAGTTCGACTGGCTGCTCAGCGCTGCACCCCAGTTCGATCTCGTGATCTTTGCCGGCGATGCGCTCGATATCGGCTCGATGGTCGATTTCCGCGCCCAGATCGTCGTCGTGAAGAAGTACCTCTCTGTGCTTTCACGCATCACCCGCGTGATCGTTTGCTCGGGCAATCATGACCTCGACGACCATAGCGCCGAGGGCGAAAAAATCTCGCGCTGGATCGGCGAGGTCCGCGAACTCGGCATCGCCTGCGACGGCGACAGCCTGACCATCGGCGACACGCTCTTCACGGTATGTCCGTGGTGGGACGGTCCCTTGGTCAAGCAGCGCCTCGAAACGCAGTTGCGGGAGGCCTCGGTGGAGCGGCTGCCGCACTGGATCTGGGTGCATCACGCGCCGCCTGCGAATTCGCCAACCAGCTGGGGCGGCAAGCGGTATTTCGGCGATGTCGATCTCGTGCAGTGGATCGCGCGCCACCAGCCCTCGATGGTGATCTCGGGCCATGTCCACCAGTCGCCCTTCATTTCCGAGGGCTCATGGTTCGACCGGCTCGGCGATACCTGGGTATTCAATACCGGATTGCAGCCTGGCCGGCCGCCCACCTACATCGTGCTCGATCTCGACGAGGCGACCGCGTTCTGGCTTTCGGCGGACCACGCGCAATCGATCGACCTCAAGGCGCCGTTGCAGCGGCCGGCGGCAACGATTCAAACCGCGCCGCCCTGGCTCATATCCTTGGATCAGATTGCCGATCCGAGCCTGGTGAAACCTGTGTCGGCGGAAGGTTGATCATGCTCTGCAGGACGTCTCCGACCATCGCGAGGTGGTTGCCGTGGCCGGCATATTGCCGCTTGAGATCGGCGAGATAGGTGTTGGCGACGTTGAGCCGCTGCGCCAGCATCCTCGCGATCATCAGCGATACCACCGGCTGCTGCCGCAGGAAGGACGCGGCATCGTCGATCTCGTAGATCGCCGAATCCTGCGCCGCACGCACGGTGGCGGTATGCGGCGTGTCGAGCAGCACCGACATTTCGCCGAGCACCGCGCCTGGCTCGGCAATGGTGGCAACGATGGTGTCGCCCTTGATGACCTCGAGCCGTCCCTCGATCAGCACGTATAGATGTCCGGTGCGGGCACCCTCGTGAAGAACTTCGGCGCCGGCGGCGACGCTCCGCCTCGTACCGCCAATGCAATATTCGAGAATGTCGCGCATCGGCTCACCTCCGCTAAGGCCGAGATTAGGCACGGAGCGAGCCAAGGTCGAACAGATATTTTGGAATGTTTCTAAACTACAATCTGGAATCGCTCTAAAAGAATGCCGTCGCGACATCGCGGCGCTTCGTGCGCGCTATCCGCTGGGCTAGTGAAACCGCATCATCCTCGTGCCTGCCGGAGCAGCCCTCATGATTAAATTTCGCGTCTTCGCCGCATCAGCGGCGTTGCTTGGTTTGGCCTCGACCGCCATCACCACGGCTTCCGCCGATAACGGCGAAGTCAACGTCTATACCTATCGCGAAACCAAGCTGATCCAGCCGCTGTTCGATGCCTTTACCAAGGATACCGGCGTCAAGGTCAACGTCGTCTCGGCGAGTTCAGGGCTCGAGCAGCGCATGAAGGCCGAGGGCGCCAACAGCCCGGCCGACGTGCTGCTGACGGTCGATATCGGCCGCATGGACGAGGCCGTGAAGGCCGACGTGACCCAGCCGATCAAGTCGGAGGCGCTCGACAAGGTCGTGCCGGCGCAATACCGCGACCCCGACGGGCACTGGGCCGGCATCTCGATGCGCGCGCGCGTGATCTACGCCTCGAAGGATCGCGTCAAGCAGGACGCCATCACCTATGAAGAGCTCGCCGATCCCAAGTGGAAGGGCAAGATCTGCATCCGCTCCGGCCAGCACATCTACAACAACGGACTGTTCGCGGCCTACACCGCGAAGTACGGCGAGGCCAAAGCCGAAGAATGGCTGCGCGGCATCAAGGCCAATCTGGCGCAAAAACCCTCGGGCGGAGATCGCGAGGCCGCGCGCGACGTTGCCGCCGGCAAGTGCGACATCGGCATCGGCAACACCTATTACTGGGCGCTGATGATGAACAACGATCCCGAAAAGAAGCCGTGGGCGGAAGCCACCAAGGTGATCCTGCCGACGTTTGCGGACGGCGGCACCCACGTCAATCTGTCCGGCGTGCTGCTGGCCAAGCACGCGCCGAACAAGGCCAATGCCGTCAAGCTGATCGAATGGCTGGCCGGTGAAAAAGCGCAGCAGATGTATGCCGACCAGAACTACGAATACCCGGTGCGCGCCGGCGTCGCCATCAACCCGACGATTGCGGGCTATGGCAAGCTCAACGCCGATACCCTGCCGATCGCCAAGGTCGCCGCCAACCGCAAGGCGGCCGCGACGCTGGTAGACAAGGTCGGCTTTGATAATTGATGTTCGCGAAGCGATAGGATCGTGATCGCGCGGCGACCGCAATTGCGTCCCCTCCCCCCTTGCGGGGGAGGGTTAGGGAGAGGGGTAAGCCACGACCATCGACCCCGCGGCTACCCCTCTCCCCTGCCCTCCCCCGCAAGGGGGGAGGGAGTCCACCTCCACCAGCCGATTCATTGGTCTCCCCCATTCACATGTGACCTCCCGTGAACCCTTCCGCGCACGCCGGACGGATCTCGGCGGCAATCGCTGTCATGACCGCGATCATGGTCGCCGCGCCCGTGATCGCGGTCATCGCGCTGGCGATGAATCCCGCGCCCGATCTGTGGCGGGATCTGATCGCCTATGTGTTGCCGCGGGCGATGCTCGACACCGCGCTGTTGCTGTTCGGCGTCGGCGCGCTGGCGCTTGTGATCGGCGCCGGCACGGCGTGGATGATCACGCTGCATGATTTTCCCGGCCGCGCGCTGTTGTTGTGGCTGATGCCGTTGCCGCTGGCGATTCCGACCTATATCGCCGCCTACGTCTATGCCGACCTGTTCGAGCCGCTCGGCCTCGTTCACCGCACACTGGCAATCTGGTTTCCGCTGCGCGACACGGTGGCCGCCCTGCCCAATCTGCGTTCGATGCCGGGCGCGATCATCGTCATCGGCCTCGTGCTCTACCCTTACGTCTATCTTTCGGCGCGAACGATGTTTCAGTTCCAGAGCGCCGAATTCGCCGAGGCCGCGCGAACCCTCGGCGCCAGCCGCCTGCAGATATTCTTCCGCGTCTCGCTGCCGATGGCACGGCCGGCGCTGGCGGTCGGCGTGGCGCTGGTGGCGCTGGAAACGCTGAACGACATCGGCGCCAGCGAATATCTCGGCGTCCGCACGCTCACCGTGTCGATCTTCACGACCTGGCTCAACCGCGGCAGCCTCGCCGGCGCGGCGCAATTGTCCTGCTTCATGCTGGCAATCGTCGCTGGCCTGATCGCGATCGAACGTTATGGCCGCCGCAACGTCGCGACCGGGTTTTCCGCCGAGAGCCCGCGGCTGACGCCGCGCACGCGATTGCACGGCAGCCGGGGCTGGTGGACGTTTGCTGCCTGCCTCACGCCGGTACTGCTCGGCTTCATCGTGCCGGTGCTGTTTCTGCTGCAGCAGAGTTTCAAGCGCGGGCTCTTGACCAATTTCGACATGACGCTGGGACGCGATGCCTTCAATTCGGTGGCGTTCGCGACGCTGGCGACACTGATCGCGCTCGGGCTCGGCTTTGCCACCATCCTGGCCTGGCGCTGGCGCCCGGATCCGGTGCGCCTCATTGCGATGAACATATCGCAAACCGGCTACGCCCTGCCCGGGCTGGTTCTCGCGCTGGGCTTGCTGACCCCGGTGCTCGCGATCGACAATGGCCTGAGCGCGCTCGGTGGATGGCTCGGAGGTTCATTGCCGGGGCTGATCCTGGTCGGCTCGGGCGCTGCCGTCGTGATCGCCTATGTGATCCGCTTCCTGGCGGTGCCGACCGGACTGATCAAGGCGGGCTTCGAGCGAATCCCGCACGACTACGACGACAGCGCGCGCGCCGCCGGCGCAAGGCAGGCAACCACGATGCGGCTGATCCATCTGCCGCTGCTCCGGCCGGCGATGCTGGGCGCCGTCATCATTGTGTTCGTGGACTGTCTGAAGGAATTGCCGGCGACGCTGCTGCTGCGTCCGCTCAACGTCGATACGCTGGCGACCTCGATCTACCAGTTCGCCAGCCGGGGCAGTTTTGAGGATGGCGCGCTCGCGGCGCTGCTGATCGTCGCCGCCAGCATCGGCCCGGTGGCGTGGCTGACGCGGTTCTCCGACGTGCCGTCAGGGCCGGCGTAGAGCAAACAACACCCGTCGTCCCGGACAAGCGAGCACAGCGAGCGCCGATCCTGGACCCATAATCCCGGTCATCTATTGCTTGAAGAAGGTCTCGACTTCAGCACTCTAACGAGAGGCCGCGGCGTATGGGTCCCCCGATGCGCAATTGCGCAACTGAGCGTTCGCAGGGACGACGATAATGCGCGCGTCGCGCCTTACGCGTTCTTTAGCGCGACGCGGAATTCGGCTTCGGTCTTGGCCTTGACCTCGTCCAGCGTGACGCCGTCGGCGAGTTCGATCAGCGCCATGCCGTCCTTGCCGTGCTTGTCGATGGTGAAGACAGCCAGATCCGTCACCACCATGTCGACGACCTTCTCGCCGGTCAGCGGCAGGTTGCAGGTCTTCAGCAGTTTCGGGCCGTCCTTGGCGGAATGCTCCATCACCACGACGACGCGCTTGACGCCGGCGACGAGGTCCATCGCGCCGCCCATGCCCTTGACCATCTTGCCCGGGATCATCCAGTTGGCGAGGTCGCCGTTCTGCGCCACCTGCATTGCGCCGAGGATCGACAGATCGATATGCCCGCCGCGCACCATGCCGAAGGATTCGGCTGAGGAAAAATAGCTGGTGGACGGCAGTTCGCTGACCGTCTGCTTGCCGGCGTTGATCAGATCGGCGTCTTCCTCGCCCTCATAGGGGAACGGGCCCATGCCGAGCATGCCGTTCTCGCTCTGCAGGCTGACGTCGATACCGTCGGGGATGTAGTTCGAGACCAGCGTCGGAATGCCGATGCCGAGATTGACGTAATAACCGTCGCGCAACTCTTTCGCGGCACGAGCGGCCATCTGTTCACGGGTCCAGGCCATGGGGCTCTCCACTATTGTTGGCGCATGATCTTGTCGGAAAACCGGTATCCACTTTCCGGATCATGCGCTGTAATTTGGTTACGCCGCGGGGCGCGGACGGGTGTTGCGGAACTCGATCCGCTTCTTGCCGGTGCCGACGTCGATGATGCGTTTGACGAAAATGCCGGGCGTGTGGATGTGATCGGGGTCGATCTCGCCGGCCGGCACCAGGTGCTCGACCTCGGCGATGGTGATCTTGGCAGCGGTTGCCATCATCGGGTTAAAATTGCGCGCGGTCTTGCGATAGACCAGGTTCCCGGCGGTATCGCCCTTCCAGGCGTGGACGATGGCGAGGTCGGCGAACAGGCCGCGCTCCATGATGTATTTCTCGCCGTCGAATTCCTTCACTTCCTTGCCTTCGGCGATCAGGGTGCCGACGCCGGTCTTGGTGAAGAAGGCCGGGATACCGGCGCCGCCGGCGCGGATGCGCTCGGCCAGCGTGCCCTGCGGATTGAATTCGAGTTCCAGTTCGCCGGCGAGGTATTGCTGGGCGAACAGCTTGTTCTCGCCGACATAGGACGAGATCATCTTCTTGATCTGCCGGGTTTCCAGAAGCCGGCTCAGCCCGATGCCGTCGACCCCGGCATTGTTGGAGATGACGGTGAGGTTCTTGACGCCGGATTCGCGGATCGCGTCCGACAGGGTCTCGGCGATACCGCAAAGACCGAAACCACCCGACATGATCATCATGCCGTCCTTGAGAACGCCATCGAGTGCCGATTTGGCGTCGGGGTAAACCTTGTTCATGGATGTCTGACCTGATGGAGGAAACGGCTTAAGGCCGGCATAATCTTAAGGATTATTAGGCGAAATCTTCGCACTGCGTCAATGCGCGCCCTTTTGGACCATCGGCCGCGGTTCACAACGCCAGGATGGCCTTGAAAGCGTCAAGAAAACCCTTCAGGTTGTGTGGGTTGGCAAGGGCTGAAAGCTAGGCGCGGCCGCCCCGGACAACCAAACCCTCGACCTCAACCCGACCTGGATATGTCTTTGACGATGGCCCAAGGAATGAAGCGCCTGGGGATGCCGATTGCGGCGTTTCTCGGCTTGGCTTTGATCGGCCTGATCGGGACCTCCTGGTTCCTCAACCGGGACGCGCTGCGCCAGGCGGTCGAGGCGCAGATTCGCGCCGTCACCGGGCTCGATCTGGTCGTCTCGGGTGCGATCGACGTCTCGGTATTTCCCGGCAGCTATGTCTCGTTTCACAATGTCAGGCTGAAGGGCGGCGCCACCGTCGACCCCGCGCTGCAGGTCGACGTGCTGACGGCGAATCTGCGCTTGCTGCCGCTGTTGCTGCGACGGTTCGAGATCGCCGACGTCATGATGCTGCGGCCGCATATCCGCGTCGTCAGGGACGGCAATGGCGAGAGCAACTGGACGCCGTTCGTCGAGACCATCGCGCGCGCCATGAAGCCGGGCGCCGAGAATCAGGTGTCGTTCTCCGAGATCCGGATCCAGGACGGCGTGCTCAACTATGAAGACGCCACCAGCCAGGTCTCCGAGGCGCTAAGCGATATCGACCTGTCGCTGGCCTGGCCGTCGATCTCGCGGTCGTTCGCCGCCACCGGGCAGTTCGACTGGCGCGGCGAGCGCGTCGACGGCTCGGTCAGCGCCAGCGATTTCGTCGCGCTGCTGTCGGGCGACCGCTCCGGCGTGAAGGCGCGGCTGGTCAGCGCGCCGCTGAAACTGGCCTTCGATGGCGCGCTCGCCAACCGCACCAGCCTGATGATGGAAGGCACGGTGACGATCGACAGCCCGTCGCTGCGCAACGCGTTGCGCTGGATGGGACAGTCGCCGCCCGGCGGCGGCTTCGGCCGCTTCGCGCTGAAGGCCCGCGCCAATGTGGTCGGCGGTTCCGTTGCGCTGACCAATGTGAATGTCGAACTCGACGGCAACGTCGCCGAAGGCGTGATGACCTTTGCCAATAACGGCCGGCAGACGCTGCAGGCAACGCTGGCCGCCGGGGCACTGGATTTCACGCCCTACATCTCGACCTTCCGACTGCTGGCGAGCGGCGCGCGTGACTGGAATCGGCAATTGTTCGACCTGAACTCATTGTCGACCACCGATCTCGACATGCGGCTGTCGGCCGCCAGGGTGACGGTCGGCTCGACCAAGCTCGGCCGCACCGCCTTCGGCGCCAATCTGCGCGGCGGCGCGCTCGCGCTCTCGGTCGCCGAGGCGCAGATGTATGGCGGCATCGCCAAGGGCACGTTCGGCGTCGCGCGCTCGGACGCGATCGCCGACGTCAAGGCCCAGTTCCAGTTCACCGATGTCGACCTGCACGCCTGCGCATCCGAATTGTTCGGTATCAACAAGCTCTCCGGCCGTGGCAATCTCAATGTCTCGCTGGTGGCCTCGGGCTCCAGCCCGTTCGGGCTCGTCACCTCGCTCGACGGCACCGCGACCCTGACCGGCCGTGACGGCGCGATCGCGGGCTTCAATGTCGAGCAGCTGTTGAAGCGGCTGGAACGGCGGCCGCTGTCCGGCAGCGGCAATTTCCGCAACGGCTCGACGCCGTTCGATACGCTCAACGTGGCGGTAAAGTTCAACGACGGCATCGCGACCGCCGAAGACGTCCGCGTCGAGGGTCCCACGACGCGTCTCACGCTGACCGGCACCGCCTCGGTGCCGGCGCGCGAATACGATCTGAAGGGCGTCGCCAGCCTGACCGCGGCCCCCAACGCGCCGCCCGGCTTCGACCTGCCGTTCGTGGTGCAGGGACCGTGGGATGATCCATTGGTGTTCCCCGATCCCGAAAGCCTGATCCGCCGCTCGCCGGGTGCTGCCCCGCTGCTGGATGCGGTAAAGGATCGCAAGACCCGCGACGCCGTGCGCTCGGTGATCGAGCGGATCACCGGCGGCGGCCCAAGGCCGGCGGCACCGGCGGCGGCCGAGGGCACAAAGCCGAACTGACGATGGCGGGACCACAAGCCTGTTCACCGATGACGCTTGCGACCTGGCCCGGACGCTCATCGAGGTCGGCTGGTCTCTGAATAACTGAACATTAACCATACGAGCCCATGATTTGAGCCGAATTCAGGTGGGCAAGCGCGCACGAGCCATTGCTGGTTTGTCACCACGATGGCTCTTTTGCTGACCGGCGATGGGAAGAATCTCGCGACTGGGCTGAGACGTAGGGAACGCAGGTTGACCGAAGCACCGGGCAGGGAAACGCAAGGGGGCAAACAGCCCGAGGCGCCACCGCAGATGGCCTCAAACCGGGCGCCGGTGATAGCGGTGTCCCTGGCTGCCCTGGCCATCATGGGTGCCGCCACCGCCAATTCCTTGCCGAGTTTCCGCGGCCTCTCCCTGCCGGATTTCAATCAGTTCTCTTTGCCGAGCGTCGACCGGTTCGCCTTGCCGGATTTCAGCCGCTTCTCCCCGCCAAATTTCAAACGCGTCGCTGCGCCTCCTCCGCCGACCCCGGCCCCAGTCCTCGTACCGGATCCGGTTGTCAGGGCGGGACTGCGGGACATTCAGACGTCGCAGGAGCAAAACGCCGATGTGATGATGTCGCTCATGCAGAGCTCCGCAGCCCAACAGGCGGATTTGAAAAGAATAACCCGTCAACTCTCGTTGCTGACGGCGCAGGTGAGTTCTCTGCAGAATCAGGCGGCGCCGCTGACGACTTCCAGCATCCCAGCGCTCACGACTTCCAGCATCCCACGTCCAAATCCTCGGACGCGCGTCATCCAGGCGTCGCGAAAAGTACTCCCTCCAGTACTCCCGCCAGTTCTTCCTCCACTTCCCAAGCCTGCCGGCCCCTTTTCGGTAGGGGGCGCTCCGCTCAGTCCTGCGCCCGGCTCGGGCGCAAGCTAGACGGACAACGCCTCCGCCATCTCCTCGAGCCGGTCTTGGGAGCAAAGCAGGAATCCGGGCAAAGGTCGTGATGTCTGCTTTTGGGGGCAAATCGGAAGTCGCCGACGCAGACGCTCACGTCCGCAGATGCCCCAGAACGGACATATTGAAGACCCGCAAATTTTTCCAGTTTTGGCTGAGGTTGTTAGGGAAGAAATGATCCGACCGCCGACGCCGTGCCTCGATATGATGACCTCCATTCTCCCGAGTTGGACCATTTCCCCTGGGGTGTAGAATTTTGAATAGTGGTCAATACTGACCAGCCAAATCGGATTCGGAAGCGCATGCTGCTTCCATCACCGTCCCAGTCGCACGGCGTTGATAACAGTGAGTAAGCAATGTTCCCGCTCAGGGAATCCTTTGTGCCCCTCATCTAATTTTCTTGACCGGTATTGAGCGCCTCGCCGCTCTCGTTGAGGTCGAAAGGAGAGTCGTTCCGAAGTGTTGTTGGACCGGGTTTTCTCATCTTTAGCTCAGAGCGGAGGTCGCATATGCAGGCAACGATACTTGCGAAACTCCGCGAATGGTCCATCCTTATAACCGCGCTTTGTATTGCTCTTGTGGGAATCTTGTACGCAGCTTCCTTCTCATCAACACCGCCGGAATCGCTGGCGGTCGCGCCCACTGCCGCCAGTTCTCAGCCGCAGGCGTCTTCAGTTGCTTCCAGGAATTCCGTGGCGGCGCCACAAAGTTCGGCCGCGGCACCAGCGGACCCGGCGACGCCAAGCCGCCCCCGGCGTCGTCCGGACCGACGGCACACCAGATGCATGGCCACGCACCAACGCAGCCGTCGAGCGCTCCCGCGCTCACGGCTGCTGCGACGAACGCTCCTCCGACGCAACCCGTTACTCCCGCGCCACCTCCAACACTGGCTGGCGGGACAGCCGTCGACGGCGATGCGGCGACAGGCCGCCAGGTCTACAGAAAATGCCAAGCCTGCCACTCGCTGGAGGTCGGCAAGAACGCCCTTGGCCCGAGCCTCGCCGGCATCATTGGCAAGAAGTCCGGCGAGGTGCCCAACTACAATTATTCGCCTGCGATGAAGGCTGCCAATTTGATTTGGGACGCAGCGACACTCGACGCCTATCTGCTTAATCCATCAAAGCTGGTTCCGCAGAACAAAATGCCGTTCGCGGGATTGAAGACCGTGAACGAGCGCAAGGATGTGATCGCCTATCTGGTTGCGGCCGCGTCTCCGGCCGGCGCGCCGGCTGTTGCGCAGCGTTCGCCCTCGCCGGCGGCTGCGCCGGCGCAACCGTCGGCCCCGGGCGAACAGCGCGCTTCTGTTTATTTGCCGGAGGCCCGCTACACACTGCGTACCGGCATTGCAGAAGGACGGATGGTCTATCTTGGCGTCGGCGGCACCATCGACGGACAAGTCAATCCGCTTCTTTCAGCCGCGGAGGGACAGACGGTGCAGATCATCCTGATCAACGGAGAAGGTGCCGAGCACGACATCGTATTTCCGGAACAAAATGCAAGGTCGTCACGTATATTTAGCCCTGGCGCAAGCACAGCGTTCGCGTTCCGCGCCACGCGCGCCGGAGATTTCACCTACCTGTGTAGCGTTCCAGGTCACGAGTTGGCGGGCATGCGCGGACAACTCGTCGTCACGCCGCGTCTGCCCGATCAGGTGCTGGTCGAAGCCGACATCTCGAGGAAATCGACCGAGGTTCCACCGCCGGTCGGCCAACGTCCGCCGCAGACAGTGCAAGTCGAACTCAATGCAGTCGAACTCGAAGGCCGCCTCGCGGAAGGTACTACGTTCGGCTATTGGACGTTCAACAGCCGCGTTCCCGGGCCGATGCTGCGCGTTCGCGTCGGAGACACCGTGGATGTGCGCGTCAAGAATTCCGCTGACAGTACGATGGTTCATTCGGTCGACTTCCATGCGACCACCGGACCCGGGGGCGGAGCCGCTTCCACACAAGTCGACCCCGGGGCGGAGAAATCATTCAAATTCAAAGCGCTTATTCCGGGACTGTATGTCTACCACTGCGCCACGCCAATGGTGGCCCATCATATCGCCAACGGGATGTATGGTCTCATGCTGGTCGAGCCCGAAGGCGGACTGCCGGCGGTGGATCGCGAGTTCTACGTTATGCAGGGCGAGATCTATACTGAGGCGCCGTTCGGCCATCGCGGCAGTCAGGAATTCAGTGTTGAAAAATTGCTGAACGAGCGGCCGGAATATTTCGTTTTCAACGGTTCGGTGGGGGCGCTTTCAAAATTGCATCCGCTGGAGGCCAAGGTCGGTGAAACCGTTCGAATCTATTTCGGCGTCGGCGGACCCAACTACACGTCCTCCTTCCACGTCATCGGTGAAATTTTCGACCGAGTCTACAATCTCGGCGGCTTGCTGAGCGAGCCATTGCGTGGCGTGCAGACCGTCACCGTTCCAGCGGGTGGTGCAGTCATCACGGAATTCAAGGTCGAGGTTCCCGGCAACTATATGCTGGTTGATCATGCCCTGTCGCGCGCCGAGCGCGGCCTGGTCGGCATGTTGCATGTTGAAGGGCCACCCAATCCGGAAATTTTCGACGGCAAAGTCGAGCCTGGGACGGGCCATTGATGCTGATGGGCTGCGGAACTCGAGGCAACCGACGAGTCTAATGATGATAGCTAACTCAACTCTCGAATTCGAACGCTTGTTGGGCAAGGCCGCACTTGCATTGTGGCCCGAGTTCCCTCGCGACGTACAGGAGAGCCTTTTCGAAACTGCTATGGCCGGAGATATCATAGTGGGAAGACATTTGGCTTCGTACCTGCACGACCACCATCCGAAGACGGCTCATCCAGCAAAGCCAACGCAGTTAGCCTGACACTTGAAAGGCCGTCACGGCGGTCTCTTGACGGGCATAACAAACACGTTGGCCGGGAGCGCTTACTTGATTTGCTTACACCAACTTAAGGTGAGTGTCGCAGCACCGGTTGCTATCGCATTGAGCGTGTTGATCAACGCAACCTTATGCAGCGCCGAACCCAACGTCGCGGCGGGCAAGGCGTTTGCACAAGCCAACTGTTCGCATTGCCATTCCATCGATAAGTTTACCCCGAGTTCCTTAGCCATTGCCCCGCCGTTTCGAACTCTCCATCTACAGTATCCTGTCGAATCGCTTGAAGAAGCGCTTGGCGAAGGGCTTTCCACGGGCCATCCGAGTATGCCCGAGTTCAGGTTGGATCCTGGGCAAGTTGGTGACTTCATCAGCTTCCTCAAATCGCTTGAGCAATAACCGGCGCTACCGGCAGGAAGTCGCTGTCAGCGCTGAGGCTGCTTTTGGCACTTTGCGGGCCTCACGCCACGCCTGAATTGCGTCCGTCGTCCAGGGTAAAGCAGACGCCGGGTGATGGCTTGATTCACCTGCAATCTGCCTGCGCCTTGAGAACTGCGTCGAGGCGAGCGCAATAGCAATCTGCAAGCCGAGGCGCGACAAAACAACCCGACGGGCAAATCAATTCTGTTTTCCGGAAATCGTGTCAAGCCCCGAAATGAAAATATTTCTGTTTACCAGAAGATAAAATCAGGAGTATGTGTTTGCCCATCCCGTCCCACTCAGAGGGCGTCGGCCGTCGTCACGGACGTTGGACGGGTTGCGGTGGACGCTGGTTTACGCTGAGACGATGGCGTGGACTAAGCGTACGGCAAAACCGTGTGGTCCTGGCGCCCGTTGCAGGCGTCAAGCTGTCGGAGAAGCGCAAGCGGAAACGGCGGTGACGGAGTCAACCAAGAACTCGTCTCCGGGGAGATCACGGCATAAGCCGTAAAGCCACTGCGCAGGGAAGGCCGGGTGTTCTCCGCTGCCCTGTATGCTCGTGTGCAGCCTACTTAGTGCAAACCGCACACGGGACCGCGGGTGCAGCGCGCACCCGGTCTTCCCTGCGCCCTCT
>NZ_JAFCLS010000059.1 GCF_018131075.1 Bradyrhizobium sp. JYMT SZCCT0428 | reverse complement strand
TACGGCTTATGACGCGCTCTCCCCGGTGAGACGGCCTCTATTGCCACCGTCGCCCCTCGGAAGCGTTAGCTCCCGAAGGACTTGACGCCGTTACGGGCGCCAGGACCACACGCTTTCGCCGTACGCTTCAGCCGCGACCGTCAATCGCAACTGTTACGTCCATCGCAACCCGCCCCTCGTCGTGACGACGGCCGACGCCCCTCTGAGTGGGACGGGATAACGCAAACTCGTAGAGATGATTTGCCCGACGGCGAAAGCGAAATATTTTTTATTTCGGGGCTTGACACAACTTCTGACAATCAGAAGTGATTTGCCAGTCGGGTCAGTTTGTCGCGGCGGTAGCTCGCTTTTCACAACTCATGATGGCACACGGCCTCGATGCGGTTGCCGTCGGGGTCGCGCAGGAACGCCGCATAGTAGGACGCGTGATAGTCGCGCAGGCCCGGCGGTCCGTCGTCGGTGCCGCCGGCGGCAATGCCGGCGTCCCAGAACGCATCGACCTGGGTTTGCCATCGTGCCTTGAAGCACCAGTGGCGGCCGAATGCGTCCTCCGGCTTCGGACCTTTGCGGATCGTGAGATAAACCCGGTCCGGATACGCCGGGCGTGCGCGCTCGCCGTAGCCGAGCCAGTCGTCGCGACGGCCGACCTTGACGATTCCGAGCGCTTTCATGATGGCGTCGTAGAACCGCTCGGCGCCGGCGATGTCGGAGACTGTGATGGAGACGTGGTCCAGCATGGAAGTTGGCTCCGCCATGAATTAGCTCGTCACGCCCGGCGTGCCGGCATCCACGTCCTTGGCCACAGTAAGCAAGACGTGGATGGCCGGGACAAGCCCGGCCATGACGGAGAGTAATCGTCCTCAGGCGCTGCGCGCCCTAAACCGCGTTCTTCAAGCGCTCCAGCGCTTCGAGAATCTTTTCTTTTCGCGCCACGGCCGCCTCGCGCTTCTCTTTCTCTTCCTCGACAATCTCTTCGGGCGCGTTGGCCACGAATTTCTCGTTGCCGAGCTTGGCGTCGACGCGCTTGATGTCGGCTTCGGCCTTGGCGATTTCCTTGTCGAGCCGGGCTTTCTCGGCCGCCAGATCAATCACGCCCTTGAGCGGCAGTGCCACGACTTCGCCACGCACCAATAGCTGCACCGCGCCTTCCGGCGCGCGGTCGGCGAACGAAATCTCGGCGAGCCGCGCCATGCGCTTGACCGTATCGCTCCAGCGCTGCGCGCGATCTTTGGTCTCGGCGGAAGCCCCCGCCAGCACCAGCGGCGTCAGCGTCGCCGGCGCAATGTTCATTTCCGCGCGCACCGAGCGGATCGCGGTGACGAGGTCGACCACCCAGCCGATTTCGGCTTCCGCCGCGGGATCGCTGAAATCGCCGGCGTCGAGTGCGGCCATGATCGGCGGGATCAGCGCATCGTTCGGGCCCGCCAACGCCATCGATGCGAGTTGATCCGCCGTCGCCGCTCCTGCCTTGCGCGGCCATTCCGCCAGCACCAGCAGGCCGCCACGCTTCGCCGTCACCGCCCAGAGTTCTTCGGTGATGAAGGGCATGAACGGATGCAGCAGCTTCAGGATTTCATCGCGCGCCCAGGCGACCATCGCGCGGGTCTCGGTTTTCGCCGCGCCCTCCTCGCCCAGCAACATCGGCTTTGCGAGTTCGATGTACCAGTCGCAATAAACGTTCCAGACGAAGCGATAGATCGCGTTGGCAGCGTCGTTGAAGCGATAGGCCTCGATCGCCTCGGTGACTTCACGCGTCGCGCGCGAGGTTTCGTGCGCGATCCAGCGGTTCAGGGTTTCGTTTAAGGTTTCCTTGGCGCACGTGGGATCAAAACCCGCCGGCATGACGCAGCCATTCATTTCGGCAAAGCGGCAGGAATTCCACAGCTTGGTCGCGAAATTTCGATTGGTTTCAACGAGTTGCGGCGACAACTTGATGTCATGGCTATGCGCCGCGCCGCGCGCCAGAGCAAAGCGCAGCGCGTCGGCGCCAAAGTCGTCGATGACGCCGAGGGGATCGATGACGTTGCCTTTCGACTTCGACATCTTCGCGCCCTTCTCGTCGCGAACCAGGCGGTGGATGTAGACGGTCGAGAACGGCGCTTCCTTCTTGAAGTGGAGGCCCATCATCATCATCCGGGCGACCCAGAAGAAGATGATGTCCCAGCCGGTCACCAGCACGTTGGTCGGATAGTAACGCGCAAGCTCCGGCGTCTCGTCGGGCCAGCCGAGCGTCGAGAACGGCCACAGGCCCGAGGAGAACCATGTGTCGAGCACGTCTTCATCGCGCGTGATGAAGCCTTCGCGCTGGGCGGGATCCTCCGCCATCGCCTGCCCCTGCTCCGGCGTGATGACTTCCTGCTCGACGTAATAGCCGAGGGCGTTGCCGACGGCCTCCTCTTCGGTCTCGGCGACAAACACTTTTCCGTCAGGCCCGTACCAGGCCGGAATCTGGTGGCCCCACCAGAGCTGGCGGGAAATGCACCAGGGCTGGATGTTCTCCATCCATTCGAAATAGGTCTTTTCCCAGTTCTTCGGCACGAACGTCGTCGCGCCGCTGTGCACCGCCGCGATCGCGGGCTGCGCCATCGTCTTGGCATCGACATACCATTGGTCGGTCAGATAGGGCTCGAGCACGGTGCCGGAACGATCGCCATGCGGCACCATGTGGGTGTTGGGCTCGATCTTCTCGAGGAACCCAAATTCCTCCAGGCGCGTGACGATCCGCTTGCGGGCGGCGAAGCGCTCGACGTTGTGGAATTCCTCCGCGAACTGCGACGCGCCTTCCGGCAGGTCGCGCAGATAATCTTCGTTCTCGACCAGCGCGAGGCATCCCTCCTGATCCAGCACGCTGACCCGCGGCAAGCCGTGCCGCTTGCCGACCTCGAAGTCATTAAAATCGTGCGCCGGCGTGATCTTGACCGCGCCCGAGCCCTTCTCGGGATCGGCGTAGTCGTCGCCGACGATCGGGATACGGCGGCCGACCAGCGGCAGGATGACGTGCTGGCCGATCAGGTGTCCGCGCCGTTCGTTGTCCGGATGCACGGCGACCGCCGTGTCGCCCAGCATGGTCTCGGGCCGCGTGGTCGCGACCACGATGAAGGTGGTGGGATCGTCGGGGCTGAAGGTCTTGCCCTCGATCGGATAGCGCAGGTACCACAGGCTGCCCTTGACCTCGACCTGCTGCACTTCGAGATCCGAGATTGCCGTCAGCAATTTCGTATCCCAGTTCACCAGGCGCTTGTCTTTGTAGATCAGGCCTTCGCGGTGCAGTTCGACGAACACTTTTGCGACCGCGCGCGACAGGCCCTCGTCCATGGTGAAGCGTTCGCGCGACCAGTCGCAGGAGGCGCCGAGCCGCTTCAGCTGGTTGACGATGACGCCGCCGCTTTCCGCCTTCCACAGCCAGACGCGTTCGAGGAATTTCGCGCGCCCCAGTTCGCGGCGGCCCGGCTCCTGCCGTTCCATCAATTGCCGCTCGACCACCATCTGGGTCGCGATGCCGGCATGATCGGTGCCCGGTTGCCACAGCACGTCGCGGCCGCGCATCCGCTCGAAGCGGCAAAGGACGTCCTGCAAGGTGTTGTTGAGCGCGTGGCCCATGTGCAGCGAGCCGGTGACGTTCGGCGGCGGGATCACGATGGTGAAGGGCTCGGCGTCGCGCCGCTCGGGGCGGCCGGCTTTGAACGCGCCGCTCTCCTCCCAGATGGCCGACATGCGGCTTTCGATATCGGCGGGCTGGTAGTTTTTCTCGATCATGACAATGCAATTGGGGTCTTGAGGAAGCGATAGCGGCTTCGGGCGAGTTTTGGAGACGGTTCGCGCCAGGAAAACGCGTTCAAAACAACAGACCAGCGCCCGATTCTGAACCGACCAGGAACGTTACTGGCTCCTAGAAAGCCGCAGCAAGGCACCGAGTCAACCGGACCTGTATGCCGAAAGCACGATAAAGCCCAATGGGGGTGGCTGAATAAGGGCCAAACGGCTGCAAGCTGGTTAACGCCCGCGCGAAACCCGCTCGATTTCGGCCTTGACGATCCGCTCGACCAATCCCGGCAGATTGTCGTCGAGCCAGGATTTCAGCATCGGCCGCAGCATTTCCTTGACCAGATCTTCCAGCGTCCGGGCGTTGTTGCTGAGCACGGTGTTGGCCAGCGAATTGAACGCCGATTCGACCGCGGACACCGTCGAGCGCGACAATATCTGCGGTCCCGGTGCAACTGCGGCGGCGCTCTCGAACGGCGGCGGCTCATAGGCCGGCTGCCGGTGCAGCGCCTTGGCGGCGGCGGTCTCGGTGAACTCGATGTCGTCCTGAGGATCAATCTTGTGGAATGAGGATGCCGCGGGCTGCGGATCCGGCACCGCCATCTCATCGGTGAGTTCGAACACGTCTGCCTCGGGCTGCGCCGGCCGGATGTCGGCCTCCGGCGTCGCCGCGTCGAGGCTTGCCAGCATCGCGTCGATATCGTCCTGGTTGTTGGTGGCGGCGGGCTCCGGCGCAGGCGGCGGTGGCGCGGGTTTGGGCGCGACGGCCGGTTTGGGCGCGATCGCCGACGGCGGAATATCCTTCATCGCCGTCGGCCTGGCGGCCGGAGGCTCGGGCTTCCCTGATGGCGGCGGGCTGGCGGGCCTCTCGGCTGCAGCCGGCTTTGCATCACCAGGTTTGGCTTCGTCGTCAGCGATGATGCGACGGATCGACGCCAGAATCTCCTCCATCGAGGGCTCTTGGACCTTTGCAGGTTGCGTCATCGCCGACTCCACATCGAAACCATTTTACACCAAGCCACTCGGGATTTGCCGGTTCCGGATATGCAGGCCGGGATTTTCATCGCGCAAGCCAGACTTGTCCCCAGATCAACCCCACACGATGCGTCGCGCGGGGTTCCGCTCCCCAAAAGCAACCCGGCTCGCGGCCCGTAGACGTAAAAGCTGTGCGAATCGCCCTGCTGCCTCCAAGAAAGTTATGTCACGGCAACAAGTGATTGCAACAACACACCCGGCGTACTCCCCGTCGGGTGGTGAATCATTCCGGCCGGATGACGTTGTCATCTCCAAAAGTGACGCTTGTCATCCCGAAGTGACTCTTGTCATCCCCGCACGCATGCGGGTGGCGGGATATCAGCGGCCGTCGGGGGTGCGAACGCCGGCCCAGCTGTCGCGCACCTGATGATAATGCACGCTCGGATCATAGGTCGTGGTCGGCAGCTTGAGCACGATCGGTGACAAGCGCCCGATCGTGTTGAGCACCGAGTAGGACGCGACGACGCGGTCGTGCTGGGCGGTGACCAGCGCGACGCGTGCGTTGACCAGCGCCTGCTGCGCGTTCAAGACGTCGAGCGTGGTGCGCTGTCCGGCCTTGGCTTCCTCGCGCACGCCGTTGAGCGCGATCTCGGACGCCGTGACCTGCGCCTGCGCCGACTGCACCTGCGCCTTGCCGGCCACCAGCTGTCCCCAGGCGGTGACGACGTTGGCGCGGGCCTGATCCCGCTGCTGTTCGAGAGTGAGGCGCTGCTGCGCCAGGGTTTCCTTGGATTGGCGGATCAACGAATATTCAGCGCCGCCATTGTAGATCGGGACGTTGAGCTGCGCGACAGCCGACGCCCCAAACGTACTGAAGACCGTCATCTGTTGTTCGTAGGACTGCTGCACCGATGCCACCAGGTTCACGGTCGGCAACAACGCGCCCTCATTGACCTTGACCTGGAGATAACTGACGTCGATGCCGAACATCGCCGCGGTGACGTTCGGATTTTGCGTCAGCCCGAGTTCGACGGCGCCGGGCAGCGAGGCCGGCAAATAGCGATCGACCGGCGAACCCGGGGCCAGCGCCACCGGCTCATTGCCGATGATGCGGCGGAAGTTCGAACGCGTCGTGTTCAGGTTGGACTCGGCGGTGAGTTGCTGGGTCCTGCCGGCGGCCAGCTGTGCTTCCGATTGCGCAACGTCGGTGCGGGTCACTTCGCCGACATTGAAGCGGTCCTTGGTCTGCTTCAGCGTCTGTTCGAGCACGCGAACGTTGCTCTTCTGAACCTCGACGATCGCGGAGTCGCGCAGATAGTCCATGTAGATCGTGGCAGCCGACAGCAACACAGTCTGCTCCAGCGCCCGCAAGGCTTCTCGCGCACCGGAAACCTGGCTTTCGGCGGCGCGGGTCCGGTTGGCGGTCTGCTGACCATTGAACACGTTCTGCGTGACGGTGGCGCCGACGCTGCGCGGCGCATTGGTGCCGTGAACTCCGGTCCGCACGATGTTGTTCGGGTCACCGCCCGATGTCAGGTGGGTGTCGGTATATTGATAACCGGCGCTGGCGGTGACGGCGACCCTCGGGCGATAGCCCGACAGCGCCTGTGGCACGGCTTCGTCGGTGAAGCGCACCTGGGCGCGCTGCGCGTTTAACTGTGGGTTGTTCTGATAGGCGCGCACAAGCGCGGCCTCGATCGTATCGGCAAGGGCGGGCGTCGGGCCCATCAAAGTCAACAGAAGGACCGAAGCCGCAGCTCCGGCAAAAACCTTCACCCCACGCATCAATGGTGATCCAATCATTTAGTTCGCCGGCCAATACAATAACCGGACGCCGCTTCAGTCGAAGTGAGTCCCGGCTCACCTTATTCCGCACAGGGCTCCGACGGAACCACCCAGCAAGCGAAAGCAGTCGAAACTCTTCACGTGGGGCAAACGGGCCACACTTCTGATTCAGAACGGGATTTTAACAGCCTGAACGGGCGTCTTTTTTCGTTTAGACGTGTTTTCCTGGCGCGAACCGGGTTCCACCCCGGCTCAAGTCCGGGGCAGGCTTTCGCTCGAACGCGCTTCTAAAAAACGAACGCTGGAAGCCGTTCCATGCCCGTCAGCACCGGCACGGCGGCGTCGAACAGCGCCCGGTTCCCGAAATCGCCATGGGAACGCGTCACGATGGTAGCCCGCTGCGGCTGCGACATCGCGAAAACGCCGACCAGCCGGCCGCCGTCCCGGAGTTGCCCATAGAGCTTTTGCGGCACGACCTCGGTCGCGCCGTTCAGGACGATGACGTCGAAAGGCGCCCTGGCGGGATCCCCGTCGGCGCCCGTCGCGCTGTGGACCTGCCCGGCAAACTGGCCGATCACGGCAGCGGCGTATCCGCTGGCGCAGCCCACCACCAGGACATTGTCGGTTTCCTTGATTTCGGCGGCCTGCAGCATCTTCGCCAGCACCGCCGGCTGGATCAGGAACTGCTTCTCCGAACCGCCCTCGCCGACCTCGAGATCGAGGTCCAGATAGGCCAGCGCGCGCTTGTTTTCGGGGACAAAGGTCTCGCGCGGCACCGCCAGCATGGCGTCGATGATGCGGATATCGGTGACGTCGCTGGGACGCACCTGACCATCGACCATTTTCTGGCGCGCGGTCGAAAAACCGGACATTGGCGAAGACCCTGAAAGCAAGCGGCGTTGCCGCCGGGAGAGCTGAAACCGGGGTCATCTTTGATACAAGCTCCGGCAAAACGCAACACGCCGGGCGTGCGCGCCAAACCGCGCAGGATTCAGAAGGGAAAGGCGCCCTACTCGATCGTGACCGCAAGCCGGCCGATCAGCTGCGCGACCTCGTCCAGATGCTCGGAATCATGTTCCACAAGCGCTTGCGCCAGCCGGAACAGGCATTCGTCATCGCTGAGATCAGGAATATCGCTCGGCACGATCGACGGCACGGCTCTCGTCAGGTCGGTGGTAATGGCTGACATCGATTCGGCTCCCGTGAAACCCGGCAGTTTCAAAGCTCGGATCGGATTGAGTCGAATTGGCGGCTTGCGCCATGCTCCGCGCGGATGCCGGGTTTGCACCGGTGCGTTGCCGGTTATGCCCCGCGCCGGACCGGAAATGGCGGCAAATCCTTGAGCCGCCGGGGATTTCAGGCCCCATACACCATGGCGCCGGGGATGGACATTTGGTCCTTTGCAAGCCCGAAAGGCTTTGTTATACGCTCCCGGCTCGCGAACATTTGTTTCGCCTATTCCTCGGTAGCTCAGCGGTAGAGCATTCGACTGTTAATCGAATGGTCGCTGGTTCGAATCCAGCCCGGGGAGCCAGCAAAATCAACGACCTGTCGCGAGATTCGAAATTCCCTATTGGCGAGATGTCGTGCGGGGCCACTTTGGGGGCCACTTGTGGCGGGGCTCCCGTGGGTCTGGGATTTTGCCGACAGCATGCACTGATAGTCTTGAAAGCCTTGTCCCGCTCTTTGTGTGAGAACTCGCATGCGGCGGACAGACCAGCCTCGGTGCGCACCGCTCCTGATCTCGTCCTTCGGCCTAAGCTTGTAGTGAAAAGCACGTCGGTGCGCCCGTTCCCGATCGCTTTATCCGATGCGTCCCGCCGTTGGCCTCGCGTGGGTAAGCCGCCACTAGCGAGCAGCCGCCTCTGGTTAAGGGTTGGTCCGACTTGGACCCAAGCGCCTGTGCCGCGTCTCGTAGCTCAAGCGCACGCCCGTAAGCTTGTGAGACCACCTTGGCCTGGGAAGCACCAAGGCCAATTTAAGAGTGCGCCCTCGGCTTGCGTGACCGGCAGGTTTTTCCTGGTCCGGCGTGCAGCACCGCTTGACGGCATCCACGTCGGCCGGCAAAGCGATGGCCTACTGATAAACCGTCCAAAAAAGACTAAAGGGTGAGCGTCGGCATCGGTCCATTGGCGAACTCGCAATCGAGTTGCCAAACCGCCCCATCGTGACGGACGGACAAGAACGTCATGCCGTCGCCGGCCGGCGGCCGCACCACTTTCACAACGCAGCGGTAGTGATAAGTCCCACCTGAATCCACAATATCAATTGTCTCGTTGGGAACGATATCCTCATCGAAGCTGTTAGCGAAGGGGTAAGGCGCGTAGACTGCGGCGGTATGAATAGAATGCACTCGCGTGATTAGAGTTCCGGACGTGTCGCAGATATCCGCCGTCGCCACGCAACTTCGGTGCTCATCGCCCGACAAAAACACCACACCTTGTATCTGTTTTTCAGCGATGTAGGCCAACACGTCGCGAAGCGCATCCGGATATCCATCCCATCCATCGGAATGCAGGGCGCTCAGGTTCGACGGGTCCAGACTTGAATCGCGTTGTGTCGCGCGGCGATGACGCGGCAGCGGCATGGCCGGCGATACAACGAATTTCGGAGCCGGGCTGTCTAGCAGCCACTGCTTCAACTTGCCCATTGTCATCGGATCGAACAGTTCTGCACCCGCAAGGCTGCCATCCGCCTTGCGATGCTTCCGTTTGCTGCGCGTGTCGAGCAGGAAGAAATGGAAGCCGTCAAAGTCGAATGTCTCTAGAATGTCTAATGTCCCGAACCCGTGATCGATGCCGCGTTGATATTTCTTGTACGCGGCGAATCCATCCGTTTTCTTCTTTGCATTCGAGGGATCATCGGGATCGGCGATCGGCTCCCAGTTGTCGTCAATTTCGTGATCGTCGAGCAGCATGAATGATGGAATGCGGCGCAAAGCACCGCGAACGTACTGCTGGCGCAGCCACGCCTCGTAGGGCAAACGATATTGATCATCCTTCCCAGCAGGATCGTAAAGCCCGGCGGTGGGGTCGACATATACCTGATCGCCCACGAACAGCGCAAACCGCGGCTTGTTTCCGGCACCTGCATCCAGACGGTTGACGAGGTCGTTGTAGGAGCGATACGCGACTCGATCATCTATGAATCCGGCGGGGTATTGGCATGACGCGAGAGCGAAGCTCGTGCCGCCCGGATTTGGTATTTCGGGTGGCTGTGACGGCGGATCGTATGGAATTACGCCGTCCAGAAGATCAGTATCCTGCTCGCTCATGCTCTCGAGGACGGCCTCGCCCTCTGGCCCATAGCCGAACAACATTGACATCGCGGTCGTGTCCGTGATCTCGGGCAGCGCCGCCGAGTTGCGGGTAACCTGCGCACGCCGCTCCAGCCCACGGTAAACAAGGGGCGGAGGCGCACCCTGTGCGCCGCCTCGTGACCATTCATTATAAGGGGCCAGGGCACGCCGCGCGGCATCGGCCATTGCTTCAAATCGACGGAACTCAAATTTGAGCGCCTCGATGGGCGGGTCGTCAGCGGGACCGCTTGGACGCAGCCAAAAGACCTTTTGCTGGCTGGTGTCGGCGATCGCAAAATAATAGAGCGGCGCAAACAATTGCGGGGGTAGTGACGGAGCCTCGTCATAGACCAGCAGCACCAACAACGCGTTGCCAGGATGGGTGGGATCGTAGCCGGGCATCAAGGGCGGCAGCGGAGCTTCGAACGCAATCCACCCATCCTTGAGCTGCGCTGACGTCAAGACGGCCATATGGTTGACGATGTAAGGTAGATCCCAATCCTTCGTGTGGTCGTCGGGCCTCAAAATTTGGTTGCCGACGAGGTCGATGCGGAGCATCAGCACGGCTTCCGCCTCCCGGAGTGACGGCGCTGCGCCCACGCGGACCACCAGTGTCGGCCTTTCAGGCCGCTCTTCGGTAATGATTGGTCCGATCCATGGCGGAAAAGCGACCTTCTTTGCGTTGGGCACACCTGAGTTCGGCGTAATGTTAGCGTCCAAGAACGCTTCGATCTTCTGAAACGTCTTATGTCTCGTCGTTCCAACCAGCGCATCTTGGTGACCGGCGCCAGTATTAATAAACGGCGGAAGGTAATTGCGCCCGGCGTCGTCGAGAATCTGCCCCATGCGGTCAACGGTTGAAACGTGCGAAAGCCCGTTGTCGCCGCTGTGAACGCTGAATGTCGGGAAGTTCCAACGGCTTTCAAACAACCGGCGTGAGACAAATTGGTTTTTACCGTGAAAATCTGTCATCATGGAGTAGCGCGCGAAATGTAGAGCCGACGATACAGTCTTCAAGCTTAGAGCGCCGAAGTGCTCATCGATAAAGCGCAGCATCTCCGGTTCCATGTTAGCTGCGTTGAAGTCCCGGCCGTAAAGCGCATCCATGCGATGCCGTGTGCGTGTCCAAGGCGTTCGTTTGCATGGCCAGAGCGGGCTCTCGATATCGAACTCCTCGACGGGATAGGGCAGCGTTGACAGCAGCCGGTCCCAGAGATCATCGGCGAGCGTCGGTTTCGTGGGGTTGAAGCTGTAGCTGTCCGGCAGAAAATCAATGAGGTACCGCATCGCGTAGGCGCGAAACACATTCGCGGGCGTGAACGCAACGAGCGGCCCGACCTGCGTGAAGGCCGCGCGATCCACAAGATCGTCCACCTTGCCATCGAGCACCGCGATGCTGAAAACGACGGTGCCCATGCAATGTGCAATCACGTCAACTTTGCTGTCATTCGTCTCACGGGAAACGGTGCGTAACACCTCCGGTACGTCCTCTTTGCCGATTTGGTCGAAGCTCCAGGCCTTAGTCGCGGTAGTCGGCTGACCGGAGCTGGTTCGCAGATCGGCGATCCATACGTCGCGCCCCGCCTCCCATAGATAGCTGGCAAGATTCGGATTCACCGCGTGATGCGCAAACGTCGTCCCGCCCGCGCTGTAGCCATGGAGCATCACGACAGGCCGCTTGGTGGTAGCGGGATTCGGGTAACGCGTGAGCCGTACTTCGCCCGGCACGGCCACCCCCCCGCCTTCCGGCAATCGAGCAGGAATCGGGATGTGGTGGATCTCTGCGGCGATGGAGCGGCCGTCAGAAAGGCGAAGTGCGAGCGGCGGCAGAAGGTTCAAGACATCATTCCCCGGGTCGGTGTCCTTGTCCGGCGCCCGGAAACTCCAGATGTGCAGGCTAAGCAGCAGACGCGTGACGTATCCGAGGAAGGTCACAAGTTCGCCAATTGCGCTCACGCCATCGCGTTGGCGCGTTATTCGAAACAGAGGGACGCCGATTCGCGCAAGGTAACGGACATCCAGCTTCAACGACCTTTCGGTGACGCTACCACTCATCCCGGGGAACGTTTCGAGCGTCACATCCATGAGCTGACGCCAGGGATTACAGCGGCGCTCGTACGTGAAGGTTTTGGTCCCGGCAATCTTGTTGCCATCAAGTACGATTTTGGCGCCGGGGTCAGGCGCACCGATCGTGAGGTCGTAACGAAACGCTCGGATCTCGCCAGAGCGGCTTGCGATTGCGAGCCCCGACTTGATCCGCGACCATAGTCCCGGGCCGCCGTCGCCATCGACGATTGCTTGATAAGTGTCACGCAATCCGCGATTCAGAACCCATGCTTTACCCGCCTTCCAAATTCGCGCAATCGAACAAGATTTCTGCCGCTCGAAGATCCGCAGGCTGCCCGTAAGCGGAGCGCTGTAGCACGCGATCGCGTCCAGCTTCTGCTCGAGCAAACGCGGAGGGGTCCAACCGTTCTCAAGCAAATCCCACTCGGTCCGTGGAAATATCCGAATCCTGCTGCGGACCGTGAACTCGGACATGTTCGTTGCGACTTGGACGGTGGGCTTGCCACCATTGCTGGGCGTGAGCTGCGCGAGCGCCGTCGGGCTGAAACGCAGGGTCAGTTCGACGATTCGCGTCTGTGCCTGCTCCCCGCTCGGTTGGAAATTCACCGGCCCGACGAGCCGCTCGATGATTTCGACCTCGGTTGCCGGAGGCGGAGCTGCCACATCAGTTGAACGAAATACAGGCCGCGTCAGAGGCACGCCTACCGTGGGCGGGGGACCGACCACGTAGCCCCACTGAATCGCGAGCGCCTCGGCCGCGCGAAGCGTCACGGCCGAGATCGTGAGCGCTGGATTGGTGCCGAGGGCCGTCGGAATGATCGAACCGTCGAGCACAACGAGACCATCATGCACAACGCTGGAGGTGCTGCCCGAGAAAACCCGGCCGATGTGGTCGACAACGCCGTTGGCGCCCGTGTCGGCCATCGTGCACCCGCCGAGCGGATGTACAGTCGTCAGTGGCCCGCGCTGATCCTTGAGCAACCAGGTCATTTCCGTCGGAAGCAGCTTCCAGACGGGATTAGGAATCACGCGCCCGCCCGTGTTTTTCGTGAGACCCGCAAGGGTCATCAATTGCTCTTCGAAAACCGGCAGGTTTTGTAGCTTGTCCCAACGGAGCCGCGCGATGCCGTCCCGATCCGCGGTCGTCAAATCGCCATTGATCTCGATGCTGCCGGCTGCGCCGTCATCGCCCATGACGGCGTAAAGTGCGGAATGCTCGACGCGCGAGGCAGGCACAGCGCAGAGGTCGCTGGTCGGAAATTCCTGAATGTGTTTCGAGCAATCCGCCTCGGCGAGGCCGTGCAACATGTTGACCGTAGCGAAGGTCTCAGTGAAAGCGAGGCGCAGCCCTGCCGGCACCGACATTTCCTCGATTACGACGCCAGCCGTCGCCCGCAGGTCGATGACGCCGGTGATCGTCGGGCCGATCTCGCGAGTAGAAGGTTTAATAGTTTCGTCCGCGACTGTATTGACCGCCGCGTCAGTCGCGTAGTCGACGACCAGCATGTCTCCATTGGTTGAGCAACGCTTGCCGAGCATGTCAGACAATTGCAGTCCGAGATCACGCGAGCGTAGGAGTATCTCGCTTGAGCCGAGCGTGCCTGCGGCCAGCACCACCTTCCGTGCACGTATTTTGAGTACCTCACCGTCGCGTTTGCGCAGATTGGCGTTGGTATGCACACTGTTGACGACCCATGCGGTGCTGCCTTCCTTCTCGATACTGAGCACGGTCGCTCCGCTGAAGATTTCCGCACCGGCTTGCTGCGCGTGCGTGAGCAAATTGACGTCGAGTGAGTTCTTGGCACCGAAGTTACAGCCGGTGGCGCAATCGCCGCAGCGGACGCACTTGTTGAGGTTGACATTGCCCCAACTCGTCGAATTCTTCATCGCGACCGTGATCGCGGCCGGGTGAAATTTGCCAGTGGGCGCGATGGCACGGATCGATTGATATTTCTTCGGCAGGCCGTCAACATGATCGGCGATCGTGTTGGGAATGCCATTGATGCTGGCACCGACCAAATCTCGCGCGCGGTCAAAATACGACGTCCAGGTCGACAAGTTCTTTAATGCGCTTGGCCAACCGTTCGTGAAAACGCCCGGTGCGGGCACTTCCATGACGCCTGCGTTGATCAGTGAGCCGCCGCCAACCCCGTTTGCGATTACCGTGGTGACCTCTCCTGCGAGCCTTATGTCGAAGAGGCCCTCCTTGTTGTGTTCCTGGCGGATATGCCCCGGCAATTCGCCCAAGCCGGTCGGAAACGAGCCTGGAAGATACTCCTTGCCACGCTCGAGCACGCCAACGGTGATCGCCGCTCCGCCTTGCCGGCGACCTGCGAACGTGGCCGCAGCAATCGCGCCGCCGTAGCCGCTGCCGATGACAATTACGTCAAAATGTACTTCCGTAGGCGCATGGCGCACGCGATGGATCAAGCGCTCAAAGCCCTGCGAGATCCAGGCCGTTCCCGAGTCCGTGTCAAGTCCCCCGCCCCCTGGCATTATCTGCCTCTCTTTCGAGAAATGGAGGAGGAAGGGCGATCGACCTGATGCCTCCCGATGCCCTCGTAAATCACGAGGCTGCTCTCGTTCTCGCCTTGCGGCATAACACGCCCCCAAAAGGTGCGTTGAACGGTGTAGTTGCACTGCCAATCTAGCGGGTTTTGCCAGCTTGTGTAGTTGATTCTTGGCCGACGTCCTCAAACCTCCAGTCGAGGCGCACCCGTTGCGGTTCGCAAACTTTGCTATAGGAATGGTATGGCTATTCTTTGCTCAGCGAAAACATCCATTTAGACAGGTATCTGGTGTCTCGTTGGCACCCGCCGCAAGGCCCCGCTAGCGCCCGGTAACTTCAGTCCCGCGGCGCCAAAGGCATTCGATGAATTCGTGCGAAAGATTTGATAGGATAAGGCGCTTAGGGAATATTTGAGTTGTTGTCCGCCCGTCATCGGGCGGGCGCGAACAACTGGCTTGTTTGGCGCTCCTTTCACCACTTTCTGGTTCGACGATGAGGAAAGAGGTTGTGCAAGAGACCGGTCGACTGCTCGAGAGTTTCTTGCCGCTGGAGTTGCTCGGTAGGCTTCACGGGCCTCGCGGTGACCTGCCTGCGGCCGTAGAGTTTACAGCAGCCGTCCTGTTTGTTGACGTCTCCAGGTATACGGCCTTGGTTGAACAGCTAGCTCGACGTGGGCAGGAAGGACTTGAGAAAATATCGGAGCTGCTAAGTCTCTCCTACGGACGGTGCGCGGACCAAATCTGCGCTCGTGGCGGCGAAGTGCTGTACTTTGAAGGAGACTCGTTAGTCGCCTATTGGGCCGCTGACCACGATCTGGGAAACGCAGTTCAGGCCGCTGCAGCTTGCGCCGAGGCGATCTGCGGTGATCATAATGTAGGCGCTTCGACCAGCGAAACCGACCCGGCCCTGCACGTCGGCGTGGGCGCCGGGAAGCTCTGGGCTGCGGCCCTTGGCGGCCAGCCCGTTTGGAATCTGATCGCGGGCGGCGACGCCCTTATGCAAGCGGCAACTTCCCAAGTGCTTGCTCCCCCTCGGGAGTACGTCCTATCCGACGCTGCGAAGCAAGCATTAGCGCATTCCGGAACGCACAGCGGTGATACCATCGAAATGCGGCCTGCACTTCGTTCACCGCTTCCCTCTTTGGATTGGCTGTCCTGCTTTCTCCCGCCACAGCTCCATGACGCAGCATTTGCATCCGGTCATGTTTCCGTGATTGGACATCGCAACTCCGCAATCGACCTCAGTCGAGAAGTTGATGCCCTCCTCCGTGGTATCAACGAGATACGACCCGTTTCGGCCGTCTTCGCGAGAATAACTGGTTTGGATCCGCGCGCCCCTCCCGCCCTCTCTCAGTTGCAGACACTCTGCGTGTCGCTTCAGGAGAACCTGCGAGCACGAGGCGGACCACCGGGGGAACTGTACTTTGACGAAAAGGGTCTAATTTTCAGCTGCGCATTCGGAGCCCGTGGAAACTTTCATCGCGATGATCCCTACCGCGCCGTCGACGCCGCTCGCGCGATGGATGAGACAGTTAGGGGGCTGGGCCTCTCCGCGTCTATTGGTGTAGCAACAGGCCAAGTGCTTTTCTGCGTTGTTGGAAGTGCGCGACGCCGTCAATTGATGGTCCATGGTGCAGCCATGAATCGCGCAGCGCGATTGATGACTGCCGTATCGGCAGACATTGTCTGCGATGCACCGACGGAACGAGCCAATCGAACAGCGTTTTCCTTTGAGCAGCAAGGCACTTTGCAGCTCGACGGACTGGGGGATATGGCCGCCGTCTTTCGCCCATTGGAGCCGCGCGTCACTGTAACTGTCCCTTCCACGCTAATTGGTCGGGAAAGTGAAATGGCGGTCTTGAAACAACTATTCGAAGAAACACGCAGCGGCGGCACGCGTTTGCTGGCTGTTTTGGGTGAGCCGGGAGTTGGGAAAACTGCATTAGTCACGGCTTTCATGGACGAATTGCGGTTAACCGGGACGCCAGTCTCGGTTGCGCGGGCGGAGCGTGAGGATCGGCGAACATCGCTCTTGCCGTGGCGACGGGTGCTTGCATCCCTCCTTGGTCTGCCTCCCGACTGCAATGGATTTATCGTGCTCGAAGACGTTAGAGCCCGTGTCGACGAGACTTCAGCCATCGTCGGGCGACTGCCCTTGCTTGGTGGCGTATTGGGCATTGCGATCCAGGAAAACGACGGGACGCGGCATCTAGAGGGACCACACCGTGCAGACGCGACAATGCGCCTTCTCGGGGATCTGATAGGCGCACTGGCACCACACCCGCTTGTGTTGATATTGGAAGACAGTCAGTGGCTCGATTCAGCGTCGTGGCGCCTGATCGAATGGATACTCGGATCCCTTTCATCGCTATTACTGATCGTGTGTGTGCGCGTTGAAGAAATTCCAGACGAACTGAAAAGCTTACGCCGACGCGCCGAGACAGCTCGGATGAACACTAATCGGCTGGAAGCCGACGACCCGGCTCGGTTTTGCCAGGTCCTTGATCTCGATGAACTCGGCGACGTGTCCATCCGCGAACTGGTCGCTCGCACTCTGGGAGGGGTGCCGCCGCATCAAGATTTGGCAGGCCGCATTGCAGCTTTGGCCGGGGGTAATCCTTTCTTTGCCGAGGAAATTTCAATAGCCCTGAAGAGTGAGGGGCTTGTAGCGGTGCGTGATGGTTTTTGGCGCCCCATTCGGCCGCTCGACAAACTTCGTTACTTTGAAGGTGTCGAACGGGTTATCCGCGAGCGCGTCGATCTCTTGGACACCGCGTCTTTCAACTTTCTCAAAGCCGCTGCCGTAATTGGCCGTTCATTTAGCATCACTGCCCTTCAGATATTGCTTAGCGATCAGCTAACTAGTAGTGCCGTCGAGAACGCTATCGAGTCACTGTTGGCCGTACACCTTGTGAGGCACGGAAGTGGTCCAGGCGAATACGAATTTCGTCACGATCAAATTCGCGACGTCGTGTACAGCTTGATATCGGTTGACGCCCGGCAGCGCCTACATGGACTACTGGCTGACTGGATCGAATCAAATCAATCGGCAACTGCACCATTAGAATTCTCAGCGCTTGTTCAGCATTTTGAGGCTGCTGGAAACATCGAAAAGGCTGTCAAGTATGCGGATTTAGCCGCTACACGCGCACTCCAGGTCGGAGCGTTTCGAGAGGTCGAGGCGTTTCTGGGGATCTGCTTTAGTCATGAAGCGCGTCAGCAGGCTCGCGGTCCTGAACAAGAGCTCCAAGCCGTACGTTGGCGGAGACAGCTTGCGGAAGCACATTACGGCCGTGGCGACATACACGCTCAGGGTGTTGCCGTAAGACGCGCGCTTAACGTGGCCGGACAACCCGTGCCCCGCTTCCCGACGACGACCGCAATCCGTCTTGTAGGAAGAGGCATACAGCTGGCGCTGCAGCAGGTTTTTGCTCCGTCTTCGAAGTGGGAGCGCCCCGATCGGCGCGCTTGGGAAAGAGAGTTAGCTCGCTGCCTCAACCAGGCAGCCACGGTTGATTATTTTGAACTCCGTTATGCCCGCGGAATGTGCAATCTCATTGGAGCAGTTGCGCATGCGGAACGCGTCGGGCCTTCCGTCGAGCTGGCCGTCGCGTCTTCGCAATTGGGATGCGGTCTTTCCTTTTTGGGCTGGCAGAGCGCCTGTGACTACTTCATTTCTAGGGCGGAACGGGTCGCCATCGCTTTAGCTGATCCTGCAGTTCATTCTCATGTGTGTATCCTGGACGCGCTTTGGCGCATTGGCCGCTGTGATTGGTCGATGCTCGACCGCCGTTTGAATGAATCTCAAGAGCTGTCCACGAGGGCTGGGGACCAGTTAGGCTGGTGCAATGCCCAAGGCATCCGCTTCTGGTCCCTCTATTATCGCGGCGATCGAAGCGCCTTGGAGCGAACAGCGCTTGCGCTGTTGTCACGCGCACAGAACGCAGGGAATATTCAGCAAGAGATCTGGGCACTTCGATGTAAGGCGTTGTGCGTTCTCCACACAGATCGCCCTCGCGAAGCGGTTGACATCCTTCGATTGATTACGTCTGCAATGCTGGGATCTGTGGATCTTGCCGCACAAATCTCCGCAAAGGGCGCGCTCGCCCTTGCTCTCGCTCGTGTCGGCCAGCATGCCGAAAGCATCGAGGCCGCGACCGAAACGCTGGACTTGTTGCGAGAGCTGCGTCGGCCGACTTCTCACAGCACACTGGTCGGAATCTCGGGCGTAACCGAAGTGCTTTTGCGTGGCCGCGAAGCCGGGCTTTCGCGTGAATACGATCAGTGGCCATATTGGGAACGCCAAGCACTCGATGAATTGAAACGCTATCGCCGTGTCTTTCCCCTGGGCGGGGCCCAATACGGGCTGTGGACCGGGGTGGCGCATTGGTTGGATGGTCAGAAAAGCCAGGCGCTAGTTGCTTGGAACGAGGCTCTTGCGATTGCTCAACGGCTTTCCTTGCGCCAGGATGAGTCGATGATTGCTGCCGAGATGAGGCGTCGCCAAACCCAAGGTTGAGAGCAGCGCGATACCGCTTGATTATTTTTCGGGATTTGTGTGCTGGTTCACAAAGTCCAAGCAACCTTGGATATAAGGAATTTAACTCCCGGAGGGTCCTTCCATGGCGCACTCATTCGGTGGCGAAACCTCATCCAACGGCGGACGGCTTTTTACGGGAGTCTGCGCATTGGCCGTCGCAGCGTCGCTGTCGGGCCTTGCGACTCTAGTTATGGGTTGCGCGCCGACCTTGGCGCAGGGGGGAGTAACTTACGTCGAACAAGGTTGGACCGACGCTGAGAAGCAGTGGTGGTATACCACAACGCAAGGCTCGCGCTTGGTGCCCCTATCATGGATGACGGCCCTCGAGCAGGGGGACAGCACAGAAAAATTCCTGTCCGACGCTAACGTCCGAAAGCTTGGCTACTTGCCGGGCGGGACAACCGGAAACGCTTTGCCGCTCGGATTCGTGGTTGATCAGGGGCCTGCCCCGGACGGCAGCCAAAAACCTTGGATAGGCATGACCTGTGCTGCCTGCCATACTAGCGAGTTCACTTACGGTCGGCATCGGGTCCGGGTCGACGGTGCGCCGACGCTTGCAGATTTCCAGGGCCTCATGGAGGGCTTGCTGGCTTCCCTGGTCGCGACACGGGCCGACGTGCAGAAGCTTGATCGATTCGTGATTGCTGTACTTGGCGCGCCCCCTTCGCCGACGGATCGCGCAACGCTCATTGCCGATCTGGACGGACAGATTGCGTGGTTCACGCGACTAGCGGCGAAGAATGCCGCTCCCATCCGCTACGGACACGGCCGGCTTGATGCGCAGGGGCATATCCTGAACAAGATCGCGCTCAGCGTTGGCGCCTCCGAGCCTTTAATTCACTTTCCCTCCGATGCGCCGGCGAGCTACCCGTTCCTCTGGAATACTCCCCAGCACGAGCCCGTGGTGCAGTGGAACGGCATCGCGCCACAGCCTATTATAGAGCAAACCTTCAATGGCAAGACGTTCGATCTCGGCGCCATGCTGCGCAACACTACCGAGTTGATTGGCGTCTTTGGTTCGGTGGACGTCACCATGGAGCCAGGCAAGGACGGTTACGCCTCGAGCCTACGCTTCGAAAACATGATCGACCTTGAGAACCTGGTGAAGCGTCTTAAGTCGCCGCGCTGGCCGCAACAACTCCTGCCGCCAATTGACGTCAACCGGGCCAACGAAGGCCGCGCGCTTTACACAAAACACAAGTGCAACGATTGCCACACGGTTCTCGACCCGGCCACCGAGTTGCAATCAAAAGTCACGATTACCATGACCGCACTCAAAGATGTCGGCACCGACATCTGGCTTGCCTGCAACGCCTACCTGCATGAGTCGAAGTCTGGTCTACTCGAGGGCCGTCCAGGCTTCGGCACAATCGCCGAGGTTGGTCCGACGTTTCAACTGCTCGTAAACATGAGCCTTAGCATGATTGCCCGAGCGCAGCAGGCTCCCACCTCGGAACCAGGCATGAACGCCCAACGCAATTTGCGCACGAGCAGCGTTGCTGCCACAACTGCCGCTCCGGAACGGGTCGGCGGTCCGCCACAATACGACGACCCTGTTAAGGCGCAGCGCGCGCAGCGTTGCCTCTCCGAAGTCGACGCAACCCTGGCCTACAAGCCACGACCATTGAATGGCATCTGGTCCACAGCCCCCTATCTGCACAACGGGTCCGTATCGACTTTATATGAGCTTCTGCTACCCCCAGGCCAACGCAAGACTTCGTTCTGGGTTGGCGGGACCGAGTTCGACCCCGACGACGTCGGCTTCAAATCGGGTCCTGCCGATGGCCCGTTCGAGTTTCGCGTGCGTGATGCCAGCGGAAAGATCATACCGGGGAACGACAATGGTGGCCACGACTACGGGACCGCCGGCATGACTAACGAGGAGCGCCGCGCATTGGTTGAATACCTCAAGACGCTATGAACAGTGCAACAGGACGACTGGCACCGTGCTGGCGCTGGAGGTTGGGCGTCGGGGTGTTTTTGAGTGTGGGAATCCGGAGCCAGTACAAACGTCGCCGTAGTCGCCCGCCATTTGGCGCGTGCAACAGAACAATGGTTTCTCGAGGAGCATCGCTCCTCCGAAGGCAGCTGATACTCCGAAAGCCTTGGGCCACTGGTTACCAGAGCTACGTATCAATTCACCGTGACGGTGCCCGTCGGTACCGATGTGTTTGGCGCTGTCGATTAAGGGTATTCGGTATAGGCAGGAAGCCGGCTTATCGGGCGGCTGGCTGCTGCGCCTTCGCACTTCCGTACTACCTTCGGAAGCGGACACTGGCCTAGCCAGTCACCATGTCTCAAAGGTGCATATGCCTTGACGATCAGTTTCTCAGCTGCCGAGCTAATCCAAACAAGATAGCTTGGGCTTCGCCAGCAATCTCGCGCACGATCTCTGCTGCGGGTTGTCGCTTGTGAACAAGGGCAGCACTCTGGCCAGCCCAGAGCGACAACGCATCTATATCCCCCTCGGCATCAGTACCGGGCGTGTACGATCGATAGCGCACAATCGGCCCGCGTGATTTCGAAGTAGCCACCACATCACCCTCACCCGGGCGCTTGCCCGTTGCCGGACGTCCGGCGGCTTCCCACGCAGCGACAGTACTATTGCGCAATACACGATGGGGTGCGTTAGGCCAGCCGATGTCGAACAGTTCTTCGAGATAAACGGTATCGTCTTCGGTGGCCTGCAAAATTCGCTCGCGATAGCGCGGATGAATGGCGACCTCATTGCTCGCAAGAAAACGGGTCCCGATCCATGCCCCCGAAGCGCCAAGTGCCAGGGCAGCGGCAAGCCCGCGGCCGTCGGCAATACCCCCCGCTGCAAAGACGGGAACCGGTCCGACCGCATCGACCACTGCGGGAATGAGTGGCATCGTTGCGACCTTACCACGCACATGACCCCCGGCTTCCCATCCTTGTGCGACAACGGCGTCAACCCCGCTCGCTACCGCGTGCCGCGCTTCTGCAGCCGTGCTGACGGTGTGGAGCACTGTGGCACCACCAGACTTTGCGCGGGCCACAAGGTCTGAAGGATCGCGCCAGAAGAAGGAGATAACCGGCACGCCCTCCTCCAAACAGGCGTCAAGGCGCTCTTCTTGCGGAAACTCCAGGTTCAGATTGACGGCGAACGGCTTAGTCGTGAGAGCGCGCGTTTCGCGGACCAGCTGACGCAATCTCGGTACGTCCGCCCCCCACAGCGCAAGTGTACCGAGGCCGCCAGCGTTGCTAACGGCAGCAGCGAGGGCGGGGCCGACTGCCCCACCCATGGGCGCTTGAATTATTGGAACTTCGATGCCAAGCCGTTCACAACCTGCCGTAATCATTAGGTCACTCCATCAGCAAAATGCGCATTCTGGACCAAACGTAGGGCAATACTGCCCGAGTTGACGTGCTCGGCACGTTCGAAAAATGCCATTAGCGACCAAAGCGCACGCGCAGATACTCTAGACGATGGCGCGGGATGGCAGACGACGATGAAGACGTTGATCGGTTTCGCTGGTTCGATGGGGGAAATTGCTTTCCTGCTCAGCCCGGGTTCGCGGGTACTTCGGTCGCGCCCTCGGGAATACCGACCCAAGGCAGTTTTTCGGCGCACCAGATATGCAGGTTGGGTGCGAGCCAGTTCGAGTCGTCGAGCGTGCCGGCCTTGACGAACACGATGGCGCCGTATGCCGCGCCGTGGCTGTAGACGTGGGAGCCGCAATCGCCACAGAAGAACCGGTAGAACGCCTTGCCGCTCGCGCCGCTATGATCCTCGTAGCGGCGCGGACTGCCGCTTTCGATGCGGAGCGTGTCCTGCGGCACCGCGACGTTCATCGAGAAAGCGGAGCCCGAGTTCTTGCGGCAGGTCTCGCAATGGCAGACCACCTGCATCAGCGGCTCGGCGTCAGAACGGTAGCGTACGGCACCGCAGAGGCACCCTCCCTCGATCGTCGGCATCGCATCTCTCCCTGCTGTTCACTCCCGAGCGCAAATCCGTGCAACAAGACTACCAAGCGGCCTGACATTGCTCAAATCGCAATATTATGGTTCTAATATTGCCATGGCCAATATCAGGAAAGTTGACCTCAACCTGCTCGTCGTGCTCGACGCACTGCTCGAAGAAGGAAATGTTACGCGAGCAGCCGCGCGGCTAGGTTACACCCAGCCGACGGTCAGCGGCATGTTGATGCGTCTCCGCGACTTGTTTGGCGATCCCCTGTTCGTACGCACCCAGCGCGGCCTGCTGGCGACCCCGCGGGCACAGGCGCTGGCCGTTCCATTGAAACAGTTGCTCGATGACAGCCGGCATCTCGTCGCACGCAATGCATTCGATCCGGTCCACGCCGAGGTCACCTTCAGGGTCTCGAGCAACGACTATATGCAGCACGCCGTTCTCACCCCGTTCGTAAAGGCGCTCAGAAGCGAGGCGAGACAGATCCGGCTGGCCATCGTGCCACCGATTATCGAGGGCCTCGGCGACGCCCTCGCACGCGGACAGATCGACCTGGCGATCACTGCGGCTCAGTTTGCGATGTCCGATCTGCCGTCACGGCTGCTTTATCGCGACCGCTATGTCGTCGCGGTTCGCCGTCAGCATCCGCTCGCGAGCAATGCGGCCATGACGGTCGAGCGCTTATGCGATTACGATCACGTTGTGGTGTCGCCAACGGGCGGATCGTTCGAGGGCGATCAGGCGTTTGCGCGGCTTCAGCAACGGCGCAAGGTCCGCTATTCCCTGTCAACCTTCCTGCTCATTCCGGAGATATTGCAGACGGACGATCTTGTGGCACTCGTTCCATCTCGCCTGCTGGGTCAGAACAACAAGCGGCTGTTCGTGCGCGAGCTTCCTTTCCAGGCCCCCGGTTTCGAAGTGATTGCCGTTTGGCATCCGCGCAACGACAGGGATAAGGCCCATCGCTGGCTGCGCAGTCGATTGGCTGCGGTTGCAAAATTCCCGTGATCGAAATGGGCTCGGATGAGCTTTCCTCGTTGTTCCGAAAATCAACCCAAACGGCACGCGAGTCCGCTTTGGGTCAAACTCCGAAGTCTGAGTGCGCAACTGGGAAGTCCGCTTTGCCCTCAACAACGGGCGTCGTTAGCCAGACCTGTCAGGAAGTGCCAATTTCCCGACGTCAGAAGGTAGTCGCTCGTCGCCTTCAAGCGATCGGCGCGTTGCTCGTTTCCATCCGTCGGAGGAAGTTTTCGATTGGTTGCAGGGCATCAATAGCTGGAATACTTTCGCAAGCTTTGGCGTTCGAACACCAAGGATATGGCAAAACCGCGAACCATTGCATAATCGGCTTCGCCCCCTCGGCTGGAAGCACGCACATAACCTCCATGTCGATCGCGAGCTTCTTCACGCGGCGATCATCATCGGAACCGAAATGCCAAGCATAGTGTCCGCATCCAACACGAACCGCGCCTCCTTCTCTTGCCGACATCCCGACCAGCCAATTGCAACGGAAATACGGAGGGTAATCTGAGTTGGGACGCGAGAGGCAAAACGTGCGGACGTTCACGTACTGGTCTCCGAAATTTGTGACCAACACCTGAGTAATCTGCTCCAGTCCCTTTGCTGAGCTTGGGAATGAGATAGCGTCAGTTCTTACAGCCATTTCGAGTTCACAGTCTCCCGCGAAGGCCCGCATCATCAATTGAGGACGGTTAGTATCCTTTGCCTCAATGTACGTGCTTATTGCATCGGTGGCATTGATTGCCGTGGATTGGTTCATTTCTAATCCCTCCACACGTTCAGAGCACGCCTAGCGTTGCGGCCTATTGAAGCGGACAACGCCATCGGCGACAAGGACGATGCATGTCCGTTCAGGGTCAAAAACGGAAGTCGATCAGCGCCCTTTCCTCGTCCGCTTCAACCTCAATAGCGGACATCTCACTTCCATACCGAAGATGAGTTGGCGGCGGCGACACAGACCCCAAGGATGAAACCGGGCTCGCGCAAAACCGCATCGCCCGCCGAGGCTTTGCGATCAGCGGCCTTGCCGATAGCGGCAATATTCGTCGCCACTGTCGTATTCAATGCAGACCTTCACGCGGCGCCGAGGTCGCTCGTCGTCGTGGGTTCGATATTCTCGGTCTCGGTCCGCGCGATCCCAGTCCCAATTGTCCCGATCGCCATATCGACCGCGATCCTTGTCGCTATCGCGATATTCGTCACGGTCCCCGCGCCGCATGTCTTGACCCACTTCCCGGTCGTCCCGGCCTATGCGGTCCCCGTCACTCCGGCGATCCCGATCGCCGTATCGACCGCGATCCCTGTCCCGATCCCAATATTCCTCACGGTTCCCGCGCCGCATGTCTTGACCCACTGCCCGGTCGTCCCGACCCGTGCGGTCCCCGTCACCCCGGCGCATCCTCCAGTCAGGACCCATTTCACGATCATCGCTTCTGGATTGACCCCGGTCGCTTCGTTGATCCGGCGGTCGCGGGGCATTCAGGTCGGAGGGAGCGGGTTCAGCAGGCACGCTTTGCGATGGCGAAATCGGAGGCTTCCCTTCCCCCTGGGAGAATGAGGGCAGGCTCGACGAGGCCAACAAAAGAGTAGCGAGGACAAGCGCGCGCATAGATTTTCCTCCCGTGAAGTCGCCCTCGGTAACAATTGACTGATACATTTGTTCAACTCGACGTGCCTCGCCCGGAGAAAACCATGCGTGTCGTGATTTGCGGCGGCGGCGTGATCGGCGCCTGCATCGCCTATTTCCTCGCTCGCCGCGACATTGACGTCATCGTCGTAGAACGGACCGAGGTGGCCGCTGCGGCATCAGGCAAGGCGGGCGGCTTCCTGGCCCGCGACTGGTGCGCCGGCAGCCCGCTTGATGCGTTGGCTCGGCGGAGCTTCGATCTTCACGCCGCCCTGCCCAGCGAGATTGCCGGCGACTGGGGCTATCGCCGCATGACTGCCTACAGCGGTATCGTCGTTCCCGAGCGCGACCGCCGTCGTCACTTGCTGGCCAAGCTCGATTGGCTCTCCGCCGGTGCAATTATCGAGTCTCGGCTCGGCACGACGGAGACGACCGCGATCGTTCACCCGCGCGCATTCACCGCCGCCATGATGAGCGCCGCCGTGGAGAACAGTGCCGAACTGCGTCACGGGCGAGTCACCGGCATCGTTCGGACTGCGGATGGATCGAGCGTGAGAGGTGTAGAGGTCGATGGCGGTGTGTTTGAAGCAGATGCCGTGGTCGTGGCTATGGGGCCTTGGTCGGTGATGGCCGCCGAATGGATAGTTCTGCCCGCCGTCTACGGGCGAAGGAGCCCCAGCCTCGTCTACGACACCGGCGGGGACATCCCTGCGGATGCGCTCTTCCTCGAATATCAAGAGGAGACCGGCGAGGCCGTTACGGTCGAAGTCTTCCCAAGGGCCAATGGACACACCCTGGTGACCGCCCTCTCCGACGAGCCTCCACTGCCGATCGACCCGGCCGCCGTGATGACAGACCAGAACGAGGTCGATCGCCTTCAGGTCATCGGCGCGCGATTGTCACCGGCGCTCCGCCCGGAGAAGGTCATCGCTCGGCAAGCCTGCTTCCGCCCGATCACCCAGGACGGCTTGCCGTTGATCGGCAAAGTGCCGCAGATCGAGGGCGCTTACGTAGCCACAGGACACAGTGTCTGGGGCATCCTCAACGCGCCAGCGACCGGGGAAGCCCTGGCGGAGTTACTCATTAATGGCGACGCGCGCAGCACCGATCTGAGTCCCTTCGACCCCGCCCGGCTCCGGCCGCTCGATCCGTCGCGACTGCGCACGAGCGGCGGAAAGGGCCTGAAGGTTATTTGAACCGGCCGGTTTCCCGGTCAGACTCACTTTGATGACGTCCAGTAGCGTCCAAGCCGGGTCAGGTACGGGCCATCGAGATCGCGCAGCGAGGAATTCATGACTGCCAAGTATCTGCCAATAAGGATGGGTGACGGCCCGGATGCGATCCAATCCCCCGAAAAATGGCAATTGTATCTGATCGAACTCCGAAAAAGGCCGGATTACGACGGCAAGGCACAAGACATCGAGTTCGCCGAGCGGTCGCTCGCGGACGCAAGGTGTTTCTGCGATCCCTTGCCCAAGTGGGCGTAGACGGTCCGCCTCGCACCGATGAAAGTGACACGAAATGGGCCGACTGGAACGGAGATCGCGGGCGCTCCGGCACTGGAAGGAATTCCTGCCGGAGAAGTTCAAGGAGTTGCAGGCGACCGGGATGCTGGAGGCCGAGACGAACGCGGCGGCCAACATGGCGACGGACGAGATCATCAGCCTGATGCAGCAGGGCTATCAGGAGCACGAGGCGCGCGAGGTGGCTCTGCCGAACTACATCCTGCTGAAACCGGAGCCGGAAGACGAGAACGACGAGCAGGCACTCGAACTGGCCCAGATGGAAGCGGACTATCAAAAGATGATGGCCGAGCCGCCGGACGAAGACGAGTAGAGCCGCAAGACGCTCCGAATATTCCGGCCTTCAATTTCCGGATCACTTACGAGGTCAATCTCGGCCAGCCGCCCGGACGCGCCACCGCCTATCGGCCGTCGCCGCACCTTGTGCCATTTGAAACTGTCCGAATGGCACAACTGGCACAAAGGTTTATTGAACAACAACAATAAGATAAAGGCATCTCTTGTCACAATATGACGACAGAATGTCGTGTGCAGACATCTGGCACAAGCCTTACTTACCCTTGCTGGCCCAATTGCTGGCCTCTCGATTTCCGTACCTCATAGAGCCTTGAGCTATCATCGTCTTACGCTCGCTCCCTTGGTCCAGCCCGGGGGAGCCAGCAAATTCAATCCCTTACACGGGTTTGCTAAAACGGCGCCGAAGTCCCATTTCGTTTGGGGCCACGTTAGGGGCCACAAGAATAAAATTGCCCGCGCGCGCTGGAAAATATCACCCCAAAAGTTGCGTCATCTTCAAGTCGAGTTGTTTCGCGGCAGCACCAATTTTCGGAACGATATCAGCAATAGAGAGTCAGGTATGAGCTTCGCGGAACACCTTCCCCCCAGAGAAGTAAAACCCCTAGTTGGCGGTTCGCGGCCCCAGAATACAAATCTGGGGCCGTTTCCATTTCGGCTCGTTTTGCCTTGATCCGTGACGAGTGATTCGCATTCTCTGGCCCCTCGCCTATCCGCCATGACCGGCCCGTGCGATCGCTTCCAGCAGGCTCATTTTCTTTTCGAACAGAAAATCGACGTAGCGCACGGCCGTACCCGCTGTCCGGGCGGCTTTGAAGTCCTTGTTCAGTTCCTTGATCCCCCCTGACTGCTGCAGATCGACGATCTGGTCGTCCACCATTTGGACGGCCGCAAACGCCCGCTGGATGACGGTCGACAGCGGCGTCAGTCCGACGCCCATTTCCGCCGCGGCCGCATGGACGGCCGCCCGCGCTGCGGCGTGCCCCGATCCCAGCGCGGCCCTCGCCGCGGCCAGCGTGGCGACCTTGATATGGTTGCCGCGGGCGCAGCACAGAACGACGCGGCCGCCCGGGTCGAACATGGTCGCCGTGTCGACAGCGCCGATCGCGCCGGCCGCGTCGACGTGAACCGCAGCGATCCCGGCGCAGCGGATGAAATGGTCGGCAAGGCGTTCAGCGCGGGTCGGCATCGGTCCCACGCTTACTTGGCGGCGGCGCCCGCGGCCGCCTGTTGGTCCCGCGCCGCAATCAGGTCGGCCTCGATCTTTTCCTGCTCTTTCGGCTTCAACGCCGCCTCGCCGCGGTCAGGCGGAATATCGTGCACGGGAAGATAACCGCGCGCTTCCTTGGGGCGCTGGGGCGCGTCGCTTGGCAGGTCCGTTATCGACGTCGAGCAGCCGCTGACCGCGAGCGCCGTCGCGAACAGCGCGGCCATCGACCAAAGCCTTAGCTTCCGATCCATTAGCACAGCGGGAAAACTCCTGTAATCTGGACCGTCCCTTTAGTCACGGGCGGACGCCTTGTAAATGTTCCCGGCATAACGTGGTTGCCGCAAGTTCCGATCGCAAACAGGCTCTGTTCCATCGTCCATATGTTTTTGCGAGGTGTAGACGCGTCCCATCCAGTCGGACTACCTTGGCGCATATATCGGCGTTGAGGCGCTTCGTGAGTTTTCAGGTCACGGTATTGAAAGTGTTGGCGGGCCATCCGGGCGGCCGTTTGTCGATCGACGACTTGAAACGCGCGGTGGCGATCCTCATTTGCAGCGGCCCGGAATGGACCGATCGCACGAAGCGCCTGCTGGCGCGGGCGCCCGGCTTGGATATCTTCAGCCAGTCGCTGGTCATCCGGGATGCCCAAGGGTGGCAGATCACTGAGGCCGGCCGGACGCTGCTAGCCCTAATCGAGAACCCGGCCGCAGCCGCCCCGGCTGTTGAGGCGCCGAAAAGCGCCCCTGCGGTGGAACTGCCGTCGTATTCAACCTCCGCACCACTACCGATGCACATCGTCGGCCGCAGGCGACGCGTGAGGGCGGTCCGTGCAAGGCGACGTCAGCCATCGACCGCTGCAAAATGAAAATATCGCATCGGTGGGCAGTAGCCGTTAGATGCCCCGTTTGCGCACTGACCGACATTGCCAGCATGACCAGCGACGATGTCGTGGACACGGTTCAGCGCCTGCCTGAGGGCTTCAAAATCGTCAAAACAGCGCTGGGCGACGTGATCTATTGCGCTGTCTGCAACCGGCCCGCCAGCACCCTTCCCATCGATCCCTAGCCACAGTTACGTTGTGAAAACTCATCCGGGCGCGTTGCGCTGATCGAATTAATTTGAAAATCGGTCCATCGCGCTTAGGCTCGGTACGACGCTAGACCGCCGATAGCGTCGCCGCACAACGGCCTCAGCGTCCATCCCCGCGCTGGGGCCGTATGACGACGGAGCGCAAATACGCGACCTTTGGGAGCGGGGCGAGCATTTCCCATCGCAAAAGCTGTCAGAGGAAATTCGGTCCTAAATCAACAAAGGAATGGAGGGCGCAATGGCTGGCGACGAATTGTTTCAGAAAGGTTTGAAAGCTCAAAAGCATGTTTTGGGCGAAGAGTATGTCGAGGCCAACATCGCTGGCTCCGATGAATTCATGATGACCTTTCAACGGGCCGTTATCGAATTAGCTTGGGGATACGCTTGGAGCCGGCCGGGCCTAGACCAGAAATCAAGAAGCATTTTGACCTTGGGCATCCTCGCAGGGTTAGGCCGCTTTCAGGAACTCGGCATCTACACAAACGCCGCGCTTGCCCAGCGGTGTCAGCGTCGATGAACTCAAGGAAGTGCTGGTCCACATCACGGCCTACTGCGGCACCCCAGCTGGGCGCCAATCCTTCTTGGCAGCGGATGAAACGTTGAAGGCTCGGTAGGCTAACGGCCTGAGATTTCCAAGACGATGAAATTCAAGCTTGTCCTTCCGGCGCTTTACCTCGTAATTGCACTGCTTGCGTGGTTTGATTTCGCTCGGCTACCGCCGGACGGACTTGCCAATCTCGGGCTGATGCTGGTCGTGATGCCAATTACGGCGCTCGACCTCGCGCTCCGCCCCACCAGCAACCCGGGACATTCGATCTTTATGCCGGATAAGTTTGGTTACTACGGCAATCACGCGGTGTTCTTCGCTGTCAGCGTGATCATTATCGCATTGTTGTTGTGGATTGTAGGAGCCGCGATCGATCGACACCGCGCCCGGGCGAACCGACGATGAGTGAAAGTGTCGCTGATGGCTTTTATTCCCACGCTACCGCCGCGTAGTCGACATTCAATCTCGACGCATTCGAAATGCGCTCTTGCTAAGTGAAGTTAAACATCGACGCATTCAATTGGTCAGGCGCGATACCAATCAACCAAGCAGCATTTCCGGCCGCGTCTGTAATGATCGTGGTATCAATGCCTGCGTCATAAAACGATGCCGCCTGCACGTCGGCAAATGAGTGCAATGACGTTCCAAAAAAGTTTATTACATCGAAGACACCGCCGCTGTTGAAGTCTTCGATAACCAATACTTCTCGATGCACATCGTGTATATAATATTGATCGGCGCCACCACCGCCCCAGACGTAGTCTACGCCGCCACCGCCAACGATATAATCTACCCCCGCACCCAGTACGAATACGTCGACACTCGCGCCTCCCATAACCCAATCGCCGCCATCGGAGCCGTAAACATAGTTTTGGCCCGATCCGCCGTAAACAAGGTTCCCGTCGGCGCCCCCGGATGAAATGAAAATATTCAAGCCGGCGCCGCCGAACATGCTGTCGAGACCAGCCCCGCTATAAAAATAATTGGTGCCGACGTCACCGAACATGACGTCGAAACCGCTGTCTTCTCCATGCATCACGTTGATGTCTGCGGCCGTCGTTCCGCCCGATCCTAGCAGGGTGTCATTGCCGACGCCGCCGAACAGATAGTTGACGCCTTCACCACCATTTATGTAATCGTTGCCGTCTTCCCCCAGCAATACGTCATTTCCACCTTGACCGGACAGAACATCGTTGCCCTCGCCTGCATAGATGTAATCGCTGCCCGCTCCACCATAGCCAAAGTCGTTGCCGGAAAATCCGATTAGCACATCGTCTTCAGGCAAACCAATCAGCGTATCGTTTCCGGAGCCGCCATAAAATTTCATGAAGAAACTTTCCTTCAACGTCGCGGTCGGGCGGCTTCGCCCGACGCGCGCCAATAGATCGATCTCGCTTAAAGGTACTCGCGACTATCCAACCCTGAGATTTTCCGCTGATGTCTTACCGCGGTTTTCTTTTTCTTCGTTAGCTGACCTTCGCGCCTTCGTTGAGCGTGCTAAGCCCGCCTTCTCGACGGCCGAAATATGCACGAAAACATCCTTGCCGCCGCTGTCGGGCTGAATAAACCCGAAGCCCTTCACCGGATTGAACCATTTCACCGTACCGCCACCAGCCTAATCCGAACGCTGGGCGGGTCGCAAGGGGCGACCTGCCGCCGGAAAATGCCCGCCGCCGCGCGACGATGATAGGTCCAACGTCTTGCGAAGATAGGCGAGCGACCCCCTGCCTAGATCTTGAAAACTTAATAGCGTTCTGTCCGACGCTTCGCGTATCTCGCCGATCGTCTTCAGGCCGGCTGCGTTCAAGGCATTGCGTATGCGCGTCGGAAACCTGACGCGGTCGATCTGCGTATTCTGGCAGTTCCGGCGCCGGTTCGACTTCGTTCATTAAAGGGTCAATCGATATTTCAGGCGCAATTGACGACAAGCGCTCTCAATGTCCGCCTGCGCTCTCGACCTGCTGACGGCGCCCACGCTGCCGATCAGCATAGCTTTGAAGCCTCCGTCGTTGCCCAGCCTGACAACGTCGATGTTGTCCGGATGAAAGCCAACCATTTCGGCGATCATCTGCTGAAGTTGAAAAGCAGTCTTGCTTTCGAAGGGCATCGATTAAACGCTCATGGGCAATAGTTACAGATCGCGAAAGCGCAATATTTGATCTCGTACTCGATAAATGCGTTTTCGGAAAGCCTGTTCCGTAGCGCCAATCTTTTTGACAATGTTTTTGGGGCGCTGCGCGTTGTCCGACCAACCGCGACGTCGTCGGTGAAGCTTGTCACCCGCGGTAGGCCACCGCTTTTTACACGGAAATTCCCGGCTTGGTGGCCTTTGCCGCGATGTTCAGATTGCGAAGGACGGTTTGCAAAGATCGCCGCTTCCGCGCGCGTCAAAGCGTAGCGGGTCCGGACACTGGAGGCGGCGGCTTCGGCCGTCGCCCAGCTTCGCAACCGCTTCCGAACAGTTCATCTGCTGAAAACCACAGCGATCCGACGGTCTCTGCGCCAAACGATGGCACATCGTCGTTCGATATATTCACCAAAAACGAGCAGCGTGAACTCGTCGGGAATTTTTTCGTTGAACGACGCCACGTCGAGCGCTGCTCCAAACGTGCTAAGGCTGAGGATTGTACAATCGATTTTCGATTGACCAAAGCAAATCAGGCCCAGCTTTGGGCTTCGTGATCCGTTTTGGCTCTTGTCGTTGGCCATGACGTCATCAATGGGCTCGAAGAATTGGAATAATTCCATAGCATGGACGTCAGAACGTCTCCTCACTGATCGCGCGGTAAGGTTGATTTGTTAGCTTAACGCGCCCCACTTGAGGGCGGTCATGATCATGGCGGAGGCGCGAAAACAGGCGGAAAGGAAGCTGGCGCTTGCAATTGTCGACAGTCATCGTCTCATGCGTTGCGTTTCATACTGATCCGCCAGTATCTAAATTGAGGCTGTCACCCAGTCGCTCCCCCGCGCGCGATACCTCAAGCCTGCGATAAAGACGCTGTAGCCGGGCGTAGATTGCCTGCGGTGTCAAGTACTGAGGCGATCTCGACCGCCTCTTTCCCGAGGGTGCGCAGCGCGGCATCCTTTGCGGCCGTCCATCGTCTGCTCGTCGAGCGCATCATCGTTCGCCGCCGGTCACCCGATCAGCAGAGCGACACGCCGAGGCGCGTTCCCTTTCGCCATATGACGCTGCATGGGTAGGATTTCTTTTTTGCCGACAACGATCAAAGTGAAATGGTCGGAGATTAGGCTGTACGGGCCGGCGTCTAAGGCTGCGCCGGCTTCCGAGAAGTTGCGAAGGACGCAAGGCACGGATAGTTGTTCGAACCTGATCAAACCGGTTTCGAGAACTCGGTTGCGGGCAGCCTTGCGCGCTTCCGCGTCCGCCTTTGCAATTGTCGCCATCGGTGGCACCCATGTTCTACTCGTTAAACTTGGGGCCAATCCGTAAAGCTTAAACCATTTTGAAGCCGCTCACACACCGTTAAAGTTAGCTAACCGGGCAAGAGAGACCCCGCCGGGGACATGCCCCGGCGGGTATTGCTTGCCGTTAACTCACGATCGAGAAGTTCGAAGCCGTCAACGCTCCAGCTGTCGCACCGTTCAACCAGACCGCGGTGTCAGTGTCTATCTGAACCACGAAGTATGCACCGTTCTGATAGAAGTGAGAGAGCACGTCGGCAAACGATGCGAAGCCGGAGCCGGTCAGCAACACGCTGTCGGTGGCAGCATTCCAATCTTGAACGACTTGAACACTCGCGATGTCATTGGCAACAAATGTGTTGCTACCGCCTTGACCAAAGTAATAGTTCACGCCTTGACCGCCGTCGAAGTAGTCATTGCCGGCGCCGCCAAGCAGAACGTCGACACCATCACCGCCGTACATGATATCGTTGCCGGCTCCGCCGTATTCGTAATCGTTGCCTGCGGCTCCAAACAACGCATCATTGCCGTCGTCACCTTGAAGAATGACCCGGCCTTGAGTGGCGATCAAGACGTCGTTGCCGGAGCCGCCATAAGCTTGCGATCCATCGCCGGACGCAAGATAAATGACGTCGTCACCCGCTTCCCCCTGCGCGCCAATTTCGACGCCGCCATCACCGACCAAGGTATCGTTGCCGTCACCACCTCTCAGCGTGTCGTTACCCAGACCTCCATACAAAAGATCATTTCCGATATCTCCGTAGATAAGATCGTCGCCAAGATTTCCCGTCAGTATGTCGTTGTCGTCGCCCCCATACAAAATGTCTTGTCCGCCGCCTCCATCCAACGTGTCATCCATTTTCATTCCGTAGATCACATCGTTGCCGTCGTCCCCCATCAGGTGTTCGAATGCGCGTCCACCCGTGATGACGTCGTCACCACTTCCGCCGTAGCCCAAAACTCCAATAATGGTAGCGGAGTTCACAAGAGAGGTATTGATTACGTCGTTACCGTCGCCACCATACATATATCCTTGACCGCCACTTCCTTGGATGATGTCGTCGCCGTCTTCACCATATAAGTGGTTGGGTTGCGAACTACCGGCTCCAAGCACTTGATCGTTTCCTAAGCCTCCGTACAGATAAATCGGAACGGTATTGCCAAAAGTCGAAAGGCCCAGTGTGTCGTTTCCATCCAGCCCATACTGGATATCTTCGGTTGCGATGTGATTGTCGTTTCCAAGTGTTCCAATGTACGTAACCATTTCATTCCCCAATGGATAACAAGTTGCACGGGTGAAGTTTATGTCTGAGCAATCGCGTACGAATGACGCAAAACGTCGCGTTTTTTAGCCGAACCTGAACATAGTCGTGTCGAGGTCGCCCGGGGCTTTTCCGATAAGCCACGCCGCGTTCCCCCCAGCATCGATGATGATCGTGGTGTTAATGCCCGCTGCATAGAACGATGCGGCCTGTACGTCAGCGAAGGAGTGAAGGGACGTGCCGACGAAGCTGAGCACGTCGTTCACGCCACCGGTGTTGAAGTCTTGGATCACCATAAGCTCTGACGTGGTATCGTTGATTGTGAACGTGTCAGAGCCGCCGCCGCCCCAGGCGTAATCGACGCCACCACCGCCGGTGATGAAGTCCGCTCCCGTTCCCATGAGGAAGACGTCAACGCTCGCGCCACCGGTGACGGTATCGCCGCCATTGGAACCATAGACATAGTTCTGGCCTGAACCGCCGTAGATTAAGTTGCCGTCGGTCTCACCAGACGAGATGAAGATGTTCAGGCCCGAGCCGCCGAACATATTGTCGATGCCGGCGCCACCGTAGAGATAATTGGTGCCGGCTCCGCCATAGAGCGCGTCCGCGCCGGCTTCACCGAGCATAACATTGACGTCACCCGGTCCCGCGCCGCCTGAGCCAACTAGAATGTCGCTGCCGTCGCCGCCGAACAGGTAATTGAAGCCGGTCCCGCCATAGATGCTGTCATTGCCGCCTTCACCCAGCAGCACGTCGAGCCCAGCGCCGCCCGTCAGCACATCTATGCCCCCACCCGCATAAATGTAATCGTTGCCGTCGCCGCCGTCGCCGGTGTCGTTTCCGTTGCCCGCCACAAGGACGTCGTTACCTCCGCCGCCGCTGGCGGTGTCGTTGCCGTCGCCACCATAAATATTGTCGCTGGCCCCTCCGCCGCTAAGGACGTCAGCCAAGGCACCTCCAATTATCAAGGTGTTGGTCGAGCCCGCGACGAGCGAGTTTGAGGATGATGCCGAGCCAATCAGGTAAACTCTGTCGGTCGCCGTCCAATTCACAAAGGCGCGGCCAGCCAGGTTGATCGACGTTCCCGTGACAACGAAAAGGTCATTGCCAAAACCTCCGCCATCGATCGTGAAATTTGTGCCAGCAATTCCTGCCCCGGTGAAGTTTGCGGTCACTCCACTGGCACCAAATGACAGTGTCTGAAGGTTAATTAGACCGACGGTTGTTGTCGAACTCCCCCCGTCGGTCACTTTCACCGCGATACCATCCAGTCCCCCGGAAACACTTCCTTGAAAACTCCAAGTATCCGCACCGAACGTAGCTACGCCTAGGTCAATGTTGTTGTTTTGGGCGACGACGCTAGCAATGCCGGAGAGTGCGGACGCGCCACCGGACAACGTGATGGCACCGGCGGAGCCCAAGCGAAGTTGTCCGAACGTCGCGGTCGGAGACACCGCGACCTGCGAGGTAACTGCGCCCGAGAACGTTCCAGCTGAAGCGAACGTTGTGTAAAAAGTAAAGCTCTCCGGATCAGTTTCTGTGAACCCATTCGCGTCGAGAAGTGTAACTCGAAGAGCCCGAACGCCCGCCGGCAGATTGATGGTTTGAAGCGGCTGCGCGATCTGCGGGGCGGACCACGTCGATGCAATTTGATACATCACAGAATACTGGGCGGCGCTCGAAGCAGGTAGTTCGATCGAACTGAAATCTGGCGAACCAGGCTCCGCGTTGAGCGTATAAACGCTGTCACCGAGTGGATCGAACGCATATTGGGTGGTTGCGTCCGCAATCGCGAAAGAGAAGCTCGAGACGTTCGATGCGACAAGATTTGGCTCAATAATGGCAGGCAGTGGAACAGTGATGGTGATGCCAGGTATCTGCAGGATAAGCGCGGCTTCGTCGAGACGCCGGCTGGCATAGTCGTCGCCGAAATGCGTCAACTCACTATACACGGTAGTCCACGCGCTGGCTGACCCGTTGGGCGCTGCAGCCGAGATCGTCTTCGCGGCTTCAATCATGTCACGCCAAAAGGAGGGCGTCTTTGTTCGCAAATTTGTTGGGCCGTATTGAAATGCAACGTCCACCAGAACGGTTTGCGCTTGGGCGGGCAAGGCGCTTATTGGAACGACTGCAGTTCCACCCCATAGCGAGGACCCCTGCCAAGCAGTGATCAAATCCGCTAGCGTTTCACTCTCTGCGAAAGCAGTCAGTTTGTTGGCTTGCGACTGTGTGACGCTCACCGACATGGACGTCTCGATACGAGACTTCTTCTCGACTTCTCCTGTCTCCAAATAGGCCAAAGCAGCTGACTTGCTCGTACTAGCGTTCGTCGCGCCGTAGAGAAACTTTAGATTGGGGTTGCTCGCGTAATCGGGAAACAACGAAGCGAAGTCACTCTGAGAAATTATGCCGCTGCTTAGATCAACGCCTATGCCCAACGTAATGCCGGACCGACCGGCGACCACGCCTGGACTGGACAATGGCACGTAAGGCGTGAGCAGGTTTCCGCCCTCGTGGGAATGCACAAAACTCCAGTTAATCGAATATCCGGCTGGCTGCGGATCATTCAGGGGGACGTTGGTCGTATCGACAATAATTCTCGTGCCACCGTTCCCGTCGCTTACCGGCTGCAAAGCGTCTACGTCCACGCTACCATTGAACGTGAGGGTCGCGACCAGCGTCTTTCCCGAATAAACGTCGACTTCGCCTGGGATGCCATATGCAGCCGAAAGCGTGAGGTTCGCTCTATTGCTAAAATCAATCTCGTCACCGGCCACAAAGCCATTGATCGTTGCAACGATCGGGCCCGCGGTTCCGCGTTGGAGCTTGACGACCTGATTGCTTGCACTAAAAACGATGCTGTCATGACCGTTGCCGTCTAGAATGATCGTATCTGTGCCGCCACCTCCGTCGATGGTATTATTTCCACCGCCAGCGTAGATGATGTCGTTCCCAAGCCCGCCGTTGATATTGTCGTTGCCCAAGCCACCAGTAACTGTGTCGTTTCCGGCGCCGGCGTTGAAGGGCGTATTGAAATTCCAGCTAACGCCAGTCACCCCAGGAATGGTCGTGGAGTTTGGGAGGGCGACGTTGTCGTTGCCGTCGAGGGCGTTGTAAATTGAATTTGAATTCGTTGTGGCAGCTGCGATCTGCGTCGCAGCAAGATTGTTAAAGTTGACTGTGTCAGCACTCGTAGTGAAGAAGGGCGCCGAAATCGACCAGCTTCCGCCACCCCCTCCCGCTGCGTAAAGCCAAGGACTGTTGTTGTAATCGCTGTTAAAGAAACCAAGGCTGTAACTGAAACCCAAAGAAATCGAGCCAACCGCTCCGCTGGAGACTGTTATTGACCCGCTCCAAAAAGAGCCCCATTCCGGTCGAAACGTGGTATTATTTCCCTCAATAGTATAGGCATAATAACCGTCATACGTGTGATAGCCGGTGATTGTATAATTACCACTACCAGTTGTGTATGCACCAACATATGCGATCGGATCACCGGTGTTGCCAACGGCTGAGGTGTAAGTGAACAATTCTGAAAAGGAATAAGTCGAGCCGGCCGTCAGAACTATTGGTTTTGCGGTGAGAGTTGGAAATGCATTTGGATAAGCCATCAAACCACCTGGTCAAATTGACGAACCAATTAATTTAAAAGGCGAAATAGCGTTGACGCTCCCACAGGCAGCATCGCTTGTCAAAACCGGGGTTTCACGGGAGCACAGGTTCCGGGCATTCCGTTAGCAGCCATGTCGGTAGGTGGGCTTCGCCACGGGTGTACCATCATTGATCGCCTGATCGACCGTCGGCGACGGGTCGATCGGCCTGCCGTCAGCCCACATCCGTTTGTTTCAGCTTGGCAGGCGAGGTAGTCGGCTTCCCGGATCAGCGCGGCGCCGGCCGCGCGCTTCTCATCCGACTGGCGCGCCAATATGCCGGTCATCGCGCGCGCCTTGGTCAACTCTTTCGAGAGCGCCTTACGGTCGCCGCCAGACAGCGGGGTCGGATGATGTTTCGGGGCCATCCCGCCATCAAAGCGCGGCCCGACAGCTTAGGCAAACGGCTCTATTAGTAGGGACGAATGCGGCTCTCGCTACTCGACTTCGTGGCTGTGGAAAAGAAGCGCGCTAAGCTAGCCTTGGCCGTCGTCTTCCGGAGAGGCAACCGCAATGAATATCATCCCGCAACTCGCAATGTTGACGACGGCCGCGTTCCTAAGTTCTTCAGGCGATCAACGTCAGGTCGATTTCAAGATGACCTCGCCCGACGGCATCCAGCGACTAGACCAACTCTGGTTGGTGACATACGTCGACGACGCCGGCCGGGAAGTCGTGGCGCAGGCCAAGCTGACCACCGGTGACTATGCGCCGCTGATCGCGGCCGATGCCGCGAGGCTCGAAAGCATGATGCCCGCAGCGCGCGGTCTCGCAAAGGCCAACAATATAACGATGCGGCTCGTTAAATTCACGCGTCGGTTAGACGTCGAAGAAATCAGGCCATGAGCATCGGTCTCCCGGCCGGCGTCTAGCGCGTTGCGATCGCCGCCGGACCTAGGGTCAGATAGTCGTCCGCTCCAATCCTACAGGGCGTCGTGGCTGTGAACGGATCGGCCATGCTGCCCGTCTGATCGCTGGGCACGTTTTTGCGTGAGAGAGAATTTATGGCCGACCAGCATCAAGTACACGCCCTTCCACAATCTGCGATTGCCAAAAAGCCCACCCAGAGAGACAGGTCGATACCAACGAAGCCAAGCATAGGGCAAAATGCATTATCGAGGCGCTGACGCACGACGCTGGACTTCAAATCGTGATTATCGAAAACCCCGGATCGCGCCGCCGGCTTTTCCACTGTTCGCGGGCAGGCAGCGTCTGCACTGCACCATAGGCCGATCGACTGCTGGTCGTTGCGCTGCGGGATAGGTTTATCTTGTCGAATTGCTCGACGCGTGAGGCTTAAATGACCTTCACAATCCACGCGTCGAAGGACGGGCATATCGCGCAGACGATGCGGTTAGACCCGCTGGTAGCCGTTACAAAAGCTCGCGGCCTGCTAGACGTCGGTTGGGAAGTGCACATCACGGACACCGCCGGACAACGATATCCGCCTGACAAATTCGATGATCTGTTGTCGTCGACCAATGTCGGGCTTCACATTGGGGCTTTGCGATCATCGCCCGATGTTGGGCTGCCCACTGTCGAGCCCCGTTAGATATTGCGTGATCTTTTGAAGGTTAGCCGCGGGTACTTCCGCCGAAACGAAGTCGGCGTAGCTGAGGTTCAGCACAGCGATCAGTTCGCGCACGTCCCGCGCAGCCGAGGGGTTTACCCGAAGCGCTTCTGCGAAGTCGTGCGCGGTCTCCCTGACGAATTGGGCTTTCATGCGCCACAATATATTCCGCCCGTGTCGAATGCATCTGTGCGGTGGATCACATAGTGCTCGTAGCCCTCGCCCACCGGTTGGAATTACCGGTTCTGCGGCGCGCCGCGCCGAAGCGCACCTCGATAACGAAAAGCCCGCGGCGCCGGCGTTCAGCGCCAGCCGCCGGGGACGACGGTGCTAAGTCGGGGGATATGACCGACCTGACAGAGACAGCGATGGGCAGATTTCTTAAACGAAATAGGCTAGCGTCCCGCCAATGCGTGATCCCGACGTTAGAAGCATAGTGCTGAGCGCGCTCCTAAACGAGCATTCTCACGATCCGACGACGCGGATCGTCGAAGAAATGGGCATTTGGAATGGCTCGGCGCGCATTGATATCGCAGTGATCAACGGCGAAATGCACGGCTTTGAGTTGAAAAGCGAGCGGGACACCCTGTCGCGACTGGACGGTCAAGCCGAACTCTACGAGCAAGTCTTCGATCGCATCACTCTGGTCGCGGCAGAAAAGCATATCCACAAGGCCAAGCCTTTAATTTCGGCCTTCTGGGGGTTAACCAGCGTCACCGTTCACCATGATGGCCATTTATCGCTAACCGAAGTCAGACCGGCGATCGAAAACCCCTACCGCGATAAAAAGCAAATCGCCCGGCTGCTTTGGAAGTCCGAACAATTGCTGATCCTCGAAAAGATCGGGATCGCCAAAGGCATGCGCTCGAAATCTGCCGACTTCCTTCAGGACGCGCTTGCCCAAAGCCTAAGCGAACGTGCGCTTTCGGCGCACGTTCGCGAGGCGCTAAAGGCCCGTCAGGGATGGTTAGGGCAGTCTCGCGGCGACCAGCGACAGGTGCCTGCTGGCGCCGATTGATGCCCACGTCGTCCGGTTTCCGGGCGTCGCAGAACCAGCGTTGATCTGCAGTATCCTGTCGTCGCCCCAGCAGACCGGCAAGCCGCCGAACTTTGGTTCAGCGACCAAGGCAGCCGCATGACCCTTGTATTGCGTCGGCATGGTGATGCCGGTCTTCCCGTTGGTCGGCTTCCCCTTCAGAACGACCCACTCGCCATCGACGGCGTAGCGCGCGCTGACGGTGGCCTTGGTCATCGCCATGCCGGGGGGATCGGTGAGGTCCGGCGTGCCCGCTGCGTAATCTCCGAAATCGAGCGAAAACGACATTGCATTCGCCGCCGTATTCCACACATGCCAGCATCGGCGGGGAACCGTTGACCGGCCGGACGGCAGGCCGCCGTGGTCCTTCGGCGCCGAAGATGCTGCGAGGGTGACCGAGCGCCACTGGCCGGCGGCGATGTTTTTGCTCAAGGCCGACACCACCACAGGGTGAAGTAAACCGGGATCAAGACCCTGCACTTCTTTGAGATTTACGACCAAATCGACGTCCTTCGTGGACCATCCACGGGCCATGCCGTTGCGTTGATCAATTCTTCTAAACGCACTTTCAGGACTAGCCCCGGTGCGAATGAGCCAACGAGCGTTTTCACGGCATGCAGATACTGGCCAGTTTCGCCCAGTTCTATCGAGGGAATGAGTTGGACACCGCCGGTGCCAATCGCGCCGAAGTGGTTGCTGAACGAAGCAATCGACCCGCTCAACGAGACGTTATAGGCGCCGTCCAGCGCCATTCGGCCGCCGCCCCAAGCCGCTGCAATGTCTTCGGCGAAGCCGCCGGGCGGCTTCGCCACCAAGCTGATGATCGGAGAAAGGCGTGACTTCGCCGGCGGCGTAAGGTTCTTCAGGGCGATGGCTTCGCCGGTCCTGCTCCGCAAAAGCGGCCGGTAGGTATAATTCGCATGCATAGTTGCTCGTCCTCATGTGATGGACGGGCAGCAAAATCGTTGGTTGACAGACGGGGGGCACTTACCCACATGATGTCCAAGCGATACTACCAATTCCTGCTACCCGCGGGAGTTAAGGGCCGGCCGATGTTCCAAGCATCGGTTCGGCCTATTTTTATGCCCGGCTGGACATCATGGGCAGATGGTAATCAGTGGTCGCAAATTCAAGACAATTTGAAACGATCTTGCGGGATTGTAGCTAGCACGTTGCTTCTCTCGGAGCCCCATAGGGTCCCTGATCCTAAAAAATGGTTCGATATTGGGAGAGAGCGAAATGACCTAAGTCATTGAATATATGGATGGAGGCCACGACCAGAATTGAACTGGTGTACACGGTTTTGCAGTTCTACCTGACCGATCCCGACCAATCCCAACACGTCTAAATCAGTGTGATTTTGTTGAGCTTTAGAGCCTTCGGCCATACTCGCAGTACCGTCTAATTATTGCTTGTACTAAGCCGTCCGGTGGCAATCGCGGTGGCAAAAAACAAATGCCGCTCGGCGAGGGTGCTTGCTAAAAAAACGGCTCCAGCGCGGGGAAGCGACTGGAGCCGTGTTGACCTTAACGCGCGCCAATATGGACCTCGAAGCGAGCAAGCGTCAGTACACTTGTGAACGCAGGAACCGGCATAACTGCGGATTCGCATTCTCGGCGCCCTCGCCTATCTAAGCCGCATGCGTACCACTGCTTTCGAACCCTGCATCCCGACCCGCGCTACGAAGGCTGCGCCTACTCGCTTCCACGTTCTCTTAATTCCGATTC
>NZ_JAFCLS010000058.1 GCF_018131075.1 Bradyrhizobium sp. JYMT SZCCT0428 | reverse complement strand
CGCTCAAGTGAGAACTCGTAAAACAGCGGGGCCTGATCAACCTGCCGCGGACCCATCATCGATTCGATCTCCCGCCCAGACGGGACGGAAGGAATCAGCGATCACGGTCGGCTTCAACACCGAGTTTTTCAACACAATCCGCCAAGAGTGGACTCGCACGATTATTCGATTACCTCATCAGCCCGAGCGCTTATTGATTGTGTGATTGTCACGCCAAGCGTCTTGGCTGCCTTCAAATTGATGACCAGCTGAAATCTGGTGGGCTGATAAATTGGAATGTCGCCCGGTTTTGCCCCATTGAGAATTTGGTGCACATTATCGGCGAGACGTTGGGCGAGTTCGCCGAGATCGGGCGCATAAGCCATCAGCCCTCCCAAGTCCACATAGTCGCGGTACGGATAACAGATCGGGACCCGGTGTTTGTCGGCCGATTCAACGATCAGTACTCGTTGCGCCAGAAATCCGCCTCCTTCGTCGATGAGCACAGCCTCGAATTGTTGTTGCGTCATCGCATCGAAGGTGTGCCGGATTTGAATCTCGTTGAACTCGGCAGGGAATATCCCGCTCACAGCCACGCCCAAGCGGCTTCCAGCTTGGCGAGCCGATGATCCCGCGTCGTCCTCCCACGCTCCGCGCGCCGACGCAAGGTAAGCGACTTTAGTCAACGAAGGTATTGTCTCCTTCAAGATTTCCAAACGCTTTCCGGTGATTTCGTTTCCCGCGTTGATGCTCACGCCCGTGAGGTTTCCACCAGGGCGCGCAAGACTCCTGCCTAATCCTCCCCAGATCGACGTTCCCGCGATCGCGACGATCGGTATCTCCGAAGTAGCCTGTGTGAAGGCGATGACGAGAGCATGCAGATTGGTAACGATGACGTCGGGCTTGCGGCTCACAATGGTACCGGCGAGTGCGGTCAAATGGTCAGTTCGGCCCTCGGCTGAGTAGCGTTCGACGACGAGATTGTCTCCCTCCCGATCGCCCAACTTGCGCAGCGTCTCGTAGAACCGGCGCACCCAGAATGGGCCAGCTGACTCGGTGAGTTGTTCCGCCGGGATACCGGAATGAACGAACGCGACACGGTTCTGCTTCCGCGACTGCTGTGCGCGGGCCGCAATCGGCCATGCGAACGATGCGCCGCCAAGTGTCGCCATGAAATCGCGCCGTCTCATCCAGCCCATGCCCCAGCCATCGCTGACGCGGGACTATAGCACCTTGGGAAGCCACGCGCCCGTCCTGTGGGCCAGCCGCCATGAAGTCTTTAGTTGAGCGCTGAACGCCCCAGCGCCAGTCTGACCGTGCCGAACACGCTCGTCGCACCGATCCATCGGAAGGCCGTACCGGCGAGATCGGCAGGCCAGCGCCGGCAGCTTGATACCGCAGCCCACATGATCGAGTGGTCTTGGGCCGGGCCTTAGTTCGGGAAGTTCGGCTCCAAATAATTCCGAAATTTTTTATTAATTCGGACCAGCCTCCCGTCAGCGGCAGGAGGTGTATCATGCGTAATCATGACTTCGTGTCCGACGGTTTCCTCGCGCTAATTGTAACCGCCCTTGTGATGTTGTGTTCAGGTTGGCTCGTTCTCGCGTTCAGCTAGGCACTCAATCGCGTGCACAAGGAAACTTGCTTCCTATTTGGCCGCGACTGAACTGGCTGACGCGCTTTATAAAAAACGGCCCCAGCGCGGGGAAGCAACTGGAGCCGTCAAGACTTAACGCGGGGCCCAATATGGACCTCAGAGTTCGCGAGCGTCTGTACACTTGTGAACGCAGGAACTCAGGTGTGCGGCGTTGCCAGGCGCGCGGAGACTCGTTTCTCGCGCCACTCGAAATAGGCAGTACGTTGCCTCGGGTGTTGGCGACATCCTTCGCCCGTATCGGGCGGGCCGAGCGGCACACTGGATCAGTGAAGAATCTACCTCACCGCCAAATCCGGGTCGCCGATAGCGAGTGATGGGAGGCACGAACGTCTGAAATCGAAATTCGCGTTGATCGATTGGGCCCGCCTTGGGGAACGATAACCCAGCATCCGCATTTCCCATCAATGCCGCACTATCATTTTGAATTAGCGAATGGACATCGGATTCCAGACCCGCGTGGCCTCCATTGTAGAGATAACGAGGATGCAATCGCCAAAGCGCACCAAATTGCGGATGCGATGGCCGCTGAGGTGGGCGAAACGCCTCGTTGCCTAGTCGTAGTGGACGATGAAGGAAACGATCTCTGCAAGGTGCCGATTGCATCACTCTCACCCTGACGCCGTGAAACTTGCGATGGTTGGAAGTAGGAATAGGCCTTGGACGGAGCAAGACGATCGCCGGCTGCTTGAATTGCGAAACAGCGGGAGATCGTATCTTTCGATAGCGGTGGCCATGAGACGCTCGGCCTCTGCGATTAGAGGTCGTCTGTGTATTGTCCGGGCTCGGGTGAGATCCATCCCAGAATCGCTAAAGGTCGATGCGTAGCGCCACGCTCAAGCCCACCCGCCCGCGCAGTGTTTCAGTTCACTTTTGAACATTTATCGGAAAGCGGATCGCGCAAACGGCCCCGGCGCGGAGAACGCCACGCTGCACCAAAGGCCGCCAACCCAATGGGGGTTTTCTCCCGGTTGGAGGCTGAGGAGTCACCGAGAGCGCAGAGTCGATTCCTGCGGCGCCGGATCGTTCCTAACATCAAGAAGAAAGCCCCGCCCGTAGGGCGCGAGGCGGCATAATCGCTTCGCATTTCCAGCATGCCCGCCTATGTATCCCGCATGCGTTTAGATGGCGAGGCGGTGCTGCTTGGTGTTGACGGGATCTCCGACTTCGACGGCCTTCACGCGTTTAGCTAAGGGCCTTTGGTCATATTAATTTTTCCATCTCCTGACGGGTGATTTGGTTCAAACTGGCTCCAGTCCAAATAATCGTAATAGCTGGACCATCGGAAAATCTCGGCACTGCAATTCCAGCACTTGAAGATCCCAAGTCGGCTGGGCGAACGCCGCTCTTGCATGGCGCGATAAACCCGACTGCATTGGGGGCAGACAAAGACTACCAGGGTCTTAGTGCCGAGCGGCATCTACTCAATATGCGTCCGGAACCCGCCGATTCCTAGGCATCGGAGGCTGGCAATCAAACTGATCCACTAGCTCTTTTTGCGGAGAACCCGCGGACTACATCGAACCGATCGAGGCCTGTGGGGCCGGGCGTGGAATTGTAGCCGCTTTGTTGGGCGCGTTTCTGGCCCGCCGCTCGACCGGCCGCTCAACCGTCGGGCCGCTCAGAACATGACTAAGGCCACACGGGCGTTACACCGTATGGCCTTTAGCCGGGACTGTCCCGCTCCTCGCAAGGATTGTGTCGCCGTCAGCCGACCCTCAGATTCTCCGCCGACATTTTTCCGCGGTTTTCCTTCACTTCATAACTTACTTTGGTGCCTTCGTTCAGATTGCTGAGGCCGGCCCTCTCCACGGCCGAGATGTGGACGAACACGTCATTGCCCCCGCCGTCCGGTTGAATAAAACCAAAACCCTTGGTCGCGTTGAACCACTTCACCGTACCTGTCGCCACGTCCCGCTCTCCCGTTTAAACAATGCTGCAGCTTAGGTCGGGGGGCCTGTAACCCGCCTGTACTGCTCCGGTGGGTTTTCTACGCACTACTCCCCCGGAGGCTTTGGGGTTCGGATTCATGCTCCTTGGGCCGTCTTTTCATTAAATCGGGGCTCTGTCCGGAACCGGACATAGATCGCGCCGCTGAATTGGTATCATCGCACGGCAATGGCTTACAACGGTGATGAGAACGCCGGTTGCGCTCCCGCCTTCCTTAGGAATGGAGCAGCGCCCATGCCACGACGCCGTATCCGACATGATACCCCACTTGACCAGCGCCTGATCGAAGAGACGCAGCGCCTGCGGAAACAGGCGCAAGGTGCTCACCCAGGTTGATCTAATCCGCAAAGCCCGGCAGGCTGAGGCAGCCGCGCATATGCAGGAATGACTATCATCCCCCGGGCCCACAGCCGCCCAGATAAGCGGCCAATAACCCCGACCGTCTCCACCATGATCAACATGACCGGCCTTCAGGTAGGGCTGCCTGTGGCGCGGAAGACTCCCGCGAGATGGGCACATTGTCGAAGTGGATGGCGAAATAAAAGTGAAATGGGACAGCGGCCGGACCAGCTAATACCCCCGCAAAAAGCGGCCAAGTTCAGTTAGTAGAGGCGTGAGGCGCCCTGCCCGCCTTTGAAGCCGCTCCCCTTAGTTCTCCGTCCAAAAACTTTATTCCACGAACCGTGCATTCACGGTCCGTTCGAAGCGGGTGAGACCGTCCCGTTGGCGCGCTCCGGACGAAAAGCGAAAGCCCGGCAGCTGGTTGCCGGGCTGATCGCAAGTATGTTTTTGCAAGAAAAAACCACTTTAAGGCCGCAATCGACAGCGCGTCTATTCCGGAGAAATACGGTCAGCTTATATGACAGAAAAGGGCCGCCATCCAGCGATGCATCGAGGCCGACTTATCGAACATCGCGGAGCATGACCGCATGGAAATACATGATGGTAGTCCGGTCTCGCGTTGCCAACGCAATCAACCAGTGGACAGGCACGGTGTTTCTGTGGCGCTACGATCGATAGGCAACCGACCCACACGTTCACAATGCGCACATGACAGATTACTGATGGGTCCTAGTTACCGAATAGTGCCAAGCTCGGAGTGTTCTCTCCCCCAAATGCCATTATCGGTGCATCTGTACGCGCTCGCACTACCAGTTGCGTGGCGCGGGCGGCTTCTCGTTTGGCTTTGCGTTCCGCGTACCGTTTGCGGCGCTCACGCAGATCGGCTTCAGTCTTTTTAGTATCGATCTTCTCCATGCGCTTTTCAGCCTGCACTTCCTTCACCGGTTCGGGTACCGATTCAACTGCAGCCACCTGTTGGGGCTGCGGCGTCGGCTGGGCTGCTTCTGCGGTCGTAGGCAAAATGACTCTGACAGGTGACGGGGGTTGCGCAGTTGCGCGGGCCTGATAGCCCGTCGGTTCCTTGATAGCAGAGTTCGCCATGAGAAGCCCGCCGCCAAAGCCAACCCCGAGGATAGCGAAAGTGGTTCCCACCCCAGCGAAGAAAATGCGCGCGCTCGATGCCATGACCGTGTCTCCGTCAATGCATGTGAACGCCGGCATCTTCGCTTATGTTCCGGACCTGGAAGAGGTAACGGGTTTATGCCGAAGGTTCCCGGAACGTATTGGCATCCACTCCTTTGAATCACGGCTCTGTTTGCGTAGGAGTTTATTAATGCGTACTCCCTCGCTCGTGCCAGACAATCAGGATTCAGACCATCTTTATGGTCGCCAATGACTTCGGCAAGATCGACCGCGCCTGGTGCGAAAGCCGGAGTATGAGATGACGACCAATCAACATCCAAGGAATTGCTCAGCGGCCAATACAGCAACCCGATCCGCCTCATCGCATTCAATACCGCCGAACGCTGGTAAAGACAGTCTCAGAAGACGCTCACGAACTGCGCCGACGGGGGCGCCTTTGGCGCGCGCGGGTTAGACGAAAAACCCCGCCGGTTAGGGCGGGGCTATTTGTGGGAGAAAACAACAGTTTGCGGATTGAGGTTCGACGGCGCTGCAGATGTTAGTCCGTTTACCGCAAGATCCCGGTATGCGTCACCCGCACTTCGGCACAAGGCCGACTGTGGACAGCTTGCGCGTCCTTTCTTTCTCGACGAGCTGTAAGCTGAGGCGCAGAGAGGCCTGCAGTAAATGGCTGAAAACGAAAATGAGAACCGCCGTAGAAGCTTTGTCCCAACGGCGGTTTCGTTAGCGCGTCGTGGTAGGCGCTGCCGGTGTCGTGGGAGATGGAGCTGTGTTTGGAGCAATCGGAGTCGATGGGCGCGTTGTCGACGAACCGACGGTCGTACCGGGCGCGGTGTTATCAGCAACTCGCGGGCCATTCCAAGGCGCCCACATAAACAGCACTGCCATCACCGCAACTGCTGCAATGAGAGCAATCATGCCGCGGCCCATTCCTTCTCGATGGTTAGTGCGGTCTAAGCCAGCTTGGGTAGTATTTCGGTTCAGATTATCGTCCTGCATTTAATATTCCTCTATGATTCCAGTAGATGGCACCCCTTGGAAAACATAATAGTTCCTGTGCTGACTGCGTTAGGAGGTTGGCAGTCTTACTGAGCATTTCCGTAGCATTGGCCCCTGTTCAGCCCGGCCTTGTTTCCGGTGCACTTGACGGCGTCGCATCCAACACAAGTTATCGCTCCCCGAACGGCTGGCGCTATTCAGACGGCCGATACGAGCGGAAGCAACACCATTAATCTGACACAGCAGTTTCTGGCCGAAATGCTGGGGGTGCGGAGGACTTCGGTTACGGAAGTTGCGAATAAAGTGCAGAGGACCGGTGCCATCGAGTACTCTCGCGGAGAGATACAAATCCTCGATCGACAAAAATTGGAGCGTCGCAGGCCCGGATCAATGTCGCTTGCAACGCCGCATCTGCAGATCGCATAGACGGCGCAGCTCCTGGCCGCTGGCTAGACGGCCCGAAGTGCTCACAATGTGGTGCTGAATACGGTGTAACTATAACTCCGCCGCCAACCCGTCCTACCGTAGGGACCGTCCGAAGCGGCGGCACCAGAAAAAGCGCAACGACTAGCGATGCTCCATCTCGGAGCCCGGCATCTCCGAAGAGACGGGGGCCTTGGGGCTCAAGACCCCTCATTCCGCGGAATCCTTGTAAGTGATGAATTGGTAGCGCGGGCAAGGGCCATAGAAAGGTTGCGTCGTATACTTGGTGGGGCCGGTTACGGCCCCCGAGTGCCGGATTCTTCCGATTACACTTATGGCCCCACTACCCCGAGAATAGCAGGTGGCTGCTTTAGGGTCATTTTGCTTTTCATCTTCTTCTTTTTCCTGCTCTCATTGCTTGGTTCAAATTTTGGAACGTTATTGCTTGGCTATTGAATTGCCGGTCGCGGCGTGAACAGCGGTGCGCTCGTTCAGACGGCACGACCAAGATTCCAAACGACCCCGGTTGTGAGCTCCGATTCCGCTGGCGGCCCTCATCGCAGAGCAGCGCTTTCCGGTGGCACCTTCCCAAGATGAGCGCGCCACTTAATCCCGCGGGTCCACCGCCGACGATGAGAACATCGAATTGCATCAAAAGCCCTTTCGTTGCCAAAGCATATAGATTTCCCGGCCTTGTTTGGAACTGGCGGCCCTTGTCGGCTCCCGGCCGCCTCGCTTTCGTATCGTGGCAAGCGAGCTTCCTAATACGTGCGCGTCCGCTGCATAGTCCGCGCCTCGAGAGCTAACCTTAATCGACGAGGGCCGTCACGCCGTTTACGGCTTTGGTCTTGGAGTCCGCGCTTTTGGGCCCAAAGCAAACGACATCGGAGCTGGCTGTAATGTCCATTGTTAGAGCCGAATAGGCAGCATGCTGACTTTTCGGAGAGGAGTTGCGATTGTCCGCGCAGCTCCGCCTTGCCGCTCCCCTGTGGCTCCCCGTCCGGTGCATGATCAACTCAATATTAGCTGCTTGAAGGCGCTTGTCGCCTTGACCCCAACCTTCACAGGGTTGAGGTCCGCTTTGGTGTGCTCAAGCTCAACGTCCGCTAGGACGTCAAGAGCGGACATAGGCTGAGCGCGGTCGCAGCAGTGCTGAAGAGCCCAGCTTCGCGATCGTAGTTGCCGTTGTTCCAGACGGTTTGCCGTTTATCCGGTGTTTCAGGATCGCCGATGGTTTGAATACCACGACCCTAACGCAGCGAAATTGTCGCCTCAGTTCCAGTCTTTGGATTTCGTCCGACACGCTGCTTCTTCTTGCGCACGATGAACGAGCCGAACGACGACAGCTTAACAGTTTCCCCGACAAAGCCGAAAATTCCTGCGGCGACACCATTCCCTGGCTTGCGATGGCCAACGCCTGAAACACTATGCGCGCATCCTTGCCGCATCGAATTCGTGCAACGAAGGAGCCAACGATGCGCAAGCTAGCCTTTTCAGCCGGAGCCCTCGCGATTGCTTTCATGGTTGCATTTGCCTGGTCGCACACTGTGCTCACGCCTTCCCAAGCAGGCGTCGAGGGGTCAATCAATCCGACCGAAATGATGACGAGTTACGAAGGCAAGCTTCCGATTGAGCAGTGGGAAGCGATTTAGCCGTTCTTCGACCCCTGTCCCTCTCTGACCGAAGTCTGAAGCCCGGGCAATTATCAGGGCTTTTGTTTCAGGGGGCTGACTCATTGAGGATCGCGTGGTCGAGGTGCAAAACCCAGGTCTCGCTGCGTCCCACCGCGGTAGTCGATGAAGCGATGCCCGTCCCGGCAGCTTGCGCCGCGCGTCACTCACGTGCGCCCCACACGTTCTTCGTGAATGCGCGAATGCTCGGCTGAGACCCGTTGTGGCCCAGGCGCCGTTACGAGCCGTTCACGTTGCTATTGTTATCGTCGGGCGGGGGAATTTCGCGAGGCGCTCTGGATTGTGGCACTTGTTGGAGCGAGGACAGGGGGCTCGGGACGGTCACGGCTGAGCTTGGGCTGCAACTCTACAAGGTCCATAAAGACGTCAGCCTGGCGCCGCAATTCGTCGGCGATCATCGGTGGGTGGCTCGCTATAGTTGAAATGACAGTAACCCGGACGCCGCGACGCTGTACCGCTTCCACGAGCGAGCGGAAGTCCCCGTCACCGGAGAACAAGAACATCTCGTCAACTTGACTAGCAAGTTCTATGGCATGGACGGCAAGCTCGATGTCCATGTTTCCTTTCACCTTGCGACGACCACTCGCGTCAACAAATTCCTTGGTCGCCTTGGTGACGACGGTGAAACCGTTGTAGCTGAGCCAATCTGTCAACGGGCGGATCGACGAATATTCCTGATCTTCGATGATTGCCTGGTAGTAGAATGCGCGCAGTAAAACACCGCGCCCATCAAATTCCTTGAGAAGGCGCTTGTAGTCGATGTCGAAGCCGAGCGTCCTCGCCGTCGAATGCAAGTTTGCGCCATCAATAAAGAGCGCGATGCGGTTAGATTGGATCGGCATCTGATTTTGACCAGCACTCGGTTGCCAACAGCTGCGAAAGCTAAATCCCGCCGCGCGCTCTGCCTGAAATCTAAAGCGCCGCTGTGAGGCAGACGGTTTAGTCGATCAGTAAGTTATACCAAATAACTTTAGGGTTCAAATATTATTTTGTGATCATTTCAAGACGGACAATGAACAATTGGCGCATTACAAAATATAAATATGTTGTAAGGACTTGAACCTGCAGAGAGAACCGACCGACCCATGTGCAGGGACCTAAATGATCGCAATGCTGCCTCCCCTGCCTGTGTTTGAAGCGCGCCTAAAAAGGCGTGGTCGTCGATGGAAGTGGAGTGTCTGTACCGCCGATGGGCGGGTGGTGATGGAGGGCGCTGAAAGCCGCCGAATTGCTGCCAGCTACCAAGCCAATAGGGCAATCTTCCTGCTGTTGCTCTGCGCTCCTTCCTCCGACGCCCAACCGCACGATGGTAAAGTTGCAATGCGGCACACCTATTCGGATGGCTCCCGCTCCAACATTTAGACCTATCTTGCGAAAACGTTCTGGTTGGCAAGGGCTCAATGCTGGGATGGTTTCTCCGGCTTGGGCAACGCACTCCTTTCGGAACCAGCAGGGGCCGGGAGGCTGCGCTGGAGCCGCATATTCCAGCCTCGGGCACCGCGAAAAGCGACCACGGCGGGTTAGATTACCGCAACTCGGTTGATCGTTCGGAGCTACTTTGGAGTACCTCCGCGGTGAGCTCCCCAGCTTGCTTTTCGTGTACTCCCTAACACACGTCCGTTAATATCGGAAATCCAGAAAAGCAGCCGAGCCGTCGGCCGACGGGAGGCGACCACCCCCCGTCACTGCCCGTCTGCGCGAAGAAATGATCGCCGCCAAAGAGATGCGCGGCGCCAGCATGATTATGCTGGCCCGCGACACCGCCGAACCTGGTGATGGGTAACCTCGGACAAGAAGGGCGATCTTATGACATCAGCAACACCACCGACGCAACCCGCGAACGAACTAAGAGCCGCAATCTGACGCGGCGACCCGACACATGAACGCGAGCGCAACCGGCATGGCCGCTGCCTTATCTTTCGGAAGCGTGTTCGTGGCGACTATTGTTTCGGCGCTCTTACCGCGCGTTTCGTGACGAGGGATGTGAAAAGCCTTTGCGGAATATTCGGAGATCTTGTTCCGAAGCGACCGCACTGAAACGCCAAGCAGTTGCGCCGTCACGGTTCTATTCCCATGAGTATGCGCGAGGGTCTCCAAGATCAGGTCCCCCTCGACAACGCTCATGGCGAGCCGATCAGCCATCGAGCGCGCCGGCACCCATGCTCGCGCCGGTTGGCGGTCGTGGATGCGGGAACTTCTCAATGGAACCCAGTGTTCAATTTTATACACCACGTGCGGAACGATTTTCCGGTCTTTGCGCGGGCTTGGGTCTGGATCAAGGCAGCCGATTGCTGAATGCTCATCAAGGTCCACCGCTCGTCACCCTTCCATAAATGCAGCTGATCCGTGCGCCGCGAGGTGGCGCGGTGCCGCCGGCTGGGATGGTTCGAGCCGAACGTCGCACCTGCGGATTCGATGGTGTTTCGCAGCGTCCTCCTCCCGTTTAATGCGCGCGACGGATGCTTCGAGGATCAGGCGGCACTGCGTTGACTGATCGCCACACACTCGGTGTGGAGTATCTCGCCAGAAGGCGTGAACCGGAACAACACACGCACTGGGTCGCCTTCATAATTTCGATAGTCAAGGCAAACGCCGTCGCCTGTAAAAGCGGACGTGTAGATCGGAGGAGCCCGGTGCAAAAGCGCCGAAACGGCTCTTGAGGATGATTAGATCTTCATGAGCGACGTCCAGTTCAGGCCACAGGGCATGCCCTTGGCTGCCAGCGGTGAATGCCTCGACGTAACTCGTACGACGTTTACGTCCGCAGAAGTACTCAAAGAAGACTGACCACGTGCGGATCGCCTCGTCATCCACTGTATGCTGGGTAAAGACCACTGTCCCACCTGCAGCGCGAAGGGCGGCGCTGATGCGGTTGACATTGGGAACAATGGTGCGCCATCGGCACTTCCATCACCTGCCCCTCGCCCATGAAGCCGTTCTGCAAATCAATGACGATATGCGCAGTCTGACGCGGGATTAGGCGGTCAAAGACGCCGCCGCGCCTAATGCGTTCGCGGATCTCGTCTGCAATGCCAGCTTTATGCATGACCATACTCGGTGATGACGGCCTGATCAATTGCAGCAGCTTATCAGGATCAATACCCTTCGCCAAAACCGGACCGACGTCCGACGACGCCCACGTCTGGAATGGGTCAAACTGAGAAGTCCGGGTTGGCCACCGGGAAGTCGGCTTTGCCTTCAAGAACGGACATCGACAGACCGGTCCCGTTGGTCTGGTTCGTGCCGCCAGATGCAGACGCCGCTTGAGATCAGTCGATCACTTCGTCGGCGAGTTGCTGGAGAAAGAGCGGCACTTCGAGACCAATCGCCCTTGCGGCCTTGAGATTTATCATCATCTCGAACTTGGTTGGCTGCTCGACGGGCAAATCGGCGGGCTTTGCCCCTTTCAGGATCTTGTCAACATACGTCGCTACCCGACGATAGACGTCGGGGAAACTTGGCCCATAAAAGATTAGCCCGCCTGCTTCCATAAACTCCCGGCCGCCGTAGATTGCCGGCAGGCGACTCTTTGCGGCTAGATCTGCGATCAGACCGCGGTGCGCCTGGGTCAGAGCCTCCAGTCCTACTATGATCGCGTCGGAACTCTTGTCGAGCGCAGCAAAGGCTTGCTCGATGTCCTCGCGCTTGCGAACGTCGAACAATCTGAAGCGCCAGCCCCGGGACTGCGCGCCTTTTTGAAGTTCCTCCAATTGTGGCGCGGAGACGGGATTACCCATGTTCAGGAGCGCAGCGAGGCCAGTGGTCGAAGGCGCGATCTCCTTGAGCAATTCCATGCGCTTGGTTTCAAGCTCGGGCTGCACCCCACTGAAGCCCGTGATGTTGCCGCCTGGTCGCGCGAGGCTGTCGACCACGAGCAGCGGCTCGCCGACAATCATGACCGTAGGAATGGTGCGTGTCGCCCGCTTGACCGCAAGCGCGGCTGGTGTGCCGCGGGCGATGATCAGGTCGGGACTACGGCCGATCACTTCGGCAACAAGGCTGGGGTAGAGCGCGGCATTGCCGTCTGCAGACCGATAGTCCAAGACAAGATTGCGCCCCTCGGCGTATCCAAGTTCTTCCAAACCGCGCCGCAAGGCAGCGAGGTTGGTCGTGTTGAGCTGCGCCGATGTCGGCTCGACCACTGCAATACGGTAAGTCCGGCGGGTCGGCTGTGCCTGTGCCGCGTGTTGTGGCGTTACTGACGTTGCGACAAGAGCTGCCAGAAATTCACGACGGTGCATGACCACCTCGATGCTGGATCGGGAATAATACCGGCTTCGGCGTGCTTCTACGAGACCCTTTAGGACGTCAGGCCCCCATGTCCGTTCCGGGTCATTCGATCGGTTTGACGGTCGGCGAGCCACTTCCGGTCTACCCTCGTCAACGGACATCGCAAGATCGGCCCGGCATGTCCGTTTCGTGCCCAAAAACGGACCTCAAGAATATTGAAATCGAAGTGCCGATCGCGCCCCTTTGCGTCGTTGCCACACGTGCTCCGTTATCATAGAGGTCTTGCTGATAGTGAAAGCCTGAAGCAACGATGTGAGTAGGCATGATCAGGAAGGCTGAAAAACGAGACGCGTCTAGTTTGGCGGCGTTGAGCATAGAAGTCTGGTTGAACACGTACGTCCGAGATGGAGTTAGTCCACTATTCGCGGACTATGTACTTTCAGAATTCACAGCGCAGAAGTTTCGAAACTCGATCGGCGATCCCAATCTGGCAATCTGGGTATCAGAAAACCGGAAGAGAATTGATGGTTTCGTGACAGTTTGTTCGACGGCCACGCCCTCACTCGCCAATTGTTCACCGCTGGAAATCACGACCCTGTATGTTCAACCCAGGCACCAGTCGAACGGAAGAGGCGTCGAGCTGTTGCATCGTGCCTTGGATCACTGCAGGGGGCATGGGGGCGAAAGCGCTTGGCTGAAGGTCAATGCCGAAAATAGCCGAGCAATCGACTTCTATCTTCGGCATGGCTTCAATAAGATCGGCTCTACGCATTTTGTGATCGCTGATCAGGCTTACGAAAACTATGTTATGAAAACAGACCTTCGGCATCCAGTTGCCCGACCTGCGTCTCCTGAGGATCGCAGCATCAAGAACGTCCGCTTCGGGTCATTTGCATCGGTTTGACGGTCGACGAGCCACTTCCGGTCTACCCTCGTCAACGGACATCGCAAGATCGGCCCGGCTCTTCTGCTTCGTGCCAGCATGCGACATCGAACGCACGCTTGAACTGAAACGCCAATTAAGGCAGGGCCGGAGGAGACGAAGCGGAACCCCTGACACAAACCGGAACGCTCCTCCGGCTCGCCGCATGGTAATTGCATTGCACTTGACCGTGATCAATTTGTGCCAACAGAGGCGGCCTAACGGATAGCTCTCTGCGGGCGGCGGATTAGTGCCCGCCTCGTCCGTGATTCGCGGATCATGTCAGAGCATGCCATTGCGGCCAGCCACTTTATGACTATCATTCCTCCACGAGCCATCTCAGCTCGGCCATCCGATTGCGGGGTCCCAATGGCGGAACTCGATCTGACGGATATTCGGACAGACCATCATGTTGCTTGGGCAAAGCGCGCGGTCCTGCTCACGGATATCGTCGGGTCGGTGGGTCTTATCGAACAGGATGAAGTGGGCGTCATCTCCCATTGGCTCAACTTCGTCGAGCGCGTGAAGCGGGATATACTTCCGCCGAACAACGGACGGCTCGTCAAGGGCCTCGGCGACGGCATGCTGCTGGACTTCGCCGACGTTCGATCGGCCGTGTCCGCCGCTCTCGCCATTCAACATGAATGCAGGCGAGCGAACGCCGGTCGGCCGGCAGACCGCCAGATCATGCTGCGCACGGGCATGGATGTCAGCGAGGTCATCGTCGAAGACAATGACGTCTTCGGCCGCGGCGTCAATCTTGCTGCTAGGCTCATGAGCTTGGCCGGGCCGGGCGAAATCGTTGTGTCCCAGCATGTGCGGGATGGCCTGACGCCCAGCCTCGACGCCGAAGTCGAGGATCTGGGCGACTGCTACGTCAGGGGCATTCCCACGGCGGTCCGCGCCTACAGGGTCGGCCCGCCGGGGCCACAGCCAAGGGTGGGATGTGCGCTGTCCTTCGACGAGATGGCGCCGTCGATCGCCGTCATTCCCTTCACGTCCCGCAATGTCTGCAACGACCACGGGGTGATCGGCGAGGTCCTCGCCGAGGAGATTATCAGGCGGCTTTCCCATTCGTCAGACCTCAAGCTCGTATCGCGCCTGTCGACAACCGCCTTCAGCGGGCGCAGCGCCTCGCTGGAGGAGATCGGCGCGCACCTGGGTGCCGACTACGTGCTGTCGGGCGCCTACTGGGTCGGCGACGGGCGTTTCGAGCTCGATGTCGAGTTGGCGGAAACCAAGTCCGGCCGGATTCTGTGGGTCGAAAGCCTGGAAGACCGTCTCGCCGCCATCGTGAGTGGTGAGCAGGAGTTGATCGGCCGGCTGATCGCCGGCGTCGGCACGGCGGTGACGAGCCGAGAGCTCCAGCGCTCGCGCACGCAGCCCCTGCCGACGCTCAAAGCCTACACCCTGCTCACGGGCGCCGTCAGCCTGATGCACCGCCTGTCGCTGCCCGACTTCGAGGAGGCTCATCTCCTCCTTCAAACGCTGATCGACCGCGGCGTGCGTCATCCGCTTCCCGTCGCCTGGCTCGGCAACTGGCACGTCTTGCGGGTCCAGCAGGGCTGGTCTGAGGATCCTCAGCGCGACACCTACCTCGCGTCGGAGTGCACCAAGCGCGCGCTCGACATGGAACCCGACAATTCGCTGGCTCTTGCGGTCAACGGGTTCGTGCACGTCAACCTCCTGAAGAAGTTCGACGTTGCGGAGGATTCCTACGAGCGCGCCCTAGCCGCCAATCCGAGCAACGCGTTCGCCTGGCTTTTGAAGGGCACGCTGCACGCTTTCAAGAGCGAGGGCGAGCAGGCAGTCGAGCATACCGAGCGCGCGCTTGCGCTCTCGCCGCTCGATCCGCATCGCTACTTCTACGACTCGCTGGCAGCCACCGCTGCCGCCGCTGCCGGCAAGTACGAGCGCGCACTCGACCTGGCGCAGCGGTCGCTCAAGGCCAATCGCAAGCACACCTCGACGCTGCGCGTCATGACATTCGCGCAATGGCTGCTCGGCCAACATGACGAGGCGCGCAAGACGGTGCAAGAGCTGTTGAGGCTGCAGCCGACCATGACGGTCAGCGGTTGGCTGAAAAGTTCTCCGGCCGCGCCCTACGATATTGGACGCCAGGTCGCGGAAGTGTGGCGTCGAGCCGGAGTACCAGAGTGACGGACCAGGCAGACTCAGAAGTCTCTAACAGCGCGAGCGTAGTCTGTTTTTCCTCCAGTAACCGATGTAGAGGGCAGCGCGATACAACCCGGATGTCGCGCAGCTCATCCGGGCTGATGTCCGCTATGGTGCGCATCACGGACTCGAGCGACAAATTGCGCGACGTCCGAAAAGGCCAGGAGCCGACATGGGCGCGATCCTACGCGCTCGAAGCTGGCGTAGAAGATGCCGCGAGATCACTCAATTACGCGATCCGCCCGTGCGAGCAGTGTGTCTGGAATGGTGATGCCAAGGGCCTTTGCGGTCCTCATATTGATGGACAACTCGATCCGCGTCGGTTGCTCAACAGCGAGATCGGCAGGTTTCGCGCCCTCGAAAATTCGCTTCACGTAATAGGCGGAGCGCCGATAAAGGTCGGCCCGCGGGGTGCCGTAGCCGGCAATGCCACCGGCATCGGTCATCTCTGGGATGGATGAGAAGGCGGGAATGCGATGCAAAAGGGCAAGCGAAGCGATGCGCTCTCTCTATCGATAATCGTCGCGTCATTGATGACAAGGAGGGCATTGGGGTTCGCTTTGCCGATATCTGCAAACGTCGCATCGATCTCCGCCGGCCCTCTGAACGGTGTGGCGTGGATTTCTCCGCCGGAGTTTTTGATGGTTCCCTCGATGCGTTCCAACATCGGCGTGTTGGATGGATTCGCCGGATTGTAGAGGACGGCGATCCGCGCGGCCTTCGGGACCACGAGGCGAAGGATATCGACCACCTTCGGTGTCAGATCCTCCGTCATATTTGCCAAGCCAGTGGTGTTACCGCCAGGCCGTCCCAAACTCGATACCAAGCCGGCGCCGACCGGGTCGTTGATTGAAGTCATGACGATTGGAATATCGGGCGCCGCACGTTGCGCAGCGCGCACGGCGGCAATCGTCGTCGCCATGATCACCCTTGGACGCTGCGCCGCGAGTTCCCCCGCCAGTTGCGGGAAGCGCGCGTATTCTCCTTCGGCCCATCGCGCATCGAGCACATAGTGTTGGCCTTCGATCAGCCGGTGCTCTCGAAGTCCCTCCTTAAAAGCATCAACGAACACGCCGCTTGATCCGGCACTGCCGCTGCCAAGCAGCGCAATGCGGGCGGTGGCTTGCTGCGCGTGGGCAGCAAATGGCCGCGCTGCCGCCACTGCAGCAAAAATGCCAATAAACTCACGTCGTTTCATGTCATATCCAATTGCAAATCTCGCCCTCGATGACCTCAATGCGAGCGTAAGCAATTCTCCGCACAGCTCAAGCGGTCTGATGTCTCAGTTGGGTCATTCGCGTCGGTTTGGCCGGAGCACTGCGACTTCTGGTCTACCCCGGTGAACGGACATTCTCAGGATAGGCAGTCATGTCTGAAAGGTGCCATGGGCGACATCAGTGTTTTATTCGATCACCTCGTCAGCGCGCGCGAGGAGTGTTGGTGAGACGTCCATACCGATCGTTTTGGCGGACTTGAGATTTAGGATAAACTCGAATCGGGTTACCCGCTCGATCGGCAGGTCTTGAGGTTTGGCCGCGCAGCAACCGATCTGCATAGCCCGCGAGCCGCCGATAGGTGCGCGTTGGTTACCCCCGTAACTTGCGAAGCCACCGACAAACGGCCATGAGGCTGCCACCCCGCCAGTTAGCTTGATGAACCCGCGTCGCTTCATGGCCGGTTCCCAACCTCGACACGTCGGGGCTATGCTAACAAGGTTTCGGTTGAGGTCCATGCGTCCAATGTCCGCATTGGGTCTTGGCCGTGTAAAAACGCCCTTCTAAGGAAGTTGGTGAGAAGCCAGGACCGGTTCGGTCTCAGGCCGCGATCGCAGTCATCAGCGGCTTGGTCGCCACGATGTTCATTTGCCAGATTATAGGCCAGGACCGAAAGAGCCATCTCGGCGGCTACTTTTGGATCGTTTTGGTGAGGAAGTGTGTCGCTCCCATGCGGGCCTTCATCGTACCGAACGGATGCTCGACTGTCTCGTGACGCCGGCGCATGGCTTGTGGGTTTGAATCAAGGCGCTGCTGCACAGCCTCGGTCATTTTCGGAAGTCGGCGCTCGCATAAGCGAGGTCCGCTCCGCCCCCAATTGCAGACATAGCGTTCCCGGATGTAGATAAGCTCAACGGGCAACATTCAACGCACACCTCAACCTATGCAGGGTTGAGCTCCAACTATCGACTCGTCACAACCGCCGGCCCAAGTCTTTGTCCCTGAGTGAGCGGGGGAGCCTCGGGGTAAAACCAAACCAAACTTGCTGCCTACAAGCGCAAGCCCTCAGCTTCGGACGCGCCTCAGCTCTAAAAGGGAGACACTACCAAGCTTGTTTGAGGTATCGCCGGTCAAAGGCCGGCCAATCTTCCGGAGCGACCACTGCGCAGGTTGAGCTCCGTATAAGCGAGTTGCTCCCAAATCCGGTAAATCGCAGGTCGGTCGTCGTCGGGTGTCTAGCTGCATGTTACAGGCGGCCGCGCCACCGGGCATTTTGAACCGCATCGGCCGTGCTGCCATGACGGCGTCGGCGCGGTGTTGCTTGCAATATGTTAGATTCTGGCACCACTTAGTGTACGCTGTCACCGTCCATGGCATGGAGACGCGATATGCTGCGACGAGTTTTCATCGCAGGAGTAGCGGCCACTGGTGCTTTGTCGTCATTTTCGCTGCGCACAAATGCGCAACAGCCGGCGGCGAGCCGCCCGCGCATTGGCGTGCTGATCTACGGCTCGCTAGAGCGCAATCCGAATACACAAGCACTTCTCGAGGGCCTCCGGCAGGCCGGCTATGTCGACGGCCAAAACCTCACCATCGAGTACCGGCATGCTCAGGGGCGGGCGGAGCGACTTCCCGCACTCGCCGCGGAGCTGGTCGACAGCAAGCCCGCTGTCATAGTTGCTCTAGGTGGCGACGTTGTGCCACATGTTACGAAGGCGACGCAGTCTATTCCCATCATCTACGCCATGAGTGCCGATCCGGTTCAACTCGGCATTGCCAGGAGTTTGGCAAGGCCTGGAGGGAATGCGACCGGCGTCACATTTTTGTCGGACCATCTCGCAGCCAAGCGGCTCGAAATCCTCAAGGAGGCGGCTCCCCGGATTGCGCGGGTTGCACTCGTCCGCGATCCAGGCCACGGCGACAACGAGCTGCCGGTGGCAGAGCGCGCAGCAAAGTCGCTGGATCTCCAACTCATGCCGGTCGACATCCGCGATCCCTCCGAGCTTGACCGGACACTTGAAACGGCGAGGAAAGCCGACATCGACAGTCTCTATGTCGTTTCCTCGCGGCACACGGATGCCAACGCGCCAAGGATCGTCGAGTTCGCTAACCGGCATCATCTTCCGATGGTAGCTGGATGGGGTGCATGGGTACAGGCCGGCGGCTTGATATCCTATGGACCCAATGTTGGGGAAATGGTCCGCCAGGCGTCGCGTTACCTCGAGCCTGTGCTCAAAGGAGCAAATCCCGGAGAACTTCCCGTGCAGCAACCCACACGGTTTGAGTTGTTCGTGAATTTGAGAACGGCCAAAGCGCTCGGCCTTAACATTTCCGAAGCGTTTTTACTTCGTGCCGACAAGGTGGTCGAGTAATGACCGAGATGACTTTAACAGTGGCAGGCCCCCCTTAACGGACAAGTGTCGCCTTGCCGAAATGACGAAGGTGAACTCAAGGCGGGGATCTAACCGCCGATCCGTTTTTTGATCGCAACTCAATGGCGCAACCGCTCCCAGGCAATTTGCTCACTGCCGTTGAGTAGCGCGTGGCGACGAGTGATGATGCTCGATCATCCATTTACCGCCGCGATTCACAACCACAAACGTAAAACGCGATGGTCGGGGTTCGTAGTCTTGTTCCTTTCGCGCAAAGTCATAAAATCCTGCGACAACGACGGCGGTTTCACTGAGCACGATTACACTCTTCTCTTTAATCGTATTCCTGCGGCCACCCTTATCCAGCGCCACGAAATACTCCCAAATCGCCTCGGGGCCTCGGGTCGCGACCGCGTCGGTCGTTCCGAAGAGAAGGGCATCCGGAGCATAGAGTTTTACCAGCGCATTACGATCATTGGCGCTGTAGGTTGCCGACCACTGATCGACCACAGCGCTGGCCTCGTCTGCAGGGCTTGCGAGAGTCGGTGTTGCTACAAATGTAAGCGCCACGCACAAAGCTTTGGTCAGGCCCCTCATGTATTCCTCCAATCACGGAGGGTTCGTCATATCACAAAGTGACTTACCGCAGGAATAAAAGGGACCTCAGGCTCCAGCCTGTCGATGCTTCTGGCGACGCGAGTTCATGGCTGGAGTGGCAGCTTGCCAGCGGCGGTTAAAGGCGCAGCGACCCATTGCAGACTTCACCCCTCAGGCACCTCTGCGAAACATGAGCAAGAGACAGCCGCTCGCGCCGGTTAGTACGCAATTCCGGGTACGAGCATGCATTCAGCCGCGGCTTCGACAAAGGAGAAGATGGGCAGCGTCCCCCAAACCATGAAGCGAAGAAGCGAAGCGACACTGCTGATTGACGCTATCATCGTTCATACAATTACATTTGACAATCATTCGGAGCGGCGCATTGATATCCGCATCCTCCGGCAGCGGGTGGTACCCGCCAGAACTGGGGGCATCGCAGGGAGGTATCAATGAATCTTCGATTGAAGACCGCGGCGGCACTTGTGGCGCTAGCCACGTGGCCGGCGTACGCTCAGCCGGCACCGCCGGCGCCCAGCGCGCTCGAAACATTGGGCGCGATGCGTCCTACGGGCAATGCCGCCGAGTGGCCCGAAGTCTCGCAGACCGGGGGGAAGGCGGATAAAGTCAAGGAAAACCTGAAGAAGATCAAATTGCCGGCAGGCTTTCATATATCTCTTTACGCCCTGGTGCCGGATGCGCGACACATTTCAGTAGGCCCCCAAGGCGTCGCGACATTTGTAGGCACACGTAAATCCAAAATCTGGGTCGTGACTGACCGCTCGCGCGGCGGTATTGGCGATGAGGTGAAGGAATTCGCACCGACCTTGCCGAAGAAAATTCCCAATGGACCCTGCTTCTCGAAGGATGGCTTCCTCTACATTGCAGAGCAAAATCGGGTGCTGGAATACCCGGCAGCGGAGTTCTTCTATGAGAGCCCAGACGTCGTCGCCAGCGTCGTCGTCGCAGAAGGCGAGCTGATTCCGAAATCGGAAGAGAGTTACAATCATACTGCCCGCGTTTGCCGGGTCGGCCCTGATAACAAGCTCTATATTCAACTCGGCCAGCCTTACAACGTGCCCACCAAGGAGAAAAATGAACTGTATCGCAAGCTTGGCATCGGTGGGATCATCCGCATGGACCGCGACGGCAAGAACCGTGAAGTCTATGCGATCGGGTTGCGTAATCCGGTCGGCATGGATTTCAATCCACAGGACAAGTCACTCTGGACTAACGACAACCAGGTTGACGGCATGGGCGACGACCAGCCGCCCGGCGAATTGAACCGCATCGCCAGCGCGGGTCTGGACTTTGGCTTCCCGTGGTATGGCGGCGGCAAGATTCGCACCAACGAGTACAAGAATGATACGCCACCCGCCAATGTGGTCTTCCCGCAGGTAGAGCAAGCCGCCCACGCTGCCGATCTCGGCTTGATATTCTACACGGGCACAATGTTCCCGCAGAAATATCGCGGCGCAATCTTCTCGACGCAACACGGCTCGTGGAATCGGACCGTGCCGGTCGGCGCGCGTTTGATGGTTACCTTTCTCAAGGAGGATGGCAATGTGGCCGGAAAATCCGAGGCATTCGCTGAAGGATGGAATGAAAACGGCTATTACCTGGGCCGCCCCGTGGATGTCGCGCAGCTAGCGGATGGATCGCTCCTGGTCTCGGACGATCTCGTCGGAGCGCTCTATCGCATCTGGTATGACGGCAAGTAAGCTCTGATGTCTGGGATGGCCCCGGGGGCCATCCCATTCCATCGTCATCCAATCACCCGAAGGCCTAGGATGAAGTCGACGCTTCTACGGACGGCAATGCTGGTCGTTAAGTTGCTCGCGCCAGCAGATCTTCTAGTGGCGGGCGGTAGGCCGAGCCATGCTGGCGACGTCAAGGCCGGCAGCGCCAAAGCGATGATGTGCCAAGCCTGTCACGGCCTCGACGGTTTGTCTAAGACTCCCGACGCGCCGAACATCGCAGGGCAGATCGAGCCCTATCTCGTCGCGCAGTTGCAAGCATTCAAAATTGGTTTGCGAAAAAATGATGCGATGTCGGTGGTTACGCCACCCCTGTCTGACCAGGACATCGAGGACCTTGCGGCCTATTTTTCAGCAATTGAGATCAAGATTGTAAAAGTCCCTGGCGAATGATTGCACTCGGTTCACTGGGCAGCCAGCCGTCGGCATAAAGCGTAGCAGAGAAAGAGTTCCCTGTGAGCAGCTCTGACTGATCGCTCGCGATCTCTAACGGTTCGCTCCGCGGCCTTCCGATGAGACCGTAACTTGCGACGCGGTCGAAGCGCTCTACAAACAATTGCAGCGGGACGTAAGCCGTTAATCACCGAATTGGCGGGCTGCGCAAGCGATAAGCGGACGCGCATGGCCTGGCCATTTTCACATAACACTACACATAATACTATAAGTGCGATGTTGCCTTGTGGCGGCACTTTTCGGACCTGACGCACCCTGATCGGGGATGTCCGCTGATCGGGGCAGAGCGGAATTTCGCGGCGCGATGTCAAAGTGACGCGAATGACCCGAAGCGGACATCGGACGGGCCGGTTAACTACGCGACCCCGGCTGATCCGCCCCTTCCAGAATGACGCTGTGTCCCGATAAGATGCCCTTCTTGACCTTGGGGGGCGGATATGGCGCGGCCATCAAGACCGGGCGGCAAGACGGGCCGCAACACAAACCCAGCAAAGGGTCGCAAGACGACCAAGACCAAGCCCCGCATTGCGCCAGTGGCCACCAGAGTTAAACGTCGTTCAATCTCCGAAGACCTGAAGGAAGCCCGCGAGCAGCAGGCGGCGACGGCCGAGATATTGAAGGTCATTGCCAGTTCGCCTGACGATGTGCAGCAGGTGTTCGACGCCATCGCCCACAGCGCCAAACGTCTGATCGGCGGGTTTTCCACTGCGGTCCATCGCATCATCGAGGACATCGATCACCTCGTCGCCTTCACTCCGACTAACCCGGAGTCCGACGCAGCACTCAAGGCCGCGTTCCCAAGGCATCTGAGCAAAGTGCCGGCCATCGCCTTGGGGGTAAGGAACGGCAAGACGGCGCAGGTTTCAGACAGCGAAACTGCAGACGCGAGAATCCGTGAACTTGGCCGGGCTCGCGGTTGGCGCAGCGCGACCTACACGCCGCTGATGGACCGGGGCACGTTCATCGGCTTCATCGTCTCCACACGGCGCGAGACGGGCATGCTGGCCGATCATCACGTCCAATTGCTGCGGACCTTCGCCGACCAGGCCGTCATCGCGATCAAGAATGTCGGACTGTTCAACGAGGTGCAGGCCCGCACTGATGATCTGTCCGAGGCCCTTCGGCAGCAGACCGCCACCGGCGACGTGCTTAAGGTAATTGCATCCTCGCCGACCGATGTCGGGCCGGCCCTCCAGGCCATCGTCGAGAGCGCCTGCGAGCTTTGTGAGGCGGACGATGCGCATGTTTCACTGAGGGATGGCAACGACCTGGTGTTCCTGGCGCACCATGGCTCGATACCGGTATCCTGGCAGCGGCAAGCCATCGACCGCGAAGGAATGGCCGGTGTCGCGGTGATCGACCGCGTACCGGTGCACGTACACGACCTGCACGGACCTGAAGGCGATCAATTCCCGCGCTCCCAGGAATACGCGCACCGGAGCAACGTACACACCGTGCTATGCATCCCCTTGCTCCGCGAAGGCGACAGCATCGGCGTAATCGTGCTGCGTCGCACCGAATTGCGCCCCTTCAGCGAAAAGCAAATCGCCCTGCTGCAGACGTTTGCCGACCAGGCAGTGATCGCGATCGGCAATGTGCGCCTGTTCGAGCAGGTGCAGGCAAAGACTCACGATCTTACCGAAGCCCTCGAGCAGCAGACGGCAACTGCAGAAGTGCTACAGGTTATCTCATCGTCGGCCGGTGATTTGGAACCGGTCTTCAACAAGTTGCTCGAGAACGCGACACGCATATGTGGCGCGAACTTCGGTACAATGACTGTCTATGAGGACGGTGGTTTTCGTTCCGTTGCCTTGTATAACGCGCCTAAAGCCTATGCAGATACTCAATTATATAAGGTTATCCGGCCTCACCCCGAGAGTGGCCTCAGGGCAATAGAGAAGACCCATCGGCCCGTTCATATCGCCGATCTAAGGGCCGAGCCGCCCTACGTTGCCGGAAATGCCAACGTTCGTGCGCTCGCTGACTTGGCGGGCGCACGAACACTCCTGATGGTTCCTATGCTGAAGGACCAAAAGCTGGTTGGCTCTATCACGATTTTCCGCCAAGAAGTGAGACACTTCACCGACAAGCAAACCGCCTTGGTGACAAACTTCGCAAGCCAAGCAGTCATCGCAATCGAAAACGCAAGGCTCTTGAACGAGTTGCGGCACCGTACCGAAGAACTATCGCGGTCCCTTGACGAGTTACGAACGGCCCAAGATCGTCTGGTACAAACCGAAAAACTCGCATCCCTTGGACAGCTTACCGCAGGCATCGCGCATGAGATCAAGAACCCACTGAATTTCGTCAATAATTTCTCCACGCTTTCGGCGGAATTGACCGATGAACTGAATGACATACTCAAGTCTGCCGCTCTCGGCGAGAAGATGCGGGAAGAAGTCGACGAATTGACTGGTCTGCTGAAGGATAATCTTGAGAAGGTCGTGCAGCACGGCAAGCGCGCAGACTCTATCGTTAAGAACATGCTTCTGCATTCGCGCGAAGGTGCTAGTGAACACCGGCCTGCGGATATAAATTCGCTTCTCGACGAGAGCCTCAATCTTGCCTATCACGGGGCTCGCGCCGAAAGATCTGGTTTCAACATCGCGCTGAAGAGGGAGTTCGACCCCGCCGCCGGAACGGCAGATATATATCCTCAGGAGATTACCCGCGTTTTGCTCAACTTGATTTCCAACGGTTTTTACGCAGCCACCAAGCGTGCCGTTGAACCCGGGGATGCTTACGAACCGATGTTGACGGTCGCGACGAAAAATCGCGGTGATAAGGTTGAAATTCGCATACGCGACAATGGTATGGGAATTGCACCCGAGATAAAAGAGAAGATATTCAACCCCTTTTTTACGACTAAACCCTCGGGTGCAGGAACTGGGCTCGGTCTTTCGATAAGCCACGACATCGTGGTGAAACAGCACCGTGGCACAATCGACGTCGATACCGAGCCGGGTTATTTTACCGAATTCATTATCATGCTGCCCCGAATAATATCGGCTCGATAGAGGACTGGAGGCATGACTTGAGCACCCATATTCTCGTCGTCGATGATGAGCCTGATGTCGAAAGCATGTTTCGCCAGCATTTCCGGCGCGATCTTCGTTCGGGCCGCTTCATCATGGAATTTGCGCTGTCCGCGCCAGCCGCACTGGACCGCGTGAAGGCTATCGCTGACCCTTCGCTGATTCTTATCCTTTCCGATATCAATATGCCCGGCATGAGCGGCCTTGAGATGCTACCGAAAGTGCGGGCCGAGCGACCGAACGTGCCGGTGATCATGATAACCGCCTACGGTGACGAGGACACCAAGCGACACGCGATTGCCCAAGGGGCCGTTGGATTGCTGACCAAACCAATTGATTTCACGTTGCTGCGCGAGGAGATCGACGCACGGCTAGAACAAGCGGCTTAAGTCCGAAATTTGATGAGGCGGGCTGACGAGGTCCGTTATCGGGGGTATAGCCGACATGCCGAACCGGCCGGGCGAGATCTGAGTTTGACCCAACTGCGACATTGGCATCACACGACGAAAATACTCTCGATACCGGTTTCTGCCCTATCAAAGCGTTCGCTCTCGCCGCTAAGATGCCGTCTCCTGAGTTTTGGGGGCGGACATGCAGCGCCGTGGTTTCATTACAATACTCGGCGGCGCTGCGACGTGGCCGCTTATGGCCCGGGCGCAGGGGGCCATGCCGGTGATCGGCTTTCTCAGCACCTTTTCGAGCCGCGCCAACGAAGCCGCCTTCCGGCGGGGTCTGGCCGAAGAGGGCTATGTGGAGGGCAAAAACCTCGCAATCGAAAAGCGCTTTACCAACTTTAGACCAGAGCTAATGAAGGAGGCTGCCGGCGATCTTGTTCGGCTCGAAGTGAACGTCATATTTGCATCACATCCAGAGGCGGTTGCCGCGGCCAGGAACGCAACGAGCAGCATTCCTACCGTTGCGGTAGACATGGAGAGCGATCCCGTTGCGATGAGATACATCAAGAGCCTTGCACACCCAGGCGGCAATTTGACCGGGGTGTTTCTTGATCTTCCGGAGTTGAGCGGGAAACAGGTTGGGCTGCTCAAGAGGAGATGGTTCCCGGGCTGTCTCACATAGCAATCTTTGGCATCCGCGGCCTCAACGCGGCGCAATTCGCAGCGGCTGCGTCGGCGGTACGGACGGTCGGGGTCGAAGCTGAAATTATTGAAGTGCAGGTCCCGGACGACTGGGGACGCGCCTTGGAGGCTGCCAAAACAAGGCAGGTCGAAGCCGGAATTTTGTTGTCGTCGCCTCTTGTCTTCATCTCTTCAAAGCAAATCAGCGAGCTTGCGCTGGCTAATCGACTCCCTCTCATTTCCTTGTTCGCCGAATTTCCAAAAGCGGGCGGTTTGATCGGTTATGGGCCGAGCATAGCCGCGATGGTGCAAAGAGCCGGGGTTTATGTTGGGAAAATCCTGCACGGTGCCAAGCCAAATGACTTACCGATACAGCGGCCGGAGAAGTTCGATCTCGTAATCAACCTCAAGACTGCTAAAGCGCTCGGCCTCGAAATGCCCGCGATGCTGCTCGCACGCGCCGATGAGGTGATCGAATGAAAACGGCGACTTCCGGTGGTGGCACTTAGAGACATGCCGACCGGCCCTGCGATGTCCGCTTCCGGCGGAAAGCCGGAAGTAGTCTGCCGACGACAAGTGACGCGATTGACCCGGAACGGACATCAAGCCAATTAATCCCCGACCGTGGTTCGCAAGGTGCTAAGGTTGAACGCGTGGGCTGCTCGACCCTTCGGAGGCTCCCATGCGACGACGCGAGTTTATTTCGGTTGTTGGCGGCGCAGTGGTTGCGTGGCCGCTTGCCGTGCATGCGCAGAAATCGTTGCCCCGGATTGGGTGGTTAGCCTTTGGCGACGCCAAAAAAATGGGACCGGTCGATCAGTCGTTGAAGGACGCACTTGCACAAGCCGGACTCATCGAGGGCCGCAACGTCGAAATCGTCTTTCGCTATGCCAACGGAATGCCGGATCGACTTGCGGCATTGGCCACCGAATTTGCCGCCCAAAGGCCCACCCTTCTGCTCGCTGTTGGCGGTGATGTTATCAAGCCACTGTTTGAGGCAAGTAAGGGGAGCATAGCCATAGTCGGCGGCGTTAGCGATAGCCCCATCCGGTCAGGAATTGCCGTGTCGCTTGCGCGACCAAGTAAGAACTTCACCGAGATCACGTTTCTTACGGATGAAATGGCGGCGAAGCGGATTGAATTGCTCAAGCAAGTGGCCCCCAACGTCAGGAAGGTTGCGGTGAATTTTATTCCCAGCATTTCGATGACGAAGTGACTTTTGCACGGCGCGGAGCCCAGTCGCTCGACCTTGAGCTAACGACCCACCCGATAAACAAGATCGCCGACCTCGATGCAGCACTGCAGGGGGTGGAAGCAAGCCGCGCTGATGGCCTGCTCGTCATTTCGTCACGCCTTACTGGCGTTGTTGCCGCTAAGATCGCACAACACGGCCAGGAGCGTCGTCTTCCAGTGATTGCGTCGTGGCGGGGATTCACAGACAGCGGTGCTTTGCTGTCCTACGGCCCGAGTCGGACTTTTGAGGCCAAACGTCTAGTGGGCTATGTGCAAAGGGTCTTAAACGGGGAGAAGCCGGCAGACTTGCCTATCGAGCAACCTGTGAAATTCGAACTTGTTATCAATCTCCAAACTGCCAAGGTCCTCGGGCTCACGGTACCGCCTTCATTGCTCGCCGGCGCTGACGACGTGATTGAATGAAGCGGCTGTCCACTGCAGCACAGGAGGTCCGTTCGCGGCAACTCTAAGAAGTGCCCGCCAATCCTGGGAATGTTTCCGTTCGGGTGGCTTTCGCGCGGAATGTGAGCCGCTCCCTGCCGGGCGGTTGTGCCATGTCCTGAGACGGATGAGGCGCCGTAAATCAGCTCGCGGTTTGATCACGCCGGGGGGGACGGACGTACTCGCATCGGCTGATCTGAATGGTTCCGGCCCGGAATTATCGGAGCCATTTCATCGTTCAGCCCGGCTGCTCGGTTAGCAGCAGGCGGACACGAATTTACTAGATAGAAACCATCTCAAATGATCCGAAAAACGTTAACGAAACAAGTTAGCCGTCTCGGCGTAAGTTTGTCGGAGGGCGCAGCTCATGACAAACCGCCAGCTTAGAGAGCAGGAAGTTCAGATCGCGCGTTATCAATTTCTGTCGCGCGAGGTAACTGACCCGCTTGCCGTCTGTTTGCTTCGAGTCATTGTCGAAGAACTTGAAGCCGACATGCGAAGGGATCGTGACGTGATTAGTACAGTTCCAGCTTCTTCTTGATTTCCAATGCTTTTAGCGCTGGCTGTAGCTGGGTCGTGCAGTCGAAATTTGTCTTGAGTTCTTTCAGCGGTAGCGGGAGCTGCACGCCGATCTTGCGGCCCAAGGGCCGTCGATGAAATCCTACAGACTTCGGACACCTCACGGCCTTCAGCACCAACCGACCGAGACAATGCGACCAATGCATGCCAGTTTTTCTATTACTGCGCCGGTTGCGGCACTCGCCTGAAACTCAACGCTTTCGACTGTTGCGTATTCTGCTCCTACGGGACCGTGCCGTGCCCGCCGATCCAGGCGAACGGCAAGTGGCTGCTAAGATCCCCACTGGAACCTTAACCGCCTCGTTTAGTTGCCCTCGGCATCACCGGCCAGAGGGAGCGCGCGTGCCGTGATGGAACAACCAAGTCTCACTTCGTACTCACTCGCAGCACGCATCTGTCTTACCGTTGCGATCCTCAGTACCGCTCTGCTCGCCACGGTGATTACGCGCGGCCTCGTCATGTAAGTAACTGGACAACGGGTTTAGACCAGGGCCTACATCATTGGCTCGGACGGCCGCACTCAACAACGCTTCGGCCTGACAGCCACCGACGAAGGCACGGCCTAGGAGCAGGCCAAGCGGTTAGTGGACGGCCACGACGTGAGAGCTATGGCAAGGCACCGTGAAGGTCGCGAAGTTCACTCGCAAACACTAGTCGGAAGTTCTTCGACCGGGAAAGAGTGTTCGCATGCGGAGAATGCAATCGGCCATGGTCGGAACAAAGCAGCGACCCGAGCATAAACGTCACATGGACAATTTGAACCAGCGCAAGGACGAAGCTCTCGTCTATCTCTCGCTAAGCACAGCAACGTTGATTGCGTGCTTCGCCATTGCGCTTGCGTTGTATTGAGGCCGCCTCAGTTGGCGGCCCCTCTCGTTTAATCGAATGCGTTGGTCGGCTGCATGGGCATTCACGCCTGCGCAGCTCGTGATCGCCATCGATTGCCGTAGTCCTACGGAGGAATTCTACATCGTTCCGACTGGTTTGGCGCGCATCGTTGCAAGATGATCGAATCAATTTCAAAAATTCGCGAGTGCGAGAATTGCAACGCTGAGATGATGCCACTCGGCAAGGACCAAACCGTTAACAAGGTGTTCGGTTGCTACGAGTGTAACCGCATTGAGTTCTAGACACACTAGAACCTCCTTCGTTGGCGGCCACTTTCATTCGTTGTTTTGCTTGTCACCATCATAATCGGTTGGCGTTGATGAATGGCGTAGCCTGCAACGGTCGAACATCGAGCGCGAGGTCGTCCAGCCGATCATGACGTTAGATCCAGGCCGGCTTTGTGGGCTGGCGCTTTCTTTGAACAGAAATGGCCCGTTGATTGAAGCGCGGGTGACCGCGTCAGTTGGTTTAGGCCAACAGATCAGCACCCGCTTCAGTGAACTTTCTCGATATGTATGTGAGCTGACGCACAGTGTTCGGTCGCGATTGGTCAGACAACGCGGTTTCCCGTGGATGCAGGTTCAGCCATGACCGAATCTGCCAAGCGGCGCATAACAGTTGATGTGATAATCCTAGCGGTCGGAGCGGCAATCTTGATCGTTTCTGCCTTTGTGGGCGTGCTATAACTGAAGGGGAGGCTTTTCGCGTTCTCAGGCAGCCGGCCCGCGCCTGTTCGAAGCTTGACGCGGCACCGCGTCAGAAGAACGGGTGTCGAACCTTGCCTTCGGCAGATTTCGCCCGGTACTCAATTTCGGCCAGTAGCTCCGGCTCGACCCAGATTCCCCGATGTGCGATGCGCTTGGAATAGGGCTGGGTTTTGCGTATCAGCGGCGTGGGACGTTGGCGCAACGCTGCCGCGGATGTTTTGTCGAAGCCATGGTCGACCTTACCGGCGTAGATCAGGTCGTTGCCCTTGCGTCGACCAAGATAGATGCCGTCCCAGTCGTTGCCGTCAAGTGCAAAGCCGGCAATCGTCAGCGTCTCGCGCTGGGCACAGGTCTTCTTGACCCAGTCGTTACCGCGGCCGGACGAATAGCGTCTGTCGCGTACCTTTGAGACGACGCCTTCGAGGCCGACCTTGCAGGCGCGCGCGTAGATCTCGGAGCCATCCGTTTCGAAGCTTTCGCTGAACTGAACCGACGTATTGGCGACCAGCTTCTTGAGATGCGTCTTGCGTTCGATCAGCGGTAGCTTCCGGAGATCGTAGCCATTGAGATAGAGCAAGTCGAACGCGACGAAAACGATTTTGTCGGACTTGCCCTTGAGTTCGTTCTGCAGAACGGAAAAGTCGGTCGTGCCATCGGCGGCCGGCACAACGATCTCGCCGTCGATGACCGCAGAGCCTGCACTGATATGCCATGCGTCGTTGGCAACTTTCTTAAACCGATCAGTCCAATCGTGGCCGCGGCGCGTGAAGACCTTCACCGCTTCGTTTGCGAGATGGACTTGAACGCGATAACCGTCGAACTTGATTTCGTGAATTCAGCGCTCGCCGGATGGCACCTTGTCGATCAAGGTCGCGAGCGCGGGCTCGATGAACCCCGGAAAAGGAGCCTTGACGCCGATCGCCGCTGGCTTCTTGCGTGGGGCCATCTCAAGTCCGCCGCCGATCAAGCAGCTCCTTCAAACCCATTGCTGTGAGCTTGAAGAGGTCCCCATCTCTTTCGATATAACCGCGTGCGACTAGGTCTATGACCTCCGCTTTCTTCGCCTGATTGAATGACGAAGCGGGGCCAATATCGCGTAGAACTGCAATTTGCCGGTCGGTTAGCATCGTCAGACCATGCGCATCGGCAGCGGTAGTTGGACGTCGCGGTAACGGCCTTCATAGCGGTCGGTGAAGTCCTGCAGCGGCACGGGAATATCCCGCATCTTCAGATCGCATCGACGGGGAGTTCCAACGCCGTCTCGCTGGACTCGGAGCTGTCATTTCTTCGCCTTGGGTCGGGCTTTTGTGGGCGGTGGCGCTGCAGCCTCGCGCTCCAGCCGCTCGGCCTTGAGACGGTCGCGGTTTTTTGAGAACGCCTTTTGCGCGATCTCGTGCTCGGTCATTGCCTTTTCGGCGTCGACTTGGCGGAATGCCTTACGCGCTTCGCGCTCGGCTTTGCTGATCGGCTTCTGTGGTTCAGCTTTGCCCGGTGTCTTCGTCATTTCTTAGCCCTTCAGCCAAGATCTCGACAAGCCGCAGTTTTCCGCAATCAGAGTGGGCGATCAAGCGCGCGGAGGGCTCGTCCGGGGTGCGGTTCCCCGAAGTTCTGCAGCCGCCGCATCGGTGCGCCGCTCTCTTGTTCATCTATTGGGTGGTGCAGCCACGAACAAGGTTCTAGGAGCGGACTTGTCTGCGATGTGGGAGACGTTCCACGGTGATAATAGAAAGAACACAGCTACCAACGCAGTTGCACCCATTACCGCTAGCACAGTCGTACCCAGTCCCAGATCCGGACTAGAATTGCACTCTTCCTGCATTATTTCTCCAAACGCCCCTGATGTTCAACGAACAGCACCAGGGAAACGTTCCTCCGGAACGAGCGCGATATCCTGCAAGCGGAGCGAAGCTGATCCTCGCCAGAACCCCTCGATCGATGGTTTCACGGTCGGCGCGCCCCGTGCGCAGATCCTGAGGGGCTTGGCAAATCGCTGGATCAGTCCGTCGAATCTCGACTTCGGCGCACTAATCGCACCTGCTCAATTCTGTTACACAGGTCACAGCGATATTGAATGATGTCAATTCCTTCAGCGTCGGGGGAGCTTTTTTCGAGCCTCATTGTTTGATTGCATACGATGCAGCTAACGAGATCGATAAGCGGGCTTTTATCGTCGTTGCCCGCCGTGCTCACTTCCCCTTCGCCTTCGGCTGATCAAGGCGAGCCTGACGAAACTCCGGAGGCCTCTTGGTTAGCCGCCGTCTGCGCTGGGCTTGTTCTTCAGGGGCGGCCGCGGGATCGATAATCTTTTCGATCGCCTTCGTGGCAAGCTCCTGAGCGCGCAACCTCCGGCCCGGCTTGTCGGCCGGCCGAGCATGCGCTTTGACCTTCGTCCCTAAGCTGTCGATTGCCTCAACGGCTAAGTCCGCAACGAGAGCGGCGCTGAGTCGCCCGGTTGGCCTCGATTTCGCCTTTACAGTGAGCCCCAGCTCGACCAGCCGACGGAAGGCGTCAGAGCGGCTGGTTTTGTTGGTTTCTGCCCAAGCCTCAACCGCTGCGATCAGGGCAGGCGGCATCCTGGCAGCAATATGTGGATCTCTGCCACCTTTGATAGCAGGTCGACCGCGCCTTTTTGGTGCAACCGCACTTGATTTTTTCATATATTTGGTTGTACCATAAATCTGCTTGAAAACCAAGCGGCCCGCGACATGTTGCCACGACGCCGGCAAGTGAGGCGGGGAATATCGCCGTCCACCCGCCAAAAACGTCGTGACGCTAGTTTGGGATGGCCCTATCAGCCTGAAGGGTAAGCCCGTCGGCCTACGCCGGCTTTTTTTTCGTTGCCCTTGCACCGATCTCGTCAGGAACGTCTTCGCCCGTCCGCGGTTAGTGCAACCGGAGACGGAATCACGCGAGGAGCGGGACAGTCCCGGCTAAAGGTCATGCGGTGTAACGCCCGCATGGCCTTAGTCATATGTGAAGAAAGACCGGGAGTAACACTTTGCCCTATAAAGTGGTCGCAGAACGCGGCGGATGGCCAGCACGTGGAGGCGGAGTGGGATATGGCCAATGGTCGCTATCGGGTCTTGCTGAAGCATCCGCATCGGCCAACCGAACCGGGGCAATGGTTCGACGTGCCGTACTCCGTCATAATCGAAGAGCCGAATCTCAGCGGCATCGCGATGGTTTGGTGGGCGCCGTCTTACGATAGCCGCGATGGAAGTATGACCCCTATGTGGCAGCACCATTATTGAGCCAGAGTGTGTTTGCTCCTGACGGAGAGTTCACATTCGCTTCGGTATTGAACGCTTCCTACAGCAATCACGTTGCCCTCGGACGGCACTGGTGTATTCTCAGATACTGGTCAGCAACTGGAAGGGTCTTACACGAGCGAAACTGTATCTGTCGGTGATGTTGATGAAGATGGAGATCTAGATTTCGTCGATGTAACGAGCGGAAGCAACAGCCCGGACAGAATCTGGTTAAACGATGGGACGGGCACGTTTTCGGCCGGCGCCTCCATCGGTCAAACACATAGCTGGGACATTGCGTTAGGCAATCTTGATGGCGATGGGCCGCTCAGCGCGGCGCAATCCCATGTTCTAGACGTGCTGGCAAACGACTCAGATGTTGACAGATACCGTCCATGAGGTCGAGCACGACGGCTACCGGCTGTTCATCGCGAGGGCACAAGCGCGTGCGTCTGTTCACACGGAACGGTTTCGACTGGAGTGTTCTCTACGCCTAATCCTCAGTACGACGGGGGAATTTGGCAGGATGAGCACGCAGCAAATGGAAATCAGCAGGTTCGAAATTTCTTCCGTGCTCGTCGGTGATAGAAGTTTTCCAACCTTCTTCGATGAAGATTTTGGCCTTGGCTACAGCGATAAGGGCACTCTCTCTTGTGCTTCGTATAGTTTCGTCGCGATGGAGATGTCGACGCAATCATCGCATCAGTCTACGCTGGAGATAATAGGGTTCTCTTCAAACGCCATCCAAATCGGCGTGCGTATTACTCGGCTCCCCGGGCAGCCAGTTGGAGTAGACTGGGATGGCTGAGCCGTTATCCCAAAATACTTGACCAGCTTCGGGTCCAGTCTGCCAATTCCAGACCCCCTCGGTGGCGGTATCGCTCCCGCCGATCCACATGCTTCGGTCAACAATCGGTTCAATCCCTGGGTTGATTGGCAAACCGGTGCTCGTGACACTGCCCGGGTGCCCCGCGTCGATGTGATCCCAGATGAATTGGTTCTCTTGGGCGGTTGTTACCGTGGCAAGATACCCGCCGGCAACCGTAGCTGCGTCACGCGCGTCGAACCAGTTCTTTGCAACCCCCTCAAACCGGTACCAGTGGCCATTCGCGCTGTTGAAGTAGAACCCCGCGTCCTCCAGCTGGATCGCATCTAGGCTGTCGCCTGTCGCAACCGGCGCGTCGTTCGTGCCGACAAGATTAACCGTAATGCTTGTAGTAGCGCTTCCGCCGAGATCGTCCGAAACTGCGTAATCGAAATTTTCTACCGATTTTTCCCCGTGAGATAAGCCAACGAAAGCCGATGTTGTCGGATCGTAAACTAGCACCCCGTTGGTTAAAGTAACTGACGCACCCGAAGCAAGAACTACGGTGTCAAACTCGGAAATTAATAAGCCATTGATGTGAGTAACCTTCAGAGTCCCGCTGTTCGCGCTGGTGGCTGAGACCGATGTGACGTTCAGGACAGCGCCGTCGTCCACGTCCGTGTCGTTGGCGAGCAGGCGCGAGGCTGCGAAGGACCGGGGTGTGTCCTCATCTGTGAAAGCGCCGTCCCCAGGCCGGCCGCCAACCTCGACGAAGGGGCTCGAAAACCACGTTATTTTCTACGCTAATAATGGGATTTGGTACGACTACCAAGGAGGCAATTTGGCGTAGTTGGCGCAAGGACTCAAGTTACCGAGAAAATTCGGGCCGACGCGATAAACCCACCCTGGTGGCAGAGGTTGTTCTCATAACAGCCGTCCGCGTCGCGCAACGGGTCAGCTATCTGTCCCCCACGCCACATTCTGCCCGGCTGTCGTTAAGTATGGTGCGTTCCCGCGCATCGCGATCAGGTCAACGTCGATCGATGCGGAAGCAACCGAAGATCGCCTTGACCAACCGCTTGCGTTCCGGTCCCGCCGGCACTCGACATCTCGCCCCATGGATTTACCGGCGGTGCCGCGCGACAATAGCCGATGGGTTCGGTCTCGAAAGAACGGCTGTTCGGCGCGAGCATCAAGGCGGCCGAGGAACGCGCCAGGGACGCGCGCAAGATTGCCGATGCGGCCGCTTGCGAGGCATGGAATATTGCGCATGAAAGGCTATGGCGGGCTCGTGCAGCCATCGCCGTCGCTCGGTGACGCGCTCAACGCCGGCTATCGCTACCTCGAAGTGAAATGCGACGGCTGCAACACGCATAGCGCCGTCGATTTGACGATCATCCGGCGGCCGAAAGAAACCCCAATTTGGCAACTGGAACGCCGGATGCGCTGCAAGCCGTGCTCGGAACAGCGCGGATATGCCTATAAGCGCGGGCACCTGGTGCGGCTGCGAAAAAGCCCGGTCACCACGAAAAACGATGGCGAGCCGTGGTATCCGGGCGCCAGCGCGACCGCAATTGACGATGTTCACGGCGCTCGCGACGACCGTCCGACTCATGAGGCCCTGTTAGCCGGCCTTACCCCATGAACACAGCAACGGACAGCACCCGCCAGGCCGGCTTCCTGGCTCGGTTTCTGTTTGATCTGGGTCAATTCTGTCTCTGATTGGCCGGGTCCAAAATCGGCGGATGGACCGCCGCCGAAGACTGGGTACAAGTCGCGGGATACGCAACGCTTATCCTGACGATGGTGGCGCTCGATATTGTTTCGGTTTCGGTGATCTTCCCGCAGCCTTGACCGGCTTATCGGGCCGCGCGGGCCGCACCGCGAATACGATTGCGCGCGATTAGCTGCCCTACTTCGTAGCGCTTGCTTTCATCGCGCGCTCAACTTCGTCGGCCAGGCGGTTAAGGTGTTCGTGTAGCCGGTTGAACATCTCGCGTTTGGTCCGGTCTGTGGCGAGGTCGCGTATCAGAGCAGCCTCGGCGGCATCCTTCCGCAGTTTTTCAATCGAAGCCTGATAGTCCTTCATCGACGCGGCCCCCTATTGCCGTTACGACCGCAAATGCAATCCGCATACCTCATTTCGAGGGCGACAGTTTCTTGCGGGCGTCTCTCACAGTGGGAAACGGCGTACCCAGCTTTCGGGCTCGGTTGCGAACAGAAGCAATAGAACAGCGAAAAATTGACGCAGCCCGCGTGGCAGACACGCCATTGGCGATTAGCGATTTCAATCGCTCGCCGTCTTCAACAGTCCAATGTCTGTTTCTCAACGGCGGCATAGCTAACTGTTGAAATGTCGAAACGTGGCTATCCTGCGCGTGCCTAACCACAGTTCAACGTCGTTCCCATCTGCGAGAAGCTTTGCGCGCTCTCTTGCGGTGTCTTCGTCTTCGCAAATCAACTCGACCCGGTGCTTGATATGACCTTCCCGGTCCAGCAAATAAGCGCGGTAATTCAGCATTCTGTGCATCCCGGCGGGTAAGCACTTTAAGATTAGAACTGGTCTAAACTGGTGTCTATATCCACCACTCGGCCACCCCCAGGAAACGCGCCGTAAAATTACGGAATGATGAAAATGTCTGGCAGTTTGGGCCATCGCGGTTTGTAAGCGCGACCCCTTGCAGGTGCCAGGGACAGCGCCCCTTAGCTCTTCCTTCCGCGAAGGATCGTTACCGAAGGCCTCTTGGCCCGGCACGCTTGTGCGTAGAGCCTGGTCAGCTTGCTGACGCGACACGCAACCCTTAGACGCACTGACAAAAAAAGCCCCGCCGAAGCGGGGCATTCTAAGTGGATGTCACCAGGTCTGGCGGCCGTACCAGTCGTCCATTTCCTTTTGCGCGCGGTCCTTCGCATAGCCGTAGCGCTCCTGGAGCTTTCCTTCGAGCTGGTCCTGTTTGCCGTTGATGACATCAAGGTCATCATCGGTCAGTTTGCCCCACTGCTCCTTCACCTTGCCTTTGACCTGCTTCCAATTTCCTTCGACCCGATTCCAGTCCATGGCGTCCTCCTTGGGTTCGGTTATCAATTAACGAGGTTCCGAATTTTTCGTTCCGTTCGTTGACGTTGCGTTTTGCATCCATTTTCCACACACCGCTCACAGGAACTGGCCACGCGGTAGGAGCCGAACGCGCAATCCAAGTACGTCCCGTTCTGTACAAAAGTGAACCCAACCGCATCGCCACGCGGCTTACATTTTCAGCAGACTTCCGCAGGAACCAACCCGGAGACATTCGATTAATCGAGGCCATTCACCACGAAGCAAGATCAGGAGAGACAGTTGATCATCCGGGCAGGCTACGAAATCGCATTCGACTGTTATCAGGAAGTCCCAATGGTGCTGCTCCTGTCGGTGCATCCGTCACGCCATAAAGACCTCCTGAGCGAACATAAGATAGAACTTTCGCCGCAGCTCTCTTCACGCGACGGCATCGATCCCTTTGGCAATGTCTGGACCAGATTTGTGGCGCCGCCTGGCCGGGTCGGAATCCGCAATGACTTCCTGATCAACGATTCCGGCCTGCCGGATGATGTTGCGCCTGGTGCGTGCCAATGGCCGGTAAACGAGCTTCCCGATGATGTCCTGCCCTTTCTCTATGGAAGCCGTTACTGCGACACCCAGCGCCTAACAGAACTCGCCTGGTCGCAGTTCGGGGCAATCGCAGGAGGCTGGCAGAAGGTGCAGGCCGTCTGCGATTATGTTCACCAACGGATTCAGTTCGGCTACCATCACGCTCGCGGCGACCGCACGGCGTCAGAAGGCCACGAAGAGCGGGTGGGGGTCTGCCGTGACTTTGCCCACCTGGCCGTCACGCTCTGTCGCTGCATCAACATTCCCGCGCGTTACTGCACGGGCTATCTCGGCGATATCGGTGTGCCCAAAGACCCTGCACCAATGGATTTCAGTGCCTGGTTTGAGGTTTTCCTGGACGGGAAATGGTTCACCTTCGATGCGCGCCACAATGTTCCCCGTATCGGCCGGATCGTTATCGCCCGCGGCCGTGATGCGGCAGATGTCGCCATCTCGACCCAGTTCGGCAATGCGGCCCTGGCCCGGTTTGTTGTGATAACAGAGGAAGTGAACTCCCATGCCCTGAGCCGGGCCGCCTGATCGTCATGCTGAGAGAGCTGGAGATTGCGTAAATTTCATGCGGCCCGCCGGAACCCCGCCAGTTGGCTACCGTTCTATCCGCAACGAGAGCGCCTATGCCTCTCAGGGAGATCCGTCGTGCAGATCCGTAAGCCCACTATGTTTCGCAACGCCATCGATTTACGGGACAAGATCCAGGTAAGGGTTTTACGAAAACGGCTCAAGCTCTCTGCCCCAGAGTTGGGTGAGATTGTCCGCAAGACTGGCAATTCGCTTGCGGCTATCACCAAGGAAGCTGGCGCCACGCGGCCTCGTTAGGCCTTTCCTGCGCATCTTGCTTTTCCCGGGTGTGTGTTGGCAGAGAACACCGATCGTGCTCATCAACGTAAGAAATGCCCACTCAGGGGCATTTCTCGCCGATCTCAGAACCGGTCAGCCTCCTTGCGTTCCCGAATGACCAGCCGGCCGCTGACAGGCACGGCAACCAGTTCAACATTGAACCCCTTGCCATCGTCATGCGGCCACACACCGCCGATCTTGGTCCAGAACGCGCTCTCTCCGTCGCTAGTGACGACAAAGGCTTCGTGGGTAGGCTTCTTGGCCTTCGAGGTTGACTTGATAGCCCTGGTATTCTCCCGTTGATGATGCAGCATGCGACAGACCGGTCGGAGACAAAAACGTTTCCTGTGCCGGTGGGTGCCGACATGCGGGGTGATTGAGCGTAGGGGTAGGCGATGACTGGATCGACGAGGTGTTCACAGCTGACGAGCGCAAGCTGTGCGAGCGGGGCATAGATCCTACCTTGCTGCTTGCCCGTGGTTTCAGCGGCAAAGAGGCTTGTCTCAAGGCGCTGGGTACGGGGCGGACGGCCGACATCGACTGGCACGACATTGAGGTCTTGCAAACCGACCCTTCAGCCTCCCTGCGGCTCTCGGGCGGTGCTCTTCAAGAGCTGCAAGGACTTACGCCCGCGAGCTACGAGCCTGTCCTGCATGCTTGCTTCGGGTGCAGGGATCGCGCAAGCCATCGTCACGATTTCGGCGGTCCTGCAGCGGTGACAATCGCTCCTGTTCGATCCGAAACTGCCGATCGATAACAGCTCAAAATCAGCCAATAGACCTTGGACTTCAAACATAAGACGATCAAATATCGTGGCTTGTCGGGTTGGGCGGGAACTTGACTTCAGCTTCCGCTCAAAAGCCGACTTGGCCTGACCGGCCGCTGCTGGCGGCTAGTGTTGAAAAAGTCGAAAATCGAGGAACTCCGAAAATCTCGCAGATGTCGATCTCTTTCCCACGGCCACATCGCTATTGGCGCCATTACGCAGGTCTGTGATCGATTCTGGATAAAACGATTTGGTCCCTCACATCGCAGCGCATAAGACGCACGAGCGGCCCTCAGAATTTTCAGTCAACAGCTAAAAAGGACTTTTTCAATACTATCGGCGCAAAGCGGCCGGTGAGATGTGTGAGACTTGATCTAACTAGCTTTCGCTGGCTGGACCTAGCTTAAACTTGCCCATGATGGATTGGAGCGAGAATTTAGGTTTTTCAATTAGTTAGAAGGCGACGTGTGCACGCCGTGTGCACCGGGAAATCGAAGAAAATCTAGCGACAGCCAAAGTGAGCAGGATGAACTGAACGTGCTGCGGTGTCGGCGGCGGTGCGAGCGGAATGGTCTCGCTCGGCAAGCCACTGTGTTTCGCCGGCCAATTGCCCAGGATTCGCGGATTGAACGATTATGGAACGACCGCTTCTGGCGCGAAAGCGACCACCGGCGCGGAAGCCGGTGGTCGACAATCAGAGTTCAATCTGTTCGGCAATATTCAAGGCGTCGTCCACCTCAATTCCGAGATATCGGACGGTGCTTTCCAACTTGGTGTGTCCCAGAGAAGTTGGACTGCACGCAGGTTGCCGGTCTTCCGATAAATCTGGGCAGCCTTCGTGCGACGCATCGAGTGCGTGCCGTAAGACGCTGACTCTAAGCCGATGCTTTGAACCCAGCGATGCACGAGCCGCCCATATTGGCGGGTTGAAATATGAGGACTTGCATGAAGCCGGCTGGGGAAGAGATATCGCGAACCTATAGTCCGGAGCATTGGTAGCCAAGCCTCTACGGAATTCCTCGACTGCTCCGAGATCTCAAGCTGAACCGGTCGTCCAGTCTTCTTTTGGACAATAGTCGCTCGACGCCTCACATTTGTTCCCAAGCAAATGTCCTCTAGCCGCAGTTTGACCAGGTCACAGCCGCGAAGTTTGCTGTCGATTGCTAAGTTAAAGATTGCAAGGTCACGCTTGGACCGCGCGATTTCTAGACGGACTCGAATTGACCATACATGCTTGGGCTCCAGAGGTTTCTTCTGGCCGACGAGCAATCCTTTGTTCCAAGGTTGTCGGCCTCGAGCGACGGGGCGTGCGGGCATACAGGATCCTCCGCCATCCCACCCTCCGCGCCGCTCTATCGCGAGTGACTGACTTATAGCCGACTGAGCGTTCAGGCGTTGCCTATGTATATGCTCATGATCGGCCGCTTATGGCGCGAAACGGACACTCGCGCCGAAAAGTGCCAAGAGAAGACTCTTTTCGAAACTCGTAACGGACGTTCGCTTCTAGCAGGCAGTCTGCTCCCGTAAATCACTCCGCTCACTGTCCTCGATCATCAAGACACCAGTGTGCCCGGCCTCAAAAACTCGACCAGCCGTTGGGCGTGTGCGGGCAGGGACCCGAAACTTCGCACGCAAATGCTTAGTGGGCGAAGAGCCCAGCTGTCCGTCAGGGGAATGACGCGGATAGCCATCGACTGCTGGGATCGCCGAGCTGCCGTTTCAGGCAGAATGGCGAGACCAATGCCCTTTTCGACCATCTGACACATCAACGTGGATTCGTTGAGGCGGATGCGCAGCTTAAAGCGGCGTCCGGCACGGAAGGCATGATAGTTCAACAAGTCCTGCATCGGGCTGCCCACGGCAAAGCCGATGAATTCATGGTCGAGAGTTTCGCGGAATGCAATTTTGCGATGCCGGCTGAGCGGATGCCGCAGTGGCGTCACTAGGACCAGGCGGATCTCCGCGAATGGAAAACTGTCCAGCTCCGCGCCTGGATCGACGGTCTCCCCGACAATGCCGATATCGCCGCGACCCGCGGCGATTGCTCTAATAATCTCGCCGCTTCCATGATGCTCAAGGTCGACGTCGATATTCGGATGGGCAGAGAGAAAGGCCGCCAGGGGTACGGGAAGAAATTCCATTGCGCCGATATTGGACAGCAAGCGCACATGTCCCGCCAACCCGTTCCCGAAATTGTCCAGGTCACCGCGCATTTGCTCCAGCTGCTGCGAGACAATCCACGCGTGATGCAGGAGCACCGTTCCTGCTAAGGTGAGCCGAATCCCCCGGCGGTTCCTTTCCAGGAGCGGGGCGCTGAGCGCATCTTCCATGGCGCGGATACGCTCACTCGCCGACGCCAGGGTCATATTCGCGCGAGCGGCCCCGTGCGTGATGCTGCCAGCTTCGGCGACGTGCACGAACAGGCGCAGGTCGGTCAGATCAAACCTTATGGACATCGTCAGGAACGTACCTTCGGCTGCGCCTGAGGCACACTTAGCACATTCCGCATTGTGCGTCTCTTGTCGCGCATACAGGGTCGGGGGCGTGGACATCCTATCTTGGGCACCGCAGGACAAGGAGAATGACGATGAAGCCAATCGGCACCGCCATAGTCATGGCCGCGTTCGCGCTTGCTGCCGGTGCCATTCCGGCGGCGGCTGCTTTTCCGGAACGAGCGATTACTTTGATCGTTCCGTTCGCCGCCGGTGGCCCCGGCGACACGGTCGTACGCCTCATAGGGGCGCATATGGCCAGAACGCTGGGCCAACCGATTGTCGTGGAGAATGTTGCGGGTGCTGGCGGCACGAGCGCCATCAGCCGAGGTGCGCGAGCAGACGCAGATGGATACACCATCATGCTGGGCAATATGGGAACACATGGTGCAGCGCCGGCGCAGTATCCCGACCTGAAATACAATCCTGCCAAGGACTTTGCTCCCATCGGACTGATGGTTACCACGCCGATCATGATCGTTGCCCGGAAGACATTTCCAGCCCGCAATCTCCGCGAGTTCGTCGACTATTTGAGAAACAACCAGGACAAGGTAGTCGAAGCGCATGCCGGCGTCGGCTCGGTTTCTCACACGACGTGCACTCTTCTCCAATCAATCATGGGGACGAAGACTGCCCGGGTAGCCTACCGCGGCACGGGGCCGTCCATCAATGACCTGATTGCGGAACACGTCGATTTTGGCTGTGACCAGATTGTAAACGTAGCGCCGCATATTCAGGCGGGCACGCTCAAGGCGTTTGGTGTCGCGACGGCCAAACGTTCGGCGGCCATGAAGGATGTCCCGACGACCAGGGAAGGCGGCCTGCAGGAGTTCGAGGTCTCTGCCTGGATTGCGCTATTTGCACCGAAGGGTACGCCACAACACGTGGTCGGCAAATTGAACGACGCGCTTGTCAAAGCCCTTGATGACGAAGGCACACGCGCGCGACTGCTCGATCTTGGCAGCGAGATCCCGGACCGGGCCGGGCGCGCGCCTGACGCGCTGCAGGAATTAGTCGTTCGTGAGGTCGCCCGTTGGACGCCGGTGCTCAAGGCCGCCGGTCAATGAACTACGCAGCGAGGTTGCCCAATGTCCGCACCGACGATCAAGTTCGATGACGGCGCCGTCTATGAACGGATGATGGGCAAGTGGAGTGGACTAGCCGGACGCGCTTTTATTGAATGGCTCTCGCCCCCGCCCAATTTGCGATGGATCGACATCGGTTGTGGCAATGGCGCGTTTACGCAGTTGCTGGTCGAGCACTGCGACCCGGCGATCGTCGAAGGCGTGGATCCCTCGGAAGCTCAGCTGGCCTTTGCACGAGAGCGGCTGGCGGCACCTGTCGCGAAGTTTCGACAGGGCGATGCAATGGCATTGCCATTCGCCGATGGCACCTTCGATGCGGCCGTTATGGCGCTTGTTGTGTTTTTCATTCCGGATCCTGCCGGGGGAGTCACTGAAATGGCTCGCGTCGTACGGCCGGGAGGTCTCGCGGCCGCTTATAGCTGGGACGTCGTCAGCGGCGGCGCCCCGTCGGAGGCCATCATTATCGAGATGAAAGGCATGGGGCTTACACCACTGCGGGCTCCTAGAGCGGAAGCTTCGACGCCCGAAGGACTACATGCGCTGTGGACACGGGCGGGGTTCGCCGATGTCGAAGCGCGTGTTCTTCGCACGCGACGAATTTTCGACGATTTCGAGGACTATTGGTCTACGACGATCGCGGCGCCCAATCTCGCTCCAATGCTCACAACGATGGCGACAGCCGACGTGACGCAACTCAAGTCTCGGGTTCGTGAGCAGGTGCCTGTCGAGGCGAATGGGCGTGTCTCGATCGAGGCGCACGCCAATGCGATCGTCGGCCGTCGGCCCGGATAGGACTGTCGATCTCTCTTCCGCTGCTCCCTCCAGAAACTGCCAACCTCTCTACTTGCCGCCACGAGGTTCTGGGCGCGACCGCTTGTGGCCGATTGTGTTGAAAAACTCGGTGTTGAAGCCGACCGTGATCGCTGATTCATTCCGTCCCGTCTGGGCGGGAGATCGAATCGATGATGGGTCCGCGGCAGGTTGATCAGGCCCCGCTGTTTTACGAGTTCTCACTTGAGCG
>NZ_JAFCLS010000057.1 GCF_018131075.1 Bradyrhizobium sp. JYMT SZCCT0428 | reverse complement strand
TGGGCTAATATTTTGAGGACGGCGCACCGGAAGCTCCGCGACACCACGAAATTGGTCAACGTGGTTGCAGCATCCACTACGAATTAGGCTTCCGCGTGACTGCAGGTAATCACCGCAAAAACATTTCGAGGACGCTCGGTCGACCCACATGCATTCATTCCAGCTTTGACGAGAAGCTCGTCCGCTTCACTTCATCAGCGTGCGCCGCCAGCGATGCCAATCGTCCGCGCCTTTCGTTAGCTCTTTGGAGAGCGCCTTACGGTCACCGCCGGACAGATGGATTTGATTATGCTTACCGCGCATCAAAGCGCGAAATGGCACGGCTCGAAGCGACTTTGCTATCTAACGCGGGCGACATACCAACGACGCCATCCTTGCCCGTCATTTCGGCTTCGGTCATTTCGCCCTCGCGATGCGTTATAACTAGAGGATCGACAGTGGTAGTGGGGGAAATAAACTCCGGTTATGTGGTCGCCAGCCTCAAACAGCACCTTCCTTGATGAATGTCCTTACATGCGGTCGAGACTGGCGAACGCTCTATCGATGTAGCCCAAGCGGTTTTCGTCGGCGTTGGGCATCGGAAAGCGGGGCAGTCAATTGGGAGATTTTTCGTCAATCTTAGGTGGCGCGGCTTTTTCCACCAGCGCGATAATTTCCCGACGCTTTTCCGGGTCAGTAATTCTTACGAAGGCCCTCAACAGTCGGAGGGTCTCGAGGTCTTCTCGTTTAACGGTCATTCCCGTTGATACGGGAACTCTCAGGAACGGTCTTGGTTAACTTGTTCGAGACTTACTTTTAACCTTAAGGTTGCTCATGGTAAAATTTACGTTGGGGTAGCTTAACTGCAGGGCGCGCTGCTCAGCACGGACATTCAAGATGAGATAGTGTAAATGATTCCAAATCGCGTCAATGCGAGTTGAGATGAGCCCAACCGTCACCGTGATATTCATCTGCTCCAAGTGCAGTGCCGGATATCAGGCTACTCAAAAAGAACGCCCGGAGAAGGTGAGCGGTAGCTTCAACTGTGAGGTTTGCCAGACCAAAATTTACGCATGGTCCGGCCTGTACGCTTACTTTGATTGGCAGGCCGTCGAAATAATACCCAAGCCGGGCCGAGAGACGCCGCCGAGCGGGCGATTTCGTTAGATTCGCGCTTGAGCCGGGCGGCTACTTCGTAACCGCGCCAGTTCTCCACTCCTTTTATAAAGCGCCCATTTGCCACCTCACCTCAGGGTTTACGCCTGAGGCTATCCGATCAGCGAATGCCACCGATCAGATGCGTCAGGGTCCGAATGATCGCATTGATAACGCATTGCATGGTCATAGCGTTCTTGATCTCGAAGGCGCGCTGTACTTCGCCGGGAGCGAATGATCCAGGAAAAAACGAAGCATTTCCCTCGTTGCATCCGGTCCCCGGGGATCGGTGTACGAGCCCGCAGGGCTGCCGCCCGACCATGCGTGTCCGGCGCAGTGGATGCTCCAGTGCTCTACGATTTTGCGTCGGCCCGCGTCAGTATGGGTTGTGCGGGTGTATGCATGGCCTCCGGGTATCTGGCCGCGATGCAAGCGCTATTTGCGTGCTCGTTTGGCCGATGGCCTGCTCAACAACTTGACCGGCATTGCTTGGATGCACGGTGGTGTCGCGGTCGCCGTGAAAAATAATTGTCGGCACAGGCGGCTCGTTGCCGGAAATGACTATGCGACCGGGTGCGCCGCCTTGTCGCATGGCGGCAAATGCGGAGGGCATGTCGGTGGCGGCCCCGTAGGCGAGGCCGGAATGGATCCCGACCGCCGCATACAGATCATTATGAGTTGTCCCCATGATAGCCGCAGCGGCCCCTCCAGCCGACAGTCCGCCGACATAGACGCGTTTTGGATCGACCGAATAATCGCGCATGACCTGGCGGGTGATGCCCGCGATAAGCGAGGGTTCGCCTGTACCGCGTTTCTGGTCGGCTGTGCGAAACCAGTTCCAGCAATTCGACTGGTTGGCGTCGCTGCGCTGGGCAGGATAGACAACGAAGCACGGTTGTTCCTCTGCCATGAAGTTCATTCGCGTACCGGCAGCGAAATCGTCGGGCGATTGGGTGCAGCCGTGCAGCATCACGATCAAGGGGAGCGGCTGCCCCTGATATCCGCTCGGGATGAAGAGCTTGTAAGCGCGGCTTCCCGCCGGGTTGCTGTAGACAGCTTCAATGAACTTCGTGCCCTCGGGCGCGATGTCCAACGCAGACGGCGGGGTGCGCTTCGCGCCTCGCATTCCGAGCCAAGAGCCATCCTTTGCTCGTCGGAATAATGGTTGAAGCCTGGGGGATGAGGAGGATGGAGCCTGCGTCAGGTGCGCGCCACTAGTCTCCTCTGTATCATTGGCCTTCGCATCGACGGTAAGCGGCTCGCTGCCTGGAAGGGCAATGCGCCCTGGTGTGCGCGAATGCGCGTCGGGCGCGCGGTCCCCGCGGAGCATGCGCTGAAGCAACGCCGTGGCTTCCGCAAGTTGGCCTGCTTGCGTCAGCCGTGTGGCTTCGCGAAGGGTGTCCTGGTTCAGCATCTGGTTACCTTATTCTGTCGGCGAGAGCAGCCTTGACGGCGGGACTGGCGTGCAAAGCTCCGAGCACGGAGACTGAGCCAATGGTGGCGCGGGCGAGATCGACCGTGACGTCTTGAGCGATGCTGGCAAGGCCGAGAACATTGATGTGCAGCATCTCACCGGTCCGGCGCGCCTCTTCGAGATCCGCGCGGCTGTAGGTTCGCAAACCAAGTTCCAGGCTTTTTCGGACCGTGGACTGTTTGACTACATCCGCGTGGCGTTCGAGTTGGTTACGGATCGCTGTTCGAATGAAATCGGTACGATTTGAGTAGAAGCCCTCCTGCACCATCAGATCCACATGCCCGAGGTCGACATAACCAAGATTGATCGTGATTTTTTCGGTATCGGCGAGCTTTGGTCTGAGTTTTCGAACATCCGCGGACATTTTGTACCATCCATTGACCATCTGATTGGATGGTATATGGATGTCCGGACGGGCTATTCAAGAGCTCCGATGCCACGCAGCCGATTTCTTTAAGCTGTTCAACTGTCAGGTCGTCGGCGACGGAAAAAGTGTCAGCCTCTGAATCGCCTTCGCGATACGCGGACCCGCGTCCCGTCGGGCCGTTCTCTTCTTTGCCGCACGCTCGTCTCTGGTGAGCCAAGGCTTATCTTTGTGTGCGTATTGGGCATCAGCAGAACGGCAACCATGCCTGCCTCATACCCGCCATGAACCGGGATTGACGACGGCGGAGTCTCCATCGGAGCTGCACCGCACATTTCCAATGTGAAGTAGGAACCTGGATTTTGCTTGCAGGTTATCGCCTGACCCCTTGTTGAGTAACGCCATGCACAAGCCTATCCCATACACCTCGGTTCTGATCGACCCAACGAACGACCTCCAGGTTCATCATTGGGCGAAGGATATGCAGCTTCAACCGTACGAACTCCGGGCAGCCGTCGCGTTGATCGGTCCACGTCTCAGCGACCTCCGGCGGTACTTCGGAAAGTCCGCGCCCGTTATCTGTCTGAAAGACAGGCGCCAACCTAGAACAGTTAGCCCCTACGGCTTTCCGGCGTAGTGTAATTAGCTGGAATGCACATTGGGACCTGCTATTGAACGTCGTGTCTAACGCGTGCACGTCCCTTCGCCAGGTAAACCAACGCCGCTCACATCGATCGCATCCGATTTCCGATAAGATCAATGCTCGAGGACCGAACAAACATGGTGATCGTCTAGGACGCGAGACTGTCCCACTAGCTCTCTCGTCAGTTGGGGATATTCATTTCCCGTCGGCGACTTCCAAATCTTGCTCGGACAAGAGACATCGTTTCTCGATGGGAACGAAGTCGACCTCGGGACGGGTTGGGGCTGTCAACATTCAATTCTAATTATGGGCATCGGAGCCTCATAATCGCATAATCGGGAGGCACAGCGGTCTTTCGCCGCCTTGACCTTGGAGCACTGCCCCATCCGCAGCCTGGTCGAACGTTTCGGCTCCCAACCCACCGCAAAGTTGCTCGATTTCTTGTCGAATGAGTTCTGTAGGAGAGCTCCAGAAAAACGGCTGCCGCGGTCCATAACTCACGAAGCTTCATAGTCCGTCTCGGCGAATCCTTGAAGCCGTAAACTCATGGTAGAGATCATCCAGGCAAGAGCCTATCGTGACGAGGGGTTCGCGGAGGGCGTTCGATGTTTGGTTGGTTCAACTCGGAATCACGTGAGCGGCGTAAGAAGGTAAGATTGGACCGCACGCACCTTGAGGAGCGGGCCCGGCGTTTTCTGAAAAGCTATTTAGAAGCAGATGAAGCACGAAAGCATCAATTTTATCGTGCTGTCGAAGACGTAAGCAAAAAGTGCCACCAGGGCGAGAGTCTGTCCCGAACTGATATAGATGATGCTCGCATTGCGGAAAATACGTCACGAGCGGCGATGCAATTGGTTTTGGATCGCGCGGGCCGGTTACACCAAGACGATCGCCTTGGGAACTTCGTTACTGATGCCTGCGCCACGGTGGCTATTGCTTACCAGCGTGCGGCAGGGGTCTATGTGGATGATAAGGAAATGCAGCAATTGGGGACCGCAGCCGTCCATCTTCTCACCATGGCCACGTCACATACGACCGCGCACGAGGACTGATATGAAGGGACCTACTTGGTGGCTACTCCCTCTCCAGCGCATTCTATATGCGGCGCCGCTCGCTTTCTTCGGGAGTTCCACCCGGTGACTTGAAGTCGCCGGATTTGCCAATTGTTGATTCCGGGCCATTCTTGGCCTCCATCCGAAACTTTTCATTCCAGCCGAAGAAGCCACACAATATCGCAATAACTAAACCGGCCATCATTACAAGCGCTCGCTTCCGGGTCATTGTTGGCCCCCGTACGTTTCCCGGTAACGATGGCAGTTTCCTTCTCCCTTTTCACGCAGCGCCGGTCTTTGACGGGTTTCACGATAGGTGCCGCAACTAGCTTCCCCCAGGCGAAGTGCATTGCGCATAAGAAGTCCCTCCACCTGAACTTCCTAACCAAACAAGTTCAGGCGCTCGTCAATTCTGACAGCTCATGCGAAGCCGAGCTTTGCCATACGAGCGCAGGATGAAGCGGAATGATACGCTCGGATCCGCTCGTCTTCACGGAGCCAGCCTCTGGCATCACCTTCAAACACCAGACGCCCTCTATCTCGACAACGTCTTCACGTCGAAGTTGACAGATCTCTGACACGCGAGCGCCAGAATAAGCGCCAATCCAAGGTACCCACCGGCGGACCGGATCTCTCTCCAAAAGTGCTGCCCGCAGAATTATTCTGCCTTCCTCGTCCGTGAAACTCCTCTTCTTCTCACCCTGCTTGGCGCGAACATCGATGGTGACCTTTTCGGCAACGTTGTCGGCGAGGAGCTGATTTTGTACGCCCCACTGCAGTATCGCACGAACAGGTGCGAGCTTAGCGTCGCGAACCGTTTTGGACCTCAGGCCGGCTTCTACTAAGGATGACTTCCACCTAAGCAAGTCGTCAGCGGTCAGCGCGGATGCGTTCTCGTGCCCCAGGAACGAGGCCAGTTGCTTGATCACCCTTTGCCACTCGTAAATTGTCTTTGGTGCGGGGCGCCGCTCAGCGATCCACCCCTCGACCAATTTAGGAAAAATGATCGCTCTCCGGCTAGATGCGGACGGCGCTCGATGGGGCACCTCAAAAGGGAAGAAAGTTTCGAGTGGTTGGCCATCCGCGAGCCGTTTCAACTGAAGGCTCGCTCGTTGGACTACCCTTGCGATGCATCGGGCAAGTAGACGATGACAAGTCTCGTCTAACTGCAAACCACGAGCTTCACATAGCTCCGATGCACCCTGAAGGCACCATTGTTCCATTTGCAGAACGTCGAAGGAGCCTGCCGTGGGCATGTGCTTGTTGAGTGCCCCCAGATCGCCGGCTTCAAGCACGGCCAGTGGTGCAAATACCCGGTCCCCGAATTCAGTCTTCCACGTCTTTTGAGCGCTTGGATTCTCTCGATGCTGAGCAATCCACCAATCGGCAACGGGTGCTGCCAGATCAAAGGCCTCCCTTTCGCTAAGCGCCTTTGGTGGTGATCTCAGGTTTGACCACCGCAGCTCGACCTCAGCCAGGGCCGCAGCATGTAGACGCTTAGCGGCGTTCGGATCGCGCGTGCCCAAGCTCCGTTTCTCTTCGCGCTTGCCGACAAGGCGCAGCAGATCATCCGGCACGCGTTTGCGCAGCCAGTAGATGCCTGTCTTTGGGTGCTTCCAGGGACGAGCCATTGCAAGGGGCATGTGTACCACCCGTGTGTACCAATCGGGTAGTCCCAAGTGCTTGATTTCACTGATTGCTCTGGATATCAGTCGCTTAGTAGCGACTTGGTGCCCAGGGGCGGGATCGAACCACCGACACTGCGATTTTCAGTCGCATGCTCTACCAACTGAGCTACCTGGGCACTGCGGGGCGAAAACGGCCCGGAGCGGGCGGTTTATAGTGGGGCGAGAGGGCCGTGTCCACCCGCCTTCGCCTTCGGCTACGGCGTGGCGGGCCCGGTTGGGAGTTATCCGCCAAATTGTTGGGAATTAAGTGGTATTTGGTGTCGGGGCGTATGTTGCTGGGCCAATCGGCTGTCGGCCGACAGAGCGCCATGCCCCGCCCCTACTCCTCGTCTTCACCCTCATTCTCCTTGCCGGGGATGACGTAGCGGCCGGAGAGCCAGCGGTTCAGGTCGACGTCGCGGCAGCGCGGGGAACAGAACAGCAGAGTTTTGGGGTTCTCGGCGGGCTTGCCGCATTCCGGGCAAGGCTTCAATGAAGGCTTCGATGCGCCCGATGCGGCCTGGCCGGCATCCTTGCCCGCATCTTTGGGCGGATCAGCTGGCATTCAACCAGCCGAAGCGGATCGGAAAACCTTCGCCGCCGAGCAGCGTGACCGTTTCATAGAGCGGCAGGCCGACGATGTTGGTGTAGGAGCCGACCATCTTGACCACGAACGATCCGGCGATGCCCTGCACCGCATAGCCGCCGGCTTTGCCGCGCCATTCGCCGGAGCCGATATAGGCCTGGATGTCGTCCTCGTTGAGCCGCTTGAAGCGGACGCGGGTCTCGATCAGGCGCTGGCGAAAGGCTTCCTTCGGCGTCACCACGCAGATCGCCGTATAGACGCGATGGTTGCGGCCCGACAGCAGCCGCAGGCACTGCGAGGCTTCGTCAACCAGATTGGCCTTCGGCAGGATGCGCCGGCCAACCGCGACCACGGTGTCGGCGGCGAGGATGAAGGAACCGCGCAGCTCATCATCGAGCTGCACGGATTTCAGCGCGGCGTCGGCCTTGGCGCGCGCCAGGCGATTGGCGCAGGCGCGCGGCAGCTCGCCCCGCTTCGGGGTCTCGTCGACGTCAGCGGGACGCAGCGCGTCGGGCTCGATGCCGGCCTGGTTGAGCAGGCTGAGCCGTCGCGGCGAACCGGAGGCAAGAACGAATTTGGGACGGCCAAGCATGCTGATTTTTGGGAGGCAGAGGAATCGAGGGGGCGAATGCGCGCGGAACCTATCGGAAGGGCGTGGTTTTCACAACCGGGTGGCAAGTGGTTGTTGCTGCGAAGAAAAATCTCGCGTCGCCCCTGCGAACGCAGGGGCCCATAACCACCGGCGGGTGTAGCTGAAAGAAAGCTTTCACAACGACCGCCCTAAACCATACCCGCCGCGGCGTATGGGTCCCTGCGTTCGCAGGGACGACACCGACGGACAATCACCCGCTCGCCGCGCCCACCTTCGAAAATCGCCGGCGGATGCGCAGCGAGAGGCCGTCGCAGACGTCGCGATAGGCTTGCAGCTTCTGCTCGCGGCTGCCTTCGGTGTCGGTCGGATCCGGCGTCGGCCAGTATTCGACGTCGGCGGCCAGCGTATGCGTCAGCGCCAACGCCTTGTGATGCGCCTCCGGCGACAGCGTGATGATGAGGTCGAAATTGAGCCCTTCCCAATCCTCGAGTTCCTCGAACGTCTGCGGCTTGTGGCCGGAAATATCCTGGCCGAGTTCGGCCATCACCGCGACCGCGAACGGATCGAGCTCGCCCTTCTTGACGCCGGCCGACTTCACATAGAGCGCCTGCGGGAACATCTGCTGCAGCAGGCTTTCGGCCATCGGCGAGCGCACGCTGTTCAGGCCGCATGAGAACAATACGGCCTGCGGATTGCGCGCGCGGGGCGGCGCGTCCATGCGGTCAGTCTTCTCTTGTTCGGGGCGCGAGCCTCTCCGAAAGTCGGATCCCGCGCTTTATTTGACGCATGACCTCAGGACAAACGAAGGCGTTTGTCCGAGAAAACCGCTTCGCACTTTGCACTAACGTGGCCCTTCGGGTCGGGGTCATGCGTCCTGCCCCTTCCAGTGCAAGACGCAGATCAGCGTGAACAGCCGCCGCGCGGTTTCGAAATCGACGCGCACCTTGCCCTTCAGCCGCTCCTGCAGCGTGCGCGAGCCCTCGTCATGGATGCCGCGGCGGCCCATGTCGATGGCCTCGATCTTGTCGGTGGTCGCGGTACGGATCGCCTGGTAGTAGCTGTCGCAGATCATGAAATAGTCCTTCACGATCCGCCGGAACGGCGTCAGCGACAGCAGATGCGCCACCACAGGCGTGCCGTCCTCGCGGCGGATGTCGAACATCAGCCGGTTGCCGGTGATGGCAAGGTGCAGCGTGAACGGGCCGCTCTCCGCCCCGTCAGGCGCGAACAGATTCTGCTCGATCAGGTCGTAGATCGCGATCGCGCGCTCGTGCTCGATGTCAGGCCCGGAACGCCCGATCGATTCTTCGTCCAGCGTCACCGCGACAATGCGGTTCTGCGGATCCTCGTCTGCGGGCGGCTTGGTCATGACAGGTTGAGACGCAATCCGATCGAGCGTGAATGGGCATCCAGACCTTCGGCCTTGCCCAGGGTCATCGCGGCGGGTCCCAGCGCGCGCAACTGGTCCGGCCCGCATTTGAGAATCGAGGTGCGCTTCATGAAGTCTAGCACGCCGAGGCCCGACGAGAACCGCGCCGAGCGCGCGGTCGGCAGCACGTGGTTGGAGCCGCCGACATAGTCGCCGATCGCCTCGGGCGTATGGCTTCCTAAGAAGATCGCGCCGGCGTTGCGGACTTTTGCCGACAGTGCTTCGGCGTCCGCGGTCATGATTTCCAAATGCTCGGCCGCGATGGCGTTCGCAAGCTCCACGGCGTCGTCGAGCTTTTTCACCATGATGATGGCGCCGAAATCCTGCCACGAGGTGCGGGCGATTTCCGCGCGCGGCAGCGTGACGAGCTGCGCTTCGACCGCCTGCTCGACTTCGGCGGCGAGACGTTCGCTGTCGGTGATCAGGATCGACTGCGCGCTGGCATCGTGCTCGGCCTGCGCCAAAAGATCAGCGGCGATCCAGCCGGCATTGCCGGTGTCGTCGGCGATGACGAGCACTTCGGAGGGGCCGGCGATCATGTCGATGCCGACCTTGCCGAACACCTGCCGCTTGGCGGCGGCGACATAGGCGTTGCCGGGGCCGACGATCTTTGCGACGGACGCGATCGTGGCGGTGCCGTAGGCGAGCGCCGCCACCGCCTGCGCGCCACCGACGCGGTAGATTTCCGCGACGCCGCCGAGCTGAGCTGCCGCCAGCACCAGCGGGTTGAGCTTGCCGTCCGGCGACGGCACCACCATCACCACGCGCGGCACGCCGGCCACCGCGGCCGGCACCGCATTCATCAGCACCGAGGACGGATACGCCGCCGTGCCGCCGGGCACGTAAAGGCCGACCGCGTCGATCGCGCTCCAGCGCCAGCCGAGTTCGACGCCGAGCGCATCGGTGAAACGCTCGTCCCTGGGCAGTTGGCGGCGATGGAACATCTCGATCCGGTCGCGCGCGAATTTCAGCGCATCCAGCGTGGCGCTGTCGCAGGCTTTGGTCGCGGCCGCGATCTCATCAGCGGTGACGCGCAGGCCGGAGGCTGCGATGTCCAGCCGGTCGAATTTGCGGGTCGCCTCGAGCAGGGCGGCGTCGCCGCGCGCGGCCACGTCATCGACGATAGCGCGTGTCGCCCGCTCGACATCGGCGGATGCTTCGCGCTTGGCGCCGAGAAAGGCGCCAAAGCGCTGGTCGAAATCGGCGCTGCTTCTGTCCAGGCGAATGGGCATGGTGGCTTTCTGTGGAGGCTTGCGGGCCTATGCTCAATGGCGCGGCGGCCAAGGGCCGTCAACCCTTTGAGTCCGCCCTGGCAGGATGGTTCAAAGGGGGCAAGCCCAAAACCCCGTCGTCCCGGCGAAGGAGGGGCTTTTCAGGCGTCCTGCCCCGACGGCGCGATGCCGATATCGCTGGTGCCGAGGTCGTCGGCGCCGAGGTCGGTCAGCTCGCATTCCAGGCATTCGACGTCCAGCCGCAGCGCCCCGCCATGGCTGAACAGCAGCAAGGCGCTGCCGCCGGGGGCCTCGCCGGGGTGGAATTCGATCCCGACCAGTTCCAGCACGGCATCCGGCGCATCCAGGTCGATATTGCGCGACTTGCATGCCAGCACCCGGTCGAAGCGCAATGCTGCGATCGTCCGCCGCGGGGTGGTGCCGCCGGACAGCGTCTGCTCCCAGTCGAGCCGGTTCATGCCGACCACCAGGCGCTTTTCGTCCTGCCGCCAGACGATGTCGGAGGCCTGCACCCGGGCATCCTGGACATGCGCCGAGATCACCGAAAGATCATCGGAATCGAGCGCGATCAATTTGAGCTGTTCAGGTGAACCCATGCGCCAACTTTACCTTTAATTTGCGCGTAGCCTAGCCGCAAAACCGGTTCCCATCTTGGATCAAGTCCGAGGACATGCTTTGGCGGGATACACGTCAGTCGCTGATGCGCTGGATCGAGGCGCCGCAGGCCGACAGTTTTTCCTCCAGCCGCTCAAAACCGCGGTCGAGATGATAGACCCGGTTGACCATGGTCTCGCCTTCGGCGGCAAGGCCGGCGATGACCAGCGACACCGACGCGCGCAGGTCGGTCGCCATGACAGGCGCGCCGCGCAAGCTCGCGGTGCCGTCGATGGTGGCGGTTTCGCCGTCGAGCGAAATTTTCGCGCCGAACCGCGCCAGCTCCTGCACATGCATGAAGCGGTTCTCGAAAATGGTTTCGGTGATCTGCGAGGAACCGCCGGCGCAGGCCATCAGCGCCATCAGCTGCGCCTGCAGATCGGTCGGGAAGCCCGGGAACGGCGCGGTCGACACGTTGACCGGCCTGATCCCCGCACCGTTGCGGGAAACTTTTATGCCATCCTTGTTGACGGTGATGACGGCGCCTGCCGCGGTCAGCACGTCGAGCGCCGATTGCAGCAGCTCCGGCCGTGCACCCGCCAGCTGCACCTCGCCGCCGGTCATCGCCACCGCCATCGCATAGGTGCCGGCCTCGATGCGGTCGGGCAGCACGGTGTGCCGCGCGCCGTGCAGTTTTTCGACACCATCGACCACGATGCGCGGCGTGCCGGCGCCGGTGATGCGCGCGCCCATCTTGTTCAGGCAATCAGCGACGTCTGATATCTCGGGCTCGCAGGCCGCGTTGTCGATGACGGTCGTGCCCCTGGCCAGCGTCGCCGCCATCAGCGCGACGTGGGTGCCGCTGACCGTCACCTTGGGGAAATCGATCGACGCGCCGCGCAGGCCGCCCGGCGCTTTGGCGACCACATAGCCGGCGTCGATGGTGATCTCGGCGCCGAGTTTCTCCAGCGCCATGATCAGCAGATCAACCGGCCGCGTGCCGATCGCGCAGCCGCCCGGCAGCGAGACCTTCGCCTCGTGCATCCGCGCCAAGAGCGGCGCGATCACCCAAAAACTGGCGCGCATCCGTGACACCAGCTCATAAGGCGCTGTCGTGTCGATGATGTCAGCCGCCGAAATATGCAGGGTCTGTCCCTGATATTCGCGGTCGCCGGGCCGCTTGCCCGCGGACATGATATCGACGCCGTGATTGCCGAGGATACGCTGCAGCTGCGCGACATCGGCAAGCCGCGGCACATTGTCGAGAACAAGGGTTTCCTCGGTGAGCAGCCCCGCGATCATCAGCGGCAGCGCGGCATTCTTCGCGCCCGAAATCGCGATGGTGCCGTTGAGCGGGCTTCCGCCGACAATCCGAATGCGGTCCATGCCACCCCCCTTTTTTGTTATGCAGAACGTATGGGGGCCGCGAAACCCCAATGGCAAAAGCCTTGAAGTTTGCGGCTATTTGATGGGTCTTGCCGTCTGGAATGGCCGTGCGACTAAATGCTGTTGATATCCTCGCTCTCCAGCACCAGCTTCGGATAGCCATCGCGTGCGACCTTGATCATGGCGCGGCCGAGCTGCTCGCTTGTTGTCATGAACTTCGGCGAGGTGCGGGCGAGATATGACAACAGCGGTGCGGCGACGACATAGATCGCATTCACCCAGCCGGTCTTCGAGCGCACGCCGTGCAGCGGCTGGATGCCGGCGGGCCGGAACATGTAGGCGGCCTTGAACGGCAGCTTGAGCAGATCGTTCTCGGTCTTGCCTTTGACGCGCGCCCAGCGCACCGGGCCCTGTTCGGTTGAATCCGTGCTGCGGCCGGTGACGTAGGTGAACACCATGCCGGGGTTGAGCCGAACCAGCGTGTTCGCCGCAGCCATCGTGACGTCATAGGTCAGATGCCGGTAGCGCTCGGCGTCCATGCCGACAGAGGAAACGCCGAGGCAGAACAAGCAGGCGTCGTATCCGGTGAGATCGGACTCGATGGCGGAGAAGTCCGTGAAGTCCTTATGCAGGACTTCACGGAGCTTGGCGTGCTGCTGCCCGGTCGGGCTGCGCCCGACCACCAGCACGCGCTCGACGCTGGCGTCGAGCAGGCATTCGCGCAGCACGCCCTGCCCGACCATGCCGGTGGCGCCGAACAGAATGACCTTCATGGCAGGGTGAGCCTGGTTCATCCCTTGATGAAGGCGAGCAGGTCGGCGTTGATGGTGGCCGCTTCCGTGGTCGGCATTCCGTGCGGAAAACCCTTGTAGGTTTTCAGAATGCCGTTCTTCAGCAGCTTGGCCGACAGCGGCGCGGAGTCGGCGTAAGGCACGATCTGGTCGTCGTCGCCATGCATGACAAGCACAGGCACGTTGATCTTCTTCAGATCCTCGGTGAAATCGGTCTGCGAGAAAGCGACGATGCCGTCGTAATGCGCCTTGGCGCCGCCCATCATGCCCTGCCGCCACCAATTCTGAATGATGGCTTCCGACGGTTTGGCGCCGGGCCGGTTGTAGCCGTAGAACGGGCCGGACGGGAGATCGCGATAGAAGTTTGAGCGATTGGCCGCGAGTGCGGCCTGCAAGCCGTCGAAGACATCCTTGGGCAGACCGCCGGAATTGGCAGCCGTCTTCACCATCAGCGGCGGCACTGCGCTGATGATCGCGGCCTTTGCCACCCGGCTCTCGCCGTGGCGGGCGATGTAATGCACCACCTCGCCGCCGCCGGTGGAATGGCCGACGTGCACCGCGTTCTTCAGATCGAGATGCGCCGTCACCGCCGCGAGGTCGTCGGCATAATGGTCCATGTCGTGGCCGTCGCCGACTTGGGCAGAGCGGCCGTGGCCGCGGCGGTCATGGGCGATGACGCGAAAGCCGTTGTGGAGGAAGAACAACATCTGCGCGTCCCAGTCGTCCGCCGACAGCGGCCAGCCGTGGCTAAACACGATGGGCTGACCGGAGCCCCAGTCCTTGTAGAAGATCTCGACGCCGTCTTTTGTTGTGATCATGGGCATGATGGACTCCTCTTTTTTCTTGCACGTCATTCCGGGACAGGCGTCTTCGCCCGGACCCGGAATCTGGAGATGATTACATCGAGATTCCGGGTTCGATGCTTTGCATCGCCCCGGAATGACGGGAGCGTCAGGCGTACGCCGGCCGGTAGCGCCGGATCACGCCTGTTATCACAATCACGAAGAACACCAGCACGATGCCCTGGGCGACCGCGAAGGGCGGTTCGGCCGGCGGCACGCTCGGCGCCAGCGCGTGCAGCGCCGGCACTTTCAGGAACGACTGGACCACCAGCACGAACACATTGAGATAGAGCGCCACCAGCGCGGTCAGCGCATAGATCCAGCGCCAGGCGCCGCGCAGGTTCATGATGTAGAGCGCGAAACAGGCGATCGCCAGCAGCACCAGCGAGAGCAGGCCGAACAGGTGCGACGGCAGGAATTTTTCGAACAGCAGCGGCGGAATCACAAAGCCGGTCGCGCTGGTCAGGATCGTAGTCAGCAGGAAGATCGCAGTGAGCCCGGGCTGCCGTTTCGAGCCGAGCATTCCGAACATCACGATGAGGCCTGTCACGATCCCGATCAAACTGATGACGACATGCACGAGAACAAATGTCGCTGTGCTCATACCGAGTATCATGACGCGCCCCCTTCGTTGGAAACCCGCCGCACGTTACGACGCAGCAAAACAAATTGCCACACGCGCCCATTGCACAACCGTCATGCGCGACATCAACGAAAGTCGCATGCGGATTACAGCGCCGGCTTCGAACCATCGGCGAGAAAGCCGTGCAGCGCCGCCACCACCTGCGCGCCCTCGCCGATCGCGCCGCCGACGCGCTTGACCGAGCCGGAGCGGACGTCGCCGACCGCGAACACGCCGGGCACCGTGGTTTCCAAAAACGGCACCGCACGCTCGCTATTTTGGCCACCTTGGACGCCGCCTTGGACGCCGGTGAGAACAAAGCCGGCGCGGTCGACCTTGACGCCGCAGCCTTCGAGCCAGCCGGTCGCGGGGTCGGCGCCGACGAACAGAAAGAGATTGCGGATGTCGAGGCTCTGCACCTCGTCCGGCGCCAGACGGCTGCGCCAGCGCACGCGCCGCAGCGATGCGTCCTCGCCCTCGAGGCCGACCACCTCGGCGTTGAAGATCAGTTCGATATTGTTAGTCGCTTCGATGCGCTCGATGAGATAGTGCGACATGCTGGCGCCGAGGCCGCCGCCACGGATGATCATGTAAACTTTCCGCGCATGGCCGGATAAGAACACCGCGGCCTGTCCGGCGGAGTTGCCGCCGCCGACCAGCACGACGTCCTGATCGACGCACGGCTTGGCCTCGATCGGCGAGGCCCAGTACCAGACGCCGCGGCCTTCATAGGCGTCGAGATTTTCGATCTCGGGCCGGCGGTAGCGCGCGCCGCTCGCGACCACGACGGATTTGGCTTTCAGCGACTGCCCGCATTCGGTCGCCAGCGCGAACAAACCATCGGGCTTCGTGCAATCCAGCGAGCGGATCGAGACCGGGATCAGCATCTCGGCGCCGAATTTCTGCGCCTGGTTGTAGGCCCGCCCGGCCAGCGCCTGGCCGGAAATGCCGGTCGGGAATCCCAGATAATTCTCAATCCGCGCACTCGCCCCAGCCTGTCCGCCAAAGGCGCGCGAGTCGAACACCGCGACCGACAGCCCTTCCGACGCCGCATAGACAGCGGTGGCAAGCCCGGCCGGACCGCTGCCGACCACGGCGACATCGTAGAGCTTGTCATGCGCATGGTTGGTGATCATGCCCATAGCGAGCGCCAGCGAGGTTTCCGACGGATTGCGCAGCACGGTGCCGTCAGGACACACCACCAGCGGCAGATCGCTGCGCGCGGCCGAATAACGCTCGACGAGATCGGCGGCGTCCTTGTCGCTCTCGGGATCGAGCAGATGATGCGGCTGGCCGTTGCGCGTCAAAAAGTTCTGCAAGCGCGCCATGTCGCCGAGCGAGGCCGGCCCGATCAGCACCGGGCCGCCGACGCCGCCCTGGATCAGGCTGACCCGGCGCAGCACCAGCGCGCGCATGATGCGCTCGCCGAGATCGGCTTCGGCCATCAGCAGCGCCCGCAACCGGTCCGGCGGAATCAGCAGCGTTTCGACATCGCCCTCGGCATGACCGTCGACCAGCGCGACGCGGCCGGAGAGCTGGCCGATCTCGGCCACGAATTGTCCAACGCACTGATCGATGACGGGCGTGACATGGCCGAGGCCGTCGCGCAGCGTGATCGCGACATGGCCCGACAGCACCACGAACATGCCCGGCCCGGGCTTGCCGGTCTCGAACAGCGTTTCTCCGTGCTTGTAGCTGCGCAATTCGCCGAACCGGCGCATGCGCTCGATTTCGTGCGACGTCAGCGTCGGGAAGGTCTGTTCGTGGCGCGGAAAGGCGAAGGAAGCCTGGCCGGCCGCCGGACCGGCTGTCGTGGTGTCTGCACTCATGTCGCCACCCAAAAAAGAACTCAGCTTTTTTGCGGAGAGCTGGCCACCCGGCGAGCGGCTGGAAATTTCCTGTCCGCTACTGGCCCGGCTTTGCTCCGCCTGCGTCATCTAGGGAGGCATCGGCGATTTCGGAAGGTGCGGCAGCGTCATCGCTGCGCCCGCGCGCCTGCGACTTCCGCCGCTTGAGATTTTCGCGCAGCGCCACCTTCAAGCGCTGATGTCGCGAATCCTTCACATCAGGCTTGGCCGTTCCCCCGCGTTTGTCCTGATCGTCCTGCATCCTGGGCCTGTTTGCGTGCGCCGTGGCGCTCTCTACCGTCCGAACATATTGGATTTCGCCCGCCCACCGCGCAATCGCCTCTCCGGACACCCGCAATGATTCGTCCGCACGGCGCCTGAGGTCGCCGGCCGACGAAATGGAACCGGATTGGCCCAGAGTCGGCCCGATTGCACCGCCAGGCAGGGTCCTACCCAGATTTTTGCCCGTTTTGAGCCCTTCCCGACCCCGCCGCGTGCTTGCGCAAGAGGGGTCCTTGTGGCAAGAACCGCCCGCCTGCAGGGGCCCTTTGGGCCGATTCCTCGGATACCGGGCATGCTGCCGTAGCTCAGTGGTAGAGCACTCCATTGGTAATGGAGAGGTCGACAGTTCAATCCTGTCTGGCAGCACCAGCTACCATATTGAAATGTTGAGATATTTTCCGTCCGTTATTCGCTTTCCTTTTTTTTCATCAAAGGGAGGAACCACCGAGTAACCACGGCGCACCCACCCGCTCGCCAAACTTCGAAAAGCATGCAATCTACAGCAGGGGCTGTTCAACTGCATGACACCTACGGTCAACTTCGGCTTTTTGATCTTGCACGATCCAATGCTGGTTCAGCTTGGTGGACAAGCAGAGCGTTATTTCAAAGAAGACCCGGCTATCTCCCTGTTCAAACTTCGGCAGTTCGCTGAGTTATTGTCGAAGATCATTGCCGCTCGACACGCGCTGTATCGCGATGAACGAGAGACCTTCGAGGAAACGCTTCGAAAGCTTTCGTACGCCCGAGTGATGCCGAAAGAGACCGCCGACGTTTTTCATTTTTTGCGTAAGGTTGGAAACTCAGCGGTCCATGAGGCAAAGGGGACCCACGCTGAGGCGATGTCCGCACTAAAATTTGCTCGCCAGCTCGGTATTTGGTTTCACCGCACTTATGGCAAGCAGTCCAATTTCAATCCCGGTGGCTTTATTGCGCCTCCTGAACCGTCCGACGATACGGCGGAACTCAGAGCAAAGATCGTAGGTTTGGAACTTCGAATAAAGGAAGTTGAAGCCGCTGCTGCCGTCGCAAATAAAATGGCGGCAGACAAGGCGACCGCCCTCGAAACAGCTGAAGAGCGGCTAAAGCGGCAGACAGACGATCAGGCAGTCTGGGAAAGTCTCGCCCAAGAACTGGAAAACGATAAAGTTAAGCTTGTCAGCCGTCTTTTTGAACTGGAAAGCAAGCACACAGGTCCCACCGACAACGGTTTGGCCTCCCCCCCGCTTGCGATTGGTTCGGAATTGTCCGAACCGATTAATGTATTTGAGGATCGGCCTTTCAGGAATGCTGGGGTTGAGCAACGACTTTCGGATTTACAAGCTGAGGCCGAGAAAGCCCCAATTACCGATGCGCAGGACCTTGTTGAGCGGGGACTACGGGCTGCTGCGCAATATGACCTAGATGAGTCAGCAACACGCGCATTAATTGACCAGCAGCTCCGTGATCGCGAGTGGGAGGTCGATTCCAAGTTGCTCCGTTACGGAGATGGGACGCGCCCCAGCAAAGGGCGGAATCTTGCGATAGCGGAGTGGCCTACCGAGAGTGGCCCTGCCGACTACGCGCTATTCTGTGGCCTCACCCTTGTCGGCGTCGTCGAAGCAAAGCGGAATCGAAAGAACGTGTCTGCAGCTATCGATCAAGCAGAAAGATACTCTGCAGGACTTGCTCAATTGGCTGACTTCGCATTCGCGGGAGGACCGTGGGGCGCTCACCGCGTCCCGTTTGTCTTTTCGGCGAACGGACGGTCGTATCTCAAGCAGATCGAGACAGAGAGCGGCATCTGGTTCCGCGATACACGCCGGGCCGCCAATCATCGCCGAGCACTTGTCGATTGGCCGACGCCTGAGGGCCTCACCGCACTACTGGCAATCGATCAGGACGCTGCCGCCGAAGCCCTCAGGAACCTGCCTTTTGATTTCGGCTTTCCGCTTCGTGACTATCAACAGCATGCCATCGAAGCAGTTGAGAAGGGATTGGAAGCGGAACGCCGCACCATGCTTCTGGCCATGGCGACCGGTACGGGGAAGACCAAGCTGGCAATAGCCATGCTTTATCGGTTGCTGGCTACTAAACGATTCCACCGCATTTGCTTTGTGGTTGATCGGTCAGCCTTGGGACATCAGGCGGCGGGCGAATTTTCGACCACCAAGATCGTTTCTGGCAGGGCATTCGCCGATATCTTTGGGCTTAAGAAACTCGAGGACATAACACCGGACAGCGAAACCAAAGTTCACATCTGCACGATCCAAGGGCTGGTGAAACGTGTGCTGTTCACGGCAGACGACTCGGAGGCCCCACCTATAGATCAGTATGATCTCATCGTGGTCGATGAATGCCATCGGGGCTATCTTCTCGACCGCGAGTCGGCATTGAGGGCCGCCTGACCCGCAATCATCGGGGTTGAATTGAGAGCCGCCTTCGGACCACTCTGCGACCGACCAAGATTTCAGCCAGCGATCCGCCCTCGACTTGTTGGCCGGGGGAGCGGTGAGAAGGGACACCTTGAACAAGTACACTGCCGACAGACCGTTCGCCGATCCCGAAATGCGGCAGTCCGGCGGAGTACGGCGCGGGCATCAAGCTCGCAATCGAGCGGGGCTGGCTGGCGATGCATGAGAGCGGGACGTTCGTGAAGTTCACGCAAGCTGGCGCGGACCTGTTCGCGTAGGGAACGATTGAAAATGGCGGAGATCAAAACACACGTGATGCAGGTTTCCACGGCGTATATTAACGTCAGTACATTCGGCTTCATATTCACAGCCAGAAAATTTCTTGAAGCCGCGCGGATAGTCGTTGCGCACGAAAGTCAGCAAGAAGACAGCAAATGGCACCCCGTCGGGAAATACCTCGCCTGCCATAGCATCGAGCTGTCGTTTAAAGCGTTCTTGACGCTCAAGGGGACGAAAAGGACGGATGCCGAGAATTTCCGACATCGCATTGTCGAACTCCTCGCCGAGACACGGAAGCAAAATTTGGAAGAGTTTGTGAAGCTAACAGACCAAGAGATCGGCGAAATTGAAAAGGCGTCGAAATACTACGAGAAACACATTTTTCGGTATCCAAACGTTCCAGAGATGGCCACCGCTTACCCTGATGATCCCGATGTTGCACCTTTACTGAGCGCGGCAGAAAAATTAGTTGATGGCCTGTACGACCCATGCAAGGCGGCCTGAGCGTGCGCCCGCTCCAGCGGAAGAGACCGGCAGCAATCGGCATCATGGCGCACTTTCCCCGCTTCATCGAACCGTGCCAGCCGTCGAAGGTGGCGCGGACACCGTCCAGCCCGCTGTGGGTCCATGAAATCAAGCACGACGGCTACCCGGGCGATCTTCTCAGTCCGCTTCCTACGCCTCCCAAGCGGCGGACTGGCTGCTTAAAGAGCGCTGAATGAAGGTGCTCCGCGATCTGCATGCGATCGACCGAAAGGTCGCCAACGTCGGCGACGAGGTGGCAGATGGGGTCGTGCGTGCTCCGCAATCTTCGGGCAGTCGGAAAGACGCTATATTCTGGCATCCTGCTTCCGAAGAGCATTCCCACCGGGTCCGCACCGGGCTGCCTGTGCGGCAAGCGATTTGACGTTTTCAATCCTAAAATGGGGGTATCTTGAATTCTAAGGTCTTTTGACGCCTGCGCATACGAAACACCGCGCTGGCTTGAGCAGCCGGACCGCCTCAAGCTTGACCTCCCGCGTAAACTGACCTTCTCTCCATGACGCACCTCCTGTCCCATAAAACACCTAATTCGGTGTTTCGGAACCGGGTGCAGCTGAAAACTATGGACCTCTATGGTAACGGCGCCACAGTGGCGGTCGGTGGCCGCCTTACCCTGCATTATTAGCTAGCAAAAAATCTTGAGGTTACAATTATGGCTGAACGCGCTGTAATTTGGGAAGAAAAGCGGGCAACCATGGTCAGCACGTGGACGGAGCAAATTGTTTGCACAAGAAGAACAGATGGCACGTTTTCACTGCGGCATTTCGCATTCGACGACGAGGGAACATCCGCGCTCCCGGGCGACACTCGTATTAAATCACCTGCACGGTTTGTGGACTCTCTCTTGGGAATGAACGAGTCATTTGTACTTCAAGAAATCTGCGACGAAATTTGCACAAAGATTGAAGCTCTAGACCCCGTTTTTGCTCAAAGGGTGCGCGCATATATTGCCGCCGAAAAATGACAAAAGACGTAGGAGACTGCGGGTACCCTCCCGTCGCCGCTGCTTCGAGCCGTCGTGGTCGTAAAGATGCGATGATTTGCAAATATTCATACGGCAGGGTCGCGCGGTCCCCCCCACTAACTCACGCCCTCAGGAGGACCCTGCGACCGATTGCGGGATGAGCCGCCATCCCTCTCCACCCGGGCGTGCATGGGACTTCATGCCGGGGCGGTGATGGCATGCCCAAGGTCTATAGCTTGCGATCGACACGCGGAGACGGGCGTGCCATAAACCGCGGCCGACCTCGAAAGTTTCAATCTCAAAATGACGGTAGTTCATATTGGCCCCGGCATAAGGGTTATGATTTCCGCTGGTGATTTTATCTTGGCTTGAACCCTTCCACAATTGATTGTCTAACTTTCTTAAATCTTTGGCGCAGCGGTCTAGCTCTACGTCGCGCATTACACCTCTGTCGCACTCACGAAGCCCTCCGCACCACGCCAGCGAAGGCACTGGGCGTAGCAGACCGGGCTATGTCCCGAAGGGCCAATAGCGGACATCGAAAACTATTCGATCACCTCGTTGGCGAGCGAGAGCAGCGTTTGAGGAATTTCGATGCCGAGCGTCTTGGCCGTCAGGAGGTTGATGACTAGCTCGAACTTCGTTGGCTGCTCAACGGGCAGGTCGGCTGGGTTGTCGCCCTTCAGGATCTTGTCCACGTATGCGGTGCTGCGCCGGTAAAAATCGAGGAAGCTCGGCCCGTAAGACATTAGACCCCCGGCCTCCACACTCTCCCTGATGCCGTAAGCTGCCGGCAGGCGGTTCATTGCTGCGAGATCTACAACCCGTGCTCGGTGGTCGTTGAATATCACATCTGACAGGACGAGGAGTGCTCCCACGCGCTCGTTGGCCATCGCCGCGAATGCGTCCTCGAACTCGTTCGGACCTCGAGCCTCCAGGAGTCGAAGCTGCACTCCGAACGAGCGGGCCGCGACGTTCAGTTCCTTTATCGCAAGCTGGTGATACGCATTGGCCGGGTTCGAGAGGATGGCCACGCGGCGGTTTTTGGGAACGGTCTCCTTGAGCAGTTCCAGCTGTTTGGTGACGATTTCAAGGCCGGCGCTGCCGGACACCCCGGTGATGTTCCCGCCCGGGCGCGCGAGGCTCGCGATGAGCCCTGTGCCAACCGGATCGCGAACGCCAATCATAACAATGGGGATCGTCTTGGTGGCGTTCTTGGCTGCCGACACTCCCTGCGTCCCCAACGATACGATGACGTCTACCTTGAGCCGGACCAGCTCGGCCGCAAGGTCGGGTAGCCGATCGAGCCGACCCTCTGCGAAACGATAGTCGATGACAATATTCTGGCCTTCAATCCACCCGCGCTCGCGCAGCCCTTGCCGGAACGTGTTGAGTAGAGGCGGCCTATCGGAAGGGGACGTGACGCCAAGATAGCCTATCCGAGGCACCTTTCCCGCCTGCTGCGCGTGCGCCGAGAACGAACAAAGCGCTGCGCTTCCGGTCAAAAGGATAAATTCGCGCCGCCTCATGTTCCGTCCCAGGCTTAGGTGGCGGCATCGTACCGGCTCAAACTGCATCCCGGAAGGGGTTAGTAGTGGTGGTCGGATGTCAGCTTCGGCTCATTTTCGACGGTTAGCGGGGACTGTCGGTAGGTTGATGTCCGCTTCTGCCCGTAAGCGCTCGGACCGGAGTTGAGCCGTAAGCGTTGCGATTGCCGAACCCCAAGCCCATGCTGCCGAATAAGCCTGTGTCTTTTGCTCGGTATTCGTCGTTGCGCGTCATAGGGTGACAATGCAGGTCGCGCTGGGTTTGTTTCAAAAGTTCCGAGGGTCTTGCTCGTTATGGAAAAACCGGGCCAGCTTTCGGGCACCCTGCCATAGCTCGATGTCATGACCGTCCACTAACTGCTTGGCATGTTCTTTTGCTGTGTTTTCGTCCCTGCAGATTAGGTCAACGCGGTGCTGGATATGCCCGTCCCGGCCGATCAGGTAAGCGCGGTACTCTTGCATCTGCTGTCCCCTGGGATAGCGAATCGCTCGACATGGCTTAAACCTACCGCAAACTTTTAGGTCACGGTGCTTAAGGTTCAAGCCGCTTCGCCGGCGGCTTTTTTGTGGGTCGGGTAACTCGACATTAGCCAAATGCCGCCACAGTCCCGGTTGACCATCTGGGTCGGACTGACTGCAAGGACTGCAAGGAAGCCGCCGCCGAGAATCACAGTGGCGGCTTTTGCTGTTAGGGGCGCACGCCCCGTTGAGCAGCCCAGCATCCTTCTGGAACGCTATCATTTCAATACGCCGTTCGCCGCGAAATCTTATTTCTGATGCCTCGATCAATGGCAGATTAGACAAATGAAAACCCCGTCCGGGGGGCTAGCGCGGACGGGGCATTCCAAAGAGCTCCCGGCGGCGTTTTAATGAAGCGCCACCGTAAAACCTAACAGCGGAGTTTACTGCCGGAAAGGAGATTCGGGAAAACTTGGTATTAGTACCGAGCGAGACCGAGCGTTGCGTGCCAATTAAAGAAGACCAACTGGGCAACTGGTTTCTAACGTCGCGCTTTGCTCGTAGGCTCTTTGCGATCTAAACTAAGCAGTGCGCTTCGGGCTTCTTTCCAGCGACGCTCAGCCTCCTTCAAGAGGGGCTTGAAGGGGCAGCTTTCGGATGTCGGCGCCTCGCTCACCAGCATGTCGAAGGCGTAAAACTGCACCTCGTCATTGTTCTTCCGGGAATGCAGGCCGTCGAAGTCGGAGATGCCGTCGCCGCCGAGCAAGACGGCTTCACCGCAGGCAGCAGCCACATTGGCTGAAGCCGTGGCAGGGCAGTGGCTGCCGAAAAATGTAGTTGTCGACCGGCTCCAGGACATTGCGACGGTGCACGACTTTTTCGGCTGTGATCAATCCGAAATACAGGAAGAGATTGCTCGGTGCGTGGCCAGCATCCCGGCCCCGATTTCGTCGGTCGTGTTGCCGCCGTTATCGTCACCGGCAAAGCTGCAACGCCGCCTTATCAGCCAACGTGCTAGCGACCTCAAACCCGAGAAGCTGGTTTGGGTTTGGCCGGGCAGAATTCCTGAGGGCGCAAGCTGGTGTTGCTTGGCGGCCCTCCAGGCAAGAGTCAGCTAACCGCTTTTATGTCGGCAGTCGTCTCGAATGGCGGGGCGTGGCCGTGTGGTGAGGGTTCAACGAATCCCGGCGATGTTATTTTCATGAGCGCGGAAGATGGCATCCAGGACACCATTATCCCGCGGTTGATGGCGGCGGGCGCCAATACCAGTCGCGTTCACATCGTTGCCGCGGCGACAAAGCCGGACGGGACCGGCCGGAAGACTTTCAGTCTCAAGACTGACGTCGACTTGCTCGAAGCGAAAGCGAAGGAAATTGGATGCGTTCGATTGATCATAGTCGATCCGATTTCTGCATACATGGGCGGATCGGATGGCAACGGTAATGTTGAAACTCGGGAGGTTTTAGAGCCGCTAGCGGACATTGCCAATCGGTTGCGAATCGCCGTGGTCGCGGTCACCCATCTCAACAAGGGCGGTAGCGGGGGCAACCAGAGCGCCCTAAATCGCTTTGCCGGCTCAATCGCATTCGTCGCGGCGGCCAGAGCCGCGTTTGCCGTCATTGAGGATCCGGAAGACGACGAGCGGCGGCTATTGCTGCAGGCCAAAAACAATCTCGGGGCGAAGTGCAAGGGCCTAGCTTTCCGGATGGAACAGCGCCTCGTCGAGGACGATATTCTTTCATCGAATATCTTCTTTGAGAGCGACTACGTTTCACAGTCGATCGACGAGGCCCTGACGGCGTCCGAAAGCCGGGGATCGTCGACAGCAGGGCAGACTTCGAAGGATGACGCAGCTGAGTTTTTGGGCGAGGTTCTGGCCCAAGGACCACGCGACGTTCTGGAGGTTGAGGCCTTGGCCCGGGCGGCCACACTGCTGGCGGCTGACAGGCCGCTACGGCAGAACAAGGCATTCCGGGACGCCAGAAAGAAACTTGGCGTAGTGGCCGCTCGGGAGGGTTTCGGTCCGGGCGCCCGGTACGTCCTGAGCCTGCCCGGAACACCATGTGCGCCCAAAAACACCATGTGCGCCCCCTCCGGGGACAGGGCGCACATGGACAATCCGGGCGCACATGGAGAAAACGGGGGCTCGCAATGACCGCCTCCAGACAGCGTCTGAACGACCGCCGACCGCATTGGCTGTACCGTTTCGAGTGTGACGGCCAGTCTTATACCGGCGGCATCGGCCGGTTCGAGGATGGCCGGATCGCAGAGATTTTCATCAACGGTTCGAAGGTCGGAGCTGCCGCGGAGACGAACGCCCAAGACGCCGCGATAGTCGCTTCAATCGCTCTCCAACATGGTTGCTCGATTGAGACTATTCGGCATGCGCTAGCAAGATCAGGCGGGGCAACCGGACCTTTGGCAACCCTCCTGGGCAAGGTTGAACCATGAGGGCGCCCGAGGAGCCGAACTTCTGCGTCCTCATTCCCTACGATCCCCGCGAGGGGACGTCGCTGAAGGAGGCTGCTGCAAGAGCGGGCAAATCCGACTCTACGTTGAGAAATTGGTGCGAGCAGCACGGCTTGGGCCGCCGAGTAGGGGGCAGCGTGTGGGTGGTCAGCAAACCGGCCCTGGAGATGTTCCTGGACGGGGACCTCGCTGCATTGGCAGCATATCACCAAGGCGACCGCGACAGTCCCTTGGTGGCCCCATATTTTACTCGCGTGACAAGGATTGTCCGATACACAACTATGAAAAAGTAAAATCAGAACCTGCGAGTTGATTTTTATTTACGCCAATCAGCCAGATAGCTGTGTTGGCATCCACCGTCACGACCGAGAAAGAGCCGTAGTCGCAATCCCGCACGACGTTATCGTGAGTGACGCGCCGCGACAGACCGACGCTCTTTAACGACCGCCATTTCCGACCATTCGGCGGCCAACTTTAACCACGCGTCTCTATCGTGGTCGGTGCGCGCAAGTTTGGCCTGCTCCAATGACATTTCCGCATTGCGGCGATATCGTTCGATTTCATCCATCAGCAATGTCCCGAGAAAGATTTTCTAACCATGCTGCGACAAAAACGTTGCCGGCTGTGATACTTTTTGGCTCGAACTTTTGGCTAAGGATAGCCGTCCCCAGGCTCGATGGACGTCCCGTCCAGACGTAACCGACGTCCACCCGCCGGGTGCTTAATCGACGCGGAACTAATTGAGACTATTTTGCTTAAAGCCCCTGGATCGCGTTGAGTGGGAGTATCTGATGACCGACCGGCAATTAGCTCTCGAAGCCGTGAGCAAAGCCCAACAGATCCTTGAAGAGTATCTGGAACCCCGACCGCACGATAACGAGCACCTTCTGAACCGGTTAGTCGAGGTACTTGCGCGGCCCGATCTCATTGTCGCCGTCGATCGTCTACAGCATGGCAGTGATTGGTGAAATCAAAGGAAACCGCCGCGTGAACGGTGGGTTCGGCTGCTAATCCCAGAGTCCGCGACTGACCGTCAAACATGACCTCATCCAATGACACCAACTGTAAACCTTGATGCGAGCCCGGCGTTTGAGAGTGCCCCTGAGTAGCCTCCTCTTCGGCGGTGAGTGGCCGCGTCATCGTTTCTTTCCAACATGCTCGACAGAACCGGTTCGACCGCTTGTGTGCCGTTCCGATTCCGCGAGCCGTTCCGGCGTGGCCCCGGCCCTTCAGGGTCGGCGAAAAGCCGTCCCCGGTTGCCACGAGGACGGCTTCGAATGATGCGTTGCTAGGCGGCGCAGACACCGCGCCCCACCGCTACGACAACGGCCTTGAGAAAGCCCCCGACAACAGGAACGGAGCCCGCGGCATCCGCAACCTCACCGATAGCGTTGTTCTGATTGACCGAACAGCCCATGCCGTAAAAATGCATACCGCCGCCGGTCGCCACATCGAGGTGTTCGATGCTCAGTTCGCGATTTTCAGAGTTGAAGTGCGTCATGTTCCATCTCCTTGATGTGATGTCTATCGGCAAGGACCATTCCTCAACCCGACGACCCATCAGGCGATACGCCAAACGAAGGAATTGAACCGTGCGGAGGGTCATATACCGTTACCGGCATCCGGCGGTCGACCGGCCCGAGGGATGCATTGAAGGCGAGAATCAAGGGCGGCAGTGGTACCGCCGCAGCCGAAAAGCGGTCCAAGAAGACCCGCGCCAAACCAGCCGCGCGAAGCGCAAAAAACCACCGGTAATGCACCGGCGGAGATCGTTAAACTCTTCTCAATCGTAAAGGGGCACACTTTCCCGATGCGAGCGCCCAAGAAACATTTGCGGAAGTTCGGGGTCCGCCATCTATCGGCTTGGATCGTGTTCACAGGACGCGCAAACCAAGCGTGTCAAATTTTGGACGAAGGTGCCGAGCCGGTTTGATCTAGCATTTAATGAGGGCGACAGAGGGCACCGGCTCTGCGGGGTCATCTGGCGACGGGGAAAGATCGGCGTGCAATTCTGTTAACTCCCCCATGGGTTGAAACCGACCATGTCCATATCTGCTGAACTCATCAAGTTAGTGCCTGAGGGCGAAGCGAACGCGGTCTCGAGCCGGTTGCTCTGGCAGCAGCTGGGCATGTGGTCACCCTCTAGTGTCAAACACACTTTGAAAAAGATGGCAGCAGCGGGTGAAGTCACAAGAAAACACGTTCCGCACCCAACCGGTGAAGTGGGATTGTATTTCAAGCAACCAGATCAGAACGCGACCCCGAAAAGCGCAACCGTTCGGGGCACAGATGAGCCTGTTAGCTAGTACCCACGCCTGGAAGCGCCAACTTGCTCTCGTAACCCGTACACGGCCGGAACGGTTGTTGAACAGACGCGACCATTGCCAAATGCTTGCTGCCGGCCATTGCTCTTATTTGATTACAAAGCCACACCCCTCGCGAGGCGCTTCGGCGTTGGTCGAGTTTTGAAGAGCGTTTGCCTCGTTCTGCTTCAAACTATTTTTCCTGAACTTTCACGGGCAGATGGTTTAGATGGACATTTACCCAGCCTATCTCCTTGAACGCGACCACATCGTCAACCGCATTGAACTTGAGTGCTACGATGACGATTCTGCTAAGAACAAGCCGAGGCCCTCGTAGACGGCCACGACGCGCTCTTTTGCATCCGCCATATTTGACCGCTCGTTCGCAAGCCGAAGTCACGCCTCGCGATCATGATCTGTCCGCGCTGCTTCCGCTCGCTCCCGCGACATTATGCAGAGTCACGAACCAACCGATTTGTGGTCGCGGATTGCCGTCGGGCCAAGGTCGCCAATCCTCTCGATCTCCGCAACCTTCGCAGCTTAAGTCTACCGTTTTCGTCATGACGCGCCCATGATTCACGCATCGCAGTCATGAGGCGGGTCATGGAGCCGAAAAAGCCAAGGCCTCGCTCGGCTCGCCGGCTCGATATTTGGAGCATTGATGCCAAGCCCTGAAAATACAGGCCGGAAACAGGCCGATACGAGATTCAAGCCAGGGCAATCCGGCAATCCGGACGGCCGCCCTAAAGGCTCCCGTAATTCCACGACTCTGGCTCTGGAAACGTTGTTGGATGGGCAAGCAACGGCGCTGACCCAGAAAGCGATCGACCTTGCCCTGACGGGCGACATGGCGGCTTTGCGGCTCTGCCTCGATAGGATCCTGCCCGCCCGCAAAGACCGGCCGGTGACATTCGCGCTGCCACCAATCAACAGCGCTCAGGATGCTGCAGCAACGGTCGCTGCCGTTCTTGCCGCCGTTGCCGCTGGCGACCTTACGCCCGCCGACGCTGGCGAAATCTCCAAGCTGATCGAGGCCTATGTGAAGGCATTCGAGACGGCCGAACTGGCCGAACGTCTGGAGCGCCTGGAAAGGATGACGAGCCAATGACCCGAAACTTCGACGGGCGGATCGCCAAACTGGAACAATTCCGCAAACCGCCGCGCCAATATGTCTTTCACGTCAGCGAACCACCAACGCCAGAAGAGCGAGCGGCAATAGCGAACGCCACGGGCCCAATTGTCATCGTGCCTCACCCCCCGAGAAATGGATAGCGAAGTATGCGCTGAAGGGCGTTCTGCAATGAGCGTCCGCAACGTAGAAGCCCGTATCATCAAGTTGGAAGCCCTGCAGCCGGCGCCATCTTCTCCGCTCGACGGCATGATTAGCGACGAACTGACGGTGATGCTGCTCGAACTCTATGCCGATGTCTTGGCCTCGAATGCGCTAGCCGAAGAAAAGACGGAGGCTGCGCGCGAGCAAAAAAGCTTGAGGCAAGGCATCGCTACGACGGTGAATTTCGCGTCGGGTCGATGGGCGAAGCCCCCGGGTTTCGAAAACTATCAAGAGCACATCGCTTCCATGAAGGCCTATTGGCACAAGCTTCAGGCTGACCGCGGCGAGTACGTGCCGTCGCTCAACTGCGAGATTGAGACCGATGGCTTCGGATTTCCCGGCCGCGGCGAGCCCCCGGTGCCGGACCTCATGGTTCGGCGGGCGAAGCTTTGGCAGCATCCAATAGTCAAGCAGATCGTGGAGGATGCACCCAACGCCCAGCTCGGCGACAGCCGCAGGAGCCTTTTCCACGAGTGTAAATCGTTCAAGGCCGGTCGGGCAGGCGAGCCTTCAGGGGATTGCGGGCATTTCTGTAGGAACCAGTGCATTAACGCACGCCGTGGCGGATGGGACGCCACTCGATCGAGGGCGGACATGAAATATATTTTCGGTTGAGCCGAACAAAGCCGCCGAGCAGAGTGATCGCCTGACGGCTTCGCTCGAGTGTAAGCTTACAGCCGAAGCATGGGGACTTCGATTGCGCCGCTATAGTTGCTCTCCATAAGCTGCTTCTGCGCAATCGCGAATTCCCTCCGGGTACCTAAGCCACGGCGCGCTCGGCTTTATATCGATTCGTGCCTCAATTAAGTTTTCCGGATTGGTCAACATCTCGGGCTTTCATGTTGATCCGGGATATAGCGGGAAGCTTCTCTTCTCCGTGTTCAATGCAGGGCCGTCTCCAATACATCTCAAAAGGGGTGAACAGATTTTTCCGATTTGGTTGGCAGATTTGGCCGAAGAGATATCGCGGAAGCAGATAAAGAAGGGCTACCTCGATCTTCCATCCAAGAACATCAATCAGATTTCCGGAAAATTCACTACGGCATATCAAGTCGAAAAACACATTGAGGAATTAAGAGAAGAGATAAATGATCTCAAGGCCTTTAAGACTCATGCGGTCATCGTGCTGACGGTAGCAGCGGCGCTATTGTTTCCATTTTTCAAGGATTCGATCACTAAGGCGTTCCAAAGCCCTAACGCGATCACGTCTGTCCAACCAACGAACTCAGCGCCCTCGACTAACATCGTCTCTCCTATGCCCGTAACGAACCCGCCAACCAAGTCCCCTTAACTATCCTTACAAGCGGAGCCATCTGGTCGCGCCGCGTCCAATTAATCTTTCCGTTAGCGATCCGCCCTCGACGTGGTGGTCGGGAGAACGGTAGTGTTACTGTGCGTTACGAGCCAACGACGAATGCCTGCTGCCGGAGGGGCAATGAGTGTGGGATTTGAAATCGGTCGAGTCTACAACCGGCGCAACGATATTCATGCACGATTTGGTGGACAACAACAGGGCGGTATCATCACGCCAAAAGACTATCCTCTCGTCATCATTATCACTGGTGAAGAGGGTCTCCAGCACGGCTATGCCGACCGCCTTCGGTCAGATGGCGTTTTTGAATATTTTGGGGAAGGTCAAGTTGGCGACATGCAGCTAATTGGCGGCAACAAAGCCGTCGCCGAGCACTCGGCCAGCGGGGAAAGTCTCCTTCTATTCCGAAAGACTGCCACGGGCCTCCGATTTGAAGGAGAAATGATTTGCGATACTTTCCACTATGAGCGATCACCTGACCGACAGGGCAACGAGCGCAATGCGATAATATTTGAGCTCAGGCCGCTTGAAGCGATCAGCGAGATTGTAGATGAACAAGGGGCTCCTGCTAACGCTGATCTGACCAGTCTCCTTGCAAAGGCTTTGACTGCAGCGGCTGCGCCGCCGAAAATGGGATCAGGCACACCTCGCAACGTTTACGAGCGTAGCCGTGACGTTCGTGACTACGTGTTGGCTCGCGCAGGAACTAACTGCGAAGGCTGCCACTCGTTGGCACCTTTCACACGCAAAGACGGAAGTCCCTATCTTGAGCCTCACCATATCCGACGGCTGAGCGATGGCGGACCGGATCACCCGGCTTTTGTTATTGCTCTCTGCCCAAACTGCCACCGCCGTGTTCATGCCGGTGCAGATGGTGACACCTATAACGCCATGCTCCTCACTTGCATGGCAAGCATCCAACCAAAATCCTAAAGGTGGGACGCAGATTTTGTACTTGGAGCCGATTTATTCGCAATGGCGTGCCCGAAGCACCGCAACAACGCCCGGCTTTTGTTATTGCTCTCTGCCCAAACTGCCACCGCCGTGTTCATGCCGGTGCAGATGGTGACACCTATAACGCCATGCTCCTCACTTGCATGGCAAGCATCCAACCAAAATCCTAAAGGTGGGACGCAGATTTTGTACTTGGAGCCGATTTATTCGCAATGGCGTGCCCGAAGCACCGCAACAACGGGACGGTGCTAGCTCATATCAGTTGAAGGTGGTCGATTGAATGGGCGAGACCTCTTTCATCGCCTCTCGACTGGGCTCCGCGTGTGGGCAAGACACCCCCGACGAAAGTTTCCAAAGCCTTCAACCGCAACGACCGAGCAAGAGAAGGACTTGATGAGCCGCTTGCTGCGCCGAGTTCATCAGAGTTTATCCCCGATCATGGCAGCATCTGCAAGCCGTCCATAATCTTAAGACGGACCATCCGGTCAGTATCCCTGCCGCTCCACGTTGTGGCCAGAAAGATGCCCTTGGTATTAGCAGGGCATCTTAGGTTGGAGAGGGCATCTTAAGGGGTCAGCCGGGCTCCTGTCGGCAACGGCAGCCTAGGGAAAGCCTAGGGGCCGAGGTCGCGCCTCGCGCTGAATGTCAGGGATCGCGAGCACTCTTAGCCAGCGCATTGATGTAGCGGACGGCGTCCGTCATGCCTTTTGTCCGCCCCCCATGTCGGTAGCTCCCATTCTTGCGTCCTGACGGCCCGCCTCCGCCCGCACCGTGCATCCGGCAGACTCGACAGCCTCGGACTGCCGGTGCCCGGCAAGGCTTGCCAGTCCGTTTTGAGAAGCCGCTCGCTCAGGTAAAGCCAAAAGCGGCAGAAGGCTGCAAGCTCGTCGGAACGGTTAAGGGGACCAAGCTTTGGGCCGGCAACTGCGTGGCAGCGTCAGAACTTCGGGGATCCGCCCCCATGGACGAGCCCTCCGCAACAGCGCCAGCTCCTGAAGCAACTCCGCCCGCGGCGAAACAATAGGTAGCCAAGCCCCTCGGGGCGGCTTTCGCGCCTGCGCTGATCCGCTCCCTAATCAGCCGCGCAGCGCGCCGATGGTCTCGGACACGCTGTCGGAGCGGCGACCGGCACATGGCAAAAAGCGAAGGGCACTATGCGGGCCGGCGCCTACCTGTGATGACCGAACTTTATCATCATGCGGTGCGGCCATAATGCCGACTGGAAATTGCGTCCGTGTCTTACTGGGAATGGGCAAAGCTAATCGCGAAGGCTATGCTTTTGGCGCTCGCCATAGATGCTTTCGGTCTCGCAGTGTGGTGGTCCTTCAATGAAAAGTGCGCACTCTCCGGCTGTTGTACGGATAGATAGCGAACTTGCAGCGCCGAACCTCTCCGTAGCGCTGGGGCTGAAGGCAAAGGGAAAATGAAGAGGCGCATTATTCAGCCGTGGACGCCTGAAGACGACGATCGCCTTCGCAAGCTCGCCGCGGAAGGCCGCACCTCAGTAACGATCGCGGAACGGATGAAGCGGACACCGGCATCTGTTCGCGGCCGGGCAAAGGCCATTAACGTCGTACTGATGAAGGCGAAAAGCGTCACACGTCTCCCCATCACGTTGGGAGACCTGGGCCTGAAGGCGAAGGGGAAATGAGCGGTCCCCGTCCAGCTGGCCGCCCCTGGACACTTACGGATGACGATCAGTTGCGTAAACTGTTGGTTTCCGGAATGGCCGTCACCTTGATCGCGCTGAAAATGAAGCGCTCCATCGGCGCCATTTATTCGCGGAAAAATTTTCTTAAGAAGGCGAGGAAAAGGTGACCTGCCGCGGCGCATGCGCCGCGAAATAGTTCCTTCATTAACTTTTCCGGTGTGAGCAATATTGACCACTACGTCGGTTCTCGGACATGCCAGATTATCCCGATCACCGCTCGGCCATCGGCTTCCATCCGTGACTGAGAGTGTTGCGCTCCCGCCCGACCAAAAGGGATGCACATCACTTGCCCCAACCCCATGCCCGTCCTGAACCGTCGCTGATCCCAATTGAGCGGCCCCGCTGTCCGCGATGTTCCAAACGAATGATGCTGACCATGATCAGCCCGGCGTCAAAGAGCGATGACAGCCGGACCTTTGAGTGCGCTAATTGCATTCAAACGATGACGTGCACCGTCGCGCGCGATCCGATGTCGGATAAGTCGGGCTGGCAATACAGCAACCGCAAAGCCCCGGAGTGAGTATGCGGCGCCCGCCTCGTGAGCCCCCCAGCACTTGAAGAACGACTGATCGTTGGCTCTGGTAGGAGTCCACGCAAGCAAGGAAGCGTGCACAGAGTTGGCGATCTTCGGCGGGAGTGGGAACAACAAAATCCCACGGTACTTGAAACACACTGTGTTTGCTCAGTAGGAGGACATAATGCCGATGATGCTGCTCTGGGCTGCCCCTGCCGTGATGTTCAGCGGTGTAGGTTATTATTTGATAGCGGTCGCTGATCTCGTGGACGACGCGGTTGCCTTTTCGACCCCCGTGGCACCAACCTCGCGTCGGCGTCCCCAGTTTACGGTAATTCAGGGCGGCAAATACTAGGCCCCGATCGGTTCAGACTATTTGGAAGCGGGCCCCGCCAGCATATTAGGGAACGTTGAATTGCCCAGCATGTTGGCTTTTCAGTGAATGTCTCAAATCGTCTTTGGAGTGCTCAAATGACTAAACGCAAAGCAACAACGGCGTTAAAGCCCGCCCGCAGACTGAAAATAGCCGCCAAGGCCCAGCGAACCAATTCGGCTGTTATTAGAAGCCCAAAACTCAGCCGCGTGCGCTCGGTTGCGGCCGACCCTATTAAATCGTCTCCCAAGGGTCCTAACGATCCGAAACAAAAGGCTGCCATTCTTGAGAGTCCAGCGATAGCACTGCAGGACTCCGTTAAACAGATCATGAGCGAAACGGAATTAAAGAAAGGTTTTGATTTTTCTTCAGCCACGGCAACAGCGCGGGCTTATCAAGCAAAGCTGTTGGAAATGGCACAAGCCAACATGCAATTTGCGCTTGAATTCGGACCGAGGCTTGCGTCGATTAGGTCGCCCTTTCAGTTACTCCGCGTCATTGAAGAGCTCACAAAAGAGCGGATCGCAATGTTCCGCAAGTTCTCGAATGAAATGGTTGAACTAAGTATTAAGCGATGAAGTCTTTCCAAAGGCTACTTATCCGAGCATCGACACTTCCATCTTTACGGACATATATGATTACGACTTTTCAGCCCGACTTGTCTCATCCAGAATCTCTCTTCGGTGGATACAAGGTTCGAAGGTGACGGTCGTAAAGGAGACGGGCCAATTCTCCCGTTCAGCGTCCTGGCCGTTCATGGCCGTCTCGAACAGGGCTTCCTGAATCGCGCGGCATGTCGCCCCAGACATCCATAGCTGTCCCAGCAGGTTCGCATGAGTTGTTGCCTGTCGGCCATGCCGTTTACTTATGTGGAACCGCCAGCAGACCTCGGCGTTCCATTGCCACCATTCCAAAGGAGGTGCGAAATGGGTCTTTTCACCAAAGACATCAAAACCATGGATGATTTGCTGCTTCATGGCCTTCAGGACATATACTACGCCGAGCAGCAGATCGTTAAATCGCTGCCTAAGATGATCGAGAAAGCCACCAACCGGGACCTGGTCGCCGGGCTGAAGGGCCATCTCGAAGACACCAACAAGCAGGTCGAGCGACTTCAGAAAGCCTTCGAAAAGCTGGGCAAAGAGCCCAGCGGTACTAAATGTCCGGCCATCGACGGCATCATCAAGGAGGCCGACGAAACAGCCGGAGAGATCGAAGACAAGGCCGTGCTAGACGCGGCCATTGTCGCGAACGCACAGGCCGTCGAGCACTACGAAATCTGCCGTTACGGGACGCTGATCGCTTGGGCTGAAGAGCTCGGTCACGACGAGATCGTGCGCTTCCTAACGACAAATCTGAACGAAGAGAAGGCGGCGAATACCAAGCTCAACACGGTGGCGCTGCGCAAAGGCGTCAACTCCAAGGCTTCAACTGCGGCCTGAATCGATCAATGCGGCGGCCTTGCGATCGCAAGCCGCCGCATTCACGACATCCGCTTCAACGAGTCATTGTGCTCCGCGTAACTATGGGTGTCTCCGCACCCATCAAGATGATCTGCGACGTATAGTAGACCCAGATCAGCACCACGACGATCGAAGCGGCTGCCCCATAGGTTGATTCCAAGCCTTGCTTGCCGATGTAGAAACCAATCGCTGCCTTACCGATTTCAAAGAACAGTGCGGTAAGAAACGCTCCCAGCCAGACGTCGCGCCAGCCGACGGAAACATCGGGCAGCCATTTGAACATCATGGCGAAAAGCGCCATCACTACCACGAACGAAAACAGCATACTTGCGATGTGCAGCACGCCTTCTGGCATGTAGGTAGCGGCATATTTGCCTGCAGCAGCCAGGCCAGCGCTCACCACCAGCGAGACCAACAGCAGGAAGCCCAATGTCAAAACCGCGGGAAAAGACAGCACATAGTTGCGCGCGAAGTGCCAAATCCCGGAACCCTTCGACTCTTCCACCTCCCAGACCACGTTGAGCGCGTCTTTCAATTGCACGACGACACCAATCGCGGCGAAAAGTAGCGCTCCTATACCAAGTATGGTAGCGAGAATGCCCGCAGCCGGTCGGCTGGCCTCAGCGAGCATCGCCTCAATAGCCTTCGCTCCGGTTTCGCCAAGCATGTCCTTGATCGACGACATGACCTGTGCGGTGACGGCATCGTGGCCGAAAAGCAGCCCGGACACGGCGATGGCGATTACGATAATGGGACCGAGTGAAAACACGGAATAATACGCCAGCGCGGCCCCCTGCCTCGCATCCTTGTGGTTCGACCAGTTGGCCGCAGCCTCTTTCAGTACCTTCCACCACATGACCGCGTCGACCCCGTTTAGCGTTATACGGTCAATAAGGACCCTGCGGATGGAATGTTCCTTTGGGCCGAGAGCGGCAGGCGAGAGGCCCACAACTCAGTGGCCTCACCTCGGCTCCAGGAATTTGCGGGATTCACGTTGTCGGCGAACGTGTTTCGAAAACCAACAGCGACAGCATTTTCGCCGCTCACGCCATGCATCAACGCAATCTCGCCTTGCTGCTCATGACGGATGGCATGCGCCAATATACACAAACCCGGGTCGCTCCCATCGCGAAGCCGCGAATTCGCCATCGCTACCGGCCCCTTGTGAGGTCATAAAATCGAGGCCTAGCCGTCGAAGGATTAGCCCTCCGTGGACCCAAGTCTCGCAACCTCCGCCGTGTCGAGCAGGCCGGGCATCGACGCGCGCTCGTGCGTCGAACAGATCTGCATAGGTTCACCGAATCAGCTCGCCCACCAATGTAAGAGAATCTTGGCCTCTCCCCTTTGGCTCGCCACCATGAGCAAAGAGCCCGCCGGGTCGCCGGCTCTCCGGCAGCCATCGATGCTAGCAGAATTTCCTGCTCGTGATGGGTCTACATATGCCGGATGAAGGTCTGGTCCATGGTCGGATCCCGACCGTAGACGGCAAAAAGTGCTGCGATCCCGAGCAGCAGGTTCCGGCAATTGCGACCAGGCCATACCCGAGGGAATGTCCGCCCCTCGAATGCCCGACATCAGAAGGCGAGCCACGAAGCCAGGCGAATAGCGGGTACGTGGATGCCGACGAGAGATGGACCATTCGCTGAACTTTCCTAACTGCCGCCCTCGAACGGCCCCTCTCTTCCGCGCGATTGTCAGTGGGTGTTCGGCAGGCGACAGCCCACAACTCTCGTTCACGGAGGCGCGACGAGCATCAGCGGCCTAGCACGCCGTACTCCGCTACAAAGCAAAGGCTGCCGCGGGCCGGCGAGATATTTCCCTCATTCTTTGCGCCATTGGCCGGATGGGAACCGGTGATACGCCAAGCCGTTTGCATGCATTATAAAGGAGGAATTTAAATGACCAGCAAATCTCTTTGGATGTCGATTGCCGTCGCGCCCCAGGCCATCCCGCTGCAAGGTGACGAACGGTGCGACGTAGTCGTCGTGGGCAGCGGCATTGCCGGCCTGTCGACGGCCTACGAGCTAAGCCAGCGCGGCCGTTCGGTCATCGTTATTGATCGGGGTCCGATAGCCGGCGGAATGACGGCGCGTACCTCCGCCCATTTGGCACCGCTATGCGATGACCTGATGGGCGAGATGCAGAAAATCAAAGGGGAAGATCAGTCGAAGCTCTTTTATCAAAGCCAGGCTGCGGCGGTGGACCGCATCGAAGAAATACAGAAAAGAGAAGGGATCGATTGCGATTTTCGCCGTCTCGACGGCTACTTGTTTCAGGGCGACGATATGCCGGCCGACGTGATCGACAAGGAGCTCGACGCTGTGCGGGCGGTAGGAGCCCCTGTCGAGCGCTTGGTCGGTGTGCCTCTCAACGAATGCGACACCCGCCACGCGCTGCGTTACCCCCGACAAGCGACATTTCATCCGCTCAAATATCTGGCGGGAGTGGCCGAAGCCTGCGCAAAGCGCGGGGTTCGCTTCTTTGCTAATACGGCCGCAGATGAAGTCGTCGAAGAAAATGGCGCGGTGACGGTTAAGACCGCGCGGGGTCTGATCCGCGCCGGCCATGCCGTTGTTGCCACCAATTCATCGATCGTCGACCGCGTAGCGCTGCATTCGAAAACGTCGCCCTACCGGACGTATGTCATTGGCTTCGCCATCAATCGCGGCGCCCTGCCGGATGCGCTCTACTGGGACACGGAAGAACCCTATCACTACGTGCGCCTTCAGCCGGGGGATAACCACATGGATTTCGTCCTGGTTGGCGGCGAGGATCATAAGAGCGGCGAAGTCGATGACGCCGACAAGCGTTTCGAACGCCTGGAGCAATGGGCGCGTGGCAAAATGCCGATGCTGAAAGATGTCACCCATCGCTGGTCGGGACAGGTGCTCGATACGATCGACTACGCCGGCTTCATCGGCAAAAACCCCGGGTCGGAGTACATTTACGTCGCAACCGGCGACTCCGGACAGGGCCTGACCCACGGCGTGATGGGTGCGATTCTGAATGCGACCCTCGTTACGGGCGGCGAAAGCAAATGGACGGAGCTGTATGCGCCCGACCGCAAGCCATTGAAGGCCGCTAAGAACTGGGTAATGGAAAACAGCACCGCACTCAAAAATCTGGCAGAATATGTGACGCCGGGCGAAATCAGCTCTGCGGATGAATTGGAGCCCGGAGAGGGAGCAATCATACGCCAGGGCCTAAGGAAGATTGCGGCTTATCGCGATGCAAAAGGGAATGTCCATCAGCATTCCGCTGCGTGCACACATCTCGGGTGCCATCTGCACTGGAATAGCTTCGAGAGCTGCTGGGACTGTCCGTGTCATGGATCTATCTTCGGGCCCGAGGGACAAGTGCTGAACGCGCCTGCCATATCCGGACTTACTTCCATTTCCTGACGCCAATGCAGCCCCACCCTGCCCGTAGGCGGTCCTTTCAACCGCGCCTTGGAAACCTACATACTTGGCACCGCCTATGGAGGCTTCGTGTCCGAGCAATTGACCCTGTTTGATAAAGTGCGTCCGGAGCCAGAAGGCCTGCGCTACGCTGCCGAGTTCGTAACGCCGGCGATCGAACAGGAACTTATCTTAGGAAGTCAGACCCGACCGCTCCAGCCTTTTCATTGCGGCGAATTTGAAGGCAAGCGGCGGGTTGCCTCGTTCGGATTCCGCTACGACTATGACCTGCGCCTTGAGGCGCGCCGAACCGATCCCTGGCTGGCTGGCGGATATCGTTGCAAACGTCGAGACATTTGGAGGCCCTGCAGTCCGTATCCAGCGGATCCTCTGTACCGAATACGGCGTGGGGGTCGGCATCGGCTGGCACCGCGACAAGCCGCATCTCGACGAAATATTCGGCTTATCGCTGGGATCTGCCTCCAAGTTGCGGTTCCGCAAACGGGCGGCCGGCGAGAACTGGGATCGCTTCACGATCGATGCCGAGCCCCGGTCGCTCTACATGATGACCGGCGCGTCGCGACGAATATGGGAACACAGCATTCCCGCCGTTGAGGCGCCGAGATATTCAATTACGTTCGCACGATGATCAAAGGGCCTGACCCACGTATGCCGGCCTGATACGGTTCGGCCGAACACGGATTGTGCGATTCGAAATGGCAAGACGTTCCGGCACCGCGATTCTTCCCCTGCATGGCGGGCGGGTACCGCCCTGGCTGGCGACACGCATGTCTTCGCTCGGCGTCGTCATTGCTCAGGCGATCGTCCACCATTACGGCCGGGATGAATTCCTTCAAAGACTAGCTCATCCATTCTGGTTCCAATCGTTCGGTGCGGTCATGGGCATGGACTGGCACTCGTCCGGCATCACCACCAGCGTCATCGGCGCACTCAAGCGCGGGCTGGGACCGCTTTCAGGCGAGCTTGGCATCCACGTCTGCGGCGGACGAGGACAGCATTCGCGGAAGACGCCAGACGAATTGCGGTTGCTGGGCGAGCGCGTCGGTTTCGACGGTGCTAAGCTCACCCGCGCAAGCCGCTTGGTCGCCAAAGTCGACAGCGCTGCCGTCCAGGACGGCTTCGATCTATACCTGCACGGGTTCATCGTGACTGACGACGGCAAATGGACGGTCGTGCAGCAGGGCATGAACGGCGACAACAAGCAGGCGCGGCGGTACCATTGGCATTCAGAGGACCTGAAGAGCTTCGTCGACGAACCGCATAGTGCAATCGCGGGACCTGTGCAGGGCGAGATTGTGAACCTCACGGACAGGCGCGCCGGGGCCTCTCGCAGCGCCCAGTTGGAGTTGTTGACCTGCTTGGGCCCCGACCGTATCGTTTCCGAGCTTTCCGCGCTTGGTGACGAGGCGCCGGCGCAAGCCTTGCTTCCACATCTCGTTATGCCGGCGCATCACGATGTCCGATCTAGCGACGTCTTCACGCGGCACCTTCACGGCACGTTGGCAGCAGCGGCCGAACGCGGCCCCGTGGACTTCCCAGAACTCCTGCTCACGCCGGGCGTCGGAGCGCGCACGGTCCGGTCGCTCGCCATGGTGGCCGAGGTCGTGCACGGAGCTCCCTACCGCTTCCGGGATCCCGCCCGCTTCTCACTGGCCCATGGCGGAAAGGATCGGCACCCCTACCCGGTTCCGCTGAAAGTCTACGACGAGACCATCCGAGTGATGAAGTCCGCGGTGCTGCAAGCAAAGCTCGGACGGGACGAGGAGATGCAGGCCCTGCAACGCCTCGACAGCCAAGCCCGCCGCCTTGAGGTCGTTGCCCGGGGTCCGGCGCTGGAGTCCTTTATTGCCGTTGAACGCGCGGCCTCGCCCGCGTTGGACGGCAGATCGATATGCGGTTGGGAGAAAGATTTGGCTGCGAAAAGGTCTGCTGGTTCTTAGCTGGGTGACTGGTCGGGAAATCGCCCTCAGACGTCGCCGGAGCCGCCGCCAGTCGTTCAGCGGCAGCAGCTCCTATTGACCAGGTAGCAGACGGCTCAGAATCGCGTCGGTCACCGGTTCCCCGGCTGGAACGTTCGGCAGATTGGAGGCACGCTGGCCGTTGTGCGAGGCGATCGCCTCACCATCTGGATATCCGATATGGCGGCGAATTCGGCGGCCTATCGATGATCGGCTGAGCCTGTAGCGGCCGAACTACCGCCCAGTGGCTCCGGTAAAACTCATCGAGAGTGTGGTGCCGGTCGCACAGGAACTACGGTGCACCGGTTGGGTTGAAGTGTGACAGCCGCGGGACGGAATTGGCGCGGGCACGAATAGAAGGAAGCGTAAAATGAGCAAGCTACTGACCTTCGCTGCGGCGGCGTTCCTGATATCGACCACGGCGTTCGCCCAATCAGTCGGAGAAAAAACTGGCGTGAATTCGACACTGGGCATCAGCCCAACCACGGCCGATTTCGTTAAAGAGGTTGCGATGAGCGACATGACGGAGATCGCGGCCGCCAAGATCGGCCAGGAGCGTGGAAACGCCGAGGAGAAGGCCTTTTCCACCCAGATGATCGCGGATCACACCAAGACGTCGGCAGAACTGAAGTCGATGGTGCCGACTGAAGCCAAGGTGGCCATCCCGTCGGCTCTGGATAATTCATCTCAGAGTAAGATCGACAAATTGAAAACTGCAAAACCCGACGACTTCTCCTCCGAATTCGATTCCATGCAGGTCAGCGCTCATAAGGATGCGGTGTCGCTGTTCGAGCGTTATGCCAAGGGCGGTGAGGATGCCAAGCTGAAAGATTGGGCCAGTAAAACGCTTCCAGCCCTCAAGCACCACCTCGAGATGGCGCAGAACCTCGGTAAGAAGAAGTAACGGTCAAGGTTGTGACGCCCACGAAATCGAAGCGGGAGGACAAACTTCCTCTTGAGCGTGCGCTACGCGCTCTGGAAGATGTGCATCAGTCGTTAAAGGAATTTTCCGCGACGGACAGCGTAACGAATAACGACACGTTCGTTGCGGACCTCAAAGAGGTCCGACACAAAAGCAAGAAACTCCGCAAACGCGCAATTGCTTTGGCAGCGTTATGGGATCGCACTTTCGACCTCTAACTTAGCCGCAGTCAATTTTGTAGAAGTAAGCAAGCATGGCCCTTTTCCGAGTGAAGCCGACTGAAGCTGATATCGTGACAGCGGATGATATCGCCGCGCTCGCGAGCCGACCGGCCGAACATATCGCGCAGGCTCTGACGTGGGGTGCCGACGAACACGTGCTTTGCGTGGTCGCTATGGGCTGGTGGCTTTACGCGCAGACCCGGGACGTATCGGTGCGACGTGCAAGCGATCATGTACTGGTAACTACCATCGTCGCTTCCATCCTTCCCCACGCGCTCAAAAGAGTGTTCGATCAGAAGCGTCCAGACCGCCTGACCGTACTCGGTCACCTGCATGGAATCCCCCTATCTGGAAAACGTCTCGATGCATTTCCGTCAGGGCACGCCGTCCATATCGGTGCGCTGGCATCGGCGGCGACCGGGCGGCCGCCAGCCCAGCGGAACGCCGTCTGGGCCGTCGGCGGTGGTCTAGCCCTGACGCGGATCGTCCTCCTCGCTCATTGGACGAGCGATGTCGTCGCCGGCCTCGCTGTTGGAGCCGCGGTAGAACGCCTGCTCCGGTTCGTGACTGGATTCGAACGGCGCTGACAAAAAATCGGAACGCTTGCTGTCCTCGTCTGTTTGCAATCGTCATAACGGAGAGCCAATGCCAATGCACAAGACAATCGGAGAGATCTCAAAGCGAATGGCTGGGATCGACATTGCGATCCTATCTACACATACCGAGGGCGGTCAGATTGCCAACCGGCCGATGAGCAACAACGGCGACGTAGAATATGACGGCACGTCGTACTATTTCACCTACGAGCAAGCGCGAACCGTCACCGACATAGAAGCCAACCCCAAAGTTGCGCTCGGATTTACTGGTGAAGGCGGGATCTTTTCCGATGCGATTTATGTGGCAGTCGAAGGCACGGCGGAGCTCATCCGCGACAAGGCTGTATTCAAAGCGCACTGGACAAGCGACCTCGATCGCTGGTTCGACAAGGGCGTCGACACGCCTAACATTGTGCTCATCAAGATAAAGGCTAATCGGATCACCTACTGGGACGGCAAAGACGAAGGCGAAGTTCGGGTGTAGGGGATTGAACGACGTCGCTACGCCCATAGTGGCGGCTTCGTTGGTGATTGTGGCAAGAGCGGGTTGCCGGTTTACGGACCATGATTGTCACTGAGAGCTTTAGCCGTGGGCGCAAAGCCGAACGACTAGAACGGAAATGGTTCCGGCAGTTCGCACTAATTGACAGTGTTCGTCTTTTCGGGAGGCGTAGTTCAAGCGGCTTGGCTGAGGCCCCCTGCCCTTACCTCCTCGGTCACAACATTAAACCGGGCAAGCGCTGCACTGCCAAACTGGGTCGAGATCGCAACGTCCGCGGCGTCGCGTCCGCGTGCTATGACGATCCGCCCGATACGGGGGACGTTGTGCCGGGCATCGAAGGTGAACCATCTCCCGTCGAGAAACACCTCGAACCAGGCGCTGAAATCCATCGGCGCGGGATCTTTGGGCACGCCGATCCCAAATAGCCCGTGCAGTAACGCGCCGGAATGTTCATGCATCGACAGAGCGCGACAGCCAGATGCGCGAAGTCACGGCAGACCCCAACCCGCTCTTCGTGACCCTCTGACGCTGTGCGGTCGGAGCGCGCGTGGTGGTAGCCAAACTGAACGCGTTGATGGACGTAGTCGCAGATCGCCTGCACGCGTTGCCAACCGCCCGCAATCGGCCCAAACAGCGACCAAGCTACATTAGTTAGGCGTTGGGTGTCGCAATAGCGGCTTCCATAGAGGAATGGCAGGACCTCGTCGGGCAGGTCATTGACGTCCCATTGCTGGGCTGCCGAAGCTGATTCGTCCGGCTGGCCACTGTCCTCAATCAGGAAGTCGTTCCGGATTTCGATCCGGCCGGCGGGCGCAACAAATCTGGTCCATGTGTTGCCAAAGGGATCGAGGCCGTCGCGCGTGACAACTCGTGGCGACATTTCAATCTTGTGCTCGCTGCGGAGGTCACCCTGGCGTGATGGATGCACAGACAGAAGCACCACCATTGGCACCTCTTGATAACAATCAAATGCGATGTCGTACCCTGCACGGATGATCAACGGTGTCTCCTGAAATGTAATATTTCTGATAGCCTCAAATAATTCTGCGTACGTGGGTTGGTTCCGGTCCGAGCTTGCGCAAAAATCAGCCAAAAAAGTGCGGACGCTGCCTTGTGTTCACTTTCGTACTCTGGCGTGGGAGCCGCGCTACGTCAGTACCGAAAGCTGCAGGCGTGTCACCGCTTGCAGTCCGCTTGACGTGATAGTGATGCGCGCTTGAGAGGGCCGCGATCTTCCTTGTACTGCGGCAACCCGCAAAGGCGGGTGGCGTAAACACAATCGTGACGTGAACGCGCCGGCAAATTTTGTCGCCGTAGGAGTTGATACGCGCTCATTATTGCGCGTCTTTCGATTTAGCCATCCACCTGCCCTCGCCGAACCAACCGCAACAGCCAGGCGAGCATGGCGGCCTTCGGTTAGCGGGGCGGGATTGTTGGCAGTCGCTTTTTTCTCCTGCGGCAAATCGACAGCCGCAGGAACGAACTGCTGAAAGACCAGTTTGCCCGTATCTGACTATGGAGACCAAAATGGAAGAGCGAGAAATGGGTAGTCTTATTGGCAGCGACAAAGTTGAAGGGACCCCCGTGTACAGCGCCGACCGTCAGGAGATCGGTTCTATCGAGCGTGTGATGATCGACAAGGTAAGTGGCAAAGTATCCTATGCAGTACTGAGCTTCGGCGGTTTCCTTGGCATCGGTGACGACCACTACCCCCTCCCTTGGCAATCGCTGAAGTACGACACCACTTTGGAAGGGTACGTGACAAGCGTTGCTCGGGCGAAAATCGAAGGCGCCCCGAAATATAGCAACGATGATAACTGGAACTGGGCCGACGCCAACCGAACTCGGTCCGTAAACGAGTACTACGGCGTGCCATACGTTTGATAACAACATGCCTTACGGCCTGTTTCCCAAGGCTCCGGTTCGCCGGAGCCTTTGTCTATGGCGCTGTGCAATCATGAAAGATAGCCCACAGTATCACGCCGGAACAGCCAACCGATAAGGACCGCGCGCAGAGCTAGAAGGTGGAAATCGCACCTGGGCAACTCTTTCGGACCGGCCGAGGCGCTAGAACCAAACGGCCGTATCTAATTGCCGAATAGTGCCAAACGCGGAGTATTCTCTCCGCCAAATGCCATAATCGGTGCATCTGAACGGGCTCGTGCTACCAGTTGCCTAGCGCGGGCTGCCTCTCGCTTGGCCTTACGTTCCGCGTAACGTTTGCGACGCTCACGCAACTCCGCTTCAGTCTTCCTATTATCTATCTGGTCAAGCCGCTTTTCCGGCTGCACTTCCCTCGCCGGCTCCGGTACCCCATCAGATGCAGCTACCTGTTGGGGCGGCTGCGTTGGTTGGGCTGCCTCTGCAGTCGTAGGCAAGATGACTCTGACAGGTGTTGGCGGTTGCGCGGTTGCGCGAGCCTGATAGCCCGTGGGTTCCTTGAGCGCCGAGTTGGCCATGAGAAGCCCGCCGCCAAAGCCAACACCGAGGATTGCGAAGGTCGTTCCCACCCCGGCGAAGAAAATGCGAGCGCTCGATGCCATGATCGTGTCTCCGATGATGCATATGAACGCATGACACTTGGCACATGTTCCGCTGGGAAATAGGTAACGTCGTATCCCTTGGGCTGCGCAAAGTTGAGTGCTCTTTGAACTTACTGCAGCGGAGGTTGGGCCGTTTCTTTAGCGGCTTAGGTCCATTGCCGTGCGATTTGCGATGAGGTTGGCCTCGGCTCCGCGCGGAAAACAATGCTGAAGGTTCGACTGCATGAAGCGGTTCACTAAACCGCTGAATTGGTCAGCTACACTCATCCCCGACCGCGAGGGCAAGGGCCGGCCGGGCTAAGGCCGAAGCACTGGCTGCGCAACCATTTCGATCTGGCTGCTTCGATTGGCTGGAACGAACCCAGCGGAAGCGATCCGAACCGCCTCGCGAACCTATGCTTGCTGGACAAGCGAATGTAACACCCTAACCGCGGCCTCCCGGTTCTCCACAGGCACAAACAGACTGACAGAATGCGGCGACAACACGTACTTGTCGGGGACAATCCCGTGAAGTCCGAGAACCTGCAACGCCCTGAAGGGCAATTCCGACGAAACGCCGCCGAAGCACGTTAGACTCACCGAGCTTGAGGCTTCGCGCTGCTGGCGCAGATCCTTATTTTCCTCCAGCGTGCGCAACAGGGCGTCGAGCCACTCTGAATCACAGGCCATGGTCATGCTGGTTTTTCCAACCGTGAAGCTCGCCGCCAGGAGCTGCGGCCAGGAAAGGCCGTTCCGCTTGAGATGCTGCGCGAATTTCTCGAAACCGTGATTGAGATCTTTGGAATCGATCTCCACGTGCTCAATGCGAGCCATCGAGTTGACGGCCAGAATCTTTCCGTC
>NZ_JAFCLS010000056.1 GCF_018131075.1 Bradyrhizobium sp. JYMT SZCCT0428 | reverse complement strand
ATAAGCCGTAAAGCCATTGCGCAGGGAATGTCGGATGCTCTCCGCTGCCCTGTATGCTCGTGTGCACCATCTTGTTGCACAATCGCACACGAGACCGCGGGTGCAGCGCGCATCCGGCATTCCCTGCGCCCTCTGATTTTTCTGGGGGCGGCGAGATTTGAACAACTCGGGCGAAATGAGCCGCGGGAATGCGCAAGTGTGTTTTCCCGCCGCGCGATGCCGGAACCGCTGCTCTTAAACGCGCTGGTTGCAGGCGTCGGGTAGTTCGCGCTGCGGATCGGCCACGACGGCTGGTGGATCGGCGGCCAACTGCCCGCACCGTAACCCAAGATTAATGCGCACCACTTAGGATGGAGATCCGGACTCCCATACCATCGTGAATGGCCCAAATCCCATGAAAATCGGTACCCTCCTGACCGCCGCCATCGTCTCGCTTTCCGCCGTGGGCGGTGGCCTCGCCGTCTATGTGGCGCTCACGAAATACCAGACCATGGAGAAGGTGTCCGTCGCCCAGAGCCGGCTTGAAGTGGTGCGCGCCGTCGGCGACATCCCGCGTTACATGAACCCTGAACGCGGCTTCTCCACCAACATCCTGTATGGGCCGGCGGTGGTGGAGCCGAAGATGCTCTCCGACCTCGACAAATACCGCAAGGATACCAACGGCGCGCTGGCGAAGATGAATGCGATCCGCAAGGCGCTGCCCGGCTCGCTCGACGATGGCGCGTCCGTCGGCAGCGGCATCGATGCGCTGAACGCGAAGTTCAATGGCCTGCGCGAATCCATCGACAAGGCGATCGCCGGCCCCGCCGATGCCCGCAAGGACGCCGCCAGGAAGATCGTCGCCGACAACGCGATCTTCAACGCCGCCATCACCGCGTTGCTCGAAGAACAGGTCCGTCGCATGGCGCTGCTCGACGGCGACGCCTACCGCCAGGCGACCTACGCGAACATCACCTGGGCGCTGCGCGATGTCGGCGGCTACAACGCCAGCCTGCACAAGAACCTGGTCGGTGCCAACCGCGTCGCGACCGACGCCGAGAAAATGGAACTGAGCCGCGCGCAAGGCCGCGCCGACCAGATCCTGATGTCGCTGCAGGATTTGCGCGGCAATCCCGCAACGCCGGCCAACGTGGCAGTCGCCCTCGGCAAGATGAACGAGGCCTATGTCGATCGGTTCGGCAAGGAGCTGAAGCTCGTCAAGGACGGCGCGATCAGCGGCAAATACGAGCACGACGTCGATGTGTTCTTCGCGGAATCGCAAAAGGGCCTCGGCGCGGTCATCACGCTGCGCGACGCGTTCTATGACAATGCCGAGGAGGTTCTGGGCGCCGCCTACGCCTCGGCGCGCCTCAGCTTCATCATCGCGCTCGCAGGCCTGATCGCCGTTATCGGCGCTAGCGCCGGCCTGATCCTGATGGTCTATCGCCGCGTCTGCAAACCGATCGTCGAGCTTACCGCCACCATGACGCGCCTTGCCAGCGGCAACGTTTCCGACGAAATCTCGGGCGCCGAGCGCGGCGACGAGATCGGCGCGATGGCGGCCGCCGTGCGCGTCTTCAAGGACAACATGATCGAGGCCGAACGCCTGTCGGCGGAAAAGGCCGCCGAGAACGACGTCAAGATGCGGCGCGTCCAGGTGCTCGACGAACTCACCCGCGGGTTTGAAGCCAAGGTGACCGAACTCGTCGGCGGGCTGTCGGCGGCGTCATCTGTCATGGAAGACACCGCGCAGTCGATGTCCTCGACCGCGGAAGCCACCAACCGTCAGGCCGGTATTGTGGCCGCCGCCTCCGAACAGACCTCGACCAACGTCCAGACCGTTGCGAGCGCCACGGAAGAACTCACCTCCTCGATCTCCGAGATCGGCCGCCAGGTTGCGCAGTCCACCGAGATCGCGGCCCGTGCCGTCGACAACGCCCGCCGCACCGGCGACACCGCCCGTTCGCTGGCCGAAGGCGCGCAGAAGATCGGCGACGTCGTGACGCTGATCCAGAGCATCGCGGCCCAGACCAACCTGCTCGCCCTCAACGCCACCATCGAGGCCGCACGTGCCGGCGATGCCGGCCGCGGCTTTGCCGTCGTCGCTTCCGAGGTCAAATCGCTGGCCGGCCAGACCGCGAAAGCGACCACCGAAATCTCCGAACAGATTGCCGCCATCCAGGCCGCGAGCGACGAGACGGTGACGGCCATCCAGAACGTCGCCAACGTCATTGCCGAGATCGACCAGATCGGCATTGCGATTGCCTCGGCTATCGAGGAACAGGGTTCGGCGACGCAGGAGATATCCCGCAGCGTCCAGGAAGCCGCGCGCGGCACCCAGGAAGTCAACGCCAACATCTCCGGCGCGCAGCGGGCGGCCGACGATACCGGTTCAGCCGCCACCCAGGTGCTGGGTGCTGCCGAGCAATTGTCGTCGCAGTCCAAGGACCTTGCCGGCCAGGTCAACCGCTTCCTCAGCGAGGTTCGCGCCGCCTAGGTCAGGCGCCTGCAGCCAGTACATGCTTGCCAGTCCTAACCTTCACGCGCGGTCATCTGCCAGCTGTGGTAGATGACCCTCGCGGCGGCAGGCCGCGTGATTCAGGACGAGCACTCGACATGCACCAACCGGCACCGCCAAAACTTGCCGAAACCTTCGTTGAACCATCCGTCAAATTGCGCGAAGTAACCATCGGTGTTTGCTGCGAAATTCTCGGCGACACCGCCATCGAATACACCGACCTCGGCGATTACTCCTATCTCGGCCCGGGCTGCATGGTCGCGGATGCAGAGATCGGGAAATTTTGTGCAATCGCGGCACAAGTGCGCATCGGGGCGCCGAACCATCCTCTCGACCGCCCGTCACAGCACCGCTTCACCTATTGCCCCGAATATTACACGGCGGACGCGCAGCGCGACCACGGCTTCTTCCGGCAACGCCGCGCCGACCGCGTCGTGATCGGGAACGATGTCTGGATCGGTCACGCCGTCATCGTGATGCCGGGCGTCACAGTCGGCGACGGTGCCGTGCTGGCCGCCGGCGCCGTGGTTACCCGTGATGTGGCGCCCTACACCATTGTGGGCGGTGTTCCCGCCAAACAGATCCGGGAGCGTTTCAACCGCGATATCGCTGCGCAACTCTCACGTATTGCGTGGTGGAATTGGCCGGCGGAAACCATTTTTCAGCGCCTGCCGGAATTTCAATCCGGCGACGTCGAGGGATTCTGCGCGCGCTGGAGCAATCGCGCACCGGTAATACCCTAATAGAAAAACGATGTTTCAAGCAGCAAACAGCCTTCCGGACCTGCCTTGAAGGGGCCGTGTTTGGCATGCGGAGGGCGGCAGGCGAAAGCCGGAGCGTGGAACGCCTCGAAACGATGTGGCGGCTCCTGCGAGGCCACAAGGAGGGTTCCCCTGATAACCACGACCTCCTCGTAAAACTCGTGCTCGCGCACGGCATCGATCTCGGCATTCGGCGCCCAGCGAGCGAGGCGATTGAGATGCCCCTTGCCGGCAGCTTCATCGAGCGATCCAGCTAGCGTCTTCGCCTCGATACCCGGCGCGATCGTTTCCCAGCCTGAGGAAAGATCGATGTTGAAGAACTCCCGGTGCTCCTTACCGGTCCTTGGGTCGCGCTGATCCATGATGCTGTCCTGTGTTGGGTAACGTCGACTATACTGGCTGTTGTCATTATTAAAAATGATACTTGTCGATTGTGATGGATCGAGAAAGGTTGTGCATGATCGACTTGCGTACGGGCCAATTGCCCGTCTTAAGGTGGCAAAGCGCGGGAGTTAATCGTGAGCGCGAATAAAGCGATCAAACTTGCGGTGATCGGGCGTGGCATGATCGGGTCGGCGGCGGCGCGGCATCTGTCCAAAATGGGCCATGATGTTGCACTGATCGGGCCCGACGAGCCGGCGGATTTTTCACGCCATGACGGCGTCTTCGGCAGCCACTACGATGAGGGCCGTATCACGCGGAGTTACGATCCGCAGCCCTTTTGGCGGCAAATGAATCGCGCCGCGATTTCTCGCTACGGCGAGATTGCAGCGGAGAGCGGGGTCGAGTTCTACCGGGAAGTCGGTGCGCTTTACGTTGGCGATAGCGAAACTACAAACATCGCTTCGGTTGGCAAGATCTGCGCCGAAGACGGGATCCTGTGCGAGGCGTATCATGATGCGGGGCTCGCGGAGCGATTTCCGTTTCTGAGATCGACGGCGGGAATGCAGGGGTATTTCCAGCCGCGTAATGCCGGATATATCAGCCCGCGCCGCCTGGTCCGCGCACAGACGATCGCGGCGGAGCGCGCCGGGGCCCGGATCATCAATGAACCGGCGCTAGCGGTTTCGGAAAGCGGCTCTGGTGTGACGATCCGGACGAGATCGGGCAGTGTCGAGGCCGAGCGTGTTCTCGTGGCAGCAGGCGGGCATACCCAGTCACTGCTCGGTCGATCACTGGGTGTTACGGTCTATGGGCGTACCGTGGCGATGTTTCGGCTTGGTGCAGCGGAGGCTCAACGCCTGGCTGGAATGCCGTCGATGCTTTGTTTGGGTCCCAAGGGCGACAACCCCTATATTCTGCCGCCGATCCCCTATCCGGACGGCCAAACCTGGTTGAAGCTCGGCGGTGATCCCGTCGATCTTCCGCTCGAAAGCGAAGCGGATATCAAGGACTGGTTCCGATCAGGCGGATCGATTGAGGTTGCTGATCGGCTGCAAACGCAGATCCTTGAGCGTATTCGCGACCTCCATTTCGAAGAACGCCGCGTGGTGCCGTGCATGACCAGCTTTGGCGACACCGGCCTGCCCTGCCTCGGACCGCTTTCGGAGCGCGTAGTGGTTGCATTCGGCTGCTACGGCAAGAGCGCGAAATGTTCAGACGAATTGGGCCGGTTGGGTGGCATGGCGCTGCTCGGCGAGACCAAAGCCGAACTCGCACCCTGATGGCCACGAGTTTACCTTCGTCCCTGTTACGCCGCAGTCGATAGCGCTAATCCCGTTTAAAACGATAGTCGAAGCGATCGCCATCGGCCGTGATCAGGCCGACCGTCGGATTCGGGAAATGAACCGGCAGGATCAGCGTATCGGTGCCGGCGACGGAAGCAAAGAACGTGCGGCGCGACACCGCCGACTGCTTTGGGTCCCAGTCGACGCCCGGCGACCAGTCGGGCTCGCGGCACTGAATCGCATGGTGCATGAGGTCGCCCGCCACCACCGCGCGCTGGCCTTTCGAGACGATGTTGACGCAGCAATGGCAGGGCGAATGCCCCGGCGTCGGCGTCAGCGTGACAGTATCGTCCAATGCGTAGTCGTCATCGACCAATAGCGCCTGCCCGGCCTCGACAATGGGCAGGCAGTTGTCGCGGAACACTTTGCCGGGCGGCTCGGCGCCTTTGGCGTATTCGGCTTCCCACACCGCATATTCCTTTTTGTGGAATATGTACTTCGCATTCGGGAATGTCGGCACCCAGCGTCCGTCGCGCAGCGTGGTGTTCCAGCCGGTATGGTCGATGTGCAGATGGGTGCAGAATACGTAATCGACCTGCTCGAAGCTGACGCCGAGTGCGAACAACTCGTTGCGCCAGCGCTCCTTGCCGGGGAAATCGAACGGCGGCGGATGCCCCTTGTCCTCGCCGGTGCAGGTGTCGACCAGAATGGTATGGCGCGGCGTGCGGACCACAAACGTCTGGTAGGTGATGAACATCTTGCCGGACGCCGCGTCGAAGAATTCCGGCTCCATATCAGGCAGATGCTGCCTGAAGACCACCTCGTCATAGGCCGGGAAGAAATCCTGCGGCCGCCGCCACGGCCCCTCGCGCTCGATCACCGCATCGATGGTGATGTCGCCGATCCTGATCTGCCGCATCGTTGCCCCCGATTTTTGCAAGAAGCGTATCGGGCAGACACTGACGGTTCAACCCAGCGTGCACGCGTGCCTCCAATGCGTTTGGCTGGTCCTGTCGCTTTCCGCCGCCGCAAATCGAACAGAAATACTGCCTAGCAGCACATCTCAAAAGAGGTGTGATATTGGGCAGGAAGATAAAGTACGTCGCCGCAGCAATCGCTGCAATCGCCGCTTGCATCACCATCAACAACACCAATCTCCTGACCGCGCATCGCGAAGGCTCTCCCGTCCTTCTCGCCCATCGGGGCGTGGCGCAGCGCTTCGACGAACGCGATTTGAAGAACGACACCTGCACGGCGGCACGGATGTTGCCGCCGACGCATGACTATCTGGAAAATACCATTCGTTCGATGCGATCAGGGTTTGCGGCCGGCGCCGATATCGTCGAGATCGATGTCCATCCGACAACCGATGGCGAGTTTGCGGTATTTCACGATTGGACGCTCGACTGCCGCACGGATGGACGCGGGGTTACCCGCGAGCATGCGATGGCCGAGCTGAAATTGCGCGACATCGGTTACGGATATACCGCCGACAACGGCAAGACCTTTCCATTCCGCGGCAAGGGCATCGGCCAGATGCCAACGCTGGCCGAGACGCTCGCGACCTTCCCGGACAAGCGGTTGCTGATCAACGTCAAGAGCCGCGATCGGTCCGAAGGCGAGAAGCTGGCAGGCGTCCTGAGAGCCCTCCCCGCCGAGCGCCGCCGCCTCATCATGGTCTATGGCGGCGACGAGCCGATCGAAGCGGTCCGGCGGTTGGTGCCGGACATCAGGACGATTTCGCGCGCGGCCATCAAGAGCTGTCTTGTCAGCTATATCGGCTACGGCTGGACCGGCATGGTGCCGCAGGCGTGCGCACACGCGATAGTGCTGGTGCCGATCAACGTCGCGCCGTGGCTGTGGGGCTGGCCCGACCGGTTCCTGAACCGCATGGACGCGGCGAACAGCGCGGTCTTCGTGCTGGGCCCCTACAGCGGCGGCGAGTTTTCGTCCGGCGTCGACACGCCGGAACTCCTGCAACGGCTGCCCGAACAATACTCCGGCGGCATCTGGACCAACGAAATCGAAACAATCGCCCCGCTGGCGCGACGGAGATAGTGCATCAACTCCGCAAGCCCGGCGCCTCGTGGCCGGTGCGCGCGACGTATTCCGTATAGCCGCCGCCGAACTGGTGGATGCCTTCGGGCGTCAATTCCAGCACGCGGTTGGAGAGCGCCGCCAGGAAGTGGCGATCATGCGAGACGAACAGCATGGTCCCCTCGAATTCGGAGAGCGCGTTGATCAGCATTTCCTTGGTCGCGAGATCCAGATGGTTGGTCGGCTCGTCCAGCACCAGAAAATTCGGCGGGTCGAACAGCATCTGCGCCATCACCAGACGCGCCTTCTCGCCGCCCGACAGCACCCGGCATTTTTTCTCGACATCGTCGCCCGAGAACCCGAAGCAGCCGGCCAGCGCGCGCAATGAGCCCTGGCCTGCCTGCGGGAAGCAATCTTCCAGCCACTGGAACACGGTGCGTTCGCCGTCGAGCAAATCCATCGCGTGCTGTGCGAAATAGCCCATCTTGACACTGCCGCCGACCACGACGGTGCCGTCATCAGGCTCGGTCGAGCCCGCCACCAGCTTCAGCAACGTCGACTTGCCGGCGCCGTTGATGCCCATCACGCACCAGCGCTCGCGGCGGCGGATCATGAAGTCGAGGCCTTCATAGATGCTGCGGCTGCCATAACCCTTGTGGACGTTCTTCAGGCTGACGACGTCCTCGCCGGAACGCGGCGCCGGCAGGAAATCGAACGCCACCGTCTGGCGCCGCTTCGGCGGCTCGACGCGCTCGATCTTGTCGAGTTTCTTCACGCGGCTCTGCACCTGCGCCGCATGCGAGGCGCGCGCCTTGAAGCGCTCGATGAACTTGATTTCCTTGGCCAGCATCGCCTGCTGACGCTCGAACTGCGCCTGCTGCTGCTTCTCGTTCAGCGCACGCTGCTGTTCGTAGAATTCGTAATTGCCGGAAAAAGTCGTCAGCGTGCCGCCGTCGATCTCGACCACCTTGTTGATGATGCGGTTGATGAACTCGCGGTCATGCGAGGTCATCAGCAGCGCGCCTTCATAGCCGCGCAAAAACTGCTCCAGCCAGATCAGGCTTTCCAGATCGAGATGGTTGCTCGGTTCGTCCAGCAGCATCACATCCGGGCGCATCAGCAGGATGCGCGCCAGCGCCACGCGCATCTTCCAGCCGCCCGACAGCGCGCCGACGTCGCCATCCATCATTTCCTGGCTGAACCCGAGGCCCGAAAGCGCCTCGCGCGCCCGGCCGTCCAGCGCATAGCCGTCGAGTTCCTCAAAGCGGTGCTGCACCTCGCCATAGCGGGCGATGATGTCTTCCATCTCATCCGCCTGGTCCGGATCGGCCATCGCGGCTTCGAGCGCCCGAAGTTCAGCCGCCACGACGCTGACGGGGCCGGCGCCATCCATCACCTCGGCAACCGCGCTGCGGCCTGCCATCTCGCCGACATCCTGGCTGAAATAGCCGATGGTAATGCCGCGATCGAGCGACACCTGCCCCTCGTCCGGCAGTTCCTGACCTGAGATCATCCGGAAAAGTGTGGTCTTTCCAGCCCCGTTCGGGCCGACAAGGCCGATCTTCTCGCCCTTCTGCAGGGCTGCCGAAGCTTCGATGAAGAGGATCTGGTGGCCGACTTGCTTAGAGACGTTATCGAGACGGATCATTTGTGCCTGAACATGGAAATTGTTGGCCGCTCTTATTCCATGTAGGGCGCTGGGGAAAGCCTATTCCGGGGCAATAATACCGCTAGGCCGCCCGCATCAGCTTCAAGGTGGCGGCCAGGCGCAGGCTGCGCTTTCCAGCGAGCGCGGTGGCTTCCAGTTCCGCGCCCTCTCCGTCACAGGTGCCAGCAAAGCCGATTCCGACCTCATGGCCGCCAAATACCGGATTTTCACCCTTTGCCGGCGTGTGCTCCTGGTTGAGGATCTCGCCTTTCCAGCGACCATCGGCGGAGCTGTAGGAACCGAGATAATAGAAGAACGCATCGCCGCCGAGGATGCGGCCGTTCATCAGCAGCATGACGCCGGACAGGCCAGCATCGACGCCATCGAGCGCGCGGATGTGAACCGAATAGAGCCCGTTCACAATGCCGCCAGGTCCGACTTCCCCGACAGGCGGCAGCCCCTCATCGTCGAGTTTGGTTAGATTGGCCCAGAACAGCGCTCCCGGCCGGGGCGCGGCGCTGCCTTCGAAGCGGATCTTGTTGCCGTCCGTCGTGCCCCGCACACTGATCGCGGCGACGTCGGTGTCCATCAACGGCTTGTAATGCGGGTCTTCATTGTGACGCTGGGTGATGACCTCGCCGATAATCTCCGCGCCCTTTTCCTGGTAGGTCCCCAGATGCGCGAAGGCGGAATTGCCACCCAGCAGCTTGCCCTCATGCATGCACATGATGCTGCGACCGAACGCGTCGTTCACGCCGTACTCAGCCTTGTAAAGCCCGTCCAGCAAAGCAGATTTCCAGCTTTATTGAATCATCTCGCGGGGGCATAGCACCGGGGAGGAAGCGGCACCAGCGGTCGTTTTAGCGCAGCCTTCCGTGTCATACCTCACGCAGTCGGCACCGCCGCCGTGAACCGGCTGGCCGCTGCAGCCGACCAATGGGCGATTTCCATTGCGGTGATACCGATGACCGAAGATGAAGAGACCATTGCCCGAACCATCGCCGAGGCCAGTGAGCTGCCGTTGAAGGACGCGGCCTATCTGCTGTGGCGGGAGTGCTCCAAGCTCGACTTGCTCGCGTGGCGTGCGATGCCGCCAAACGTGCGCGACGTGTTCCGGTCGCGAGCGGCAGAGAATTCGATCGAGGTCAAATTCGAGCACGATCATCCCGAAGACGGCCTGACCTTCGACCGCTTGCAACTTACCCATCCCGATATGGATGAAGCGGAACTGAAGCAGGCCATCATCGCCGCGGTGAGATTCGACGATGCCTGTTTTGGTTACTTCGACAAGATCAAGGGCGAGTTCGGCGCACGCTACAAGCGCGCGGTCGAACTGGCGGCAAGAGATTATCCCGGATATCTGGAACTGACCTATCAGCGGGCGCGGTACTACATCAGCTATTACATGAAGTGATGGCGGCCTGAACGACGCGCCCTCATCTCAGAAGCACAGATTGGTCACCACGTTGCCGCGCTTGTCCTTGATTGTGTAAGGGCATCGCAGCCGCTCCAATGCCTTCTTGGCGTCTTCATCGCCGAGTGCGGCGGCACGCTCGTAGTAGGCTTTGGCGGCGCCTGAATCCTTGGCGCCGCCGCGGCCTTGCTGCGCGAACGCGCCCATGCGTTCCAGCGCACCGGGATGATTTTGCGCCGCCGCCTTTTCAAACAACACCCGCGCGGCAACATCGTCCTTGGCGCCGCCATCGCCTTCCGCCAGCATCATGCCGAGCTGATATTGCGCCTCCGCATTGGTCTCGGCGCCCTTCGACAGCAATTCGCGCGCCCGCGCCGGGTCGGCCGGTCCGCCCGCGACGCCGCCAAGGGCCGCGAGATTGCTGATGCCACGCGGATTGCCGGCCTGGGCAGCGCGCTCGAACAGCTTGCGCGCCTGCGCCTCGTCCCGCGCAACGCCGGCTCCGGTTCCGTAGAGCACACCGAGTTCGACCATGGCCGAGGTCGAGCCTTTATCGGCCGCCTTGCGCCAGGCCGCGACCGCCTCTTGTGTTTGCCGGTTGGCCGCGTAGGCGCGTCCGAGCTGGTACGTCGCCCGCCGCGATGAGCTCGCGGCGATCTTGCAGTATTTGATTGCGGTGGCGATATCGGAGGCAGCAATCTCCGGCGTGCCCTTCACGTCGGCCGGCTTGTCGGGATCGGACGGATCGGCAGCGACGCGGTCGCAGAGCACGAGATCGGCCGATTGCGCGCGCGCCAGAACGGGCAACACCAACACACCTATCGCAACCGCGACCCCGTGAAACAGCGTCCTCATGGGGCGACAGGTTGCGTCGACCGGCAGGCAAATTCAAGGCTCGCTAATTCAAGGCTCAAGCCCGCTCTCGCGCAGCACCGGCGCAACCTCGCGCGAGGCGAGAAACCGCAACAGCCGGTCCGCTTGAGCAGCCTTGCCGGAGGCCGCCACGCGGCCGGCGGAAAACACCGCGGGCGTTTGCAACTCGCGAGGAATCGGGCCAATAACCTCGATACCCCGACCTGCTTCAACTCGCTGATCTGTTGCACGGCCAGATCGGCCTCTCCGGTGACCAGCCGTTCGGCGGTGAAGCCTGACGGGATGATGCACGCTCTCGCATTGATCTCGGATGCGATACCCAAGCGCTCGATCAACTGCGCGAACAAAATGCCGCTGGCGCCGATCCGCGAATAGGCCACCGAACGGGCGGCAAGCAGCGCCGCGCGCAGCGTGGGCTCGGTTGCGATGTCGGGATGGGCAAAGCCCGCTTTCACCGCCAGGCCGACATAGGACCGTGCGAGATCCACGCAGCTATCCGCCACCACGCGCCCCTCGCGAGCCATGTCGTCGAGACCCTCTCGGGTCAGGATGACGACGTCGGCACCCTCGCCGCCGCGCAGGCGATCCAGCAGCGCCAATGTCGGCGCGAAGTCGGCATCGATGCGCACACCGCCGGCTGCCTCATACTGCCCGGCCAGATTGTGAACCGCGCCCTTCAGGGCCAGTGTCGAGAGCACGCGCACGGCATTGTCCATGGCGTTACGCCCGATGCATCAGCTTGAGCACGGCTGTCAGCCGCAGGCTGCGCTTGCCCGCCAGCGCGGTGGCCTCCAGCAGCGCCCCCTGCTCGTCGCAGGTGCCGGCAAAGCCGATGCCGACCTCATGGCCGCCGAACACCGGGTTCTCGCCCTTTGCCGGCGTGTGCTCCTGATTGAGGATCTGGCCCTTCCAGCGGCCATTCTCCGAGGTGTAGCTGCCGATGTAGTAGAATGACGCGTCGCCGCCGAGGATGCGGCCGTCATTGAGCAGCATCACGCCGCTCAGGCCGCCGTCGACGCCGTCGAGCATCCGGATGTGAATGGAATAGAGGCCATTGACGATACCATCCTGGCCGACGCCTCCGGCGATCGGGATCTCCTCCTCCCCGATCGGCGTCATGACCGAGCTGAATTTCGCACCCGGCAATTCCTTGAGGCCGCCTTCAAACCGGTAAAGCTTGCCATCCGGCTTGCCCCGCGCCAGCAGGGTGGCGTCGTCGGTGCCGGCCATCGCGCGGTAATTCGGGTCGGGATTATGGCGAACGGTCTTGATCTCGATGGCAAGCTCGCCATCGGCCTCTTCCTGATAAGTGCCTATATGTGCAAAGGCGGAATTGCCGCCGAGCATCTTGCCGGCGCGCACATACATCACGCTGCGGCCGACCGCGTCGTTGAGTTGAAACCTGATCTTGTAGAAACCCTCGAGCAATGGCCGTGTCCCCGGCAAGCGCATCCGCTATCTAGCGCGGTTCATAACGCAGGGGAACGGCTTGAATCGGGCAAACGGCTTGAATCGATGCATTTAAGGCAACGTCGTCACAACGCAATGATCCGCCAAAGCGGGCACGCTTTGGCGGATCAGGGCAGCAATCCGGACGCCCCCGTCCGGGTATGCGGTGTGGCTTAGGCCGCGGCCGACTTGGCGGCGGTCGGAACCTCGGCGATCGTCTTCAGGATCTGCGAAGCGATGGCGTAGGGGTCGCCTTGCGAGTTCGGGCGGCGGTCTTCGAGATAGCCCTTGTAGTCGTTCTTCATGAACGAGTGCGGCACGCGGATCGAGGCGCCGCGGTCAGCCACGCCGTAGCTGAACTTGTTCCAGGGAGCGGTCTCGTGCTTGCCGGTCAGACGCTTGTCGTTATCGGGCCCGTAGACGGCGATGTGCTCCATGAGATTCTTCTCAAAGGCCGCCATCAGCGCTTCGAAGTAGGCCTTGCCGCCGGTCTCGCGCATATAGGCGGTCGAGAAGTTGGCGTGCATGCCCGAGCCGTTCCAGTCGGTGTCGCCGAGCGGCTTGCAGTGATACTCGATGTCGATGCCGTAGGTTTCGGTCAGGCGCTGCAGCAGGTAGCGAGCCATCCACATTTCGTCGGCGGCCTTTTTGGAGCCCTTGCCGAAGATCTGGAATTCCCACTGGCCCTTCGCCACTTCGGCGTTGATGCCCTCGTGGTTGATGCCGGCAGCCAGGCAGAGCTCGAGATGCTTCTCGACGATTTCGCGCGCGACTGCGCCGACGTTGCTGTAGCCGACGCCGGTGTAGTACGGGCCCTGCGGCGCGGGATAACCCGAGGTCGGGAAACCGAGCGGCCGGCCGTCCTTGTACATGAAGTATTCCTGCTCGAAGCCGAACCACGCGCCTTCGTCGTCAAGAATGGTGGCGCGCCGGTTGGTCGCGTGCGGGGTGACGCCATCCGGCATCATGACTTCGCACATCACCAGGACGCCGTCCTTGCGCGCGCCGTCGGGATAAACCGCAACCGGCTTGAGCACGCAATCCGAGCTTCTGCCTTCGGCTTGCATGGTCGATGAACCATCGAAGCCCCACAGCGGGAGCTGCTCGAGCGTCGGGAACGAAGCGAATTCCTTGATCTGTGTTTTGCCGCGCAGATTCGGTGTCGGCGTATACCCGTCGAGCCAGATATACTCGAGCTTGTACTTGGTCATTGAGCCTCTCTTGAGTTTAATGCTGCTAGGTGCGGAAACCCCGGTCCTTGGAGGTTAGAAGCCCTGCAGTCCCCGCACACGTGTACCCGGCCACGTCAGGCCGCTACTTACCAAGCAATTAAAGTGCCAATCGCTGCAGCGCGGCATCGGACGGCGCTGGGGATGTCCACCCTCGCGCGTGCATTTTTTGATGCGACATAGAAGCGCGCCTGACATGCGCGGTGGACGGCCAAAAGGCGCTTTCGAGCCCGCCTGACGCCCGATTCTACGGCAGTTTCGGCCCGTAGCTCCGGGCCCGATTAAAGCTGCAGCAGCCTTTTGCGCCTTTCGGCTGATGGTTCGGTCGCGGCCGGCAACCTTCTCCCCGGCTCAAGCGTTAGTCACCTGCCCATTGCCTCACACGAAGCAAAACAGGAAATGCCTACAAAATGCACACCTGGTGACTTTTTTTGAGCAATTTGCATTCCGGGAGGGCGCGAACGATATCGCAGTCTCGGTAACTAACGGAGAACGAGTCGGGCGCACCATGGTGGTTCGCTCGATCCAGGAGAGACCAGGATGATCAATACAGGTGTGAATGAGGGATCTGCCAAGATCTATCAATTCCCAGCCGGGGGCCGGTCGGCCCTGGCGGGGCGTCGCTATGGCGAGACCAAGCCCGACTTTGCCGCGCCGGCGGTCGATGTCGCGGACTGCAGCGGCAGCTGGTACCACGCAGCAGCCATCGAGGAATCCAAGCCTGGGCGTGACCACTGATGCCAGCCCAATGTTCGGCAAATCCGCGTCAACGAGTTCAGGCGCGGTCGGTGAAGTAGAAAAGGGTCGGAACGAAATCGTTTCGGCCCTTTTTCATGCAAACCTTGTTTTTACGTCTGCTCGCACGCCGTTACCGGCCGTTTGGCGTGCTTGAGCGTGGTGAGCCCGGCCTTCGTGACTTTGAGGGTAATCCCGCGCCCCGTATAGCGCGCCCCCGACAGCGCCACTCCCTTTTTCAGCGTCACCGCCTTGCCATCAAGCTGCAGATGGGCGCGTGAATCGTACCGGAAAAACCCGGCAATGAATTGCGTGCCGTCGGCGCAACGATAGTTTTTGAAGGTCGCCTGTGCCAACGCGGCCGACGAGCCGACCGTTCCCAGAAACATCGTTCCCAGAAGCAACGCCGCCGCGAAACCAGCGATCTTGCGATTATTCATATTCTCCTCCTGACGGCCCGAGTATAGACCAGAGGGCAAGACGCGATACACCCCGGCTCGATCGCCGCACAAGAATTGCATCTCCAAGAATTCTATCAGGAATTCCGTAAGGCAGCCCCGATGTCAGATTCCCCTGCCCGTCATCTCAATCTTGCTGGCGCCAGCAATTTCCGCGATCTCGGCGGTTATCTCACCCGGGACGGCCGCACGGTACGCTGGCGGCAGATGTTCCGGTCCAACCATCTCGGCCATCTCACCAATGATGACGCTGCGGTCTTGCGCTCGCTCGGCGTCAGGAGCGCGTTCGATTTTCGAGGCACGACGGAGCGCGCCGAGGCAGTGTGCGGTCTGGCCGATATCACCGTGCATTCGCTGCCGGTCGAGCCAACGGTGGTCGCCGCACTTCGTGCCATCGCCGCCAGCGGCACGGCGCTGTCGACCGACCATGCCGTCGAGGTGATGCGCGATTCCTACCGCAGCTATGTGCAGCAAAATACGCCGCGCTTCCGCGCGCTGTTTGCGCATCTGCTGGAAGACCGCGCCCCACTGGTGATCCACTGCACCGCCGGCAAGGATCGCACCGGCTTCGCCTGCGCGCTGATCCTGCATACGCTCGGGGTTCCTGACGAGGTGATTGCGGAAGATTATCTGCTGACCAACCAATTCTACCGCAGGGATCCCACCACCAGCAGCGACCTGCCTGATCACGTCAAGCAGGTGCTGGGTTCGGTGCAGCCCGCGTTCCTCAGCGCTGCGTTCGAAGCCATTGACGCCGACTATGGCAGTCTCGAAGCTTATCTCCGCGACGGCATCGGTCTTGGCGAAAAGGAGCGCGCGGCGCTCGCGGCGCTCTATCTGCAATCCTGACGGTTTTTATTTTGACGCGTTTTCTACCGCAGATAAGTCTACGCAATCTGCGTAAACTTGATTGCTATGCGAACCGGGGCCCACTTCGCTCGAAAACGCTCTGCTCGTGTTTCACCCGTCGCATCGAAACGATCCGCGCGGGCCGACGTTCGGCGCGAGTGCGTCTCGCGATCGCTCAGGCCGCGGCTTCCATTTCCATTTCAGCATCGAGATCGGCGATGACGTCCTCGAACGCCTGGATCGCCTGCTGGATCGCCGCAATCTGCATCAGCTCCCAGTCCTTGATCGGACCGTTGCGGTTTTGCAGCGCGACCACCAAGTCCCGCCGCTGCTCCTTAAGCTGAACAAGCGGTAAACCGTGATCGGGTAGAGATCCCATGGTGATGCCCCTGCCTGGATTGGACTCCCCTTGTAGTGAATGGAACCTGCAATCGACTTGCGCAACTCCGGCAAATTTTAGCAATCGGCCTTGATCCGTATTCTTACGTAGTACCCGCCGCCTTCACGGCCTGCTCGATCGCATCGCTCAGGGCTTCTGCCAAGCAACCGGTCGCCCACTCACTGACGTGAAGATGATTGTCGGCACCGTCTTCCAGGGCACTGATCGGGATATTGTCATCGACCCAGCGTCGCATCAGGGCGAAGCGTTGAAAGACGTTGACCTTCGCGATCTCAGCGGCTGCGGCGATGAACGCCACCATTTCTTCCGATGCCTTGAGCTTGTCGGTCATCGCCCTGGTGTATTGCAGGTCCATCAGGATCACATCCGCCGACAAGTCGGCGAGTTGCCTTAATCCGCTGTCGATGGCTCTGGCGACCTCCCTGCGATCCATGTCATGAAAGATTGCGTTGGTACCCACCTGCCAGATTACCAGAGCTGGCGCCTCATCGAACACGTCGGATCGAAACCGCTCTAACTCTTTCGGCGCCTCCTCGCCGCTGATACCGCGGTTGAGCACATCGATCGTTCGCCGCGCAAGTTTCTGCCGCAACAGCATTTCCAGACGAGGCGGATAAGGTGCGACCGGCGCAACGCCCGCCGTCGAAGACGATCCGATCGCCACGATTTTGATCTTTTCCGGACGCTGGAGCGCCGCCGTCAGATGCGGCAATTTGTATTTGAAGTTGGCGATGTCCAGATCGCCGGTACGTGACACGTCGTTCATTTCATCACCCTCAGCGGGAATATCTTCTTGGACACCCGCATTTGGATGCGAAATTCGCCGCATTGCAAATGAAAAACTGCCGGCGCTAGTGTGTGCTCCCTTTTATCGGCCCGTGGAGGCCCATTATGGATGGAAAAGTCATTGTCGTGACCGGCGCCCTCGGCGCGCTCGGCAGCATCGTCGTTGACCAGGCGCTGGCGGCCGGCGCCAGGGTCGCAAGCGTAGACCACGCGCCGACGCAGGTACCGGCGACATCAAACCAGTTCGAACTCGGCGGTGTCGACCTGACCGATGCGGCGGCGGCGAAAAAGGCCATCGACGCCGCGGTGTCGCATTTCGGCAAGCTCGACGCGCTGATCAACATCGCCGGCGGTTTTGCGTTCGAGACGGTCATCGAGGGCGATCCGAAGACGTGGCAGCGCATGTACGCGCTCAACGTCACGACCGCGCTCAACGCCTCGCGCGCGGCGATCCCGTACCTGACCGCGTCCGGTGCCGGGCGGATCGTCAATGTCGGCGCGCTTGGCGCGCTGCAGGCGGGCGCCGGCATGGGCGCCTATGCCGCGTCCAAGGCCGGCGTACATCGCCTGACCGAAGCGCTTGCCGCAGAATACAAGGGCAGGATCACGGTGAACGCCGTGCTGCCGTCGATCATCGACACCGCGGCCAATCGCGCCAGCATGCCGAAAGCGGATTTCAGCAAATGGGTAAGGCCAACGGAGCTGGCCGACGTGATCCTGTTCCTCGCCAGCGATGCTGCCTCCGCCGTCACCGGCGCACTGCTGCCGGTGAGCGGGCGGGTTTAAATCCTCAGTCTGCGAGCCTGCGCAGCATTGGATCGCGCCCGTTTGTCTGTCCCGTCGGCACGATAGCCGCTGGCGCGCGATTTGGCCAAATCCGGGCTAAACTCGTGATACTGAGTCGCGGCCGCTTTGCCGCCGGAGCCTGTCGTTGGAAACCGCGCTTTACCTGCCCGTCAAACGCTTCCTTGAAAAGCTCGGCTTCACGGTCAAGGGCGAGATCGGTGGCTGCGACCTGGTGGCGCTCAGCGGCGACGATCCGCCGGTGGTGGTGATCGGGGAATTGAAGCTCACCTTCAATCTCGAACTGATCCTGCAGGCGGTCGATCGCGCCGGCGCCTGTGACGAGGTGTGGCTCGCGGCCAAATTGTCGGCACGCGGCAAGGGCCGCGAAAGTGACGCCCGCTATCGCAACCTCTGTCGCCGGCTAGGCTTTGGCATGCTCGCGGTCACCAACACCGGCGACGTCGAGGTGATCGTCAAACCCGCCACGACAGCCCCTCGCCGCAATCCGAAGAAGCGCTCGCGGCTGATCAGGGAGCATGAGCGGCGCAAGGGCGATCCGGCGATGGGCGGCTCGACGCGCGCGCCGATCATGACGGCCTATCGCCAGCAGGCGCTGGCCTGTGCTGCGGCACTTTCGGGTGGCCCGCGGCGCGTGAAGGATTTGCGGATCGAGATGCCGGACGCCGGCAAGATTTTGCTGCACAATGTCTATGGCTGGTTCGATCGCGCCGAGCGCGGCATTTACCTCCTGACCGATGCCGGACACGCCGCGCTGAAGCGCTGGCCGCAACAAGCGCTGGATCTGACCGCCGCCGAATAGTCCGACAAGGACGGTGAAACCGGGAGGACAACATGATCGTGGTTACCGGCAGTGTGACGGCGCGCCAGGACAGTTTCGACGAGGTCCGCCGCCTGAGCCTCGAGCACGTCCATCGTTCGCGCGGCGAGCCCGGATGCATCTCGCACGCCGTGCATGTCGACTGCGAAAACCCGCTGCGGTTGGTGTTTTTCGAGCAATGGGCCGACCGCGCGGCGCTGCTTAACCATTTCGCGGTCCCCGCCTCGCGCGATTTCGTCAAATCGCTGCAATCGCTGGCCGCGGCCGCCACGTCCATCGAACTGTACGACGCTACCAGACTAGAGAAATTGTAGGTGCATGGCTGTAATGCCACGCCAAATTCATATTGCAATGCAACATAAGGGCACTTAGGTATCTCCGCATCAGATGCGAGGCCCCGATGAGCGAAGACTGGAATACGAAATATGGCACCCGGCGCGTACGGCGCGATCCGCCGACGCTGGAGGAAGCGATCTTCGCGGCCGTCGGCATTACCGACGATCAGCAGCAGCAGGCGGAAATCGCCGCGGCGCTGATGGGGCTGCCGTACGAAGAAGTGCTGGCTGAGGTCAAGAAGACCGGCCGCGCCGTTGCGCGGACCGCCACCCGCGTCATCACGGGCGAGCAAGGCGCCCAGCGCTCGGTTGTGGTCGAACGCAAGATCGTCAGGCGCTTCGGTAACGACAAGCGCACCGGTACCTGAAAGGCCCCCGGGCAATTCGCGCGATCCAGGAGATCCGCGAATTACCGCTAAAGCATTTTTCAAGCGAAGTGACACCGGTTCGCGTCAAGAAAACGCGTCAAATCGAAAAATACAGAGCCCCGTTCCGATGCAAGCGGAACGGGGCTCTGGTCGATGGACCTTCCGGTCAGGCCGTCCGGCCCCAGCCGGACATTCTCAGCATCATGGCCCAATAAGCGCGATTGAAGTTCGTGATCGCCCGTGCGGCCTCGAGCGTCGTCGCCATTGCGGACGGCGCCCCTTCCGGCTGGTTCTGCTTGGCCAGATCGATGCTGCCGGTGGATTCGCCGTAGCGGAACGTCAGGTGTGCGCCAAACTTGTTGGCGAGCGCCCGCATCGCTTCATTCTGCGCGCCGGTGGTGATCCGCAGGCTTTTATATCCCTTGGCCCGCGCCTCCGCGATCAGCTTCCTGAACAGGATGCTGCCGACGCCCTTGCGCCGTACCGAGCTCTCCACGCTGAAGGCGATCTCCGGCAGTGCGTCAGGCGATTGCTCCGGCGGATGCAGTTCGGCGGCACCGCGCACCACGCCATCCTCGAAATAGCCGATGATGACAGTGCCATCGTTGGCGCATTTTTCGGCGTAACGTTCGATGAAGCTGTCGTCCATGAAGCCATGAAAGCGATCATGGCGGCTGGTGCGGTCGAGCCGCAAAAGGTGATCGCGCAGAAGCGGCAATTCCTCTTGCTGGCTTAGAATCCGAACGGTGCCCTTGGCGCGGCTCGGAGCGGTAGTCTGGTAGTTCATAGTCATAACTCCTCGTGGTAGCCCTCGAGGAGGCGTCGAATCCCTAGACCACCTATATTGTGCATCGCAATATAAAGTTCAACCCCTTCAAATGCCTAATAAAAAGCCATTCCCCGCTTAACAATTCGGTAACCAAATCGACGCCAGTCGCGGCGCCCGGCAAGCTATTTGCAGACACTGGATTTGAGCCGGGCTTTGGCTCACACTTACCCCGGTTCCCGGAGGTCCCATCGTGGCTGTCGTGCTCGACACGAGTTCTTCGGTTCCGGATCGACGCCTTGCGGTCTGGCAGGACATCGTCTGCGATACCTTTGTCGGCCTCGATTGCCACTCCGATATGCGGGAGGGGTTTTGGGGCGCGGTCTCGCAATCCGCGATCGGCCGCGCGACGTTTACCCGCGTCGATTCCTGCGCCCAGCGGGTGTTCCGCACGCCATCCCGGATCGCACGCGCCAGCGAGGATTACGTGCTGCTGGCGCTGGGCAACCACGGCGTCAACGGCGTGTATCAGGACGGCCGCGATGCCGTCGTGTCCGCGGGACGGTTCGTCATTTACGACACCACCCGCCCCTACGAGCTGCGCTTCGATGACAGTTTTTCACAGACGATCCTGCAGATGCCGCGAAAACTTCTGCAGCAACGCATCGGCGCGTTCGACGCGCTGACCGCGACCACCTTCTGCAGCAGTCGTCCCCTGGAGGGCCTGGCCTACGAGTTTCTGGTCAGCACCAGCAAGGTCGTCGACCACGTCGATCCCGCCACAGCATCCCGCCTGCTGGATCAGGGACTGGATCTCATTGCCATGGCCTTCGCCGACCGGATGCATGCGCGTTCTTCGGATCAGTCGTTTCACCGCTCTGCGCTGCTTTATCGGCTCAAGAATTACATCCTCACGCACCTGAGCGATCCCGACCTGGCGATCTCGCAGGTTGCCGCGGCCACCGGAATCTCGCCGCGCTATGCCAGCGATCTGATGGCCGACGAGCAGCACTCGTTCCGCAGCTACGTCCAGATGCAGCGCCTGGAGCGATGCAAGCGCGACCTGTCAGACCCGGCGCATGCGGCCCGGCACATCAGCGACATCGCATTCGCGTGGGGCTTCAACGACCTCGCCCATTTCAGCCGGATCTTCAAGCAGAGGTACGGCGCCTCGCCGCGCGAATGGCGCGACCACCCGACGCAATAAATTCTCCTCCGATTGGTCTGCCCTCCCGTGGCGGCACGACGCCCGCCTGCGGCGGTGTGTCTGGCTCGACGCCGTCGCGGCTGACAATTGCAAGTTAAGACAAGTTTTCGTTCTGCCACGGACAAGTGCCACGGCCGGGCGCGGCGGTAGGCTTTCGACCCAGCGATTGCCTTATCTCCCAGCGCAGAAGGATGATTTCGATGGGTCTCGTGCACCAGAAGTACAAGGTAGCGGTGGTTCAGGCGGCGCCGGTCTTCCTCGATCTCGATGCGACCGTGGACAAGACGATCACCCTGATCGAACAGGCCGCCAGCCAGGGTGCAAAGCTGATCGCGTTTCCCGAGACCTTCATTCCCGGATATCCGTGGCAGATCTGGCTCGGTGCGCCAGCCTGGGCGATCGGCCGCGGTTTCGTGCAGCGCTATTTCGACAACTCGCTGGCCTATGACAGCCCCCAGGCGGACAAGATACGTAGCGCCGTGAAGCGTGCGAAGCTCACCGCGGTCCTCGGCCTCTCCGAACGGGCCGGCGGCAGCCTCTACATCGCGCAATGGCTGATCGGACCGGACGGCGAGACCATCGCCAGGCGCCGCAAGCTGCGGCCGACCCATGCCGAACGCACCGTATTCGGCGAAGGCGACGGTAGCGACCTTGCCGTGCATGACCGCGCCGATGTGGGGCGGCTCGGGGCGTTGTGCTGCTGGGAACATCTGCAGCCGCTGTCGAAATACGCGATGTACGCCCAGAACGAGCAGGTTCACGTCGGCGCCTGGCCGAGCTTCTCGCTGTACGATCCGTTCGCGCACGCGCTCGGCCATGAGGTCAACAACGCCGCGAGCAAGATCTACGCGGTCGAGGGCTCATGTTTCGTCCTCGCTCCCTGCGCCGTGGTCTCGCAGGCCATGATCGACGAGCTCTGCGACTCCCCCGAGAAGCACGCGTTCCTGCATGCTGGCGGCGGTCACGCTGTCATCTACGGGCCGGACGGCAGTTCGCTGGCCGAAAAACTGCCGCCCGATCAGGAAGGCATTCTCTATGCCGATATCGATCTCGGCATGATCGGCGTGGCGAAGAACGCCGCCGATCCCGCCGGACATTATTCCCGGCCTGATGTCACCCGGCTGTTGCTCAACACGTCCCGCGCCAACCGCGTCGAGCATTTTACCTTACCGGTCGACGCCGAGGTTATGAGCGAAATCAGGCTTCAGGCCTGAGCGTTTCAGAAGGTTCTGACAGCTGACGAGGAGCGAGCCCATGGAATCCGCGATCCCGGAGCATCTGCGAACCGCGCGCACACGCCACCGTCGCGTCCCGGACGATTATGCGCCGCCCTACCCGTCGTTCGTCGCGCGCCACAAGCCCGCCGTGGTGCGGGTGGTGATGGCCTATTTCGGCGTCCAGACCCGCGGCGAGCCGTCGGACGCCGCCGAGCAGGCGCTGGCGTGGATCGTCGCCGCTTTCGGGCAGAATGGCGGCCCAACGCATTGGGACCGCGCCCGCTACATCGACGAAGCCGGTTTCACCAATATCGTCACGGTGGCGTACTGGGACGATCGCGCCAGGTTCGACGGCTGGTTCCCGGCGGCGCGCGAGGGCTGGACCGGCGAGCGTCGAAACGCCAGCGGTGTGGGCACCTTCATCGAGGTGCTGCATCCCGGCGTGGAAGGCTACGAGACCCTGTTCTCGTCCCTCGGAAGACCCGAAGGCGTCGCGGTTCTCGCCGACGGCATGAGCGGCGAGATTCAGGAGCACGCCTATTGGGGCGGCATGCGTGATCGCATTCCCAAATCGCAAACCAGCGAGATGGCGCCATCAGGAAACATCACCGCTGTCCGTGATGGCGCCCGCATCAGGGTCATCCCGTCAGACAATGTCTGCCTGATCCGGTCGGGCCAGGATTGGGGCGATACCGAAGCCTCCGAACGCAAGATGTACCTGGAGGATGTCGAGCCGGTGCTGCGGGAAGGCATGGACTTCCTGCGCGACGACGGCCGCGCGATCGGCTGTTACGCCAACCGCTATATGACGGTGATCGCGCCCGACGGCACACGCACCGAAAAATCCTACGGCATGAGCTGGTGGAAGAGTCTCGCCGCCCTTGAGCGATGGGCGGAATCGCATCCGACCCATGTCCGGATTTTTGGCGCCGCGATGAAATATCTGTCGACCTTGGGCCCTGCCGCGAAGCTGCGGCTCTATCACGAGGTCACGGTGGCGCGGGCCGACGAAGCCTTCTTTGAATATCTGGATTGTCACCCGCAAACCGGGATGCTGAACGCCGTGCCGAAGGCCGCGTAGATCGCGACCGGCACTGTCTGCGCTACAACACCATCTGGGTCTGGGTGACGATCGCGACCAGCTTGCCGTCCTCGGTCTCGAGCCGGGTCTGCCAGACCTGGGTGCGTCGGCCCCGGTGCACCGGGGTCGCGGTCGCGATCACCGTGCTGCCCTCCTTGGCGCCGCCAATGAAATTGGTCTTGCTCTCGATCGTGGTGGTGCCCTTGGCATCTTCAGGCAGATTGATCACCGTCGCGGCTGCCCCAACCGAGTCCGCAAATGCCATGACCGCGCCACCGTGAATGGTGTTGCGCAGCGTACAGAGCTCCGGCCGCACCAGCATCCGCGCCACTACGCGATCCTTGTCGGCTTCGACAAAGGTTACGCCCTTCAATTCCGCGAACGGCATCTTCATCGATTGGATTTTTTCCAGCAGCGTCATGATTCCTCCCGTTTTGTTCCGCTTGTCATACGCGGGCTTGACCCGCGTATCCATCATCTTCCAAACAGATATTTCTGAAATGATGGATTGCCGGGTCAAGCCCGCCAATGACGTCTGTGGTAATTGCAAGCATGCGCCAGTTCCCGCCCCGCCGGATCGTCTGCCTCACCGAAGAAACCGTGGAGACGCTGTACTTGCTCGGAGAGCAGGACCGCATCGTCGGCGTCTCCGGCTATGCGGTGCGGCCGCCGCAGGTGCGCCGCGAGAAGCCGCGGGTTTCGGCCTTCATCTCCGCGGACATTCCGAAGGTCCTGGCGCTGCAACCGGATCTGGTGCTCGCCTTCTCCGACCTGCAGGCCGACATCGTCGCCGATCTCGTGCGCGCCGGCGTCGCCATCCATGTTTTCAACCAGCGCGACGTCGCCGGCATTTTGGCGATGATCCGCACATTAGGCGCACTGGTCGGTGCCGCCGATCGCGCCGAGCAGCTTGCCACCGGCTTTGAGCAGCGCCTCGCAACGATCGCCGCGACACCCCGCCCCTCACCCAAAAAGTCTATTTCGAGGAGTGGGACGATCCCATCATCAGCGGCATCGGCTGGGTGTCCGAACTGATCGAGATTGCCGGCGGCGAAGACGTGCTGCCAAAACTGCGGTTTCAGCAGGCCGCCAAGGACCGCATCATTTCGGCGGATACGGTGCGCGACACCGCCCCCGACGTGATCCTGGCCTCCTGGTGCGGCAAGAAGGTCGTGCCTGACCGCATCCGGCAACGGCCGGGCTGGAGCGACATCCCGGCGGTGCGCAACAACCGCATCGTCGAGATCAAATCGCCGCTGATCCTGCAGCCGGGCCCCGCCGCGCTGACCGACGGGCTGGATGCGATCGTGCAGGCGCTCTGGCAGCAGCGAGACTGACAGCCGACATTGAACCGGCGCGGTCACTTCTGGAACAAACGATCTCCGGATCATCGAATGAAACGTGACATAGGGTTGTGCAAGCATGTGGCGACGATTGATAGCGATACGGCATCTTGCTGTGGGCCTGACTCTCGCCAGCGGCCTCTTCGCCGGTCTCGCGAACGCTGCCGATCCGATCACGCCACCGGGCAGTCGCATCAGTCTCGCACCGCCGAAGGGTTTTGTTGTCGCCACTACATTCACAGGCTTTCAGGATCAGGCGCACCATGCATCGATCTTGATGGCGGAATTCCCTCCCGTCGCGTTCACCCAGTTCCGCACCGGTCTCACAGCGGAAGCGATGGCCAAGCGCGGCATGCGCCTGCTGTCGACCGAGACGATCGAGGGGGTGCCCTACGAGCAGATCACCGTGCGTGCCGAGCAACGCGCCGGCAATCAGGTTTTTGACAAATGGCTGATGGTCATCAACGGCCCCGACATGACCGGAATGTTGACCGTCTCGATCGCCAAGCCTGCACCGCCGCAGCTATCGGACGCCGTGATCCGAGCCGCACTTGCCAGCGTCCGGATCCATGCGACGGCCTCGGGCGATCCGATCGCCGCCCTGCCTTTCTCGATCGAGCCGACAGCGCGTTTTGCGTATCGCAAGCCCCTGGCCGGCCGGGGCCTGTTGCTGAAGGAATCGCCGCCTCCGCCGGAGGGGAAGCCGGACGACATCGGCTTCATCGTCAGTCTCGCCACCGAAGCCACCATTGCGCCCTCTGATCAGCAGCGCTTCGGAGAGCAGCAATTTCTCAACTCGAAAACAATCAGCGACCAGAAAATCCTGAGCACCAGACCGCTCGCGACGTCGACCATGGCCGGCTTCGAATATCTTGGAGAAGGCAAAGGGGCCGGTGGCCGCCCGCTCCGCTACCTCGTCGTTGCGCTCTATCCGTCGGGACGCTCCTTTGTCCTGCTGGGCATGGCGCCGCCAGAGCGATTTGACGAGGCCTTGCCGGAATTTCGAGCGATGGTCGAAAGCTTCAAAGCGAAGCCGTAGTTACACCTTCTCCACCCCGCACCATTCCGCGATGAAGAGCGCGGTCGCCTTGGTCGATTTCCGCAGCGAATCCAGATCGACATATTCATTAAAGCCGTGAATCGCCGCGCCGCTGGCGCCGAAGCACAGGCTCGGGATGTTGTAGTTCAGGCCGTAGAACCGGGTATCGGTCAGCGCCGTGAAGACGAGGTCCTCGACCTGGCCGCCATAGACGGCGCCAAACGCCTCGCCGAAGGCGGCTTCCGGTGCGGCGGCATCCTTCAGTTCATAGCCTTCCGACAGGAAGCCCGACCATTGCACCTCGGGCGGATTGTTGGAAAGGAAGCGGTGGTCGCGCGAGGCGGCAGAGACGCAAGCCAGAATCTCCTTCTGGCAATCGGCGATCGACCAGCCCGGCAGCACGGCAATACGGCAATCGACGTCGCACCACGCCGGTACGCTGGAAGCCCAGTCGCCGCCCTTGATGATGCCGGGGTTGAAGTTGATCGGATGCGTCAGCGTCTTGAAATGCGGATCGGCCTTGGCGCGCTCGTTCCATTCGGCCTCGAGCTTGCCGATCGCGTGAACGAGATGATAGGCCGCCATGATCGCATTCGAGCCGGAGCCCGCATATGCCACGTGCACGGGAACGCCGCGCACCCTCAACCGAAACCAGATCACGCCGACCTGCGAGCGCACCATCTTGCCGCCCGTCGGCTCCGGAATGAAGCACGCGTCGGCGCGGTAGCCGCGCTGCAGAGTCGAGAGCGCGCCGACGCCGGTACTCTCCTCCTCGATCACGGACTGAAAGTGAATCCGCGCGGTCGGCCGCAGGCCGGCGGCCTTGATCGCATCCAGCGCGTAGAGCGCGCCGATGGTGCCCGACTTCATGTCGCAGGCGCCGCGGCCATACATCTTGCCGTCCTTGATCACGGGCGAGAACGGCGGCGTCTCCCACATGTCGAGCGGACCAGCCGGCACTACGTCGCAGTGCCCCTGCAGGATCAGCGATTTGCCGCCATTGCTCGGCGGCCGGTAGGTGCCGACCACGGTGCGCGCCTTGGAAAAATCATGCTCGATCGGCCCGAAGCCGCGCAGATCCTTCAAATCCTCGACGTCGATATGCCAGTCATCGACCTCGTAGCCACGGGCGCGCAGGAGATCGCCGATCATGTCCTGGCACGGCCCCTCGGCGCCGCGGGTCGATGGGATCGCGACAAAATCCGCGGTCGTCGCAAGCTGCGCATCAAAGCCGGCATCGACGGCGTCGAGGATTCTTTGTTGCATATCGGTGGTCATGCGGCCGGCTCCGGTTCACAGGTTCGAACGAGCGGGCACCCTAACCCGATCTCAGCCGACGGGGTAATGCAGAAGATGGGTCTCCCGCAAGGCGTCATCGAGCAGACGACCTTCCGAATAGGCGCGCAGCGATTGCGGCCGTTTGACACCGTCCAACAACCGCGGGCAAGGTTCCGGCGCACCGATCACGGTGCGCACCGGAATGCGCTCGGCGTAAATCGGCAGCGCATAATCCTCGTCATCGTCGGCGACGCCCTTGGTGCGGACCTTGGCCGACGCCTGCTCGATCTCCATCGCGATCACAGCGCTTGCCTTGATTTCCTGCTTCGTGCTCTGCCGCAAGGAAGCGGTACGATCGGGAAAGAACCGGTCGACCATCGCAACCAGCGCACGCGCTTTCTCTTCCGGGTCGGTGACGATGTAGGCGGTGCCGAAGGCCATCACGGCGCGGTAATCGGCCGAATGGTTGAAGCCGCACCGTGCCAGCACCAGGCTGTCGAGATGCGCGACCGTCAGACACACCTTCTGCCCGTCCGACTGGTTCTCCAGCATGCGGCTGGCACTGCTGCCGTGCCAGTACAGCCTGCTCCCTTCCCGCCAGAAGAACGTCGGCGTGCAATAGGGCTGGCCGTCGATCACGTAGGAGACGTGGCACAGCATCGAAGCGTCCAGCAGGCTGTGGACTGTCGCGTGGTCGTAGCGGCCGCGCTCATGGAGGCGCTTCACCCGGTTGCGTGGCGACACGGGATAGGAATTGGCGACTTCGCTTACGGTCACGACGACTCCTGTCAGGATCAGTGAATGATGACAGCAGTTGTACCGGCGAATTTGGTCTGCGATAGTGCCAATTCCATGCGAAAAATTCCGACCAATTCTCCTGTGCCGCCGCGCAAGACCGAGCTGCCGCTCGACCTTTCCGGGCCGCATGTGACGCCGCGGGCCTCTTCGCCGCACCGGCTCTATCAGGCGCTGTGCCACGCCATCGTCAGCGGCATCGTGAAGCCCGGCGAACCGCTGCCGCCTTCGCGCACCCTGGCAAGCCAGACCGGTTTTCGCCGCAACGCGGTGACGACGGCCTATGAGCGGCTGATCGCAGACGGCTTTGCGGTCGCCGTGGTCGGCTCGGGCACCTTCGTCGCCGCGCGCATCCCCGCGCAGGTGAGCGGCGCCGGCAAGGCCAGGATCGTCATCGAGACGCCGCCGCAAGGGACCCTGTCGCTCGGCTGCACGCATATCGACGACCGGGCCTTGCAACGCTTCCGGTCCTTTGTCGGGCGGCGGATGCGCGCCTTCGGCACCGACCACCTGCACTATGGCGATCCCAGAGGCAGCCGCGAACTTCGCACCGCCATCGCCGATCATCTGCTGTCGGCACGTGGGCTGCGCTGCGATCCCGACCAGATCATGCTGGCGTCTGGAACCCAGCACGCCCTGCGGATCGTGCTCAGCGCCATTCTCAAGCCGGCCGATCAGGTCTGGTGCGAGGACCCCGGCTATCCCGCCGCGCGGCGCGCCATCGAGCATTGCGGCTACCGCCCGGCCCCGGTTCCAGTCGACGCATCAGGCTTGATCGTCGCCAAGGGCCGCTCACTCGCGCCATCGGCGCGCGCAGCCTATGTGACGCCCTCGCACCAGTTTCCGCTTGGCGTGCAGATGTCGATGAACCGCCGGCTCGAACTGCTCGATTGGGCCCGGGACGCCGACGCCTTCGTGCTGGAAGACGATTACGACAGCGAGTTCCGGTATGACGGCGCGCCATTGCTGTCGCTCGCCGGCATCGATCATTTGCGGCGCGTGATCTACATGGGCACGTTTTCAAAGACGCTGTTTCCCGGCCTGCGTATCGGCTATTGCGCGCTGCCCGAGAAGCTGATCGGACCGGTGACGACGGCGCGCGCCGCGCTCGACCGCTTTCCCGGCACGCTGCTGGAAGGCGCGGTCGCTGATATGCTGAATTCCGGCGCGTTCGCTGCCAATCTGCGCAGGGTGCGCGGGCTCTACCGCGAGGCCCGCGACGTGCTGGCCTCTACACTGTCGTCGGCTTCGGAAGGCCGCCTCTCCGTTCCGGTGCCGTCGCAAGGCCTGCATCTGGTGGCGCGGTTCGATCCGTCGGTCGACGCGCAGGTTGCAGCCCACGCCAAATCCGCGGCCGGCGTCGAAGGCTGGCTGCTGGCGGACACCTATGCTCGCGCCCGGCCGCTGCCGGGATTTGTGCTGGGATTTGCCGGCCACCCGCTTCCGCAATTGAAGGCGTCGGCTGAAAAACTGGCCAAGGCATCGCTGGCGGCGATGCGGGCTAACCGGAAGCCGGACACCCGCGGAACCGGCAAATCGCGAAGGCCGGCGTCGGCGCCATCCCGATCGGCGCGCTAACTTAGCACGCTAGGAGAATCGCCACCCCATCCGCTAAATGCATTGCATAGTCATCGCGATGGAGACACCGGATGCCAGCCAATCGCAACGTCGTGTATCTGATCATCGGTGTGCTGGTCGTTGCCGTCGGCGTGCTCAGCTACAATCTCTATCAGGCCAAGAAACAGCCCGAGGGCGTGCAGATCAATCTCGGTCCCGACGGGCTGAAGATCCAGAGCAAGTGAGGGAGGTCAATTTGGCAATCACGAAGGCCGTGACGGCCCCGGCTCTTGCACTTGCCGCCGGCCTTGCCTTGTGCCTGCTCGCTTCACCTGCCGGCGCGCAGCAGGTCGTTCCCAACGAGCGGAATATCGTCGATCTGCGGCTCGGTCAGCGCATCCTCGTCGACGACGGAACGTGTGCTGCCGGACAAATCAAGGAAGTGCTGGGCTCGCAGATGACGACATCGGGCGTGCTGCGTACCCGCAAATGCATTCCGCGCCTGGGGACGAAGCAGAAGCGCTGAGAGCGTTTTCCAGCGAAGTGGACACCGGTTCGCGTGAAGAAAACGCGTCAAAACAAGAATCTAGAGCCCCGTTCCGATTCCATCGGAACGGAAAAGGCTCTAGGGCGTGCACGCGTTAAACCGCGATCGTCGCTATCTCAGGTAGGCGAGCCTGCCTTCGCGCGAATGGCCATCGACCGCTTGAAAAGCGCGTTGGCATCGGCGTAGCGGCTCTGGTCCTTGTAGAGACGGGCCAGGTTTTCCAGGACATCCGCGAGGTCCGGATGGTTCGGACCGAACGTCTTTTCGAAGGTGGCCACCGCCCGCTTGTAAAGCCGCTCGGCGTCGGCGTTACGGCCCTGCCGCCCATAAACAGCGGCCAGATTGTTCAGCGCGTGCGCAACATCAGGATGGTCGCGACCGAAAGCTTTCTCGGTCACGGCCATCGACCGCTTAAGCAGCCGCTCGGCATCGGCATAACGATGCCGGTAGGTGTAGACATAGGCCAGGTTATTCATCAAAACCGTGACGTTCGGATCGCTCGGACCGTGCGCCTTCGCGAGAACGGACAGCCCGCGCTTGAACAGCCGCTCGGCCTGGTCGTACCGCCCCTGATTGCTGTAGAGAGCGGCAAGGTTGCTCAGCGCCAGCACGATTTCCGGATCGTCAGGACCGACCGTTTTCTCACGAATGGCGATCGACCGCTTGAGGAGCGGCTCCGCCTCGGCAAAACGCTCTGTCGTGCGGTAGAGTTCGCCGAGATTATTCAGCACGCTTGCGACTTCGGCATGGTCCGGACCGAGTGTCTTCTCCCTGATTGCCAATGAGCGCTTGTACAGTGGCTCGGCAACGGCGTATTGACCCAGATTGTAGTGGATCGTGCCCAGGTCATTCAGCGGCATCGCGACCATTGCATCGTCGGCACCAAACGCCTTCTCGCGGATGGCCAGCAACTGCTGGGCCAGCGGAAGCGCTGCCGAGTACTTTCCGACCCGATAAAGCTCCTTGGATTCCTGGTTGAGACGGCTTGCCTCATCCTGCTCGGCGTAGGATGGCACGATGACTGACAGGCTCAGGGCCAGCGCGGTGACCGCAATGCGGATAGATGCTTTCATGGCCTTCATCACACTTGCCTCCGTCGCGATTCTTCCGCGACATACGCGCTCTTTGTGTCTTCAGAGATCAGAGAGGTTCATACTGACGGATCACCGCGCAGTTGTCGCCATACTGAAACCGGCGATGCAACAGGAGTATGGGCCTGCTTTCAGGCTGTTGCGCTTGCACGCCCTGGCCGTCCAGTGAAGCTTGAATCAGGAAGTTGTATGCAGCAAGCGGCTTGCTTACATGGCTGCGGCTCGGTTGAAAGACTTGAGAATGAAGAAGGCGCCCGCGCCGTAGACGACTGCATTCACAACCCACGCTACAGCGACGCCCCAGAGAGACTCCCCTACTATTCCCCAGAAAACGATCGCTGCGGCCAAGCCTGGAAGTTTTAAGCCTGACCAGCCGCTTGCGCTTGGTATAGCCAGAAGTACCAACGAGATAACCGCGCCGATCGCCATTGCGATGATAAGTTTTTTCTTCATTCAGACGCCCAGCAATCCGGAAACAATTGCAACGAAGAAAATTGATGCAAGCCCGAGTACCATGCCTATGGCGACCTTCACCGTAGGCCCGTCGATTTTCTTATCGAGCCAGGCGCCCACCTTCATGAACACGGAATGTGCCCCCGCCCACAGGAGGTCTTTTATGAATTCGGACAGCAACATGTCACTTGGTCGCGCCAACCCTGCCGGGGTTCAACTGCCGCCGTCTTAAGCATTCCTGTTGCAAGTGCCCAAACGCGGCGACATCGATTCGCGCCGTCTCGCCAGCCCGTTTACCAGCTGCCGTATTTGCTGACGATTCCGCGCCAAACGGCGCCGCGCTCGAAAGCGAACGACTCCTTTCCGACATTGGCGTTCTTGGCTGCGGCCGTGACCACCATGACAAGCTTGAGTTCGGGATCGACGAAGATCGACTGGCCGTAAACGCCGAGCAAGGCAAACCTTCGCTTCTCGCCGGGGTAGAGCCAGAACTGATAGCCGTATCCGAAATAAGGCGTGGCCTTCCCCGGCCCGAACGCCGCGGGCTGTCGGCGCCAGTCGGTCGCATCCAGCAAATAGTCTTTCGGCACAACCTGCTTGCCACCGACGGCGCCATCATTGGCCAGCAGCATTCCCAGACGTCCGTAATCGCGCAGCGTCGCATTGAAGTTTCCCAACGCTACTTCCGAGCCGTCCGCCGTCGTGGTCCAGGTCGCGTCGGCTTCGGCGCCCATCGGCTGCCAGAGCCGCGTGGTCAGATATTGGCTGAGCGTGGTGCCGGTGACCTCGCGGAGCAGCACGGCCAGCAGAACGGTCTCGCTGGAGGCATAGTGGAACCGCGTGCCCTGCTCGGCTTCGCGGGCCTCGAATTGGCGCAGCGCTGATATTGATCCGTCGCGGCCGCGGGCAATCACGAACCGCGTCAGATCGTCCTTGCCGTCGTAGATTTCACTGAACTGCACGCCGGACGACATGCGCAAGGCACTGCGTATCGTGGTCTCGCCATAGGCACTGCCGGCAAGCTTGGGCACGTATTTCGAAATCAAATCATCCAGCGAGGTGATGCGGCCCTCGGCGAGCGCCATCCCGACCGCCAGGCTGACGATGGACTTCGCCATCGAATGCGAGATGAAGCGGTCGGACGGCTTGCGATCGTACTGGTAGCGCTCCAACAGGACCGCGCCGTCCTTGATCACCAACAGCCCGGTAACGCGCTGGTGGCTGAGAAAATCGTCGATTGTCCATTTCTGGTTTTCGAACCGGTATTCCAGCTTTGTTTCGCCGCCGGCCGGCGCAAGCGGCAACGGAGATTCGGCTTTGCTCAGCCTGTTGTGTGGAAATATCTGGTCGATATGGCTGAACGATCCAACCCGCACGGTCTCGTCGAAAAACCAGTTGGCGCGGGTGCCGACCGGATAGCCCTTGTCCTTGCCGAGCAGCTCCTCGTCGGGTGCGGCAAAGGCCGGGACCGTCAGGGCACCAAGAAAGCATACAAGGAGATAAGTGGAAAAATTTCGTCGCTGCTGCATCGGCTGACTCCCGCGCTCGGGGCGAACGCCATCGCGTACTCCCCGGAGATCATCGAACAACATTGCACATCATGCGGTGACGGCTTGTCGAGCCCGTCATGGCATCGAAACCGCCGTTAGCCAGTGGATGTGGGATTTTGGGAGAACTAGTTCGACGGCTCGAACATGCATTGCAGCGTCGGCTTGGCGATCTTGGTGAAGGTCGGGCCGATTTCGGACTGCTTCGACGCTGGCACCCAGGCGGTCTCGATCGTGGGCACGCCGGTCTCGCTGATGCCGCGCAGCAAGGCTTCGCGCAAGTCGTTGTCCTCGACGGTCGCGGCGGCGTGATCGTGCAGGCAACTGCAAACGGTTTCGGGATGCGCCCAGCGTCCTACCATGTGGGGCGCGCACAGCCGCACAAACTCACCGCGGGGATCGGGGAGCTTGAACATGGAGCCGATCGGCCCCTGCTGGAACCGCATCTGCGCCGTCAGCTGGGTCTGGGCCTGGGCGGAAGTGCCCAGCAGGCAGGAAACCAAAATCGCAGCGGAAAAAAAACGTACAAACATACTGGGCCTTTACCGCCAAATTCTCGTGCGAGCTGTTAGCTGCGATCAGTTGACAGCTGCGACAACGATCGGCTGCGGAGCCGAGGGCGCCACCGGCGCGCCGTTGTAGGAGAAGGTGCCGATGCCGGGCAAGCCCTGGTCCGAGGAGCCAGCGACCGAGGGACCAGCCAGGATGAAGGCGAAGGCGAGGATGAAGCTGATGGTCCGCATTTGACTGTCTCCGGTTTCGGTGCCGGCGTCCCCGCCGTTTCGTTGGCAGAGTGATAACCAACGGCTGTTTCCGGATATCTGCGCCAGAAGCGGAAAATGGTTTCATCGCAGGGGTGAATTGTTTCGTCGGTCCCGCCGGGACGAAACATTGGCGAGAAAAACCCAATAGTTTCAGTGGAATGGCCTCTAGAAGCAGAGGCCAAATGTTGGCCGAGGGTGCGTGCCCGCGACTTCGTCACGGACGAGCCGTCAACTATTCACTCGCCATCGATGGCGCTCAGATCGGGTTCAGGCGTCACTACCGGAGATCCGCAATAGGTGAACGTCCCTACCCCCGGCATGTCGCGGTCAGCGCTGCCGGCCAGCGACGGGCCGGTCAGGACGAAAACAAGAGCAATTATGCAGCTGAGGGCGCGCATCTGACGTCTCCATTCACCATCTGGAGATAAGACGCCCCTTGCGGGCAGCCGGTTCGACGCCATCGCAAGTTCCTAATCCAAGTTCTTAATCATTGTCTGCTGAATAGGCCGCAGCGCAGCAAACTCAGTTGTGAACCGAAGCGTCGGTCCGGCCGACTCAAGCGAACACCTCGTGCAACTTTTCCTGTTGGTTCGGCGTTGTTCTCTTTCATCATCCAACAAAGGATAGCCGTCGTGGGCAATGGCAACATCAGTGTTGGCAATCAATCCTCGCCCCGCAAATCCGGCCAGCAACAGATGGCTGGCGCGATGTCGCAGCAGGGCGCACCGGTCATGGGCGACAATCAGTGCTCGCCGCAGAAGTTCGTGCGCCTGGTCGGCTGCCACGAGCCTAAGGCAAAGCCCGGCTCAGAGGTCCGCCCACATCCCGATCCGGTGAAACGGTAAGCCCCGGGACGGCCGTCTCGCCCGGACCATTATTGGACGAACTCGCCACATTTCTGCACCGCGGCGTCGGCGGCTCCCCAAGGCATGACCGGCACAGAGGATGTCGAGTTCTTGGGTGACCCCTCGATCAGCCGGTCCGAATACACCATGTAAACGAGCACGTTCCGCTTCGGGTCGCAGCCGCGGACAATCTGCATTTTCTTGAAGAACAGCGAACGGCGCTGGCGAAACATGTCGTCGCCCTGGGACATCTTGCCCTTGAACCGGATCGGCCCGATCTGGCGGCAGGCCAGTGAAATATCTGAAACTTCCTCGGCAAGCCCGAGCCAGCCCTTGTAGCCGCCCTTCTCCGGTACCGTAAAATGGCAGGCCACGCCGTCGACCTCGGGGTCGTCGACGCCGTAGGTCGCAAGCTTGTCATTTGGGCTCAGCCATTTGAACACGGTGGAGCGGCGAAAAATCAGGTCCGGCTCGTCGGCGGCAAAGGCCGGGCCGGCCTGCCCCACCACCGCGGCCAACACCGCCAACGACATGCTCAAGGCCAGACTTCTCCATGACTTGTCACACTTACCGATGGCCTTGAATGTCATTTCTATCTCCGCTGAAGGACCCACCGGTTATGTAATGTGCAAATGCTGCACAGGAAGGCTGGGGAACGGTGCGCAGGAGCTCGCGTTTAACGGAATGTGAGGCTTTTTTGCTACGCTTGCGGCGAAAAGCGCGGGTTTAGAGGGCTTAAGCTGGTGAACGCTTTTCGCGTCTGCAACAACAAATGATCATCGGAACATTGGATTCGACGATCTGGACTCAGGGAATTTGGGCGTGAGCGGGCATCGGCTTTTTGGGTTGAATAGTACGAGCGTAAGCAGTGCGAACCAGCGATTTTGGCAAATAGCTGTTCTGGTTGCCGCAGGCACCATCGCCGCCTCCTCCCACGCCGACGCCGCCCTGTATTACTGGCAGGATTCCGACCCCAGCTTCTACCGGCCGGCACCATCAGCCCAGCCGCGCAAGCAGCGCGCTCGCAAGCCCCCGAAGGCCATGGTGGCCGCCGAAAAGGAAATCAGCGCCAAGCCGCAAGGCCCCCTGATCATCGCGATCTCGATCAACCAGCAAAAGGTCAGGGTCTACGACGCCAACGGAATCTTCGCGGAAAGCCCGGTGTCGACGGGCACGAAGAGCCATCCGACGCCGATGGGTGTGTTCAGCATCATCCAGAAGCACAAGATGCACCACTCCAACATCTACAGCGGCGCACCGATGCCGTTTATGCAGCGCATCACCTGGTCGGGTGTCGCGATGCATGCCGGCGCCCTGCCCGGCTATCCGGCGTCGCACGGCTGCATCCGTTTGCCGATGGCCTTTGCCGCGAAGATGTGGAACTGGACCAAGATGGGCGCCCGGGTCATCGTCACGCCCGGCGAGATGACGCCTTCGAGTTTCTCGCACCCGCTGTTGGTGGCGCAGAAGGTCGTACCGCAACCTGTGGCCGCCGACGAGCCGATGTCGGACGCGCCGGCGGTTAAATCCGACAAGGGCGCGGATGCTGGATCGGCAATCAAGCCCGCGCAGTCCGAAGCGAGCCTGGAATTGCGATCGACCGTCGGTCACGGCAGCCCCGATCGGACACCGTTGCGCGAACGAACCCACACTGCGGATGCCAGCGGAGCCATGCCGGCGACCAATGCCGCGGCCACGATGTCCGATGCGTCACCCTCGGCGAGCAGGCTGCCGGCGTCGGGAGATGCTGCGGCCGAAGTGACATCCGCTGAGTCCAAACCGTCGGAAGCTGCAACGGCCGAGGTCAAATCGATTGAGACCGGCGACGACATGAAGGCCGCCGAGGCGAGAGTCGAAACCAAACCCGAAGACGCCAAGCCCGAGGTGGCCAAATCCGAAACGGCCGAGGTTGAGGCCAAATCGGCCGACGTGAAACCGGACGAGGTGAGAACCGGGACGCTCAAGGCGGACGCGCCCAAAGTCGAAGCACCTAAAGCTGAAGCGCCGAAGGCCGCCGAAAAACCGGCTGAGCCCGTCAAAGCGATCGCCGATACGCCTGCCGTTGCGCCCGATGCGAAAAAGGATCCGTCGCGCCTGCCAGGCGTCGAGAAGGCCGCGGCGAAGCCGGAACCGAAGCGCACCGGGCAGATCGCGGTGTTCGTCAGCCGCAAGGATGGCAAACTTTACGTACGGCAGAATTTCACGCCGCTGTTCGATGTGCCCGTGACGATCGCGCCGAGCGAGCGGATGTTGGGCACACATGTGTTCACGGCGGAAGTCGACAAGAAGGATCCCAATCTCCTGCGCTGGTCGGTGGTGTCACTGCCGGTGAGCGCCCGCAACGCAGCCCTCAACGAAGAGGACGAGCGCGCCGCGCGCCGGCGCAAGGTCGCCGGCGGAGCCCCGGCCGAGGCCAAGCCGGTACCGGCGCCGAACAGCCCGGCCGAAGCACTGGACCGCATCACCGTGCCACCGGAAGCAATGGCGCGTATCGCCGAGGCCCTGACGACGGGCGGCTCGATCGTGGTGTCCGATCACGGCATCAACACCGGCGAAACCGGCGAAGGCACCGACTTCATCGTTCCGCTGCGCTAGCTCGCGCCATAACAGCTTGTTGAGCGGCGCCGATTCATCGGCTCTGTTATGCTTTGCGCCGATGAATCTCGCGCGAGGCCGGCCATGATCGACCGCAGAACCATGATGACGGCAACGCTGGCCGCCATTGCGGGCATCGGCTCGGTCCGGATCGCCAACGCGCAGGCCGGCATGAGCCGGATCACTGCCTACGCGTTTTCGTTTGGCGGATTGGCCGGCGGAGATATCAGGCTTTCGGAATATGCCGGCCGTCCCCTCCTGATCGTCAACACCGCCTCGCTTTGTGGCTTCACGCCGCAATATAAGGGGCTGCAGGAATTGTGGACGCAGTTCAGCGACCGCGGCCTGATGATCGTCGGCGTTCCCTCCAACGATTTCGGCGGTCAGGAACCAGGTGGCGCGACCGAAATCGCAGCGACCGCACAGCACCATTACGGCGTGACCTTCCCGATATCGGCCAAGGCCATCGTCAAAGGGCCGAATGCGCATCCGTTCTACAAATGGGCAGCCGAAGCACGGCCAAAGGATGTTCCGCGGTGGAACTTCCACAAATATCTAATCGGCCGCGACGGCTATATCGCCGAAGTCTTCCCGGAATCCGTCGACCCCTCGGATACGCGGGTGAAGACCGCGATTGCGCGGTCGCTCGCACAAGGTGTTTGAACGAAGCGGCTAACGGGTCGCTTGCGGGCAATACGTGGAAACAGCGGGAATAATCCCCTGAATTAACCGGTTCGGCGACAAATCGGCTGCCCTGTGTGACAGCCGTTGCCTTGGCGAGGCCGCTGCAACTAGGCTATTGTGCGTTGGGGCGGGAAGCGGCCGGACGACGGCAAAGCCATACCGGACGCGGGATCATTTAAGGAAAACAAGATGCGTATTGCGGCAGGGTTGATCTTTGCAGGCGCGGTTTCGTTGTTGACCTCGAGCGCGACCTGGTCGCAAACGCCGCCAGCCAAGGGTGCGGCTGCGCCCCCGGCCGCCGCTCCAGCGCCCGCTGCCGCGGCGCCTCAGGCAGCACCTGCCCCGAAAGCCGCGGCCGCTCCGACCCGGCCTCCTTGCACCAACCCGAACGCACTCGGCGTCGGCCGCACCGTCGAGATCGACACGACGGGCGGTCCCGGCTTCGGCTTCGAACATTTCAAGGATCTGGACTTTCTGCGCGACAAGGAAGTCGTGCTGACATTCGACGACGGCCCGTGGCCGGTCAACACGCCATCGGTATTGAAGACGCTCGCCGAAGAATGCACCACGGGCATCTTCTTCCCGATCGGCAAGCATGCCACCTACTATCCGGAAATTCTCAAGCAGGTCTATGCAGCCGGCCACGCGGTCGGTTCGCACACCTGGTCGCACGCCGCCCTGGTCAACAAGAAGCTAAGCGAGGATCAGCGCAAGGAAGAGATTGAGAAAGGTTTTAGCGCCGTCAAGTGGGCATTGGGCGGCACCTCGCCGGCGCCGTTCTTCCGCTTCCCGGCGCTGCAGCACCCGCCGGAAATCGTCACCTATCTCGGCACGCGCAACATCGCGATTTTCTCCTGCGATCTCGACTCCTTTGATTTCAAGGCAAGCAAGCCGGAGAAAATCATCGAGACGGTGATGCGCAAGGTCGACAAGCTCGGCAAGGGCATCATCCTGATGCACGACTTCCAGAAGCACACCGCGGAAGCCCTGCCCGAGCTCCTGAAGAAGCTGAAGGCTGGCGGCTACAAGGTGGTCGCGATGCGCGCCAAGGCGCCGATACAGACCCTCCCGCAGTTCGATGAGAGTCTGCTGAAGGAAGCCAAGCTGCCGACCGTAAGCTCGCGCCCGGTTTCCAGCGTCGTGCAGACGATCTCGGAATAATCGGCTTCGACTCGGCGACAAGTCCATGCCGGCGCTGCGCATCGAAGGCTACGTTATCGTCTCGGCGGACGGCATGCTGGCGAACGCCAGCAATGTCATGCCTGACGAATTGCGGTTCGAGGGCGACAAGCAGTTCTTCACGGCCGCCCTCGACCGCGCCGACCTGATCCTGCACGGCCGCAATTCCTTCGAGGACCAGCCGAACTCGCCGCGGCGCAAGCGCCTCATCCTGACGCGAAAGGTTCGCGCGATTGCGCCCGATCCGTCCAATCCCAACGCCACGCTGTGGAATCCGGCGGGCGCCTCCTTTGAGGCCGCCTGCGAGCAGACCGGAATACGCGCCGGCACGGTCGCCGTGATCGGCGGCCCCTACGTGTTCGGCATGTTCATGGACCGCTACGACGTGTTCTGGCTGTCACAGGCCCCGCACGTGCGGCTGCCGGACGGCGAGCCCTGCTTCCCCGGGGTGCCCGCGCGCTCGCCGCAGCAGGAGTTGGCGTCGCACGGATTGCGCGCCGGGCAACCGCAAATGCTCGACCCGGCGGCTGACGTCACCGTCACGCCGTGGCGACGGGCGTAGCGCGCGTCCGCTCTAGACGTCGTAGGCAGGTTCCGACGATCGCGGCCCGCGGCCGTAGCCCGCGATCATGAACAGGGCGCCGACGATCGAGAGATTCTTCAACGCATCGATCAGCGTCTTGGCGTTCTCGGGTGAGGCTTGATTCCAGAAATCGTGGAAATAGAAGGTGGCTGTCAGCACGAAGAAGATCAAAAGGATCGCAAAGAACCGTGCGCCGAAATTAACCGCGATCATCAGCCCGGCGATGATCTCGAACCCGCCAATCGAAAGTGCCAGCAATTGCGGCATCGGCATGCCCGTCATGGTTTCGAGCTGCGAGGTATAGGGCGCGATCAGCGTGGGAATGGTCACCTTGGACGCGATGAAATCCGCCGTCTGCTGGATGCCGAAGAGCTTGGTCGCTCCCGTGTAGATGAAGAGCACGGCGAACAAAACTCGCCCGAAAGTAAAGAACGCTGGCATGGGTCGGCCTCACTGGATGGCAATGCAATGGCACAAGCGGTCGCGCAAGGCGATTATGAGCGTTTCGCCTCTGCTTTTCAAACGGTCAAATCGAAACCATCCGCGTTAGAACCTGTCGATATCAACTAGCCGAACAGGGTCGGTTGCGAACGGCCTGCGCGCTCCTGGGCCTCGACGGCGGCAACCGCCGTCATGTTGAGAATGCCGCGCGCGGTCACCCCCGGGGTAAGGATATGCGCCGGACGCGCCGGGCCGATCAGGATCGGGCCTACCGGCAATGCATCCGCCAGCGTCTTGATCATCTGGTAGGCGACATTGGCGGTATCGAGGTTCGGCATGATCAGGATGTTGGCATCGCCTTCCAGCTTCGAATGCGGCAGCACGAGCTTGCGCGCAGCCGCCGATAGCGCGGTATCGCCCTGCATTTCGCCGTCGGCCTCGATCTCCGGATGCTTTTCCTTCAATAGCGCGGTGGCGAGACGCATCTTGCGCGAGCTGTCGGTATCATAGTTGCCGAAGTCGGAATGTGACACGAAGGCAACGCGCGGCTTCATGTTGAAGCGCTGGACATGGATCGCCGCCAGCGACGCCACCTCGGCCAATTCCTCGGCGCTCGGATTGGGCCTGACCTGCGTGTCGGCGATGAAGTAAGAGCCCTTGCTGGTGATCATCATCGACAATGCTGCAAAATCGCTGACGCCCGGCAGGAAGCCGACGATTTCCCGGACATGGCGCAGATGGCTCATATAGCGGCCCTCGACGCCGCAGATCATGGCGTCGGCCTCGCCGCGAACCACCGCCAGTGCTGCGATCACGGTGGCGTTGGTGCGAACCACGGTGCGCGCGGCCTCGGGCGTGACACCGCGCCTTCCGGCGACGTCGATATAGGTCTGGACGTAGGAGCGGTAGCGCGGATCGTCCTCGGGATTGACGAGGTCGAAATCCTGTCCGGCCTTGATCGAAAGCCCGAACCGCTTGATCCGGGCTTCGACCACTGAAGGCCGCCCGACCAGGATCGGCCGCGCCAGTTTCTCCTCGAGCACCACCTGGGTGGCGCGAAGCACGCGTTCGTCCTCGCCCTCGGCGTAGATCACGCGCACCGGCTGGGATTTCGCCTTGGCGAATACCGGCTTCATGACGAGGCCGGAGCGGAACGCAAAGCGTTCCAGCAACGTGGTGTATTCGTCGAAATTCTTGATCGGCCGCGTCGCCACGCCGGAATCCATCGCCGCCTTGGCGACAGCCGGCGCGATGCGCAGGATCAGGCGGGGGTCGAACGGGCTCGGGATCAGCGAGCCCGGTCCAAAGCCCTGGGTTTCGCTGCTGTCAAAGCCCTGCGCCACCGCGTCCGACGGCGGATCACGCGCGAGCTGCGCGATTGCCCCCACCGCGGCATGCTTCATTTCCTCGTTGATCCCGGTGGCGCCGACATCGAGCGCGCCGCGGAAGATGAACGGGAAACACAGGACGTTGTTGACCTGGTTCGGGAAGTCGCTTCGCCCGGTGCAGATCATCGCGTCGGGGCGCGCTTTTCGCGCCTCGTCCGGCATGATTTCCGGATTCGGATTGGCCAGCGCCATGACCAGCGGCTGATCCGCCATCGCCTTGACCATTTCCGGTTTCAGCACGTTGGGCGCGGATAGCCCCAGGAAGATATCGGCGCCGCCGATCACGTCGGCGAGCACGCGCGCGCTGGTCTTCTGCGCATAGACCGCCTTCCAGCGGTCCATCAGCGTGTTGCGGCCCTCGTGCACGACGCCGTCGATATCGCAGACCCAGATGTTCTTGTGTTGCGCGCCGAGCGACACCAGGAGATTGAGGCAGGCGATCGCGGCTGCACCTGCGCCGGAGCAGACGATCTTGACGTCGGCGAGCTTCTTGCCGTTTAGCAGCAGCGCATTGGTGATCGCCGCAGCGACGATGATGGCGGTGCCGTGCTGGTCGTCGTGAAACACCGGGATCTTCATGCGCGCCTTGAGCTGCGCCTCGATCTCAAAGCACTCCGGCCCCTTGATGTCTTCCAGATTGATGCCGCCGAAGGTCGGCTCCAGCGCCGCCACCGTCTCGACCACGCGCTCGATGGTATCGGCGGCAATCTCGATGTCGAAGACGTCGATCCCGGCGAATTTCTTGAACAGGACCGCCTTGCCTTCCATGACCGGCTTCGACGCCAGCGGGCCGATATTGCCGAGGCCGAGCACGGCCGTCCCGTTGGAGACCACGGCGACCAGGTTGGCGCGGGCGGTCAGGGTCGCCGCTTCAGCCGGATTGTTGGCGATTTCGGTACAGGCGGCCGCAACGCCCGGCGAATAGGCCAATGCCAGGTCGCGCTGGTTGGCGAGCGGCTTGGTGGCCTGGATTTCGAGCTTACCGGGCCGCGGCAGCCGATGGTACGCCAGTGCTGCGGAATGGAGATCTTCAGAATAAGACGACATGCATACTCCCGCGTTCCCGGTCCCGATCTTTTGTTTCTTCGCCACGTTCGGACGAGGTCAGTTTTGCCGGCAGATTGAGCCGGATGTGAAGCACGCGCAACCGCTTGGATGCAACAGCTGATGGCGCCCCCATCAACAGGGCCTGACGGCTGGCGGATCGACGCAAACGGCCGAACCCGTTACCATGGCCCTTCCCGTCCCCGGTCATTCGACCGACAACGGCAAATTGCCCTCCTCCCAACCGGCAACCGGAGCTGCCCGAATGGTAAAGGTTCTGAGCGGCCTGGTTGCCGCAATCGTGATCGCGGTGGGAGGGTTCTTCGGCTTTCAGTTCTATACCCAGCATCGGATAGCCAGCGAGCTCGACGCCGCGCTTGAACAGATTCGCGCGGCAGGCGGCAAGGCGAGCCGCGGCAAGGTGTCGTTCGACCTCTTGAGCCGCACAGTCACGATCGTCGACCTTTCCGCGCAATCGGCGGCGCACCCCCCGGCCAGCGTCAAGATCGGCAGCCTCACGGCTTCCGGCGTCAGCCAGCCGGACGCGGCGCGCTTTTCCGCCGAGAACATCGAGATCGCCGATGCCGAGATCGGCGCGACGATGGGCACCATGAGCCTCAGCTACAAGCTGTCGCGCATCACCGTGAAGGACTATTCCGGCCCGGCTAGCCTGCAGCAGCCGCCGGCTTCGTCGTCCTTTGTCGATGTTTACCGATCTGTACTCGAGCAGTTCACAGGCGTCACCGCGACATCGATCACCGCCCCGAGCCTCACCGCAACGATGAACCAGGGCGTTGCGACACCGGGCGGCGGCGAGGTTGCTTATACCGGCCTTGCGATCCAGGGCATCAAGGACGGCAAGATCGCCAGCACCAAGATCGACGCTGTGATCTTCACCGCCAACACCCAGCCACCCACCGGCAAGCCGGACAAGCTCACCGGCAATCTCGCAAATGTCGCGGGCTTCGATATCGATATCAACGCGGTGGCCGCTATCTTCGATCCGCAGAAGGCTGGCGACGACCAGTATTACCGCGTCTACCGCCAGATCACGGCCGGTCCCTATGTCATCACCTCCGGCCAAGGCCCAGTCATGCGGATCGACAGCATTATCGCCGATGACGTGGGCTTGCGGCCGTCGCGGATCCAATTGCAGGATCTGCTGGCGCTGATACCGCCGCCTGGCGCTGCTCCTCCGACACCCGCGCAGACCCGCGCGCTGATCGAGAAGGTTGCCAAGGTGTATGAGGGCATCCGGATCGGAAATGCCGAGATGCGGGGCTCGTCGGTGGAGATGCCGGACGGCCAGTTGAAGTTCGCAGCGATGCGCTTCAATCTCGATAGCGGCAAGGTCAACGAATTCGCGATCGAAGGTGTCGATGGCCGCACGCCACAAGGTCCCTTCAAGCTCGGTCGCTTCGCGCTCAAATCGCTCGATGTCGCCAACCTGATGCGGATGTCGGCGCTGTTCTCCAACCCGTCGCAACAGCCACCGCCCGACCAGGCCCTCGGAATGCTGGCGCTGATCGAGGGTGTCGAACTCAAGGCGCTCGCGGCACCCTTCAAGGACACCGGCCGTCCGGTCAACATCGACGCCTTCAATCTCGATTGGGGCAATTTCATCGGGCCGATCCCGAGCAAGTTGCGGCTGGCCCTCAAGATGGCAGCGCCGCTGGATGCGCGCGATCCCGGCCAGAAGGTGCTGGTCACGGCCGGCCTCGACAAGGCGGCCATCGATTTTGATCTCGGCGCGGCCTGGACGGAGGCGTCACGCGCATTCGCCCTCGAACCGGTGACGCTCGACATCGGCGGCATCGCCAAGGCGTCGCTGCGGGTGGCGCTCGCCAACGTGCCGCGCGGGGTATTCTCCCCCAATGCGGTGCAGGCAGCTACCATGGCAGGGCAGATCGAGGCCGGCACGATCGACCTCACGCTGCGTGATACCGGCGGCATCGACCTTGCGGTCGCGCAATATGCCCGCCTTCAGAACGTCAGCCGCGAGGCGGCGCGGAGCGCCATCGTCGAGGGCATCAGATCCGGCAGCGAACAAGCCGCGGCCACCAATCCCGATGCCGTCGCCGCGGTGGAAGCGGTCGCTCGCTTTGTCGAGAGCCCGGGCCAGACGCTCAACATCAAGCTGACCCCTCTCGGCAAGGTGCCGGCGATGCAGCTCATGCAGCTGTTGAAGACCGACCCGATGGTTGCGCTGGCGCAATTCCGGATCGAGGCTTCGACGGGGCTCTAACCCTAGGCTAGCCCTTTTCCGGCAGATTGAGCCGGATGTGCAGTTCGCGCAGCTGCTTGATCGCGACATCGGACGGCGCGCCCATCAGCAGGTCGACGGCCTGCTGGTTCATCGGGAACAGCGAGATTTCGCGCAGGTTCGTGGTGCCGCAGAGCAGCATGACAATGCGATCGACGCCGGCCGCCATGCCGCCATGCGGCGGCGCGCCGTACTGGAACGCGCGGTACATGCCGCCGAACCGCTCGACGACGTCCTTCTCGCCATAGCCGGCGATCTCGAACGCCTTCACCATCGCCTCGGGCTTGTGGTTGCGGATGCCGCCGGAGGCGATCTCGTAGCCGTTGCAGACGATGTCGTACTGGAACGCCTTGATGGTCAGCGGGTCCTGCCCGTTAAGCGCATCGAGACCGCCTTGCGGCATCGAGAACGGGTTGTGCGAGAAGTCGACCTTTTTCTCAGTCTCGTCATACTCGTACATCGGGAAGTCGACGATCCAGGCGAGCTCGAACCGGTCCTTGTCGATCAGGTTCAACTCCTCGCCGACCTTCGTGCGCGCCAGGCCCGAGAACTTCCAGAACTTGTCGGGGTCGCCGGCAACGAAGAATGCGGCGTCGCCTTCCTTCAGCCCGAGTTGGCCGCGGATTGCCGCCGTCCGTTCCGGTCCGATGTTGTTGGCGAGCGGTCCCGCGCCCTCACCGCCCTCGCGCCACATGATGTAGCCGAGGCCGGGCTGGCCTTCGCCCTGCGCCCAGGAGTTCATGCGGTCGCAGAACGCGCGTGACCCGCCGCCGGGTCCGGGGATCGCCCAGACCTGGTTCTTCGGGTCTTCCAGCATCCGCGCGAACACCTTGAAGCCGGAGCCGCGGAAATGCTCTGACACGTCCTGCATCTCGAGCGGGTTGCGCAGGTCCGGTTTGTCGCTGCCGTATTTCTTCAAGGCTTCGGCGAACGGAATTTTGCGCCAGCCTTTTGTCACCGGCTTGCCCTTGGCGAACTCCTCGAACACGCCGGTAATCACCGGCTCCATCGACGCGAACACGTCTTCCTGCTCGACGAAGCTCATCTCGACGTCGAGCTGGTAGAATTCGCCCGGCAGGCGGTCGGCGCGCGGGTCCTCGTCGCGGAAACACGGCGCGATCTGGAAGTAGCGGTCGAAGCCCGACATCATCAGGAGCTGCTTGTACTGCTGCGGCGCCTGCGGCAGCGCGTAGAATTTTCCGGGATGAATCCGCGATGGCACCAGGAAGTCGCGCGCGCCTTCCGGCGAGGACGCCGTCAGGATCGGGGTCTGGAACTCGAAGAAGCCCTGCTCCTTCATCCGCTTGCGCATGGAATCGACGATCGCGCCGCGAGTCATGATGTTCTGGTGCAGTTTCTCGCGACGCAGGTCGAGGAAACGGTACTTAAGCCTTATGTCTTCGGGATATTCTTGCTCGCCAGCGACCGGAAGCGGCAGCTCGCCGGCAGGCCCCAGCACTTCGACCGCGCTGACATAGATCTCAATCTTGCCGGTCGGCAGTTCGGCATTGACGGTCCCTTCGGGACGATGGCGCACCTTGCCGTCGATCCGCACCACCCACTCCGAGCGGAACTTTTCCACTTCCGCAAACGCCGGCGAGTCCTTGTCGGCCACGCACTGGGTGATGCCGTAATGGTCGCGCAGGTCGATGAACAGCACACCGCCATGGTCGCGGATGACGTGGCACCAGCCCGAGAGGCGAACGGTTTCGCCGATGTGGCTGTCGCGGAGCGCGCCGCATGTATGTGACCGGTAGCGATGCATGGAAATCCCAAAAACTGATATCGGAGGGGTCAAATCGAGGGCCAAGAATCCAGAACAAGAATCGGGGAACATGGCCTGCCCGAACTGCGGGAGGGTTTACCCGACGAGGCCGGGTGCGGCAACCAGCGGCGGGCCCCGTTTTGGCCCAAAAAGCGGCATTTCGAACCTATCGGACGTGAGCCCTTTGCCTATCCCCCGGGCGCGCCTATCTTTGTGGCCATGACCGTCCATTTCCCGTTCCAGAACACCTATACGGCGCTGCCGGCGAACTTTTTCGCCCGGGTGGCACCAACCCCCGTAGCCGCCCCCCGGCTGATCAAGCTGAACCGGGCGCTCGCCGTCCATCTCGGCCTCGATCCGGAGGTGCTCTCCAGCCCTGAGGGTGCCGAGATCCTGGCCGGCAAACGCGTCCCCGACGGCGCCGATCCGATCGCGATGGCCTATGCCGGCCACCAGTTCGGGCATTTCGTCCCGCAGCTCGGCGACGGAAGAGCCATCCTGCTCGGCGAAGTCATCGACGCCGACGGCATCAGGCGCGACATCCAGCTCAAGGGGAGCGGCCCGACGCCGTTCTCCCGCCGGGGCGACGGTCGCGCCGCGCTCGGGCCGGTGCTGCGCGAATACATCGTCAGCGAGGCCATGTTCGCACTCGGTATTCCCACGACGCGCTCGCTCGCGGCCGTCATCACCGGCGAGCGCGTGCAGCGCGAGACCATGCTGCCCGGCGCGGTGCTGACCCGCGTGGCCGCGAGCCATATCCGGGTCGGCACCTTCCAGTTCTTCGCCGCGCGGGGCGACACCGACGGCGTGCGCCAGCTCGCCGACCACGCGATTGCGCGCCACTATCCGGAGGCCGCCAAGGCTGAGCGCCCCTATCACGCGCTGCTGGAAGGTGTGGTGGCGCGGCAGGCCGATCTCGTGGCGCGCTGGCTTCTGGTCGGATTCATTCATGGCGTCATGAACACCGACAATTCCTCGATCTCGGGCGAGACCATCGATTACGGCCCGTGCGCGTTCATGGACCATTACGACCCCGCGCAGGTGTTTTCGTCGATCGACGAGATGGGCCGCTACGCCTACGCCAACCAGCCGCAGATCGCGCTGTGGAATTTGACGCGGCTGGCCGAATGCCTGCTGCCGCTGTTTTCCGACGACAAGGACAAGGCGATCGAACAGGCGCAATTCATCCTCGGCGAATACGCCGAGCAATTCACCACCGCCTATCAGGCCGGACTGCGCGCCAAGATCGGCCTGTTCAGTCAGCGTGACGGCGACGAGGCGCTGGTGCAGGATCTGCTCGACGCCATGGCCAGGAACCAGGCCGACTTCACCCTCACCTTCCGCCGCCTCGCCGATGTCGCGCTGGACACGAACGACGACAGCGCCAGAGCCCAGTTCCTCGATCCCGCGGCGTTCGACGAATGGGCGGCGCGCTGGCGGAAACGTATTTCCGACGAACCGCAATCGGCGGCCGAGCGACACGCCGCGATGCGCAAGGTCAATCCCGCCTTCATCCCGCGCAATCACCGCGTCGAAGCGGTGATCCAGGCCGCGATGAACAATGACGATTACGCGCCGTTCGAGGAATTGCTGAGCGTGCTGGCAAAGCCGTTCGAGGACCAGCGTGAGTTTGCTGAATACGCCAATCCGCCATTGCCGGAACAGCGCGTGCTGCAGACGTTCTGCGGGACGTGAAACTTGTCGTCCCTGCGAACGCAGGGACCCATACCGCGTGATGGTCATTGTTTTGGAAGGCATCTAACGTCAGCGTTCATACCGATGGGCCGCGGCGTATGGGTCCCGGATCGCGCTTCGCTTGTCCGGGACGACAAGGATATGAGTTTGCATTCTCGCGACGCACTGCGCCCGAGTTTTGCCAGAAGTTCCTTGCCCCCGAAATGAGGGCGCAGGGAAGACCGGGTGCGCGCTGCACCCGCGGTCTCGTGTGCGGTTTGCACAAAACAAAGTGCACACGAGCATACAGGGCAGCGGAGAACACCCGGCCTTCCCTGCGCAATGGCTTTACGGCTTATGCCGTGATCTC
>NZ_JAFCLS010000055.1 GCF_018131075.1 Bradyrhizobium sp. JYMT SZCCT0428 | reverse complement strand
CGGACCATCAACGGTCAGAGCGCCGAAAGGCGCAAGGCGGTTCGCCAGGAACTCAGCGCGCCGCTCGTGACCGATCTAGAAGCCTGGATGCGCGCGCAACGCGCCAAGCTCTCGCGCAGCAACCATGTCGCCAAGGCCATGGACTACATGCTCAAGCGCTGGAGCGCATTTACCCGCTTCCTCGATGACGACCGCATCTGCCTGTCAAACAATGCGGCCGAGCGCGGCGTGCGCGGCATCGCTTTGGGTCGGAAGTCGTGGTTGTTCTGCGGCTCGGATCGCGGCGGCGACCGTGCTGCGGTGATGTACAGCCTGATCGTCACGGCCAAAATGAACGACGTGGATCCACAAGCTTGGCTCGCCGACGTCCTGACGCGCATCGCGGCGCATCCAGTCCAACGGCTCGATGAACTGCTCCCGTGGAATTGGCGCGACCGAAACAAGCAAGTCAATCAGGCAGCCTGAGTTGACCGCTACGCGGTCTTCACCGGATGCTTACGTTTTAGCCGGGTGTTCTCATCCTCCAGCGACCGCAGCCGCTTGGCCTCCGAGACGTCCATCCCGCCGAACTTCGCTTTCCACTTGTGAATGCTGGCGTCGCTGACGCCATGCTTGCGGCACAGGTCGGCGACCGAGATGCCTGCCTCGTGCTCCTTCGCTCCTTCAAAATCCCGATGATCTGCTCTTCCGAAAAGCGGCGGCGCTTCCTGCCCCGGTCCTTGGCGTGGGCCAGAACGAATTTCAAACTGAATTAAGCCAGTCGGATAAGGTCACCTGAAAAGGGCAAGGCGGGCAGCCAACCTTAGGGCGCCGCGGGTGGCCAATCTAGACCTCGATCAGCGCGCCAGCGCGGCAACGACGTCGCCAAGGCCATGGACTGCACCGCGTTCACGCGCTGGCCATCGGTTATATCGCAATAAAGGTGTAACAACCATCGACGCCAGCGTGATGCTGGCCGGCAAGAGGTAATCCTCGATCATCGAAACGCAAAGAAGCCAGAAACTCTCTGCTTTCGGTATCCAAATCCTGATTGAGCAGTGCGTCGAACCGCAGCGGCAACAACTTCATTTCCCAGGACGATACGGCGCAACCGTGGGATGCCATCTTGAAACCCAGAGGTTCCACGATTGCTCGAAATTCCTCGAGTTCGTAACAGCGCGCGTGGGGACAATCCGGCCCGTCCGTCGAGAGTTCAAACGCGGCCCTCTTGTCCATTCCTGGAAATTTATTTTCTTGAATCTTCATAACGTAAGCGACGTATAGGTGCATCCATAGGCTGTTATAGTTGTAGACCATTATCTGCGCGACGCCGCCAGGCCGTAATAGCCGACGCATTTCCTTCAATCCGGCGATTGGATCTGCAAAGTGCTGCAACACTCCGTTCGCGCGAACGAGATCAGCGGATCCGCTCTCAATCGGCAAGGGTCCTACATGGATATCATGGTGAATCAACTCGGCTTCGAATCCATGGAGCTTAAGGCGAGCGCTGGCCTCCTGTAGCGACGAGCCCGATACGTCAACTCCGATTAACTTTTTTGGCTTCGATTCGAGATGGAACCAGACCAGATCATGGCCCGGCCCGCATCCCAGATCGACGATCGTTTGCCCATCGAAACCCCTGACCGGCAGAAGTTCTTTGAACCGAAGATACTGTTCATTCCGGTACGAAAGATAGTCGAGCGAGGCTTGGGTCGTCGGGAAGCTCAAATGATTTGTGACGTTGTGACGCGACCAATATTCTACGGGTGTCTCCCGGTGCGTTTCTGTCATTCCCGGTGCGTCACGTTCACCGTTGTCCGGTTCAACGAAAGCATTAGTGTCCACTACGGGTGTAGACGCGAGCTCCGTTTCACTGATCGGGGCACCAGTTCTCGAGGTGTCGGACTTTTCGCCGAAAATCTTCTTTAGTAGATGCATCTTTACCCCTTGGGACTGAAGCAGTACCATCAGAGAATGCCTATCGAGTCTAACTAGGTCGTGCAATTTGCGGCGACACGACTCAGGACACTCTCTTGAAAAATGGCGCGATGCTCGCTTCTCGTTTGAGCAGGAGATCGCGTGGCCTATTTGCCTGATTTATAATCACGCAGTTGTTCGATTCCATGTCTCAAACGAGATCTATGCGGTTCGGGCAAGTTGCTTATGGTACGTCGAATCGCAAGCGTCAATAACGGCGTACCGTGCGTTCGCGCCAATTCCGAAGTTACCGACGCCAACTGTTGACGTAAGATCGCCATCTCTCCGTGCAGAACTGTCATCTCACTAAGTAGTTTGCCGTGCTCGTCACGCGACTGCCTTAGGTCGTTGATCACAACCTGCAGCTCGGTTTTTGTCGTCGATAACTGGGCGTTTGAAATCGCGACTAATTCTCGATCCCTGTTCCCGGAACCGAATTGATAAGTGCGAAGGCCAAATTCACGCATTGTTCGCCCGTGATCGATCCAACCGAAGTCGAGTTCCGTGATCGCATTGTCCGTCGCTGGTCGTTCCTGAAGACGCCTTGACAATTCGGAATAGAAAACCGCGCTCACCTTCTCCCAGTTATACTCTTCCAGAAAAAAGGCTCTCGCGCGAGCGGATGTTCTTCGTCGTGTGTCAGAATCGGAGATCAGGGAAAAAACGGCCTTCTCAAGTGAGCCGTCCTCGGTGAATGAGAAGACGGTGCCGAGTCCGTTGGCGTTTATTATCGGAGCAATCGTTTCTACCGGAGTTGTTAGTATAGGTAGTCCGGCGGCCAAGTATTGGGACAACTTGTTGGGGCTTGCGTAACGGTAGGCCGGGTTGAGCGTATCGTACGGGATGATGCCAACGTCGGCTTGAGTGGCAGCGGAGACCAACTCAGATTCCTGAACTGGCTCGGGAAAAAATATTCGTTTGTCTAACAGACCTGTGTCTCTCGCGATGGCAAAAAGCTCTTCTTTGAATGACCATGTCGGCCCTCTCAACCACAATATGGCTCGCTCGTCTGTCCTCGCCCATGATTTGATCAATAGTTCTAGGTTGCGCCCGGGGGCAAACCCGCCCTGGTAAAGGAAGATGATCTTGCCACCATTGTGGTTAGGCGCTCGCTTGGCCAACAGCTCGTCGGAGACTGCTGCCGATCGTCGCTCACAGTTGGGCACGGCGAGAAATGGCACGCCGTGATCTTCGGTCAGGCGCTCCGCCAGAGCGGACGAAACAGTCATGCAAATGTCGGCTTTTTCGACGAGAGCTTGCTCGATTTGTCCCCAGAAATCGTGCTCCCAGTGATGGGAGCGGAAGTGGGAATACGGCCAATATTCATGCGCATCGTAGACCATTTCGGCGCCGTAAGACTCAGCAAGAGTCTGTCCAGCGGGAAGAACGTCGAGATCGGCTGAAACTACCACGTCGAACTTGCCCAACTGCTGACCGGCCTGCATCAACGCGGAGTTGGTATTGAGGAAGTGGAGACAAAGCGAGCGGAAGCGAGCCGCCGATGCGTCGTCTATGTCGATAGCGCCGATGCGGGCGCCGAGCGACTCGTCGGATAACGACATCACCGAAAAAATTGTCAGGAGTTGTTGCTGTCCGACGGTCAGGCCACGCCGCACGTCAGCGGGATGCGTTACAAATTGAAAATCGTGACGCATACGCTCGACACGGACGCGAACGCGCTTGTCGGAAAGAACTTCCTTGCTCGGTCCGCTGCCCATTTCCGTGAATCTATAAGTGCCGAGTTCGACGACGTCGAAGCCCTTTTCTTCCAGAGTTGACGACAACCATTCAATGCGAGGATCAAGAACCGGCTCATGCGACATCAGCACCAGCGCGCGTGGTCGTCTCGGTGCCAATTCGTGTACTGATAACAACTTTAGCTTTGCAGGACGGCCGAGCCTTTGCAATTCGGCCTCCAATACGTCTTCAACATTGTGCACGAAGGCGCGATATGAAAATGCATCATTACAGATGACTTCTTCGAAAGCGCATTCGGTGAGCAAATCTCGCTTGCGATCATCGCGGATTAGATCAATGACTTCGTCGAAGTTTGATAGATCCCGCTTCAAAGGCAGAAAATGGCGATTTGGCTCGAAGACCCCAGAGTAGGTACCTTCGTACAGCACCTGCGCTGATCGTGTCGCAGCCGCCTCAAAGTGTCGCGGTGAAAGCTGGGCGTAATCGACGTTCCCTTCGAAAAGATGGAGCCGTTCCTCGTGCGCTCGACGGTAATATTGCTCACTGGCCGGATCCGCGCCGGAATTTCGCTGAGCGTATTGCTGACACCAGGAATCGACCGAGCCATCGAAGTCAAATAGGTTGGAGCCCGACTGAACGCCTAGAATGACTTTTGAGCTGGACAAAAATGTGTACCAGGCGGATCCGCCTATTCGATCTTCCCATCGGCTAGAAATGTCTGCGGAAAGTTCATTTTTAGCTGCCAGCGTTTGAACATCAAAGCCAATCTTTCGCTTCTCAAAGCCCAGTCTGCCAAGGGAAAGCGGCTGCAGCGAGCCACGATAAGCGATATCCAGTAAACGCTCAGAGCCGCGCACTGCCTGAATACGCTTCATCCATGGCGCCACGTAACCTGTAAGAGCGTGAACTCTTCTAAGATCACCGACGACGTTCTTTGGATAGACTTTCTCAATCTCAGAGGATGGTACACATGTTACGAGGACTTGGAATTGATTGTCCCGACAAAATTGTGACCAGCTAGACGAGTGAACGTGCTCGTCCTGCTTGATTAAGACTTTGATGCCCTCATAGTCCCGAAAGGGCGTTTTGAGTGACCGGTCAAGGCCTAAGAGGTTTGCGGGAAAGTAAGCCGCTGTTGGATGCAAGATAACACCGTCAAAATCCTTCAGATTGACGGATGGGGCTATTTCAAGTGGAGAACTCAGCACCGGCCACAAGTTCAACACTACGATGTTAAACCGGCTGGCCTCCTGCCATGAGGCAATATAGTCATAAATAGTTGAAATGCCGTGGGGATCGAACACCGCTACCATCAGGAACAATGGGCGGTCGCGCTCAAAACGCCTGGTCCCCAGCTTCGGCCAGGACAGTACAGATGCATCCGATGGCTGGCTAGATTTCGCGAACGGGCGGAAGCTGTCACCACTTTTCATTTTTTTCTCCGGTCCAAGGGACAGCGACTGTCGAGTTTTGGTGGAAATGGGTCAGAACCATTCGTCACCAAAAATGCGAGTGCACTTCAGGGATCTTACTAGGGCCCGGTATGTTCGATTCCGAGCAGAAGCGGAAGTTGTTAGACTCAATGAGCAGTGTACTCAATCGTAGTGTGTTCGAGGGGCAAGTTCCGCTTAGAGTTGGCTCGAGCCGATTCCGAGGAGATCGATATCGTTTTTTGATCAGCTGCTCCCACTGACTGACACAATCTTGGCTATACTGCCCTGCGAAGTAGCTTGGAATCGGACATTTTCCCTTATCTTTGAATGCCTTAAATATGGCAACCACCACCAAGGCTTGACGTTCATTGCGTGAACGCTATAACGTTCCCCGGCACGAAACGACAGTGAAAAAGTGCTCTCGTCGGTTGTCCCACTGTAGCTGCATTCGGAAAAAGGAGCTTGCTCACTTAACTCGGCCGAGGAGAGCTTCGGCAGCTTGACACCGATTTTTGGACCTGGTGATACCGAATGGCTGCGCGAAGGTCTTGCAACAAATCGATGGGGACGCTCGGCTTGTTACTTCGCGATTTGACAATCCGCTGGAATTTCATTCGACGCGCGCAGCGGTGGGTGCGATATACCGAACGGGCTGTCAGTGACCTGCAGACGAAGGCTGAGGCGTTTCAACGGTCCAATTCTGACCTATCGGCACGTCATGAGGAGCTCGTAGGTCGTTTTGAAGCGTTGATCGGGCAGCACGACGAACTCGGCAAGCAGCTCGACGGGCTCAGTACGCGGCATGAAGGGCTTGGCGCGCGCCACGAATCGCTTCTTGGTCGTCACGATCAACTGCGCTCCGACGCTGTGAATTTTTACGATACCTATTGGAAACTTGTCACTGAGATTAGCGGAGTCCTCATTTTCCGAGGGGCACAAGAACAGTCGGCGAATAGTCATTTCGATCCGGAAGATCGCTTTTACTATGCTCAGCATGCCGATACGCTCTTCTTGCTACGAGGTAGTGCAAATCAACTCAACGTTCCCTGGTTTGGAGGTCATCCTACGAGGGAATGCGTGGATGCGATCGTTCGTGGAGACGTCGAGAAGATATGGGTTAAGACACTGACGCCCCACGGTAGTGCCGAGACCGCATTTGAAGCGACATGGTTGATCGATGCTGTCCGTCGTATGCCCAGCGTAGCACACCTTGCATTTGCGCGGCACCAGCATCGTCGTGAGCCGAATCTCGCAGAGACCTCGATCACGCCAGGTTCAGAAGCGATAAATTCCACCGCATATATGGAAGCAATGAACGTCTTGTCCGCTCAACCCGATCTTATCAATTTCGTGGCGGAAGGCTTCGCGGCGAGGCACTTGCCAGCCGAATCACAAAGAATCTCGAGCATAGTTCCGTTTGACAAACCCTCTCTTCTGCCTTCCGCAATTCCCGCAGAGCCAAAACGTCGCTCTGTGGTGTTCCTACATAATAGCTATTATCATTTCGAGTGGCTCGCGAAGGGGCTGAAAAAGCGCGGATGGGACGCCGTGACTGTCTCGATTGAATCGAAAGATAGCCCGCAACAGCAGTTTTACCATGGCGAGGATATCAATCTATTCGACGCTGACCCGGACGCCATGCGAGATCGTGTACGAAACTTCTTCCGCACTGTCCCGGAGCGCTTTGGCGCATTGCATTTTTATGGCAGTGGATACGGAAGTTTTTTCAAAGAAAATATCGAGTACTCCAACGTAAATACCAAAGTTCCCTGGGATCTTCTTGAACTCAAGCGGCATTCAGTAAAGATCGGATACATGGTTGCGGGCTGCATGGACGGCAGCCTGCAATCATCAATTCGTAACGTTACAGGCGGGTTGTGTAGCAAATGTGTGTGGGAAAACTCTCCATCGGTATGCAGCAACGCGACAAATGCGGCTTGGATTTCAAAGCTAGATCAACTCTGCGATTGGGTCGCTTTGGAAGGTGATTGGACAACTCCTGAGCGCAAAGGTCCAAAATTTGTGACACGGCCAATCACCACAGCAATTTCTGAAGTCGATTGGAACCCTGATATCGTCGTTGCTGCGGACAAAAAGATTACTCGAAGGCCAAATGAGTTTCTCGTATATCATGCGGTCGGCAACTATGAATCGCGACGACGCGACGATCGCGACATAAAGGGCACGGGCGCTGTCTTGACAGCGATAGAGCGTCTTAAAAATGAGGGATGGCCCGTCAAATTATTCTTCGCCACTGACTTACCCAGTGTCGATGTGAAATTTTACCAAGTTCAGGCTGACGTTGTGGTTGACCAATTGAATTACGGTCGCTTAGGAGCCAACGCGCGTGAATCGCTCATGCTCGGGCGCCCGCTCATTACCAACATCAATGGTGCGCAAGATCCGCCGCTTCAGCACATCATTGAGGCGCCAGTGGCGCATGCAACCGAAGCGTCGGTCTATGATGTGCTGAAGTCATTATTGACGGACCCGGTACGTCGCGCGGAGCTTGGATCGGCGGGGCGTTCTTACGCGATCAAGTGGCATTCCCCGGACGTGTGTGCCAAACGATATGAGAGGGTGATCGATCGCCTGCGCGCGGGCTTGCCGGCTGAATCAGACGAAGTGTTTGAATGAGTCCGAAGCGGCGTAATCCCGCGTCGCCTGCGATTCTAAAAAAGAGATTTGGACGATGACAGCTGGCCTAGGTTCAATTGCAATCGCCAAACCCGTGATGGGAGAGGATGAGCTTGACGCAGTACGCCAGGTCCTGGAGTCAGGCTGGCTTACGCAAGGACCTTGGGTCCGTAAATTCGAGACGGCTTTTGCCGAGCGCCATCAGCTCAAGCATGCGTTTGCCGTCACGTCGTGCACGACGGCGCTGCATTTGGCGCTTGTTGTCCTTGGCATAGGGCCCGGCGACGAGGTGATCGTGCCGGCGTTCACTTGGGTTGCGACTGCCAACGTCGTCGTTCACTGCGGGGCGACACCTATTTTCGTTGATGTCGAGGCCGACAGCTACAATATCAGCCCGGCCGCCGTCGCCGCCGCGCTTTCTCGGCGAACCAAGGCCGTCATTGCCGTGCACCTGTTTGGTCTGGCCGCAGACATGGATGGTCTTAGAACTGTGGTTCCTGATTCAATTCCCATTATCGAGGATGCTGCCTGTGCCGCTGGCGGCAGTTATAATGGAAAGCCGACCGGTGGCCTCGGTGCACTTGGTTGCTTCTCGCTTCACCCGCGCAAATCGATTACCTGCGGTGAGGGAGGGGTGGTCACGACTAACGATGATCGGCTGGCCTCGCTTGTCGACGTCTATCGCAACCACGGTGCGAGCGTTTCGGAGGAAGTACGTCATCGGGGCGCCAAGCCCTACGATCTGCCCGAGTTCAAGGTTTTTGGCTTCAACTATCGACTGACAGATGTTCAGGCTGCCATCGCTTATGTGCAATTGGGAAAACTCGATCGCTTTATTGCGGAACGGCGCGCACTTGCCGAATACTATGACGCGCGGCTGCAAGAGCTCTCCTGGATTAGCGCTCCGGCGCGACCAAGAGCTCATGAGCATGCGCTGCAAGCCTATGTCGTGATGGTAGATGAGACGCGTGCGCCGGCACCGCGTAACGATCTGTTGGCCTACCTTCAGACCAACGGCATAGCAGGTCGGCCCGGCACTCACTCCGTCGTGGGCCTAGGGGCTTACCGACAGACGTATGGCACGGATCCGAGGCATTTTCCCCTGGCCACGCAAGCAGAAGCCAGGAGCATTGCGCTGCCGCTCCATAACCACATGCAAACCGCTGACGTAGATCGCGTCGTGGATACATTGAGAGCGATGGGATGAGGACCACCGTTACGATGGCCCGATGTCCCGGTCGGCTGAGGACTCCTTGATGTGCGGCATTGCAGGTCTCTACAATCTCCATAATGGCCCCGTCGAAGAGCGTATCATCGCTACCATGCGCGACGCGTTGATTCATCGTGGCCCCGACGACGAAGGTTTGTTGGTCCAGGATAATATTGGTCTCGGCCATCGCCGCCTCTCGATCATTGATCTCACTTCGGCCGGGCGCCAACCGATGCAATCGCCCGACGGGGGGATCGCAATCATCTTCAATGGAGAGATATATAACTTCCGCGAACTCCGCACTTTGCTTTCCAAGGAGGGTTGGGCGTTTCGCACGCGCTCTGACACGGAAGTGTTGATCGCCGGATATGCGATTTGGGGCATCCATGGATTGGCTCGGCGGGTGGACGGCATGGCCGCATTCGGGCTTTGGGATCGGCGGCTAAAGCGTTTGTTTCTTGTGCGCGATCGATTTGGCGTCAAGCCACTCTATCTGTGGCGTACTGACCGTCACCTCGCTTTCGCCTCCGAGATCAAAGCGTTCATGGCGCACCCGGATTTCAAGGTTCGCGTCAATCAGGCTGCGCTTCGCGAGTATTTCACGTTTCAGAACTTGTTCCGGCCGCATACGTTGTTCGACGGTGTAGAGCAATTGCCCGCCGCCACGATCTTGACCATAGACGACGAGGGCGAGCGACGAGAAACATACTGGGATTACGATTTTTCCAAAACCGAGCCGATCGATCCTGAAGAAGCAGTTGCGAAGCTTGAGCGCTTGATGCGGGATGCGGTGAGCCGCCAACTCGTCGCTGATGTTCCAGTTGGAGCCTATTTGTCGGGCGGTATGGATTCGGGTGCCGTGGTCGCATTGGCTGCAAATCATGTGCCGAGGCTTCAGACCTTCACGGCCGGATTCGAGCTCTCTCGCGTGGAAGGCATCGAGGCTACATTCGATGAGCGGCGCGCAGCTGAGCTGATGGCGTATACCTGCAAGACCGAGCACTACGAACAAGTGATGAACGCCGGAGACATTCGATGGTCGTTGCCCCGCGTGATCTGGCACCTTGAAGACCTAAGGCTCGGCATGAGTTATCCAAACTACTACATCGCCCGGCTGGCCTCCAAGTTCGTCAAGGTTTGCCTGTCGGGCGCCGGTGGCGATGAGCTGTTCGGTGGCTACCCTTGGCGCTATTATCGGGTGTTTCGGTCTCTCGACCGCGACCACTATCTCGAAAATTATTACGGTTTTTGGCAGCGTCTAACGAATGCAGAGAAACGAAAGGCTCTGTTTCGCTCAGGCGCCGACGACGAAGACGAGATGTTCAACGTGTTTCGTTCGGTTTACAGAAATGCCAAGGGCCTCGCATTCGATAGTCCCGAAGATCATATACAAGCCTCGCTCTATTTTGAGTGCCGGACCTTTCTTTCGGGCCTCCTACTGGTAGGTGACAAGCTGGCCATGGCAAGTGGGCTGGAGGAGCGCTTCCCCTTCCTCGACAATGCGCTCGTCGACTTCGCGATGAGATTGCCTGTCAGTCACAAACTCGCCGATCTTGACCACATGCTGGCCATCGATGAAGACGCCGTGAAGAAAAAGCTGATTGCACAGGAAGCGTTCGCAGGTGGCAAGTCCTGCCTTAGACAAGCAATGACGCATATTTTGCCCGCCCAGGTGATGGAGCGTCGCAAGCAAGGCTTCTCTTCACCCGAGGCATCGTGGTATCGGGGAGAGAATGCCGACTATGTGCGCGACATGCTGATGGGACCTGAACTGGCCTGCAGCGACTACCTTTCACCTGACCAAATCCGGTTCACGGTAGAGCAGCATATGTCCGGCAAAGCCAATAACCGATTATTGATCTGGTCGTTCCTGAGCTTTGAGCAATGGTGCCGGACGTTTGAAGGAGGGGAGCGTGTCTGAGGCAGAAGACGCAACTAAAGTACGTGAGTTCTGGGAAAGGGCGGCGGCGAGCGAGCGCGATGAACAGGGATTGCGTCCTGTTGCTCGTGATCCATTTCTTCAGGAAGCAGTCGAAGCAGGAATGGAGCGGTGGCTTGATTCCCGCGCCAAGGTCGCAGATATCGGCTGCGGCGACGGATACAGCACATTGCGCTTCGCCAGGAATGTCGCATCAATCGTTGGGGTTGACTACATTCCGAAGTTCGTGGACCGAGCACGAGATGAGGCGCGCCAGCGCGGAGTCTCGAACGCAAGTTTTCGTACCGGCAACGTTCTGGATCTTGAGCCGATACGCGCGGAAGAGGGGCCTGTCGACATTGCCATTTCGATACGGTGCCTAATCAACCTTAACAATTGGGACCAGCAGAGACAAGGTATGGAGCAGATTGCCCGGACGGTGCGTCCGGGCGGCTTGTGGCTTGTTAGCGAAGGATGGAGCGGCGGGTTGCGCGGACTGAACGAGTTGCGCAAGCATACGACACTTCCACCTATTGTTGCTGCAAAATACAATGTGCTAATTGAGCGCGAGCAGTTTGAAGCCGTCGCGACGTCATTTTTCAAAATTGAAGCCTACATCAATCTGGGCTTTTACTTGGTGATGTCTCGAGTTTTACAGCCCCTGGTCGAACTTCCTTATCCGGCCCGGCACGATCATCCGATCAATCAGCTGGCAGCAAATCTTCAAGATGGTTGTTCGGATTCAACGCTGTTTCGCGATTGCGACTACGCTGGAATCTACGTTTTGCGACGGAATGGAGTATGAGAGATGTCGTGGTGCCGGTGATCGCTATCTCCTGTCAAGGCGTATCGAAGAGCTTTGCGCTCGTCGACAAGGGCAGCGCATGGCGGCTTGCGTTCGGCATGGGCACGGATGTGCCGACGTTCGAGGCCCTGAAAGACATCAGCTTCGATGTGCCCAAGGGGCAGTTTGTGGGCATTCTCGGCAAGAATGGAGCGGGAAAGTCGACACTGCTCCGCGTCGTCGGCGGCGCTTATTCAGCCGATCGAGGCCGGGTGGCGATCAACGGCGCACTTTCAGCCATCTATGAGTTGGGTCTTGTTGGCAATCCGCAGTTGACGGGGCGCCAATACGCCGAGCGTCTCCTCACGGTGCATGGGTTTAAGAAGAGCCAGCGCGGGCCGATGATCGCCGATATTCATGACTTTTCCGAACTTGGGGACCGTTTCGAGGATCCCGTCCTGACCTATTCGGCTGGCATGATGGCCCGTCTGTTCTTCTCGACTGCAACCGCTGGAAATTACGAGGTGTATCTTCTGGACGAAATTCTCTCGGTTGGCGATCAGCATTTTCAATCGAAGTGCTGGAGACGCCTACGCGACCGGGTATCGCGAGGCGCGTCCGGCGTGCTCGTCACCCACGACTGGAGCGCTATCATCAAGTTGTGCGAGACGGCGCATATCATCGACAAGGGTCGCGTGACCTACTCAGGGCCGCCGGAGCGAGCCGCGCGGCTCTACCTGTTTGGCGAGGTTGCACGCCAGGCGATGACGTCGGGATATGCGCGGTTCATAGAAAAGCCCGCCGATATCCAGATCGAAGCCGGTCGCGACCTCGTCATTGGGGCCAGAGCGGAAATATTGAAGCCGGTGGAGGTTGGGGCTGTCTTCGTGATCGAACGGTTGCAGCCAGGCTATGGATGGGAAATTGCCCTTATGTCGCGCAGCGTGAGCCCTGTCGGTAGAGAACCCGGCATCTATCACGTCAATATTGCTGTGCCGCGTTTGCCCCTCGATCCGGGCACCTATCAGGCATCGTTGCATCTTGTAATGCCCGACGGGGAGTTGCCAACACGCCGCGTTCTGCTCGATGGTTTCGGTTGGCTTGACGGCAACGGCATCACCCTGAATGTCCTGGGTGATCCTGATGGAGGTCTTATGCTGCCTGCCCGCTGGAGCGTGAGCGCCGCATGAAGGCCTCCATCCATGTCAGCAAACTTTGTAAAAGCTTCGTGCTAGCCGAGAAGGGCGCCGGCCCCGCGTCGCTCTGGCAGGCCCTGTCGGCGGGCAAACAAGCCGCCGTGTCCTATCGCGAGGTGCGCGCGCTCAAAGACGTTTCGTTTGACGTCAGGCAGGGTGAGCGCGTCGGCGTCATCGGTCGCAACGGCGCCGGCAAGACGACTTTGCTGTCGATTTTGGCGGGCGTCGCTGAGTCGACCTCAGGTACGGTGGAGATAGTTGGCGACGTGCACGCAATGCTCACCATTGGTGCGGTGCTCCGCGAAGAGATAACGGGCCGCGAGAACATTTGGCTCGACGGAACTATGCACGGCAAGTCGCAAGAGGAGATTGCATCGCATGTTGAAGCGATCGTCGCCTTCGCGGATCTTGGCGAATTCATCGATCGGCCAGTCCGAACTTATTCCTCGGGCATGAAGGGGCGCCTCGCGTTCTCCATGGGCGCCTTCATCGAACCCGATATCCTTATCATCGATGAGACGCTGGCGGTGGGTGATGCCTTTTTTGCGGACAAGTCGATGCGGCGCATGAAAGAGATCGCTAGGCAGGGCCGGATCGTGTTCATGGTCTCGCACTCGCTCGGCTCCATCGTGGATATGTGCGATCGCTGCATCTGGCTTGATCAGGGTAAGATCGTTATGGACGGTGAGCCCAAATCCGTCACGGACGCCTATCAGGCTGCCGTGACGCAGGCGGACGAGGCGGAGCTCGCTCGCAAGTTCGCCGAAGGTGAAATTGTTATATCCCGTCCAGAAATTGGCCGGATCACGCGCGTCGATCTCATTCAGGACAGCAAGGTAATTGCGGCGACAGCTACGGCGTTTTACCCCTTTGAGATCCGGGTGGCCGGTGTTCTGATGCTTACGACGCCGGGACTCGTACGGCCAGTGGATTTGCAAGTCGCGTTGACACGGGTTGACGGAAGGCCGATTTGGCGGCAACGACTTTCGGCCACAGGTCAGCGCTTGCCCGAGAGTGGGGCATTCACGGTAGGGGTTACTTTCGATCCCATGCTGCTCGGTGCGGATCTCTACGGCCTTGATGTTCTTCTCTGCGATGATGCGGGTCCTATAGATACTAGCCGTCGCGCGTTCGAGGTGATCGACGAGCAGGGCCAGCACGGTGGCAGGCCGCTGCTCTATTATCCGCCTGTCATCACAACGCGCGCGTTGGAGGCTTCCTAAATGAATATTATGGGCTTTGATCGGCGCGATATGCTGATGCTTAGCAATCTGTTTCGCATGGCACTCACCGACCGCTATCTTGGGTCGGCGCTCGGAACCGTCTGGGCGTTTCTGTCGCCGCTGATGCTGCTTGGCATATTCTGCTTCGTGTTCACTTTCGTTTTTCCAAACCGGATGGCGGGCGCTACGAGCACGCTGACGTTCGTCATCTGGTTATTCTCGGGTTATGGGCCCTGGCTGTCGATTTCCGAGGGATTGTCGAATGGGACGGCGTCCGTGGTTGGGAGCGCTGGTATCGTTAAGAACATCGCCTTCAAATCCGAACTTCTCCCGGTCGTTGGTGCCTTGCTTGGACTAGTGCCTTTGGCTGTTTCGTTTGTACTGATTGCTCTCCTGCAGTTGGTAAACGGTACCTTGCCGCAGCCTGCGATGCTTATTCTCCCGTTGGTGGTTCTGCTTCAGTTGGTTTTCGTCGCCGGGCTCGGGATGTTTCTTGGCGCTCTCAACGTGTTTGTTCGCGATACGGCTCTGATCCTGCCAAATCTGCTCACTATTCTTCTTTTTGCCTCGCCTATCTTCTATGCTCTGACTGCTTATCCGGCGTTTGCGCAGAGTGTTCTCGTTTTTAACCCTTTCTACGTCATAGCCGAATGTTACCGCGACCCTATTTTGAACGGTAGACTGCCCCCCCTGTGGATGCTCGCCTATCTTACGATTTGTGCGAGCCTTTCGCTAACGGGAGGATTATTATGGTTCCGCCGCCTGAAGAATTTTTTCGATACGCGGCTGTGAGGAGCGCATGCTGATTGCCATCCATCAGCCCAACTTCTTTCCCTGGCTCGGCTACTTCGACAAAATACGGCGAGCGGACGTATTCATATTCCTTGATAATGTGGACTATCCTCGCAAAGGGTCGGGGGGCATGGGTTCATGGGTCAATCGAGTGCAACTTTGTGTGCAGGGCAAAGCGAAGTGGGTGACTTGCCCCGTTAAGCGGGCATCACTTGGTACTCGCATCCTTGCCGTTGAAATTGATGACGGGCAAGTGTGGCGTACCAAGTTGCAAAAAACGTTGACGGCCGGTTACGGGCGGGCGCCGCACTTCAACAATACTATGACGTTGCTGCAACCGCTGTTTGAGTCGCCCGAAGGCAATCTTGCGACTTTCAATATTTCAGCAATCAAGGTCATTGCTGCGTACCTGGGTATTGCTACGCAGTTCCTTCGTCAGAGCGAACTGGCGCATCAGGGCTCGAGCACCAGACTTCTCATTTCACTTGTTAAGGCGGCTGGAGGGAAGGCCTACCTTGCCGGCGGGGGTGCCGCGGGTTATCAGGAAGATGAGATTTTTGCAGAGGAAGGCATACAGCTTGTTTATCAACGGTTTATGCCGCGACCCTATGGCGATCCGACGCGATTCCTGCCCGGTCTTTCGATCATCGACTACCTGATGCATGATGGTCGGCCGCTTGAGGAAGTGCTTACGACAACGGAAGCATAGTGTGGGTCGCAGGTCCGTTAGAGAAAGCGTCGATGCTAAAAGGCCAAAAGATCGTCCTGACTGAGCTTCGCCATGAGGATAGTGAAACCTTATTTGGCTGGATCAACGATCCTGAAACGGTCCGCTTCAATGCGCCCTTCATACCGGTCCACGCGCCGAACCACTCGGCATGGTTCGAGGCCATCACGCGGGACGATCGGCGCATCGTGTTCGCCATACGCATGATTGGCGATCCCGCGATAATCGGATTGCTGCAACTCGCGGACATGCATCCTGTTCATCGTTCTGCGGAATTGATCATACGTATTGGTGAAGAATTCAACCGGGGCCGCGGCGCGGGTTCCGAGGCTGTGCGTCTGGCCACAAATTTTGCCTTTAATGATCGAAATCTTCAGCGCGTGTGGCTGCGCGTTTTTGCCGACAATGCCCGCGCGATCAGGGCTTACGAAAAGGCTGGATTGCAGGTCGAGGGGCGTCTTCGCCGGGCGTGTTTCATTGACGGAAAGTGGGTGGACGAGATTGTGATGGCGGCGCTCGCGGACATTTCTCAGTGATAGGGACGACATGACAGATTTCACCGAATTCACGGAGACTGGATTCCGCGATCTTCTGCGCTTGTTGAAATCCGGCGGTTATCAATTCGCTCGCTACGGCGAGGGGACGTGCGAGCGTCACGTCATTTGGCGGCACGATGTCGATTTTTCGATGCATCGCGCAGCGCGGCTGGCCGAGATAGAAGCAGAGGAGGGCGTGGTTTCAACTTGGTTTCTCAATCCACGCTCTGCTTTTTATAATTTGCTGGAACCTGAGGTAGAAGCCCTCACCCATCGTGTTCTGGCAGCGGGTCACGAGGTTGGCCTGCATTTCGATGGCAGCGCCTATTCGATCAAAGAATGGACGATTACAAGTCTCGAGCCAGCAATCGCGCGGGAGCGGAAGGTTCTCCAGACCATCCTCGGTCGAGAAATCCGCTGCCTAAGTTGGCACAACCCGGATCTATCCAACCTGCTTAGCTTTGACTCGGAAAAGCTAGGCGGCCTCTTGAACGCTTATGACGGCCGGCTGCGGCGGGATTACGTCTACTGTTCGGATTCGAATGGATACTGGCGGTTCAAGCCCATGCGTGACATCATCGCTCAAGGATATCCGCGGTTGCATCTGCTCACCCACCCGGAATGGTGGACGCCTGAGCCAATAGCGCCGTCTGAGCGAATTGACCGAGCCATCACCGGACGCTCACGAAGGTTGAGGTCCGATTACGACAGCCTGCTTCGCCTCGGTGGACGGCTGAACGTCACTGAATGCGATGGAGAACAGTGACCAAAAGCGATGCAGCAGTATTGTCGCAAGAATCTGGCTGCTGCCATCCGTGTTTAATTTTCCTTGTATTATCGAGGTTTCCTCGAGCTGAGGTTTTTCAATGGAGCGCGCTTTGCCGAATGACCCAACGATAAGGTCGGGGACGACAGGATTGTTCTTGGCCTGCTGAACACCGTCAGCGATGGTGCAACATCGCAGCGGCGGCGTATTTGCATCGCGCTGGGGTTTGCGGAAACGAACCAGGGCTGGCCGCCCGGACCGGACCTTGAACGCCGCTAGCGGAAGCTCGACACGTGGTGAAGATTTTGATAGCCATTTGCAACTAAGTGACTGGAATCACTTCCAAGTAAGTTTGGTCTACGCGAGGCATAATCAACGCCTGCGACGATGCATAATTTGTTCGATCACAGGCACCAACCCGGCGCGTATTTTCACCGGAATCCGGAGCCACGCTGACCTTAAAAAGCCGCCCGTCAGCGGAGCACGAGGTACGGGGCGACTTGACGGCAAGTCCTGCGTATCGACTGACCATTCCTGCTGACCGCTTTGGTATCTAACCGCCTCATAGGTCCAAGTGCCCCCTTTCGGTCGCCGGCAGTTGCGCTCTACGGCGGCGTCAACCTTTGCTATGAAGACCTGATAGCCATATTTAGCTGGCTGGCAAAGGGCTTTATAAGTTCGTTCCGCCATCGCTTGAAGTTCTGCAACGTCGGCTAATCGTTCAAGAACGAAGTCGATATTTGCGAAATCTTTGCGGAGTGGGATGAAGTGTTCATGTGGTTTAAGTAGGCCTGAATATTCCCCCTCAAAATGGATGAGCGCCGTCTTCATTGCCGCAGCTTCAAATGTTTTGGGACTAATTTGATTCATCTGCACCTCTCCATCGTGAGGTCGGACGAATTCGTTGTATAGCTCCGCTTCGGATAATTTCGGATTACGTCCTGAGGCTTCCTTTATCGCAGCACGGATGCTGCCCGTTTTGTCGACGACGTTCGACCCGCTCTCAGTACCTAGTACAGCTCGGCAGCGGCCGAGAAATTCGTACCATTCCGGCCCGGTGAAGCGTTTCCCTTCTGACCATTCGATGTCACTGGGTATCGAGCGCTGCTCGCAAGCCGCGCGCATGTGCGGACCAATTTTGTATTTTTCGTATCCTAATGAACCGAACCAGACCGGAAGCTTTCGCCCTCGATAGCCAAGATGGATCGGCCTTTCCGCGAGCGGCTTGATTTGGGATGGATCGGGAAGCTCGTCGGGCAGGTAGCCGGTAAAGACCTGGACAAATTCAACCCCTGGCACCTGGTCTGCCGGATAGAATTTTTCGCGACAATTTTCGGGGACGCACGTAAATACCGTTTGGATACCCAGCTGACGGACCCAACCACATGCCGTTTCGGGCATCTCGTACTCATCCTGAATCATAAGGATTTTTGCACCGCTAAAACGTTTAACCTGTTCGACGAAATGAGGTGATATATGCCAGTCATAAGCAAGACGTACGGAAAAATGGATAATGACGGCGTCGAATAGATCTACCGGCGTTGCTGAGTTGGCACCGAAAGTTGCGCCCAAATAGTGAACATTATGCTTTGAATGAATGCGAATTGACTCAAGATGCTGCCTCACAAACTCAGTCGAAATGGCGCCCCTATCATAGAGAACGAGAATGTTGAGTGGTGCTGTGGGTTTCGCGTTAGACATTCGGTCTCTCGGGCTTTCAAATTGCAAGCTAATTGAGCTAGGTTTTTAACTCTTATCGCGCATCTTACTGAGGACGACCTCTGAGTTCCTGCAGCATGGGCTTCAACGTGCGCCTCACAAATTGAGGAAGCCGGTTCCAGACCGATAGCAAGACGATAATGATCACAGACCGAATCGCCAGCAAGGGAGATCGAGTATCGATCGGGCGGCCCAAGAACGAAAACGTCTGATCTGGTAACTTGTATTGCGTGGGACTTGTGGTGATGCAGGTCGAAACAAAAACATCCGCTTGATCGCTTTTGTGCGCATTAGCGGACGAACAATCCGGACCAACCGTTTTCGAGCTGTATTGAGCGAGGTTCTTCTCCGTATCAACGGAAATAGCTGCAGATCGGTCGATTTCCAGGGACAGCTGTGAATCTACCATCGTCACGTAAGATCGATAATCATAGTTTTTCGGGGCGATGATGTCCTGGACGGCCCTCCTGGTAAGCTCATCGACGTATGCGCCATCTTGCAAAAGTCGCCAAACCTCAGCCAGATTACTACCGTCTTTTTTGAGGGGAATGAAATGTTCCCATGGTTTGAGCAACCCTGAATAATTTCCCTCGAACAAAACCAAGACCGCGCCGGCCGCTATCGTCTCGAATACGCGCGGTGATATCTGGTTCATTAGCCCCGGCAACTCGACCGGCTCAACAATCTTTGAGTAGATCTCATCGTTAGTAGCCGAAGGGTTATCTCTCTTAAAAGCTTCAATTTTGTCGGTTAGAGAATTGTCCCAATCAAATACGTTACTACCACTTTCTGATCCCAGTATTGCGCGACAAGAAGTTAGAAACTCGTACCATTTATCCCCATAGATTCTTTCGCTTTCCGACCATGCGATGTCCGATTTGATGTTAGTTACTTCGCAAAAGTCCTTTACGAGTTTTCCAACCAAAACCTTCTCGATGGCGAGCGCGCCGTAGCGAATGGGCAATGGGCGGCCGCGGTAACCAAAGATGGTGTCGCGCTTCGAGGCTGGGGGGGAATTTGTACTTAGCCTCAGGTGTTCGGGAACATAACCCGTGAGATTGTTGACAAAGCGAACACCTGGAAACTTCCCAGGCGGGTAAATTTTGACAATACTGTCAACCGGAACAGCTGTGAAGACCAGTCGAACCCCAAGGCGGCTGATCCAGTGCCAAGCCCTAAATGTGTAATCGTACTCGTCCTGAATGAAGAGCACCTTCAACCCTTTGTATCGCGTAAGCGCATCGGCGAACGATTCCGAAATTTGGTCGAAGGGCAGGCGCACTGAGTAGTGAATTGCAACCACTGCAAATCGCGAAAGGTCGACATTGAAGTTTGTTGTCTGGTCGAGGTGGCAAAAAAATGCGGCATATTTTGAATATTTTGCGAAGCTGCCGACATGCTCGAATACCGTGCTCGTGTAGGTTTGCGTTGAGTTGTAGAGAAACAAAATGTTCATGTGCCTGTCGTCAACGAATTTGAGGGAGACCTTCAACCGCTCAGGTTGCTTTGGAACGGCGGCGCGCGGCGTTTCTTCCTCTACATCAATTTGCTTGCCTTCTGCATGTCTTTGCTACCGAACCCCGCCATCTCATCGATTTGAGTATGGATAGTTCATAACTTCAATAGAATCAGTATGTTATTGTGTTCATCTTGTGAACATAAGTATTGACGTTGAGGCGATGACCGCGCTATTCATTGGGTTCTCAAGATTTGGGGGCGCGACTTGTCAAACGATAGTGTCGGGGACGATCGGATCGTTCTTGGCTTGCTGAATTCCGTGAGCGATGGTGCGACCTCACAGCGACGCATTGCGGCTGAGCTTGGGATCGCGCTCGGTCTTGTAAATGCGTATCTCAAACGCTGCGTAAAAAAGGGATTGGTCAAGGTTGGCGATGCGCCGGCGCATCGATATGCATATTACCTCACTCCACGGGGGTTTACCGAAAAGTCACGCCTTACGGTCGAGTATTTGTCTGCTTCATTTTCCTTTTTCCGTCAGGCAAAAGCTGATTGCAGGCAAGTTTTCGAGTCTGCAAAGGAACTCAACCATCATAATCTCCTTCTCAGCGGCATGTCGGACCTTGCAGAAGTTGCGATCCTTTCCGCGGTCGAAAGCGGGGTATCCATCGTGGCGGTGGTTGATAGGACGCCTGGCCAATCGCTTTTCATCGGCAAGCCGGTTGTGCCGTTTTACGACTCGCTTTCGTCACCTTTTGACGCCGTCGTCGTTACCGATGTGCAAAATGCACGAAAGGTGTTCGACGAAGCGATAGCCCTACACGGGCATGATCGTGTGTTTGCCCCCGCGTTGCTCGGGTTGGCTCGCTGATTGCGGATGGAGATAGCGTGAAAGCCTGGGACCTTTCAAACCGAAACTACAAGGATCGATACAGATGACGTCATTTGCACTAATAGGCGCTGCCGGATATGTCGCGCCGCGCCATATGAAAGCCATGCAGGTCGTTGGCGGCAATCTCAAGGTTGCTTACGATCCAAATGACTCTGTCGGTGTCATGGACGGCCACTTCCCGGACGCGCATTTCTTCACTGAGTTCGAAAGATTTGATCGCCATATCGACAAGCTTCGCCGTCGTGGAGAAAAGATCGACTACGTTTCGATTTGCTCACCCAATCATCTGCATGATGCGCACTGTCGCTTTGCATTGCGCTCCGGCGCGAACGCGATCTGCGAGAAGCCACTGGTTCTCAATCCCTGGAACATCGATGGGTTGGCCGAAATTGAAAATGATACCGGTCATCGAATTTCCACGATTTTGCAGCTCAGGCTCCACCCCGCGATCATCGCGTTGCGAAACAAATTCGCCAACAGCAAAAAGCGACATAAGGTTGATCTGACCTATATTGCCTCGCGCGGTCGCTGGTACTACGCATCGTGGAAAGGCGAGGATGCGAAGTCCGGTGGTGTGGCTACGAATATTGGCGTGCATTTTTTTGACATGTTGAGTTTTGTGTTTGGTCCTGCGACCCGAAACGAAGCGCATCTGCGGGAACCCGAACGCGCCGCGGGATACCTGGAGTGCTCCAATGCTGACGTGAGCTGGTTCCTGTCGGTCGATCGTAATGATCTCCCTGCCGACGTGCAGGGCAAAAAGACCACCTTTCGATCTATTACCGTCGATGGAGAAGAGGTGGAGTTCTCCGAAGGTTTCACGGACCTCCATACCCGCAGCTATGAGGAAATCGTCGCTGGCCGCGGATTTGGCCTCGACGAAGTGCGGGCATCGATCGACATCGTATCAAATTTCAGAAACGCGGCGATTATGCGTGCGAATCAGTGGCAGCATCCGGCAGCGCGTGCAGGTTCCGCAACATGAGCGAAAAACGCGAGGATCAACGTTTTCCTGAGGCCTACATCCATGCCTCGAGCTATGTTGACGAGGGCGCCCTTGTCGGTCCAGGAACCAAGATCTGGCATTTCTGCCACGTTCTCACTGGAACAGTCATTGGCAGGGACTGCTCGATCGGTCAAAACGTCATGATCGGCCCGCGCGTCAAGATCGGCGACCGATGCAAAATTCAGAATAACGTTTCGCTTTATAATGGTGTCGAGCTCGCCGACGATGTCTTTTGTGGACCAAGCTGCGTGTTTACCAATGTGACTAATCCTCGCGCCAATGTCAGTCGTAAGGACGAATTTCGCGACACGTTGGTAGGTCGGGGAGCGTCCATCGGTGCGAATGCGACGATTGTGTGTGGGCATCCACTCGGGGAATATTGCTTCATCGGTGCTGGCGCCGTGGTGACCAAGGAGGTGCCCGCGTTTGCACTAATGGTTGGGAATCCGGCTCGCCGCATTGGATGGATGAGCAGGGCCGGTGAAAGGCTTGGAGCAGATTTGATCTGCCCGCGAAGCGGAGAGAAGTATCGGGAAGTGTCTCCCGCAACACTTCGATTGGTCGACGATAAAATTTGATTGGGAAGTGGTCGAGTGGATATCAGGGGCAAAAAGGTCGTTGTGATCGGGGGCGCGGGTCTCATCGGATCGCATACGGTCGACCTTTTGACGACGACGGACGTCGGCGAGATCGTTGTTTATGATAATTTCGTTCGTGGGAGAACGGAAAATCTCGCCGGTTCTCTGAAGGATCCACGAGTTAGGATTTTTGAGGCGGGCGGCGACATCACGCAAACTGACATACTGGATTCTGCTCTGAAGCGAGCGGATGGGGTATTTCAATTCGCGGCCCTCTGGTTGCTTCAGTGTCACGAGTATCCAAGAAGCGCGTTCGATGTTAACGTTGGAGGAATGTTCAATGTTCTCGAAGGTTGTGTGCGTAATGGGGTGAAGCGCCTCGTCTGGTCATCTTCCGCATCCGTTTATGGTGATGCCGTTGAGGAGCCGATGACCGAAGAGCATCCGTTCAATAACAAGAATTTCTATGGCGCTACAAAAATTTGCGGAGAGGCCATGGCGCGGGCCTATCACTATCGGTACGGCCTCGACTATGTCGGTCTGCGCTACATGAATGTCTACGGCCCCCGACAGGATTATCGCGGTGCCTATATCGCCGTTATTATGAAGATGCTCGACGCGATCGATTGCGGAGAAGGGCCCACCATTCTTGGCGATGGATCCGAGGCATTTGATTTCGTGGCCGCCGAAGATTGCGCGCGGGCCAACCTTTGCGCGATGAACGCAGCCACCACAGATCGTTACTACAATGTGGGAACGGGGCAGCGCACCTCACTGCGCGAACTCGCCGAACGCATCTGTCATCTGACCGGGTGCAACCAGCCGATCAACTATGCGCCGCGCAGCCAGGCGACGCTGGTGACGAATCGGATTGGCTCAACCGACCAGGCCTCGAAAGAAATTCTTTTCAGCGCCCAAATATCATTGGACGATGGTCTACGCCGCCTGATCGATTGGCGGAAAGCTGACAAATCAAGGTGATGGCCGCATCTCTCGATCGAAGCAGGGCAGAGATGTCGATTAATGACGCAAATTCCGAGTTTTGGTCCGAACTTTGCGGGACGTCGCTGGCGCGTTCGCTTGGGATTGACGACAATTCGGCGGCCTCACTCCAGAAATTCGACAACTGGTATTTCGATTTTTACGATTATTTGCTGCCTTTCGTCGACGTGGCGGCGTTCAAGAACAGGCGCGTGTTAGAGGTTGGACTGGGCTACGGGTCATTGTCGCAAAAAATTGCGGAGGCGGGCGCCACTTTTACCGGGCTTGATATCGCCTCCGATCCGGTTGCCATGGTAAATCGCCGCCTGGATCAGGCACGTTTGTCGGGCCGTGCCGTACAAGGCAGCGTCCTCTCCTGTCCATTCGAGGACCAGTCTTTCGATGTGGCAATTGCAATAGGTTCGTTGCATCACACTGGAAGTCTCGCGGGTGCGCTCAAAGAGCTTCGGCGCATACTGGTTCCCGGCGGTCAACTGATCTTCATGGTGTATAATGCGTTTTCTTACCGGCGCATCATTCGATGGCCGCTGACCTCCATCCGTCACGCTCTCTGGCTTCGCGGTAGATCGGCAGGAAAGCCAGTTGCAGGTGAAGCGGAGCGGTGGGCGTACGATGCAAATGTTGATGGAGTGGCGGCGCCCGAGACGGAGTTCTTTTCAGTGCAGGAACTCAGGCGGATGTTGACAGATTGGTCTATCGAAACGGTCAGATTGGAAAATATCGGAGACGAGGGGCCGTTGCGCTTTCTGACGCGCTCTCTCAAGCTGAGGCTGTTTGGTCCATGGCTTGGGCTTGACATCTATATTCGAGCGACGCGGCGGTAGTATCTTGGCAAGGCCGCTGCAAATCCTTCTACTTTGCGATTATCGCGATGACATTGCGGCAACCGTGAGGGAGCATGTTGATGCGCTGACACAGTATTCACAGCACTGCGTGCGTCACGTCTCGATACTCGGGGATCTGCCGAGACGTCTGGATCTAAATCACTTCGATGCGGTCGTAATCCATTATTCCCTGATCGCCTGTCACAACGCCTATGTGAGTGCTGCTGCGCGCACGGCTCTCGGTGAATTCGGCGGTCTGAAGGCGATCTTTATTCAAGACGAATACCGTTTCGTCGATGCAACGATCGCCGCAATGCAGGAGATCGGAATCGACGTCCTTTTTACTTGTGTACCAGAAGCCGAAATCGAGAAGGTTTATCCCTCGATGAGATTGCCCGGCGTTACCAAGGTCAGCGTTCTCACGGGCTATGTCCCCGAGCATCTGTTGAGCAAAAAGGTGTTGCCTTTTTCGCGGAGACCCGTTGATGTCGGCTACCGTGCGCGCAAAGTGCCCGCCTGGCTTGGCGATCTGGGTCAGGAGAAATACCAGATCGGGAAGCGCTTCCAGGAAGATGCTGCCCCCGACAAGCTCGCTCTCGATTTCTCCTTTCGGGAGGAAGACCGGATCTATGGCGAGGCCTGGATCGATTTTGTTGCAAGCTGCAAGGCGATGCTGGGTGTAGAAAGTGGCGCTTCGGTTTTCGACTTCACCGGGGAAATTCAACGCCAGGTCGAGAATCACAGCCGTCGCGAGCCGGGCGTCGCATTCGGAGAGCTGAAGCGACGCTACTTTGCGGAAGCCGAAGGCAAGATCAGGCTAAACCAGATATCTCCCCGCTGTTTTGAGGCGTCTGCTTTGCGGACGTTGCTGATCCTGTACGAAGGCGACTATTCCGGCCGGATGCAGCCTTGGCGTCACTACGTCCCACTCAGAAAAGACCATTCGAATCACCTCGAGGTGGTTAGCGTTTTGAAGGATGGCGAAAGGGCGAAGGCCATCATTGATGCGGCCTATCGAGAGGTTGCGTGCGACCCAGCGAATTCCTACCGTGCGATGGTCGGCCAGTTCGATGAAGCCATCCGCACTGCCTTTCGGGAACACCAAAAGGCCCCGCTGGCCGCCCTCGATGACCGGGAACTGGCTAGATTTGCTGCCCCCGGCTTGATTGTGATGCGCCGCAAGGCTACCCGTAAATTGACTGAGAAGGCTTACCGTTTCTTGTTCTCCACGTTGCTGGGGAGCGCGAGCGCCGAGACCCGAGACGTGGTGCATGGTTGGCTGAACTACCTGAGCCGGCCTCTTCGTGTGGTCGTCCGCTGGATAAGATCGTGATCCGCGATCATGAAGCCTTGTAAAATTGTGAGAGATACGACATGTGTGGCATCGCCGGTTTGATTTCACTGACGTCAAGACCCTATTCGCGGCCCGAGGTTGCGATTCGCGCCATGTCTGGCCTGATCTCGCATCGAGGTCCGGACGGCGATGGTGAATGGATTTCAGATGACCGGCGCGTTGGATTGATTCACCGTCGCCTTGCCATCATTGACTTGTCGCCGTCAGGCGCCCAGCCCATGCACGCGCCAAACCATACGGTCATCACCTACAATGGTGAGGTTTACAACTACATCGAGCTACGCAAGGAGCTTTCCGCGAATTGGACTTTTCGATCGACGTCGGATACCGAAGTGATTCTAGCTGCTTATGAAAAGTGGGGCGAGGATTGCGTCACCCACCTGCGCGGCATGTTTGCATTCGTCATTTGGGACCCGCGCAACGGGAAGTTTTTCGCCGCGCGCGACCGCTTCGGCATCAAGCCGTTCTATTACACCGTTCAGGACGATACCCTCTTTTTTGCTTCCGAGGCGAAGGCGCTTCTTCCATTCCTTCCCGATATCCGGACGGACTCTTCGGCGCTCGCTGAGTATCTAACGTTTCAATACACGATCGGCGTCAAAACGCTTTTCGAAGGAGTCGATACCCTTCCCGCCGGGCATGCGCTGGTGATTTCCAACGGCAGGGTTGCGACCAGGCGGTATTGGGACGTCCAGTACGACGTCGACTACGACCATAGTCCGCGCTATTTCGAGACGAGGTTCAAGGAGCTGCTGGCGGATTCGATGAACGTGCATTTGCGCGCGGACGTTCCGGTAGGAGGCTATGTTTCAGGCGGACTGGATTCAAGTCTGGTGGCGTTGCTGGCATCGCGTCATGATCATCGCAACCGAGAAGCCTTCCATGGGCGGTTCATGGAATATCCCGGATACGATGAAAGCCACTATGCGCGGGAAGTGACCGACCTCGCGGACATGTCGCTGCATATCGCTGATATAACGGCAGCGGATTTCCGTCGTCATGTCGGTGACGTTATCTATCACCTCGACTTCCCGGTGGCCGGCCCCGGGTCGTTTCCGCAATACATGGTATCGGCACTGGCGGCCAAGCACCTCAAGGTGGTTCTCGGCGGCCAAGGTGGCGATGAGCTTCTGGGCGGATACGCAAGGTATCTCGTTGCCTACTTCGAGCAAAGCATCAAAGCGGCCATGGATGGCACCTACCGGCAGGGCAATTTTGTCGTCACCATCGAGTCGATCGTGCCCAATCTTGGCCTGCTGCGTGAATACAAACCAATGATCAGTGAGTTTTGGCGTGACGGGTTGTTTGGGGATATCGATGCACGCTACTTCCGCCTGATCGACCGGTCGACAGACATGGTAGGCGAGGTTAACTGGTCCTCGCTCAACAAAGCGCAGGTGTTCGATTCATTTCGCGCGATCTTCAACAACCAGGATAATGTTCGCAAGGAAGCTTATTTCGACAAAATGACGCATTTCGACTTCAAATGCCTTTTGCCGGCGCTCTTGCAGGTCGAAGACCGGATGAGTATGGCCCACGGGCTCGAGAGCCGCGTTCCGTTTCTAGACCACGCGCTAGTGGAGTTTTTGGCGACCGTTCCGGCGGATGTGAAATTCAAGGGCGGTCAAATGAAGCAGCTGATGAAAACCGCCTATCGCGACACACTTCCAAAGAATGTGGTTGAACGACGCGACAAAATGGGTTTTCCCGTACCCTTGAAAGAGTGGTTTCAGGGAGCGCTAAAGGGCTTCGTCTCGGACGTGTTTGATCAGCAAAGATCTCGAAAGCGCGATTTTTTCAACTCGGATGTGGTGCTGGGAAGCTTCCAGGGGGCTTCACAATTTTCTCGAAAGACCTGGGGCCTGCTTAGCCTGGAATTGTGGCATCAACGCTTTCACGACCGTGGATGTGAGTTCAGGGCGATGGTCAAACACTGAGCGGCAAGCGTCGAGCTTGTCCGGCGCGAGTGCGATCTTGTTTGCGGCATGCCCACAATAGCTAATGAAATCTTAATGGGTCCCGTTCCAACGAGAATCGAGTTAGTTTCCCACAAGTCGAGGGCATTGAAACGGGTTCTGTAAACGGTTCGTAACGGAGAATTGGCACAACATAGCGTTTCATTCAGGAACTGCATTATGGCCAAACCCGTTTGGACTAACTCCCAGATCATCGCGCAACTCGACAGCGAACTGACGTGCCGGATCAAGTCTCACCTTGGCTTCCCGATAAGCGCTAGTTGGTTCCCTTACGCCGAGCGGAACCGGCTTTAGCCCTCTCGCCAGGCACAGGAGGAAGGCGGTGATCCTTCGTGAGCCGAAGGGCGGCTATTCGCTCATCGGAAGCCGAACGGCCTACATCCGTTTTTTGCGTCGCCAGCGCCAGCAAGCTCCGAAGCCGGCGGCGGAAAGCGAGTTTCAAAAAGCGAAAACCGCGTCCAGAACGGTGCCTACTTCGTAGTTCAGGTTGGATACTGCGGTCTGGCTCAATGGGGCGACCGCTGGAACGCTGACAGCGGCGAATTTTAGCATAGTAAGTTGATAGTAAGGCCCGCCGGAGTGAACCGGCGGGCCGTCATGAAAGCGAGGCCCGGCTACTTCGCCTCATTGCTGCACCAGCATAGTGGCGGGGCACCGCTGTGGCTTTAAATGTTGCAATATCTATTCGCCTATTCACCGGTGAGGAACCGTTCCACTTCCTCGCGAGAAAAGTCAAATGTGGTAAGCTATATGGATTAGTTTGCAGCTTGGTTGGATTGCTTACCAAGTTCACTAGCATATACCCGCCGCGTTGCTTGCGTAGACTATACCGACGCGCAGCGGCCGCAGCATGGAGTGGACGGTCTCGGATTTCCTGCTCGTCCGGCGCGCGCGGCAGTTGTCCGAACCGCCTTTCCGATCGAGCCATTGGCTGTACGCTTGTGGCTCGCTAGTCCCCTTGTTTCTTGCATTCCGCCGGATGCGCCGGCAGCCATGTCGGGTCGGAGCATACCCCCGTCTCATCGCGATGCGCTTTATTCTGCGCGGCTAGGAACATCCAGACGAAGGGCAAAGGATCTTCCAACGATCATACCGAAGGTCATGGGCGTTCCTATTCATCAAAATTAGGCTGGCGCGGATGCCTCAATCTGATTGCGACGGCGATTACGCTAGAAGCCAATGTCAGCAGCGACGGCGGTCGCTGCGATTAAAAATGCTTTTTTCATGGGAGGTCTTAGATAAAATCCAAGTGCATGCTCTCGGGCTAATTATGTCAAGTGGCACTTTCATTGCCCACAAATGGCGGGGTGTCCTCGGTTGGAGCCATTACCCCGACTTACTGTAGTCAGGTGGAGCCTCTCTCCCCACCAATGGTGCCGTTTGCCTAATCCAGGTCGCTGCGGTTTGATGCCAGCCATGGGACCGAAACATCACCCGACCCCACTATCGGGCGACGACCGCAAGGCGCTAGCGAAGGAGTTGACCAAGGCCCGCGCCATGACCGGCCTATTGGCCGCCCGTTCGGCTGAAGCGCGCGGCCGGGGCCGCCCTGATCCGTGAAGCCGACGACCTTGCCTGCCAAAGCTGGAACGAACGCATGTGGGCGGACGGCGGGCCGATTGACCCGTCCCCAACGATAGATCAGGCCATCAACGGCGGTTACCCAGGCTTGAAATCCGATGTGCGCGCTGCCGCACGCTGCGCAGCGTCGATCTTGCGGCGCTGCGCCATGGCGAGACGACGTGCGTTCATGTTCTTGCCGGGCGGCTCCGCTGCGCGAAATGTCACGAGGCTGGAAAGAGACCGGCGGCAGAACTGCTGCGACTCGGCAAGAGCCAGCGGAATTACGGAGACGGCCTATGACGAAGGTATTGACGCGCCGTCCCCTACCGCGAACGCGCCGACTGCTGGCACATCTATTTCAGCGACGTTCATGTCGGGACTATCGCAAAGTGCGCCCGGAGCCGCAGAACGATGGCAATGGCAATCCGGCTTCTATCCGGGTGAGCATAGCGCCGGTACCGAGCAAGACTTCGAGAGCGCGTGGAAGGCTTTCGATGCCGCTTGGCGCGTCCTATCTATCGTGTACCAGTACGGAGGCCGACGATCAGCAATGGGGCGATCAGCGCGACTGGACCGCGCGGAAATATGCCCTGATGGATCGCGGCGAAAAGGTCCACTCCGATGAAATTCACTGACCGTACCTTCGCTGAAAGGCCGTCTTGGTCGAGAGCGTTCGCATCGACGGCAAGCAAGGTAGAAGCATGTCGGGTTCCTCGCGAGCTACGACCCGACCTTCTTGAACCAAAAAGAAAGCCCCACCAGAAATGGTGCGGCCTTTTTTGTTGTTGTCTGCTGTTTTGATGTTTTACGGAATCAGTGATGCAGCAAAAGTCGAAGCGGTTGCGCCGTTGACCCATACGGCCGACCCGTTATCGGCTTGCACGATGAAATACGCGCCGTTCTGGTAGGAGTGCCCAAGCATGTCAGCGAATGATGTGAATCCCCATCCCTGCAATATGACCGCGTCCTGAGTTTGCCAGTTTTGTACGACCTGAATCGATCCACTGCAATTCGCAAAGAACGTGTCGCTGCCGTCGCCGCCGAAATAGTAGTTTACGCCAGCGCCACCATCCAGATAATCGTTACCGGCCTCGCCCTGGAGAACGTCAACGCCGTCGCCTCCGTACATGGTGTCGTTGCCACTGCCCATGTAAAAATAATCCTGCCCAGTTGCACCGAACGCGGTGTCGTCGCCGGATTCCGTTACGAAAATATCGTTGCTGCTTGCACCGACTCCAACGTCATTGCCGTTACCACCATATTGATATGGTCCGCCGTAAAGCCAATCATTGCCATCTGCGCCAATTAGAACGTCGTTGCCGCCATTACCTGAAAGCACGTCATTCCCAGCGCCGCCGAAAAAGACATCCGCTTCTGAACCGCCGTTGATCGTATCGTCGCCCTTGTTGCCGTAGGCTATACCGCTGGTCCACGTGAAGTTGTCACTGAAAATATAATCGCTGAAGGTGTTCCCGTAGACCAACCCATAATGCGATACATTTTGTTCAAGCCACTGGTCCATGCCGTCAAATTTATAGATGGCATCTTGCACCTGATACAGCCCGCCACTAATAGCGTTTTCGACTTCGGCGTTGAAGGTCGAGATGTTGGCGCTATGCTTAGCCTCCCAGAAGCTCGCCATCGTGGTGTAGTGTGTGCCTGATAGCAATCCTGTGAGAGTTACACCAGGAGCGACCAGGCCGATAGTTGGATCAAGCAAGGCGGATTGACCATTGGCCGTAACTAGAAATTGTGAGTGATTTCCTACAGCGCCGCTATCCCATCCTATTGCTGTTTGAAAAACTGTGTGTTCATGGCCGAACTTTTCGACTAAAAACCAGGTCAGAGACATGTATTGGTTGCACGACAAGACAGGGGCGGCCAGAATGCTGGTTAGATCAAGGCTGGTTTAGCTCACGCCATACGGCGCCATTCCATACGAAACGACCGAACAGAACGCTGAAATTTTGATTTCATCGTTCATGCTCGCAATGCCTGCATCAATTGCAAACTGAGCGCCATAGGAATTGTAAGCGGCAACTATCGATGCCGGATCAGAACGGATGCCGTCATAAAATGGACTGGGAAAATACATCTGGGTTTGGTTTTCCTTATATCGCGCTGAGAATCTGTGATGAAGTCGGTTTCCTTCACCTTGTATTTTGCCAGCTTGCTGGCTTCGATTGGCAATACCTGATACTTGAGCATCAGCGTCAGCGCAATTGGTCTTGCGCATAGTGCCATGCTGCTTGCTTCATCCGAAGATGGACGCACGTAAAGTGGTCTCCATCACGGATGTTTTTCACATGCACCTGCGAGCCCTCCCGGCGGACCCAGAGGGAGGTAACCGTCGATGCTTGATTTCGTGCACCCACTGCGGGCCGCACGGCGGCCGGAGTGCCTTCGACGGGCGGCATTAGAGGGTCGCGGTGTTCACGCAGTACCATCGCTTTTGGCCACCGACTGAGGCGGCCTTGAGAGAGAAGAAAAACATGCGTTCAGTCATTCGCTGGTTCGGATATGCCCTGATCGCGCTTGGCGCGGCTATCTTCGCTGGAAGATACTTCATGACTTACCAGCGCGGCGGGATTGGTGCTGTTGCTGAAAGGTTTTTCCATCCGCTCTCAGATGCCGTGTTGCTCGGGCTCTGCGTTGCACCCGGATTAATTATTCTTGGTTTCGCCGATCGTTCAAATTATGCCGCCGCGATTTTTCAAACTAGGCCCCTAGGGATCAAAACTGGCCAGGGTAACCGCCCGTTCACGCACCGTGACCTTGGACTTTTCGGAAACCATAGAACGAGCCGCTGACGCAACAACATGGCCGGGAGATAGTGGAAAATCGAGCGGCGGAAGAGAGCCGGTGAGCTAAACAAGCAACTCCTACGGAGGGCCGCTCGGGGGCCGGAGGGCCTTCGACCGGGGGCACTACGGTCGCAGGGTGATCAGACACGGTGATGAAACACCTGCCGCTGCACCTGGGTGATGACCTGGCCGGTATTACGTTCGTACCAGCGCCGGTTGAGGTCCTCGGTCGCGGTGCCGAGTTGAACGATCAGATTTGCCGAAAGGTCCTCCGGCTCGATCTCGCCTCGCTTTTCCCGCCACAGCCGGAGCAGGGCGGCCTCGTCGTCGCCCATGATGATCCGCGCATCTGAGCCGCCGACGAAGCTGCGCCTATCACCTGAATCAGTTACCATCGACATACGCATCTTCAAACTCCTTAAAGTGGCTCTCGGTACGAAATCAGAACAAAAACATGATATCGCATAAAACAGGTATTGCAACCGAAATCAGGATTTTGTTATGATTTTGTTGCCAGTGCAGTGCCGAATGGCTCGTGCAGCCGTTGGCTGGGGGGTTCGAGATCTTGCTGCGGCAGCCAAGGTATCAATAGACACGGTCGCTCGGTTCGAACGTGGAGACGAATTGAAGGAGCGCACGATCGAGGCAATGCAGCGTGCATTGGAAGCCGCCGGCATTGAGTTTATTGACGGGAACGGTGGTGGACCCGGAGTGCGACTAGCGGGCCCACGAAAGCGTCAGACTCGGAACAAGTGAATACTTCCCAAGTCCGGCCGCTTCGTAATCGGTCCCAATTTCGCAAAACGAACCCAATTTCTTTGGCAAACTCAATCAGTTGATCTTGGGCATCTTGCACGCTCTATTCGCCCATTGTTGCCTGGTTTGAAGGTCGACGCGAGCGCACAGACCAGCAATCAAATGCTAGTTGACGGCGCCTAACGATACGTCGGTTCGAAAGAGACCGTTAATGGCTTAGTGCTTCGATCGTGACGGCGCTGAGTCGGTTCACACAGTACCATTTCCCAGTGGCGGTGTTCTCGGGAGTTCGTCAGACATGGTGTCTGCACGAAACATAAACCTGTTCAGGAGGGGAAACAGCATGAAGCGTAACTCACGGCAGAAACCTGTATCTCGAAAGCAGCCGGCGGAAAATCCGTTCGATCGCATCTTCAAAACCGTGCTCTTGCGCTCAGAATCGGAGCGCGGGTTTAAGGTTTTCCGCAACGAGATTTACGCGGAGCTTGATCCTCGAACCCCAATTCAACATTTGGTCGCGCGGCAGCAAGCAAATGACAGGCTCCGTGCCTCCGCGCAAAGCCGCGCAATAAAGATGCTGCGGATTTGGGTCAATTAGGCGATAGATCATGTCAGACGGACGGTAGCGACAAGAATCGAAATTGTGATCGGAACTCGTCCGGTGAGAAGGACGTAGACGTGTGACCAGCGTACGCCAAATTGAGGCGAACAGGCGCAATGCAGCCCGAAGTACCGGTCCGCGCTCACGCGCAGGAAAAGTACGATCGAGCAAGAATGCGCTCCAGCAAGGTTTGTCTGTCGATTTATGCACGCTTGGGGGTAGGCCGAAGGACAGCTTCGCCATATCCTTCGAATCGAGCTGACTTTGCCAGGCGAACATGCTAGCGGTTGGCCATCATGCGGGTTGTCGTCAAAAATATCGTAGACGCTTGGAATCGCCGCTCTCTTTTAGCAAAGCTATTCAGCTTCGCGTCAATTGGCGTCGTCAACGTCCTGGTGGACGTCAGCATCTTTACTCTGTTGGTCCGAGTTCTTCACTTACAACTGATCCCTTCAAACATAGTATCGTGGATCATCGCCGTCACCGGCTCTTACATGATGAACAGCAAGATCACCTTCGGTCACGAGACTGGTGGCCTCCTCAGCGTAGGGCGATATCTGCGGTTTGCTGCGTCCGGAGTTTTGGGAGTGAGCATTGCGACGACGGTTTTGGTGGTTCTTGCGAACCATACCACCATAGCAATAGCGAAACTCGGGTCGATTGCCGTTGGTTTCGTGGTGAACTTTTCCATCTCGCACTTCTTAGTTTTCCGCGCCCAACCGAACAGTACCAAGAGTTGCCAAACTAAGTGATTTTCGGAAAAGCCCACTTTTTACGCAACTGTCCGATCCGCTTCGCATAGGGCTGGTTTTACGGATCAACGGGGCAGGCGCCGGCGCAACTCGGCGACCTGCAAACCTACAGGCGGCAATGGCAAAGCCGCGATCACTAATTAAAAAGTTCACTTGGTGGCGTCTCCCGACGAGGCTTAGGTAACGTTTCGACGGCTCGGCAATCAAGATAGGCGTATGGACCGGACCAAGCGTAGATTTCAGTCAGACATACCTCACAGCTGAAACGTCCCGTCATCTCCTAAGTCCGAAGCTTTTGAACAGCCTGATAGCCTGCGCTGCACTGCGAGCAGACGAATATTACGGTGATTGGTGAGCTCATATTCAACTCGCATTGGCGCGATTGCGGGGGCGGGGGAAGGCTTGATTAAGACGGACAGTTAATAGGCGAGTGCCGCAGACGTCGCTTAATCATTTCCTGGCGCAGTTTGTCCGCCCTTTTCCCGAACGCTTGGGCTAGCCGTGAAATGTCCTCGTGCCTTCGATCGCGTCGGCTTGTTGGCGGATGTTTCGTAATAGCGCGCAATGCTCTCATCGGAAATTCGCTCGAAACTCAAATCAACTCCTATCTAGTTCCGCGTCCTCGCCCTGCGAGGCCGCTGGCTTTGTCTCTTCGGCATAGCGGGGATGGTCGCCCTTCAAGGCTGATTCCCCAGTTGTCGAAATGCAATAAATCCATTCGTTCGACGTGTCCCGCTTCCTCGTTATCCAGCCTTTGCTGAGCATTTCATAAATGGTCGAGGGGCCGGCTGGATGGAGTTTTGCACTAGGGAACCCGCCTTCTCCGATTAATGCCTGCAGCGCAGCACGTTCGCGATAGGGAGGAATGTGAGGATCGAACCGGGAAATTTAACGCTTCGCCTTAACCTTTCCAGCGGAAAAACTGGCGGCGCTGCCGTGAGACGCTCGGTAAGGCTTGCTTTCGGTTATGGTTGCCCTAACGGAATTCCTTGTAAAATCGGTGACGGACGGCCGCGGCCGAACGTCCCAGTTCCTTGGCAATCTCAACAGGACGAATACCAGCAAGAGCGAACTCACGCACCTTCTGATCCTCGTCGGTAGACCAAGGCGGACTGGCGATCAGCGGCCCGCTTCATTATTGTGACTGCTCCTCGGTCATGCGCCGTTCAATGAACTCGCGCTCAACTTCCTTGAGTTTGGCGAACTCGGCGATGCCGGGCGATCTTGTTGCGGTGCGTGCGCAAGCGCTCCAATTGCTCTTCGATTATCGTCGTCACCCTTTGACGGTCGTTACAATCTTTCGCCGGTAAAGAGGCGCAAGCCCGCCGAAAAAATAGGCGGGAAGTCTATTCTGTCAAGGACTGGACGATGCGCCTGATGGGGCGAATTCGGTTTCACGGTTAGCCTGTGCATGCTCGACCGAAAGGCCCCGATAATGTGCAGCCATCTACCGGTATTGATGCTGAAAACTTAAAGTTTGGGCGCTCGGCGCGCCCTTTCAAACAATCGCCCGTTCAAAAAGCTTTCAGTGGTTGGCATGGGATCGACAAGCTACGCATTGAAAATTATGCGTTGTCTGCCAATTCCAGTGGACGCGGGGTCGGCGGATTTTTCGGAGCACAGCTGAGGTTCTCGCCAGCCGTGGGCATGGGGCACGCCGAGTGAGCGATCATGCTGTGGCACGATCACAGTTTCCCTGCCCATCTAGAGGAGGTGCAGGGCCTCTCTGGGGGCTCGCAATCGCGCCGGCGGTAGCATAAGCCTACCGGACGAAGACGCGACGCTCGCTAACCCGCCGACGTGAGACCGCCGGCGGGATGGCGATCTGGCGACGGGGCAAGCCGGACGCGCTGCTGCATCATTCCGATCGCTGCAGCCAATACACCAGCGAGCAGTTCCAGCGGTTGATGGCCGATCACGGCGTCGTCTGCTCGATGAGCGGGTTAGGCAATGTCTAACGCGACGATGGAGAGCGTCTTCTCGTCATTGAAGACCGAGCGGACTGCGCGCACAAAATGTAACGGACGAGGGCCCACGCCAAGGCCGACGTCTTCGATTACATTGAGCGCTTCTACAATCCGAAGCGTCGGCACTCGACGATCGAATATTGGAGCCCGGCGGAGTTCGAGCGGCAGACTGGATTAGGACAGAACCGGGTGCAGCTCAAAGTTAAGCCTCACATCCAGAAGTGCGATTTCGCCACATTTGCCCCCGCATCGGCTCGATTTGCTACCGGGTATGATGTCAGTCACGAAAGAAAGCCCGCCGGCGCAAACTGGCGGGCTTACTCTTCAGGCCGACAAGTCCCGCGCCCGCGTCAAGATTCGGGCCTTGACCGGCTCCGGAGCGTCCGCCCGCAAGAATTGGCGACCAACTTTCTCACGCACACGAGGACCGCCAAGGCGTCCTCGGGATCGTCAGGAAGGCTGCTGGCGACGCATAGACCAGGTCGACGATGCCAAGCTTCGATCTTCATGCCGTCGCTCCTTCGTCGTCGCACTGCCTCGACGTCCAGGTGGCCAAACGCGCAAGACTGCAGATAGCAAACCGCCCCTGACCGCAATTCATGCGAACCGAGCCATGGCTCGCCATCGCCGCCGTCCTCTTGATGCTCCGGTTCTTGTTCGGTCGACGCCCTGTTCGTTGCCGTAGGATCGGGCGCCGGCTTCCGTCCATCCAAGTGACGGCTCTAGGTCAGAATCAATATCGCGGGCATCGAGGAACGCCAGGAGGCGGTCGATCTTGTCAGCGGCCTTCGTGCGAAGCTTACGAAGGCCGCTGTAGCGCTCTCTCGGATGGCCTTGTTGCAGCCAGCCGAGCGGCAAAGGTTGCCTGTGAGGGCGCTGGTGGGGTTGCAGACGTTTTTATGGGTGGCATGCTATGCACTCTGTCAGCCTGGGTCATTTGGATTCCCGGCCTTCGTGGCTCGGGTTAGGCCCGGCGCGGGAGCTTCAACCTTCCCGCCGGGTTGTAATTATGCTAGCACGGTTACATGGGAAACGGCTTGCGGGCGATTACCACCACTGGGGATAGCACAAATCGGGTCGATATCATTTTCCTTGGCGACGGCTATACCGCTTCCGAGATCGGGAGCACCTTCCCAACTCATATACAGAGTTATCTCAACTACATCTTCGATGACAGCGCTCTGACGCAGCCATTCGGCCGCTATGAGAGCTTCTTCAACATTTACGCTGTTGATGTGATCTCGAGCCAATCGGGAGCGGACGATCCAGGGACAGCGACTTTCCGTGATACCGCGCTCGACGCGAGTTATTACTGGGATGGCGTCACCGAGCGGCTCTTATACGTAAGCGATACAAAAGCCCAGGAAGCGATGGACAGCGCGCTGGCGGGAACGAGCATCGGCGACGAGATACGTTACGTGCTCATTAACGATAGCAAATATGGCGGCGGCGGTGGCTATTTCGGCGTGTTTGCGGCGGGCAACAGCAGCGCTCAGGAAATTGGGCTGCACGAAATCGGCCACTCATTTGCGGGTCTTGCAGACGAATATGGCGGAAACACCGGGACATATACCGGTTCGGAGCCGAGTCAGATTAATGTCACAACGAATTCTATTGGCGTGAAGTGGGCAGAGTGGCTCGGATACGATGATCCAGCGCTGGGTTTGGTAGGCTCCTACGAAGGTGGTCTCTACTATGATCACGGAATTTACCGGCCAACTGAGGACTCAAAAATGCGCAGTCTGGGTCGACCATTCGATCCGATCGCACGCGAGGAGTTCATCCATAGGTTTTATCAGTTTGTCGACCCGCTCGACGGTCATGACGACAACATCGGTACAAAGTTCAACGTGCAGACGCTGAGCGTGGACGTAATCGACCCAACCGTGATCAGCGTTGACTGGACGGTGAACGGCCACGCTTTCGTCAACTCCGGCGACACATTCAGCTTTTCCGATCACGGCTTCGACTATGGAAGCTACAGTGTCACGGCGCGCGCGTATGATCCAACAGATTGGGTGCGCGGAGAGCGCAGCGATCTCGAGCAATCGGTCACCTGGGCCGTCGTCATCATCACCGGAATCGACGACTCGCCGATCATCACCTCGAACGGTGGCGGCGACAACGCGACAGTGCTGGTCGCCGAGAACACGGGCGCCGTAACTGGGGTCACTGCAACCGATGTGGACGGCTCCGCAATCGTCTATTCGATCCTGGGCGGTGATGATGCTGCGCAATTCCAGATCAATTCCATAACGGGTGCCCTGAGTTTTGTCGGCACTCCGAATTTCGAAGCGCCAACAGATGCCGATCACAATAACAGCTACGTCGTCCAGGTTCGCGCCTTCGATGGGAGTCTGGTGGACACGCAGACCATCACGGTAAACGTCACTAACGTCAACGAGCTAATCGGCGGCCCTGGCAATGACCTGATCTACGGCGGCCCTGGCAATGATGTGGGAGTAGGCATTGGGGGTGCCGACGTGCTGGTCATGGGCAACGGCGATGATTACGCCTATGGCGGGACCGGTAATGACTACGCCTATATGGGCAACGGAAATGACATCGCGGTCGGCGAAGCCGGCGTCGACGTGCTGCTGGGCGAGGCAGGGAATGACAGCCTGTTTGGCGAAGATGATCAGGACTACTTGTTCGGCGGGTCCGGCACAAACGTTATGTTCGGTGGTGCGGGCGTCGACGTACTAAATTCCGAAGGCATCAACGATGTAATGTATGGCGGCGCTGACGGCGACTACTTCTACGCACTGAGCATGGGCCCCGCGACCGCCTTTGGTGAGGCCGGCAACGACATCTATGTCGGTGGTATAGGCACCGATACGTTCTACGCCGGCGACGGCCAGGACTATTTTTACGGTCAAGATGGCAACGACGTGGCCTATGGCAACACCGGAGTAGACGTGCTTCTCGGCCAAGGCGGAAATGACTTCCTCTTTGGAGGAGGCGGTGCGGCCGATTACCTAGTTGGAGGCGCAGGAGCCGACGTCTTCGGAATTGAGAACATTGCGGGCGCAAACGTCATCCAGGACTTCAATCGTGCCGAGGGAGATCTGATAAGCATTAAGGGTACCAACCTCCACTCGTTTGCAGACGTTCTGGCCAACACAACCGATTACGGCAGCTTCAGCGTGATCACAATCAGTCCTACAGAAAACATCTGGCTCATCGGTCAGACATCGGCAACGTTCCAGGCTACGGACTTCGCCTTCAGCTGAGACGTCTTGCCTGTCCTTCTAAAACTTTTCGCCGCCGACTTTTGGCGAACGCCGCAATCGCGGCCTCGAGCGTCGGCTCGTAGCGAGGCGGGGCGGCGTGCCGCGGAAGCGCCAGCATCTGCGAAGCCTGCTAACGACGCAATTTATGGCGGCCAAGGCAATGACACCCTTTTTGGCGGGAATGGTAACGACACACTGGTCGGCGCAGTGGAGTGGATGTACCGGTGGGCGATGGTGGAGACGATTATATTTACCTTGCTAGCGGCGAAGCTTCTGAAATTTACGTCGCGCAGGCCTATGGGGGCTCGGCAACGATATTTTGATCTCCACCGGCGGGCGCGTCATCGACAGGGCGGTGACGGCAACGACACGATGTTCGGTAATGCCGGTCAAGATATTTTTATGGTGGTAATGACGACGATTATATGTTTGGCGGTGACGGTGTTGACGTACTCATGAGAAGCGCTGGCAACGACTATTTTGACGGCGGCCAAGGCGTGAATGACTACTTCGGCGGCAACGGCGGTGGCGCCCGCAGCTGGCGCGGAGCCGTCGGCATAGCGCATGCCAGCTCCCGTCGCAGATGGGTGAAGGCAAATTCGGCCGGCGTCCGCCATCAGAGTTGCGAGGTGGGCGAGTTTTTTTGTAATCGGCCCGCCAACATCCGAGGACGATGCGAGCCTGGGCCAGGGACGTGAACAGCGTCTCATTCAACAGTTCGTCCCGTAGCGGCCGCTTGAAGCTCTCGATGAAGGCATTCTGGGTCGGCTTGCCCGGCGCGATGTAATGCCAGTCGATCCGGGCGGCATCAGCCCATGCAAAAATGGCGGCGCTGGTGCGTTCGGTGCCGTTGTGGCTGATCACTGTCTTCGGTTATCATCAGCCGCTCCCGCTCTCGGACGCGTCTACGAAACTCGCCGCGGCCGGTCCGGCGCCGATCGCGAGGCGCTCGAACGCCTTCGTCATTGGCGATTCCATGGATGATTTCTTCGATCTGCTGCTGAAGAACATCACGCGAAATAGTTGCCGCCACCGCTGGCTCGCGCCGCCGGTGTACAACTTCGGTGCCTTCCGCTAGCTCTGGCTTATATTGCGCCAGATCCTCATTATCGTACCAATTTGAAATTGGAGGCACGGACGACGAAGTTGGACATCGTCGATTCAGCGCGCCGCACGCGTCAATATGTGATCAGGCCCAACTCAAAGCTCCCGCTGTGATGCGGGAGCTTGGTCTTGAACGCGCGCCTGCACCAATGGGCGTCACGTGAACCTGAACATGCTAGCGTCAAGATCACCGGGCCCCTTTCCGATTAGCCACGCCGCGTTTCCGGCAGCATCGGTAATGATCGTGGTATTGATGCCAGCCGCATAGAACGAAGCAGCCTGCACGTCGGCAAAGGAATGCAACGAAGTCCCGGAGAAGTTGAGTACGTCATTGATGCCACCCGTGTTGAAGTCCTGGATCACCATCACCTCGGAAGAAAGGTCGTTGATCGTGAACGTATCGGAGCCGCCGCCACCCCAAGCATAGTCTACTCCGCCGCCGCCGGTAATGAGGTCGGCGCCTGTACCCATCAGGAACACGTCGACACCTGCTCCGCCGGTGACGGTGTCACCGCCGTTCGAGCCATAGACATAGTTCTGGCCAGAGCCGCCGTTGATTACGTTACCCTCAGTCTCGCCGGAGGAGATGAAGATGTTAAGCCCAGAGCCGCCGGTCATAGTATCAACGCCGGCTCCGCCGTAGAAATAGTTGGTGCCCGCGCCGCCATAGAGGACGTCAGTGCCGGCCTCTCCAGACATGACGTTGACGTCGCTTGCCGACGCGCCACCATTGCCGAACAGCGTGTCATTGCCGTCCCCTCCGAAGAAATAATTAAACCCGGCCTCTCCAATCAGAAGATCATTGCCGCCACCGCCGATCAACACATCAAGTCCAGCGCCACCGTATGCCGTGTCATTGCCCCCATAAAGGTAGGCATAGTCAGCGCCGGTACCCCCTACAAAGAGGTCATCGCCGTTCCCCATGATACCGACATCGTTTCCGTCACCACCATATGCGGTGTCATTGCCCCCGCTGCCATAAAGCGAGTTATTGCCGGCATTGCCTGTCAGGGTGTTCGCCGACGCGTTACCAATGGCGGTGATGTTGCCTGAACCGTCGAGGATCAAATTCTCGGTGTTGGCGGATATCCCGTAGGTGACGGTTGTGTGAACGGTATCGGTGCCTTCGGCAGCGTTTTCCGTAACAATATCCCCGGCGTTATCGACGAAATAGATATCGTTGCCGAGACCGCCGATCATCGTGTCGGCCCCTGCACCACCGTCCAGACTATTATTGCCTGCACCGCCGTAGAGATTATTGGCGAGAGAATTGCCTGTTCCTGAGACGTTGGCCCCAGTCAAGATACTCAGGCCTTCAATATTAGCACCCAGCGTATAGTTGAAATTGCCGATGAGATTGACGCCATCGATGCCTTCATTGCTATTTTCGACAACAATATCGCCCGCATTATCAACAAAATACTGGTCGTTTCCGTCGCCGGCGGCCATGGAATCGGCGCCACCATTACCGTCGAGAAAGTTGTTCCCTGCATCTCCGATCAAGGTATCGTTGAATCCCGACGAACCTCTCAGGTTTTCAATCGATGTATAGGTGTCACCCGCCGCTTCACCTGTGTTGGAGGCAGGCGTAGCGAGACTAACCAGCACTGCCGACGCTGCGCTGATGTAGTCGGCGGTGTCGTTACCAGCACCGCCCGCAAGCACATCGGCCCCCAAACCACCTCGAAGAGTATTGTCGCTCCCGTCGCCGGTCATAGTGTCGTTAAAATTCGAGCCCATCAAACCTTCGATCGACACATATATGTCGCCAGAAGCCTCGCCAGTGTTTGAAGCCGGGGTCGCGAGATCGAGGACAAGCGCAGTAGAGGAATTTCCATAATCCGCGAAATCTGTTCCGCCGCCGCCGTCCAGCGAATCCGCTCCGAGACCGCCCCGCAAATTGTTGCTGTTCGCATCGCCGGTGAGCGTGTCATTGAGATTGCCCCCTCGAATGCCTTCAATGGAAATGAAGGTATCTCCCGCCGCCTCGCCGGTGTTCAAGGCTGAGTTGGCGAGATTTACTACAAGGGCCGACGTCGAATCTATATAATCCGCATAGTCAAAATTACCCGCGCCATCGAGCCTGTCCGCTCCTTGGCCGCCACGCAGAAAATTAATGTTGGCGTCGCCGGTAAGTGTGTCATTAAAAGCGCCCCCCTTTAACGCCTCGATCCCGATATAAACGTCGCCGATTGCCTCGCCCGTATTGAGAGCGGAGTTAGCCAAATTTGCCACGATGCCAGCCGCTGCATTAACATAGTCGGCATAGTCAAAACCGGTGCCACCATCTAAAGTGTCGGCGCCCGGACCTCCCTGGAGCAAATTATTTGAAGCGTCGCCGATCAAGTGGTCATCGAAATCGCTGCCGCGCAAACCTTCGATGGAGGTGTACGAATCGCCTGCGGCTTCACCCGTATTCACCCCAGAGTTCAGCAGACTGACCGTGATAGGCGCCGTTGAGTCACTATAGGATGCGAAATCGAAGCCCGCGCCGCCATCCAAGACGTCGGCACCTAATCCACCGCGAAGCGTATTGTTGTTACCATCGCCCCTCAGCGTATCGTTGGAGGCGGATCCTCTTACTCTAAGAATATTAGTATACGTGTCGCCAATCGCTTCGCCGGTATTGTTTGCCGTGTTTCCGAGATCGACAACCAATCCGCTGGCCGAATTCTTGTAGTCGGCGTAATCGCTAGTTGAACCTCCAATAAGATTATCGGCCCCAAGACCGCCTTGAAGAAAACTGGTGTTGCCGTTACCGGTCAATGTATCATTCAAATTGCTGCCGATCAGACCTTCTATCGAATTGTAAGTATCACCTGCTGCAAAGCCAGTATTGCTACCTGGATTTGCCAGGCTGGCAACAATTGCCAATCCGGAATCGGAATAGGAGGCGAAATCTTGTCCGGAACCGCCGTCTAATGTATCGCCGCCGTCGCCTCCGACGAGCGTGTCATTTCCGGCCAGCCCTTCCAGCTGATCAACGTTTGCAGTTCCAACAACAGTATCGTCGCCCGGCGTACCAACAATTGCCATTGTGAGATCCCCAGAAATATTGCCCTAGATGAAAGAAAACATCGAAATTACTACGAACGTTTTTATGAATGAAAATTCGAGATCTGACCAGAGTTTTTCTCGGACCATTCGCACCACAGCATATCGAAGGCGTAGAACTGCACCTCGTCATTGTGCTTGCGGCTGTGCAGGCCGTCGAAGTCGGAGATACCGTCCACGCCGAGCAGCACCGCTTCACCGTCCAGGACGAAGGACGTCGACCGGATGCGAAGCGCGGACTCGCTAATCGACGGATATCGATCAGACCAATCGTAACCATTCCGGGTGAACAAGGCGCACGCGCGTGCCGTCGCGCTGGACGATCAACCTGTAGCCGTCCATTTCCACTTCATGACGCCAATCGGGGCCGGCCGGCACCTTGGTTCGGCGGGTCGGGATGCAGGGCTCGAACGCAGATGTCATACGGACTAGATAGGCGAGGGCACTGAAAACGCGAATCGGATCCGTGCCGGACCTAGAACAAACCACGAAGGCGAAATGCTGTTTCCGTGCTGTCCGGAACAGTTGCTAGCCAGCCGGCGGTCATGGCATGACGGAAGCACCCGAAGACCTGGCGCGCGAGATATTCGACCCCGCCAGCCTGCTCGGGGTTGTCCTCGGGCCGGATGCAGACACCGCGATCGATGGATGCACCGCGTGGTGCTGGAAATCAGGGAGCGGGCGGAAACGTTGCGAGAAGCGCTGAAATGCGCCAACTCAGCCCCCCCCCCGGCGGGGCTTTTTCTGGCTGCCGTCATCGCTTCCGTGCAGCGGGCGGTGGCGCATCTTTCCCGGGCTCACCTGGGTCGCCTTTTTGGCCCTTTTCGCCCATGTCGCCTTTATCCCCTTTGTCGCCCTTTTCACCTCTCTCGCCCGAGGCGCCTTGAGCACCTTGCGCGCCGGGAGGGCCAGCAGGTCCAGCAGGTCCAGGAGGGCCTTCGTTGCAGCCCACGAGGGTGAAGACGGCTGCACCAACTATCATCATCAAAGGTAGTCGCATCATTTCCTCCGATCGTCCCTAAACTCGCGGCAGCCACTTGCAGCTATCGCGTTCCCATCCGCGCCAGGAAAGTGGGGGACGCAGCCAAAGGCCTTGCAAACGAATTGGAAACGGCCCCACATCATCACATCTGGGGCCGCGAACCTCCAACCCGGAGTTTTACTTCGCGGCGGAGGGGGGCCCGCCGAGCCGGAAGCTGATGAATGACTCTTGGCGCCACTATTCGTTCCCGGGGGCTGGGACCGCGAATGCAAATCGCGGCGCCCCATCAGAGCTGAGGTCGCTATCGAGACGGCTGCGGCCTCACCCTTTATTGCTTGTTTGATTTTGCGTCGGGGGCGGGAGAGGTTGTAGACACGCTGCTGCCTTGCCCTTGACCTACGGTGGGAGCGGTCGGGGAGGTTGCGGAACTAGGGGCGCTTCCGCTCCCGCTGGAGCTGCCACTTGAACTTGCGCTGCCACTTGAACTAGCGCTCCCGCCGGAACTGGCACTGCCTTGCGCGTGCAAAAGATGTAGAAGTGAGTAGAGTGGAAAGGGCGACTGCAGCGATCCTATTCATCTTCGGAATCCTTTGATGAGAGGCCCGAGTTAACTGAGGTGCGCCTGGTATGTTCCGGTCTCTTCGCGCCGCCGTGTTCAATTAAAGCGGGATGGGGTTAGGTTGAATCGATTTGGGATTCCCAAATCAGCTTGTTTCTGATTCACCATGCTGGCTGGGTAGGAGGCCAGCATGGATGGGCAAGCCTTATTCGCTGGATCTTCGCAAGCGTGTGGTAGCCGCGATTGAGGGCGGGATGTCCCGTAATCAGGCCGCCAAGCAGTTTAGGGTGGCGATCAGCACGGCGATTGGCTGGATGCAGCGAGTCGAAGAGACCGGCAGCGTTGAGCCCGGTCAGATGGGCGGCCACAAGCCGAAGGCAATTTCGGGAGACCACGCGGTCTGGCTGCGCAGCGGATCAAGAACGACGACTTCACCCTGCGTGGCCTCGTTACCGAACTTGCCGGGCGCGGCCTGAAGGTCGACTATCACTCGGTGTGGGATTTTGTGCATGCTGAGAAGCTCAGCTTCAAAAAAAAGCGTGGCGGCTGGCGAACGAGATCGTCCCGACGTGGCGCGGCGGCGCGTCCAATGGACAAAGCAAGACCGCGTCGAAGCTGAGCGGCTGGTCTTCATCGAAGAGACCTGGACCAGGACAGACATGGCACCCTTGCGGGGATGGGCGCCACGCGGGCAAAGACTCCCCACCAAGGTTCCTCACGGCCGCTGGAAGACCATGACCTTCCTGGCGGCATTGCGCCGTGATCGGATCGATGCGCCGTGGTTCATCGAGGGACCGATCGACGGCGAGAGCTTTCGGACTATGTGGCGAAGGTTCTTTTGCCGACGCTTCGTCCCGGCGACATCGTCGTCATGGACAATCTCGGCAGCCATAGAACCAAAGCCGTGCGCCAGCTCATACGCTCCGCCGGAGCCAAGCTGTTCTTCCTCCCAAAATACTCGCCCGACCTGAACCCGATCGAACAGGTCTTTGCTAAGCTCAAGCATCTGCTCCGAAAGGCCGCTGCACGGACCGTCGAGGCAGTCTGCGCCGCCATCGGCGAGCTCCTTGACGCCTTCACACCCGAGGAATGCGCGAACTACCTCAAAAACTCAGGTTATCGATGCTAATTTCATCATGCTTTAGGCCACAAAATCAAGAACCCGCCGGTGGCGGGTTTCTCTTTTGCACCATAGCTTCCCTAGATGCCAGACGATGACCAAGACATCCGCCGATCGCTCGCAAGAGCATTCGATCGGGCGTGGGAAAGCTACTACCGCTCGGGGGGTAACTGTCAGTCAGGATGTCGCTCGGACTGAATTGGCGAGGCGGCTTGTGCAGCTTTCGAAGGGAGGCATCTCCGGCGAAGAGCGCCTCGCCAGCGCCGGCCTGGTGCATTTGTGCGAGCTCGCACTTGGCGACCAAGCCGTAGCGAGCGGTGCCGACCTTTGGGAAACAACCGCTCAGAGTTTCTCAATCACGGCCTTAGCGGCCTCTCCCGCGGCAGCTTCGGACTCAGAATCCAGCGGTGTCACCAAACTCAATAATTCTTTCCCGATTGCTCGCGGAGCCACACATGGGCGTCGATCGGTTCGAGTTATTGAGGCGCGCCACAAGCCTGGTTTGCGCTGAAACGTCGTGATGGAATATTTCGCTAAGTCGGCCATTGTGGGCTCCTCGTAAGCTGTGGCGTTACTGAGGGCAAGATGCCCGAGGACGGGCCTTCCGAGAAACGCTCTCCCAAAAGCAACACTTTTGGTTGGGTCACGCCATGCTGGCGTTTTGCTAGCTAGTTGCCCGCCTGCTGTACCAACGGCGCGCACCTGATGCTGTCACCGATGAGCGACACTACCCCGCATTCCAAAAGAACAAACCGAAATTGTGAGAAACCCTTTATTTGCAGAGGTTTTTGATGGCGCCCAGCAGGATTCGAACCTGCAACCGACGGAGTAGAAATCCGTTACTCCAGAGTGCGAGGCCGAGAGGCGCAATGGGGCAAGAGCCCAAGAGCCGAAAGTAGATCTGCTGCCATTTTTGCTACCGAATTACATAGGAGGACATGGCGGTAACGCATGGCCAAGCTCGCCGATGTAGGCGAACAAGATCGAGCAGATTGACACTACCGATGATGTGCTGAGATGGCGATCAGTGTCGCAAAACGGTTCTCGCGTTCGAGCATCAGCCGCGCCATCAATCAATGATTTGAAATCAAGGACGTTGTTTTCCGGCTAGGCCGATGCGACTGGGCGGCGCAGCAGGCGTCCGATTTTCATTATCTTCGTCTTGGGCGGGTCGAACGACGGGCAGCGGATGGGTTTCCAGCCAAAGCTGGCGCGCGAAACCGACTGGTTCTAGGCCGGCTGTCACCCACCAATCTCTTTCTTTGCTGGCGCGGTGTAGCTCGCGATGATGCGCGCGGCACAGCGGCACCGTAAATTCGTCGCTGACCTTTTGGCCGAGACCGCGGGGCTTTGCAAAACGCAAATGGTGTGGGTCACATGGCTCGCGGCCGCAGACAAGGCAGGGGTGGCTAGCCACAAAGCGCAGGTGCTGCCGGTCTCGTTGCCGTTTGGTCTCCGGCAGGGTTAGCACGCTCTTGTCGATGCGCGATCGGACCTCTGGGGTCGTTATGGGGTGTTGCAGTTCGCCTGACGCGGTACCCGCATCCGACGTCATTTGGCGGCGGGCGAGCCGGTCCTGAAACGCGGTCCTGACTTTGTCGCCATCTGCGGGCATCAGGGCGTTTGCTTTTGGCCAGGCTTGCAGCGTCCAGGCGTCCAGATCGTCCTTGAGCCCTAACCCGTCGAGCTCGGCGAGCAACTGGTCCCGCAGTGTTGCCGAGGCTTCAGCCGACAGGACGCTGACATGAGCATGGTTGGCACGCTTGCGGACGCTCTGGAACGTTTTCGCTGGCAGAGTCTGGCCGTTCGTTCCGGATTGCGGCGGCCTGTCTGTGGGAGCTGGCTCCGCCGATTGGGGTCCAGCGTCGGGCGCATCGAGATCGTCATCGCCAGCGATCCCGACCAGGGTAAAGAGGCCGTAGCGCCGGGCATAGGTGAGGGCGGAGCCCATCCGATGCGGGGCCGTGGTCTCGGTGACGGGACAGACCGGCCAATCCGAGGCCAGCCATTCGCCGGAAGCATGGAGAAGGGTCGTGGTGAGTCGGATCAGACCGGTCTCAGGCTCGATCGCCGTTGCCTGGACCGTCGCGATCTCGTGCTTGCTCAGGCACCTTCGGACGATATCCAGTCCACTTGCCAGTGAGGCATACCGAAAGGTCCGGCTGTCCTCTCGCGGGAACGCCGAAGTAATGGTCGCCGTCAGCGACTTCTCGGGGTTGTGGATTTCCGCCTGCGCTTTGGCTAGGGCCGCGCCTATGTTGCTGATCGACTGGCTTGCACGTTGCATCGGTAACTCCGTTGAAGAAAGGCCAGGACGCTAACGAGCGGTCAGAAGTTCAGCTTGGATAGCTAAGACGAGAGCGGCGGCGACCAGCTCGGTTTCCAGATGGGCGGAGAAGTCGCTTATAAACGCATCCTGCGGGCAGGCGGACCGGAGTGCGCGTAGCTCGCACCAGAAAGCGGCCAGCAGCTCGAAGGCTGCGGCATATCCCTCCGGGGGATCGCAGGACGGGTCGAGATGGGCAAAGTCGAAGGGCGACTCCATGGGCGCATCCACGTCCTAACTTCTGCGAGAGCTTCGCTCCGGCTTCCAAAACGTAGCCAATCGGAAAGCTCGGCGGCGGCTACTCGGCGGCCTGAAGTTCAAAACTAATGGCGCCCGACTTGGAGCGCTTGGCGCGGACGCCGTGCCCTTTGGCCTCTTTCGCGTCCTCTGGAACCAGCTTCTTGAGCTCGCCCTTGGCGGCCTCGTGATCGAG
>NZ_JAFCLS010000054.1 GCF_018131075.1 Bradyrhizobium sp. JYMT SZCCT0428 | reverse complement strand
GTGCCCCACGTTGGTATCCTCAATTATGCTGCGGCTGATGATGCGCTAGTAACTGAGTTCCGAAGTGCGCTTCGAGAGCTCGGACACATCGATGGGCGCGAGTTCGTCGATGAAGGTGGGCTGATGTCATATGGTCCCAACGTGCCCGACATGGTGCGAAAAGCGGCTAGCTATGTCGATCGCATCATAAAGGGGGAGAAGCCCGGCGATCTGCCCATTGAGCAACCCGCTCGGCTGGAACTGATAGTGAACCTCAAGACTGCCAAGGCTCTCGGCTTTGACATCCCACCGACATTGCTGGCCGTCGTAGATTCGGTGATCGAATAGTTTGCGAGTTTTAATATTGGCACCCTTGAGGACACTGAGAATGTCAGTTCACCGGTTAGACCGACGTCGCAATCGGCCCTGTAGCTCGATCCATTTCTTGCAGCGACTATTAAAGTACCTCAGCGCGAACCTGGGCCACGCCGCGGTCCGTAATTCCTAAACTGCGCGCAGCGCCGAGTGAAAGGTCGAGGACCCGGCCGCGAACCCAGGGTCCCCGGTCGTTGATACGAACTACTACGGACTTGCTGCTCGCAAGATCAGTTACACGAACTCTTGTACCGAACGGTAGGTTGCGATGGGCAGCGGTCAGTGAATTCCGAATGAACGGGGCACCGCTCGCTGTTTTTCCTGTCGGATATGAATAGTAAGAGGCTTTTCCAGAAAAAACCCGGTTTGAAGATCGAGGGGCTGAGCGCTCTTCCGGACGACGAGCCGTCTCCGCTCCGGTCGGGGGTTGCTCAAGCGGAGGATCCTGTCTGGGCTGGTCCTGTGCCTCGGGTGCCGGTTCTGCGTGCGCTTTTGGAATGATAGACCATCGATCAAGAAAGGTCTGTGCTGAAGCAGAATCTACGTTTACGCACAACCAAACCGGTACTGATACGATTGCAACTATTCCAAAAATAGGGCGCATGGGACGGCCTCACAACAAATAGTACAAATGAATAACGCAAGCTGTTGAGGCTCTGTTCCTGTCATACAGGCGATGAAGGGATATATACCGATGCTTCCAACTCATACGTTTGGTGCTTTAGGCGCACCGCAGCAACAAACGCCTATTTCCGAGGTATTGCTTAAGTGAGAGTTTGTTGCTTCCTGATCCACGGCGAGGGAGTGAGAGTTAGATCAACCACGACTAGGCGCGACACCTTAGATCGATCCTCCCATCAATTAGGCATTGCTCCCGGCCTTACTGCACGCGCGCTTTATCTGTTGGCACTTTTCGACCTGACGCTTCCGGTGATAGGGGGAGAGCACGGGTTCGCCGCGCTGATTTTCTCGTTCGTCGTCCGTCGGAAAAGCTAGGCTAGGCGACACCAAGCCAGCCGCTGCATCTCGAACCAATCAGCGACGCGGCTCAAGGTAGAAGCGATCATGGCGCAGGGAGAAATGGGCATGACCTATTTTGATCTCGGTCCGTGCAGCCGCAAAGTCACAACGTCGTCGCCCGACACCCAGCTTTGGTTCGACCGAGGTCTCAACTGGACTCCGCCAGCGGACAGCCCAGAGCGACGATACGCGCTGCGCACGGTCAAGCAGCGGTTGCATCAGGCAACCTTCAGAGCAGCCGTAATCGGAGCATACGATGGTCGCTGTGCCCTTTCTGGCCTCCCTGAGGCCTTATTGCTCGACGCCGCTCACATCGTGGCCGACAAGACGATCTAGTCGGTCAACCTCTGGTCACCAACGGAATTCCTCTTTCCAAAATTCATCACGCGGCCTTCGATGCTCATTTGATCGGAATCCATCCTGATTTTCGTATGCACGTGTCAGATCGACTGCTCGGCCAAAATGACGGCCCGATGTTGGAAGCATTGAAAGAGCTAAATGGCCGGAATATTCGCCTGCCAGGCCCACAAGGGACCATCCTGACAAAAATCGACTTGCTGTGCGCTTCGAGCGCTTCAAGCAAGTCCCGTAGCTCGGTTCGCGTTAACCTCGGACTCTGACGATACGTGAGGTCAAGTCCGTAGCTAAGCTATGATTGTGTTGAAGCTGTCTGGGTTGAGAAATCTCACCTTCAGCTGCCATTCTGGGTCACCACCAGGGGCGTGGGAGCTTCGGACAGCTTGTTGCGCCGCATACAAAACGACTGCCAACCCCCGATCAGTTGTTCCCACATCTACGCCATTGACCCGGAGTGTTCCGCAGCGACGGCCGAAGTTGCGCATCCGTGCCTTCCGTCCCGGGCGCACACGAACACGCAATCTGCTGAAAGTCCGAACGGCCGCCGCTGACAAGTTCCAAGCCGCCTTTTAGCGGCTTCACCCTTCTGGCGCCCTGCTTCGCATCGCGCCCTATCCACTGTTTCGGGCGCAATCCCACCAGGCGAACGTTGGGCCTACCATCATCCAGACTAACCGTATCCCCGTCGATGACGCGCACCGAAATGGAAAAGGGGGGCGAGACCGAATGGGCTACCGGTAACTTGAGCTCAGCGGAAAGCTTCGGCGACGCTTGGACAGTCACGAAACCAATAAGGACACGCGCGGGTTTAACGGCGGCGTATAAGGCCCGGATCGCTCGTCCGAGACATGGTCACTCCTTGTTCACCAAGAGTTAACTACGGTAACCAAGCGGTTGTCCTGAACGCCTGAAAAGCGCATCAAACCTTGCGCGCAATGGTGGGAGCCAAGAACCCAAGACTTCATTATTCTTCAATAATACACTCGCATTGTGATGCGATGAACATCGCCGGGAACAAATGCAGCGAATATTTTTCGATGTTGTTTGCAGGCGATCTGCGGGCATTCGGCGGGCCCTCTCCGGACCAAGATACGGCCGGCCTAATTCGCTCCGAACAAATAAAAATTGTTCGGAGAAGCGCTCTAGGCATGCTGATTGCGAACGCCTGCAACGCGATGGTGCTGGCAATGGCTCTTTGGACGGGCCCCGATCGATGGTTGGCCGTTTCTTGGGCGAGCGTTGTTGTCAGCGCGGCGGTTTTTCTCGGCATCAAGGCAAACGCGAGTTGGCGTTCAACCCAACCGCAATTCGTATCACGAAGAGCCATGCACGGCCTCGTTCGAAACGCTTCGATACTCGGGTCCATTTGGGGCATCGTTCCGGTCGTTTTCTTCGCCGACGCCTCGAACGGCGGCCAGTTGGTGATAACTTGCTTATGTGCAGGAATGCTGGCCGGCGGCGCATTTGCTTTTGCGACGATCCCGATAGCAGCAATTGCTTTCACTTTCCCGATCCTTCTTGGGGTAGCGATCTTCATTGGGCAGAACGGCGATTTCGTCTATTCGTTGGTCGCCATCCTTACCGTGGTCTATGCCTTTGTGCTCTTGCGGATCGTCCTCGCCCATTCATTCGAGTTTGCAGAGCGCTTAATCGCTCAATTGCAGGCGGAAAGGGCCGTCAGGGAAGACACGCTCACCCGCCTACCCAATCGTTTGGCCTTTAACGAGCGACTAGATGAGTGTTTGAAAGGACTTCTTCCTGGACACGGCCAATTCGTCCTAGTGCTATTGGACCTCGATCACTTTAAGGAGGTGAACGACCAATTTGGGCATCCTGCAGGAGACGAACTCCTCGTCCAGATCGCCGCGCGTTTACGTCGATCCGCCCGCGCAATGGAAATGATGGCACGCCTGGGAGGCGATGAGTTCGCTATCATTGCGGAAGGCGCGGCTGAGCGGGAACAAGCGTTCGAACTGGCAGGTCGGTTGCAATCCATTTTTTCCGAACCCTTTTGGATTGATGATAAGCAAATCAAGGCGGCAGCTAGCATTGGCATCGCCTTGGCGCCTGGCGATGGCAGCACTGCCGCCCACCTACTTAAGCGGACTGATGCCGCGCTTTATCGCGCCAAGCGATTAGGGCGCGGCTCAATGTGCTTTCATGAAGCAAGCGACGATATCGCAGCTCGCGAGCATCAGGCGCTCAAACGCGAGCTGGCGCTAGCGATCGAGAATGATCAGCTTTTCCTTGTTTACCAGCCATTCTATGATCTGAGATTAGACCGCGTTACTGGATTCGAGGCTCTTCTTCGATGGCGGCACTCGACACGGGGGGTGATTGCTCCGCTCGACTTCATTCCCTTAGCCGAAGAGACGGGTCTTATTCATTCCATCGGAAACTGGGTGATACGGCGCGCCTGTGAAACTCTTGCAGAGTGGCCTTCCGACCTCCGAATTGCCGTTAATCTATCGGCTATCCAGCTTCAAAATGCTGGCGTTTTGAACACAGTCGTCTCTGCCCTTGCAGACAATCGGGTCCATGCCGGCCGGCTTGAGGTAGAACTAACTGAATCGATGCTGATATCAAATTATGAGGCCGCGTCGGGCATACTGAGCTCGATGCTAGCGCTCGGTGTCACCGTAGCTCTCGATGACTTTGGCACAGGCTATTCCTCACTCACCCATCTGCGCAAAATACCCTTCGACAGAATCAAGATAGACCGATCCTTCACGAATGAGATGCTCAACGATGACGGCTGCGCTGCGATTGTTAAGTCGATCATTCGGCTTGCCACAGATCTCAACATGAATGTTGTCGCCGAGGGCATCGAAACGCAGGAAGAGTTGAACTATTTGCGCGATAACGGGTGTGCAGAAGGTCAGGGATATTTTATTGGCAAGCCGATGCTGCCTGCCCAAGCCCTTGCTTTGATCGCCCGTGAGCTTCGCGGGCAGGATCAACTTTCTGCGCTCGGGCGGTGATTCGGGATCCCGGCTCCGCCAAAAAACCGTCACGCCGGCACATGCCGTTCAACTAGCGCCAGCCTTCCCACCTTGCCGCCTGAATAGCCGTCTGAGCTCTCCCGTAGGGCGGTGATCCCGAGCTCGCGGCGCTTGTCGTCCCATCTCCCTGGTAAAAACAGATTTCCAGATTTTTGACTGGCGAAAGGCGTGTCTTACGGCGATCCGCGGCAAATGACGGGTTTGGCCGACCATGGATCTGGACCCACGAGAGTTGAATCAACGGCGGCAGACCCTCGATTGATACTCGGCTGTCTACTGAAACTTGCGGTCTGGTAAAATCGACCCAGCTCTCGCTGGTGATCGATCAACGTGGTCCGGGCTGGTAGCGACACCTCTTTTCGGTGGACAGGCTTGTATCTCGCTCATACAGGCTTATAACATTGCTAGCACTCGCAGCTTGCGACTGCCAACCCCAAATAAAATCAACAAGTTAGGAGGATCTCATGAAATTTCGTCCGCTTCACGACCGCGTTGTGGTCAAGCGTATCGATGCTGAAGAGAAGACCGCAGGTGGCATCATCATTCCGGACAGTGCCAAGGAAAAGCCCTCGCAGGGCGAAATCGTCGCTGTGGGCCCGGGTGGCCGTGACGAAGCTGGCAAGTTGATTCCGATCGACCTCAAGGTCGGCGACCGCGTGCTGTTCGGCAAGTGGTCCGGCACCGAGGTCAAGATCGACGGCCAGGAGCTGCTGATCATGAAGGAAAGCGACATCATGGGCGTCCTTACCGACGTTCCCTCTGCCAAGAAGAAGGCCGCTTAAGCGCCAATCCGACAACATTTCAAGGAAACACATCATGGCTAGTAAAGAAGTTAGGTTCGGCGTTGAGGCGCGGGACAAGATGCTGCGCGGCGTCGACATTCTCAACAACGCGGTAAAGGTCACGCTCGGCCCCAAGGGCCGCAACGTAGTTCTCGATAAGTCGTTCGGCGCTCCCCGCATCACCAAGGACGGCGTCACCGTCGCCAAAGAAATTGAGCTCGACGACAAGTTCGAGAACATGGGCGCGCAAATGGTGCGCGAAGTCGCTTCCAAGTCCGCTGACGCGGCCGGCGACGGCACCACCACCGCGACCGTGCTGGCCGCCGCCATCATTAGGGAAGGCGCGAAGTCGGTTGCCGCTGGCATGAATCCGATGGATCTGAAGCGCGGTATCGATCTGGCGGTGGAAGCCGTCGTTGCCGACCTCGTCAAGAACTCCAAGAAGGTCACCTCGAACGAGGAAATCGCACAGGTCGGAACCATCTCGTCCAATGGCGACGTTGAAATCGGCAAGTTCCTGGCTGACGCCATGAAGAAGGTCGGCAATGAGGGCGTCATCACGGTTGAGGAAGCCAAGTCACTCGAGACCGAACTTGAGGTCGTCGAGGGCATGCAGTTCGACCGCGGCTACATCTCTCCCTACTTCGTCACCAACGCCGACAAGATGCGCGTTGAAATGGATGACGCCTACGTCCTGATCAACGAAAAGAAGCTTTCTCAGTTGAATGAACTGCTTCCGCTATTGGAAGCCGTGGTGCAAAGCGGCAAGCCGCTCGTGATTATCGCGGAAGACGTCGAAGGCGAAGCCCTCGCCACCCTCGTTGTCAACCGTCTGCGTGGCGGCCTCAAGGTTGCCGCGGTCAAGGCGCCGGGCTTCGGCGATCGCCGCAAGGCGATGCTGCAGGACATCGCGGTTCTGACCGGTGGTCAGGCGATCTCGGAAGATCTCGGCATCAAGATGGAGAACGTCACGCTCGCCATGCTCGGTCGCGCCAAGAAGGTGATGATCGACAAGGAAAACACCACCATCGTCAGCGGCGCTGGCAAGAAGGCCGACATCGAGGCGCGCGTTCAGCAGATCAAGGCGCAGATCGATGAAACCACCTCGGACTACGACCGGGAGAAGTTGCAGGAGCGTCTAGCCAAGCTCGCAGGCGGCGTCGCGGTGATCCGCGTCGGCGGCGCGACTGAAACCGAAGTGAAGGAGCGCAAGGATCGCGTCGATGATGCTATGCATGCAACCCGCGCGGCGGTTGAAGAAGGCATCGTGCCGGGTGGCGGCGTCGCCCTGCTGCGCGCCTCCCAGCATCTGAAGGGGCTGCGCACCAAGAACGACGACCAGAAGACCGGCGTCGAGATCGTCCGCAAGGCACTTTCTTGGCCCGCTCGCCAGATCGCGATCAACGCAGGCGAAGACGGCTCGGTCATCGTCGGCAAGATCCTCGAGAAGGATCAATACGCCTACGGCTTCGACTCGCAGACCGGCGAATACGTCAACCTGATCTCGAAGGGCATCATTGACCCGACCAAGGTGGTTCGCGTAGCGATCCAGAACGCAGCTTCGGTTGCGGCTCTGCTGATCACCACGGAAGCCATGGTGGCCGAAGTGCCGAAAAAGAACGCAGGCGCTGGCGGCATGCCTCCGGGCGGCGGCGGCATGGGCGGTATGGGCGGTATGGACTTCTGATTCCAACCGTTCCACGCTTAACAACAAGAAAGGCCCGGCAGCAGTGCTGGGCCTTTTGCTTTGGGACCGCAACTGAACTATGCGGCGTGGGGCGCGCCATTTCTGTTAAGGCGTCGTGCCCCTTTTCCGTCAATGAATTGGGCGCTGCCAGCTCTCGACCGGTCTTTGCACCAATTCCTTCCACTTCAAATATTGCATGAGAGCGTTTATCGAAGCGTGCGGTATGTCGAGTGCGTTTCTTAACTCCCGGATCCGCAATGACCGTGCATCTCGTATAAGCACCCATTTCTCGGCAATCGGTTAAGGCTAGTTGAGGCCGCAACACCGCTTGTATTTCCTTCCCGACCCGCATGGACATGGTTCGTTACGGTTTCCTCGCCAATGGGGCGGCCTAAATAGATTGCGCTGGGACGATCTACCGCGTTTACAAGCAAAAAAGCACCTTCTGTTTTCCCAATGTCGGTGTTCGAACCGAACCCATCCTGAACCGTCCGGGCCGATGAGCTTCACTCGCTAGCACTGATGCTATTCATAGGCTTTTCTCCAATTCGCTTTTGAACGCGTATTACAGTAGCGGCGTGCCATTTCCCGCCGGTTGGGGTCGCTATCTTGCGCTGATTTAGCGCCGCCGCCGTGGCTCGCGCGGACCGGCCCGCGAGTTCGGTCAAGATCGGACGCAACTGCTCTGCGCGTTCCATCGCCTCGTCGCGGTTCGCAATGCTCCTTGCGTTGAGTCCGCCCAGTTTAACGCCCTGAGCCTTTTTAGCAGCGAGCGCGTCCCGAGTGCGGCGGGAGATCATCGCCCGTTCTTTTTCAGCCAGCGCGGCGTACAGATGCAACATGAACGGGTCGGCATCGGCGCCCAACTCTGCGGCGATGAACGGCGTCTTGTGCGACATCAGCCCGCTGATGAAATGGACGTCTCGGCTCAGCCGATCCAGCTTGGCAACGATGATCGGCGCCTTGATCTTCTTTGCCGCTTTCAGCGCCGCCGCCAGTTGCGGTCGGCGATCGAGGGCATCCGCACCTTTACCGGTCTCGACCTCCTTGAAGGTCTGGACTAGGTCGTAGCCCTCGGCTTCGGCAAATCTGGCCAGCGTCGCTTGCTGGGCCTCGAGTCCAAGGCCCGATTTTCCCTGTCGCACGGTCGAAACGCGGATGTACGCAATGGCAGTTTTGGTCATGAGACTATAATCCTAAAATGTACAACACGGCAACCGGCGTTGGCGTGTTACAATCCGACTAACATACTGTAAATGAACGATTTTTTGTGAAAATTTTGTCAGGCGCGGGCGCCGCTGGGACGCCTTTGAGGCTCGGTGGTAAATTTCAGCGGTAGCCCCAAAAATTGCACCTGCAGGCCGCTGACGCCCCGACAAGGGGATCCTTGATGGGCGGCGGCCACCGGGGCGTCCCCAATTGGACGGGGCCGGGATGCCGGTTTCTGGCGCCACTGGCGCGAAGAATCCGAAGGTTGCCCTTAAAAGGGCGCCAGGCCCGAGCGGAGGCCAAACGGGCTGCCGTAGCCGCCGAGGAGCCTTACTTGTTCGTCCGCGCGCTTGCGTACGATTAGAGTCGTAGGTCTTAAAACGCCGTTGACGGGACCCGCCGTTCTGGCTCCCGCTACACCCACTCAAAACTCGAGTCGTAGGCCAGCTCGTCCACGGGCCAGAAGCACATGACAACTGCGTCAGCGAGGTTCGGCGAGCGCGTGCCCTCGGGGTGCTTATCGATGATCAACTTCATCCGGGTATTCCTGCTCATGGTCGGCTGGCTCAATTCTTTTTCGAGCGGCGGAGCAGGCGAAGCGTGGAAGGCAGGCTAATCAGTTCGTCGCGGTCGTATTTCACGCCGTCCCGGACAGCACGGTGCGTGCGCTCGAAGCGCAGACGCAGTTGCCACCACGCTTGCGCTTTCAAATTTCCATAGAAGTCCTTGTTAAGTGGAGACTCGTCGTCGTCCGCGATCACGCGGTCGTCGGGGTTGAGCACCGCAGCTCCAGCGTTCCAAGAAACGAGGTTGACGAACTTTGGCATCAAGTCGTCGTCGTTCAGGCGATTGCCCTCTGCCTTCACGCCAGCACCTACACCGACAGAGTCGTATTGAAGGCGGACACGTCGACGCTTTCGACCATAAGAAGAAACTCCGTCGAGCGCACGGCGAGTTGTAATGCCTGTATCTCGCTCACCCCACTGCTCAACGGACCGCAGGACAGTCGCCTCGCGGATCGCAAGTGCGTTTCTGTCCCCGCCACCGTCGGCCACGTCCAGTCCCGCGTAGCACGGGTCATTGTCCGCTTCCTCCCAGTTCAGCTTCTCGTGCGCGTCTATCGCGGACCGCACCCACTCGGCAGGGATCACCACGCCCTCGACCGAGGCGGAATAGTTTCGATCTACTTCCTGAGCGAACACGTGCAACAGACCAGCGTCGACGGCCAAGTGGCGGCGCTCGTCGTACCACGACTGTGACTTGTCGGGGTGGTCGGACCAGTCCATGATGAATACGTTGGTCTTGCCGCGCAGTGCTGGCTTGCCAGGCTCCCATTCCACACCGCCGTCACGCTTGCGGTGGAAAACGTTGCCGAGACCGTTCACGCTGCTGACGTCGATCTGCACGCGGGTGGTGTCGCCCAGTGCCGCTTCAATGGACTCAGGATGTTCGTAGTGGGCCGACTCGTCCTTGAAGTAAATCAAGGTGCGACCACCGCGCCCGATGTCATCTCCAGATTCCCCTGTGATCGATTCGCCTGAAGCAGCCCATATACGCATGAACGACATGTTGCCTTCATTGAATTTGATCGGCCAAAACTGCCGGGGAATAGAGCGCAATTGAAACCTGATCTTCTCGAAGATGGAACTCATGTCGCCAATGCGGTCAACGAGGGCTTCCTTGCGCGATCCCCAGCCGATCGTTGCGCCTGGCACGAACAGAAACAGCCAAACACTGAAGGATACACCAAGCCACGTTGCGCCCATGTCTCGGGACTTTTCAACGAGCCCGCCGGTTTCACCTTTCAAACATTCATACAAGAACTCGATGAAGTCGCGCTGACGAGGAAACAGGATGAGCGGTAACCGCGTCGGCTTGTCCGTGCCAGCATTGCGTGGGTCAAACGTCTGACACCAGTCTTCGATAAACTCGACGGGGCGCGTCCTGTAATATTCGATTGCGCCTACGATGTGCGCGGGCGAGCTGATCATGTCCTCGTAGCGAGCTTTGCGATCGAGCCAGACCCCGACGTAGTCCGGCGGCCAACTAGTTCTGCAGCATCATGTTCAATTACAGTAGGTGCAGAAAGCTGTTCGTGCGGTCGCTTCAATATCCGCATGTATGCTTCCATCGCGTCAGCGACCGTCATTGTGATCTGCGTTGGTAATACGCGCTCCATACTGCGATCCCTTATATCGAGTTGTCCGAGTCGTGGATGGCAATAAGGCGCAGCTCGGGAAGCATACTCAGCTCCAACTGCGTACGCCTTTGCAATGGCAGCCGCGTCCGGCTCGTCCTTCGCGATTTCCTCTTGAATGATCTTGTGTTGATGTGCGAGCGCCTTAAGCAGAAATGCCTTAGGCTCGATGCCCGCAACGCGCATGGCCTCTTCGCGGGCAGCCAAGCGTACGTTCTTGGACCCCCGTTTTCTGCCAGCACCAACTCGCTTGCCACCTCTGGGCATCAGATCAATCCGTTGATTGCTTGTGATTTTATACCAAACGGCAGGCAATTTGTAAGCAAACACGACCCGATGAATTGCGCGTGATCACAAAGGCACCTCAAGCGGCCACAAGGCGGGGGGATGGTTTTAGCCAACCCAAGCCAACCTGCTGGTTTTGCCGGTTACCCTACGGCCGCAGCAAACCAACCAATCTAACCATCCTAACCAACCCATCGGCATAGTTTGCTGGGCGTGTGTTTGCAATTGCGCCACAACACAGGGTGCCCACACCCTCACCATCATAGGGCACTTGGCGCACGTGCCTCAGGTTGGGTTGGGTTGGTTATTGCTAAGGCAGCACCCGCCCGTCGACCCACCTGAAGTACCCCCGCACCTGCTTGCCGCGGATGGTGACCTTATTGTTCCCCGGGCCGCGCTCCCAACCGGCGAGCTTCATGATGGTAGCAAGTTCCATGCTGTGCTTCTTGAGCTGCTGTCCCAGCGGGATACCCAATACGTGTGTCAGCAGGTCCGAGCTCGCCACGCGTTCCTGACCGTCCGCGCAGTAGATGATCTGTACGGTGGTGTCCAATTCCAACACGACGCGATCGGGAATTTCGGCGAGGACGTCCTCCCATGGGTGTGTCGCGCGTCTCTTTTCCTGTTCGTCGCGAGCCTTTGGCCACAACGCTTCATCGAGGGCGATGCTCTCACCCTCGGATTCGTATTTTGCAGCCTCCCCCCACAATTGCAGGCGGTCACGTCGCAGCAGATCGAGGTCGATTGCCTTCCGCACGGCCAGTGGCCAAAATCGGCGGTTGCCATCCTGCGATTGCAAATAGTCGTCGCTGTTGGTCGTTGCAATTTCGATCGAGTGTCTTGGTTGGCTGAGAACATAGTGCCCGTAAGCGGGGCGCGCTCGGTCAACTTGACGGCTGGCGAAGGCTTTCACATGCTCCACCTCGGCCTTGCGCATTCCCGCGAGGTCGGCGTTTTCATGTATCCAGACTCCAGAGAGTTGTTCCTGCACCTCGCGGCTACTCCGCCCGAGGATACTCTCGTCGGAAAAGTTCTCGTCGCCAGCAAGTACCCGCCAAGCCGTTGACTTGTTCCAACCCTCGGGACTTTCCATAACGATGATGGTGTCAAACTTACAGCCGGGACTTCGCGCGCGACGCACTGCGGCGATCATCGCCTTCCGTACGATGGCTCGATTGAGCGGCGTGTCGTCGCAGTTAAAATAGTCGACGGCCATCCGGTCGAGGCGCGCGACGCCGTCGTAGTTCTTCTCCGCCTCGTCGAGCATGTCGCACACGGGATTGAAGCAATGTTCGAGCGCTAACGACTTGACCGCGTCTCGGGTTGCCTTGTCTTCGAGGTCGACGCCCAAACGTTGCGACATTATCTGGCGCAGCATTATTATGCCGTCGTCCGTCACCTCTCCGACTAATTGCTTCAGCTCGTGTTGCAGGCCGTCACCGCTATATCCAAAGAACGTCTTATTATGGAAGGTATCGCGACTACACTCAACACCCAGCGCGGTTATGGCGAGTCGCGCGTTGTACATGGTCGGAAGGGGCGAGCCGTCTCTTCGGCGCTCGCGCCATGCCGGACCATCAGTCGAAGCTGTTACGTGCGCGGATTTCTCCCCCTTGTATCCGAGGATCTTTGCGATGGCCTTGGCGGATTTCTCGCCCCAGTCTTCTGTGAGCTTAGGAAAGCCGAATGAATGCTGTCCGTTGGCGTGAGCCTGGGCGGCGTCTCTTGCTGTCCGTCGGTTGTCATCCTCGGTCGGTTGGTCGCCAGCTTCGCGTGTGAGTACACCGACGAAGTCACCGATTTCCACGGGGCTCCAACCGCAACGCGCGAGAAAGCCGCCGACGGTGAGGGCTGCCTCGTGGCCGCTACCCTTTGGCCATTGCCGCATTAGAATCGCGCCGATCGCTATCTTCGTGATCGCTCGCTTTAGCGTTACGTAGTCCGATTTGGCGGGGGCATCATTTTTTACCCATTCGATCGTTTCTCCGCTGGGATGTGTGCTACCCGGGAAGACCGTCTGTGCAGCTGCGGTCCCTCCGCCCATGCGCAACTCGACGATGGTTTGCTTGTTTTCGTCCTTGAGCTGCTCGGTCGCCTTTTCGGGTGCATCGTCGATAAGGAAGAGATAATGGGATGACGGCTTGCTGGCTCTACCAAACACCGCCTCGGTCGGCGGTAAAAAGTAGGGGGCCAGTCTGACGGCCTCGGCACAGTCGAGATCAACGTCGGCCAAGCCATTAGATCTGGCCCCCAGTTGAACGCCGATGTTCTGCTCAGCGCCGTTAAAAAACCTAGCAGCATTATCCGCCGTGATTTCTAGTTTTTCCCATGCTTTAATTTTCGGCGCCTTTTGCTTATGGTCGATCGGGATGACAGCCAGACCTTGCGCAATGTAATCCTGCGCAATGCTGAGAATGCGTGACGTATCGGCGCTCATGATGACGCACCGCCTTCCGCAATCGCGGCCTCGACGATGGCCGACCAGGCGGACTGCGGCATCGGGCCGAAGTTGACGCCGAATCTCCATTCGATAGCGGCGCAGAACCGGCGGTAGCGGCGCAGTTTCCGATCCTGAATGGGCTCTTCGGTGCAGACGTCATCGATCGACACCAGCCATGCGGGCTTGCCGTACGGTCTGGGCCGGATGCCGGTAATTACCGGCATGGCCTGTATTGGGGCGAACGATTGTTGCGCCTGCGCGTTAATTGATGGTATGCTTGTTACGATCTCGCCCGCGAAGCGATCATCATCCCGAAGCCCGTTCGCTGCAATTGCAGTGGCGGGCTTCGCCGTATCTGGGAGTGTCACGAATCACGGCCTTGGCTTCGTTGTGCTCGGCGATACTGGCGTCGTGTGGGCCTTTTCGCGCTCGGCGACACGAGCGTTCCGCGCCGCAATTCGATCTTTTTGCCAAGCGACCAGATCGCATTCTAGCCACGCAACGGCGCGCCCAGAGTCGCTTAACGGCACCGGTTCAGGAAAATCACCTGCCTTGATCAACTCGTCGATCTGCGTGCGACCTAGTGGGATAAATTCCGTAAGGCCGCGTCTGCGAAACATTCTGTTGAGATGATTTGAATTGATCTCCCCAGAGCCGAGCTTATTGCTAGGGCAGCTGCTGGTATGATCCGTTGGCTTCACAATCGGTGTAGCCGTATCCAGAAGCTTAGCTTTCGTAGTCATGTTTTGCGCTCCGTTAACACCCAGCGGCGCTGTCCGGCTGGAACGAAGCAACCATCCAAAATTTAAAAGAAATGGTCACATGGTGGAAACGTATTATTTCTCCGTAGTTGTCCCCATGCTGATCCACTCATGATATTTGCGAGCCTCTGCGTCCGCGCTCGCTTCTATTTCTAATATTGAAAAGACCTCAGCTAGCCATTTGACGAACGGTCCACCTGCTTCACCACTGATCCGATCCACTATCCTGACTGGCTTTCGTCTGGTGCGCCGGTTGAAAATCGCGGCCGCGCATCTAGTCACCGCCTCAGCGGGCTTGTTGACTCTTCTACCGGTGGATTGTTCAAGGAACGGAACGGCGGGGAGACGAGTTATCGCATGCTTGGAAGCACCGGCTACGGATTGCGCTGTTTTATTGAGTATCCTGAGTTCGTGCGCGGGAAGGCTTACCTCTAACAGCTCACGAGATGTTTGGTGCATGCTTTCGATATGTTGTACGAGACGGGTCGAGAGCTTTGCTAAAGTTCTGATCTCGCTTTCGGTCTGTCTTTTGCTAGCAGGCGATTCAGATCTTTTCGTTGCAAATCGCTCGAGCACCACGGCGGTGCAGATAGCCACCACATCATTGTCCAAACTGGCCTCAGTGACTGTCTTTGGAGTTAATCTCAAAATAGAAGCCCTGAGCTTTTCTTTTACTTGGTTCGCGTCGTAAACGTCCTTTTTTAGGGCAGATTGCAGCTCGGGTTTCCAGGCGTTGGTAGTGAGCCTTGTGGACGGTTCTTAGTCGCGAACACCTCGTCAGCCCGCTTGCCGATTGCCTTATTAATGCGTGCGCGGCTCAAGGCCGATCGGAACGACTCTGACTTGGCGGTGCGACCCGATTGTTGGCCGCCGCTCCGTGTCTTGCTGCTCATCGTCCCGCAGCCCTTATCGGCCTGACATTGCTTTCCGCCGTGTCAACCGGTTTCGCCATGCAATGCTTCGTCCAGTCGGCCATGAGGCGCGCACGCTTGGCTAACAAATCGCCGCGTCGATATGCGGCCTCCACCTTATTGCCAACTACGTGTGCGAGTGCCATTTCGACGACGTGATTGGGATAGCTGGTCCGCTCCGCCGCCCAATCCCGAAAGGAAGACCGGAAGCCATGGACTGTAATGTCGAGCCGACCCATTCGCTTCAATACCTCGGCCATCGCCATATTTGAGATCGGAACGCCCTTGCGGCCGCCGGGAAATACAAAATTCCCTTCACGCGGCAGCGCTTTCAAAATATCAACACTACGGCCAGTCAGTGGCACTCGATGTTCCTTTTTGGCCTTCATGCGCTCAGCTGGGATGGTCCACAGCTTTGTATCCAGATCAATCTCCGACCAGCGACTGCCGATGGCTTCACCTGTCCGACTGGCGTTCAGGATAGTGAACTCCAAGGCCCTCGCGGCGATGCCATCGCGAGCTGCGAGCTCAGCCATAAAATTGGGTAGTTCAGCAAAGGGCAGCGCCGCGTGGTGTTGGACTTTCGCGATTGTATTGCGCGCGGGGAGGGCGTGAACCAGGTTGCCGTCCCACGCAGCGGGGTTTTCTCCCGCCCGATAGCCACGTGTCTTCGCAAAGTCGAGAACGGCTTCAATTCGGCCGCGCACGCGGCTCGCGGTCTCGGTTTTCGTGTACCAGATAGGCTCGATCGCCTTGAGCACCAACGCCTTGTCGATCGCTGCCACCGGCAGCTTTTCCAGCACTGGGTACGCGTACATCTTCATTGTCGAGAGAAATTGCGCGCTGTGTTTTGCGTTGTTCCACTTGCGTGAATGAAACTTGTAATATTGCTCCGTGCATTCCTGAAAGGTGACATTTGCGGCCGCAGCCAGGACGCGCTCGGCGGCCTGGCTGGCGCGCTCCTCATTTCGGGCATCGAGCGGGTCAATCCCATCCTTCAAGAGTTGCCGCGCCTTGCGGGCGCGCTCCCGGGCCTCATCCAGCGTGAAGTCATCAACTGGTCCAAGGCCCATGGCGCGCTCGCGTCCACCCCGCTCGTAGCGCAGCAGCCACGAGCGGGCACCGGTCGGCGTTACCTGGAGATAGAGGCCCCTGCCGTCGCCGTAGCGGCCCGGCTCAGTGAGTTTCGCGACCTGCCTAGTGGTCAATGCCATTGCAATTCCCTGTTATAAACCCCCGGCTAGACTCCCGGCTCGGCTATACCGGTGCTTACCGACCAATATCGGGGCAAAACGGGCAAGAACAAGCGGGAAACCGCTATGGCGCAAGACTTTTCGCGGCCGAGCCGCCGGGGCTTTTCGGACCTCTTCGGGGCTTGCCGGACGCTAAAACGGCGGCCTCCCTCTCCGCCACGACGTACGACCAAGTAATTGATTCTATAGACAAATCTTACTGGATGGACCGCAGGGTCCCCAAAATGATTCCCATCCGTCACTAGCAGCGGCATGCAACGTGCTGGGTACGAAAAAATCACCCTGCCGCCAAATCACTAGTTGAGATGAGTGATCGCACACCTAATAGTTGGGTTTTCATTGGAGGCGGCCATGGATTTGGATGCATTTATACTGCGTGTGCGCAACAGCAAGCAGTTTGACCACTTTTATCACTTCACGGACAAGAAGAACCTAGCAACCATCAAAACTGACGGCCTCCTTTGCACCAGTGAACTTAGGAAGCTCGGTCGCTTGGAAGGAATCACAACCGGAGGCGACGCAAACAGTCTCGCAAGCGATATTACCTCGGGAACGGATCAGTTCGTTTGTTTGTGCCTTACGACCAACCATCCGATGTGCTTTCGAGCGACGGAACGCGGGCTCGATCCCATTTATCTCTCCATTGATCCTGACGTAATAAAGCTACCCGGAGTCATGATTACCAATGCACCCTCCAATCAAGGCGGAGTCGAAAAAGTGGCTGCGTCGATTGCGTTGGATCGCCTAATACACTCTTCATTCATTGAACACATCGATAACAAGCTCGACTTTGTGCTCTTCCTCGCTCCGCCCTCAAAAGAAGACCGAGAGAAGATCATGTGGAATCAAGTTTTGAAGAAAAATCAGAAACGTGAACCCATCGAACAACTCTTGTTCGTTTCCTCCGAGGAGGGCGATCCGGCTCTAATTTCTATCCGGGACATGGTGCAAGTATCAACAAAAGTAGCCGACAAGGTCATTGAGACATGCAGCGAACAAAGAATTTTTCTGGAGCTTGATTATCGGGGTTCAGACTGATTCGGAGCCGGTCGGACGACAATTTAAGATGCTGACCCAAGGTTGTTCGCCCACTTCGCCAGGCAAGACGGAGCAAAGTGAGCAGAGGTCGTCCCAGGATAAGGCCGGCATTGGTGATCGCTTTTGTGATCGGCGTGAAAAGTCTTGTGACGAACCATCAATTCATAGAGTCGCTTCCGGCGCGGCGCGTCTTCCAATTCCAACACTAGAGCGTCTTCACGTCGCGCCACCGGCCACGCCATAGACCACAAATCGTGGCGCGGCGCCGCTAGCAGCGCTCGGTGCGCTCAAATTCATAATGTTCGATTTGCGAGATCAACTGATCAGTGGAAGCCGTTTTCGGAACCAGTTATCCTTGCCCAGCTGCGTCATTCTGACCCGTCGGGCAAATCACTTCCGATTTTCAGAAGTTAAGTCAAGCCCCAAAATAAAAAATATTCCTCTTCCCATCCACCCCAAATCATCTGCACATAAATAGCCATCCCGTCCCACTCAGAGGGGCGTTGGCCATCGTCACAACGAGGGGCGGGGATGCGGTGGACGCTGATGTTGCGATTGACGGTCGCGGCTGAGGCGTACGGCAAAAGCGTGTGGTCCTGGCGCCCGTAACGGCGTCAAGCTCCGAGGAAGCTAACGCTTCCGAGGGGTGACGGTGGCAATAGAGGCCGTCTCACCGGCGAGAGCGCGTCATAAGCCGTAAAGCCACTGCGCAGGGAATGTCGGATGTTCTCCGCTGCCCTGTATGCTCGTGTGCAGCTTCTTAGCACTAATCGCACACGAGACCGCGGGTGCAGCGCGCATCCGGCATTCCCTGCGCCCTCTCTTTTCGAGAGGCGCGAACGTAACGTACAAACCTTGAGCGCTATCCGCGCTGCGGGATCGCAGATTTGCGTCCGTTGCGATGCGTTTGAGCCGCTCAGGTATTGGCTGATGTCGTTCGTCGGAATACTTTAATTCTCCCCATGGAGGCGGATTCTTGCTGGCGTAGCGCAGCGGCCTGAACCGGAGAAAATGCCATGTCAGCGACCATCCGGCCGGCCACCATGAAGGGGCCCGCGATTTTTCTGGCGCAGTTCATCGGCGATGATCCGCCGTTTGACAGCTTCGATGCCATCTGCGGCTGGGCGGCATCGCTTGGGTACAAGGGCGTTCAGGTCCCGACCTCCGATCCACGCCTGATCGATCTCGACAAGGCCGCCGCCTCTCAAACCTATTGCGACGAGATTGCCGGCGCGGCGGCGAGCCATGGTCTGGTGATCACGGAATTGTCCACCCATTTGCAGGGACAGCTCGTCGCGGTCCATCCGGCGTACAACGAAGCCTTCGACGCTTTTGCGCCGCCTTCCGTCAGGGGCAGGCCGAACGAACGTCAGGTCTGGGCGGCGGATCAAATGATGAAGGCGGCGCAGGCGTCTCGCCGCCTCGGCCTTAGCGGCAGCGTCAGCTTCACCGGCGCGTTGGCCTGGCCGTTCCTTTATCCCTGGCCGCAGCGGCCGCCGGGCCTGATCGAGGCGGCGTTCGACGAACTCGCGCGTCGCTGGCGTCCGATTCTTGATGCCTATGAGGACGCGGGCGTCGACCTCTGCTACGAGATCCATCCAGGCGAGGACGTTTGCGACGGCATCACCTTTGAGATGTTCTACGAGCGCACCGGCAATCATCCGCGTTGCGCGATCAATTACGATCCGTCGCACTTCGTCCTGCAGCAACTGGACTATCTGGCCTTCATCGATATTTACGCCGAGCGCATTCGCGCCTTCCACGTCAAGGACGCGGAGTTCAATCCGACCGGGCGGCAGGGCGTCTATTCGGGCTTCCAGTCCTGGATCAATCGCGCCGGCCGCTTTCGTTCGCTCGGCGACGGACAGGTCGACTTCAAGGCGATCTTCTCGCGGCTGGCTGCCATCGGATTCGACCGCTGGGCGGTGCTGGAGTGGGAATGCTGCCTGAAAAACGCGGAGGACGGCGCACGCGAAGGCGCTACCTTTATCCGCGATCACATCATCCGCGTCACCGATCGAGCCTTCGATGATTTTGCGGGCGGCGCCAGCGACGATGCGCAGGTCCGGCGGACATTGGGCCTCAGTTGAGCACCGGAACAGATCGATGGAGCGCGCGACATGGCTGAACCACGCATTCGACTGGGAATGGTAGGCGGCGGGGAAGGCGCCTTCATCGGCGCCGTCCACCGTATCGCCGCGCGTCTGGATGATCGTTACGAACTCGTCGCCGGCGCGCTTTCGGCCTCGCCCGACAGAGCGATCCGATCGGCGGCGACGATCGGCCTTCCATCCGATCGATCCTATCCTGACTTCCGGACCATGGCGCAGGCCGAGGCCGCGCGAGGTGACGGTATCGAAGCGGTTGCGATCGTCACGCCAAACCATATGCACGCACCGGTCGCCGACGCCTTCCTGGATGCGGGTGTTCACATCATCTGCGACAAACCGTTGACGACAACCCTTGAGGAGGCGCGCCGCTTGCGCGACAAGGCGCGCGCGAGCGGACGGATATTTGCCGTCACCTATAATTATTCCGGCTATCCGCTGGTCCGGCATGCACGCGCCATGGTTCAGGGCGGCGAACTCGGCGCTGTCAGGATCGTGCAGGTCGAATACCCGCAGGATTGGCTGGCCGATCCGCTTGAGGCCACGGGTCAGAAGCAGGCCGACTGGCGTACCGATCCGGCGCGCGCTGGTGCCGGCGGCTGCGTCGGCGACATCGGTACCCACGCCTATCAGCTGGCGCACTTTGTCACCGGGATAATGCCTGAGCAGATTTTGGCCGAGACGACCATCTTCGTGCCGGGCCGCCGTGTCGATGACAATGTGCAAATTCTGCTGCGCTACAAGAACGGGGCGCGGGGCGCCTTGTGGGCGAGCCAGGTTGCCCCCGGAAACGATAACGGGCTGCGGTTACGGATCTTCGGCGAGAAGGGCGGTCTGGACTGGCGACAGGAAGAACCGAACCGTCTTGTCTGGTCGCCGCTCGGTGAGGCGCCACGCCTGGTACGCCGCGGTGCAACGTCCGTGAATGCCGCCGGTCAGCGCGTCAGTCGTACGCCATCTGGCCATCCCGAGGGATATCTGGAAGCGTTCGCGACGATCTATGCCGAAGTGGCCGCAGCTATTGTGGCCAGGCGTGCCGCTTCCGTTGCTGATCCGGCAGTGACGTTTCCAACGATCGAGGATGGCTTTGCCGGTGTCGCGATGGTGGATGCCGTGTTGCGCTCGAGCGCAGCCGGAGGGGTCTGGATGCCAGTTGAATTGTGAACGCACCGACGCGCCGGCATTGCTGTCGCGTGGTGCGTTGGCCTTTCGCAGCGCGGTGAAGAGGAATTGGGTAATCAACACGTACCTATCCCAACAGTCTCAAACCGCTCAGCGGATAAGTAATAGATGCGATCGGGCAGGGGAGCTTGCCATCGGACAGATGCTGCGCTGCCCGCGCATGACAGCGTCCGCGAAAATGAGACGCTTGGATATTGGCGGCTTGGGCTTTGATCGGCAGCTTTCCTGAAGGCGCCCGCAAGGGGCGCGTCAGGAGACGCACATGAGGAAGGTCCGGCGTGGTCGCCGGATTCGCTCTTCCGCGTCAGAGGGAGGACAACAATGCGCAAGTCTTTGCTTGGCGCCGTCGCGGTGGCTGCCCTTATGCTGCCCGGCGCAGCTCTCGCCCAGAGCGGCACCATCAAGATCGGCATTCTGGTAGCGCTGGAAGGCGCCTTCGCGACCGGTGGCCAGGATGGTGTCCGAAATGTCGAACTGGCTCTCAAGCAGGTGAACAACACCATTGCCGGCAAGAAGATTGAAACCGTCGTCGCTCCGACGGATACCAAACCCGACACAACGGTCCGTATGGCGCGCAAGCTTATCGAGCAGGACAAGGTCGACTTCATCATCGGCCCGCTTTCCGGCTCGGAAGGCATCGCCATGCGCGACTTCGCCAAGACCATCCCCGACAAGGTGGTGATCAACGGCATTTCCGGCGCGCTCGAGACGACATGGGTCGATCCGGCGGCGAACTTCTATCGCTTCAACCTCGACGGCTCGCAATGGGGCTACGGCCTCGGCGGCTACGTCGTGAAGACGAAGGGCTGGAAGAAGGTTGCAACGATCGCAGCCGATTACTCGTTCGGCTACACGAACTTCATGGGTTTTGCGGTGGACTTCTGTAAGTCGGGCGGCGACATCGTCCAGCGCTTCTGGCAGCCGCTCGGCCAATCGGACTTCGGCGGGATCATCGCGCAGCTGCCGGACAATGTGGATGCGATCTATCTGGGCCTTGGCGGCACGGATGCGATCAACTTCCTCAATCAGTACCAGCAGGCCGGTGAAAAGACCCGCCTGATCGGCGGCACCATCATGGCCGACCAGACGGTTCTGACGGCGAAAGGTAAAGCGAAAGACGTGCTGAAGGGCACGCCGACCTCCGGCCCCTTCGCTGCCGACAATACCGACCCGGCATGGACCTCGTATGTGAAGCTCTATCAGGACACCTTCCCCGCCGCCCAGCGCCTGCCGTCGCCGTCGCTGTTCGGTCTGGGCTACTACGTCGCCACGCAGGCCGCCATTAAAGGGCTCGAAGCGGCCGGGGGCGATCTGTCGAACGGTCAGGCAAAGTTCAAGGAAGCGCTCAACAAGCTTCAGCTCGACAGCCCGATCGGCAAGATCACGCTGAACGAAAACCGGCAGGCGACCGGAACGGTCTTCGTCAACGAAGTGGTCGATGGACCGGACGGCAACTTGACCAGCAAGATGGTCGCCAAGACCGAGAACGTGAACCAGACGCTCGGCATGACGACGGCTCAGTTCAAGGCCCTGGGGCTGCCGGCGCGCGATGCGGTTGACTGCGCCAAGCTGCGCGCGGGCGGCTGAGCGCGCCTGCCCCTGATGTCATCTTCGGTGGCCGGCGCTGTCAGCCGGCCATCGCTTCCTTCGGGAATTCCGCCATTGCGGACTCCATGCGGCGGAAACGCCGGGAGCGCCTTTCGATGACTCTCATCGACTATCTCACGCGCACCCATTTCGCAGAAGCTGCGATCGAGGATGCGCTTCCCGAGGAGGTAGGGCCGCTCGCTCGGGCGCTGCTACTCGTTGACAACGAGCCGGGCAGCGCGGCCGTTTGCGCGCGCGTGCAGGAGTCACTCGACCAGACGGCGATCAGCCTGGCGCGGACCGATCGTGCCAGCCCTCATGCAGATGCAACCGTCAGGATCCTGAGCGCCATGAGCGACATCCGGACCGGCACGCTCATCGCCGTGGGCGGATCCGCAGCCGTCGGGCAGGCGCGGCTCGCTGCGGAGCATGCATTGCGGCGGGGCGAACGCCTCATGCTGATCGCGGTTCCTGCCGGCCTTTGCGATTTCGGATTGGCGCGGCGGGTGCGTCTGGGGCAGGGCCAGCCGGTTACCTGCCCGCGCCCCGACCGGGTCATCGCCGATCCGACGGTGCTTGAGGGGGCGTCCTCACGCCGCCTCGCCGCTGCGGCCATGGAGGTGCTGGTCCATGCCATCGAAGCCTATGCCAGCCCCGTCTACCACCCGCCGGCAGACGCGCTTGCGCTGGAGGCCACCAAGCGGCTCACGCGGTGGCTACCCGTGGCGCTTGCATCGCCCGGTCACCGGGAAGCGCAGCGCGAATTGATGGCGGCGGCATTGACGGCCGGGCTCGCGCTGGAAAAAGCGGTTGGCGGGGTCGATGCGCTTGCGCACCCGATCAAGGCTGAACTTGGACCCGGCGTCCTGCAAGGCGATCTCCATGTGCCGTTGATGGCGGCCATGGCCGACTTCAACACCGAAGCCGTCGGCGATCGATACGCCGCCATGGCCGAAACCTTCGCCAGAACAACGCCGGAGCCGCACCTCAGCACCGCCATCGGAGCGTTCGCCCGCGCCATCGGCCTGCCGACCTCCTTGCGGGAGCTGGGGATCAATCCGGCTCAGTTCGACCGTTTTGCGGAAATGGCCGCGAACGATCCCGGAGCCCTTGCCAATCCCCGACGGCTGACCCCAGGCGACTGCCGCCGCATTCTCGAGGCCGCCTGGTGAGCACGAACGAGCAGCATCCGGCGCGGGGCAAACGGCCTGGACCGGTGGCGGCCGGGGCAATTTGCCTGTTGTCACAACGCGATCTCCTTATACATTCCTCCATAACCGCGCACAAAGATGGGCGGGGAGGAAACCGATGAGTATTGCTCACGCGGTCGCACATGGTGCGTTCGGGCGCGCTTGCCTCTATGAGCTGGATCGGCCGATGGTGCCGCATGCCCATCGCGAGGGGCACCTGATCTTCCACGTCAGCGGACCGGTCGCCAGCGTGGTTGTCGATGGCAGGATTTTGCCGCTCACACCCTTCAGCGCAACGGCAATCAGCCCGTGGCAACCGCATTATTTTGCGCCGGTCGACCGCCGCGAACCAACGCTGACGCTCGTTCTCTATATTCGCCCGGGCTGGTTCGTTGATGCGAGCCACACGGCCTTCGAGATCCTGCGCTTCGGCCGCTCGACCGTCGAAATGAGCGACCACATCACCCGGCTTGTCCTGGAAACCGCACGGCTTCTCGCCGACCATGGCGGCTGCGATGGCTCTTTCGAGGACCGGCTCAGTGCCCTCACTCAGGCAGCCTTCGATCAGACGTGGCAGTGGACGAGCGCGGCCGACAGGCCGGCTGCGCATTGCTCGGGACTGCGGGATTTTCGCCTCCGGCGCGCGATCAGCCTGCTGAGCGAGAGGCTCGGCGAACCCGTCGACCTTGCAGAGATTTCGCGGAACGCCGGTCTTTCGCGCCCGCATTTCTTCAAGCTGTTTCGCGAGCAGATGGGTCTGCCCCCGACGATCTTCCTCAACGCCCTGCGCATGGAGCGCGCGATCGATCGATTGGCCGGAGGCACGGAAACGGTTTCTGAAATCGGGCTCGATCTCGGCTTTGCGACCCCGGCGAGCTTCTCGCGGTTCTTCATCGCCAATGGCGTCGTGCCGCCGAGCGCCTACCGGCGCAGCGTCGCGGGCCTCACACACTGAAAAGAGGTGCTGCACGCCAAAGAAGAGACGTTCGGGCTAGAGAACAGACGTTCGGGAAAGGACAGGCCGGCAACTTCGATCTAGCCTTCATTCCAACGGTGGCGAAGTGCGCCACGGGAAGCTGCTGGGCCGTTCTGAGATGGACAATTTCATCAAGCGCTATCCGCTCTGGAGCCTGTTTTTTTTCCTCTTGGCCGCAGCGTTCCTGTGTCTTGTGCTGGCCCCCTGGCCGCCTGAACTGGTGGCGGTTTGGGGCCGCAAGCAAATCTTCCTGAACGCCCTTTTGGGCGGCATCACGCTTGGCGCGCTCTATTTTCTCGTAGCAGCCGGCTTCACGCTGATTTTCGGTCTGATGCGCGTCGTCAATCTCGCGCATGGCTCGTTGTTCCTGATCGGCGGATATGTTGGCTACGAGGTCGCGACCGCCTCGGGTTCGTGGCTGCTGGCATTTCCGATTGTGTTCATCGTCGTGGGGCTGATCGGGCTCTTGATGCAGTTTTTCATCTTCTCGAAAATGGAAGGCGAAGAGCTCCGCCAGACGCTGGTCAGCATCGGGCTTTCGATCGTGTTTGCCGACCTCATGCTGTGGTGGTGGGGTGGGCAATCGTATTCGATCCTCGCTCCGCAATTCCTGCAGGGGCCGATGGAATTGCCCCTCGTGAGCAACTTCAACGAAGCGACCGGCGTGGTCACCTGGCTGCGCTACCCGTCCGTGCGCGTCTGGATCCTGGTCGCGGCAATCGTGATCGGCATCGCGATGTGGCTCGTTTTGAACCGCACCGCGCTTGGCATGCTGATCCGTGCGGGCGTGGACGACCGCGAGATGCTGGCCGCATCCGGCGTGCGCATCCACATGGTGTTTCTGGCGGTGTTCGGCTTCGGCGCCGGGCTTGCCGGTATCGCGGGGATCATCGGTGCCACGTTCCAGTCGCTGTCGCCGGGCGAGGATACGCGTTTCCTGCTGGCGAGCCTCGTGGTGGTGATCGTCGGAGGCATGGGGTCGATCGTCGGCGCGGCTTTGGGCGCTTTGATCATCGGGGTGGCCGAACAGATGGGGTTTGTCTACGCGCCGACCTATTCGATCGTTCTCACCTTCCTCATCATGGCGGCGGTGCTGGCGTTTCGGCCGCAGGGCCTTCTGGGAACGAGGCGATAGGCCATGTCGGTTGCCGATCAAGCCCCTCGCTTTGCCAGCCCCGTCGACCATCGGATGTGGTCCGAGCGCATTCCCGCCCCCTGGTGGATCCTCGGGTTGATCCTGCTGTTGCTGCCGATCGTGGCCAATAATTTCTGGCTGTTCCAGATCATGGGCTGGACGTTCATTCTGGGCATGATCGGGCTCAGCCTGATGTTCCTCGCCGGCTATGGCGGAATGGTGAGCCTGCTGCAGATGTCGATTGCGGGATTGGCCGGCTACATGGTCGCAATCCTTGGGCCGTCCGGCGCGGCCAATGTCAGTCTCGGTCTCTCCTGGTGGATCGTGCTTCCGGCCGCCTTCCTGATCGCGGCGCTTTTCGCGACGATATGCGGCGCGCTCGCCGTTCGCACCGACGGCATCTACACGATCATGATCACGCTCGCGATCGCGGCGGCCTTTTTCTATTTCACACGGCAGAACTACTCGATCTTCAACGGCTATTCCGGGTTCAACCTCGTGTTGCCGCCGAAGCTGTTCGGCGTGAACTGGCGCGATCCCCTGCCTTTCTACTACCTCACCCTTGCCTGCGCCGCGCTTTGCTACGGCGCAGTGGTCTATCTTGCGCGCTCTCCCTTCGGACTCGCGCTTCAGGGCGTGCGCGACAACCCGCGCCGCATGGCGGCACTGGGTTTCAACGTGACCGCCCATCGCGTGGCGGCCTACGCTCTGGCGAGCGTTTTCGCCTCCACGGGCGGCATTCTTCTGGTCTGGCAGAATGCGCAGATCGCGCCGGGCACGATCGGTATTTCCTCCGCGATCGATGTGCTCGTGGTCGCGGTCGTCGGCGGGATGCGCCGTCCGCTCGGACCGTTTATCGGCGCTTTCATCTACGTGTTGCTGCAAGTGTTCTCGACCGACATTCTCGGCTTTTTCGGGTTCTCGGCGGATCGCTTCAAGCTGATCATCGGGATCGGCTTCCTGGCGATCGTGCTGTTCTCGCCGGATGGTGTGCTGGGCCTGTGGGATCGCTGGCGCGCGAGGATGGCGGCGCGCAAGGCCGCAACGACGGGAGGCGGTGCATGAACGCGCCCGTCGTGTCTTCCCGGATGAACGTACCCGGGGCCGGCAATGCCAGCTCCGGCAATGCGCTGGAACTGCGCGGCATCACCAAGATGTTCGGCGCGCTGGCCGCAATCTCGGACGTGACGCTTTCGGTGAAGCCGGGCGAAAGGCGGGCCGTTCTCGGATCGAATGGCGCGGGCAAGACCACGCTGTTCAACTGCATCACCGGGGATTTTCTGCCCACAGCGGGCCTGGTCCGGTTTTTTGGCGAGGATGTGACGGTCTTCCCGCCCCATGAGCGCATCCGCCGGGGCTTGCGCCGCACCTACCAGATATCCTCGCTCTTCACCGGACTGAGCGTGATGGACAATATCTATCTGGCCTGCTGCGGTGTTTCGCGAAACCGCTTCTCGCTGGTTCGGCCCCGCCCCGACGATGCACTCCTGCAAGCAGCGGAAATTCTGGTCGAGGCTGTGCACCTGACCGCCGATAAGGACCGCTTGGTCGGCGAGCTGGCCTATGGCCAGCAGCGGCAGCTCGAAGTTGCCCTGGCGCTATCAGGCGCGCCGCGCTTTGTGCTGTTCGACGAGCCCGCGGCAGGGCTGTCGCCGACCGAGCGCGCTGATCTGGTGACGATTTTGACCTCGCTGCCGGCGCATATCGGCTTCATCATTATCGAACACGACATGGATGTCGCGCTGCGTGTCGCCGATAGCGTGACGATGATGCACAACGGCCGTATCTTCAAGGAAGGCCGGTCCGACGAGATCGAATCCGATCCGGAAGTTCAGGAGCTTTATCTCGGAGGCGGTCATGCCCACCACTGACCGCCGTCATCAGCTACGCGGCACGCCGCCGGCGCTCCAGGTCAGCGGGCTGAACCTGTATTACGGCCGCTCGCACGCGCTGCAGGGCGTCGATCTGACCTTGCAGGATGGAGTGCTCAGCCTGGTCGGCCGCAACGGCATGGGCAAGACCTCGCTGTGCAAGGCGATCATGGGCCTGGTTCCGGTGTCGAGCGGCTCGATCAGCGCATTCGGCGAGGAACTGGTCGGCCGTTCCACCACCGACATCGCCCGGCTCGGCATCGGCTATGTGCCGCAGGGCCGGCGGCTGTGGCGGTCGCTGAGTGTCGACGAGCACCTGCGGCTGGCGCAGCGCGGGCCGCGCGGCGGCTGGACGCGGGAGCGGGTCTACGACACCTTTCCGCGGCTTGCCGAACGCAAGAACAACGCCGGCTCGCAGCTCTCCGGCGGCGAGCAGCAGATGCTGGCGATTTCGCGGGCGTTGCTGCTCAATCCGCGGCTCTTGATCATGGACGAGCCGACCGAAGGCCTCGCGCCTGTCATCGTCGCTCATGTCGAGGACATGCTCGTGCGCCTGAGCGAGGAAGGCGACGTCGCCATCCTCGTCATCGAGCAGAATATCGGCGTGGCAACCGAGATCTCCGAAACGGTCGCGATCATGGTCAACGGCCGGGTCAACCGCGTCATCGAGGCGGCGCGGCTGGCCGCCGATCGCGACCTGCAGCAGCGCCTGCTCGGCGTTGGTCGCCATGGCCATGAGGAGATCGAACCGCCGCCTGCTTCCGTGAGTGAACCCGGCGGCCGAAGGACTGCAGCGGCGCCAACACGCAACGATGCGCCGATCCGGGTCTATTTGTCGAACCCGGTGCTGCCGACCCGCTGGAGCGCCGATGTTGCGGCAGCGCGGATCGAGGCGTCCGCGCACACCCTGACGCGCATGCCCGTCATCGCCGCGACCGCAGCATCCGACCGCAAGGTCGGGCGCAGCATAGGTGGTCTCAACGAACCGTTCGTCGCGGTGGCCGGTACGCTCGATACCAAGGGCGAGGAGCTGCGCTTCATCGCCGACATCATCAAGGCGGCGGGCCTGCCGGTGAAGCTGGTCGATCTGTCGACCACCGGCCGGATCTCCGGCGCGGACGTGCCGCCGCTGGAGATAGCGCTGCATCACCCGCGCGGTTCCGCCGGCGTGTTCAATGCCGACCGCGGCGCCGCCGTGGCGGCAATGGCGGAGGCTTTCGAGAGCTGGGTGAAGGGCAAGTCCGGCCGCGAGGGCGTCAGGCTGCTCGGCCTGATTTCCGCCGGCGGCTCCGGCGCTACGGCGCTCGCGACGCCGGCGATGCGGGCGCTGCCGGTCGGCGTGCCGAAGCTGATGATCTCCACCGTCGCCTCCGGCAACACGCGGGCCTATGTCGGCCCTTCCGATATCATGATGATGTATTCCGTCACCGACGTTCAGGGACTGAATGCGATTTCGCGGCAGGTGCTGGCGAACGGCGCGCAGGCGATGGCCGGGATGGCGAGGGCGCGGCTGGAGGCGACCAAGGCGCCGCCGCCGCGCCGCCACGCCGGCGGCGAACGGCCGCTGGTCGGCCTTACGATGTTCGGCGTCACGACGCCCTGCGTTCAGCAGGTGACGAAATTGATTGGCGACGACTACGAATGTCTGGTGTTCCATGCCACCGGCATCGGCGGCCAGTCGATGGAGAAGCTGGTCGATGGCGGCCTGGTGCCGGCGGTGATCGACGTCTCGACCACCGAAATCGCCGATCTGTTGTTCGGCGGCGTGTTTCCGGCGACCGAGGACCGGTTTGGCGCCATCATCCGCACCCGAATTCCTTATGTCGGTTCGGTCGGCGCGCTCGACATGGTCAATTTCGGCGCGCCCGACAGCGTCCCCGAGCGCTACCGGACCCGGTTGCTTCATCAGCACAATCCGCAGGTCACGCTGATGCGGACGCAGCCCGACGAGAATGCCGCGATGGGCCGCTGGATCGGTGAAAGGCTCAATCTGATGGAAGGCCCCGTGCGCTTCCTGCTGCCGGAGGGCGGGGTCTCGGCCCTCGACGAGGCGGGCAAGCCGTTCTTCGACACCGCGGCGCGCGAGGCGCTGTTCGGCGCGCTGCAGGCGAGCGTGCGGCAGACGGCGTCGCGCCAGCTCGTTCGCGTTCCGCATCACATCAACAGCCCGGCGTTTGCGGCCGCGCTGGTACAGCATTTTCGCGCGCTGCAAGGCGCACGGCCGCGCGCACGCGCCGCGGGCCGATAGGGAATCACAGCATGGCAGCGATCGACCGGCAGGCGCTTCTCTCCAGGTTTCACGACATGATCGCGCGCGGCGAGCCCATCGTCGGCGGCGGCGCCGGCACCGGTCTGTCAGCCAAATGCGAGGAAGCCGGCGGCATCGACCTGATCGTGATCTACAATTCCGGCCGCTTCCGGATGGCCGGGCGCGGTTCGCTGTCCGGCCTGATGCCGTACGGCGACGCCAACGCAATCGTGATGGAGATGGCCGCCGAAGTGCTGCCTGTGGTGAAGAAGACTCCGGTGCTGGCCGGCGTCTGCGCCACCGATCCGTTCCGCAGCATGGACCGCTTTCTCGACGAGGTAAAAGCTGTGGGCTTTTCCGGCGTACAGAACTTTCCGACGGTCGGGCTGATCGACGGCAGCTTCCGTATCGGGCTGGAGGAAACCGGCATGTCCTACGCGCTCGAGGTCGAGATGATCGCGCTGGCCGGCGCCAAGGGCCTGCTGACGACGCCCTATGTGTTCTCGGCCGACGATGCCGCTGACATGGCGGGCGCGGGGGCCGACATCATTGTCTGCCATTTCGGGTTGACCGCCGGCGGCGCGATCGGCGCGCGGACCGCACTGAAGCTCGAGGACGTTCCAGCCCTGCTGGACGCCTGGGCGGCGGCGGCGCTCGCGGTGAAACCTGATGCGATCATTCTCGTGCATGGCGGTCCGGTGGCAGAACCCGCGGACGCCGAATTCGTCATCAAGCACTCGCGGCATTGCCACGGCTTCTACGGCGCTTCCTCGATGGAGCGGCTGCCGGTCGAAGTCGCGATCCGCGAGCAGACCCGGAAATTCAAGGCCATCAGCCGCAGCTGAACGGACCATGCGACAGCACTTTGTGAAGGGAGAACAGACATGTCAGGCCAGCTGATCGGAGCGCTCATTCTCTGGCTGATCGTCGCGATCGTCGTGATCGCGATCGTCGTCTATCTGGTGAACTGGCTCTACCGGCGCTCGTCGAAGGAGGCGGCGTTCGTCCGTACCGGTGCTGCCGGCGAGAAAGTGGTGATCGATTCCGGCGCCTTCGTGCTGCCGTTCATCCACGACATCACGCCTGTCAACATGAACGTGCTTCAGATGCGGGTGCATCGCGGCCAGGACGACGCCATCATCACCCGCGACCGGATGCGGGTCGACATCGACGCCGACTTCTACGTCCGCGTCCGCGCCACCACAGAGGCGGTGTCGCTCGCGGCCTCGACGCTCGGCCGGCGCACCATGCAGCCGGAGACGCTGCACGAGCTGTTATCAGGCAAGTTCGTTTCGGCGATCCGCTCGGTCGCCTCCGAAATGACGATGGAGGACATGCACGAGCAGCGCGGGGTCTATCTCGCCAAGGTCAAGGAGGCCGCCGCCGAGGCGCTGGCCAAGAACGGGCTCGAACTGGAATCGGTGGCGCTGACCAATCTCGATCAGACCGACCTGCAATATTTCAACGCCTCGAACCGCTTCGATGCCGAGGGCCTGACCCATCTGATCGAGCAGATCGAGGGCCGGCGCAAGGCGCGCAACGACATCGAACAGGATTCGATGATCAAGATCCGCTCGCGCAATCTCGAGGCGGAGAAGCAGTCGCTCGAGATCGAGCGCGAGAGCGAGCTGGCGCGCCTGGAGCAGCAGCGCGACGTCGAGGTGCGCCGCGCCGTGCAACGCGCCGAAATCGCCCGCGAACGTGCGATGCGCGACACCGAGGCCGAGCAGGCCCAGATCAACGCGCGCGAGGAAATCGAGAAGTCGCGGATCGGCAATGAGCGCGCCATCAGCGAGGCGCGGATCGCCTCCGAGCGCGACGTCCGCCAGCGCGAGATCGAGCGCAGCCAGACCGTCGACCAGGCCGAGATCGCCGCGCGCGAGATGGTGGAGAAGGCGCGGATCGCCAACGACCAGCTGATCAAGGAGGCCCGTATCACCGCCGACCGCGAGATCCGCGAGCGCGAGATCGAGCAGTTGCGGGCGCTGCAGGCCGCTGAAATCGCCGCGCGCGAATCCACCGAGCGCGCCCGGATTGCGCAGGAAGCGTCGGTCAGCACCGACCGGATCGCCAACGAGCAGCGGATTTCCAGCCTCGACATCGAGAAGCGGCGGTCGATCGAGGAGGCCGACATCGCCGCGCGGCTCGCCACCGAATCCGCTGAAATTGCTCGCAACAGCGCGATCATCGCCAGTCGCCTCGCCGCGGAGGAAAAACGGCTGGCGCGCGAGATCGTCCGTGATCGTACCGTCCAGCAGGAGACCATCGCGGCCAAGGAGCTGGTGGAGTCCGCCCGCATCGTCCAGGAGGAGCGGGTCCGCGCGCTGACCATTACCCGCAACCAGGCGATCGACGAGGCGGAGATCGCCGCGCTCCATGCGGTCGAGGCGGCCCGGATCGCCAACGAAAAGGAAATCGCGGCGCATCGCATTCTCGCCGAGCAGGAAACCCGGTCGCAGGAGATCGCACGGACGCAGACGCTGGAAGGCGCTGAGATCGCCGCGCGCGAGGCGACCGAGACGGCTCGCATTGCACAGGAGCAAGCGGTTGCCGCCTCGCGGATCGCCTCCGATCTGGAAATCCGCAGCCTCGATATCGATCGCGCCAAGGCGATCGAGACCGCCGAAATCAAGAAGCGCGATGCGGTCGAGGTAAGCCGCATCGAAGCCGAGCTTGCGATCGACAAGGGGCGGATCGCGGCGTCGAAGAGCCGCGAGGTATTGCAGATCGATCAAAAGAAGACCGTCGAGATCGCTGAAGAGGAGCGCGTCATCGCGATTTCCGCGCGGAAGATCGAGCGGGTTGATTCCGACCGTGCCGTGCGCGCAGCCGAGATCAATGCACGCCAGGAGGTCGAGAAGGTCGACATCACGCGCGAGCGCGAGTTGGAGGTGGCCCGGCTGGAGCGGCGCAAGGCGCTCGAACAGCTCGATATCGCGCGCAACCAGGCGCTGCAGGAGTCCGAAATTGCGGCGCGCGAGGAAATCGAACGTGCGCGCATCGCTTCCGAGCGCGGCCTCGACGAGGCCCGTGTTGGTCGCGACCGCGACCTGCGCAAGCTCGAGGTCGATCGCGAACGCGAGGTCGAGAGCGCGGTGATGGACAAGGCGATCGCGATTTTCGAGAAGTCGCTGCTGGAATCCGCAGCCCAGGTGAAGGCGGAGATGGCGAAGGCCAAGGCGGTGGAAGCCGAGGAGATCGTCAAGACGGTGCGCGAAAGCGAGAACGCCAAGCGGCGTACCGCGGTCGAGATCATGCTGGCGAGAAAGAACGCCGATGAGAAGCGAATTGGGGCCGAGGCCGATGCGATCCGCGCCGCGGTCGATGCGGAAGCGCAGAAGCTGCTCTATGAGGCCGAGAATGCGCTCACCGACGAGGCGCGCTACGGCCTGTTCCGGCGCCGACTGCTGGACCGGATCGAGGGCATCGTCCGCGAAAGCGTCAAGCCGATGGAGAAGATCGAGGGCATCCGCATCCTGCATGTCGACGGGCTTGGCGGCATGGCCGGCAATGGCGGCGGCAGTTCGCGCACGCCGACCGACGAGGTGATCGAATCGGCACTGCGCTACCGGGTGCAGGCGCCGCTGATCGATCAGGTGCTGAAGGAAATCGGCATCGAGGGCGGCAACCTCGCCAAGATGGGCGGGTTGATGCGCGAGGCCAGCGACATGCAGCGCGTCAGCAAGGAGGCCCTGCCGCCCAAGCCGAAGGACGGGCCGACCCTTACGGAGTCGGGGCCCGGCGAACGCAAGCCATCCGGCCGCGGCGACAAAGGCAAGGGCAAGGAGTAATCGATGGCCCGCGTCTATGTATCCAGCGTCATCAATGCGCCGGCCACCAAGGTCTGGGCGCGCGTGCGCGACTTCAACGGTTTACCGAACTGGCATCCCGGTATCGCGGAGAGCCGGATCGAGAACGGTGAGCCGGCCGACAAGGTCGGTTGCGTCCGCGCATTCGCGCTGCGCAACGGCGACCGGCTGCGCGAAAAGCTGCTCGGCCTGTCGGACTTCGACATGGTCTGCACCTATTCGATCCTTGATTCGCCGATGCCGCTGACCAACTACGTCGCCACGCTGCGGCTGACTCCCGTCACCGACCAGGACCGTACCTTCATCGAATGGAGCGCCGATTTCGACTGCGCACCGGAGCTGGAAGCAGACCTGGTCGGCGGGGTCGGCGGCAATGTGTTCCAGACCGGTTTTGACGCGCTCAACCGCGCCTTCGGAGCCTGAGCCATGCCGCGGGTGGTTCGCAGCACCATCATCGACGCCCCGGCCGAGCGGCTGTGGGCGGTGCTGCGCGACTTCAACGGCCATGAATCCTGGCATCCGATCGTCGCCAAGAGCACCATCGAGCGCGGCTATCCGTCCGACAAGATCGGCTGCGTCCGCCGCTTCACGATGCAGGACGGCGCCGAATTGCGCGAGCAGCTTCTGGCGCTGTCGGATCTGGAAATGACCTTCAGCTATTGCCTGCTGGAGACGCCGATTCCGCTGTTCAATTACGTCGCCCATGTCCGGCTGCTGCCGGTCACCGACGGCAATCGCAGCTTCTGGCAATGGGAAGGCCGGTTCACCACGCCGGCCGGGCGCGAGACGGAACTCGCCGAGCTCGTGGGCAACGAAGTCTATTCAAACGGCATCGCGGCGGTCCGCCAGCTGCCCGAACTTGCAGGTTAGGAAACGCCATGCCCGTCAATGTCCGCATCGTGCAGGGGTTACAGGAAGCCGCTGGCATCCTCGCCAGCGACCGCGGCGCGCAGTTGCTCGGCGGCGGCACGCTGCTGGTGCGCGATATCAACGAAGGCGTGATGACGGAAGGCACGTTGCTGCGCGCGGTCGACCCGGTGCTGCTGGCGATGAACACCGGCGGTGCACGCGTCGAACTCGGCGCCGGCGTCACCATGGCGATGGTGCTGGCCAGCCGTGACCTGCCCTATCTGCATGCGGCGGCGCGCGGCATTGGCGGTCCTGCCGTGCGGACCACGGCGACCATCGGCGGCAATCTGTTCGCCGCAACGCCCTATGGCGATTTCACCACCGCGCTGCTGGCGCTCGACGCCGTCGTCACGCTGCATGCCGGCTTCGGCGGCGCGCGGGTAATGCCGCTGGTGGAGATGCTGGCGAACCGGGCGCGGGGCGGGGTGGGACTGGTCGCTTCGGTCGGCTTCAGCCGCCCGGCCGGCGCCGATGCGTTTCGCTTCGTCAAAGTCGCCCGGGTGCGGCCCAAGGGCGTCTCGGTGCTGTCGATCGCGGCGCATCTGCCGCAGAACGGTGGACGGATCAGCGGCGCGCGGATCGCCTACGGCGCGATGGGGCCGACGCCGCTGCGCGCCAAGGCGGTCGAGCGCGTGCTGGAAGGCCGCACCCTGGACGCCGCCACCATTGCCGCAGCGAAGAGTGCGGCGCTCGAGGGCACGCAACCCGCGACCGATGCGATCGCCTCGGAATGGTATCGCCGTGAAGTATTGCCTGTGCATCTCGGCCGGCTGCTTGCCGGCGAGACATCCTGAAGGAACGCAGAATGGCCCGGATGCCTGTACAGTTTCGCCTCAACGGCTCGGATCGCGCGGTGTTCGTCGAGCCGGCGGAAACGCTGCTCGGCACGATCAGGCGCGGGCTCGGCGATTTCGCCCCGAAGTTCGGTTGCGGCCAGGGCACCTGCGGCGTCTGCACCGTGCTGGTCGATGGCGAGCCGCGGCTGGGGTGCCTGACGCTCAGCGTGACCTGCGAGGGGCGATCGATCGAAACCGCGAGCGGGCTCGCCGACGGGCCGACACTGCATCCGCTGCAGGCCGCCTTCATGGAGCATTTCGCCGCGCAGTGCGGTTTCTGCACGCCCGGCATGCTGATGGCCGCGAAGGCGCTGCTCGACCGCAATCCGAATCCGACGCGTGTCGAGGTCGTCGAGGCGATCGCCGGCAATGTCTGCCGCTGCACCGGTTACGAGCCGATCATCAACGCCATCCTGGCCGCCGCGCAGCAGCGCGGCGCCCGCCGCGCCTGAGGAGATCCCGATGCTGGAGTTTCGCAAGGATCTGTTCGCCGACGAGCGCGACGACAATCTCAACGTGATCGGCAAGGGCGAGCAGCGCCAGGACATGCTGGGGCATGTCACCGGCCGCACCCGCTTCTTCGACGATCACGGCTTTGACGGCCTGCTGCATCTGAAGGTCGTGCGCTCGCCGCACCACCACGCCCGGATCCGGAGCATCGACGTGACAGCCGCGGAGCGCGCCCCTGGCGTCAAGCGCGTGATCCGGGGACAGGACGTTCCGCTCAACAAGAACACGCTGCTCAGCCTGATCGATTTCGGCAAGGACGACGAGCCGACGCTCGCGGTCGACAAGGTGCGCTACAAGGGCGAGCCGATCGTCGCCATCATTGCCGACAGCGAGGCGGAAGCGCTGGCCGCGGTCAAGCTTGTTCGGGTCAGCTATGATCCGCTGCCCACGGTGTTCGACGTGCAGGAGGCGCTGAAGCCGGGCGCGGTCGTCGTCAACGAGACCTATCCGGGAAACTATTTCGAGTATCACGACAAATACGACCATCAGAAGCTGCGCTTCGGCGATGTCGAGGCGGCGTTCCGCACCGCCGATCACGTGCTCGAGGAGCGCTACCAGATGTCGCCGATCGAGCACGCCTCGACCGAGACCAACGGCACCATCGCGGCGCCCGAAACCAACAACCGCTACGTCGTGCATTCCTGCGCGCAGGGCCTGTTCTTCTCGCTCGGCACCACCGCGAAAATCCTTGCGCTGGAATCCAACCGGCTGCACTTCATCGGCGGTACCGTCGGTGGCGGCTTTGGCGGCAAGGTCGACTCGCTGACCGAGCCGCTGGCGGTGCTCGGCGCAATCCTCACCGGTCGGCCGGTCCGCTATGTGCTGGGGCGCGAGGAGGAGATGCAGTTCGCCTCGCCGCGCGGGGCCGAGCGGCACGTCATCAAGGACGGCGTGATGCGCGACGGCCGTATCGTCGCGCGGCAGATCACCTCCTATTTCGATGCCGGCGCCTACACGCGGCTGACCAGCTACGGCGTGGTCAAATGCGTCGCGCACATGCCGGGCCCCTACACGATCCCGAATGTGCGCGGCGATGCCTATTGCGTCTTCACCAACCGCGTGCCGGCCACCGCGATGCGCGGCTTCGGCGTCACCGGGGTGGACTTCTCGATCGAGGTGCAGATGGACAAGCTGGCGCATCTGGTCGGCATCGACCCGATGGAGTTCCGCATCCTCAACGCCTATCGCGACGGCGACATGAAGGCGCATCGCCGTGTCGCGCACAACACCGCGCTGATCGAATGCGTGCAGGTCGTGGCCGAGAAGGTGAACTGGCCTTTGAGCGAGACGGCGCGGCGCGCTTCGTCGCTGAGCGGCGGCGGCGGCCCGCGCGCGGCCATACCGCCCACGGTGACCGATGAGAGCGGCCGGATCGGCAGGCCGGAGACGCGGCAGGCGCCGCCACAGCTGACGCCGGGCGCGGCACCGCTACCGGCGCATCAGCCGCGGCCCGCCGTGCCGGTCTATCAGCCGCCGCCGGCGCATCAGCCGGCGGCAGCACTGCCGAATTATCCGGCGCAGCCAGCCGATGCTGCGCCCTTGCCGGCTCCGGCGCCGCCGGTTCCGAATGCGCCGGCACCACCCCAACACGGCGCGGCGCGGTTCTCGTCAGTGTTCACACGGAGGCGCTGAGATGGCACGGCATCAGGGGCGCGGAATGGCGTCCATCAACTACCCGATCGGCATGAATCTCGGCGGCGATCCCAGCCAGGCGCTGGTGCATGCCAATCCGGACGGCAAGTTCACCGTGGCGCTGTCGGCGATTGATCTCGGGCAGGGCATGAAGCAGGTCAGCCGGCAGATCGCGGCAGAGACGCTGGGCGTGCCGATCGAGGACGTCTATGTCGATACCGCCGACAGCGACACCGGTCCGCACGACATGGGCTCGTTCGCCTCGCGCGGCACGCATCGCGTTGGCAATGCGGTGATCGTCGCCGCAAAGGAGGCGCGGGGCGTGCTGCTGGAGGCGGCCGCCGAGGAGCTCGAGGTCAACGCCGACGACCTCGTCACCGACGGCAAGGGCAACATCCACGTCCGCGGCGCGGCGTCGAAATCGATCACCGTGAAAGCCGCGTCGCAGGCGGCGCAGTTCAAGCAGGGCAAGACGATCTCCGGCCGCGGCATCTTTCTGATCCCGCTCTCGACGGTCCATCCGGAGACCGGCGAGATGTCGCCGGTCACCGCCTATGCTCATGCCTGCCTCGTCGTCGATCTGGAGGTCTGCGACGAAACCGGTGACGTCAAGGTCAACAAGCTGACCAGCGCCTATGAGCTCGGCCGCGCGCTCAATCCGAAAATGGTCGAGCAACAACTGGTCGGCGGCGCCTGGATGGGCATGAGCCACGCGCTCTACGAGACGCCGGAGCCGTATTATCCAAACCCCGAACATGGCGGGCGCGACTACAACCAATATCTGATGCCTGGCCCCGGCGACATCGCGCCGCACGACATCACGGTGCTGGAGCGGCCGGCGCCGGATGGTCCGTTCGGCGGCAAGGGCCCCGGCGAGATGTGCGCCAATCCGGTGCTGCCGGCGGTCGCCAACGCGATCTTCAACGCCATCGGCGTGCGCATCGATACGCTGCCGATCACCCCGGAAAAGATCCTGCGCGCATTGAAGGCGCAGGGCGGCGCGCGGCCGCAAGTCCGGCGCGCATAGGGGCATCGGGATGGCGATGCGCGGTAGTGTTGGTGGGATCGATCGGCCGGAGAAACTGGCCGAGGCGCTGCGCGCGGCCTATTACCTCGCCGATGACGGCTTTGCGACCGCCGGTTATCTCGCGCTCGCGCTCGGCAAGCCGTTGCTGCTGGAAGGCGCGCCGGGTGTCGGCAAGACCGAGGCCGCCAAGGCGATCGCCGGAATCATGGGGCGGCAGTTGATCCGGCTGCAATGCTATGAGGGCATCGATTCCGCCGCCGCGCTGTACGAGTGGAACTACCCGCGCCAGATGCTGGCGATCCGCCAGGCAGGCGACGAGCCGATCGACATCTACCGCGACGATTTCCTGATCGAGCGGCCGATGCTGGCGGCGCTGCGCCGGCCGGACTCGACCGTGCTGCTGATCGACGAAATCGACCGCTCCGATCCTGAGTTCGAGGCGTTCCTGCTTGAATTCCTGTCGGATTTCTCGATCTCGATCCCGGAGCGCGGCACGCTGCGCGCGCATGAACGCCCGGTGGTGATCCTGACTTCGAACCGCACCCGCGATCTGCATGAAGCGCTGCGGCGGCGCTGCGTCTATCACTACATCGCCTATCCGGACCCGGAGCGCGAGGCGCGGATCATCATGATGCGTTCGTCCTCCGTCGCCGAGGCCACCGCGCGCGCGATCGTGACGGCGGTCGGGCGGCTGCGGCAGGAGCCGCTGACCAAGCCGCCCGGCGTCGCCGAAGCGATCGACTGGGCGGAGGCGTCGACGCTGCTGGCGAAAACCGGCGCGCCGTGGCCGGACGCGTTCCGCCGCGCGATCGGCGTGGCGCTGAAGGACGAAGAGGATCTTGCCTTCATCGCACCGCGGCTCGACGCCATCATCGCGGAGATCGCGGCATGACGGCGCTTGCTCTGCCGCGCGCGGCCCGGCCGCTGCTGGATTTCATCGCGCTGCTGCGCGGCAATGGCTTTCCGGTCGCGCCGGAACAGGGTCTGGCCTTTCTGCGCGCGATCGAACTGCTCGGCCCGCGCGATATCGAGGACATCCGCCGTGCCGGCGTCGCCACGCTGGCGCCGCCGTTCGAGCGGCAACCCGATTTCGACATGCTGTTCGACATGCACTTTCTCGGCCTTGCCGGCGTGCTGTCCGATCAGGTCGCCGAAAGCGACGAGGAGCTGAAAGTTCAGGACGATGGCGCGGGCTATGACGCGCCGCTATCGGACGAGACAAACGAAACCGGGCAGGCGGCGACATCAAGCGAGGCGCTGTCGCGGCGCGCGCTGCGGCCGGACGACGAGAGCCATCAGCTGGCGCGTTTCAGCCGGCACCTGCCGGCTCGCCTGCCGCGCCGCCGCGGCTATCGGATGCGTTCCGCCAAGCGCGGCGGGGGCTTTGACCTGCAGCGCTCGCTGCGGGACGCCATCCGCACCGATGGCGAGCTCGTCCGGCTGCGCCGCCGCGAACGCCAATTGCGGCCTCGCGCCATCCTGCTGCTGATCGACGTGTCCGGCTCGATGAAGGCGCGCTCCGACGCGCATCTGCGCTTTGCCCATGCGCTGGTCAACGCAACTCCGCGCGTCGAGGTGTTCACGTTCGGCACGCGGCTGACGCGGCTGACCCGTGCGCTGCGGCTGAAGAACCGCGAGCAGTCGCTTGCGGTCGCCGCGGATCTCGTGGCCGACTGGGACGGCGGCACCCGGATTGGCGATGCGCTGGCCGCCTTCCTCGCGGTGCCACGCTTCGCCGGCTACGCCCGCGGCGCGCTGGTGCTGGTGCTGTCCGACGGGCTCGAGCGCGGCGATCCGGCGCAGATGATCCGCGCGGTCGGCCATCTCGCCGCGCGCGCCTGGCGGATCGACTGGCTGACGCCGCTGGCCGCCGCGGCCGATTATCGCCCCGAGACCGCGGCGCTGCGCGCGGTGCTGCCGATGCTCGACAGCGTCGCCAATGGCGCGACGACCGAGCGGCTGTGCCGGCATGTTCTCGATCTCTCACGACGGAGGGCCGCCCGATGACCAAGCCTGCGTCCGGCTGCGTCGATGCGCATCATCACATCTGGCGGCAGCAGGATCTGCCCTGGCTGCTCGGTCCGATGCTGCCGCGGATCTTTGGGCCCTACGAGCCGATCCGCCGCGACTACACCATCGCGGAATATCTGGCGGATGTCTCCGCCGCCGGCATCACGCGATCGGTTTACGTGCAGGCGAACTGGGCACCGGCGCGCTTCCTCGATGAGGTCCGCTATGTCAGCGACGCTGCGCGGGAAACCGGCTGGCCGCACGCCATCGTCGCCTATGCGGATTTCACCGCGGAGGATGTGCGGTCGCAACTGGAGCAACTGGCGGCGTTCCCGCTGGTGCGAGGCGTCAGGATGCAGCTGCACTGGCACGACAATCCGCAATATCGTTTCGCATCGGGTGCGGATCTGGCGCGCGATCCCACGCTCCGGCGCAACATCGCGCGATTGAGCGAATATGGCTGGGCCTTCGATCTGCAGGTGTTCGCGCCGCAGATGGCCGGTGCGGCCGAGCTTGCCGATGCCTGTCCCGGCGTCAGCTTCGTTCTGCAGCATGCCGGCATGCTGGAGGATTTGTCGCCCGCCGGCATTGAGAGCTGGCGCGCCGGCATGGCGCTGCTGGCGCAGCGGCCCAACGTTGTGGCGAAGCTGTCCGGCCTCGGCACCTTCCTGCATCGCAATGACCCCGCGCATATCGGCTTCGTGGTCGGTGAAACCGTGCGGCTGTTCGGCGCCGGCCGCTGCATGTTCGGCTCCAACTTTCCGATCGAAAAACTCTGGACCCGCTACGAGGCGTTGTTCGATGCCTATCGCGCGGCGACGCAGTCGCTGTCCGCCGCGGACCGGCAGGCGATCTTTCACGACACCGCCGCCGGCATCTACCGGCTGGCCTGATTTCAGAAAACAACGGGATTCAACGAGGGGAAAAATCACATGGCGCTCGAAATCAAGATCCTGGACTACGGCGACATCGAGCTGGAATCCAGCTTCCTCGTACTGGGGCGCGATTGCGGGCACACCAGGCGGGTATACACTTACGGCTTCCTGATCCTCGGAGGGCCGTGGCCGATGGTGGTCGATACCGGCTATCGGCACAACCAGATCATGGAAAGCCTCGGCATGCGCGGGCTGCAGCACCATGAGAACATGATAGAGAACCAGCTCGCGAGATATGGCGTGCGGATGGGCGATGTGCGCTACGTCATGCACACCCATCTCCACATCGACCATGCCGGCAAGGACGAGTTGTTTCCGATGAACACGACGGTGCTGCTGAACCGGCGCGAACTGGAATATTCGGTGTCGGGCCTGATGCATCCGCAATATCCGGCGCCTGACATCAAGCACCTGATCGACCGGTTGCACACCCGCCACGCGCTGCGGCTGGAAGATCTCGAACTGTCCGGCCCGATCGAGGTCTGCCCCGGTGTAACCGTCGATGCGGCGGGCGCTCACACCGAAGGCTCAATGAACATCCATGTCGAGACCGCCGAGGGCCGCGCCACCATATGCGGCGACGTGATCTACGATTTCAACGACCAGATCGTGAATCCTTTCCACGAACTGCATCACAACGAGCCGCGCACCACAGGCAACCACGGCAACACCAAGCGCGAGGAGAAGGCGGCGATCAAGCGGCTGCTGTCCGGTTCGCGTTTCCTGCTGCCGGTGCATGACAAGCCGGCCAAGATCGAGCACGGCCAGGTCGTGGCGCGCCTCGACATGGCGGTGCCGGGACCGATCGTGCAATCGCTGCCGTCACGCAATTGGTTCGCGGCATGAGCTGCGGCTCCGGAGACCAGCGATGACCACGCATATCGCGCTGCGCCCTTCCTTTGCCGACCTGATCGACCTGTGGGCGCCGGTGCGGCAGGCCGGCACCGGATTCCAGTTCACGGAAGGTCCGGTCTGGCACCCGAAGGCGCATGATTTGCTGTTCTCCGACATGCCGGGTGACGTGCGCCGCCGTCTCGACGGGCAGGGCATTCGCGAGGCGATGCGTCCGGCCAACAAATGCAACGGCATGACCTATGATGCCGGGCTGAACCTGATCGTCTGCGAGCACGCCACTTCCACGCTGGTGCGCGAACGTCCCGACGGGCGGCGCGAGATTTTGGCGTCGCATTTCGACGGGCTGGAGCTGAATTCGCCGAATGACGTCTGCGTCAAGTCCGACGGCGCGATCTATTTTTCCGACCCGTGGTACGGCCGGATGCCGGTCTACGGCGTCGAACGGCCGCGTCAGCTCGGCTTCCAGGGCGTCTATCGCGTGCCGCCGCGTGGCGGCGAGCCGCAATTGCTGGTCGACCGCTATCTGTTCGATCAGCCGAACGGGCTGTGCTTTTCGCCGGATGAGCAGCGGCTCTACGTCAACGATACCGTCAAGCATCTGATCCGCGTGTTCGACGTCGATGCCGGTGGCGGTCTCGGTAACGGGCGGGTGTTCGCCTCCAACATCGTCTCGGCCACGGAGCCCGGCGTGCCTGATGGCATGAAATGCGACGCGCTCGGCAATGTCTGGGTTTCGGCGCCGGGCGGAATCTGGGTCTATGCGCCGGACGGCAGATTGATCGGCAAGCTGCGCGTTCCCGAACTGGTCAGCAATCTGACCTGGGGCGGGCCGGATTGGCGCACGCTCTACATCACCGCGACGCATTCGGTCTATGCGGTGCCGGTGAAGGTCGGGCCGCGCAACGAACCCTATATGCGTGCCAGCCAGAACGCGCCGGCCGCAGCCCGGCCGGCACCGGCTCCGGTGGCTCCGGTGGCCACTGTCAATCGGTCTGCGGCCCAGCTCGCCGAGCCGGGTTACGCGGTCGATCCGATGCGCTGTGCGCTGATCATTCAGGACATGCAAAACGATGTGGTGATGGACGGCGGCGCTTTTGAGTCGTCCGGTTCGCCGGCACATTGCCGCGAACAGAACGCCATCGCCAACGCGAAGCGGCTCGCGGAGGCCGCGCGTGCGCGCGGCGTCATGGTGATTCACGTCTGGTTCGTGGTGGAGCCCGGCGCGCCGGGCGTTACGGCGAATGCGCCGCTGTTCGAGGGGTTGATCGACGCCAAAGCACTGGTGCGCGGCACCTGGGGCGCTGCGCCGGTGCCGGGGCTCGAGCCGCACGCCGGCGACCAGGTGGTGGAGAAAATGCGGATGAGTGCCTGGGAGGGCACGAGGCTGGAGGCGATGCTGAAGGCGGCCGGGCGCGATTTCGTCATCGTCACCGGCGCCTGGACCAATATGTCAATCGAGCACACCGCCCGCACCGGCGCGGACAAAGGCTTCTACATGATCGTGCCGGAGGATTGCTGCTCGACGATGAACGCCGAATGGCACATTGCCGCGGTGAACTACGCGATCCAGAACGTGGCGATGGTGACTCGCGCTGACGATCTCATCGCTGCATTGTCCTGATCTAGGGTAGAAATCTTCGTTGCAGGACTATGCGATGGGATTACCCCGGAAGAGGGCTCTACCCTGGCGACGAGGCACATGGACAAGTGTACCAGGTTGGGGTGTCCTCAGCCCGCCCATCGTGCCGCTCTGCCGCCGGCGCAGCGACGCGCCATCCACACGATGGGGCATTTGAAGCACGTATCAAAATAATCCGGAAGGGCTTCGTCGTAGCGAGGGGACTAATTGTCTGGCCGCTTCTTGTGAACGGGATTTGAGTCCAATTCTGACTCAGGTCTGCCCGGGCACATATCCACTATTGCCCTTGCGCAGCGAACGCAGCCTTCCGCCCCACATGAGGAGGGCGCTATGGCGACTGTGAATGGCTTCGACCTCGACAACTCCACTTCTGGCGTCAACGCGACGGGCTCCTACTCCGAAGGCGGGTCTGCAATCCGGTTAGCGCCGAGAGCGACCGTAAGCGCGAGCGGCAACTTCAACGGCCAGACGCTGACCATTTCGGGGTTGCTGGCCGAAGATCAGATCGGATTTGGCAACGGTGTCACCATTGTCGGCAATAGCATCCGTATTAACGGCAACACCATTGGCACGTTCGCGGGAGGCTCTGGCGGCGCGAATTTCGTCGTCACCTTCAACAGTAACGCGACCGATAACCGGGTTCAGACTGTCATCCGCAATCTGACCTTTCTGGATACGAGCGACGCTCCCACAACCAGCCAGGCTCTCACGTTCAATCTCGCGGGGACCAGTCGCACTGACACGCTGACTGTCACGCCGGTGAACGACCGCCCACTCGTTGATCTCAATGGCCCGGGGACCGGCAACAATGCGACCGACGCGTTCATCGAGCAGACCCCGAGCGTGATTGCGCCGGTCGCGACGATCTCCGATCCCGACTCGCCAAACGTCACTTCGCTTACTGCCAGGCTGACGACGCGTCCGGACGGAAATGCGGTCGAGCAGCTTTCGCTCAACGCTTCTGCAGCCGCCGCTGCCGCCGGGCTGACGGTGAGCTACAGCCAGGCCACCGGTACGCTATCGATCACTGGCTCCGCCTCGCAAGCCACCTATCAGGCGATCCTGCAAGGCATCCAGTACAACAACACCAGCAATCAACCGACGTCCTCCAACCGGACGGTTCAGATCGTTGTCGGTGACGGCACGGACGCCAGTGTAGCGCGCAGCGTGACCGTCAGCGTCGCGGCCGCAAATGATGCGCCGGTGGTCGACTTGAATGGCGGGGCGGCAGGCAGTTCGGTGTCGCTTGCGTACAGTGTCGGCAGTCCGCTGACTAAGATCGCGCCCGCAGGCACGGTCATCGATGTCGATTCGACGAATTTCAACGGCGGCGCGCTGCGCGTCGCCTTCACTCAGAACGGTGTGACGACAGACCGGCTGGGCATCATAGCCGATTCGGTGGTCACCTTGACCAACGGCGGCAGCACCGTGCGCGTCAACGGCACTACCATTGGCTCCGTGTCGGGCGGCACCAATGGAACCGATCTTGTCATCACGTTCAGCAACAACAATTCCACACCGGCGGCGGTGCAGATTCTGCTCGAGCACATCGGCTATGCGAACACCTCCGGCAGCCCGTCGACGCAGCCCCGTCAGCTTGCGTTCACCCTCAACGACGGTGACGGCACCGCCAATGGTGGCCAGAACATCGGGAGCGCGACGGCGACGATCACCTTCCCGTCGACAAATGCGCCTCCGGTCCTGACCGGGGACCTAGCGGCGACGGTATCGGAGGGCGGCACCTATGCCATCACCACGGCCGACCTGAACTTCACGGACCCCGACGACGTCGCGTCGGGTGTGACGTTCACGGTGACCAACCCCGTCAACGGCACCGTGCTGGTGAACGGGTCTTCGGCGGCCAGCTTCACGGGCCAGCAGTTGGCGGACGGGCTGGTCTCGTTCCAGCACAACGGCTCGGAAACGTCGTCGGCGTCGTTTGCCGTGTCGGTGGAGGACGGCAACGAGGACGGCTCGACGCCGGTTGCGCAGAGCTTCAACTTTGGTGTCACGGCGCAGAACGACGCGCCGGTTCTGACAGGCGACCTGGCGGCGACGGTGTCGGAGGGTGGCAGCTATGCGATCACAACCGACGACCTGAACTTTACCGATCCGGACGATGTCGCGTCGGGTGTGACCTTCACGGTGACCAACCCTGTCAACGGCACTGTGCTGGTGAACGGGTCATCGGCGACCAGCTTCACGGGCCAGCAGCTGGTGGCCGGGTTGGTATCGTTCCAGCACGACGGTTCGGAGACGTCGGCCGCGTCGTTTGCCGTGTCGGTGGAGGACGGTAACGAGGACGGGTCGACGCCGGTAGCACAGACCTTCAACTTTGGTGTCACGGCGCAGAACGACGCGCCGGTCCTGACCGGCGGGCTGGCGGCGACAGTGTCGGAAGGCGGCAGCTATGCAATCACGACGGCCGACCTGAACTTCACGGACGCGGACGACGGCGCGTCGGGTGTGACGTTCACGGTGACCAACCCTGTCAACGGCACCGTGCTGGTGAACGGGTCATCGGCGACCAGCTTCACGGGCCAGCAATTGGCGGACGGGCTGGTGTCGTTCCAGCACGACGGCTCGGAGACGTCGGCGGCGTCGTTTGCGGTGTCGGTGGAGGACGGCGACGAGGACGGCTCGGCGCCGGTAGCGCAGACCTTCAACTTTGATGTCACAGCGCAAAACGACGCGCCGGGTCTGACCGGGGACCTGGCGGCCACGGTGTCGGAAGGCGGCAGCTATGCAATCACAATTGCCGACCTGAACTTCACGGATCCGGACGACGACGCATCGGATGTGATGTTCACGGTGACGAACCCGGTGAACGGCACGCTGCTGGTGAACGGATCCTCGGCGAGCACCTTCACGGGCCAACAGCTGGCGGACGGGCTGGTGTCGTTCCAGCACGACGGCTCGGAAACCTCGGCGGCATCGTTTGCCGTGTCGGTGGAGGACGGCAACGAGGACGGCTCAACGCCGGTGGCGCAGACCTTTGACCTGACGGTGACGGCACAAAATCAGGCGCCGGTCTTGACGGGCGATCTGGCGGCGACGGTGTCGGAAGGCGACACGTATGCAATCACGACAACCGACCTGAACTTCACGGATTCGGACGATGCCGCCTCGGATGTCACGTTCACGGTAACTAACCCCGTAAACGGCACCGTGCTGGTGAACGGATCATCGGCGGGCAGTTTCACGGGCCAGCAATTGGCGGACGGTCTGGTGTCGTTCCAGCATGACGGCTCGGAGACGTCGGCGGCATCGTTTGCGGTTTCGGTGGAGGACGGCGACGAGGACGGTTCGACGCCGGTTGCGCAGAGCTTCAACTTCAGCGTCACGGCGCAGAACGATGCGCCGGCCCTGACGGGCGGCTTGGCGGCGACGGTGTCGGAAGGCGGCAGCTATGCGATCACGACGGCCGACCTGAACTTCGCGGACCCGGACGATGTCGCGGCGGATGTAACGTTCACGGTGACCAACCCTGTTAACGGCACACTACTGGTGAACGGGTCATCGGCGAGTAGCTTCACGGGCGAGCAGTTGGCGGATGGGCTGGTGTCGTTCCAGCATGACGGCTCGCAGACGTCGGCGGCGTCGTTTGCGGTTTCGGTGGAGGACGGCGACGAGGACGGTTCGACGTCGGTGGCGCAAAGCTTCGACCTGACGGTGACGGCGCAGAATCAGGCGCCGGCCCTGACGGGCGATCTGACGGCGGCGGTGCAGGAGGGCGGCACCTATGCAATCACGGCGACCGACCTGAGTTTCACGGATCCGGACGACGGCGCTGCGGATGTGACGTTCACGGTGACCAACCCGGTGAACGGCACGCTGCTGGTGAACGGGTCATCGGCGACCAGCTTCACGGGCCAGCAGCTGGCGGCCGGGCTGGTGTCGTTCCAGCATGACGGCACGGAGACGTCGGCGGCATCGTTTGCCGTGTCGGTGGAGGACGGCAACGAGGACGGCTCAACGCCGGTTGCGCAGAGCTTCAACTTGACTGTGTTCAATGTTGTCGGTGGTGAGGAAGTCACCTTGACCACCGGAACGGACGTGCTTCTACCCAGCGCCGTCAATACGCGGGTAATAGGCAACGCTTCGACGCTCAATTCCGGGGACGATCTTGACGGGGGCGACGGGTTTGATTCGCTGGCCCTGTTCGGGGGCGGCACGTTCAACTTGAACGCCCTTGCGGGCTTTGCCAACTTCGAGAAGGTGGAGGTCGTCAACACGTCCTCGACGACGCCGGTCACGCTGACACTGAGGGACGGCACGACAAGCGATGTGACGATCGGCGGGGTCGCCTTTACGACCCAGATCAATTTGTCCGGCACCGCCAGCGCCGGTACCATTCAGGGGGGCGCCGGAAGAGATACTATGACGCTCTCCGGCAACGCCAGTGCAACGACCATTCTGGGTGGTGACGGCTTCGATACTGTGATGCTCTCCGGCAATGCCAGCGTAACGACGATCGACGTTGGCAACGACAGTACTTTTAGTGGTCAGTTGGTGCGTCTTGCTGATGCTGCCAGTGCCACGATCATTCAGGGGGGAAGCTCGTCCGATACCGTTCAACTATTAAGCAGCGGAAGTGCCAATGTCACGACGATCAACCTCGGTGCCCAATTTGATACTATATTCGTCGGCAGCACATCCGCATGGAATCCCAACATCGCCATCGATGCAGGGACAGACAGTGACCAACTGGTTTTTTCCAGCTCCGGTCAAACCTATGATCTGCGGCCGGCAACATTGACCAATATCTCTAATCTATCGGTCGGCACCAACTCCGTGCTCGTGGATGGTGACACCCTGACGGGCTTCACCGGCATCTCCGGGAACTCGGGCGGCAAAGTCGTGACCGGCGAGGCGACGTTCGACCTGACCGGCAAGACGATCTCGGGTCTCGCCGTTCACAGCAGCAATGCCACCGGCACTCACTGTCTTCGGCGGCACCGGCGATGACACGCTCCAGACCTCAAGCTTCGCCTTCACCGCCTCCGAACGCGAAGCAATCTTCTTCAGCTCGTCGATCGAGACGATCGTCGATACCGAGGGGACATTCCATTCAGACCCCAATGCGATCGTCCTCACCGAGGGCGCCGATGTTCTCGCCTTGACGGCGGACGACGATACGGTCAAGGGCAACGCCTTGACGCTCAATCCCGGGGACGATCTTGACGGGGGTGAAGGGTTTGATTCGCTGGTCCTGTTCGGGGGTGGCACGTTCAACTTGAACGCCCTTGCGGGCTTTGCGAACTTCGAGAAGGTGGAGGTCGTCAACGTCTCGACGACGCCGGTCACGCTGACGCTGAGGGATGGCACCACCAGCGATGTGACGCTCGGCGGGAGCACGTTTACGAGCCAGATCAATCTGTCCGGCACCGCCAGCGCCGGTACCATTCAGGGTGGCGCCGGAAGAGATACTATGACGCTCTCCGGCAACGCCAGTGCAACGACCATTCTGGGTGGTGACGGCTTCGATACTGTGATGCTCTCCGGCAATGCCAGCGTAACGACGATCGACGTTGGCAACGACAGTACTTTTAGTGGTCAGTTGGTGCGTCTTGCTGATGCTGCCAGTGCCACGATCATTCAGGGGGGAAGCTCGTCCGATACCGTTCAACTATTAAGCAGCGGAAGTGCCAATGTCACGACGATCAACCTCGGTGCCCAATTTGATACTATATTCGTCGGCAGCACATCCGCATGGAATCCCAACATCGCCATCGATGCAGGGACAGACAGTGACCAACTGGTTTTTTCCAGCTCCGGTCAAACCT
>NZ_JAFCLS010000053.1 GCF_018131075.1 Bradyrhizobium sp. JYMT SZCCT0428 | reverse complement strand
CGGCGGATCAAAGCCGGCCGCCCCTGGCGACGTAGCCGAACTATCCATCGCAAACAGCCGACTTTTGCAACAAAATCTGCACCTTTGAGACATCCCCGCCTATCCTGAGAATGTCCGGTCACCGGTGTAGACCGGAAGTCGCCGTGGCTCGGTCAAAACGACGCGAATGACCCATACCGGAAGTCGGCCTCTGGCCTTCCGCGGCACTACATGGCCAGGCAACGGACGTTCATTCAGCAGATCTGATGCCTCGCGGATCACTGCCTCGGTGCGAGACGACGTAATCGATTTCGCCACGCGAAATACCGATATCCATCAGCTCGCGGTCGCTTAGGTCGATCAAATCGGCTTGTAGCCTCGTGCGTTTGCGCCACTCTTGAAATGCAGCCCAGTATATCTCGAGCGGCGGAGTCGGCGGCCAATGTCCGATGTTGAGGGCACATCGGACATCCTTGGACCACTATAAATTCCCAGAAGTGACACGCCCGTTCGACGGGCCTTCAACACCTCAGTCGCCATCGCAAGCAGCACACAACAGATCGAAAGACCAGCGAAACTCCCTGTTACGTTGCGAGGATAGCCCTGTTAGGCCAAAAAAATTCCCTGCTAATTGGAGTAGGGAATTGACCCAGAAAACGGCTGTAGTGCAGCGGTTTCTGACTACTTGCCATGTCTCCGAGCCTCCCAAACCGCTAGATTCCCTGTAAAATTCCCTGTTAGCAGGGAATCTGCGCGGAGACAGGTGCGATCAGCACTGCGTCGCCAGCCAGCGCGCCGACCACCGCTGAAAACACTGCAAAATCGGCCTGGCTGGGGAACTGATGCACAGCTCTGCGACACACTCCTGCTGCACGGGAAGTCGCGTCCTGATGGCTGTCCACATCTTTCGCCGCGAGGCGACCTACTATTGGCGGCGTCGCACGCCTCGCGCGCTTGCCATTTGCCTGAACCGCCCGCACCTTTTTTTGAGCCTGAGGACGACGAGCCCGGTGATCGCGCGTCGGCTGGCAACCTAACTCGACGCCATACTGGAAGACGCCGCGATGCTTGCCGAGAACGCCGATCTGCACCTGTCATCGTCTCAAATCAAGACAATGCTTGGCGCTGTCGTCGAGCGGCAGTTGACCTAGCTGGAGCGGGTGGCGCTCGCCGCAAAGAGCGCATTCGGCTTCGATGTCGACCAGGCGCGGTCGGACGACAAGCGGGCGTTGTGGACCTACACCCTGCTCGACGCACAGGGCGCCACGGCTGTCGTACGTCAGGAAGATCGCTCGCGCATGATCTCCGACGGGTTCTCGGACGCCGATATCGAGGCCGTCGAGCGTCACCTGACGATGCTCCAGATGAACGGTCTGGTCCCGACGAAGAACCATGTCCTTGCAAATGATCGAGGGCGTGGCGGCCGCACCGACCGCCATGAACGTCAGTGTGGCCCAAGGGACCTACTTTCGGGGGATGAAGCTTGCACTCGGTGAAATCGACCGCCGCTATGGAGGGCAGCGTGTACCGTTGAAGGACTCTTACGGGATTGGATCGCGAAGAGGAGGGCGCGGGCATAGTTTTAAACGGTTGAAAGCGCACTTGCGTTGGAGCCGCTGGAATTGTGGCACTGAAGCGAATGGAGGACTGCTCGTTGGAAAGCGCGCGATCGTCGCGTGCACCCGTGTACGACCTCATGGTCCCGAACGGTTATATTCTCAAGGATCGATGGGCCACTTCTTTCCATCGAGGTCAGTCTCTCGATTCTTTTTAGTTGCTGGTGCCGGTCAACTGAGGGCGGTAATCAATCTCGCCGAGGCCGGCCTCCACATGAATTTGCAATGCAAAGACCACCGTAGGATTTCTCTCGAAGAGAGTTCAGTACCCCGCGTTGACGATGCATGCCGCGAAGGCGTGACGGAAATAGCTGCCAGAGCGCGTCATGTTGCCATAGGCATCGCCGTCGGAGATTTCGTCGGCGACGAGGGCGAAATCGCAGAGCAGCAAGATGGCCTTGAGCAGTTCGCGCTCACCCGGGCTGCAGACACCGCCGTAGCGTTCCCTATCGCAAGCGGCGCCATCAGAGCGGTCATATGCAGTCGCCGATGCTCGCAACGAAATGAAGGCGACTTGCGCACCGATTTTTCCGGGCCATCCAGCCCACCGATAGCTTCTCGGTGCGGCTATCGCGCCGACACGTCCTGAGATGCTATCGCCTCACGGATTCGTGCTGCCACGGCTTGGGCTGCGGCCTCGCCTTGCGTCACGTCATAGGAATGTTCGGCGAACAGCCTGACGGCTTGATCCTGTTCAAGATCAAAGAAAGATTTGACTGCGTTCCAACCTTCGAGTTCGCCGAACATCGGGGTAAGTCCGCCACTTTCGTCCGAACTATAAGTCAGCCCTTCTCCTGCAAATACGCCGGAACCGCACGCGAGGCCCACAGCGCATGCTGCCGTACCGCACGTGTGCTGCCGCAACCACAGGAATCCGCCTCGCTGCGTCTTGGATGCGCCCCAGCTTTGAAGGTCGAAACGAGGCACGCCGCTGTCGCGATAGGCGTCCAGGAGCATCGCTAGTCGTCTGAGGCGTTCGCAGTTCATCCTGCCTTGTCCCTGCCAAGCCAGTTGGGAAATATGATTCTATGATAATCGCATTATAGGACCTGCGCGCGGACGAGGCTGCAAAAAATCTAGTCATCCGGCTTTATCTATCGGCAGCTCTTGAACACGGAAATCAGAGAGCCGCGTCGCGCCGAGGCTCATTCTCTACTGCGACTTAGCTAATAGCGGGGGCATGCTTACCGTGTCGGCCACACTCAATACTGCGCCCAATCCAGGGCCGGACTCAACAAAGCTTGCGGCCGAATATTGCGTCACGAGTCCCATCGCCTGATCGGCGGCTTGCATCATACTTGGAGCGATGCTGGCAGTTGATGTCGCGACGAGGCTGACATTGTCATAAAGGGCGCCCAGCCCGTCAGCGCCCTGGCCGGCCGCTTCTCGGAACGTGAGGCGGTCCTGTCCCCCGGTGCCGGTCACTGCGAACTGGTAGGTCTTCCAACTGCTGCCCGGCGGGACGATGGCGATGACCGAATCGTTCCACAAGACTTCAATTGTCGTGGTTGTGCTGGTGAAACCGGGCCGCGCGCGTGCATCGAACGAAAGCTCGTAGTTCTGGCCTGCAACGGTACTTACGGTCTGGTAGAGACCGTCACGCGCGCCGAGATAATCGAGTTCGCCGAAGTTCACTCCGTCGGTTGCCTTTACGTTGTTAAGATTGTTCCACAACTCGATTGTGCCGCCGGTCACCGCCGTCCAGCCAGAAATCGAGCTGAAGGCTGCCCATCTGCCTCCCGCAACAGCCGACATCTCGAACGATCCATTCACCAGCAGATTTTCCCCGGTTTCTGGTTGCGGCGACCATGCTGCGTCAACCGTTACGGTCAGCCCCAACGAAGCCGATCCGGTGTTGCCCGCCGCATCTCTGGCTCTTGCTGCAAAGTTGTGAGTGCTGTTCGACAACTGAACAGTTGCAAAACGCCAGGCACCGCTTGTGTTTGCCGTGGCCGCGCCGATCTCCGTGGTGCCGTCAAATATTCTGACGACACTACCGGCTTCCGCGGTGCCCGTCAGCGTCAGACGGTTCGCGTTTGTGATCCCATCTCCCGCGATGCCGGTGTCCGGCACGAACGCGGTAATCTTGGGCATAGCCGGCGCCACCGTGTCCACCGTTACGGTCAACGTCGCCGACGTCAGGCTGATATTGTCAGTCGCCTTCGCTGTGAAGTTATGGGTGGCATTCGACAGCTTCGCGGTCGTGAAGCTCCATGCTCCACTCGCATTTGCCGTTGCTGTACCGATGAGGGTCGCGCCGTCATACACATTGATCTTGCCGCTGGCCTTCGCCGTGCCTGTGAACGTCAGAGTATCGTCATTGGTGATCCGATCGCCCACGGTGCCGCTGTCGGACGAGAACAAAGTAATCGTCGGCTTCGTTTCCGGCTCCGGTGTGGAGCCGACCAGCGGAGTGGGGAGATCTCCCAGAAACTGGGCGGTGCTTGTGGAATAGAAGCCCAGCGTGGACCAATCGGTCGAGAGTTCAACCCAATTGCTCATGCCGGCGCCAGGATTGTTACTCATGTTGGGCAGGAATGGGGCGTTCGGACCGACCCACCAGTCCGCACCAACATTGGCAATGAGGTGCAGATTTGGGTCGCTCACTCTCATGTCCATTTGGACATAGACGGCATCGACCGTTCCAGCCCCGTAGACCCCTCGTGCGCCTAGCCAGAAATGATCGTTGTATCCGTTTGGAGGGGTATCAAGCATCGCGCTGCCGTTCGGTAGCCTGCTTATCTCCATTCCGCGGGCCTGCCCGGAAAAATCATTGACGAAGTGAGCTCCGGCTATCGGGTTTGTTGCCTGGTCCTGTACCAGTACCCATTCGCCTGTGGTTTTGAGATGAACATAGGTCTTCGAATTTGCAACTTCGACCGTCGCGTTTGGATTCGAATACGCGGGCGCTCCCGCTTTCTGGTAAACCTGTCCCCAGCCGGTGACGGAGGTGAAATTGGCGGGTGCCGCGCTGTAACCGGCCGGCCTGTACAACCCGCTGTACCATCCCCAGCTTGTGGGAACGCCAACAGGACGTCCTTCGCTTTGACCGACTGTGTTCTGCGCAACGATGTCCGAGAGTGAAATTGCCATTGGCGCTTTTGTCCCCTGATTGTCCGCGGAGGCATTGATATTGATGCGGAGCTGCCCACAAACCGTGCATAATGCCCGAGCACGGCCACACGCTCACGCTGTCCCGAATCGCAAATCACGCTGGCAATATAATTTGTCGTCAATGTGTTTTGAGCACTGCGACAAAACGCAACGACAGAAGCAAAAACTGAATCTAACGGCTCGTTGGGTGATTCGACAATCCGGTGATGTCCGGTGATGTCATGTTGAGCACCGCCGCCGAAGTCCCCCGCAAGACGCCACGGACTTCCAAAATTGGCGGCGTGAGGTTGCGCTGCCGTATTCCCTGATGTCAAAACGCTGTCGGCTAACGCTCCGCACGAAACGTCAGTTAAAAAATGATTCCCGGTCCGTCCTTGGGTTGGCGAGAGGCTTATCTCAAGGGGGAGAATCTTAGCTTAAATATTGTGCAATCTGATACGGGTGACTAGCCATCGCCGTCACGGTTGCTGCGTAAGCGGTGTGCCGGAGGTCACCTTCCTGATGATGTCCTGGTCTGCGAGTCTGATGGTTCTGATGACTGTTAGACACGGTGGATGAGCCATGACGAAGCCGGTTCATCGGCTTGAGGTGATTGCCGGTGGAGGCCGCCGGCGAACGTGGTGCGACGAGGACTGGGCACGGATCAACGCGAGCGGCAATTTGTCACCGACCGTTATTATCCAAAATCAAATTCGAGGCCTCGCGTCTCGTATATCGCCACAAGCCGTATCTATGGAGACGGCGCATTGGGATGGGCGGCACTTACCCACGCATGGACACTCGGAACGGGCACGCTGATCTGGTTGACGAATTCATTTGAAGCGGACCGGGTTCCTTCGATTCCGCCGAGCGGTATCGACTTGCCGATCCTTCTGGTTGACGGGGCGATTGCCAACAGCAGGGTCATTAGCGCATCGCCGTCAGAAATTGTCATAGAACTGGATGGTTACCGCAGGCGCATGACTCCCGTCTCGCCCCCTCTACCGCCCGGGACGCGCGGATTTCCCGGCTCGGGCTGGATCTTAAGATCGCGTGTGTAATTGGCGAACGGCGCCACCTTGCGCGGACGCGGTCCGCTGCCGCGTTCGCGTATACACTCAAGGACGACTGCTCATAATATCGTCTTGCAGGAACTTCATCGCCGCGGTTTGATCTTTGGGCAGGTCCTTGGAGCGACACCAAGTTACACCTTGCCTCGCCCCATCCATCTGATCGCCCCCCGCTGTTTCCTCTTCGGTTACCGCGGGGGTTTAATTTTGGGCTCGAGCTGAAATCGTTACTCATTGCGCCTTGCCGGTTCCGTCGGTGCTGCAACATTGTCGGGCGGTGCTCGTTGACAAAGCAGCACCGCGCAAAGCGCGATCGGACCTACGGCGATCGAGGCGGCATGTAGGTAGATCGGAAGCCGGGCCGCAGGATCTTATTCTGGCACTTGCGTTGCACGTCGATCGGGTCCCCGCCTGCTGAGGTCAAGGCGTTGAAGTGCTTGCGCGACGTCGGAGAACGGCAGGATTCATTTCAAGCAGGGATTCGGCGAGCGGTGGAGGCGGGTTGGCCCGAAGCTTCGAGTTGCCCCAGGAATAGAAGTGAAGTCTGGACCATTTCGTCGATAGTTCAACCCAGTTGCTCATGCCTGCGCCTGGATTATTTTCAAACCCTTGTACGTACGCAGCCTCCGCGTCGCGCCACCAATCGGCGCCAACGTTGGCAACGAGTTTCAGATCTGGGTCATTCGTTTTGATATCCATCTGCACGTACACGCCGTCGACACTGCCAGCCGAATAGGTGCCTCGCTTAGCCAGCCAGAAATGATCATTATGTCCCGCCGGCGGGATACCAATGGCCACGCTACCGTCCGACAGAAAGCTCATCTTCATTGGGATGCTCGCTTTCTTTCCAAAATCGGCGGCAAAATGCGCCCCTGCCATCCGCTCCGTCGCCTGATTCTGCACCAGTATCCATTCGCCGGTAGCGTTGAGGTGAACGTAGGTTCTTGCGTTGGCGATGGTGATGCGGCCGTTTGGATTAGAGTAACCAGGTGCCCCCAACCTTGGATAAACTTGGCCCCACCCGGTGACGGCCGTGAAGAGGGGAGGCGGTGCACTGTAACCGGGTGGCTTGTACAAGCCCCTGTACCAGCCGTAGTTCCTCGGCACTCCGAGTGCGTAGCCTTGGCTCTGACCTGGAGTGTTCTGGTTTATTGCCTCGGAAATCAGTGAGCCTGTTGCGGGAAGATCATCGCGTGGCGGCTTTGATGGGTCCGCTGAAACAGGAATTGCCGCCATGGCACAAAAGTGAATCGCCGCGCAGGTCAGCAAGAAAAAGATAGCGGAACCCAAGGCAACGTTTCGAGCGACGATGAGTGGCAGGAAGAAGATTCTGAAATTGCAATAACTGAACTGCATGGCGATTACACCCACCAGCCAAGATTACCGATCGCGCCAATAGCCGAGTTGACAATACTCAATAAGCGCGTGCGCGACCGCGGAGTGCGAACGGCTCCGTTGCGATCGAATCCTGGACGAGCGGCGATCGCCATGCCGAGCACCGACCAGGCGCTGGCCTCATGAAATCGAACTGCATTCTTGTCATTACCGAGTTCGGTCGCGACGTCACCAGGCGGCATAAACCTGAAGATTCGGTCGTTTGTGACTTGATGGACGTCAATTTCGGAAAGGCTTGCTGCAATACTGTCCGACAAATAGCGATCCCGGCTGCGCCGGCAGCTTGCCGCGATATCCAAATGAAGCTCAGGAGGTGACCGATGTCAGGCTGGTTCAATGTCATATCGCCATTCATGACACGGTTTCGGATATCGCGCGCCCGGCGGATCAAACGAGCCTTCCCGGATATCGAAAATCGATCGATAACCGACATCGGTGGCTCGCTTCATTTCTGGAGCCTCGTAAAATCGGAAATGCAGCCAAAGCAGATCATGATTTACAATATCGCGTTGGACAGTCAATTTGATGCCGCAAATCTACGGGAGGCGGGCAACATCCAGGCAACAGTCTACGATGGAAAGCACATCCCAGTAGATGACAAGGAGATAGATATACTGGTCTGCAATTCGGTCATCGAACACGTTCCACCTGGTGATCGCGTCGGGCTCGCGCGAGAGATCAGCCGAGTTGCCAGAAATTATATCATTCAAACGCCCGCCAAGGCGTTCCCGCTTGAACTTCACTTTTTGATGCCGTTTTTGCATTGGTTGCCGAGACCTGTCGGGCGGGCTCTCGCAAAGTTCTCACCGTTCGGACTGGTTCAGCGCAATGCAATGCTGACGCGGCAATTCTTCGACGAAATCAACCTGCTGACCGCAAAGGAATTTCGAAGTCTTTTCCCCGAGGGGCAACTGGTCATTGAACGGTTCCTGTTCATACCCAAGTCGTACTTGATCATCAACAAAGCCTGACGTGATCAATGGTCTTATGAGACAGGAGTGAGCATGCGATCCTCTGAAGTTGCATTCGAATTCGCAGGCCGTCCGCTCGTTACAATTGCCATTCCAACATTCAACAGGGCCGCTCTACTCAGGGAGTGTATTGAATCGGCGCTATCGCAGACCTACGAGAATATTGAGGTGCTTGTTTCGGACAATGCGTCGACGGACGATACGTCTGAGGTGTTGCGGGAGTTCGATGACAAACGGCTCCGGGTGCTGAGTCAGGAAACAAACATCGGCCTCTTGCCCAACTGGAACGCATGTTTGGCGGCAGCCGCGGGTGACTACGTAGTTTTCGTTTCCGATGACGACAGAATATCTCCATCTCTGCTCGATCGCTGCGTTGATACTATCCCAATGCACTCCGAAGTTCCGATTGTCGTCGCGTTGAGTAACTTTCGCCTGTCCTCGTCAGGACGAACCAAGCCGGCACGCGTAAGTAAACGGATCGTATCAGGGCTTCGGGACGGGATCGATGTCCTTTCGGAATATCTGACGGATCAGATAGACGTAACGATGTGTTGCGTTTTGCTGCGCACCCAAGCATTGCGTTCGAGGGGAGGATTTCCCCTCGACTTTCCTCACACTGCCGACGTCGCAGCGTGGGCACCGTTGCTCTTTCAAGGCAAGGTGGGCTTTGTCAATGAAGCCTGCGCGACCTACAACTTTCATGAAGACTCGGAGACAAGCAAGTTGGGTGTAGCGCAGATCTTGCTCGATGGCCGGAAGATTACGAATCTTATCGGATGTATGGCGGATGAACGTATTGAGGACAGATTGCGCCGTGAGGAAGTCAAGTTGCAAGCGAGACGCTGTTTCTCTCGCCGGGGCTTGGTGTTCCTGACATATCATCGAAGCAACGGTGCCAGCTTGTTTCAAATCTTAACGTTGGTCTGGCGCTCCCGGGCCGACCTGATGGTCGCGGACAAATTGTCGGTGCTGAGATTCGCCGCGATCATTCTGTGTCCGAGACCGATAGCGGACCGCCTTCGGCACCTGAAGCAATCGCTCGCGGAAGGCTGGCGGGATCGCCAAACGGCAGTCAGACCCGGATAAAGACGATCCTGGCGAGGCAGGGAGCAGCCGTGCCGAGATGGATCCCGGCTACCCCGTTTTGGCCCACCGGCAGCGAGTCGCCTTCGTTGACTAGCGCAGGCATGCGGTTGGTCATCGGACCGTTTCGGCCTCGGTTTCCACCGGCATTGCCGAGAATCGTCCTGCGTAGGTGAAGTACAGAGTCATCGACACAAAATGGTCGATCAGGTTCTCCGAAAAAAAGTAGATCAGCAGAATCATGAAAAGTACTTTAGCGTGACCTGTCTTCAGATTTGACAATACGTGGAGCAGAAAGCCCACAAAAACGATCAGGTTAAGCGGTCCATACTCTGCGAGAATGCGCAGGTAGTCGTTGTGCGGCACGAACTGCAGGACCGTCAGATAGGGTGTTTGCCCGATCCCGTATCCAAAGAGCAGGGTGGCAAGGCCGCCGCTCGAATAAATGTCCCATATGTTGGCCCAGTGTATGACGCGGAAGAATCCGGATAGATCTGTCGTGCCCGTAAGTTCGACCAACTTCCCAAAGGACATCCTGGAAACCACCTCAGGGCCCAGTTCGACGAGCAGGCTCATGCTTCCGAGAAGAGTCACAGCACGGTCGAAGGCGCCCAACGAAAAAGCGATGGCTGAAACAGCAGCAAAGGCTGTTAACGCGATCACGGATTCCTTCCTTAATGGAATAAGGATCCACAGGCAGACGGCCACGACTGTCGCCACGGCCGCTCCGATCTTATTCATCAGCGCCGCATTCAGGAACTGCAAGAAAATCGCGCGCCCCTTAAGTCGATCCGACAGGGCGAAGACGAGAGCGGAAAAATACAGGGTGGCTATGTTAGCGTTAGCAAAGTAGGAAAATGTATTGCCGATATTGTTGGCGACAAAATCTGGAACTCTGCTATCGCCGACTGCCACCAGGAACGCGATCGGCAAGATCGCAAGAAAACAGATGTAGCGTGTTTCGATTGAGCGAAGCGGGGCTGCGTAGGCGTGGCCGGCGGCATAGAAAATGTAGATCGACAAGTACTTGATTCCGTCGGTCACGGACGACTGCGACCAGTTGAAGGCAATGCTTAGGGTCGTAAGTATGCAGGCAGCGGCAAGGTACAGGATATTCATTGTGCTGGTATGCGGTGACCGCAATACGGTAATGCCGGAATAGGCGATAAGCATCATGCAGCCGGCATTGCTGAGAGTATTGAAGACTGGAGCATTCAGTAAATGATATAGGAACGTAAGAACGCTCAGGGCGGTGATCGAAGCCAGGATTGTGACGAAGTATTGCGCATTCGCCGTTTCACCGGCGGCCTTGGTAAACCCTGCGCCACTGTCTGTCAGGTCGGTCATCGAACCTCCAAGGCGCTCTCTCGTCGGGACGTGGGACTACTCGGCGGCCTGGATGTCGCTGTTAACGAGCCGCACGGAGCGCGTGCTGGACGCGCCGGCCTCGTAGTCTTGTCGGCGTGCCTTCGCGAACTCCAGCATCAGCGCCAACGCTGAGCCGAGTGCGATGCCTCCGATCACCCCCAGTCCGACAAGGTGGCTCGTTCGCGGAAACACCGGAGCAATTGGCCGTTCTGCCGATTGAATCACCCGAACGCTGGAGAGCTGGGTCTTTTTCGCGATATCCAGATTGATCTGTTCTTCTATTACCCGGCTTCCGTAGTGGTCGGCGGCCGCCGAAGCTCTTGTGAGAACGCGCTTCAACCGGTCGTATTCGGCCTCCTTCGACGACAGAGCAGCAAGTTCGTCACTGATCTTTTGAAGTTCACCAACAAGCTGCTTCTCGAGCCTTAGTGAACCGTTTAGATCGGTGTTGACCTTCAGAAGGTTCGCCATGGCATCCTGATACACTTTGACAAGCAGCAAGGGTGGGAGTTCCCCATCGGTGTTAGGTACCGTTCCGACGGCATTTTCGCTTTCCTTGAAATCGCGGCCGCGAAGGTTGCCTACGATTCCGGTAACCGTCTTCGATTGGTATACCGGTCGTAGTATTTGAAGTTGATCTAGAATCGCCTGCTTCTGTCCTTTGCGATCTTCGATCGATCCGCGCGTGTTGGCGATCTGCGTGCCAAGTTCGTCAGCACGCCTGAGAAGCAGCTGGCGCTGTTCCGCGACCGAGTAGATTGAGGCCCCAACGGAGAAGTTCCGAAGGTCGGCGCCTGCTTTTTCGGTCTCTTGCTCCAGCCGTTTGGTCTGCTGCTGGAAGAAGACATCGGCGCCGGGAACCTGAACGAGATCTGCCTGTGTGGCGACCAATGCGATCGAGAGTTCATTCAGAAAGTCCGATACGACCGACGGATCAGGGTGACGGAATGAGATCCGCAGAAGATCCGAGCGGCCTTCCGCCTTGGCGGAGACGAGATCACGCAGTGACGAAATTGCTGCCAGATGGGTGTCCTGGACATCCGGTTGTTTCTTCGTTTCTGACAAGTATTTGAGAAAATCGAGTTGTGGGGGCAGTGCAGCCAGAGAGCCGAGAAGCAGCTTCGACAATTTGCTGTCTTCCTGTTTTCTGAACAAACGGTTGAAGCCGACCCGCGAGGCTGCCAGCCCGATCACCTGGTTGGTTGTTGTAATCCGCACCAGGGAATCGATGCGACCTGAAAGGTCGGCGCTCTCTCCCAGACCTCCCACCGAGTTGGCCGACCGATCCCTAATTCCTTGCCCAACGCGCAGAAGAGTGTACCCCTCATAGCGTTCACCTGCGGCGTTGGCGTACAAGAAGGCAGCAACTGACGTCAGGATCATGACGATAAGGATCAGATACCTTCGACGCAAAAGAATTCGAGGAAAATCGATCGGTGTGTGATTGGCATCTCTCACGGCGAAAACTCCGAATTTCACGGTCGGCAAGGCGCAAAGTAGAAATGCACGTTGAGGTGGCTTACCCGGAAGAAAGTGCTCCCAGCGAACATTGCGTGCCCGCCGCGCCCATGAGTTGATGGCCGTCAAGTCCTCGCGGTCGCTCAACAGGGAAGTGATCCGCTCGGGAGTCTGCTGAACGCACGCCGTTCTCACCAGGCTCGAGTAGGGCGGACGGGTGCATTGGTCCCGAACCGTCACCGTCGGCAGGGTGCGAGTTTGCGACGCCTGATAGGGGATTGGAAACCGGATTTGGGGAAGTGGGTTGGCGCAGTTCGCGTTCAACCTCGACCGGGTATCGCTCCAGCGGACTCCAGCAGGTCTACGTTGTGAAAAAGGTCGGGCGGAGGTCGAATTTGTCTCTGGGCACAAAACACCACATCGCGCCCCCGATTAGAGTTGACGCTTATCAACTTGCTTTGGGCGTCATCGCCTACCTTTTGTCGAGCGATGGCCTATCGATCGATTGACCAGGCCGCGACGATAGAGGCAGGAGAAGCGAATGAAGGTAGTCATTCTTGCTGGCGGCTATGGAACGCGGCTGAGCGAACACACCTCTGTCGTTCCCAAGCCATTGGTCGAGATCGGCGGTCGTCCGATCCTCTGGCACATCATGCGGCTCTACTCGTACCACGGTCTGAATGAATTCGTCATCTGCTGTGGTTACAAGGGTTCGGTGATCAAAGACTACTTCCTCAACTACCTGCCCCATCAAGGAGATTTCACGATAGACCTTCAGCGCAACCGGATCGAGACCCACCGGAACGAGAGTGAGCCCTGGTCGGTTACGCTTGTCGACACCGGAGAGAAGACGATGACCGGTGGCAGGCTCAAGCGGGTGAGGGAATATCTGGGGAATTCGACGTTCTGTCTCACCTACGGCGATGGCGTCAGCGACGTCAACATTCGCGAACTGGTCGCCTTTCATCATCAGCAAGGGGCACTTGCAACGGTTACGGCCGTTCAGCAGCCGGGTCGCTTTGGCGCCATCAATCTGTCGTCCGACCGGCCACGCGTAGCCGGCTTCCGTGAAAAGGACGCTGTTGACGGGCAGGTAATCAATGGCGGCTTCTTCGTGGCGGAACCCGAAGTACTCGACCTCATCGACAACGACGGTACGAGCTGGGAGAACGAGCCACTCGCGCGTTTGATCGAACAGGATCAGCTCGCGGTCTATCGGCATCGAGGCTATTGGCAAAACATGGACACGCTTCGCGATAAAGCCGTCCTGCAAGAGCTCTGGGATAGCGGCAAACCGCCGTGGTGCGTGTGGAATAAAGAGCCTGCGACTCCGTCCAAAGACATATCCAAGAACGCCCAGCCGGCGATGGTCGCTCAGGCTCGCATCTGAAGGAACACCATGCGTATTCTCTACACAGGCGCAGACGGCTATATCGGTACCGTACTCGGCCCGAAACTGCTTGATCGAGGTCATGACGCGACCGGCATGGACACAGGGCTGTATCGTCGCGGTTGGTTGTTCGACGACGGTCGGACGCGGCCGATGGTGATCTCCAAAGACGTTCGCCAACTGTCGCAATCGGATCTGGCCCGGTTCGACGCGGTCGTTCATCTTGGCGAGCTTTCAAACGACCCACTGGGAGAGAACGATCCCGACATCACGATGGAAGTCAATTATCGCGGATCGGTTGGTTTTGCGAGGAAATGCAAAGCCGCCGGCGTCACACGGTTTGTGTATGCATCGTCCTGCAGCATCTACGGAGCCGCAGGTGCCGAATACAAGTCAGAACGGTCATTGTGCGATCCCCAGACCGCTTACGCGCGCTGCAAGGTGCTGGTCGAGCAGGAATTGAGCGCGATGGTCGACTCGCGCTTCACGCCGGTATTCATGCGCAATGCGACCGCGTTCGGAGCGTCGCCCCGGCAGCGCTTCGATATTGTCCTCAACAATCTGGCTGGCTTTGCCTTCACGACAGGTAAGGTCCGTGTGATGAGCGATGGGACGCCGTGCCGTCCGCTCGTCCATGTCGAGGATATCTGCCAGGCGATCCTCTGCGCGCTCGAAGCCCCGCGGGAGGCCGTATGCGGCGAAGCATTCAATGTCGGAACTGAAGTGCAAAACTATACCGTGCGCGAGATCGCCGAAATTGTCGGCGAGACCTTTTCCGGTTGCGAAGTCACATTTGGGCCGAGCGGTCCTGACAACCGCAGTTATCGCGTATCCTTCGCGAAGATAAAGGAGCGTATGCCGGATTTCCATTGTCAGTGGAGCGCGGAGCGGGGAGCGCTGCAGTTGAAGACAGTGTTCCAGCGGATCCAGCTCGACGAGGCGATGTTCAATTCCGCACCGTTCACACGGTTGTCGGAGTTGCGCCACCTGCGGCACACGAAGCAGCTCGATCCAAGACTTCTATGGACGCCAATCGGTGAGATGCTTCCTGCCGGTGAAATGCTTCCCGCTGCGGCAAATTTTTGAAGGGCCGGGGTCATATCAGGCCTGCAGGACAAACATGTTGAACGCGGCCCCAGGAGCACAAAAAATGCTGATGCGATACCCGGTTGGCCCGACCAGTACCGGCAAATAGCCGGCGCGCTGGGTAATTCGGCTGCCATAGGTTGCCGGATTGTCCCGAACTTGCTCGCAAGAAGACCTGCATCGTCGGTGCGGTTCTCGAAACTGGAACACTGATATCGCACAATTTCTCAGCAGGGTGCGCCCAGCGTATAATCAGCGTTGGCGTCCATTTGATCGAAAAGAGAAAACTGATTTCGATCGCTCTCAGAGTAGAGACAGAAATTTTTGACAATTTAGAATGTTAGCGTTACCTTTACCGCATTGCGATATTGGTTCTTCTGGACGTTAGTGCCAGTTTGGAGGTGAAAATTCTTGCGCTTGAGCTGCGACTTTAATCGCAATGTCGACTGTCTGGAGGCAGTCGGTGTTCTTGGGCAAAAGAATGAAATGAGGATGGTGGGAGAGGCTTTGGGGGCGGCGATTGGAGGTTTTTCTTCCATGATACTCAAGGGATTTCACCGTGTCAGTAATTTTAGTGATCGACCAACACAGCGTTTACCGGAGTGGTATCCGGGAATTGATTGAGACGCGGGTTCAACATTCTCGCGTAGTCGAAGCTTCGGAGTTCGAGGGTTTCGCACCCAGCCAGTACGTTGATCTTATCCTGGTTGACTCCGGGTGCCTTAGTCACCGGCTGCTTGACGACTTGAAGGAAGTGCACGAACTGTGTCCGGCGACACGCTTTGCACTCATGTCGACGTCGACCACTCGCGCCGATGTGCTGAATTGCCTGTCAGCCGGTTTTCATGGCTTCGTGCACAAGCTCCAGTCGGATCAAGAGTTGATTACAGCGATCAACGATTTGCTTTCCGGGCGAATTTACGTTCCGCAGTGGCTGGTGGATGGCGACGAAGACAGGCCCGAGATTCCACCCTCGATCAACGCCGAGCTGGAGAGCCTGAGGCTCACGCGTCGACAAAATGAGATCCTGCCCCTAATAGCGCAAGGCATGTCCAACAAGGAGATTGCCCAACACTTGAGCATAGCCGAAGGGACAACCAAGATTCACACAGCGGCCCTCCTGCGTGCCCTCGGTGCCCGTAACCGCACGGAAGCGGCATTCATGGCCGCAAAGCTTGTCGGTTCCAACAAGCGCGCGGACGATCGATTCAAGAATCAGAGATTTGTTATGAAAGGGCTGCGCAGCCCAGCCGACGGGATGCGAGTCACCAGACGATAATATTCGGTGCCGTTACGCTCGGGCATCGTTTGAACCGGATGCAGCGAATGAACGGTTGAACAAGAGCTTATAGCGCCAGAACGCCATCGCAGAAAACGTCAACAGGATAGCGGCGCCCGCGCCGTAGAGCCCCGCGGTAGGCAGCAGCAGCCCCTGAGCGACCGTCAGCACAACGGCTGCACTTACGTTTGTGAGCGTCATGACGCGGTCGCGATGGGAGGTGAAGAGGGCCATGGACCCGAAATCGGCGATGTTGCGCAGTGCCATTCCCGCGATAATGAGCCAGAACGCGGCCAGATAGTCGGCTACGGCGGGCTGCTTCAGGTATGGCATTAGTACATAGAACGCACATCCTGTTGCTATGCTGAACACGACAGTGGCCAGGATGGTGGTTCGCATGAAACTGGTACTGAGCTGTCGGTGGGCCGGCGTTCCGCCATCGTGATGGGCCTTGATGAGGCGAGGACGCTGCGTCTGAAAAACGACAATGCTGACGAACGTACTGACGGCATTTGCTGCCGACCAATAAAGAAAATAGACGCCGGCAAGCCGCAGTCCCAAAAACAAAGTCACCAGATAGCGGTCAAGGTATTGGCTCGCAATGAAGCTGAGATCGCTGATGTAAATGATGAAAGCGCTCTTGATTTTCGCCGAAATCCAGGCTGGCTCGAAAGGAAGAAAAAACGCCCTCTTCCACGGCCAAGATCGGGTGGCCCATGCGAACACGAGCAATGCCGCTACGCTGCCGGCAAGCCAAAACTCGAACAGGATGGTGATGGATCTAAAGGCGGGTTCCCAGATGGCGATCGGGATATAAACCAGAATCCAGGCTGCCCCACGAAGGAAGGCGTTTGTGTTTGCCAGCAGCGGCCGTTCGAGATTCGAAAGAAGTTGAAAGACATCGTTTCCAATATGCTCGAACAGCATGATGACGATGACCAGCGGCCACAGTTCGGGGAGACCAAAGGCGACAGTGATCAGGACTGCCGATATGAGCATTAGGGCATATGCCGCCGTCGTAAAGCACCAATAATGCCGCAGGTTATTGGTCAATTGCCCAGCGTTCAGCGTCACTGCCTCGCGCATGATGGAATGAACCATTCCCATGCTGATCGCGACTGGCACGATCGCAACGGCGCCAGCGGCCAGCCCGTAGAGCCCGAGCGACGACAGATCAATGTAACGTCCAATGAAAATCGCCAGTCCGAACTTGGACGCAATCGTGGTGGCCCGCATTACGACAACGATAAAGGACGTAATAAAGAATTTGCCGAGTAGCGGAGGTATAAAGCCTCCTCGAAACGCCAGGCCGGACTTGGCAGAAGGTGGGCGGAGCTTCGCTTGATTGCCTCGACTTCGGTAATCGGTTCGTAAGCTGACTTCTCGAGCATTTCGTAGCATGGCCGCTCCTCAGTTGAGGAACTCGACCACAAAAAATCCCTTCGGAGTTGAGCGTTGCCCTTGTTTGGCTGCGATGCCGAACTAAATCGGCCTCACATTTGTGTGAGACCTTTTATGAATAATTTATGTAAGGCCTCGTAGGCTCGGCCGTTTGTGCGCTCGTAGCGCACAAAATATTTGCGGACAAAAGCCGCGGACGAATGCAGCCAGCGATTTTCTTGTGCAGATTTCCTCAATTGAGAACTGAACGAATAGTTTTGCCGCCTGCCAGCCTAGGTCGAACGGCCTAGTTGGAACCCGGAAATCTAGTGCACCAAGCTGAATTTGATTAAATCTTTCCACATGCAACCCTCTACTTCGCCGGGAGTAGTGAGGGTTAGGTAAAATGGGTATTCCACAGATCGGCACTTGTGGGGCTGCGCCGCTTCCATACGGCTTGCCCCGAAAAGAATTGGTTGAAAACCGTCGATATTTGACAGCATCAATTGTTCCACGCGGCCGCGCCCTGTTCTGGGAAGGTGAACACGAAGCCCAGAAAATCGAAATCGTCGAGGGTGTGGTCCGGGCCGTTCGGCTCCTCGAGAATGGTAACCGGCAGATTCTGGCTTTCTATTGGCCGGGCGATGTCGTGATGCCCTCCCAGGCTTCTTGCCAACATTTTACAGCCGAAGCAGTTACGAATTGCAGGGTTTTGCGTTCCACCGTTTCCGCGATCTGTCAGCAGAGTGAGCCCTGCGGTACTCACCAGGTTCTAGCCGAGACCCTGTCTTTGCTGGTCACCATGAGCCAGAAGAACAGCGTTGCCAGAATTGCACAGTTTCTCCTGCGAATTCGGCAGCACTTGCCCGAAGACCCCAAGCGTCCCCTCGCTTCCGTGCTCCTGCTTCCGCGCGCCGATATTGCGGATCACCTGGGTACGTCGCTCGAAACCGTCTGCCGCACGCTCGCGGAGTTCAAGGTGAAAAAGCTCATTGATCTGCCGAACCGCAAGACCATCCGGTTTATTAATTTGCCGGGCCTGCAGCGCGTCGCCGGTGATTGACCCGCAACAGGAATCGTCCTTGGCGATATCGCTCAGGGGAGGGAAATGGCTCTAGCACACGACACGAACATCATAGCCGATCTGGCTCGCTCAAAGTCTCGCGACCAGTTTGCAGTACCGATCTCGCTCGGTGTCGTATCTCCGCTGGTTGCGGTATTTGACCTGACGTGGATCGTTCTGTTGGGCGTCGTGGCGGGCACCGTGTACGACTTGTTATTCCTTGGGGGCGGCGGCGGACCAGAACGGCATCTTGGTCCGGCGATCGCCGTCGCGACACTTTATTCGACATTTGCCCACGCAGCCCAACTCTACCGGGCGCAGAACCTGCTTCGGATCAGATGGCAGATTGGAAGATCCGCTCTGATCTGGCTGATGGTGTTTGTATTTCTCGCAGCCCTTGTGTTCTTGCTCAAGATCGGAGCTGCATTCTCGCGCGGCGGGATGCTGTTGTTCTTGGCCGGTGGTCTTCTCCTCACCGCGGCCATGCGGCTTGGCGTTGCGCGAGCTTGTGCTCTTGTCATCTCGTCAGGCGCCCTGAAGCCTAACCGGGTAGTTCTGGTCGGATTACCTCAGGAGCTTGCTGCTAACGATGCACTATCCAGCCTGAAAGAGTATGGCTACGCCGTAGTGGGCGTCTTCACGTTGCCCGTCAGCCAAGACGGAATTGCCTCGGAGGACGCATTGAAGGCGTGTATGCGGGAAGTCATCCGCCTCGTCCGGGAAACGGAAGTTGACGAAGTCATCGTCGCCGTTCCGTGGAGCTTGTCCAACGTCATTTTTGCGGTCGAAAGTGAACTGCGAGTGCTGCCGATCCCGGTCAGCCTGGTACCGGATACGATTATTGGCCGTGTGCTCGATCGCCCACTGTACGAACTGGGTCCGACTACGGCAGTTCAGCTGCAGCGCGCGCCTCTTAGTGCAGCGCAACGCAATTTGAAGCAAGCTATGGATAAATTGTTGGCTGCGGTGTCCCTGGTGCTTCTGGCGCCTTTTTTTGCGGTGATCGCCCTGGCCATACGTCTGGAGTCGCATGGGCCAGCGATGTTCCTTCAGGCGCGGGTTGGTTTTAATGGCCGGCCGTTCAGGATCTACAAGTTCAGGACAATGTCGACCATGGATGACGGCCCGGTCATCGTTCAGGCCACGAGAAACGACAAACGCATAACCCAACTCGGCCGGCTCCTACGAAAACTCAGCATCGATGAAGTCCCGCAGTTGCTCAACGTCCTACGTGGTGACATGTCATTGGTCGGCCCGCGTCCTCATGCGCTTGCGCACGACAATGAATATGATCGACTGATTGCAACTTACGCGGTTCGTCACAAGATGAAGCCTGGCATCACCGGTTGGGCGCAGGTCAACGGATTCCGCGGCGAGACGCCCGAAATAGGAATGATGAAGCAGCGTGTTGAAAGCGACCTCTGGTATATTGAGTACTGGTCGCTCTGGCTTGATATTCGTATTCTGCTTGTAACGGTTGTCCGCGTTCTGAAGTCGCGTGACGCTTACTGATGTAGTGGGCTGTCTCGTATGCGCCGCGCGGAGCGGCGAGGCAGCGTCGCCGCCCTTCTATGCCCGCGGCCGCTGTGGTCAGAGCGGCAACGGCCCCTAGGTTAGGGCCTTGGCCAAAACGGCCACGAAACGCTGCGTCGCACAATGTCTGCGAGGCCGCGACACTCGTTTCCGAAAAGGCTGTACCACCTCGATTCGCTGGTTGACAGATCAACGCATGGGCGTTAGCAGCGGCACGCTTGCCTTCCGCCTAAACGTGACGCATTGAGCCGCGCGCGGTGGAGACGAAAATCCGAGTCCGGCGAACACATCATCCTGGCGGCGAAGCCTGCCGGGGATCTTGGTGTTCGAGATAGAGAGTTTCTTAACGCAAGTTGTGCTGCATTGCGTCACGCGCTGGTTCCGAGTGACCTAAACCAACGCACGCGCGAAGAGCGTACTCGGCTCGCGCGAATGTCATCGTAAGGTCGCGGATCGTTAGTCTCCTCTCGGGATTGAATGCCATGCTTTGGTTGCAGCACCTGTTTGCGTTATGGGTTTTGGCTCATATGCTATGGGCCGCCGTGCTGCTGGAGAAGGAGTGGCGGCGAGCTCGCAGAATCGATCGCTTGACAGGCGAGGAGTGCCTAGGAAAGGTGCATTATTTCCTGGCGCGCACTGAGGGTCCTCAAGCTAACTCCGAGACATTATAGCGGTTTCCGCCCGCGGCAAGAACCGACGCGGTTCGCCGCAAAGCACCGCGCAAAAAAAATTACCAGCAAGCAACGATCGTCAATCGCTCTAAGCCATTTGGACAGTCATGGCACAGTGCGCCTGACGTCAGAGTATTCTCCTTTAGACATGCTTGCCTGCCAGAATTCGCATGTCGCAACATCGACAATTTCGGGCATTCGCCTGGCACCTCCTCAGGGGACATACCGCGCAGGGGAGTGGAGGTGCCCGGACGGCCAACCAGGTGGCTCGCATCCTGCGCTCGACCACCAATTTGCAAATCTAATTTTCGTTATTGACCATTCTCAGATTGGCATCGCTGCCGACAAATTAGATTGCACGCTCCCGTCAGGCCAGGAGCGGTTGAATGTCTCAGATGGAAGAGCTAGCGCCGCAGTATAGTCAGTCTGCTGACGTAGCCGCTGCGAAAGTAAATGGAAGGCGAAGGGTCGATTGGGCGGTTCTTGTCGTCGCGTTCGCTCTCGGTTGCACATTGGCGTGGATCTACCTGTTGTTCCGGGCAGCGGTGTACGCGTGTCAGTTCGTCTTCTTCTGAGAGATTTGCCGCGCCAATAGTTCCGCAGTCCGACCCCACGCCGGGTTTGCTTGGCCGTCGAAACAAACTTGATCGATCTCAAATTATGAGCTTTTCGATTCCATAGGCTCAGCCCTTCGGCTCGCCCCGCACACCAGGGCCGAAATGGCACGGACGGCCCATCGATCATTGAGCGGTTGCTTGATCGGGATTTTGCGAAAGAACGGGTTCGAGAAGAATGATTTTCGTCGAAACCAGGCTTGCAGGCGCCTACACTGTCGACATTGATCGACGAGAAGACAACCGCGGTCACTTTGCCCGTGTATTCTGCGGAGACGAATTTTCTGCGTACGGACTGAATTTCTCGGTTGCGCAGGCAAGTCTCAGCTTCAACGCAAAACGTGGTACATTACGCGGCCTTCACTTCCAGTACCCTCCGGCAGCCGAAACAAAGTACGTTCGCTGCGTGAAGGGCGCCGTATTTGACGTCATTGTCGACCTTCGTCCCGAGTCATCCACCTATTTGGAGCACCTGTCGGTTCATCTGTCGGCCGAGAACGGGAGGGGCCTTTATATACCCAAGCGCTTCGCCCATGGCTTTGTCACGCTCGAGGAAAACACCGAGCTGAGCTATCTCATCGGCGCATCACACGCGCCGAATGCCGAAGGCGGACTTCGATACGACGACCCTATGCTTGGGGTGGAGTGGCCACTCGCCGTGCACGTTATCTCGGAGCGTGACACAGCATGGAAGCCGATCGTCGAGATCGAACGCCAGCTAAAATCGCGCATGAGCTTCAATGAGGCCGCGTACGGTTGACGTATTTCTCGCGAGCGAGTTGCCGCCACCCAGCATTGGCGGCCGCGGCGTGGTTGCGATTCTATGTGGTTGCGATTCTATCGGCATAAAGTCTGCCGCAGTCAGGCTGACTTGACGTCTGTCAAGTGGACCGTCGCGGCGAGAGATAGAGTCGATCAGTCGAATGTAATCCATTGAAGCGCCATTTTGCAGAAGAGGAGCCGCTAATGCTGAGCCATGAGCCCGTCGTCCAATCACTTGGCGCTTCGGCCACGAGCGTTCAGCGTGACCACAGCGGATGCCGGTTCTGCGGATCTGAACTGGATCACGTCTTTCTCGACCTTGGCCTTTCGCCACTCGCGAATTCGTACCTGAAGGAGGAGGATCTCAAGGGGCACGAGCCGAAATTTCCGTTGCGAGTCTTTGTTTGCAGCGATTGTTTTCTGGTTCAACTCGAGGAATGGGAGAGCCCGGAGAATATTTTCGGTGACTATGCCTACTTCTCTTCCTATAGCGAGTCGTGGCTCCGCCATGCAAAGACCTACGTAGGTGCAATGATCGAGCGCTTCGGGATCGGGCCCCAGAGCAAAGTCGTCGAGGTCGCAAGTAACGACGGGTATCTGCTGCAGTACTTCGTTGACCGGGGAGTTCCGGTGCTGGGCATAGAGCCGGCGCGCAACGTTGCCATGGTAGCTCGTTCCAGGGGGATCCCAACACGTGCCGACTTCTTTGGCGAAGCTACTGCGCGTACTTTGCGCAGGGAGGGGCTGCGCGCCAATCTTCTCATTGGTAACAACGTGCTTGCTCACGTTCCAAACCTGAACGATTTCGTCAAGGGATTGAAGATACTGCTGGCTGATCGGGGCGTCATTACCATGGAATTCCCCCATCTGATGAAGCTGTGTGCCGAGTGTCAAATCGACACGATCTATCATGAGCACTTTTCGTACTTTTCTTTCCTCACCGTCGAGAAGATCTTCGCAGCGCACGGATTGACGTTGTTCGATGTCGAGGAAGTGCCGACGCATGGCGGTTCGCTGCGCATTTTTGCGCAGCATGACGCTAGCGGGCGTCAACCGATTTCGGAGCGCGTCAGAGAGCTTCAGGAACGTGAAATAGCCGCCGGATTCGCCGACCTCGGTGGGTATCTTGCCTTTGAAGAGCGTGCGATGCGGACGCGGCAGAAGCTAATAGAGTTCTTGATAAGCGCGAAGCAGGCTGGGAAGCGTGTCGTCGGATATGGAGCTCCTGCCAAAGGTAATACGCTGTTGAATTATTGCGGCATCACTCCGGATCTTGTTGAGTACACGGTTGACCTCAGCCCGCACAAACAGGGACGATTTTTGCCGGGGACCCACATTCCGATCTTTGAGCCGGAGCGAATCAACGTGACCAAACCCGATTACATCCTCATTTTGCCCTGGAATCTCAAAGATGAGATTATCAACCAACTATCGTTCGCCCGCGCCTGGGGTGCCCAGTTCGTAGTGCCGATTCCGGAGCCGCAGATTATCCAGTAATCCGATTTTATCAGGTCCCGGGGGTGTCTAACAGCGAGGTCAGGCGATGCATGGTGGGGTCCGGAGCCCTGATTTCGGGAAGCCCGACGGGCGGCCGACCGACATACAACTATCCATCGACGACGAAGGTCGGTCGATGCACCGGTTCATTTCGGAGCTCTATCCGATATGCCGGAGCATCACGGGCGACGGTGTTCGAAAAACCCTCAATTTGATTCTTGAGCATATCCCGCTCACGATCTGCGAGGTGCCGTCCGGCTTGCGGGTCTTTGACTGGACCGTTCCACTCGAATGGAACATCCGGGATGCGTATGTAAAGAACAGCGCCGGAGAACGTGTCATCGACTTTCGTGCCAGCAACTTGCACGTCGTCGGGTACAGTGTTCCTGTCCGCGCGCGCCTCGGTCTTTCTGAACTCAAGGAACACCTGTTTTCGGATCCCGAGCAGCCGGATTGGATTCCCTATCGCACGTCATACTACAAGCCGACCTGGGGATTTTGTCTGCCGCATAATCAGCTGCTCGCTCTGCCGGAAGACGATTACGAAGTCTGCATCGACTCGTCGCTCGAGCCGGGGCATCTGACCTATGGGGAGCTCCTGCTGCGTGGCCGGTCGCCCGACGAGGTGCTGATATCCTGCCACGTGTGTCACCCGTCGCTCTGCAATGATAACCTTTCGGGTATTGCCATCGCAACCGCGCTCGCGAAGCGGCTTGAGAGTATGGATTTGCGATACTCGTATCGATTCCTGTTTATTCCGGGCACCATTGGCTCGATTACCTGGGCCGCAATTCGCCAATCCCATTTGAGCAAGATCAAGCACGGGTTCGTGCTGACATGCGTCGGGGATGCGGGGTCCCCGACCTACAAGCTCAGTCGGCAGGGTAACGCGGAAATCGACAATGCGTGGATGTACGTCCTGAAGCAAAGCGGAACCGCTTTCGATATTCTGCCGTTTTCTCCATTTGGCTATGACGAGCGGCAATATTGCTCCCCCGGACTTAATCTTCCGGTGGGGTGTTTCATGCGTACTCCTCACGGACAGTTTCCCGAGTACCACACCTCCGCAGACGATATCGATCTCGTGTGCGCCGACTCGCTGGGTGACTCGCTGGCGAAGGCGCTCACGACAATCGACGTTATCGAGCACAACCGAAAATATCTCAATTTGAAGCCATTCTGCGAACCGAAGCTGGGCGACTACGGATTGTACAGCACGATCGGCGGATTCGCTGCCGGGGAGTTTCAGATGGCGCTGCTTTGGTTGCTCAACATGTCCGACGGCGAGAATTCGGTGCTCGACATCGCTACCCGAGCCAATCTGCCTTGGACCACGATCAAGGAAGCGTTGGGGGCCCTTTGCACAGCCGGTCTGCTGCAGCCAGTCGATCCGACGGCATCGGCACAGTAAGTCACACACCTGTCGGCAACGACCTATCTCTCCCTCAGGCTTTCCTGTTTGTATCGAAGCAGCGGGGACAGCAGATAGCTTATGATGCTGCGCGATCCATTCTTGATTTCGACAGTGACTGCCATTCCCGGTGAAAGATTGACACGTTTATTCTCAATTTCCATTTGGGTTCGATCGAGCGAGATCCGCGCAGCATAGACCAGCTCCTGTCCCTTGGGTTCGCTGCTGGTTGTCTGTGCGCCTCCGGGAGCATCACCTGTCTTGTCCTGTGATTTGTTGCGGGTAATGGCGTCCTGGGAAATGACGAGTACCTTGCCCTGCAATAGGCCATATCGGGTGAAATTGAACGTGTCGATCTTGATCGCTGCGTCCTGACCGACCTCGACGAAGCCGATGTCTCGGTTCGAAATCATGGCTTCGATCTCCAGCCGACTTTCGGTCGGGACAACCAGCATCAGCATCTGCGCAGGGGTCACCACGCCGCCGATGGTGTGGACAGCGAGTTGCTGCACGGTGCCATCGATGGGAGCCTTAAGAATCTGCAGGCTCGTACGCTGCTCGGCCTTGATCACGTCCTGAACCAGGCCCGCTGCCTTTTCCTCTGCCTTGGCCAAGCCCTCGAGCAGGGCGCGCTCATATTCCGCTACCGCTTTCGAGCGTGTCTCCGCCAGCACCGAGATCGCGGCGTCGGCCTCGTTGGACCGGCTTTGCTGGATGAGGATTTCCTGTTGTTGACCGACCAATTCCTGCAGTTCGCTCAAGTAGGTGAGCTTGGAGCCCAGCTCCTTCTGAAACAATTGCTGGCGAATTTCGACCCGCTGCTGCAGGGGCACAAGCGTAGCTCGCAGTTTCTCGATCGAGGCCTTGAACGTGGTGCGCTCGGCTTCCTTTTGGGCCACCTGTCCGTCAATGGCGCCAAGCTTGGCGTTTTGTTCCGCGATCTGACTGATCAGGAATCGACGATGCATCTCAACAAGGTTGGGTGGAGCATCGTTGGGCGGAATAAACGCCGCGAGCGGATCGCGTTTCCCCGAGAGGGCTGCCTTCAGCCGCGCTACGTCGAAACGGGCCGCCATCAAGTCACTCTTCAGGCGCCCGAGATCAGCGTCGCTTATGGTCGTGTCGAGCGTCATGAGGACATCGCCACTTTTGACTAATTGGCCATCACGAACCTCGATTGATCGCACAACGCCGGTCTCGAAAGGTTGGATGGTCTTGGTGCGGCTGCCTGGAATGAGTTTTCCCGAGGCGACGGCGACGATATCGACGGTCCCAAGGCACGCCCAGATCAGGGCGATGCCAAAGATCGCGACGATGCTGAACGCTATTGCGCGCCCAAGTGGGGAGGGTGGACTTTCCAAGATTTCGAGTGCTGCCGGCAGAAAGGCTATTTCCTGGGCGCGGTAGCCATTCTCGGCAGGTTTGGATGGTACGATCGCACGCCCAATCTTGCGAGCATGGTCGGCCAGGACGACGATCGCCGTGCTGCCGGCGGTTGCCTGCGTCGGGTTGGCTTTATCGGTACCCGGCGTCGAGGCTCTTCGCAGAGTCGTTTGAAGCCGCTCGACCATCGTTCGGGTGGCTCCTTCGGCCCGTCGGCTCCAGGTAGCTGCAATTCTCCGCCATCGAATGGCGAAGCCGCTGCGCTTCTTCACTAGTATCAGGCGGCCATCCCATAACGCTTCGAAATCAGATCGCGTCATCAACACTGGCCGGGCCGCTCGAGGAACTAGAACGATCGCCATGTCGTCAGTTACCCTGCCGAGTACCAAAAAGCTTCGGTTTCGTTGCACAGCGATTCCCGGCAACGGAAGATTCGATAGCTGCGCCCAGTTCGACGTCAAGCAGCGGGCGGCAAGACCGATGGTCCTGGCATAGTTGACCATTTCCTCGATACCGACGGGTTGGCGGCCGACGGCTTGTCGCAGCTGTTCGGGGTCAGTGCCAACGCCGAGCAGGCGAAGCATTATCTCCAGGACGAAAAACCCGGGATCATCTGGTGAGTTGGTGACGTGTGTTTCCATGCCGTCACCTATGTCGCCGAACCCTCGTTGTGCAGTGATGGATGAAAAACCGTGTCATGGAAGATGCTCATGAAGGTGTGTCTGAAGCCGGTACAGGCTTGCGTAGCGCCCGCCGGCTTTGATCAGGTCGAGGTGGGAGCCATCCTCGACTAGACGACCGTGCTCAATGGTGACTACGCGATCTGCAATTCGTAAAGCCGAGAGCCGGTGTGCGATGATGAACACCGTGCGCCCTTGGGTAATCTGGGCCATATTCTGCTGGATGATACGCTCGCTCTCGAAGTCCAGCGCGCTGGTCGCTTCGTCGAAGATGAGTATGCGGGGATTGGAGATTAACGCGCGGGCAATGGCGACACGCTGACGTTGCCCTCCCGACAGGCCGGTGCCCCGCTCGCCTACGATTGTGTCGTATCCCTCGGGTAGTCCTAGAATGAAATCGTGGGCGCCGGCCAGTGTCGAGGCTGCTATGATGCTTTCGGCGGGAACGGCAGGATCGACCAGGGCAATATTGTCCCTGACCGAACAGTTGAACAACATGTTGTCCTGGAGCACGACGCCGATTTGCCGGCGCAAGCGGGCCGGATCGACCTGCGCGACATCGACTCCGTCGATCAGCACACGCCCGCTTTCGGGCAGATAGAGGCGCTGCACCAGTTTGGCCAGGGTACTCTTTCCTGATCCGGAGGTGCCAACAACGCCGATGACTTGGCCGGCCGGCACGTCCAGATTGATGTCGTGCAGAATTGCCGGGCCATCCATGCGATATCGGAAAGAGACATTTTCGAAGGTGACGTCGCCGCGAATGGCGGCGAGCGCCATCCTGCCCGGATTGTAGGCAGGCTCCGGCGTGGTGTTGAGAATGTCACCCAACCGGGCGATGGAAAGACGTGCTTGATGAAAATCTTGCCAGGTTTGCGCAAGCCGCAGAACCGGGGAGCTGACGCGGCCCGACAGTAAGTTAAAGGCGACGAGTTCACCGACCGTAAGATCGCCGTCGATGACGAGTTTTGCTCCGACATACAGGACAGCTGCTGTCACCAGCTTGCTCACGAATTGAACCGTTTGGCTCGCCGTGTTTCCGAGACTGATCACTCGAAAGCTCGCCGCAACGTAGCCGGCGAGCTGTTCTTCCCAACGCCGCTGCATCTGCGGCTCGACGGCCATTGCCTTGAGGGTCTCTATCCCGGTCACGCTCTCGACGAGGAAGGATTGATTCTCGGCTCCTCGCCGAAACTTTTCGTCCAGCCGTTGCTGGAATAGCGGGGCCGCCACGACCGAGATCCCGATATAGAATGGAAAGGAGGCGAGGACGATCCAGGTCAGCAGGGGTGAATAGAAGAACAGCACCGCAATGAATATGAAGGTGAAGAACAGGTCGATAACCAGGGTAAGTCCGGAACTGGTCAGGAAATTGCGAATGTTCTCCAATTCGCGAACGCGAGCGACCGAGTCGCCGACGCGTCTCGCCTGAAAATACGCGATCGGTAACGCGAGCAGATGTCGAAACAGCCGTGCGCCGAGTTCGACGTCGATACGGTTGGTGGTGTGAGAGAAGAGATACGTGCGGAGTACACCAAGCACCGTTTCGAAGATGGCAATGGCGACGAGGCCGATTGCAAGCACGTCGAGTGTGCTCATGCTGCGATGCACGAGCACCTTGTCGACGACGACTTGAAAAAATAGCGGCGAAACCAGCGCGAACAACTGCAGGAAGAACGAAGCGAGCAGGACCTCGCCCAGAAGCCGTCGGTATTTGTGAATTGCGCCGAGAAACCACGTGATGTCGAACCGGCGCGAAAGGTCGCTGAGGGTGGCCCGCTTCGTCATCAGCACGAGGCGGCCATCCCATACCTGTTCCAGTTCGGTTTGCGTCATGATGGCCGGCCGCGGACTTCCCGGCTCCAGGACGATGACCTTTCCTTCACCGGCTTTACCGAGCAGCAAAAAGCCGCCGTCGCGCAGGGCGGCTAGTGCGGGCATCGGGGTACTCGGCAGTCTGCCCCAGTTGGTCGTGGTGAGACGAGCCTTCAATCCGAAAGCCCTCGCGCAACGCAGCATCTCGGGAAGGCCGATCCGTGCTCCGCCGAACTGATGACGAATCTGCTCCGGATCGACACCAAGCCCTTGAAACCGAAGCATCATGACCAGCGCGATCAGTCCTGGATCAAGTGGTGCACCGGTTGCTTTGCGGTGCTCTTGCACTGTCCTGCTCCCCAAAATGGCGGCTCGCCGCCGCCCCATTCATCCTGTATGCAAACGGCCTCAGCCCTCGATCGCATCGAGGCGACCCAAAGGTGCCTCCTGCCGCTTGTTAAAAAGCGTCGAGATACGGTCCGGACTAAGGGCTGACTCGACGCTTATCCGGCATTTCGCCCGAACAAGGGCAGAACCTTGTCGATCTACGGCAGCCGGCATCGCAATGTGCCTATCAAATCGGCAGTAAGCCCCCGAAGTGGCGTCGGCCGAACTAGAAACGGCCTAGCGATGCGTTGTTGTCTCTCGTTGCGAGCCGCGGCGGTTTGCCGGGCTAGTTGTTGACGAAATTCTTCAGCGGATAATGCTCATCGGGCGTTATCCGTCCTTTGACCAGCCGCGCTTTGACGGTCTTGTCTAGATAGGACACGCGTTTGACGATCGGCGATGGTCTCACGTCCGAGTAATTGATATAGCTGTCGAAGCAGATCGACTTGCCCATCGACACCTTCAGCTTGTTTTTGAGGACCCACAGCAGCGGCTCGTTCTTGGGCAACTGCGGTATGATGTTGGAACGCATCGCGGTGCGGGCGGTCGTGACCATCCAGCAGTTCTGATCGCAGCCTGCGACCTTCTGACGAGTCTTTTGAGCAATCTCGCCATTGAGGATTTCATCCCACGATTGCCGCGCGAGGTTGCCCATCGGGAGATCGGATCGGACGTTGCAAGCCCATACGTCCGACCAGGGATCAATGAAGGCAAAATCCTTTCCAGCGCTGCACGGAATGAGCCGATCATGGCCGAGGATCTTCTCGATCAGGCCAAGATTGAGATAAGCGCGAAACCAATTCTTCGGCTTGCTACTCCGCAGCATCGCCTCGATCAGTCCTTCGACCTTTCGAGCAACAGCCTTGCGTTCGTAGAAATAGTTGTCGTTCTTGTAGAACTGCCAGGCATTATGAAGTGCGGATGTTGCAAGCTCGTAACCTTCGCTTCGCGCGAACTCGTAGACACTGACAAGCTGGTCGACGTTTTCGTCCTGAATGACCATGGCGAAGCCGAGGTCCGTGCCGCCGGCCTCCCTCAGCATGCGTAGCCCCGCGACCTTGGTGGCGAAACCGTCCTTCTCGCCCCGGATCGTGTCGCTTGTTACCTGGTCTCCCTCCAGTGAAAAGCGTACTTTGATATTGGGATACTTCTTGATGATCGGAACGAGCCGGTCAGGGTGCAGTCCGTTGGACGAAATCTCCATGACCCTGGCTTTCGGGTGGAGAATATCGGCAATCTCAGCGAGATCCTTGCGAAGTGTCGGCTCGCCACCGGACACGTTGAGGTTATCGAAACCTGGCGGCAGTTTCGATAACGTCTCAAGAGAAACCTCCTCCCTGGGATCTGTCGGATTCTTCCAAATATAACACATCTGGCACTTTGAATTGCAGCGGAACGTTGAGATGACTGTGAGGTCCATTTTATGGTCCAACCTTGCTGGATGATTTGCTTGCTATGACCAAGCTTTCATAAAGTGAGAGGAGCGACGCTCCGTGTCTCGTGAGCGAATATTGCGTCTCGACAATCCGTCGAGCTTCCCTACCTAGCTTTCTTCGCAAATCGGAACTATCCAAGAGCAACCTTATGCAACTGGACAGTTCCTGCCTGCTCGCTGGATTGAATAGAAAGCCGGTCTCGCCGTCGCGAACGAGTTCTGGAATTCCGCCGATGCGCGCCGCCACGATTGGCTTCGCGTGCGCCATCGCTTCGAGTATCGAAAGCGGACTATTTTCATGCCATTCGGACGGAACGACAACGACAGACGCGTCCCGAAGCCTGGCCTTGAGAGCGTCGCCCGTGAGGTGACCAGTAAATTCCGCAAGCGAAAAGCGCGACCTCAAGTCTTGCAACAATGGCCCTGTTCCGGCGACGACTAGTCGCCACGCCGCATCATCTGCGGCGTGAGCTTGCAGCAAGGTCTCGACTCCCTTTTCCGGCGATAAACGTCCGAGGTAGAGAACGAAGCCTTTATCCTGCCGCGGCACTTCGATGAGGGAGCTGTCGATTCCATTCGGGATATGCACGACTTTGTCCTCGCCGAAACGATGGACAACGGCGTCGCGCATAAACCGGCTGGGAGCAATGAACTTGTCAACGCGTTGATAGCTCTTCGCGGCTGCATGATAGCGGGCCTCGGCCCAGAGCAGCGCACTTCGGCCGATCGAACCACCGGCGCAACGTTGTGAGAGCAGGGCGCCAAATCGGCCTTCAGAACATTTTGTGCAGGGTTGGCCGTTTGCGAGCTGGGTATAAACCGGACAGACGGGCTTGTAATCATGAAGTGTGAGAACGACTGGAAGTTTTAGCCGTGCTGCAGCGTTGATGATGGAGGGGGTCAACTGGTGGTAGATGTTATGGCAGTGCAGAAGGTCTGGCTTCTCGTCGCGGATCAGCTGTGTAATCTGCTTAACCGCTTCCCGCGAATGAATGAATGAAAGTGCGGACTTGATCTGACCGAACGGTGAGTTCGAACGGTAACCCTTCTGCGAGACGAAATAGGAATCATATTTCGACGGAAAGTTACGCACGTCGTGCATGGAGAACTCGACCACTTCCAGGCCGCGTTTCTTCATCAGTTCCATTTCATCGAACATGACGACTTCAGAGCCGCCGTTCAAAAAAAAGAACTTGTTGGCGAACAGTATTTTCTTGATGGATCGTTCGGGTGAGCTGAAGTGCCGCGTGTCCTCGATGGCGGGTAGATCGACTTGGGTCGGACCCCACGTCCCAGGTGGCTTTGCGACAATTGTGTCGACGTCATGATCCGTCGATGGTCCTCTCATGGAGCCATTCCTGCCGCCGACTCACGTTCCAAAACCCCGAACGAGCCATGAGCTGCCAGCGCTCGCATCGCTTTTCCTCTGAGGTCGGGGATACGACGATTGCAGAAGACTATCCGCGCGCGGCATGCCGATATTGACGGTCGTCAAGTCAAGTCCAAGACCGATGTACAAGATGATAATCCGGTATTCGACGCGTTGGTTACGGACCGGCAATAAGGCATTCGAATTTACTTGAGACGATTGATCAAGGCTTCTCGGCCCGAGCGGTGACTAAGCGATAGCGTTTCTTACGGGAGGATTTGAGATGAGAAAACGTGAGATCTACATTTTCGGGTTTCGGGGCTTTCCGAATGTTCAGGGTGGTGTTGAGAGCCATGTCGAAAACCTTGCTCCGCAGCTCGTTAAGCTTGGTCATCGTGTGACTGCCTGCTTGCGTTCGCCGTACGCCGATCCGACAGGCGAGAAGGAATGGAAAGGAGTGCGTCTGCTTCGGCTTTGGACGCTGCGGAATACATATCTCGAGGCGGTGGTGCATTCGCTCGTCTGCGCGGTGGTGGCAGGAGTCCGCAGACCGCTCGTCGTACACGTCCAAGGCATTGGACCCGCGCTTGTTACTCCACTGCTGCGCGTTCTGGGCTTACGAGTTGTCGTCACGCACCACGGGGAGGATTACAACAGAGAGAAGTGGGGTTGGGCGGCGCGCACGGTCCTGCGCCTCGGCGAGGCGTTGGGGATGCGCTTCGCCCACAAACGAATAGCCATCAGCCGCAGTATCGAGAAACTGATCGCTACCAAGTATGGAAAATCGTGCGAGGTCATCCCGAACGGTGTGGCCTTCTCGGAGTTACCGTCAGAGAATGATAAGATACGCGACCTCGGTTTGGAACCTGGCCGGTATGTATTGACGGTTGGAAGACTTGTCCCCGAGAAGCGGCAACTGGACCTCCTGCGCGCGTTCGCGGATTCGGAGCTGCCAGGCTGGAAGCTGGCAATCGTCGGCCGGATTGATCACAAAAACAAGTATGCCGATCTCCTTGCATCGGAGGCAGCCTCGATGGAAAATGTCGTCATGGCCGGCTTCCAGACTGGGGAGGCCCTGCGGCAACTCTACGCCCATGCCGGGTTGTTTGTGCTGCCTTCGTCGCACGAGGGCTTGCCTATCGTACTCCTCGAGGCCCTCGGCTATAGCCTGCCTGTGCTGGTGAGCGATATACCTTCCAATCTGGAAGTGGTTGGCGATCCCGGGCATGTGTTTCGCTTGGGGGATACTCAGGAGCTAAGCGCCAAAATCACGGCTTTGACCGACGGGAAGTTAGATGAGGCACAACGCCAGGCCATCAGGCGCGATTGCTATCGTCGCTATGACTGGACTGAGATTGCTCGCAAGACGTCGGCAGCCTACGACGGGCTTATCGACATGAAATCGAATGACGTGATTGCACGGTCGAAACCGATGGGGAAACGGGCTACCAATCTTCGGCTGAGATCAGCTCAAGCCGTCGCTGTGCGCAGTTCGGCAACTCCAGCGGCAGATTCGGTGGGAAAGAGCAACTTACGTGGCTGAGCGACGTGCTTTGGGGCGGTGACTCAGGTTGGACTTAATTTGACCTCATGGAAGAAGCTTAACGAACTCGCAGCTTTTCGCTGGCGCTCGTATTCGACTGTCCGAGTTGGGGATTGAGCGATGCCGCAAACTTAAGAGCCACGCTGGTGTGATCGTCAGCGCCAACCCAGGTGGCAGATCGTTTCGTGTTTTGCTCGACGGGAAGGCAGCCGCTTACGTTGCATCGAAGCTACGTTGAGCCTGAAGCGCAGCCCGGATGTGGCGCCTCATAATCTTGATCTTCTGGGGCTCGGTACTCGTTGTAGAAGCAGTTCGAAAGCCGCCTGGGACATCTGACCTGATGTCGGTGGCCGCTTGTGCTCGCACGAGAATATTTGAAGTTGCTCCAATTGGAGGGCGCGCCTGCGGAATTTCGCAGGCGAAAGACCAGTCGTGGCTCGTCGGCTGTGATGGATAACACAAGCCGCTATTGAGAAGTATCAAGTTTCCCACCAGCGTGACCTGTACGATGCAGGTGAGGAGTATTGCGATGCTGGTTGGCTTTCACTGGCTTGTTCTTCGTTTTCTTTCATTCACGCTCGCCGGGTATCGCCGCATGCGTCCTGCCGCAAGCAAGCTTGTTGCATTGCTTTTGCCGATCGGCGCGTCGCTGCTGTCTTGTACAATGGGCGGGGAGGCGGCCGTTGCAAGCGAATCCGAATTATCATCCAGCAAGATAACGATCACCACGCCCATGGTGCTGGACGCCATAGCACAAAATACCCCCGGCTATAGCGAAGGTTATCCGGCTGGAGTTCCCCGGACCTACGGATGGTGCAACGGCGTGTACAAGCCCTATGACTATGCCGCGCCTCCTTCAGGGTTCACGGCGGTCACGGGATGGGGATTGATTTATCCGAAGTGGGAGCTTGAACGTTCGAAATCTGCGCCTGCTCCGTCTTCCAACCCAGGCGCGATCGTAACGGTCGCAAACGCAAAGACCTACGTTCATCTTCGTGCGACCAGAGAATGGGTTTTAGTGCAAGACCAGGCCGAAGACGAAATGGGTGGCGCTCATTTCGCCGCTGATTTCGGTCGAAATGCGGGCATCGATATGAAGGTGGAGCCGCAGCCCGACGGTACCGTTGCGATTGGTGGTCCACCCATCGGATACAATGATCTTTTCTGGATAGCCAGACGAGGCACGTTTGAGGCTGAGAGCATCGATGGCGTCTACGTTCAGATGGACATGAAGATGAACGACACGGGCATCAAGCTTGTGGCCAATGTTGGAGCAGACTGGTGGCGCGACCAGAGTGCAGGATACGAGCGGGGCTTTACGAACAACAAGGCAGCGGGCGCGAGCAACTGGGTTGAGCTTTCAACGCGATGGTCAACCCTTTCGTTTTATTCTTGGGACACCGCGAAATTCAAAGCAAATCCGCCACCACCGCTTATGGATTCGGCACCGGCTACAAAATCGACCATGGCGCGACGCCGAGCGGGCGCTCCGACGCCTTGCTTACGGGTCGTAGAGGGGGCAGCTCAATGAGGCCGTTGCGAGAACGGAAGCTGGTACGCGTCTTCGTTTCTACCGGCCACCTCCTTGTTTGGCGTGCTCTATCCCGAACGTGAGATGATCGAGAGTGGTTGGGCGGTTGTCCGGGAGTAAGAAAATGAGTGACAATAACCGCGTTCTTGTGGTGGGCGGTGCTGGCTATATTGGGTCCCATTGTTGTAAAGCGCTGGCTGCCGCTGGTTATCGGCCAGTCTGTTTTGACAATTTCTCGACGGGGCATCGAGATTTCGTAAAATGGGGACCCGTTATTGAGGGTGATATTCACGATCAGTCGCATCTTGCAGATAGCATCAAGCAGCATGGTGTGATCGCAGTCTTGCATTTCGCTGCGTCAAGTCTGGTCGGGGAGTCTGTCAGCGATCCGCAGAAATACTATCATAACAATGTGGCAGGAACGCTGTCTTTGCTGCGCGCAATGCGCCAGGCGCAATGCAAGTCATTGGTCTTCTCAAGCAGCGGGGCGGTTTACGGGGAGTCGCACCAAGGCTTGATAAGCGAGACCGAAATGCCGCGACCCGTTAATCCGTACGGCAGGACAAAACTGATTATTGAAGAAATGCTGACCGATTTTCACAAAGCATACGCGCTGGCGCCGGTTTGCCTTCGCTACTTCAATGCAAGCGGTGCGGATTTGTCGGGCGAAATCGGGGAAGATCACGATCCGGAAACGCATTTAATACCACGCGCGCTTTTGGCCGCCCAAGGAAAGATCGAGGATTTTGCGATCTATGGGGAGGATTACGATACGCCTGATGGCACGGCGATCCGCGACTACATTCACGTCATGGATTTGGCACAGGCCCACGTGCTGGCACTGAAGTATCTTGTTTCGGGCGGAGCGGGCGGTTGCTTCAATTTGGGCACGGGTCGAGGGTATTCCGTAAGGCAAATCCTTCGCCAGGTTTGCGTCTACACCGGGAAGAAGTCTCCGTTCGCCGTCAAGCCGCGGCGTCAGGGAGATCCGCCGGTTCTGGTTGCCGATCCGGCGCGAGCCAAAGCAATTCTGGGCTTTGTCCCGCAATATTCGGACCCCTCGACAATCGTTGGCTCAGCGTGGAGATGGCATCAACGCGTTCACCGCGCCAAAGCGCGCGAGGCAAGGCAGACCGTCCTCTCGCTAGTTTAGCGCGTTTCGATGTGCCTGCGTGACTCCGATTGAGAATTGAAACGTCGAACGCGAGGTAGCTGATGCCAGTGCGTAAGGAAAGTCCAACCGATGGAACCATTCTGCAGCTGAAGTCGGAAGGTCTGAGCTTTCGCGAGATATCGCTTCAGCTTCGCTTGCCGCTAGGATCAGTGGCCAGTCGGTACTATCGCCTCAAAGGTGTTCGACACCCCTCGCAGGTCGACCGCGATGAGCAGTTAAGAAAGGCAAGGCGCGAGCGTCGCGTGGCTCGGAACAAGGAGCGATCGTCGGCCGCGATTCAGGCCGCGATCGAACTGAGAGGCGGCCTTCCATTCTCCGTTGCGGTTGGAAAGGCTCGTTCGAAGGGAGCTTCGCTTGAAATGATTGGCCTCTGCTTGGGGGTGTCAAAGCAGGCACTTCACAAGCAGTGGCACCAGCGTAGTTCATTCGGAAACTGAGGTCGCGAGAGCAAATGGTGCGGCATGCATTTGCGGTGTGGCGAGCCAGGGAAGGGGTTCAGCGCAGCGATGTTATAGGAGACGCCCAACGGATTTGGTCGAGCCCGATTTATGTCGTCCGATTACAGTTCACTTACGTAACTTTCCCAAGACACAAAGCGGCGGCCACGACTGGGGAAGTCGAGGCCGCCTAGTCATGGATTAACTATGAGTGCCGGCAGTTAGCCGACATGCCATATTAGCTGTCGCATTCCATGATCTATTGACGTTGATCAACTTCCCGCTGATCAAACTGACGCCCACGGGAGCATAGTGGCGGCACAGGGCCAGCCGCGTGTGTCGCCGATTAGTTGAAGTGGATATCGCGTAGCGGATCTCGCCGACGTTCGATAGCCTTTAGAAGAACAATTGCACTGCAGTCCAGGTGACTGGTGCAAAGAGGATATCAGCGTTCCGGGGCGTTGTTCGCTGGATTCCTGCACATGCTGTGTGGCAAGCTCGAGGACGGTCTCGCGATCGCTGCTCGGACCGAGGTGGGTATTTAGAACACGGGCGAGCTCTCTCCTGCGCGTTCGCCCAGAATCCATTTAGAGCCGGGAAATTTGCTCGTGGCACCCGATGAACCGGGAACGGCGGGCGTCATACGCCGGCGGTAACCACACAGTCGATGACAATTTCCGGGGGTGATGCGTAACTACCGTGCTCATAACAAGCGCCCCATCGATCAAAAGAATTGGCAAGTCGACGCCAGTTGATGGATACGGAGATGGGGTGTCCGCGATCAGCCAGATCAAAGTTCCGAGTGTCCAGAAATTGCTGTGCGTCACCCAACGCGACATGCTCACTTCAGATGCGTTGGAGTTTTCTTTCCAAGGTCAGCCCTTGGCGACGGCCCTATCGAGGGCGGTCTGGTATTCAGCAGGCTAGCAAGGACTTTGCTCACCACGCTTGGCCCAGACTTGACGATCCTCAATACTGCTGGCGCGACAAAATGTGATATTTGGTGCCGCGTTTGGACCACGATTGTTCTAGCGGGACATCCGTCTTGTGTGAGCCGATATGTAGTTTTCAAGTTTAACATGAGTGGAAAGAGAAAATGCCGCGCCCGCTGTTGGTCCGGTCCGAGGTCGGTAACGAACTTCGCTCGATTCGTCCGGCTCGTGCCTATCTTGCGGCGCTCGTCGTGGGGGCCATCCTGTCGGTGAGTTCTTTCTATGCCGGCACCCTTTGGGAACGGGGCGCCGATTTGTCACCTGCGGATCTGCCATCGATCGCGGAGGCAGACCACTCAGAAGAGATTACGCTAGCCACACCGTTGTTGGATGCCATATTTCAGAATACGCCCGGTCAGAGCGAAGGGTATGCTGTCGGAGTGCCCAGGGGCTTTGCGTGGTGCGGCGGTTGGTACAAGCCCGCAGGCGACAGCCCGCCGCCTTCCAATTTCACAGCGGTTACCGCAAAAGGACAGATTTATCCAAAAGAGGGCGCGCGCGCGTTTTCGGGTAAAGACGGCATCACAATTAGGAACGCAAAAACCTACGTCCACCTCAGCACTACCCGGGAATGGGTGTTAGTCCAGGACCAGGCCACCGATGAGATCACCGGAGCTCACTTTGTCGCGGACTTCTCGCCGAATGCGGGCAAGCCTATGAAGTTAAGCTCGCAACCGGACCGCAGCGTTGTCATTAGCGCTCCTCCGGCCGGTTACAACGATCATTTTTGGCCAGCCCAACGAGGCAAATATGCGGCTGGAAGTGTCGATGGCGTGTATGTGCAAATGGACATGCGAACAAATGACCCGAACATGAAATTTGTCGCCAGCGTCGGAGCCGACTGGTGGCTCGATGCGAGCGCGGGCGTTTTGTCCGATGTCGTTACCGTTTCAGGAGCAGGCCAGAGTAATTGGGTTGAGCTTTCGACACGGTGGTCGACCTTACGCTTCTATTCCTGGAGCATTGCCCAGCTTCAAGCGGACCCGCCTCCACCGCTCGCCGACTCGGCCATTGAAGAAAAAGCAGCCATCATCCGACGTCGCACGAACGCTTCTTCGCCTTGCTTATCCGTTCCGCAGGAGAGAGCGCGCTCATGACATTTCTGCTTGCTTCGGCGCCAGAAGGCTCTCGCGCTATCACCGGGCCTGGCCGCGTAGGTCATATCGGAACGATCGCGAGGGCGCTTGCTGCGCCGCGGCATCGTCGACCACGAATTGGACCGAATCGCAAAGCCCTATACCGATGGGCGAGCGTGCGCGAGATGTGAGGTCGAGTTGCTAAATCGCAACTTGTTGGCTGCCGGGTGAGATATCGCTGGCGCGGGGAACCATTCGCTTGACGTCAACTCTTGGCGACGGAGGTGGCATGGCCAGATATCACATAAATTTCCGGCAAGGCGATAAGATCAACAAGGACCTTGTGGGCATCGATTTGCCGAGTTTGGCAGAGGCCTTTGAAGCGGCGCTGCTTTCTCTTCGCGAGCTTTTGGCTGAAAACATACATTCGGCTTCTAAGACACCGGTTGAGGCCGCGATCATCACCGACGAGAGCGGGCAGGAACTTATGGCGATTCCTGTGAAGGATATTTTGCCGGAGCGCTTAAGGAAATAGCGTCGCATGCTAATTGTCATTACCCGGTGTCGCCATTTCGACCTCTCGCTTTGGAGCGGAAGGTGCTGATCGACATCAGCATCGTCTCGGCGTACTCGCCGGGCGCAAACCCCAGCTGCGGCCGGACCTGCCCTTGCTAACCGTGTCTTCCAGAGACGGATCGTCTGACCGATCTGGTTCCGGGAGTCTGCCGGGAGACACGTTCGATTGGCACTGCGTCGCCAGCCAGAGCGCCGGCGTTCGACGAGGCTTTCCAAGAAACGCGAGATAGGGCCGGGCATCGCGGCTTTTCGCGCATTCGATTTCGTCTCCAGACTCCCAGTTCGCCGGTCCCGGGTGGAAATCGCCGATGTCTGCGGAGTTGTCGCCGGATAGTCCCGTTTTGCGGAGAATATCGGCGGAGACTGGTTCGATCACGACTGCCGCTCGACCGTACCAGGAGTTCGAATCCCTCGCTGCGTCCGTAATTCTACGGGAATGATGTGGCCCGCAAACCACAATTGCCGTGCGAGCGTTCAACACAGTCGCTCCCGCGATTGCGGCGGACCGAACGAATCAACTAGACCGCAAACGGGGCTGGGAAGCGGAGTAGTAGTATGAGAGTCGCTTCCTTAGAAAGTATATTGACGGCAGCCACGCTGGTGTCGGCTGTCATCGTCGTGGTGTGGGGGATGAAGATTTTCTACGGCACGTAGGCGTAAACTTCCGTCCGACAAGCGACCTCCGGCCAAGAAGAGGTTCGCGGCAATGACATTACTTCCGCGGCGGCGGAAGCCTCCTTTTCGAACTGCCAAACGTTTGTAGGGCAGCATGACATACTGATCAGTTCGAAGTCTTCTTGCGAGAATTGTCAGTTCAAGAGGGCATTTTGGTTTCAACCCTCATGCATTTCAGCTCCTTTTTGATGATCGTAGCCTTGGCCGTGTTGGGCGTGCAGCTGGCCTATGCGCTGTATCAACTGGTCACGTTCGCGCTCTAATCGGAAACTGCAAGGCAGCTCTCGCTGGCCGCCAATATCGTCAGTTTTCCTGTAAAATAGCCAACAGAGAACTTGCCTGGAGACAGGTGCGATCAGCACTGCGTCGCCAGCCAGCATCAAGTGAGGGCTTTCGGCCGTGAGGACGCATCCAGCGACGACACGCTCCATTCCCTGCCTTCTGGCGGCAATCGCGGCGGTAGTGCTGCTTGCGCTCCCCGCCGTCGCCGCGGACACGCCGCAGCAACCGTGGCTCGCCAACGCGGCAAACGCTATTCCACCGGCAGAACTCTATCGCGCGCAAACCATCGTGACGGGGCAGGGCGAGGCAAACCGTATCTTTGGCTTCGCATCGTGCCTGGAAGACGTTCTCGTCAAGGTAAGCGGCATGCTGCGGCTCGCGGGCGACCCGCGTCTCGACCCATACAAGGCCGATGCTGCGAAACTGGTTCGGGACTTTTCCTACCGTGATGAAAAGGGCGGCAAGCCGAAGAACGACGAGCAGGGCACCCGCGACCGCTCCTTCATTTTGACGGCCGAGTTCGACGAGGCCGCCATCAATGGCATGCTTGCCGAGTTGGGCGTCAAGCCATGGCTTACCCGCCGCCCGGTGCTTGGCGTCTTCGTGGAGATGCAGCCGGGCGCGCGACGATACGTGGTTGCAGGCGACTCGAAAGAGACGGATCTGCAGCGGGCTGCTCTCCTGGCGGCCGCGGCCAAGCGGGGAATGCCCATCGTGCTGCCCGATGCCGCAGCGCTGGCGAGCGTCGGCGCCAATGAGCTTCCGCTTGCGGGCATCGCGCCCGCGAAGATCGCTGAAGCCGTGGCCAGGCGGGGCGGAGAGGTCGTGCTGATCGTGCGCCTCGTCTGGGACGATCAGGAGCTGCGGTGGAACTCGGACTGGCAGCTCGATTGGCAGGGCAGGTCGCAGCAATGGCAGCTTGCGGCTGTCACGTTCGACGAGGCCTTCCGGCAAGGCATCGGCGCCGCCGCGCAAATCCTTGCCGGGCACCAATAACGAGCCGCGATTCGGCAAGGCAGCGGTGGCTCGGATCGAAGCACGACAACGGATATTGTCGACCGATACTGTTACGCCACCCGTCGCCGACGACGTCGTGAGCCAAGGTGCTGTCAGCCGATGCAGCCCACAGAACGAAGTCAGTTAGCGCGTGAACACATTCTTCAACTGCACCAGGAATGTCACCAGCCATGCGCACGCAAACATGCCCGCGAGACCGAGCGCCGTTCTGCGATCAATCAAGGACAGGCTTGTCCACCACCATATCCGGTAAAGCCATAACCCTGTCGTGGCGATGCCAAGCAAGCAGACCAGCATCTTGAGAAAGGACGAGTTCGCGACACCTAAAGCGCCAAACAAGAGCGTTGCTGGAATGAGAAACATCGTGCAGGCGGATATCAAGGTCTCGTTCATGGGTCCTCAAGACATCTACGAATCGCGAGATTAAAGATGCAGTTTGCAGCAACCTGTACCCTTCGGGAAGTGACGCCAATGCGGCGTGCCCGCCCACGATGCAAAAGCGACGTTGGCACACAAGGGGCAGCCAAGGACCACGGGAGTGCGCCACTCAGCTAACGCGGAAACGCCCGTTGTGAGGAGACTGTCAACGGAGGCAAATTTCGATCCCACCGAGCGGGGGGCCGGCAGTGGAATCTGGCCGAAGAATTTCCCGACCATGTGACGCCTCTAAATTCGTCCTCGACCGCTGCTCAATGGACCGAGGCAAACTTCTCTTACTCACATCCGGATTCACGCTTACCTGATCACGTGTCGCCGTCGCCTCGCATGTCCGCTGGTGAGGCCGAAGCAGACTTGCTCAGCTGGAACGTCCGCTGGTGACCTGAGCCGACATCGGCCAGACGCGCGCGCCTGCTCACGCGCTCACCAAGTGCCTCTATTCAGTCATGCTGATGACGCAATTTCTTTCTTAGTCGGTGGGAAAGACACCTGTGGAAGGACCGCTCTGGTTCCCACAACGGTTCCGTCGCCAGTGTCGGCACGAATCCGCAAAAATCGGCGCAAGCTCGTCAACGCATCCGCGTTCGCTTGACCATTTTTTTGCGGGATCGGGAATCGAACGATCCAGAAAATCAATCGAGGAGTTATGATGTTGTTTCGCTCGAGCGCCGCAATTTGCGGCGTCGTAGTGCTGCTCGCCATTTCTGTTACCGTTGCTCGAAGTGAAATGGCTGCAGTTCATTCAAGCGCCGTCGTCATTGCCGCTTCCGGGGATGCGATCGTTGGCGCAGCATCCACGTACAATCCGTTCCGGCCCGGATGGCGGGAGGGCGGCCCGAACACAGCCTCCGGCGAGCGCTATGAGCCCACTGTCTGGGCGGCTGCCATCAAGACGAGTCTGCGCCAGAAATTTGGTGGGGTCCGATACGGCGCGAGGCCGAAATATGCCCTCGTTGAGGCTGTAGGCAAGAAGGTCATCGTCAAGATAAATGACGTGGGGCCACTAACGCCTGGCCGCATCATTGATCTCAATGAGCGGACGATGCGCCATTTCGATCCAAGCCTGCAGCTCGGGGTAATTTATGGCGTAAGCGTCAGGCCGCTTTCCGGCGACTATTGGATCCCCGGACCGGTTGGCTGAACATCGCAAGGCGCCGGCACCGCGCAGTTTGCGTTGCTGCCGCCCTGGTCCGATTCTCAGGTTTCGATGCCGAGTGCGGGGCCGCCGATTTGCGCCCCGTGAGAGGCGATCGGCAACCTGTGCGGTTCAATGGCAGAGGGCGCGCCGTCAACCAGAACGTCAATTCTCTGCCGCAGATGATCAACGAGCTGTTCAGCGCCGACAGTCAGGCAGCCATGATGTCCCCATGGCACCTCGACCACGTCGAGTTGAGAACTGAGATGCCGCCACGCCCGGCCGTCGTGTTCGGCTGCGTAAAAAGTCACAGGGACCTCAAGCGGTGCCGGAAGATATTGCGCCATGGCGGATGAATAAGCGTGCCACAACGCCGGCGGAATCTCGTGCTCGGCGGTCGTAATCGGCGCGCTCGTCGTCGCCTTGGAGCGACGCTCCAGCTCCGCCATTTTTTCATATGTCCAGCGCAGAAGGTAAAGCGGAAGCAGGGGCTTCATCAGCCCGATGATCGCCCGCGGCACCGGACGGGCACTAACGGTCGGCGGGTCGACCATTGCAACCATCTCAACCTTGTGGCCGGCGGCCATCAGCAGGCGGGCTGTTTCAAACGCCACCATGGCGCCGTTGCATTTGCCGCCCAGGAGGAAAGGACCGCTGCTCTGCCTCTGCAGAACAAGCGGCAGGCGGTCGGCGGCCATCTCTTCGATCGACGGCGGAATCCGCTCCCCACGAAGACCATGGGGATCGATGGAAATGATCGGGTAATCGGGCCCGAAAAGCTCGACTATCCGCCGCATACCCGAGTGGCCGGTAACGAGGTTCCCATTGAAGAAGAACAGGGGAGGCCGATCGCAGCTGGCACCGAACTGGAAGAACGGCGTCGCCGGGGTACCTGTCTGCATGGCGATTCTTGGGGCAAGTTGGCGGATCGTTTCTGCCCCGTACAGAATCGTTTCCGGTACGCGCTGGCCGATGAGCCGCTCGAGTTCGATGAGCATTTCCATCGCCAGAAGGGAGTCACCACCGCTGGCGAAAAAATCATCGTCGACCGTCACAGCCTCGGACTTGAGCAGCCTCCGCCACAGGGTCAGCAATTCAGCTTCCAGATCCAATGGCCCGTTGTTCACAGCAGGCACGGACATCGCGCCCTGATCACCCGACAGCCCGTCGAACGACTCGCGCAGCCGTCGCCGCTGAACCTTTCCCGTCGCCCCCTTTGGCAGTTGGTCGAGGATCAGAATGCGCCGCGGGATCTTGAACGAGGCCAACGCGCGTTGCAGGAACTGGCGAAGCTCCGCAGGTGTCGCCTGCGCGCCAGGATGGGGAACGATGGCGGCTGCGACGTCCTCGCCAAGGCGTGGATGGGGGATTGCGAAAGCAGCGGCCTCGGCGATGGCGGGATGGCGCAGTAGCGCGGATTCGACCTCAGCAGGGGCGATCTTCTCACCGCCGCGGTTGATCAGTTCGCTCAGGCGCCCGTGCAGCGACAGGAAGCCGTCCTGATCGAGGCTGCCGATATCGCCCGTGCGAAACCAACCCTCCTTGAAAGCAGCTTGATTGAGTTCCGGCGCATCGAAATAGCCAGATATCACGGTGGGGCCACGAACCCAGACCTCGCCCCGCTCACCGGCTGGTAAGGGATGTCCATCCTCACCAACAATGGCCACGGTATCAGGCCAGGGTTGCCCGCAAGTCCCTGGCCTGTTTGGACCAGGCGGCGGCAGGTTGGTGGCGATTTGCGCGGCTTCGCTGGAGCCATAATGTTCCAGCACCGGCACGCCCAAAATGCCCTGCAGGTCGTTCTGCACTCCCTTCGGGAGTGGCGCGCCGCCCGATACAACGAACCGCAGAGTGTGCGCCGCCTGCGCATCCTCAAGGCTTTTTGCTTTGTCGAGCACGGCAGTGTGGAGCGTGGGACCCGCCGAGACCCAGGTCGGCCGCAGCACATCGAGCCATTCATCGAGCGCCACGATGGCAAAGTTCGCCGGGACAGCAATGCTGCCGCCCGTCAGCAGTGGTGTAAAGACCGTTACTTTGAGCCCATGGGAGTAGTGGGGGGACGACACGCTCAGGCAGCGGTCCCCAGGCGTGAGACCGAACCAGGCCTGAAGCCGTGCGGCCGCCGCCAGCATATTACTATGACTGAACGGAATGAGCTTTGGCTGCGCGGTCGTGCCCGACGTCTGCAGGATGAAAGCGGGCGAGCCCGGATCAGGTTCAACGTCGATCGCAGGCGAGTTGGAGACCTGCACGGCGATATCTAGTCCAAGCTGACCGTGTCCGATCGGAGCGGCTTCGATCACGGCAACCCTTCGCCGCTCAGCAGCCTGACGTGCTTCAGAGGCCCGGCCCTGCGGCACGATAAGAGCATTCAGGCGCAGCATGTCGAGACGTTGATCGAATTCCGCCTCGGACAGTCGCGGATCGAGAGGAACCGCGATGCTGCAGCAGGCTACCGCCACGATGGCGAGAACCGCCTCCGCGCCGTTCGGCATCAGTACCCCGATACGGGCCTTGCAATCGAACCCCGCCAAACGAAGCTGCAGGCGGATACCGTCCAACTGGCGCTGAAGATCGCGGTACGTCAGCGGCGCAAACTTGGTGGAGACGATCGCAGGCTGGTCCGGGAATCGGCCGGCAGTCCGACCGATGACCTGGCCCAGCGTGCATTGGACCTCGGGCTCTGCGCCGTCGCGGACGGACGAGGCTCCCTCGGGCCAGATCACGCGAGCCAAATTCGCGTTCTCCAGGAGCAAATGCGTCACACAAGCCTCCCGTGACCACAAAATGTGAGCGCTGTGTGCCGCCGCTACACCAAGCCACTGCAATCGCCAGTGGCAAATATTACACCCACCTCCCCATTGACTGGACAACTGGCAATGGTGAGTACCTCGGATGGTTAGGTGAATTGTACCTATAGAGCTTTGTATCCGTTGGTAGGGTGTCGGGCTCGCGATAGAGCTCTGTATGGCGCAGGGCCTGACGTGCGGCCGGCCCGGCTCTGGCGCGGATAATTGCTATGTCACTGTTCCGGTTTAACTCACAACCAGCAATTCGCAAACGTGGCCTGAGAAGCGCAATACTGGCGGGCCTGGGCCGGGGCGCGCATAGCTGGCTAGCTCTTCTTGTGCTGAAGGGGCTCAATGCCGCACTAACGGCGGTATCGAATTTTGTCCTGGCGTATGTGCTGGTTCGAACAATTGGCCTCGAGTCGTATGCATTTATTGCGGGCTTGTTGGCGGTCTCTGCTCTTGTGGTGCAGTGCGATCTCGGAATTGCCGTTCTGACATTTTCTGAACTGCGGTCTCACTACCTGAGTGAGGCCCACAAACGTAAGGCGAACCAGGACGACCACGACCTGGTGCTAGCGATCGTGACGATCTACAGCGCGATCGCTGCCATCGCCGTCGCAACTCTGGGTGTTGCATTCTTTGCCGGCATTGTTCCTGTCGCACATCATAGCATCGCATACTTCCTGATTTTCGCCGGAGCTGTCTGTCCTTTGCCGCATATGCCCCTTCGCATGGCCATCAACGCCAGGGATGGCTTTGTTTGGACTGAGAGCGTTGAACTGGCTAGACGTGTTGCGATCCTGGCGGTGACGATCGCGATGCTTTTTGGGCTTTCGCTTGTCGCATATGGCACGCTGAGCTTGTTGATATGGGTAACGTCGATAGCAGCCCTGGTCTGGCTCGCCCGCCCACACGGCTTTGCCTTGCAGAGTGGAGTGTTTCTCGAGGGTGTGCTTTTTCTGAGGCGCAAATTTCGGGAGGCGCGCGCGGCAGTCGTGTTGTCATCGGCTAAGTTTGTGATCAGCATTTTTCCGTACTACTTGCTGTCTGCCACAGGGGATGGATTGGCAATTGTCGCGTTCGATATGTTCTATAAGGTGTCGCGCTTCGCGATGATGACCTATCTGATTGGCGCAGAGACGGTCCTGCCTCATCAAACGCGCGCGCTACATAACGAAAATGCGTTCGGATTGGGTAGAGCAACTGCAGCCGGATTCCTGCTGGGCTTGTTGCCGATGACACTGGGCGTTGTCGCGGTCTCCATGTTCGGCGAAAGGATATTTGGCACTATTTTGAACCATAGCGGAATAGTCTCGCCGACCATGCGCATGGCACTTTGTGCAATGCTCGTGTTCATGCTGATACAAACAACGTGCGCATTTGTGCTGGTCGGCGCGGGAAAATTTGAGGCACTCGCCCGTCGCGCCAGCATCACCCTGGCGGGGATGGCACTGATCAGCGCTCTTATGTTTCTGTTTCATTGGAGCATCGACACGTTCATCGTCGCCTATGTGTGTGTCTATGGAGCAGGCGCTTTGCTTTACGCGGAGTGTCTTTATTCGCTAAGCAGATCGTTATGGTTAAAGAGCTCTCAAGCCTTCAAAATGGGAACGGTACAGAAGATATAACCGGCGGATCAATTCATCGAGACTGCTGTCCGTCTCTGAAACCATTACCGACCGTTCGTTCGAGGCGAGTCCCCATGACTTCTATATGCTGGAAAAAAAAGGACCTGAGAGTTGATAGAGTCAATGCAGATGAATCTCTGGGGGCTGCCAATGTACACCGGACGTTCCTTGGAATTGACCTCGCGATGATCAATAGCTATCAGAATCGACCTTTGAAAAAGCTCAAGTACATGGAACAAAAAAATCATGGGACCGCTTCCGCTCAAACGTCGAACGGCTTGCTGATAAAATTCGACTATTCAACTTCGCTACTTAGCAACCTCGCACTACGGCAGCGTTCCGTGGATCTTCACATAAGTGGGTTCGCGCCGTTTCGATCCCCAAAGGATTGATAATTTGCATTCACCGCGCGCTGCCGTTTCGATGCGGCATGCGCACCCGAAAACGTCCCGGCCCGTGGGCGCTCAAGAACGCGGATCAGATCGCGTGCAAGGCGTGGAACATGCGCAATGCTCGGCTTTCATGGGCCAGCGCACCCCTCGCCCGCCGTCGGCGATGCGCTCCATGCGGGCAAACCAAGGGTCATGTACTAAACCGACCGTCTATAATTTTGGCTTTTGCTCCAATGGTCTTGCCGACTCCGCCGGTGACGCCATCAAGCTCATCGTCTCGCAAGACCGCAATGTCGCCATTGCCGTGCGGCGATTTGTTCTCTCGGGCGATATTATCCATTTTCGACCGCTCCTCTCCTAAAGCTCCAGGGTGGGTCTCAAGAGAGACCAATGAAAGAGGCCGCCAACTGAACGGCCCCTCGCTTAGCCGGGACGCTGTTGAGCCGTACCTACTTATTCAATCCGCTGAGGTGATCGATGCCGCTTGCGCTTATTGAAACCGGCCATTTGAACGTGGATCTCAAGCCGTCGCCGATCGAGCCATCCTGGATCCTTGAAGGCAATCCGGAAGCCCGCTCGCATGTGCTGTCGACGAGCGCGGACGGCGCTGCCACAACCGTGATCTGGTCCTGCACCGAGGGCAAATTCAACTGGTACTACGATGTCGACGAGACCATCGTGATCCAGGAAGGATCGATCGTGCTTGAGAGCAAGGACATGCCACCGAAACGTTACGGCGTCGGTGACGTGATCGTTTTCCACAACGGTGCGCACGCCAAATGGCATGTCGAGGGCTATGTGAAAAAGGTCGCCGTGTTCCGCCAGACCAGCCCGTTCCTGCTCGGTCTGGCCGTTCGCGCCGTCAACAAGCTGAAGCGGACGCTCGCCCCCGTCCACCTGCGGAACTCGGCCGCGACCGCGCAAACGGTTCGCGGGCTGCGTGGCGGCTATCTGGCCAAATTCTTGAAAAGCTTGGTGGGCGCACCAGGGCTCGAACCTGGGACCCGATGATTAAGAGTCATCTTAAAGACCAGCGATTTCAACGGCACATCTGACAATTTCCCTTTTCGTTCCGGCATTGAACGGGAAGGAGAATTTGAGAATGTCAGAACTAAAAGCTGGGCATCCGCCGTGCCCTAAAATGCTAAGGGGCGCCTGCCAGGGCGCCCCGAGGTTGCAGTCTAGTTTTCACACCGGAGAGAATACCGAGACGGTCCGCAAACTTCAAGCGGCAGCTCTTCGTCGGCGATTTGCGGTCGGCTACTGCATGGCGGCCTCGCTTGCTCCTCCGATTTGGGGAGTTTGCCCGCGATGAACCAACATACAAAACCGCTACAGACGATTTTGCCGCTAGCCGTCACGGACCCGAAAATCCGTAGGCTACTCCAGCTTGCCGGACTGCGCTTCATGGTGACCCGCGCGCAGTGGCTCATCAGCGAAGCAACCATTGTCGGCAAATCGTTGAAGGCCGGAACGATGACCTCTGACGAGGTTGACGCCAAACTTGAGGAGTGGGGAGCGCTAGATCTTTGTTACCCAGTGCTAATGAGGTTTGAATGAGTGAAACATCCGAACCTTGGCGCGAACATCTTCTTCTCACGAACACGGGTACACCGAAACCGTTGCTGGCGAATGCCATCACGGCGCTACGAGCGGCGCCGCCCTGGCATGGCGTGCTGGCCTACGATCAATTCGCAATGGAAACGATCGTCGGCGACGCTCCACCCTGGGATTTCAAAACCATTGAATGGGCTCCGCGAGTCTGGGCGTCGCACGACGACTTGTTGACGGCGGAATGGCTGCAGCGTGCCGGCATCGCCGTGAACACCCAAACGGCGGCGCAGGCCGTCGAAGCAGTTGCACGCGACCGCACCTTCCATCCCGTGATCGACTATCTCTCAAGCCTTCAGCACGACGGCAAGACGAGGTCGGGTACCTGGCTTTCAACCTGCCTCGGCGCCGAGCAGACGGCCTACAATGAGACCGTGGGCCGGGCCATGCTGATCGCTGCGGTGGCGCGGATATACCAACCCGGCTGCAAGGTCGACACGGTTCCGATCTTCGAGGGCGCCCAGGGCGCTAGGAAGTCCACCGCGGTCAAGGCGCTGTTCGATCCTTGGTTCAGCGACGAGCTGGCCGATCTGGGCTCCAAAGACGCGGCAATGCAGACACGGGGGGTGTGGGGTATCGAGGTCTCCGAGCTCGACGCGATGTCACGTATGGAAGTCTCTCGGATCAAGGCCTTCATCACGCGCACGACCGACCGCTTTCGGCCGCCGTATGGCAGCCGGATCATTGAGAGCCCTCGTTCCTGCGTCTTCTGGGGCACGACCAATGCCGACGGCTACTTGAAGGACGAGACCGGTGGCCGGCGATTCTGGCCTGTGAAGATCGGCAAGATAAACGTCGAGATGCTTCGCGATATGAGGGACCAGCTCTGGGCGGAGGCGGTGTTTCTGTATAGCGCGAATGTGCCTTGGTGGATCACTAAGCAGGAAACCCAGCGAGACGCCGAGCGCCATCAACGGGATCGCTACATCGGGGACCCTTGGGACGAGATCATCGGCTCGTACATTGACCTCTATTCAGAGGTCACAGTTTCGGACGTCCTAACGAACGCATTACACCTCGACAAGTCTCGCTGGACACAAGCGGAGCAGAGTCGTGTGGCCCGGAGCCTGAAGGCCCAAGGTTGTCACCGCATTCAGGTTCGGACTGGTGACAAGCGGGTCTGGAAGTACCGAAAACCAGTGACTACTGGTGACGCCGAGGACGGAAACGAGAACGTCACCACCCTTAAGCTGGTGACAGGGTGAGAGTGGTGACATCGAGAAGTCACTGCGGCACTGGCTTTGTCACTACTGTCACCAGTGTCACCACTTAGTTTTGTATATGTGAGAATAGGTATGTTTCCTAGGGTGTTAGGGAATGACCGGTGCCAGTGGTGACAACTGGTGACGAAAAGGAGATTGAGCAACGTCACGGCGTGCGAGTGCTGCTTAGAAGTAACGGCAACGAGATATCAATTTGGCAAGCGATTTCGATTATTTTGGCGACGAAAATGGAATGATGGATGGCGCGCCCTGCAGGCGGCGGAAAAAATACGGTCGAGAGTTGCCGGTCTGTTGATGTGCTGGAATGGCATCGGCGTGGTTATCTCCGACCGCCGCAATGGTTCTCTTGGGCCTGGACCCGGGATGGCGAGCGGGTGGCGTCCATCAACGTCGAAACCCAACGCCATGGCGTGACGCTGAAATATCGAAGCCGTTCGTATGGCGAGGGTTGGCGCGACGTCGAGCAGCGGGTCGGCATAGAATGGACGTCATGCCGACTCGGTGGCGAGCGGCCTTGGTTTGAGTGTTCGGCCGCTGCAAACGGGGACTATTGCGGTCGCCGGGTCATCAAGCTGTACGGCGCCGGACGCCTGTTCGCCTGCCGTCACTGCTATCGGCTTGCCTACGCAAGCCAGCAGGAGTCGGCCCATCAGCGCGGGCTAGGGAAATCGCAAAAGATCCGGATGCGGCTGAGTGGCAGCTCAAACATGCTGGAGGAGTTTCCAGACAAGCCAAAGGGCATGCACTGGCGAACCTACGAGCGTTGGCGTCGCGTCCATGACGTAGCCGAAGAGCGATCGACGAGGGGCCTGATGGGCTTTGTGGAACGACTGGGCCGCCGGACATCCCGCCGCGCCTAAAATGAACCGAGGAACGCAACGATGACGAAAACGACGCAGACATTGCCGGCCGAGACCGGCGGCACCGAGATCACCCGCTTCAACGCGCTGCGCCACGGCGTGCTGTCGGGCTACACGGTGCTGCCCTGGGAAAGTACCGACGAATACCGCGCGGTTGTCGAGGCGCTAGTGGCCGAGCATGGTCCGCTAGGCCCAACCGAGGAGCACCTCGTCGAGGAGATCGCCGGCATCTTCTGGCGCAAGCGCAGGCTTCGCCTTGCTGAGGCTGCCGCGCACCGGCGCGGGCTGGAGGGGACGCTGGCATCCTACCGCGAGACGGTAAAGGTGGCGCTGGTTCATCTCGATACTTCTGGCCAGTCTGAGCGCGTGGTCGACGCCATACGGGCCACGGTGGCGGATACCCAGGAGGATATGACCGACATGGCAGCGGATGAGACCATGACCCGCGATGCTCTCGAACTGCTTAGTTCCAAGCGAAACGACGCCTACGAGGCCGCCTTGGCGGCGTTGCGCCAGGATACACAAACTTGGTGGGCGGATACGCTCGCTGGCGATCCGGACGAACTTGCAGACGGCAAAGAGCCAGCTACCGCGGACGTCGAGGGCCTGCGTTACTTCCTCGAAGGAGAGGTGCTGCCTTGGTTCGAAAATCGGCAGAAGGAATTGGCAAACCGGCCATTGATCCGCGAGCAGGCGTTCGGCGACGCGCTGGATCCTAACAAGCTGGAGCGACTTGGACGCTACGAGGTCCACCTCGACCGTAAGCTCGAACGAATGCTCACCATGCTGCTGCGGCTCAAGGACCTGCGGCGTAATGTCATCGAAAGCTAATCCGTTTGGCAAAGCTGAGCCTTATGGCCGGCCTAATTCCCGGGTGCTGGCGTGGTTGCCCGCAAGGGATGCGGAATACCCTTTACAACTGTCGTCAATATAGATTTTATGTCGACGGTTAATTTGCTTAAAGGGAAATTTACCAATGAATACTGTTGTACAGATGAGGGCTTCGCAGTCTGAAAAGCCGACAGTTCGCGGTGGTCGGGCCAAGAACGCCGATTATCGCCAGCGCGAGTATCTGACGGAGGGCGAGATCGAAAGCCTGCTTGCCACGGCCGGCAATAGCCGCAACCCGGTTCGCGACCGGATGCTCATCCTCATCGCCTTCCGGCATGCATTACGCGTCAGCGAGCTGGTCGACATTCGCTGGCAGCAGATTGATCTTGATACCGCGACCGTCCATATCCGCCGCGCCAAGAACGGTACACCTGGCATCCACGGCTTGCAGGGCGACGAGCTGCGGCTGTTGCGGGCATTACGGCGCCAGCAACCTCATGCAGACTTCGTGTTCCTGTCCGAGCGCAAGGCGCCCCTTTCTGTCGATGGCGCTCAGAAGCTAATTGAACGGCTTGGCGTCGCCGCAGAGCTGCCATTCCCAATCCATGCTCACATGTTGCGCCACGCTGCAGGGTACGCCCTGTCCGCGCGTGGTATCGACACGAGAACGCTTCAGGCCTTCATGGGCCATCGCTCGATCGCGAACACGGTCGTTTACACCGCGGTGGCCGACAAACGGATCAGAAACATCTGGGGCAAATGAAAAACCGCCCGCATGCGCATCGAGGCGTCCCTAACTGCAGAAGGAGTCGATAAACGTAAAACCACTGCGATCTTGGAAAACAGCAATTGGCCTAGTTTTTTCGCTTTGTAATTTAGCGGGTGCTGCCAAAGCATTCACATCTTGACCGTCACCAACTGCCGGGCATCCGCGATAGCCCCGCGGCAAAAGGCTTTGGGCCCGCTGCCCGAGTTCTGCCCGTCTGAATACGTTCGAGGCGGCCATCACAACACTGAGTTCCGATAACATCGAATGACCATACAAGCACCGCTCAAGCGACAAGCGGGAACTAGCTTTCAGTGCAACATGGCGACGCGAAACATTGACTCACTCCCGAAACACTCAAGGACCCGTAATGTCTAACGCCAACCAGAATAACGCAATTCGGACTATATCGCAGCAACAGCCAGATAGCAGAGAACAGATCGATGCCGCCGAAGCGTCGATGAATTCGGTCCCAGCGGGCATTCACGCGATTGCCAGAGCTTACACCGACTACTCCAAGAAATCGTTTGAAGACACCAGGTTGTTTGTCGAGAAGATCTCAGGCGTGAAGTCCGTCGACAAGGCGATTGAATTGCAAAGCGAATTCGCAAAGTCGTCTTTCGAGACGTTCATGGCCGAGTCGCAGAAGATCGGCGCGTTATATCGCGATCTTGCCATGCAATCCTATAAGCCCTTTGGTGGGTTGCTTGCCAAGATGATGCCGACAAATCGGTAAGAGTTAGCCCGGTCTCAGCGTGAAATTGCCCTGCTCATCGCGGGACTTTTTTTAACGCAGCCTTTCGCAGCAGCATAAACTTGTTAGGATCCAGCGCATCGACGATGGTCACAGCGATAATCTCAATGGATGATCCGAAAAGAGTCTGCGGACCGATATACACCCTGACCTCGGGCTTCCAATCTTATTTCCGCTCGGAAGACCAGGGAAAATTGACGTATTGATCGCGAGTGTCGTAGCAAATGTTTCCGTACATTTTGAGGTAGGCATCGCGACGCGCCGGGTCGTTGTAAACCGCGCCGGGATTCGCCAGATCACTTTCGTATTGAGAGATATTGCTCAATGTCAGCGGGCTCGGAAGGATATCCATCGCCTGCGGAATGCTCCGCCCCTCGAGCCAATCCGCCGC